>NZ_JBFBHF010000006.1:3689-5723 GCF_040701795.1 Microbacterium sp. NPDC089190 | reverse complement strand
GCGAAATGGCCACCCAGCGTTGGGTGGCCATTTCGTTAAAGGAAGTCCGGCGGTGTCCTACTCTCCCACAGGGTCCCCCCTGCAGTACCATCGGCGCTGAGAGGCTTAGCTTCCGGGTTCGGAATGTGACCGGGCGTTTCCCTCTCGCTATGGCCGCCGAAACACTATTGATGTTTCAAAAACCAACAACGATTGTTCATTGTTGTGTTGTTCTCGACCGTACATCGAGAACCACTCAGTGGACGCAAGCACCAAAAACGGTGTGTTATCAAGTCATCGGCTTATTAGTACCGGTCAGCTTCACGCATTACTGCGCTTCCACATCCGGCCTATCAACCCAGTAGTCTGGCTGGGAGCCTCTCACCCACAAGGGGTATGGAAGTCTCATCTTGAGGCCGGCTTCCCGCTTAGATGCTTTCAGCGGTTATCCATCCCGAACGTAGCTAATCAGCGGTGCTCCTGGCGGAACAACTGACACACCAGAGGTTCGTCCAACCCGGTCCTCTCGTACTAGGGTCAGATCCTCTCAAACTTCCTACGCGCGCAGCGGATAGGGACCGAACTGTCTCACGACGTTCTAAACCCAGCTCGCGTACCGCTTTAATGGGCGAACAGCCCAACCCTTGGGACCTACTCCAGCCCCAGGATGCGACGAGCCGACATCGAGGTGCCAAACCATGCCGTCGATATGGACTCTTGGGCAAGATCAGCCTGTTATCCCCGAGGTACCTTTTATCCGTTGAGCGACAGCGCTTCCACAAGCCACTGCCGGATCACTAGTCCCGACTTTCGTCCCTGCTCGACCTGTCAGTCTCACAGTCAAGCTCCCTTGTGCACTTACACTCGCCACCTGATTGCCAACCAGGTTGAGGGAACCTTTGGGCGCCTCCGTTACATTTTGGGAGGCAACCGCCCCAGTTAAACTACCCACCAGGCACTGTCCCTGAACCGGATCACGGTCCTAAGTTAGATATCCAGAGTGACCAGAGTGGTATTTCAACAATGACTCCACACTCACTGGCGTGAATGCTTCACCGTCTCCCACCTATCCTACACAAGCCACACCGAACACCAATACCAAGCTGTAGTAAAGGTCACGGGGTCTTTCCGTCCTGCTGCGCGTAACGAGCATCTTTACTCGTAATGCAATTTCGCCGAGTTCGCGGTTGAGACAGTTGGGAAGTCGTTACGCCATTCGTGCAGGTCGGAACTTACCCGACAAGGAATTTCGCTACCTTAGGATGGTTATAGTTACCACCGCCGTTTACTGGGGCTTAAATTCTCAGCTTCGCCTTGCGGCTAACCGGTCCTCTTAACCTTCCAGCACCGGGCAGGCGTCAGTCCGTATACATCGTCTTGCGACTTGGCACGGACCTGTGTTTTTAGTAAACAGTCGCTACCCACTAGTCTCTGCGGCCACCACACCCTTTCGGAGCAAGTCCTAATAAGTGGATGGCCCCCCTTCTCCCGAAGTTACGGGGGCATTTTGCCGAGTTCCTTAACCACGATTCTCTCGATCTCCTTGGTATTCTCTACCTGACCACCTGAGTCGGTTTGGGGTACGGGCGGCTAGAACCTCGCGTCGATGCTTTTCTCGGCAGCATAGGATCACCCACTTTTTATCCGCATCGTGTCTCAGCCTCAATGACTCCCGGATTTGCCTAAGAGTCGGCCTACGCACTTGCACCAGGACTACCATCGCCTGGCTTGGGCTACCTTCCTGCGTCACACCTGTTAATACGCTAGCCGCACCAGCATGGGGTCGAGCGTTCACACACACCCGCCTCACCCCGAAGGGATCGGCTAAAGCGTGAGCTAGGACTCTTAGCACCACTGGATTAGCTTGGGCGGTTCTTCGCCGGTACGGGAATATCAACCCGTTGTCCATCGACTACGCCTGTCGGCCTCGCCTTAGGTCCCGACTTACCCAGGGAAGATTAGCTTGACCCTGGAACCCTTGGTCTTTCGGAGGACGTGTTTCTCACACGTCATTCGCTACTCATGCCTGCATTCTCACTCGTGTAGCGTCCACCG
>NZ_JBFBHF010000006.1:0-3591 GCF_040701795.1 Microbacterium sp. NPDC089190 | reverse complement strand
GCTGGGTCACCCCGCCGCTTCACTCGCCACACGACGCTCTCCTACCCATCAACACGGCTGGACCACGAAGGCCTACCAAAAATGTCAATGCCACAACTTCGGTGGCGTGCTTGAGCCCCGTTACATTGTCGGCGCGGAATCACTTGACCAGTGAGCTATTACGCACTCTTTCAAGGGTGGCTGCTTCTAAGCCAACCTCCTGGTTGTCAAAGCAACTCCACATCCTTTCCCACTTAGCACGCGCTTAGGGACCTTAGTTGGTGGTCTGGGTTGTTTCCCTCTCGACTATGAAGCTTATCCCCCACAGTCTCACTGCTGCGCTCTCACTTACCGGCATTCGGAGTTTGGCTGACGTCAGTAACCTTGTAGGGCCCATCGGCCATCCAGTAGCTCTACCTCCGGCAAGAAACACGCAACGCTGCACCTAAATGCATTTCGGAGAGAACCAGCTATCACGAAGTTTGATTGGCCTTTCACCCCTATCCACAGCTCATCCCCTCAGTTTTCAACCTAAGTGGGTTCGGTCCTCCACGACGTCTTACCGTCGCTTCAACCTGGCCATGGATAGATCACTTCGCTTCGGGTCTAGGACACGCGACTGAATCGCCCTATTCAGACTCGCTTTCGCTACGGCTACCCCACACGGGTTAACCTCGCCACGTATCGCTAACTCGCAGGCTCATTCTTCAAAAGGCACGCTGTCACCCCTACTAAGGAGGCTCCAACGGTTTGTAAGCAAACGGTTTCAGGTACTATTTCACTCCCCTCCCGGGGTACTTTTCACCTTTCCCTCACGGTACTTGTCCGCTATCGGTCATCTGGGAGTATTTAGGCTTATCAGGTGGTCCTGACAGATTCACACGGGATTTCTCGGGCCCCGTGCTACTTGGGATACTCTTCACGCCAAGAACAGGCATTTCGACTACGGGGTTCGCACCCTCTATGACCGGCCATTCAAAACCGTTCGTCTATACCCTCTTGTCACGTCGACTGCTCGGCAGAACAATCCGAAAAGTCCCACAACCCCCAACATGCAACGCCTGCCGGCTATCACACACGCTAGGTTTAGCCTCTTCCGATTTCGCTCGCCACTACTCACGGAATCGCTGTTGCTTTCTCTTCCTGTGGGTACTGAGATGTTTCACTTCCCCACGTTCCCTCTACCCGCCCTATATATTCAGGCGGGAGTCACCAGGTACGCACGCGCCCTGGCGGGGTTTCCCCATTCGGACACCCTCGGATCAAAACTCGCTTATCAGTTCCCCGAGGCTTATCGCAGATTGCTACGTCCTTCTTCGGCTCCAGATGCCAAGGCATCCACCGTTTGCTCTTAAAGACTTGAAATCACATGAGTTGAATCGTCAAAAAATTGACTAATGATCTTTAAGATCATCTTCACGACACAAACCCGAAGGCTCATGTCGAAGATGCTCGCGTCCACTGTGTAGTTCTCAAAGTACGGGCGGTACCCCTCCCCGACATCACAACCGCGACATCAAGAAAAGGCCCTCGAGGAACAGCCACCAACCACCACCGGTTCAACAACCAGCGCGATCAGCGCCCGGCCCCTCAGGACCCAACAGCGTGCATGTGTCGACAACTCCGAACCAGATCATTCCAATGGCAAGCCACGTACTAAACCCGAGAACCTCGTCCCCGACACCAAGTCAAATGTTCCACCCATGAGCTAACCGGCAGACACGAACGGTCTGATCCGGCGCCTGGACACTCACAACCCGAAGGCCATCAGTGCCAGATGCTCCTTAGAAAGGAGGTGATCCAGCCGCACCTTCCGGTACGGCTACCTTGTTACGACTTAGTCCTAATTACCGATCCCACCTTCGACGGCTCCCTCCACAAGGGTTGGGCCACCGGCTTCAGGTGTTACCGACTTTCATGACTTGACGGGCGGTGTGTACAAGACCCGGGAACGTATTCACCGCAGCGTTGCTGATCTGCGATTACTAGCGACTCCGACTTCATGAGGTCGAGTTGCAGACCTCAATCCGAACTGGGACCGGCTTTTTGGGATTCGCTCCACCTCACGGTATTGCAGCCCTTTGTACCGGCCATTGTAGCATGCGTGAAGCCCAAGACATAAGGGGCATGATGATTTGACGTCATCCCCACCTTCCTCCGAGTTGACCCCGGCAGTATCCCATGAGTTCCCACCATTACGTGCTGGCAACATAGAACGAGGGTTGCGCTCGTTGCGGGACTTAACCCAACATCTCACGACACGAGCTGACGACAACCATGCACCACCTGTTCACCAGTGTCCAAAGAGTTGACCATTTCTGGCCCGTTCTGGTGTATGTCAAGCCTTGGTAAGGTTCTTCGCGTTGCATCGAATTAATCCGCATGCTCCGCCGCTTGTGCGGGTCCCCGTCAATTCCTTTGAGTTTTAGCCTTGCGGCCGTACTCCCCAGGCGGGGAACTTAATGCGTTAGCTGCGTCACGGAAACCGTGGAATGGTCCCCACAACTAGTTCCCAACGTTTACGGGGTGGACTACCAGGGTATCTAAGCCTGTTTGCTCCCCACCCTTTCGCTCCTCAGCGTCAGTTACGGCCCAGAGATCTGCCTTCGCCATCGGTGTTCCTCCTGATATCTGCGCATTCCACCGCTACACCAGGAATTCCAATCTCCCCTACCGCACTCTAGTCTGCCCGTACCCACTGCAGGCCCGAGGTTGAGCCTCGGGATTTCACAGCAGACGCGACAAACCGCCTACGAGCTCTTTACGCCCAATAATTCCGGATAACGCTTGCGCCCTACGTATTACCGCGGCTGCTGGCACGTAGTTAGCCGGCGCTTTTTCTGCAGGTACCGTCACTTTCGCTTCTTCCCTGCTAAAAGAGGTTTACAACCCGAAGGCCGTCATCCCTCACGCGGCGTTGCTGCATCAGGCTTTCGCCCATTGTGCAATATTCCCCACTGCTGCCTCCCGTAGGAGTCTGGGCCGTGTCTCAGTCCCAGTGTGGCCGGTCACCCTCTCAGGCCGGCTACCCGTCGACGCCTTGGTGAGCCATTACCTCACCAACAAGCTGATAGGCCGCGAGCCCATCCCAGACCAAAAAATCTTTCCAACCCCCACCATGCGGAAGAGGCTCATATCCAGTATTAGACGCCGTTTCCAGCGCTTATCCCAGAGTCCAGGGCAGGTTGCTCACGTGTTACTCACCCGTTCGCCACTGATCCACCAAGCAAGCTTGGCTTCACCGTTCGACTTGCATGTGTTAAGCACGCCGCCAGCGTTCATCCTGAGCCAGGATCAAACTCTCCGTAAAAAAGAAATGCACACAACACCGGGAAAACGATGCTGCAGCGAGTTTGAAACTGACCAAAGAGAAACATCATTACTGACGTATCCATATGCCAACCCCCGAAGAGGCTGGTCTTTGATCCAAAGGAATTTCTCGCAATCCGAAGATCAACGAGGAATAAATTGGCATTTGACAAGTGCACGCTGTTGAGTTCTCAAGGAACGGACGCACCCACAGAAACAGTCACCTAGACCTACCCGTGAGGCAGTTCACTACCTTCACACCATCCACACACAACAAGACCACCTCAAACGAAGCAGATCTCA
>NZ_JBFBHF010000005.1:0-270929 GCF_040701795.1 Microbacterium sp. NPDC089190 | reverse complement strand
CCGCCGGGCCGATGAGCATGAGCCGCGACCGCAGGTGCGCACGCTCGAGCCGGATGGTGCGCCCCTCGGCGCCGAGGGGATGCACGCGGACGGCATCGGCGAGACGCTCACGGCTCACCGAGAGCAGCGCCCCGAGGTACCCGGAGAGCACCACGGTCTCGGGGGCGAAGGCGTTGACGAAGTTGGTCAGGGCGAGCGAGAGCATCTCGACCTGACGCGTGACCTCGGTCATCACGCGCGGGTTGCGGGCGACGCCGAGCTCCACGTCGAGTTCGTCTTCGTCGAGCTTGCGACGGCCCAGCAGCGGTTCGAGGATGTCGAGACTGACCTCGGCCTCGAGGCACCCTCGACGTCCGCACACGCACGCGCGACCCCGCGGGTCGACGACGGTGTGCCCGAGCTCCCCGGCATAGCCGGAGGTGCCGCGCAGCAGGGTGCCGTCGATGATGAGGCCGCCGCCGATGCTGTGCATGGCGCCACCGAGGTAGAGCAGGTTGCCGACGCCCACCCCGACCCCGAAACGCGACTCGGCCAGGGCGCCGATGCTGGCGTCGTTGCCCGCGGTCACCGGCATCCCGAGCTCGTCGCTCAGCCGGGCGGACACCGGATCGCGCCGCCAGCCGAGAGTGGGCGAGACGAGCACGGAGCCGTTGGCGTTGACGAGCCCGGGCACGGCGAGACCCGCCCCCACCACGCGGTAGTGCCGGTCGATGTCGGCGCGCATCGCCTCGACCGACGACGCGACGATCTGCACGAAGCGGCGGGGCGAGGGCGCCGAGGCCGTGTCGTGTCGGAGTCGGGCGTGGACCACTCCCCCGAGACCGACGAGCGCGACGGTGACCGCGTGGGGTTCGGCCCGCACGCTGAGGGCGGCGACGTGGTCCTCCGGCTCGAGGTCGAGGGTCGGGCGCCCGACCTTGCCGGTGCGCTCCCCGCTCGGCGCCTCGCGCACGAGGCCGAGCTCGGTGAGCTCCATGATGAGCCCGGTGACGGTGGAGCGGTTCAGCCCCGTCATCGCCCCCAGCTGCGCGCGTGAGAGCGCTCCCCGAGAGTGCAGCAGCGCGAGCACCGACGCGAGGTTCTGCTGCCGGATCAGGTCGTTCGTCGTACGACCGGCCGGGGGCGCGAGCGGGGTCGCGGGCTCGAACACGGCAGGGGTCATGAGGGGAGCACCTCCCCCATCATCCCATCGGAGTCACACGGACGAGAAACGCAGCGGATGACGCGGCGGGTGAGGCGGCGACGCGGATGGGGAGCGGGCCCCGGGGCCGCGCTCCCCATCCGGTCAGACACCGCCGTTGCGGCGCTTGTTGAAGATGTCGAAGGCGACCGCCAGGAGCAGCACGATGCCCTTGATGGCCATCTGCCAGGCGGCGTCCACGCTCAGGATCGACAGGCCCATGTTCAGCACGCCCATGACGAGGCCACCGACGACCGCGCCCACGACCGTTCCGATGCCGCCCTGCACGGCGGCGCCGCCGATGAACACCGCGGCGATGGCATCCAGTTCGTAGTTCTGACCGGCGGATGCCACGGCGCCACCGGCGCGAGCGGTGCTGACCACCGCGGCGAGGCCCGCGAGCACGCCCATGTTCACGAAGATGAAGAAGTTGACCCACTTCGTCTTCACGCCGCTCATCACGGCGGCGAAGAGATTGCCGCCCATCGCGTAGATGTGGCGACCGAACGTGGTGCGGTTGAGCACGAACGTGTACGCCAGCACGAGCACGGCGAGGATGATCAGCACGATCGGGGTGCCGTTGTAGGCGGCGATCGTGAAGGCGACCGCCATGATCGCGACAACCGCGATGGCGTTCTTGAGCCAGAACGACCACGCGAGCTCGCGGGGCAGTTCGAGGCGGCGCAGTGTGGCCCGGGTACGCAGCTGCTGGACGATCAGCAGCACGCACGCGATCGCGCCCAGCACGAGGGTCAGGGAGTCCCAGTTGCCGAGGTAGCCCAGGAACGGCGGCAGCCAGCCGGCGCCGATCGCGGTGAAGCCGTCGGGGAGGCCGCTGATCGTGCCACCGGTGAGGAGCACGAGCGTGAGGCCGCGGAAGAGCAGCATGCCGGCCAGGGTGACGATGAACGCCGGGATGCCGACGAAAGCGACCCAGAAGCCCTGCCACGCACCGACCACGGCACCGACGACGAGCGAGAGCAGTACGGCGACGAACCAGGGCAGACCCCATTGATTCATCGCGATCGCGGCGATGGCGCCGACCATCGCGACGACCGAACCGACCGACAGGTCGATGTGGCCGGCGATGATCACCATCACCATGCCGATCGCGAGGATCAGCACATAGGCGTTCTGCTGGATGAGGTTGTTGACGTTGCCCGGCATGAGCAGGCGCCCGCCCGTGAGCACCTGGAACAACACGATGATGATGACGAGAGCGGCGAGGATGCCGAACTGACGGAAGTTGATGCGCGACAGGATGCCGCGGCGGCGCGGACCCGGTTGCGTCGGCGCCTCGACCGTCTGGGTGGATGCGGTGGCCATTGCTGTCAGTTCCTTCCGGCGGTCATGTGCCGCATGAGGGTCTCCTGCGTCGCGTCGTCGCGGCTGACCTCGGCCGTGATGCGTCCCTCGGAGATGGTGTAGATGCGGTCGGAGAGGCCGATGACCTCGGGCAGCTCCGACGAGATGACGATGACGGCCTTGCCCTGGGCCGCGAGCTCGTTGATGATCCCGTAGATCTCGTACTTGGCCCCGACGTCGATGCCGCGGGTGGGCTCGTCGAGGATCAGCACGTCGGGTCCGGTGAACATCCACTTCGACAGGACCACCTTCTGCTGGTTCCCGCCGGAGAGGCGCCCGGTGATCGCGGCGACGCTGGGCGCCTTGATGTTCATCTTGTAGCGGTAGGAGTCGGCGACCTTGTACTCGCGATAGCGGTCGACCACGCCCAGGCGGGCGAGGCGGGCCAGAGCGGATGCCGACACGTTGACCTGGATGTCGCCGATGAGGTTGAGACCGTATTTCTTGCGGTCCTCGGTCGCGTAGGCGATGCCGTGCTTGATCGCCGCGTCGACGGTGCGCACGTCGATCTGCTGACCGTTCTTGTAGACCTCGCCCGAGATGCCGGTGCCGTACATGCGACCGAAGATGCTCATCGCGAGTTCGGTGCGACCGGCGCCCATGAGACCGGCGAAGCCGACGATCTCGCCCGCGCGCACCATGAACGACGCGTCCTGGATGACGACGCGCTCGGTGTCGACGGGGTGGTGCACGGTCCAGTTCTCGACGCGGAACAGCTCTTCGCCGATGTCGGGTTCGCGCGGCGGGAACAGGCTGTTGAGGTCGCGGCCGACCATGGCGCGGATGATGCGCCCCTCGTCGGTGTCGGGGTCGGAGCGGTGCATCGTCTCGATGGTGCGGCCGTCGCGGATGATCGTGATGCGATCCGCGATGCGCAGCACCTCTTTGAGCTTGTGGCTGATGATGATGCACGTGATGCCCTGCGTGCGCAGCTGGTCGATGAGGTCGAGCAGGTGCGCCGAGTCGTCGTCGTTGAGGGCGGCGGTCGGCTCGTCGAGGATGAGGAGCTTGACCTCCTTGGCCAGTGCCTTCGCGATCTCCACCAGCTGCTGCTTGCCGACGCCGAGCTCGTAGATCTTGGTGGCCGGGTTCTCGCGGAGCCCCACGCGCTTGAGCAGGTCGGCGGCGGCGGTGTTGGTGGCGTTCCAATCGATGACGCCGCGCTTGGACTTCTCGTTGCCGAGGAAGATGTTCTCGGCGATCGAGAGGTAGGGGCTCAGCGCCAGCTCCTGGTGGATGATGACGATGCCGGCGGCCTCGCTGTCGTTGATCGAGCGGAACTCCATCCGCTCGCCTTCGAGGGTGATGGTGCCCTCGAAGGAGCCCGCCGGGTAGACGCCGCTGAGCACCTTCATCAGGGTCGACTTGCCGGCGCCGTTCTCGCCGCAGATCGCGTGGACCTCACCGCGGTACACGTCGATCGACACGTCGGCCAGGGCCGGCACGCCGTTGAACGACTTCGAGATCCCCGCCATGCGCAGGATCGGTTCGGTCATGGTGTGTTTCCTCCGTCAGCTCCCTCGCCGCGATGGCGAGGATCGAGCGACGGGGCGGGCGAACCCGCCCCGCCGCGAGAGGGCCGGGGCGGGCGAGCCCGCCCCGGCCGATGGGGATCAGAGCCCGACGTCGGAGGCCTTCAGGAAGCCCGAGTCGATGAGCTTGGACTGCACGTCGTCCTTGACGACGACCTCGGGGGTCAGCAGGTAGGACGGGACGACCTTCTTGCCGTTGTCGTAGGTCTTGGTGTCGTTGACCTCGACCTCCTTGCCGTCCTTGATCTCCTGGATCATCGTGAAGACGCGATCGCCGAGGGCACGGGTGTCCTTCCAGACCGTCATCGACTGCGTGCCGTCGAGGATCGCCTTGACGTTGGCCTTGTCGGCATCCTGACCCGTGATGATCGGGTACTCGGCGCCGGCGGTGTAGCCGGCCGACTTCAGCGACGCCTCGATGCCGATGGCGAGGCTGTCGTTGGGCGAGAGCACGACGTTGACCTTCTTGCCGTCGCCGTAGAACGACGAAAGACGGTTGTCCATCTCGGCCTGCGCCTTGTCGGACGCCCAGCCCTGGATGCCGATCGACGCCCATGCGTCGTCGTTGGCGGGCGACTTGCCGCTGGGGACCACCAGCTGGCCCTTCTCGACGTAGGGCTGGAGCACGTCCCAGGCACCGGCGAAGAAGAACTTGGCGTTGTTGTCGTCGGGGCTGCCGGCGAAGGGCTCGAGGTTGAAGGGACCCTTGCCGTCCTTCAGGCCCAGCTGCTCCTCGATGTACTGGCCCTGCAGGGTGCCGACCTTGTAGTTGTCGAAGGTGGCGTAGTAGTCGACGTTCTCGCTGCCGTTGATCAGGCGGTCGTAGGCGATGACGGTGGCGTTCTGCGACTTGGCCTCTTCGAGGACCGGGCCGAGCGTCGAACCGTCGATGGCGGCGATGACGAGGATCTTCGCGCCACCCGAGATCTGGTTCTGGATCTGGCTGATCTGCTGGTCGGTCTTGTTGTCGGCGTACTGCAGGTCGACCGTGCACCCGGCATCCTGCAGCTTCTTCTGCAGCTGCTCGCCGTCGTTGATCCAGCGCTCGAGGCTGCGGGTCGGCATCGCGATGCCGACGTTGCAGTCGCCGCTCGCGCCGGCGGCGTCTCCGCCGCCCTCGGCGGGGCGCGTCGAGCTGCAGGCTCCGAGGCCCACCGCGAGTGCGGCGATGGCCGCACCGGTCAGGATTTTCTTCAGCATGTGATCTGCGTTCCTCTCTGAACAGCAGGGACCGTGTGGTCCGTACCCGCGCCCTCCCCGGCGTCGGATCGGGTACGTCATCGTCCCGGCACTCTGGTCCGTCGAATTATGACGGCTCCGAAAAAATATCCACCGCGGGGGGTTTTGTCTATAGGCACGTCAAAATTGCCCACGCCGTGATCAGACCGTGACCGAACGTGCCGGATCCCCGGAAAGACGCGGCCGAGACAGTCCTCAGCGGGTGTCGCGGTCGGCGCCCGACCACAGATCGCCGCACTCGATGAGCGACGCGCCCTGCGCGACGAGGTACGGCCGCGCACCCACGTCGCCCCGGGCGGCGTCCGCGACGGCGGCCCAATGCGATCGGCCGAGCAGCACGGGGTGACCCGGGGCCCCGGCGTACGCCGCTTGCGCGAGCGCGTCCCGATCCGCGTGCCGGAGCATGCGCGCCACCGCCGCGGGCGGCATCCCCGGGGTGTCGACGGGGACGACGACAGCGGCGATCCCCGCCCCGGATCCCAGCGCGCCGAGGCCGGCCCGCAGGGAGGCCGCCATCCCCGACTCCCAGTCGGCCACGGTCACGATCGTCGCGACAGGAGGAACGAGAGCGACGGCCTCCTCAGCCCCGGCTCCCAGCGCGACCGTGACGTCGCGGCATCCGCCCTCCGTCAGCGCGCGGACGGCGAGGGCGATCCACGGCGTTCCCGCGGGGGTGCGCGCGAGAGCCTTGGGACCGCCGAAACGACGACCCGCGCCCGCGGCCAGCACGAGCCCCGAGACGGCGACGGGAGGCGCGGCGGGCATGGTCACGACAGCGTAGCGTGCGCGAAACACGCCCCGATTACCGTCGTCCCATGCTCGATCTGGCCGCCGACCTGGTGCCTCTGATGGATGCCGGGGTGCCGCTCGCGGCCGTCACGGTGACCGCCGTGGTGCGCAGCGCCCCGCGCGGCGTGGGCGCGACCCTCGTCGTCACGCGCGACGCGCGCGTCATCGGATCGATCTCCGGAGGCTGTGTCGAGAACGACGCCGTGATGCTCGGTCTCGACGCCCTGCGCACCGGACACGTGCGTCGCGCGCGCTTCGGGTTCGCCGACGACGGCACCGTCACCCCGATCGTGGCGGGCCTCGCGTGCGGGGGTGCGGTCGACGTCGTGGCCTACCCGCTCGACGACAGTGTCCGCCCGGCGCTCGAAGCAGCCCGCGCCGGACGGAAGGCGACCGTGCGCCTCGACCTCGACGGAGGACCGGTCGTGCTCGAGCGGCCCGCGGCCCCGCGCCTGATCGTCCTCGGCGCCGGCGAGCACGCCGCGGCGCTGTGCCGGCTCGGCGCGGCCGCCGGATTCCGGGTCACGGTGTGCGACGACTGGGCGCTCCTGGCCACGCGCGAGCGCTTCCCCGACGCCGCCGAGGTCGTCGTCGCCGCTCCGCACGAGTACCTCGCGACCGTCGGCGACGCCGACGAGCGCACCGCTGTGTGCGTCCTGACGCACGACGAGCGCCTCGACATCCCCGCCCTGCGCACGGCACTGCGGATGCCGGTGGGCTTCGTCGGCGCGATGGGCGCGCGGGCGACCGTCGCGCGCCGCGCGCAACTGCTGCGGAACGCGGGGGTGACGGATGCCGAGCTCTCGAGGCTCCACTCCCCTCTCGGCCTCGACCTCGGAGGCGCCTCTGCCGAAGAGACCGCCCTGTCGGTGATCGCCGAGATTGTGGCATCCCGCAACGCGGCGAGCGCACGACCCCTGCGCGAGAACGCGGGGGCGAGGCTGCACGGATCGGGTGCCGCGGGACACGGCCCCTCCTCGGGAGCGCGCGCCCGGGTCTCGGCCGCGGACGACGCCGGCCTCGCGTGCGGCGTGAGGACCGCATGAGCGCGCTCGTGGTGCGCGGCGCCGTGGCCGTCGTCGAGGCGGCGGGCCGCGTGCGCACGGGCGACGTCGCGATCGCCGACGGGCGGGTCGTCGACGCGGTCGACCTCACCGGGGCGCGGGTCGTCGACGCGAGCGGGTGCGTCGTGACGCCGGGCCTGGTCAACGCCCACCACCACCTGCTGCAGACCGCGTTCCGTACGCTCCCCGGCACCCGCGGCATCCCGATGCGCGAGTGGCTTCCGGCGATGGCATCGGCATACGGCGAAGCGGGCGTCGACCCCGACCTGACGCTGCTCGCCGCGCGTGCCGGCCTCGCCGAAGCGCTGCTGAGCGGGGTGACGACGGTCGCCGATCACCATCTGACCTGGCCGAGCGGTGCCGACACCGTCGGGATGGCGCGGGCCGCGGCCGACGCCTCCGCGGGGCTCGGTGCACGCCTCGCGTTCGTGCGAGGAGCCGCGCGCGACGACCCGCAGGAGGCCGCCGCCTCGGCCGAGGCGATCGTCTCGACGCTCGTGCCCGAGGGCGCCGGCGGCGTCTCGGTCGACGGGATGCTGCAGGTCGCGGTCGGGCCCGCCGGGGTGCACAGCGATCCCCGCGAGACGTTCGAGCTGCTGGGCGAGGTGGCCCGACGCCACGGGCTCCGACGACGCACGCAGGCCAACGAGGTGGTCGACGTCGCGATCGCGCTCGAGCGCTACGGACGACGACCCCTCGATCTGCTCGATGAGTGGGGCTGGCTCGCTCCCGACGTGACGCTCGCCCACCTCTGCGACGTCGCCCCCGACGAGATCGCCCGCCTCGCGGCATCCGGGGCCACTGCCACCCATGCGCCCGGCTGCGACGTGCCGATGGGCTGGGGAGTCGCCCCGGTTCGGCGTCTCCTCGACGCGGGGATCGCGGTGGGCCTGGGAACCAGCGGCGGCGGCAGCAACGACGCGGGCCATCTCCTCGCGGACGCGCGCCTGGCGATGCAGGTCTCGGCGCTGGTGGGACCGCAGCTGCCGGCATCCGAGGTGCTGTCGATGGCCACGGAGGGCTCCGCCGACGGTCTCGGTCGCCCCGAACTCGGACGCCTGACGCCGGGCTCGGCCGGCGACCTGTGCCTGTGGGACGTCTCGGGCGTGGCCGATGCGGGCGTCGCGGATCCCGTCGCGGGGCTGCTCTGGGCCTCGCCCGGCCGGCGCCCGCGCACGGTCGTCGTGGGCGGGCGGATCGTGGTCGACGAGGGCCGCCTCGCGACGGCCGACGAGGGCGAGATCGTCGCCCGCCTCTTCGAGAGGGTGGCACGATGACGTCCATGGCTCCACCGGCGGTCCCCCTCTCCGCGCTTCCGACCCCCGACGCGCACACCCCCACGAGCGACGAGCGCCTCGGCTCGCACCTGCGCAGCCTGCGGAAGGCGCGCGGGCTCACGCTCACCCAGCTCGCCGAGGCGGCCGAGCTGTCGCATCCGTTCCTCAGCCAGCTGGAGCGCGGGCTCGCCCGGCCGAGCATGGCGAGTCTCGAGCGGCTCGCACGGGCCCTGGGTACGAGCCGGGTCGAGCTGATCGCGGGCTCCGAGCCCCCGCGTGCCGACGCCGATGCGCAGCCGTCGTTCGTCGCGGCCGGAGAGGGCGTGACCGGTCCGTACGCGGAGGGCACCGCGCGCCTGCTCGCGGAGGGCCCGCGCCGCTTCGAGCCGCTGGAGTTCACGGGGTCCAACCCGCAGCCGGGCGATCACTACGTGCACGACGAGGACGAGTTCCTCACGGTGCTCGAGGGCTCGATCGTGATCTCGTTCGGCGCCTTCGGCGAGCGCACGCTGCACGTCGGCGACTCGGTGTACTGCCGCTCGGGCACGCCGCACCGCTGGCACTCGCCCGACGGCACGCCCTATCGCCTGCTGATCGTCAAGGAGGTCGTCCACGGCGACGGCGCCGACGATCCGACCGACGTCTGACCGAGGAGGAGAACGCGTGAGCGCAGGGGTGAGCTTCGATGCCGTGGTGCGGGAGCGACGGGATGCCGCCGACGGGATCGTCGTGCTGGACCTCGAGCGCGCGACGGGGACGCTGCCGCACTGGTCACCGGGGGCGCACATCGACGTGGTGCTGCCCGACGGACTCGAGCGGCAATACTCGCTGTGCGGCTCGCCGAGCGCGCGCGGCACGTGGCGCATCGGGGTGCTCCGCGAGCGCGAGGGCTCGGTGTGGTTGCACGAGAACGCGCACGTCGGGGCCACGCTGCGGGTCCGGGGCCCCGCGAACCACTTCCTCTTCGCCCCGACCGCGGGGCGCTCGTACGTGTTCGTCGCCGGCGGCATCGGGATCACGCCGATCGTGCCCATGATCGAGGCCGCGGAGGCGGCGGGGGCCGCCTGGACCCTGCTCTACGTCGGACGGTCCCGTTCGACGATGGCCTTCGTCGATGAGCTCGAGCAGCGCCACGGCGACCGCGTCGAGGTGTTCGCCGCAGACGAGGGGCGCCGACTCGACATCCCCCGACGCCTGGGCACGCCCGTCGCCCGCACGGTCGTGTACGCGTGCGGACCCGCGCGTCTGCTCGAGGCCCTCGACGCCACGATGGCGGTCTGGCCGCGCGGGAGCCTGCACGTCGAACGCTTCGAGGCGAAGGTGCTCGGTCCGCCCGTGTGGACGGAGCCCTTCGAGGTCGACCTCATGATGTCGGGCCTGACCGTGACCGTTCCGCCGGAGCGGTCGATCCTCGACGTGGTCGAGGAGAACGGCATCGTCGTGCCCTCGAGCTGCCGCGTGGGCACGTGCGGCACCTGCGAGGTCGCGGTCGTCTACGGCGACGTCGAGCACCGCGACTCCGTGCTGTCTCCGGAAGAGCAGGAGGCCAACCGCACGATGATGCCGTGCGTCTCGCGAGCCGCGTGCGATCGGATCACCCTCGAGCTCTAGGGCTTCACCCTCACGATCACCCGCTGGTCGCAGGACCCCTCGCGCACGGCGGCTCAGAACTCGACGCGGCGACCCAAACGGCCGGCCCGCGCATCGGCAGCCGCCCGACGGAGCACGCGCAGCTTCCCGGGACGCCCCGTCAGCACCGTACAGCCGAGGCACAGGGCCCAGAACAGGGCGGCATTCACCGAGCGGGCGGGACTGCGCCGACGACCGGTGCGCAGCTCACGGTGAATGCGATTGCGGACCGAGTAGTACAGCAGGGCGTCGTTCGTGGACCGGAACATCGCCAGGACCTCGAACCCGGGCGGCATCCATCGCTCGCCGCGCGGATCGACCACGACGGCGTCGCGAGACAGACGGATGAGCCCGCCCGCCGCGACGATGCGCGAGGTGTACTCCAGGTCGTCGCCGTAGAGCACGAGAGCGGTGTCGGGGAAGCCGATGCGCCGGATGACGTCCGCCCCCAGGAGGAGCCCCCCATACGGGGCGTAGGCCAGATCCGCCCCGCTCGCAGCCGCCGCCGGACGCCGCAGCCCCAGGCGCTCCCCCGCGCGGCGGGCGAAGAGGGTCAGCTCGACGCCGGCGAACGACCGGTCTTCGCGCGGCTGCTCCCGCGCCTGCTCCACCCGGATCGCCTCGGCGACCTCGGCGGGCGCGGCTCCCGGGGCCCGGGTCGGGGCGACCGCGCACAGCCCGTGTCCCGCCGCGCGAAGAGCCCGCTCCTCGCGCAGGAGCGCCGCCAGCGCGTCGCCGGCGGGAAGGTTGTCGTCATCGAGCACCCACACATGGTCGGCCCCCGCCTCGACGGCCCGGGCGAGGGCGATCCCGAACGCGAGCGCCGATCCCTCGTTGCGTTCCAGGTGGTGCAGGTGCACCCGCGGCGCGTGCTCGCGCGCATACTCCACAAGCGCCTGCCGGGACGACGGGGTCGAGCCGTTGTCGACCACGACGACCTCCCTCACCCCCGTGGCGAGGAACGCGTCGACGGTCGCCAGACATGACGCCGATCGCGCGCCGTAGGTGACGGTGGCCCCGACCACGCGGGGGAGAGGAGAAGAAGAGGTCACGAGCTCAGCTTTCGTCGGAGGCGGGGGCGTAGACATCGGCCAGCGTGCGCCGGAAGCGCTCCACCGAGAACTCGGCAGCCGCCGCGGGCTGCACCGCGCGAGCCTGGCGGCGCGCGCCGGCAGGATCGTCGAGCGCAGCGCAGACGCCGTCCGCCAGACCCGCGGCGTCGTCGGCGACGGCGAAGGCCGCGAGGACGTCGTCGACGATGCCCTCGACGCCGATCGAGGTCGACACGACGGGGATGCCGCGCACCATGGCATCCACCGTCTTGAACTTCACGCCGGCACCCGATCGCAGCGGGATGAGGACCAGGGCGGCGTCGGCGTAGTACTCCTCGAGGGAGTCGACGCGACCGGTCACCGTGACGGTGTCGGGCACGAGCTCCGCCTCCCGCCGCATCTCGTCGGTGGGGTTCGCGCCCGCGAAGACGAACCGCGCACCCGGGTGCCGCCGGTGGACGCGGGGAGCGATCTCGCGCAGGGTCCACAGGGCGGCGTCGGCGTTGACGGAGCGGTCGAACGCCCCCACGAACAGCACCGTTCCCCCACCCGTGGCCGTCGCGACGGCCGACGCGGCACCGGAGGCGGCACCCGGCACGGCCGGCTCGGCAAGGGGCGGCCGCACGACGCGGACCGGGGCCGCGGAACGCGCCGCGCGGTGCACCACCGCGGCATCCTTCGCGCTGAAGACGAGAACCGTGTCGACGTCGGTGTACACCCGCCGCTCGTCACGGCGCACGGTGGCGAGTCGCACGCGGGCGACGAGGCCCCGGGGAGACCACCGGGATCCGGCCGCGGCGAGGAAGCGTTCCGCGCTCTGCAGCATGACATCGTGCGCGAAGACGAGGCGTCGGGCCGGAGCCCCCACCCAGCGGGCGAACCACCCCATCTGCGTCCACTGGAACTCCACGGCATCGGCCGCGGCGAAGAGCGCGCGCACCTCGGCCGACTGGGCGAAGGCGCGGCGCACGCGCCTCACCGGGCGGACGGGGAAGAACCGCCGCTGCTGCCGTTCGTCGAGAACGGTAAGGCGCCGCAGGCCGCGTCGGGGGGCGGGGAGAGGCACGAGGACGATGGTCGCGGTCACCGTGGATCGCGCGCGGGCCGCGCGATTATCGTCGGAGTCGGGGGCGACGACGGTGACCTCGTGTCCGTCATCGGCGAGCGCCCGCAGGTGGCGGAGGTAGTACTGGCCTCCGGCGTGCGGAATGCCGTCGAACGGCACCACCGGCGCGACACTGACGATCCTCACGTGCTTCCTCCCCGGCGCCGACGGCGCGGCGCTCGAGCCCACTCTGCGGATATCGCTCGCGCACTCCCCCGGCCGCGCTCCCGCACAGGGCGGGTGAAGCAGCCGGTCGCGGCGAGTTCCGCCAGCGGGTGAGAACGGGGACGGTGCGCGCTCACGATGCCGCGCGGCCACGCGAGACCGGGGGCGTCGACGCTTCCACCGACGCGTAGTGTCCGCCCGGGAAAGGAGCCGAGGTGAGGATCACGCACGTCCAGAGCAGCTTCGTCGCACCGCTGGGCGGGGCCGAGTCGTACGTGCTCGCCCTGGCCTCCGAGCAGGCCCGGCGAGGTGACGAGGTCGAGATCCTCACCGCGTGGACCGACCCCGACACCGTCGAGCGGGCGCGCCGAGCCGGCGTGGCCGTGCGCGTGCGCGCGACCTATCGCCCCTATCGCCCCGACCAGCACGGAGCGGGCACCGCCGCCAAGATCGCGTTCCACGCGCTCGACGTGCTCGGCACCCTCGGACCGGCGACCTGGATGCCGGAGGAGGCGCGGTCCGACGCAGTGGTGCACGTCCACCGCTTCCAAGGCGTGGGCGCTCAGGTGCTCCGGGCTCGACACGGCGCGGTGGTGCACACCGCGCACGACTACTGCCTCGTCGACACGACGTCCACCTCCATCCGCGACGGACACGAGCCCGCGCGTCTCGGCGGCGTGCAGCGGCTGCGCGCTCGCGCCAACTGGCTCGCGGCCCGACGCGCCAGCATCCTGGTGTTCCCGAGCGAGCGCGCCCTGGCCCGTCACCATGCCCTGGGCATGCCCGCCGAGGGTGTCGAGCAGCGGGTCGTTCCGCACGGGTGGCCGGCACCCGCCGTCTCACCCGCCCGCATCGAGACCGAGGGACGCACCCGTCCGCGCTTCGTGTTCCTCGGCAAGCTCCAGGCGACCAAGGGCATCGACCTGCTGCTGCGGGCGTGGGAGCAGGCCGACATCGACGCAGAGCTGGTCGTCGCCGGCGACGGCCCCGAGCGGCCGACCATCGAACGCGCGGCGGCGACGGGGCGGATCACCTACGTCGGATGGGTCGACGCCCAGCAGAAGGCCGACCTGATCGCCTCCGCGACGGCGCTGGTGTTCCCCTCGCTCTGGCCCGAGACGTTCGGGCTCGTGATCGCCGAGAGCCTGCTCATGCGGTGCCCGGTGATCGCGACCCCCCAGGCCGCCGGCGCTTTCGTGCGAGACGGCGAGAACGGACTCGTGACGACGGACGCCACACCGGGGTCGCTGGCCCGCGCCCTGCGTCGCCTCGCGCACGATGCGGCGCTGCGGGAGGGCCTGGCCCGGGGGGCCGCCGCGAGCGCCGCGGCGCTCGACTTCGGTCGCCATGTCGACCGTGTGCAGGCGGTTTACGCCGACGCGCGCGGGATCTTCGCTCGGGCGCGCTGAGCCGACGTCGACCACCCTCGCGAGAGGCGGGGGGCGCGCGTCGTCCGCGACGAACGCATGGACGCTGTCGGCATCCCGCGTTCACGCACCGAACCGCAGCCTGTCCGACATGTTTGTCATGAGGGTCACGCGGGAGAAATACGGCGGAAACGCACGCTTCCTAGCATCGGATCACCGCCGGATGTTGCTCACACCAACACTGACGCAGCCGCCCCGAGCGGCTCGCCCCATCGCCGTGGCGCTCGTCTCGACTCCTGCCTTCCCGACTCTCCGGAGGTCTTCGTGTCCGCCGTTCCACCCGTCTCGATCGCCGCTCTGCGGGGTGTGCGACTCGCCTCCGGCGACATCGTCGACATCGCGCTCGACGGCGACACGGTGCTCGCGGTGGTCCCGGCCGGCACCCCGCTGCCCGAGACCGACGGCGTCGTGCTCGACCTCCCCGGCTACCTCGTCACCGCCGCCGGCGCCGAGCCGCACGCCCACCTCGACAAGTCGCAGTCGTGGGATGCCATCCGGCCCCCGTTCGGCGACCTCGAGCGCGCCATCGAGAGCTGGCACGCCTTCGCCCTGACCCTGGACGAGGACGACACGCTGCGCCGGGCCCGTTTTACGGCGCTGCGGATGCTGGCATCCGGGATCACCTCCGTCCGCACCCACGTCGACCTCCTGCGCGGAGAGGACGCCCTCACCGGTGTCCGCGCCCTGGTCCGGTTGCGGGCGGAGCTCGCGGGAGTCATGGACCTCGAGCTCGTGGCCCTCGGCGGCCCCACGGTCGCCGACGAGGTCTTCGAGGCCGCGCTCGACGCGGGCGTCGACCTGGTGGGCGGTGCGCCGCATCTCGCCGCCGACCCGGTCGCCGACCTCGAACGCCTCGTCGCCCTCGCCCGGCGCCGCGACGTCGGCCTCGACCTGCACACCGACGAGAGCCTCGCGGGAGCCGAGACCCTGGCCGCCTACGCCCGAGCCGTCACCGGCTGGCACCGGCCACGGACCGCGGGCCACTGCGTGCGGCTGAGCATGATGCCCGCGGCCGACCTCACCGCCCTCGCCGAGCAGGTCCGCACCGCCGACATCGGCGTCATCGCCCTGCCGATCACCAACCTGTACCTGCAGGGATGGGATGCCGAGCACGCCGTGCCCCGCGGGATCGCGCCGATCGGACGGCTCAAGACCGCCGGCGTCCGCGTCGCGGCCGGAGCCGACAACGTGCGCGACCCCTTCAACCCGGTGGGCCGCTGCGACCACCTCGAGACCGCCTCGCTGCTCGTCAGCGCCGGGCACCTCGCCCCGGAGGACGCCCTGGATGCCGTCACCGTCGGCGCACGAGACGTGATGGGGCTGCCGTTCGCGGGACCGGTCGCCGGCGCGCGGGCGGAACTGGTGGCGATCCAGGCGGACTCCCTCGGCGAAGCCGTCGCCTTCGCCACTGCCGACCGCGTCGTCATCCATCGGGGACGTCTCGTCAGCCGCACCCGCGTCGCGACCGAGACCGCCGCCCTCTCCTCGTCCGTCCCCACCCGCACCGCCGCACCCGCGACGGCGTCGTAACCCGACCCCACGGAAAGTGAGCGCCCCCGTGACCCTGGCCTCCCCCGCCCCGGCATCCGTCGCGGATCCCACCGCGCCGATCCTGGACTTCCGCAACGTCGCCATGACGTTCCCCAACGGCACCACCGCCCTCTCGGGCGTCGACCTCACCGTCGAGCGCGGCGAGTTCGTCAGCGTCGTCGGCCCCTCGGGCTGCGGCAAATCCACGCTGCTGCGCATCGCCTCGGGTCTCGAATCCGCCAGCGAGGGCACCGCGACCGTCAACACCGACCGCATCGGCTACGTCTTCCAGGACGCGACCCTGCTGCCGTGGCGCGACGTGCAGGCCAACGTCGAGCTGCTCGCCGAGCTCAACTGGCAGCCCAAGCGCGTGCGCACCCCGAAGGCCCAGTGGGCGATCGACCTCGTCGGCCTGAAGGGGTTCGAGAAGCACCTCCCCAAGCAGATGTCGGGCGGGATGAAGATGCGCGCCTCGCTCGCCCGCTCCCTCACGCTCGACCCCGAGCTCTTCCTCTTCGACGAGCCCTTCGGTGCGCTCGACGAGATCACCCGCGAACGCCTGAACGACGAGCTCATCAAGATCTTCGTCGAGCAGAAGTTCGGCGGGCTCTTCATCACCCACTCGGTCTCGGAGGCCATCTACCTCTCCACGAAGGTCGTCGTGATGTCGGGTCGCCCCGGCCACCTCGTCGACACGTTCGAGGTCCCCTTCGACATGCCGCGCGACCCCGAGATCCGCTACACCGCCGAGTTCGCGAAGCTCGTCGGCGAGGTCTCCCACGCCCTCCGGGAAGGACACTCATGAGCACCACCTCCGCTGAGCCCGTCGTCGACGAGGCGGCCGTACCCCCGGCATCCACTCCCCCGATCGAGCCGCCCCGCACCCGCACGGCACCGCGGCGTCGGGGCTTCGGATCCCGCGCCGCCGTCATCGGTCCCCCGCTCGCGGTCCTCGTCGTGCTGCTCGGCGGCTGGTACGCCGTGTCGATCGCCCTGGCCGCGTCGGGCAAGGGCTTCCTCATGCCGATGCCGCACGAGATGTTCACGCTGGGGTTCTTCGACCCGCAGGTGGGCGCCGACATCTGGATCGCCCTGTTCCGGACGACCGGCGTCGCGCTCACCGGCCTCGCGGTGGCGATGATCCTCGGCATCGGCTGGGCGATCGCGATGTCGCTGGCGCGGTGGGTCGAGCGTTCGACCTACGCCTACGCGGTGATGCTGCAGTGCATCCCGATCCTCGCGCTCGTGCCGCTGGTCGGCTTCTGGTTCGGGTACGAGTTCACCGCCCGCGTGATCGTCTGCGTGCTGATCGCCCTGTTCCCGATGGTCTCGAACACGCTGTTCGGCCTGCAGTCGGTCGACAAGTCGCAGCGCGAGCTGTTCCGCCTGCAGAAGGCGAACAAGTGGACGGTGCTGACCAAGCTCACCCTCCCCGCCGCCCTGCCCTCGATCTTCGTCGGCATGCGCACCTCGGCGGGCCTGTCGGTCATCGGCGCGATCGTCGGTGACTACTTCTTCCGCCGCGGCGAGCCGGGCATCGGCTCACTCATCGCCAACTACCAGTCGCGCCTGCAGAGCGCCGAGCTGTTCGCCGCCATCCTCGCGGCCTGCCTGCTCGGCGTCGCGATCTTCGCGTTCTTCGGCTGGCTGTCGAAGGTGGCCGTCGGCCGCTGGTACGAAAGCGCCCTCTAGACCCCGGATGCCACCGCACCGCCCTCCCGCGCGCAGGCGCCGGAGGCGGCATCCGGCGTACCCGAAATACCGCAGCTCCCCCTCCCGCACCCGAGCACCACCGACGTCACAGAAAGCGAACCAGCATGCAGCGCTCCACCCTTCTCCGCGGCACCGCCGTCACCGGCGCCGTCGCGATCGCCCTGACCCTCACCTCCTGCGCCGGCAGCGCGGCGGAGAGTGCGCCGGCCGCCTCCTCCGACATGGAGATCGGTTCGGTCGACCTCTCGACCGACTGCCCCTCGACGATCGTCGTCCAGACCGACTGGAACCCCGAGGCCGAGCACGGTCACCTCTACGAGATGATCAAGGACGACTACACGATCGACGCCAACACCAAGGCGGTCACGGGTCCCCTCATGTCGGACGGCGAATACACCGGCGTCAACCTCGAGATCCGCGCCGGCGGCCCCGCCATCGGCTTCCAGACGGTCTCGGCGCAGATGTACCAGGACGACGCGATCACCCTCGGCTACATCAGCACCGACGAGGCGATCCAGCTCTCGTCGACCACGCCCACCAAGGCCGTCTTCGCCCCTCTCGACATCAGCCCGACGATGGTCATGTGGGACCCGGAGACCTACCCCGACGTCAAGACGATCGATGACGTCAAGGCCGCCCTCACGGCGAAGGGCGGCGTCTGGCGCTACTTCGACGGCTCCGCCTACATCGAGTACCTCAAGAGCGCCGGTCTCGCCGACTCGGCGATCCTCGACGGCTCGTACGACGGCACGCCCTCGAACTTCGTCGCCGCCGGCGGCAAGGACATGCAGCAGGGCTTCGCCTCGGCCGAGCCGTACGTCTACCAGAACGAGGTGTCGGCCTGGGGCAAGCCGGTCGACTTCGCCCTGATCCACGACGCCGGGTGGCAGACCTACCAGTCGTCGGTCTCGGTCAAGTCCGACTCCTTCGACGAGCTGTCGCCGTGCCTGTCGAAGCTCGTGCCCGTGCTGCAGAAGGCCGGCGTCGCGTACTACAAGGACCCCTCCGCCGCGAACGACCTCATCCTGAAGCTCGTCGACGAGTACGCCACCGGCTGGACCTACACGCAGGGCGTGGCCGACTACTCCGTGAAGACGCAGGTCGACCTCGGCCTCGTGGGCGACGGCCCCGACTCCACCTACGGCAACTTCGACGACGACCGCTTCGCGGACTTCTTCGACAAGGCCGGCAAGGTCTACACCGACCTCGGCACCCCGCCCGCGTCGGGCTACACCCCGGCCGACCTCTACACGAACGAGTTCATCGACACCTCGATCTCGTTCTGACCCGCTCGGCCCGGTCCGCCTCGTGCGGGCCGGGCCGTTCGGCTCCCTCTCGCGCCCGGGCCCCTGAGCTCGTCGAAGGGACCGGAGCCCCCGACACCCCCGGTGGCTTCGACAGGTTCAGCCACGTCCGCCCCACCGCACCACCGGTGACGACGACGACCTCGGCCGCACCGCGGCATCCACCCCACCCCACCCGCCCCACCCGGAGAAACACCCATGAGCGACACCGCCACCCGCGTCCTCTCCCTGGAGGACGAACTGCTCGACCTGCTCGGCCCCGCCGCCGTCAGCACCGAACCGCGCGTGCGCGAGCGCGCCAGCGTCGACGGCTCCCCGATGTCGCCGATCATCGCCGCGAAGCTCCCCCTGGGCCTCGCCGACCTCGTCGTGTTCGCCGCCGACGCCGAGCAGATCGCCACGGCCGTGGCCGCGGCATCCCGTCACGGGGTACCGATCACCGTGCGCGGCAAGGGCACCGGCAATTACGGTCAGGCCATCCCGATGCAGGGCGGCCTCGTGATCGACACCACGCGCGCCAAGGCCATCGTCGAGGTCGGCGACGGGTACATCACCGCCGAGGCCGGGACTCCGATGGTGCTGCTCGAGCAGGCCGCGTGGGCCGCCGGCCAGGCGCTGTGGATGTACCCGTCGACCGCGCAGTCCACGATCGGCGGTTTCCTCTCGGGCGGCTCCGGGGGCACCGGGTCGATCGCACACGGCTCCAACGATCGGGGCTTCGTCGCCGCCCTCGACGTCGTGCACGCCGACGGCAGCGACGAGATCATCCACGTCGAGGGCGACGAGGCCCAGAAGTACGTGCACAACTACGGCACCGCCGGGGTCATCGTGCGCGCGACGGTCCGCCTCGAACCGCTGCGCGAGTGGCGTGGGCTGTGGGCGAGCTTCCCCGACTTCGCCGGCACCCTCGCCGTGCTGCAGACCATCGGCAATCTCGAGCCCACCCCGCGGCTCGTGTCGGGCGACGGGCCCGAGATCTCGGCATCCCTCCCCTCCGACGAGGCGATCCCCGAGGGCCGATCGAGCCTGCGCGCGATCGTCGACGCGTCGCTGATCGAGGAGATCACCGCGATCGTCGAGGGCGCGGGCGGACGTGTCGAGGCGGTGCGCGAGGGGCCGCAGGCCAGCATCCGCCTGTCGATGCTCAGCTACAACCACCCGATCGAGTGGTACCAGAAGAGCCAGCCGCACGAGGTGTTCCACCTCGAGGTCGCGGGTGCGCCGCTCGCGGACGACATCGAGGCCGTCGAGAGCGTGTTCGCCGGCGGCAAGCTGCACATCGAGTCGACGAAGGCGTTCCCGATCGGCATGCTGGCAGCCCCCTACGTCAGCGAGGACGACGTCTACCGCGGCATCGCCGCGCTCAACGCCATCGGCGTGGGCGTGCACAACCCCCACCAGTGGAACGTCGACTTCAACGTCGAGCAGACGGTCGAGACCGCGCGCCTCACCGACCCGAACGGCCTGCTGAACCCCGGCAAGCTCAACCCCGACTACACCGGCGCGCGCAAGGGAGCGATCATCTCATGACCCGTCTTCTCGCCGAGCTGAGCGGTTCCGCCGCCGCCGAGGCCCTCACCGAGGACTCGATCCTGGTGCTGCCCACCGGGGCGATCGAGCACCACGGACCGCACCTGCCCCTGGCGACGGATGCCATCGTCGCCGAGGCGTCCGCCACGGCCGCCGTCGCGCGCGCCGCCGCCCAGGGGCTCGACGTGTGGCAGCTGCCGACGCTGTCGATCACGAAGTCGGACGAGCACTCGTGGGCCCCCGGGACGCTGTGGCTCACGCCCGAGACCATGCTGCAGACCATCGTCGACATCGGCCGCTCGATCCTCACGACCCGGGCGCGCACGCTCGTGTTCCTCAACGGCCACGGCGGCAACGTCGCGCTGCTGAACGTCGCGAACCGTGAGCTGCGGCGCCGCTTCGGACTGCGCACGTTCTTCATGCCCGCCGCGCGCGTGCCCTCGTTCGACGGCACCGACGGGGGCCCCGACGAGCACGGGACCGGCATCCACGCCGGTCACGGCGAGACGAGCATGATCATGCACCTGCGCCCCGAGCTCGTGGACGCCACGAAATTCGAGGCCACGGTTCCGGCGCACATCGGCGACTTCCGGCACATCGGCTTCAACGGCAAGCCCGTGACCTTCGGGTGGCTCTCGAACGACTTCGGCCCCACCGGCGTGCTCGGCGACCCGACGGGGGCGAACGCCGCCCACGGCGCGGAGCTGTTCGAGGACAGCGTCTCGTTCGTCGTCGAGGCGCTCGAGGAGATCAGCCGATTCGACTACACGGCGTGACGAATCCGGATGCCGGCATCCGAGGGATGACGACGTGAGCGTCACGGCCGCCCCGGCCACCGGCGTCCGCGCCTACGGACAGGTGCTCGGCCTGCCCGGGGCCCGCAGCTTCGTGGCCGCCGGCATCCTCGCGCGCTTCCCGCGCGCGACGCTGTCGCTCGGCATCATCCTGCTCGTGTCGGCCACGACCGGGAGCTTCGCCTCGGCGGGGCTCGTCGTGGCGCCGCTCGTGGGCGGCATGGCCGTGGCCGCACCTCTCTGGTCGTCGCGGATGGACCGGCACGGCCAGGCCCGCGTCATCCTGACCTCGCTCGGATGCCTCGTGCTCGCGGCATCCGGTCTGCTCGCGCTCGTGCTGACGGGCGCGCCGTTCTGGACGTGGCTTGTCGCGGCGTTCGCGACGGGAGCAGCCACCCCCGACCTGACCTCCGCGGTGCGTGCACGATGGACCGTGCTCGCGCCGGAGTCCCAGCGGACCCCGGCGCTGGCGCTCGAGACGATCGCCGATCAGATGGTGTTCATCGCGGGTCCGCCCGCGATCACGGCGGTGGCCGCCGCCCTGGATCCGGCGGTGGCGATGCTGGGCTCGCTCGGGCTCGGAGTGGTCGGCGGCGTATGGCTCGCCGCCCAGCGCGCAACGCAGCCTCCCCCGCAGCCGGGCGGGGCGCGCCGCGGGCTCGTCCTCCCGCCCGCGGGCGTCGTGCCGATCGCCCTGGCCTGCGTCGCGCTCGGCGGCGTCTTCGGGGCGTTCGACGTCAGCCTCGTCGGGTGGGCCGACGTCGGCGACCGTCCCTGGCTCGCCGGGCCCGCCTTCAGCGCCCTCGCGGTGGCCATCGCGATCGGATCGGTCGTGACCGGGGCGCGGACGTGGCGACTGTCCCCCGCCGCGCGGTACATCGGCTTCGCCGCCCTGGCCGCCGTCGTCGCCGCAGGGCTCCCGTTCGCCCAGGGCTCGGTGCCGCTGCTCTTCGGCGTCATCCTGCTGCTGGGTCTCGCGGTGTCGCCGGTGATGGTCTCCGGCATCCTCGTGGCATCCGCGCGCGCCCCCGAGGGCCGCGTGACCGAGACGCTCGCCTACCCGACCGCCGCGATGTCGCTCGGCGTGCCGATCGGCGGGGTGATCGCCGGAGCGGCTCTGGATGCCACGGGGCCTGCGACGGCTCTCGTCACCATCGCGGTGTCGCTGGCGCTGGCCGCGGGCATCGCGGCTGCGGGTGAGGCGTTGTTGCGGGTGGCGCGGCGGTGACCACGGACGCGGCGGCGCTGCACGAGCGAGGTCCCCGAGTCCGTCGAGAGCCCGGGACGCACGCGCGAGACCCGGCCCTCGGGATCAGATCGCGATCTCGCGGAGCGCTCGCCCCGCCACACTCCGCGGAGTCTCCTCGCCCCCGTGGAGCGCCCACCAGACCACGGACGCATCGACCGCCGCGGCGAGCACATGCACGCGGACGACGATCGAGAAGTCGTCGGGTCGCGCGTGCGTCCGTTCCGCGGCGAAGAGCGCCGCGGCATCCGTCATCGTCCCGATCGTCGGGGCACCGAGCTGCGCGAGGGACGGGTTCGCACGGATGACGCGAAGCCGGTGGCGCGTGACTTCGATCGACTCGGCGGGGATGGCCGCGCTGGCCTCGAAGGCGCGGCGGATCACCTCCCAGACCGGGTCTTCCTTCGCGCTCTCGGTCAGAGCGGCCTGAAAGCGCTCGAGCGACTCCTCCAACCCGTCCCAGACGAGAGCGGCCTTGCTCGGGAACAGGCGGAACAGTGACCGCCTGCTCACTCCCGCCGCGGCTGCGACGTCGTCCATCGACACCGCGTCGAACCCCTGCTCATCGAAGAGACGGAGCGCGACGAGGGAGACGCGGCCGGGATCGATCGTGCGCGGTCGCCCCGCGGCACGCTCGTTCGGATGTTCCATAGACACCTTTCGGCACTGAGTGCTAAAACCGGGAGTGGCGCACTCGCGCCCTCACGGAGGAGAAGATCATGACCGCGTCGACCGTCGCACGATTCGCAGACAAGACCATCATCGTCACCGGCGCCGGGTCCGGCATCGGGCGCGCCACGGCGACGCGGATCGCGCACGAAGGCGGCCGCGTCATCGCGACCGACGTCGTCGCCGAGCGGCTGGACGCCCTGCGCGAGGAGCTGAGCGGCCTCGCCGTCGAGACGGTGGTCGGAGACGTCTCGGCGCCCGACACCATCGCCGCCCTCATCGAGGCGGCGGGGGATCACGTCGACGGACTGGCGAACGTCGCCGGGATCATGGATGCCTTCCTGCCGCCGAGCGAGGTGGACGACGCCACCTGGGACCGGGTCCTGAGCGTCAACCTGACCGGCCCGATGCGCCTGACGCGCGCCGTGCTCCCCCTCATGATCGCGGCCGGCGGGGGCGCGATCGTCAACGTCGCCTCGGAGGCGGCGCTGCGCGGATCTGCCGCCGGTGTGGCGTACACCTCGTCTAAGCACGCGATCGCCGGATTCACCAAGAGCGTCGCGTTCTTCCACGGACCGCAGGGCATCCGCGCGAACGCCGTCGCCCCGGGAGCGGTCGCGACGAACATCGAGGCTCCGATGGGGAGCGCCTACGCCGCGGGACGCGTCGGCCCTCTTCTGCAGGTCGTCGTCCCGCCCGTCGCCCAGCCCGAACAGCTCGCCGCCGCCATCACCTGGCTGCTGAGCGACGACTCCGCCAACGTCAACGGCGCGCTGCTGCCGAGCGACGGGGGATGGTCGGTGATCTGACGGCCATTCACCGCCGCGCGCTCGGCCGGACGCTCCGGCGAGCTCAAGCGCCTGCGCCGCGGCCGCGAGCGAGGACTCTGAGCCTGTCGAGCGGACCGGAATCCTCTCGGCGGCGATCACGTGACGCGTAGCGTGGTTCTCATGGAGCCCGAGACCGAGGAGCAGCGATCGCGCCTGGCTCACCGGAGCTGGCAGGAACGGTCCCTGCGATCCACCCAGCCGCCGCGGCTCGAGGACGGTCGTCGGCTCATCCGCGTCTTCCCGGAGTGGGTCAGTTGCCTTCCCCTGTGGGAGAGCTACACCGAGAACTATCCCTTCGAGCGCGACGTCCTGCCGCTCTCGCCCGAGTTGCAGGACGCGCTCGAGGCCTGGAACGAGCACTGGCAGGACCGAGACCTCGACGAGGAGATCCCCGACCGGGATCGATGGGTCGCCGAGGGCGGGGAGCTCGTCGCGCGGCTCCGGGACGAGCTCGGAGACATCGCCGAGGTGCGGGCCGAGTTCGGAGGGTGACGCGCGCGTCCCCGTGGTTGAGTGTCCAGAACACCGGGCGCCTGCCACGGCACGTCCGGGCGTTCTGGACGCTCGGGGCGATAGGAACCGCCGCGCGCGCGAGGCGCGGGGCAGAACGGAGCCGCAGGGCTGGCGGAACCGTCGGACTAGAGGATGACGCCGAACTCGTCCGCCAGGGCGGGCAGCTGCGTGTGCAGCACCTCGGACGCCTCGACCGCGAGCGGGTTCGTCGAGACGCCGTTCTCGTTCACGAGCTTCCCGCCGACGTAGACCTTCGTCAGGTTGCGCAGGCCGCACGCGAGCACGTAGCTGCGCACCGGGTTCCACAGCGGGCCGACGTCGGGCTTCCGCGGATCAACGACCACGAAGTCGGCGAACTTGCCCACCTCGAGGCTGCCGACCCGGTCGTCGACACCCATGATCTCCGCTCCCCCGAGGGTGTGCAGGCGCAGCACGCGCTCGGGCATCATCGACAGCGGGTCGTGGGTGCGGGCGCGCTGCATGAACATGCCCATGCGCATGTTCTGCCACGGGTCCGCGACGTCGGTGCACGCCTGGTCGTCGAGGCCCATGCCGACCTTCATGCCCTGCTCCAGCATCTCGGGCACGTGCGCGATGCCGGACGCCAGACGTCCGTTGGATGCCGGCTGCCACGACATGCTCGCGCCGCCCGCGGCGGCATCCGCGATGATCTCCGGCGTCGTCTGGATGAAATGACCGAACATCATGCCGGGGCGGAGGGCGCCGGCGTTCTTGTACAGCTGGAACTTCGTCTGCTGGTGCTCGATCGCCTCGTACGTCTCGAGGAAGTGCGCCTGGTTGGTGACGCCGAAGCGGTCCATGACGGCGACCTCGATCTCGGCGGCGTCGGGGCGGGTCGACCACTGCACCTGGCCCATGATCGAGGCACCGAGCGCGATGTCGGGGTCCATGGCCAGGACGTGATCGAGGGAGGCCTCGAACCGGGCGAAGATCTCGTCGTCGGTGCCGACGGTCGCGTCGAGCGCGATGGAGTCGACGAAGCGGAGCCCGGCGTCATGGCATCCGTCGGCCTGTCGGGTGTGCCAGGCGTGATCGCGCAGGATGCCGCCGCCGTCGGCGCGCTTGCCCTCGACCATCGGCTCCCACGGCAGGAGCGGGTCGGTGAAGTTGTAGGCGGTCGTCACGCCGTTGGCGAGGAAGTCGAGCGAACCGTGCAGCGTCGCCCAATAGATCTGGTCGGGCGAGGCGTTGTTGAGCACGCTGAACATGGAGGTGCACCAGCCGTACAGCGTCTGGTCGACGCCGAGTCCGCGCGAACCGCTCGTGAAGAGGTGGCTGTGGCTCGAGACGAAGCCGGGGGCGACGAACTTGCCGTCGACGTCGAGGACCTCGTCGGCGGTGAGTCCCGGATCGGGGTCGCCCGCGCCGATCGCGGCGATACGGCCGTCCCGCACGAGCATGTACCCGCGCTCGATGTAGCCGGGGTCGTCGGTGCCCGCGGGGACCGTGATGAGACGTGCGTTCGTGACGAGGAGCGACATGTTGATGACGGTAACAATGGCGTGTTTCCGCGGTGTTCCGGGCCGGTGGCGGGGGTTTTGCAGGGAGCCTCGTCCCACTTATGTCGGTGCATGTCCCAGAAACGGCCGGTGCAGCGCCCCTCAACCCACCACAAGTGGGACAGGGGTGCGCAGCGCAGCGCGAAGGCAGCGCCCCAGCAGAACCTTGTCCCACTTCTGGCGGTGCGTGTCCCAGAAAGGGCCTGTGCAGCGCCCCTCAACCCACCACAAGTGGGACGAGGGTCGAGCGGGTCAGGCGAACGCCGCCCGCACCGCCGGTGCGATCTGCGCGAGCACCTCGTCGCGCGCGGGCGTGGACGGGAACACGAGGAAAAGGTGCGGCACGCCCTCGCGCCGCACGAATTCGACGGGGGTTCCGGATGCCGCCAACCGCGCGGCGTACTCCTCGGCTTCGTCCGAGAGCGGGTCGACGGCCGCCGCGACGATCACCGCCGGCGCGGAGCCGGCGAGCTCCGGCGCCCGCAGCGGCGCGGCCTCCACGGGAACCTCAGCCGCGCCGTTCCCCGTCGTGCCACCCGGCGCCGCACCGGCCGCATCCGGCCGCGGTAGCGACGCGGCCACGGGCGCCCCGCCACCGGCATCCTGCAGGTACAGCCCCCAGTACCACTGCATCCCCTTCGCGGTCAGCGGCAGGTTCTCTGTGTGGGCGCGGTAGCTGGGACGGTCGGGATCGGGGGCGTCGAGAACGGGGCACAGCAGCACCTGCACCCGGATGCCGGGAGCGCGGCCGTCCCGCGCACGCAGGGCGAGGGCGGCCGCAAGGTTCCCGCCCGCGCTGTGCCCGGCGACTCCGAGCAGCGCGGGGTCGATCAGCCCCTCCGCTCCGGACGCCGCGAAGCGCAGCGCGCTCTCGATGTCGTCGAGTCCGGCCGGGAAGGGATGCTCGGGCGCCAGTCGATAGTCGACGCTGAGCACCTGCGTCCCGGCGGCGAGCGCCAGCGCGCGGCACAGCGCGTCGTTGTTGTCGAGGTCCCCGGCGACCCATCCCCCGCCGTGAGCGAACACGAGCGTGCCGCGGTGACCGGCGCGTGGCCGGTACAGGCGCAGGGCGAGGCCGTCGGCATCCAGGTCGAACGACTCGAGATCCTGGTCGTCGGGCAGACGCACCCACGACGGGTTCGCGCGCAGCTCGGCGATCCGCGTGGCGTCGTCGCCGTCGGCATCCGTCGCCCCGGACGGGATCGTCCCTGCCTGAGCGGCGAGGCGCGCGAGGTGCGCACGCACGGGCGGATCGGTGATGGCCGGGTGCACGGCGTCGGTCACGGGGGTCCTTCCGGTGGGGTTCGGGATGCCGCTGATCGCACGACGCCCCGAGCGTAGACCGCCGGATGCCGCCGTCGCCGCCGTCACGACGAAGCTTCACGCCGCCGAAACATCGGCGCCTCCCCACCCCCCGACGCCTGTTACCGCCGCGAAACAGCGCCGTCTCCGCGGCGTACGGGGCCGGGCGTACCGTGACCGCCAGGGCGACCCGATGCCCGCGGAAGGAACCTCATGTCGCAGCGCGTCATCGTCACGGGAGGCTCGGGCGGCATCGGCGCCGCCATCGTGGCCCGGTTCACCGCCGACGGGGACCGGGTCGCGGTGCTCGATCGCCGCGCCCCGGCCGAGGATGCGGCATCCGCGTTCTTCGCCGTCGACCTGCGGGATCCTCTCGACACGCGACGAGCGGTCGGAGAAGCCGTCGAGGCGCTCGGCGGGATCGACGTGCTCGTGAACTGCGCGGGGGTGTTCCAGCACGCATCGCTGCTCGACATCACCGTCGACGACTGGGATCTCGTCCTCGACGTCAACGCCCGAGCGACGCTCGTGACGATGCAGGCCGTCGCCCCCCGGATGCTCGAGGCGCGAGGCGGCACGATCGTCAACATCGCGAGTATGGCCGCCAAACAAGGTGGCGGCGGCGAGGGGCACTACGCCGCCTCGAAGGCGGCGGTCGTCGCCCTCACGCGCGCCGGCGCACAGGAATGGGGATGCCACGGCGTCCGCGTCAACGCCGTGTGCCCCGGCTACGTGCTCACCGACATGGGCGCCGACACGCGTTCGGAGGACGACGTGAGGGCGTGGAGCGCGAAGTCACCGCTCGGCCGACTCGGCGTGCCCGAGGACGTCGCCGGGGTCGCGCACTTCCTCGCCTCCCCCGCGGGCGGTTACCTCACGGGGCAGGCGATCAACGTCACCGGCGGGATGATCATGCACTGAGGCGGGGGCGCGGTGAACAGCGGCGTGTGACCGCGCGTGACGGCGGCCCCGCGGCGCGCCGGAGGGCTGTGGTTACGGTGGGGCTCTGGCATCCGTCCCGCCGTTCCCGACCTGGAGAGCACATGTCCGAGTACTTCGACCGCACCGCCGACAAGACCTACACGAAGGTCTACAAGAACGAGACGCCCGACATCCTCGCCGCATTCGCCGCGTTCGATCAGGCGGTCTTCGCTCCCGAGGGGCGCGCGATCCCGCTGAAGTACCGCGAGCTGATCGCCCTCGCCGTCGGCATCACCACGCAGTGCGTCTACTGCATCGACGGGCACTCGCAGAACGCGGTCAAGGCGGGTGCGACCGAGGCCGAGCTGGCCGAGGCCGCCTGGGTCGCCACCGCCATCCGCGCGGGCGGCGGGTACGCGCACGGCCGCCTGGCGTTCAAGCTCGGCAAGGACGCCCGTCCCCACGAGCACTGACGACTCCTCCCCGTGGACGACGAGACCGGGGCCGGGTCGCCGCAGCCGGGCGGCCCGCAGCCCGACGCCCTTGAGGCGGAGGCGCTGGAGTTCATCCGCGCCCTGATCCGCATCGACAGCGTCAACACCGGCGACCCCGCGACGATCGGCGACGGCGAGACCCGGGCGGCGCGGTTCGTGCAGGCGCAGCTCGAAGACGCCGGGTACGACACGACGCTGGTCGAGCCCGTTCCCGGGCGGGCGAGCGTGATCGCGCGCCTGGCCGGGTCGGATCCGGATGCCGGTGCCCTCGTCGCCCACGCGCACCTCGATGTGGTGCCGGTGGATGCCGCCGACTGGACGCATCCGCCGTTCGGCGCCGAGATCCACGACGGCATGCTGTACGGCCGGGGAGCCGTCGACATGAAGGACTTCGCCGGCATGCTGCTGGCGATCGCGCGGACATTCCGGCGCGAGGGGATCGTGCCGCGCCGCGACCTCATCTTCGCGTTCTTCGCTGACGAGGAGGCCGGGGGCGTGTGGGGTGCGCGATGGATCGTGCGAAACCGCCCCGAGCTGTTCGCCGGGGCGACCGAGGCGATCAGCGAGGTGGGCGGGTTCTCGCTACCGCTGCCCGGTGACCGGCGCGCGTACCTCGTCGCCACAGCCGAGAAGGGGGTCTCGACCGCGACCCTCACAGCCCGCGGGCGCGCCGCGCACGGCTCGCGTCCGACCGCCGACAACGCCGTCGTGCGCCTGGCGCAGGCCGTCGCCGCGGTCGGTGCGCACACGTTCCCCGTGGTCCGCACGGCGACGCTCGAACGGTTCGTCGAGACCTGGGAGCGCGCGGGCGGGCGGATCGACGACCTCGGGTTCGCGGCATCCCTCCTCGACGCGGGGCAGCGCAACACCGCGTCGCCCACGGTGCTGACCGCGGGCGGCAAGCCCAACGTCATCCCCGGTTCGGCGAGCGCCGTCCTCGACGTGCGGATCGTCCCCGGGCAGCACGACGCGGTGCGCGCGGCGCTGGCCGCCGTCGTCGGCGACGACGTCGAGGTGACGTGGGCGCGCGACATCGCGGCGATCGAGTCGCCCGTCGACGCACCGCTGGTCGGGGTGCTGCAGCGCGCGATCAGCGTGGAGGATGCCGACGGGGTGGTCGTGCCGTACCTGCTGCCGGCGAGCACCGACAACAAGCACCTGAGCCGGCTCGGCATCCGCGGGTACGGGTTCGTGCCGTTGCGCGTGCCCGCCGATTTCGACGTGTTCGGACAATTCCACGCCGCCGACGAGCGGGTTCCCGTCGAGGCGCTCGCGTTCGGCACGCGGGTGACGGCGCGGATCCTGCGCGAGGCCTGAAACACCGCCCGGGAGCCCGGTCCGCACCGCGAGCCGCGCCGGACTCCGGCGAGGTCGGGTCCCCACCGTGGGAAGCCTTCCGGATGCCGGTGTCTCAGCGCGCCTCTCCGGCCCGCGGCACCCCGGTCCGCACCGATAGCGCGCCGCCCTTCTGCCGTCGAGCGCATTACCGCCCGTGACACCGGGTTTCGGTGCGTGGCGGAGCGTTTCGACCCGTGAATCCGCGCCTCGCGGAGCTCTCCGAGGCGGTCGTACCGTGACCCTCACCCACCGACGCCCCCGCGTCGTTCCGGAGTCTCGAGGAGTACGCCATGACCACCACCGCGCCGGCACCCGCCGACCGCACGGCACCGCCTGCCGCGTCGACCGCCGAGGTCGACCTCGGCACGATCGCCGTGGTCCCCACCCGCCACTGGTGGCGCTGGATCTTCAGCGCCCTGCTCTTGTTCGTCGTCGCCCAGTTCGCCTGGAGCCTCGTGACGAACGACCGCTACATGTGGGGCACCTTCGCGCAGTACTTCTTCGCGGAGCCGGTGCTGATCGGCATCGGGTACACGCTCGGGCTCACCGCGATCTCGGCCGTCGTCGGCTTCGCGCTCGGGACCCTGCTGGCCCTCGGCCGCCTGTCGGCCTCCCCTCTGCTGAACGCCGTCGCGTGGGGCTACATCTGGTTCTTCCGGTCGGTGCCGCTCGTGGTGCAGATCATCGTCTGGTACAACCTCGGCTACCTCTACCCGACGCTCGGCCTCGGCACCCCGTTCACGACCGACTTCTGGATCGTCGAGTTCCCCACCGTGCAGCTCGTGAGCGCCTTCGCCGCGGCGATCCTCGGCCTGGGCCTTCACCAGGCGGCGTACTCCGCCGAGATCATCCGCGGAGGGCTCGTCTCGGTCGACCCGGGCCAGCACGAAGCGGCTGCGGCCCTCGGGATCCCGGCATCCCGTCGCCTGTTCCGCATCATCCTCCCGCAGGCGATGCGCTCGATCGTGCCGAACGCCACGAACGAGGTGATCGGGCTCGTGAAGGGCGCGTCGGTGGTGTTCGTCATCGCGATCCCCGAGCTGTTCTACGCCGTGCAGGTCATCTACAACCGCAACAGTCGCGTGATCCCGCTGCTGCTGGTCGCGGTGGTCTGGTACACGCTCATCACCACGATCCTCAGCGTCGCGCAGTACTACATCGAGCGGCACTACGCCCGCGGTTCGGCCCGCGCTCTTCCGCCGACGCCGGTGCAGCGCACCCGCCGCTGGGTCAGCGCGCAATGGGCACGGCTCGGCGACGCCCCTCCCGGCGGAACGGATGCCGACGGCCCCGCCGCCGCGAACGGGGTGCGCGCATGAGCGCCATCGCCCCCACTCGCGGACTCGTCGAGGTCCGCAACGTCCACAAGACGTTCCACGGCACCGAGGTGCTGAAAGGCATCGACCTGACGGTGCGCCCCGGCGAAGTCGTGGCGCTGCTCGGCCCGAGCGGCTCGGGGAAGTCGACGCTGCTGCGCACGATCAACCACCTCGAGACCGTGGATGCCGGCTCGGTCACCGTCGACGGGGAATTCATCGGCTACGAGCTCCGCAACGGCAGACTGCACGAACTGCGCGAGCGGGAGGTGCTGCGACGTCGCACCCAGGTGGGCATCGTCTTCCAGAACTTCCACCTGTTCCCGCACCTGACCGCGCTGGAGAACGTCACCGAAGCACCCCTGGCCCTGAGACGCCTCGGCAAGGATGACGCCGCCGAACTCGCGCGCGGATTGCTCGACCGCGTCGGACTCGCGCACAAGGCCGACGCCTACCCGCGGCAGCTGTCGGGCGGCCAGCAGCAGCGCGTCGCGATCGCCCGCGCCCTGGCGCTGCAACCGAAGGTGCTGCTGTTCGACGAACCGACGAGCGCCCTCGACCCGGAGCTCGTGGGCGAGGTGCTCGACGTCATCCGCGACCTGGCGAAGCTCGGGACGACGCTCGTCATCGTCACGCACGAGATCGGCTTCGCCCGCGAGGTCGCCGACCGCGTGGTGTTCCTCGACCAGGGGCGCATCGTCGAGCAGGGCACGCCCGACGACGTGCTCGTGCGCCCGCAGCACCCGCGCACGCGCGAGTTCCTCGCGAAGGTGCTCGGCTGACGCGCACCCCCGACACAGGTCTTCGAGCCCGTCGAAGGGACCGGGACCGACGATGCGCCCGGTGCAACCCAGGTCCCTGAGCCCGTCGAAGGGACCGACACCCACGATGCGCCCCGTGGCTTCGACAGGCTCAGCCACCTCCGACCCCGCGACGCGACCCCGCGCCACGGCATCCCACCCTCACAAGGAGACACACACCATGGCCCTCAGCAAGAAACAGGGGATCGCCCTCGGCGTGATCGCCGCCGCCCTCGTCGCCGTCGTCGGCGTGGGCGTCACGATCGGCCTCACCCGCCCCGTCGAGGCGGAGGCAGCGGCCGCCCCCACGGCCACCGCCGGCGCGAACCCCGACACGGGCGACATCCCCCGCATCACGGGCACGGCCGTGCCCGAGGCCGTCGCCGCCCTGAAGGCGAGCGGCTTCACCCCGATCGAACCCGGCAAACTCACCGTGGCGGTCGGCGCCTTCGTCCCGCCGCTCAGCTACCAGCCCGAGGGCACGACCGCCGCGACCGATGTCGCCGGCACGGAGCCGAACGTCGGCGAGCTCATCGCCGAGGGTCTCGGCCTGGAGTACAACCCGGTCGTGGTCGCGTGGGCCGACTGGCCGCTCGGCATCCAATCGGGAAAGTACGACCTGATCACCGCGAACGTCACCGTCACCGACGAGCGCAAGGAGCTGTACGACTTCGCCAGCTACCGCCAGGACCTGCTCGGCTTCTACGTGCGCTCCGACAGCGCGATCTCGAAGATCGAGGAGGCCGATGACATCTCAGGCCTGAAGATCGTCGTGGGCTCCGGCACCAACCAGGAGAAGGTGCTGCTGAAGTGGAACGAAGAGCTGACCGCCGCGGGCAAGGCCCCCGCCGAGCTGAACTACTACGACGACACCGCCGCCGCGACCCTCGCCCTGCAGTCGGGCCGCGTCGACGCCACCTTCGGCCCGAACGCGACCGCCGCCTGGGCCGCGCGCGAGACCGGCCAGACGAAGCTCGTCGGCATCATCCCCGGCGGCTGGCCGCTCGCGGCCGACATCGCCGCGGCGACGAAGAAGGGCAACGGCCTCATCGAGCCCGTCGGCATCGTGCTGAACGCCTACATCGCCGACGGCACCTACGCGAAGGTGCTCGACGCCTGGGGCCTGACGTCGGAGGGCGTCGACAAGAGCGAGATCAACCCTCCCGGACTCCCGAAGTCTTGACCCTCCGGCGGGGCCCGGTCGTCCGCGACCGGGCCCCGCTGCCTGTCCTGCGAGAAGAATGGATGCCATGACCCCCACGCCCCCATCGACCGTGACGATCCGTCTGGTCGAACCGCACGAGTACGCCGAGGCCGGTCGCGTCACCGCCGACGCCTACCGTCACAGCTACGACGGCCTGTCCGAGGCGTATCTCGACTCGCTCGCCGACGTCGCGGGCCGCGTCTCGCAGGGCGAGGTCTGGGTCGCGGTGGACGGCGGCGAGATCCTGGGCACGGTGTGGACGCCCCGACCCGGCGAGCGCCTGTCACCGCTCGCCGAGGACGGCGAACTCGATTTCCGTCAGCTGGCCGTGGCACCGTCGGCGCGCGGTCGTGGCATCGGGGAGCTGCTCACGCGGCACGTGCTGGCGATCGCGCGCGAGCGCGGGGCGGCACGCGTCGTCATGAACAGCGGGCCCGAGATGCTCGGCGCCCACGCGCTCTACGGCAAGCTGGGGTTCCGCCGGCTCACGGAACGCGAGAACCCCGTCGAGGTGGAACCGGGGCGTTTCCTCGACCTGAAGGCCTTCGGATACGACCTCTGAGACGTTCCGGATCCGCTCAGCGTGGCGACCACGTGACGGCGAGCACCGTGACGTCGTCGTCCTGCTCCTGGGCGCCGGCGCGGGTGATGAGGTCGTCCACGAGGGCGTCGATGTCGTGGTGCGCGGCGACCAGGGCGGCGTAGCGGTCGATCGAGTCGAGGGAGCCTCCGAACAGGTCGAGCACTCCGTCGCTCACGCTGACGAGGCTGTCGCCGGGATGCAGAGCCGCGTCGAAGCTGGACCAGCTGGTGCCGACACCGACGGGCAGGTGACCGGACCGGAGGAACTCGACAGCGCCGTCACTGCGCCGCAGCACGGTCAGACCGTGACCGGCGTCGACCCACCGGATCGTGCCGTCGGGGGCGATGCGCGCATGGAAGCACGTGCTGAACTGCGCGCCGACCATATCGGTCGGCCCCGTGCTCAGGCCGACCGCCGTCCGTTCGAAGGCCACGGCCGGATCCGCATCGTCGCGTCCGCTGCGGATGACCGTGCGCACCGCGGCGGCGATCATGCCGGCGCCCGCGCCCTTGCCCATCACATCGCCGAGGGTGACGGCCGCGCCCCCGTCGGGCGTCGGATACCAGTCGAAGAAGTCGCCGCCCACCGTTCGAGCCGGAACGCACGCACCCGCGACCCGGAACGCGTCCGGCAGATCCGAACCGTCGGCGGGTTGGAGCGAGCGCTGCACGAAAGCGGCTTCCGACACCTCCGCCTCGGCGAGCCGTCGACGGTGCTGCGAAAGCGAGAGCTTGAGCAGGGACCGACGCGACAACTCGTTCACCACCCCGCCGACCGCGGCGTACACGAGCATCGCGATGGAGAGGCGGACGAGCTCGCTGGGTGTCAGACCGCGCTCCGAAGAGAGCAGCAGCGGCAGCAGGAGCGCCGCGCAGACCCCGAGCAGCGGGACGAGGATCCGCCACCGGCCGCGTCCGGCTGCGATCCAGATGACCGGGAGCACGACGATGACGAAGAAGACCGATTGGCTGTCGCCGGTGCCGTACCGCAGCAACCCGATCGCGAGGAAGTCACCGAGCGGGACCACGATCTCGGCCCGGCGAAGGGCGGGCCATCGCGCCATGAGCAGCGTCACCACGACCAGGGCGAGTGCCACACCCACGCCCTGCCACATGCGCGCGGCATCGGTGACGAGCAGCCAGGGGATCGCCCCGCTCGCGACGCCCGCCACCACGACGAGAGCCGCCACGACGGCTTGCTTCGCGAGAGGTTCCCACGAGGTCTGCACGGCGGGCAGAAGCCTCGCCCCCGCGCTCAACGGCCGGACACGGGTGCGCGGAAGCTCCTGGGTCACCCTCCCAGTCAACAGCGGATGCCGGGATGGCGGCCGATCTGGTCCGGAACCGCACAGAATTCGGCCGCGTCGCGCAAGCGTCGGGTGCCCCGCGCTCGGTCAGCGCAGCGGCTTGGCGAAGCACCTCGACGACGGGAACCGCTGGTACGGCGGGAAGACCTCGACCGCCCGGTACCCGATGCTCTCGTAGAGCGCGATCGCCTCGGGCTGACGATCGCCGGTCTGCAGGATCAGTCTGTCGGCGCCGCGCCCGCGCGCCAGGCGCTCCAGCTCCGCCATCAGCGCGCGGCTGGCGCCCCGGCCCCGCGCCCTCGGGTCGACGTACACCCGCTTGACCTCCAGCTCGTCGCCGAGGGCACGAAGCGCCGCATGCCCGACGGGCTCCCCCGACGCGTCGATCACCAGCACCGCGTCGACGATGCTCGCGGGATCGACCGCGAAGTCCTCGGCGAGAAGCGCGGCGACCTCGGCATCGAAGGCGGCGAAGACCTCGGCATAGCGTGGGGAGACCTCGGCATCCATCGCCTCGCGCAGCGCGACCGCGCGGCGGTCGTCCCACTCGACGCTCTCGAGGACCCATGTCGCGTGCGAAGCCGTCATCTGGTCAGTATCGCCTTCGTCCCGGAGGACGGAACGAGACGGCGAAACGACCGGTAACACGCCTCTCAGCGTCGCTCGGGACACGAAATGGCAGCCCTTCTCGCGGCTCCGGGTTGCGCGTGATGACCGACGAGTTGCACCGCGCCCGCGACCGGCGCAGAGTGTCCCGGTGACCTCCGCCTCGACCCTGCCTCTCCCCCACGCCGACGCCACCGTCCTCGACAACGCCGCGTGGCATTCGCTCGCCGGCCCGCACGCCTCGTTCGCGATCGGGGGCGACCTCGCGCGGCGCTATCCGGCCGACGTCGCACCCTTCGTCGCCGTGCGCTCGTGGGACGAGCCCGGGGTGTGGGACGCCCTGCACGCGCTCGTCGGACCCGGCGCCGAGGTCGGCCTGTCGGGCTACGAGGGCGAGCTCCCGGCGGGCTGGGAGTACCTCGGCGGCGGCGAGGGCGTACAGCTCGTCGAGACCGACGCCCTGCACACGCGCCCTTTCGAGGAGGCGATCGAGCTCGGGGCCGATGACGCCGCCGACATGATCGCGCTCGTCGAGCGCAACCAGCCGGGCCCGTTCCGACCCCGCACGTACGAGCTCGGCCGGTACATCGGCATCCGTCGGGAGGGTCGTCTCGTCGCCATGGCGGGCGAGCGTCTGCATCCCGCCGGCTGGACCGAGATCAGTGCGGTGGCGGTGGATGCCGACCACCGGCGCCAGGGGTTCGCCTCGCGCCTCGTGCTCGACGTCGCCTTCCACATCCAGCAGCGCGGCGATCGCGCGATGATGCACGCCGCCGCGACGAACGTCAACGCGATCGCCGCGTACGAGAAGCTCGGCTTCGCGCTGCGGCGGCGCAACCGCTTCGCGGCGGTGCGTACGCCGGCATGACCCGCCGCCTGCGCTCCCTCGGCTTCCTCACCATCGGCCTGTTCGACCGCGACGATCCGCGGGCTGGACACGAGACGACGCTGTCGATCATCGAGCGGGGCGAGGACCTCGGCTTCGACAGCGCATGGCTGCGCGATCGCCACTTGCAGTACGGGATCTCCTCTCCCGTCGCGGTGCTCGCCGCGGCATCACAGCGCACGAGTCGCATCCGGCTCGGGACGGCCGTGATCCCCCTCGGGTGGGAGAACCCGCTGCGGCTGGCCGAGGACCTCGCCACCGTCGATGTCCTCTCCGGCGGTCGCCTTGAGCCGGGTTTCTCGGTGGGCCCTCCCCCGCGTCTCGATGATGTCGCCGCTGCCCTGTACCCCGACACCGTCGAGCACGAGGAGTTCGGGTACGAACGCCTCGCGCGGTTGCGCCGCTTCATCTCCGGCGAACCCGTGAGCACCCGCGCCGGCATCGAGGGGATCGAGGAGTTCTCCGAGCGCGTCGAGCCGCACTCCCCCGGCCTGGCCGAACGCCTCTGGTACGGGGCGGGAAGCGCCCGGTCGGCGGCCTGGGCGGCCGAGAACGGCTTCCACCTGCTGACCAGCAGCGTCGTGCAGGCGGGCGAGAGCACCGACTTCGACCAGGAGCAGCACGCGCAGATCCGGCTGTACCGCGAGTCGCATCCCGCGGGCGAGCACGCCCGCGTCTCGCAGGGACTCGTCGTCATCCCCACCGACTCGGCGACTCCCGAACAGCGCCGGCGCTACGAGGCCTATGCCGATGCGCGGCGTGGGCGGGTCGGCATCCCCCAGGGCCCGCGCGGGCTGCTCTTCGCCGAAGACCTCGTCGGCACCGCGGAGCAGATCGCGGAGCGCCTGCTGTCGTCGCGGGCGTTCCCGGAGGTCGACGAGGTGGCCTTCGCGCTGCCGTTCGACTTCGCGGCCGATGACTACGCGCAGATCCTGGACGACATCGCGGGGCGTCTCGGGCCGCTGCTGGGATGGGCGCCTGCCACCTGACGCCCGTCGCGGCGTGAGACCGGCGATCACTGACCGGGCGCCGCTCACCGCAACCGCGCAGAACTCGGGGTCGCGCGGCTCGCGAGAGCCGCGAACCGCCCAGCCTGCGCGAGTGCGGTCGGTCCCGCCGCGCGATTCAGAGCTGCCGCGCCACCGCCCGCTCCAACCGCGCCGCCGCCTCGCGCAGACGCTCCTCGTCGACGTCGCCGTAAGCGAGGCGCAGGTGCCGGTCGGCATCCGTCCCCGGCCCCGAGGGGAAGAACGAGCCGCGCTGGTACTCCACGCCCTCGGCGCTCGCGTCGGCGGCGAGGCGATCGGCATCCACCCGGTCGTCGACGAGTCGCGGCCAGAGGAACAGTCCGCCGTCGGGCACCGTGACGTCGAAGGAACCGGATGCCGAGAGCACCTCGGCCAGGGCGTGCGCCCGCGACCGGTACAGCTCCCGCGCGCCCGTGAGGACCCGGTCGAACAGCCCGGCGTCCCCCGTCAACAATTCGGCGACCACGGCCTGCACGAGCGTCGACGAGTGCGAGTCCTGGCGACTGCGCAGGGCCACGGCATCCGGGACCAGGCGTTCGGGAAGCACGACCCAGCCCAGGCGCAGACCCGGGCCGAGGGTCTTGGTGAAGGTGTTGACGTGGATGACGTGGTCGGAGTCGTGGAACGGGGCGAGCGACTCGGGCTCGCCGTGGAAACGCAGTTCGCGGTAGGGGTCGTCGGCGAAGACGACGAAGCCGTACTTCTCGGCCAGGTCGACGAGCTCGCGGCGGCGAGCCGTGGGCAGCGACGACTGCGACGGGTTGTGGAACTCGGGCACCGTGTAGACCGCGGCGGGCCGGGCTCCGGCGCGCAGCTCCGCGGCGAGCGCATCGACGTCGAGCCCCTCGGCCCCCACGCGGATGGGCAGCACGCGCGCGTCGACGAGCTCGAGCCCGCGCAGGAACAGCGGGAACACCGGGTTGTCGACCGCGACGAGGTCGCCGCCCTCCAGCACCGTCTGCACCGCGACGGCGAGCCCGTGGAATCCGCCGTTGGTGACGAGCACCCGCTCCACGGCCACGCCCTCGTGGGCGGCGATCCACTCGCGCAGCGCCGGGATGCCCTCGGTCCGCGAGTACTGCAGCGACGGCGCGCCGGGCCGGGCGAGCACGCGGGCCGTGGCCTCGGTGAGTTCGGCGGTCGGCAGCACGGACGGATCCGGGATGCCGCCGAGCAGCTCGATCGCGTCCGGACGGCGATCGCGCAGGGTCTGGTCGCCGAACCCCTTCGGCGCTCTGAAGGCCCGGACGAGCGTGGGACGGGAGGGGGCGAGAACGGTCATCGGGAGCTCCGGAGATCGGGGGACGGGATCGCGTCGACGAGGGCGCGCGTGTACTCCTCGCGCGGGTGCGAGAGCACGTCGGCCACGCGTCCGGCCTCGACCACGCGTCCGCCCTGGAGCACGGAGACGGTGTCGGCGATCTGCCGCACGAGCGCCAGGTCATGCGAGACGAACAGGTAGGTGAGGCCGCGCTCGCGCTGCAGGCGGCGGAGGACGTCGAACACCCCCGCCTGCACGGTGACGTCGAGGGCCGAGGTCGGCTCGTCGAGCACGATGACGTCGGGCTCGAGCACCAGGGCCCGGGCGATCGCGACGCGCTGACGCTGGCCGCCCGACAGCGCGTCGGGGCGGCGGCGAGCGAGCTGCGGCGGCAGGCCCACGGCATCCAGGGCTTCGGCGACCTTGGCGGACCTCTCGGTGCGCGTGCCGACGCGATACCGGTCGAGCGGTTCGCGGATGATCCGCCCGACGCTCCACGTGGGATCGAGGGAGGTGAAGGGGTTCTGGTACACGAGCTGGAGGTGACGACGGATGCCGCGGAGCTCCGCCTCGGTGCGCCCGGTCACCGCCGCGCCGTCGACGAGGATCTCGCCGGCGTCGGGGGTCTCGTGCCCCAGCAGCAGGCGCACGGTGGTGGTCTTCCCCGAACCCGACTCGCCCACGAGCGCGTGGGTCGTGCCCGGCGGGACGCGGAAGGAGACCCCGGCCACGGCGGCGCGAGCGGTGCCGTCGACGACGAAGCTCTTCGAGATCTCGCGCACCTCGATGCGGGCGGCGGTGGTGTCGGTGGTCCACGCGTCGACCCCGCGCCCGTCGGCGTGACGGTAGCGGTCGGGGTTGAGGGCCGGGGCGTCGGCCTGCAGCTGCCGGGTGTAATCCGACGTCGGCGCGGCGAAGACGTCTCCGGTGGCGCCCGCCTCCTGGACCCGCCCGTCCTTGAGCACCACGATCTCGTCGGTGCGCTCGGCGGCGATCGCGAGATCGTGGGTGATCAGCAGCAGACCGATTCCGAGCTCGCCGCGCAGCTCGTCGAGGAGGTCGAGGATGCGCTTCTGGATCGTGACGTCGAGGGCGCTCGTGGGCTCGTCGGCCACGAGCAGATCGGGCCGCGGCAGCACCGCGAGGCCGATCAGCACGCGTTGCAGCATGCCGCCGGAGAGCTGGTGCGGGTAGGAGTCGTAGACGCGGGCCGGGTCGGGCAGACCCACCCGGGCGAAGATGTCGAGGACGGCCGCGCGGCGGCCGGGGGCGTCGGTCAGCGCCGCCGCCTCGAGCGCCTGCGCGCCGACCGTGCGCACGGGGTTGAGCGCGTGCGAGGGGTCCTGCGGGACGAAACCGATGCGGCGGCCGCGGAACGGCCGGAACCGCGTCTCGGAAAGCCCCAGCACCTCGTCGCCGGCGAACTCCACGCGCCCGCTCGCCCGACCGGTGTCGCGCGGCAGAAGCCGCAGCACCGACCGTGCGATCGTCGACTTCCCCGACCCGGATTCGCCGATGAGCGCGAGGCTGCCGCCGCGCGGGATCGAGAACGACACGTCGTGCACCACGGGGGTGCGCCCGTACGCGACCGAGAGGTTCTGCACGTGCAGCAGGGGCGCGGGCGTCGCGCCCGCCTCCTCGCGGAGGGGAAGGGTGATGGTCATGACGTCCTCCTCAGCCACCGGCTGATGCGGTTGATCGAGAGCACGGTGGCCACGGTCACCAGGGCCGGCCACACGACGAGCCACGGCGCGCGCGGGTAGTCCTTGCCCGCCGAGATGAGCAGACCCCAGTCGGATGCCGGGGGCGGATCGCCGTAGCCGAGGAAGGCGAGCCCCGCGATGACGAGGATCGACAGCCCGAACTGCAGCACGGCGAGCGGGATGAGCGAGCGCGAGGCGTTGGGGAGCACGTGCCGGAACAGCACGTGCAGGGTCGATCCGCCCTGCAGCCGCGCCGCCTCGACGAACACCGACGAGCGCACGCGCAGCACCTCGGACCGCATGACCCGCGCGAACACCGCCACGGCCGAGACGCCCGTCGCGATCGCGGCGTTGATCGTCTGGAAGCCGAGCGAGCTGACGATCACGACGGCGAGCAGGAACGCCGGGATCGCCAACAGCACGTCGACGAAGCGGGCGAGCACGGTATCGGTCCACGAGCCGAGGAACCCGGCGAGCAGGCCGATGAGGCCCCCGACGACGACCCCGATCGCCACGGCGACCAGGGCGCTCGTCACCGACGACTGCGCGCCGAAGACGATGCGGGCGAACAGGTCGCGACCGAGGTGGTCGGTGCCCAGCAGATGCGCCGCGCTCGGCGGTTGCAGCTTGTCGGCGGGCACGCCCTGCGCCGGATTCTGCGCGGTGAAGAGCCACGGCGCGAGCGAGAACGCCACGACCACGGCGACGACCCCGAACGAGACGATCACGTCGACCGGAACGGACAGACGGATGCCACGGATGCGGGCGAGCGGCCCGCCCGGGGCGGATCCCGACACCGATCCCGGCGACGGGTCGGCCGCGGACGGCACCGGGGCCGCGACCGGGGACAGGGGTGCGGCGGTCATACGATGCTCACCTCTTCACGCAGCGCCGGTGCGGGTGCATCGGCCGCGGGGGCGGCGACGGTGCTCCCGCGCGAGCCGATCGACACCCGCGGGTCGAGGAGCGGGTAGGCCAGGTCGGCGACGAGGTTGACCACGACGAACACGATCGCCGCGAGAGAGACCACCGCCTGCAGCACCGGAAGGTCCTGGCTCGCGACGGCCTGCTCCACGAGGGTCCCGATGCCCACGCGACCGAAGATCGCCTCCGTGATGAGCGCGCCGCCCAGCAGCTCGCCGACGATCAGCGCGAGCACGGTCACCGTCGGCAGCGCGGAGGGCTTCACGAGGTGACGCAGGAACAGCGCGCCTTGACCGAGGCCGCGTGAGCGCGCCACCGCGACGTACTCCTGCCGCGACTCGTGGTCGAGCGAGGCGATGAGCACCTCGGCGAGCTGCGCCGAGACCGGGATGCCGAGGGCCACGGCCGCGAAGAACGTTCCCCAGGGCGTCTCGGTGTCGATCATGCTGAACAGCCCGAGCCCGAAAGCGAACACGTGGATCAGCAGCAGGCCGATCACGAAGTTCGGCACAGACAGGAAGAGCGAGGGCAGCGAGCGCAGCACTCCCTGACCGAACCGGGGCGGGAGGAACTGCGTGCCGTACGCGATCGCGACGGCCAGCACCACGGCGACCAGCAGGGCGGCCCCCGCGAGACTGAGCGTCGAGCCGAGCGCGTCGAGCACGAGGGTTCCGACGGGCAGGTTCGAGCGCAGGGAGACGCCGAGATCGCCGACGACGAAGCGCCCGAGCGACGACCCCAGCTGCACCCACCACGGCTGGTCGAGGCCGTAGTACGACACGATGCGGGCGATGTCGTCTTCGGTGAAGCCGTTGTCGGGGTTGCGCAGGGTGCTCGTGATCGGGTCGCCGGGCAGGATGCTGATCACGAAGAACGTGAACAGGTACGCCAGCAGCACGACGACGAGCGCCTGGCCCGTGCGCCGCAGCGCGAAGCGGCCGTAGGTGCCGAGCATGCTCTCTCCTTTCGTTCGCGAAGGTCGGGAGGACGTCAGCGGGTGAGCCAGGCGTCCAGGTAGTACGCGTAGGCGAGGCCGTTGTACGAGACGCCGTTCACCTCGGGCGCCTGAACGTAGACGCGCTGCACGATCTGGGTGAGCGGCACGAAGTAGCCCTGCTGAAGGATGTAGCCCTGCAGCTCGTCGGCCACCTTCGCGCGGGCGTCGCGGTCGGTGGCCGTGGCGATGCGCGTCGACAGGTCGTTCAGCGTGGCATCCGACGTGCCGACCTTGAACCAGTCCTCGTCGCCCTTCTTCTGCGAGGTCAGGACGCCGGCCACCGTCCCGACGTCGACGAAGCTGCGGGTGATCTCGTTCGCGGGGACCGCGGCGTTGCCGATGACCTTCTGCCCGTAGGTCGGAACGTCGTAGGTCTCGAGGTTCACCTCGAAGCCGAGGTTCGTCAGCTGCTGGTCGACGAGCTCATCGACGGACTGCGACGCCTGGAGGTAGGGGTTGGGGTAGAGCGTGAACGACATCTTCTGGCCGTTCTTCGTGCGGACGCCGTCGGCGCCCTTCGTCCAGCCCGCCTCGTCGAGCAGGGCCACGGCCTTGTCGGGGTCGTAAGCGAAGTCGGCCGTGTGGTCGGTGGCCTCGGGCACCGTGCTCTGGAACAGCGACTCGGCCGCGAACCAGTCGGGGGTGTAGACCGTCGAGAGGATCTCGTCACGGTCGATGCCGTGCTGCACGGCCCGGCGCACCGTGATGTCGTCGAAGGGAGCCACCGAGGTGTTCAGGGCGTACCCGTTGACGAACCCGAGGTAGCGGGGCGTCTCGACGGTCAGTCCCTCGCCCTTGAGCGCCTCGAGATCCTGCGGGCTGGCGTTGTACGCCACCTGCGCCTGGCCCGACTCGACCGAGGCGGTGCGCAGGGTGGGCTCGGCGACCTGCTTGTAGGTGATCGTGTCGAGGTAGGCCGGGCCCTCGTGGCCGACGGCCTCGGGGCCCCAGTCGTAGTCGTCGCGCTTCTTCAGCACGACGCTGTCGCCCTCGGCGACCTTCTCGACGACGAACGGGCCGCTGCCGATGTCTTTCGTGAGGTCGGCCTGCTGCGCGGCGGGGAGGGCGAGGGTCGCCGGCGAGATCAGGATCGAGCCGTGGTAGGCCAGGGTCGGGAGGAAGCTCAGGGTCGGAGCCGAGAACGACACCGTCACCGTCGTGGCATCCACCGCTTCGGCGCCCACGTAGTTCGCCGAGGGGAACAGGCCGATGCGGTTGATGCCGTCGTCGGGGCGCCCCTTGGCCCAGATGTCGATGTTCGCGACGACCGCGGCGGCATCCAGGGGCGTGCCGTCCGAGAAGGTGACGCCGTCCTTGAGGTGCAGGGTGAACTGCGTCTTGCCGGCGTTCTCGTCCCAGCTCTCGGCGATCCACGGGCTGAGGGTGCCCTCGGCGTCGACGTAGATCAGCTTGTCGGTGAGGTTGCCCCAGATCTGGCCCTGGTAGCTCGAGATCGCGCTGTTGTTCGGGATCCAGGTCGCGCCGAGCGAGTCGATCAGGAAGACGAGGTCGCCGCCGGGCTTCGGCGTCGAACTCTCGGCCGGGCCGGCTGCGGTACCGGCGCCGCATCCGCTGAGCAGGACGGCCCCGACGGTGAGGGCGGAGGCGACGCCGAGGAGGCGTCGGAGACGAAGGTTCATGACGAGTCCTTGTGCTGTGGGGAGGTGCTGTGGGGAACGGGTTTCAGAGGGCTTTTCCGGGGTTGAAGAGCCCGGTCGGATCGAGCGCGTCCTTGATCGCGAGCTGGGCCACGCGCACGCGTTCCGCGAGCTCTTCAGCCGCGAGCTCGCGCTTGACCGTGCCGATGCCGTGCTCTCCGCTGACCGTGCCGCCGACGGCGAGGGCCGCGCGGACGAGGTCGTCGGCCGCGTCGTGCAGGACCGCGGGAAAGGCGGCGGGATCAGCGCCGGCGGGGATGGGCAGGGTGATGACGGGGTGCAGGTTGCCGTCTCCGGCGTGAGCGACGGCGCTCACGGCGACGCCATAGCGCTCCTCGAGGGCGGGGAAGCCCGCGAAGACCTCGGCGATGCGCGACTTCGGCACGGCGACATCTCCACCGACGAACCACGAGTCGTCGTCGAACCGGCGCCCGGACCGTCGCAGCTCCCACAGCGTCTCGGCATCCGCGTCGCTCTCGACGCGCACGCGAGCGCCGGCGCTCTCGAGGGCGACGGTGAGCTCGGCGGTCTGCTCGTCGATACCGAAGCCGTCGAGTTCGATGAGCAGCAGGGCCGCGCCCCGGGCACGGAGTCCCGACTCCTGCGCGGCGTCGATGCCGACGAGGGTGGGCTCGTCGAGGAACTCGATGACGCTCGGGCGCACGCGCGACGCGGTGATGGCGCCGATGCCGGCGGCCCCCGCCGCGGTGGAGTCGAAGAACGCCGTCACCGTGCGGCGGGCGACGGGGAGTGGTCGGATGCGGACGGTCGCCCCGACGACGATGCCGAGCACCCCCTCGGATCCGACGAAGAGCGAGACGAGGTCGAGGCCGGTGACGCCCTTGATCGAGCGGTGGCCGATCGAGACGAGACTCCCGTCGGCGAGGACGACGTCGAGGGCGAGCACCGACTCGCGGGTGACGCCGTACTTGGCGCAGCGCAGGCCCCCGGCGTTGGTGGCGATGTTGCCGCCGATGGTCGAGATGCGCCAGCTCGCGGGGTCGGGGGCGTAGAACAGGCCGAGGGGCGCGAGCCTCTCGTTGAGGGCGGCGTTGAGGACGCCGGGTTCGACGACCGCGACCTCGTCGGCGGGCGAGACCTCGACGATGCGATCGAGACGGTCCGTCGACACCACGAGCTGATGACGGGTCGCCGAGGCGCCTCCCGACAACCCGCTGCCGGCACCGCGCGCGACGATGCTCACCCCGTGCCGCCCGGCGAGGAGCACGAGCTGCTGCACCTCGGAGACGGTGTAGGGGAAGGCGACCGCGGGCCCGTCCTCGTCCGCCTCCCCGTGACGGGGAGCGGTTCCGGCGTCGAAGGCAAAGGGGGCCGTCGCGGCCGAGGGCGCGCGCACGTCGAGGTGCGGGGCGACCTCGCGCACGGCGTCGAGCAGGGCGGGCAGACCGGTGAGCGGGGCGACGACGACGGAAGTGCTCATGGGCGAACCTCTCTCCGGGATGCGATGGGCGACGGGACTCCGGCCGAAGGTAGGCCCCGGTGCCGCCGCCCTCACCTCGGCCGACACGGGCCGTAGCGCCCCGTCACCGTCGGAAACGCCGCGTCGCGCGGCGTCACAGACCGCTCCGAGGAGTGCGTCGTCCGGCGGGAAGCGCTAAGTTCCGCGGCCTCGTCGGCGAACGTGTCGCTGCGAGGCGTTGCGTTACGTCACCGATTGAGGCCCGCGCCACCCTCGCGCGACAGTGAAGACGATCCGCCGCCCGCTGATCCGCCGCCCGCAGAACAAGGAGCCTCGATGCCGGACCGCATCCACCTCGCCGTCGCCCTGGACGGGGCCGGCTGGCATCCCGCCGCCTGGCGCGAGCCCGGCGCCCACCCCACCGCACTGACATCAGCCGCGTACTGGCGCGATCTGATCCGCACCGCCGAAGGCGCCGGGGTGCTCTTCGCCACGATCGAGGATGCGCTCAGCCTCGGCGGCCGTTCGAGCGAACCGGATGCCGAGACGCGGCGCGACCGCGTCCGCGGGCGCCTCGACGCGGTGCTGCTGGCGTCGTTCCTGGCCCCGGTCACGGGCCGGATCGGCCTCGTGCCCACGGTGACGACGGCGCACCCGGAGCCCTTCCACGTCGCGACCGGGCTGCAGACGCTCGATCACGCGAGCCGCGGACGCGGGGGCGTGCGGCTCGTGGCCGGATCGACGGAGCAGGAGCGAGCCAACTTCGGACGCCGCACCGGCGGCCCTGCGGGCCTGCCCGCGTCGGGTCGGGTCGAGGACGACCCGGCGCTGCTCGGTGCGTTCCGCGAGGCGGGCGAGGTCGCCGAGGTGATCCGCCGGCTCGCCGACTCGTGGGAGGACGAGGCGATCGTGCGCGACCTCGAGACGGGCAGATTCCTCGACCGCGACCGCGTGCACAACATCGACTACGCGGGCGAGTTCTTCTCGATCACCGGCGCCTCGATCGTGCCGCGCTCCCCGCAGGGCCAGCCGCTGATCACCGCCCTCGCGCACCAGAGCGTGCCCTACCGCTTCGCCGCGGAGCACGCCGACCTGGTGTTCATCACCCCCTCCGACGCGGCGTCGGTGACCGGCATCCTCAATGAGCTGCGGGATGCCGCGGACGCGGTGCGCACGCTCGACGAGCCGCTGCGCGTGTTCGCCGATGTGCTCGTGCTCGTCGAGGAGACGCGCGAGGCCGCCTCCGCCGTGTGGGACCGCCTGCAGGATCGGGCGACGCTCACCACCGACGCCCGCGTGGTCGTCGGCACCGCCGACGATGTCGTGGACGAGCTGCGGGCCCTGGCCGCGGCCGGGGTCGACGGCATCCGCCTGCGTCCGGCCCGCCTGCCCGCCGACCTCGAGGCCATCGCCGCGAGCGTCGTCCCGCGGGCGGCGGAGGCCGGCATCCTGCGGCCCGACGACGCAGCGGCGACGCTGCGCGAACGTCTCGGACTCCCCCGCCCCGCCAGTCGCTACGCCCGTCAGGAGGTCGGCGCATGACCCGTCGGCAGATCCACCTCGCCGCCCATTTCCCCGGTGTGAACAACACCACGGTGTGGACCGACCCGGCCGCGGGCAGCCAGATCGATTTCTCGTCGTTCGAGTACTTCGCCCGCACCGCCGAGCGCGGCCTGTTCGACTATCTCTTCCTCGCCGAGGGGCTCCGCCTGCGCGAGCACCGCGGGCAGCTGCACGACCTCGACGTCGCCGGGCGCCCGAACACCCTCGCGATCCTCACGGCGCTGGCCGCGGTCACCGAGCACATCGGGCTCGTCGGCACGCTCAACACCACCTTCAACGAACCGTACGAGCTCGCGCGTCAGCTCGGCACCCTCGACCTGTTGTCGAACGGCCGTGCCGGATGGAACGCCGTGACCAGCTCCGACGCCTTCCACGGCGCCAACTTCCGCCGCGGCGGCTACCTCGACCACGCCGACCGCTACGTGCGGGCCTCGGAGTTCGCCGAGCTGTCGAAGGCGCTGTGGTCTTCGTGGCGCGACGACGCGATCGAGGCGGATGCCGAGACCGGAACGTTCCTGCGGGCCGGGGCGATCGCGCGGGTGCGGCACGCGTCGCGCCTGTTCGACGTGGACGCCGTTCTCGACGTGCCCCGCTCGCCGCAGGGGCGGCCGGTCATCGTGCAGGCGGGCGACTCGGCCGACGGTCGCGACTTCGCCACCGCGCACGCGGACGTGATCTTCTCGCTGCACACGGAGTTCGCCGACGCGCAGCAGTTCTACCGAGACGTGAAGGGGCGGCTGACCGCGCACGGCCGCGACGAGGACTCCCTGAAGATCCTGCCCGCCGCGACCTTCGTGCTCGGCGACACCGCCGCGGAAGCCCGCGAGCGCTCGCGCGAGATCGCCCTCGCCCAGGTGCGCCCGCAGACGGCGGTCACGTATCTCGAGCAGATCTGGAACCGCGACCTCAGCGACTACGACGCCGACGGGCCTCTCCCCGACGTCGAGCCCGACACGGGCGTCGAGACCGCACAGGGCTTCGCGGGCCGGCACGCCGCGATCCGCGCCCGGGTCGGGCAGCTGCGCGACCAGGCCGCGGCCGAGAACCTCAGCATCCGCGAACTCGTCATCCGCCTGACGGCGAACCACACCTTCGTCGGGACGCCGGAGCACGTGGCATCCGAGATCGACCGCTACGTGCAGGAGCGGGCGACCGACGGGTTCACCGTGGTCGGGCACGTCACCCCGCACGGTCTCGACGAGTTCGCCGACCGGGTCGTGCCGCTGCTGCAGGAGCGGGGCTCGTACCGCCGCTCGTACGACGAGGGTGCGACGCTGCACGACCTGCTGGGGCTGCCGGCGGTTCGCGAACGGGTCACCGCGCCGTGAGCGACGTCGTGATCGTGGGGGCGGGACCGCGGGCGGTGATGCTCGTGGAGCGCCTGCTCGCACGGCGCACGCGCGCCACGGCCGCGCCCCTGCGCATCACGCTCGTCGACCCGTTCCCGCCCGGGGGCGGCCGCATCTGGCGGTACGAACAGTCACCGCTGCTGAAACTCAACTCCATGGCGCGCGACGTGACGGTCTTCACCGACGACAGCTGTGTGATCTCCGGTCCGGTGCGCTCGGGCCCCTCCCTCATCGAGTGGGCGGAGCGCGTGCGCGACGGGCGCCTGCCCGATGTGCGGATCGACGATCCCGCGCTGACCGACGAGGTGCACGGTCTGCGCGGCGACAGCTTTCCGACGCGCCGCCTGCAGAGCCTGTACCTCGACTGGTTCTGGCGTCGCACGGTCGCCATCGCCCCGCCCGGCGTCGAGGTGCGATGGCATCCGGGCAGCGTGCAGTGGGTCGACGACACCCCCGAAGGGTGGGAGGTCGCACTCGCCGACGGCACGCGCCTGAGCGGCGACGTCGTCGTCTACGCGGTCGGACACAACGGACGCGAGCCCGAGGGCACCGCCCTCGACGTGAGCGCCGCAGCCGCCGCCGCGGGTTTCGTCTACCTCGAGCCGGCCTTCACCGCCGACGCCGACCTGTCGCGCCTCGCACCCGGCGCCGACGTCATCGTGCGGGGGATGGGACTGGCGTCGGTGGATGCCGTCGTGCTCCTGACCCAGGGACGCGGGGGCCGCTTCTCGCGCCGCGCCGACGGCAAGCTCGCCTACACCGCCTCGGGGCGCGAGCCGCGTCTGCACCTCGGGTCGCGGCGCGGTGTGCCGTACCGGTCGAAGGTGGCGTCCCAGGTGCAGGGCGATGCACCCGAGCGCGAAGTGCTCACGCCCGCGGCCATCGCCGAGCTGCTGGATCGACCGGGCAGCATCGACTTCGTCGACGACGTGTGGCCGCTCATCGCGCGGGAGCTCGTGTGGGCGCACTATCGCGAGCTCTTCACCGGGCATCCCGAACGGGTCGGCACCACGTGGGAGGCGTTCCGCGCGACGCTGCGGGCCGTCGACGGCGACACAGCGGCGCTGCGTCGCGCCGTCGCCGAGGTGGTGCCGGATCCCCTCGACCGTTTCGACGTGCGCACCCTCGACGTCCCGCTGGGCGAGGAGACCTTCCTCGATGAGCGGGCGGTGCACGCGCGTGTCCGCCGGCACATCGCCGACGATCTGCTGCTGCGCACCTCGGCGGAGCACAGCACGACGCAGGCACTCTTCCTCACGATCCTCGGGTCCTTCCTCGCGCTCGGCGACATCCCGGTCGATCGATGGAGCGCACGCTCGCGCGCGGTCGACCTGCCCGTCACCTGGCACACCTTCTTCAGCTACGTCGCGTCGGGACCGCCGCCGCACCGGTTGGAGGAGCTGCTCGCGCTCGCCGACGCGGGCGTCGTGCGCTTCCTCGGCCCTGACCTGACGGTGCACCTCGACCCGCCCCGGGGCTTCGTCGCGACCTCCCCCCGCCGCGCGGGCGAGGTCGTCGCCGCCGCTCTCGTCGACGCGTGGCTGCCCGCACCCGCCGCGGCAGCGAGCGACAACCCGGCCCTGCGCGAGCTCGCGACCCGGCACGGGCGGGAGGTGCACGTGGCCGACGAGCAGTTCGCCGGCTCCCTCGGCCGCATCGACGTCGACCCCGACGGGCGGGTGGTCTCGCGCGACGGCATCGCGCAGGAGACGCTCTTCGCGCTGGGTCCTTTCACCGCGGGGCTCGAGGCCGGGGCCTTCACCCGACCGAACTCCAACGCCCTTTCGCTCCGCCACACCGACCGCGTCGCGGGGGCGGTCATGGCCGCCGTCACGACACGTCGGGTCGCCGGCATCCGCTGATCCGATCGGGAACCCGCGCGGAGGCCCGGAGGCCACTGTGCGTCCCGACCTCCGGCAGGACCGCATCCACGGGATTCTTCGGCGCCGATCAGCCCCGGCGCGCCGCATCGACGCCGCGTGGAGGCAGGATGGAGCCCTGCGCAATCCGAACCCGGGCGCGCGGCGAAGACTTCTCGTAGTGCGACGACGCCACGAAAGGACGACATGCGACTGGCGACGACCCTCCGGCGGTTCGAACTCGACACCCGCCCCATCCACCCCGAGACGCGCCGCGCCCTCGACCGGCGGTGGGCGGAACTGCCTGAACACGCCAAGACCCCGAGTCAATTGCTCGGGCGCAGCGCCGTCGGGTGCGAGGGGACGCACGGCGTCTTCCCCAAGTGCAACCTCACGTGTTCGCCCTGCTACCACTCGGCGGACGCCAACAAGGTACGCATCGACGGCGACCACACCGTCGACAACGTCACCCGCCAGATGGACTATCTGCGCGAGGTGCGCGGACCACGCGCCCACGCCCAGCTCATCGGCGGCGAGGTGAGCCTGCTCAGCGCCGAGGACCACGCCCGCTCCCTGCTCGCCATGCGCGCCGTCGGCCGTGAGCCCATGTCGATGACGCACGGCGACTTCGACTACGACTACCTGCTCGACGTCGTCCTCGACGAGGACGGCAAGCCGCGCTTCGACAAGGTGTCGTTCGCGGCGCACTTCGACTCGCTCATGCGCGGCCGTCGCGGTGCCGTGCGCCCCCGCGGCGAGGCGGAGCTCAACCCGTTCCGCGAGAAGTTCGCCCGCATGTTCGTCGACCTCAAGCGCGACCACGGCGTGAGCAGCTACCTCGCGCACAACATGACGGTCACCCCCTCGAACGTCGCGGAGGTCGAGCAGGTCACGCGCGACGTGCTCGAGATGCCGTTCGACATGATGTCGTTCCAGCCGGCGGCGTTCATCGGCGACGACCGCCGCTGGCGCGAGGACTTCGGCGAGGTCACGATCGACGCGGTGTGGGAGAAGATCGAGGCCGGCGCGGGGCAGAAGCTGCCGTGGCAGGCGACGCAGTTCGGCGACCCGCGCTGCAACCGCTCGACCGTGGGTGTGCGCGTCGGAAAGACCTTCGCCCCCGTGCTCGACCCCGAGGACCCGAAGGACATCGCGGCCCGCGACAGGTTCCTGTCGCACTTCGGCGGCATGATCTTCGGCGGCATCCCCCGTCACGTGTTGGCCGTCAAGGTCGTGCGCGCCCTCGCGTCGCATCCGCGCGACATCCCTCCGCTGATCGGCCTGATGGCGCGCGTGCTGCGCCGCGCGGGTGGTCTGCGACAGGTCGTGTCGGCGGCCCGCCGCGGCAAGGTGTCGTTCAAGACCTTCGTGATCCACAACTTCATGGATGCCGAGCAGGTCGCGCCCGCGTGGAAGCTCATGGAAGAGGGCGTCGTCGCCGACGACCCGCTGCTGCGCGAGACGCAGGAGCGCCTGGGCGCGTGCATGTACGCGATGGCGCACCCCGAGGACGGCCGTCTGGTGCCCGCGTGCGTGCAGCACTCCGTGCTCGACCCGGGAGAGAACGAGGAGCTCCGCCGCATCCTGCCGTTGCCGACGGTGCGTCCGGGCGCCACGGTGACCGCGCGCCCCTCGGGTCTGACCGCGGTGCGCGAGACGGGCGCGCGTACGGCCTGAGCCGCGTGCGGGAAGCCGCGGGTCGGAGGATCCCGGCTCGCGGCGCATGCTGCCGGTACGGGCTGATCGGGTGCGCTCTGCGCGCCCCGTCGGCCGGGCCGCCCCGCTCGACGTCAGCCCGCGACGACGTGCGCGAGCTCGGCCGCGATCGACACGGCGACCTCATCGCCGGGCCGCAGGCCCGACACCGATGGCACCTCCGCGTGCAGCGTCAGCGCGCCCGCGCGCACCGTCACCTCACTGCGCGCACCCACCGGCCGCCGCGCCCCGACCGTTCCGACGACGCCGAGGGAGGCGGCATCCGGTCGGTCGCCCACCCGCACGTCCTCCTGGCGGAAGACGAGCGTCGCCGCTCCGTCGGCGAGACCCGTCGCGGCGAGCTCACCGAGCGCACTGCGATGGATGCCGCGGCGCACCTCGCCGGGGACGGCGTTGCGCGTGCCCATGAGCTCGGCCGCGCGCAGACTCCCCGGGCGGCGGTAGGCCTCGACGACCGTGCCCTCGTGCAGCAGCCGGCCGTGCTCGACGAGCGCGATGCGGTCGGCGACCCGTGCGGCTTCGTCGCGGTCGTGCGTGACGAGCAGGATCGTCGGGGCGACGTCGGCGCGCACCGCTTCGAGCAGGTCGTGCATGTCGGCCCGCAGCGCCGAGTCGAGCGCGCTGAACGGTTCGTCCAGCAGCAGCACGGCGGGCTCGGCGGCGAGGGCGCGCGCGATCGCGACGCGCTGCTCCTGCCCGCCCGACAGCTCCCCGACCCGGCGTCGGCCGTAGCCGGCGAGGCGCACGGTGTCGAGGTACCGCTCTGCGCGCTCGCGGGCGCGGGCACGCGGCATCCCGGACACCCGGTCCGAGAATGCGACGTTGTCGAGCACCGACAGGTGCGGGAACAGCAGCGACCGTTGGAAGACCATGCCGACGCCGCGCTGCTCGGCGGGGATGGGGGCGACGTCCCGATCGGCGATGGCGACCGTCCCTCGATCCGGGGTCTCGAGGCCGGCGACCACGCGCAGCAGGGTCGATTTACCCGAGCCGCTGGGTCCGAGCACCGCGGTGCAGCTTCCCGCGGCGACCGTCAGCGACAGGTCGTCGAGAGCGGGGGCCGTCGAGGCGGGGAAGGTCTTGGTCAGGCCCGTCAGGACCAGGTCGGCGCTCACGCGACCACCTCTTTCCGGGTGCGGGGGTGCCGACGATGCCCCAGAGCGAGGACGCCGACGAGCAGGATCACGGGGGGCACGATCGACATCAGCGACATCAGCGCCACGGCGGCGTCGTTACCGAGGCCCGCGGCCGCCGACGCCACGACGAGAGGCAGGGTGACCACCTCTCCCCCGCCGACGATGAGCGTGACGATGTAGTCGCTCCACGCCACGAGGAAGGCGAGGAACGCGGCGCGCGCGAGCGCCGGCGCGATCAGCGGCAGCTGCACGCGCCGCAGCACCTGCAGGCGCCCGGCACCGAGCAGACGCGCCTCCTCTTCGTACGAGCGGTCGTAGGCGCCGTAGGCGGTGCGCATCACGAACGCCGTGTAGGGGAGCGCCATGACCGTCAGCACCATCGCCACCCCGACGAGCGAGGGCACGTGCGCGCGCAGCAGCACGACGTTGACGCCGAGCACCGCGGCGAAGGGCGGGAGCGCGATCGGCGCGAGCAGCAGCACCGAGACGAACCGCGCCCCGGGCACGGCCCCGAAGGTGAGCGCGCGGGCGGCGAGCGCACCCAACAGCGTCGCCGTGATCGCGACGAGGATCCCGAGCACGAGCGAGCGGCCCAGCGCCGGCACCGCGCCGAACGCGATCGCCTGGTCGATCGAGCGGATGCCGAGGGCGGTGGGGAGCACGGACGGGAAGCTCCAGCGGTCGGCGAACGACCACAGCACGAGCGGCAGCAAGGGCAGAGCGAACCACACCGCGAGGACGACGGCGAGCAGTCGCCGCAGAGCCTTGCCGGCGCCGCGCGAGCGGGTGAGGGGGCTGTCGACGGCGGTCATCGCCACGCCGCCGTCCGCCGGAGCGCGGCGAAGGTCAGGGCCACCGCGGCCAGGGCGAGCGCGCTCGTCACCAGCGCCACTGCGGCCGCCTCGGGTCGCGAGTCGAGCGACACGCCCTGGAACAGGCGCACCGCGAGCACGGGCAGCGGCTCGGGCGAGGTGCGTCCCAGCAACCACAGCACCTCGTAGGAGCCGAGAGCGTAGACGAAACTGATCGCCGCTCCGATGAGGATCGTCGGCGCCGTCAACGGCAGCAGCACGTGGCGGAAGCGCTGCGCGCGACCCGCGCCGAGCAGCGCCGCGGTCTCGTCGTAGGTCTGGATGCGGGTCGCAAGCGTGCCCGTGACGATGAGGGCGATGAACGCCGACTCCTTCCACGCCAGTTCGACGATCGCGGCGCCCCACAGCGGGCCGCCGACCCACGGCGCCCACGATTCGGGAGGGATGCCGAGCAGGCGTGGCAGCACGCCGGCGTCCGACAGCAGCAGCCCCACGGTGGCCGCGGCGATGAGGTGCGGGATGGTGACGGTGAGGGTGCCGAGGGCGGCCACCGCGCGGCTGCTGCGCGTGCGCGAGACGATCACGATCGCCGCGAGCGTGCCGATGATCACCGCCAGCACGGTGCTGACCGCGGCCACGCTGAGCGAGACGCCGACGGCGGCGAACAGCTCGCCCGGACGCGCGGTGAAGGCCGCGACCCCCGGGGTGGGCCGCCCCACCACCGGCAGCAGCCCGGACGCCTGCAGCGCCGTCGCCCCGATGCCGCCGCCCAGCACCACGAGCGAGAGCACGGCGGCGGGCAGCACCAGCAGCGCCCCGCGCAGCTTCTCGCGGGGCGAGCCGGCGCGCCGGGCGACGGGCGCCCAGGTCACCGCGACAGCACGTTCTGCCGCCAGCCGTCGTCGAGCGCGGGGACCCATTCGGCGGCGAGCTCGCCGTGCGCGTTGCGCGAGATCTCGTCGTACGGCGGCACCACGGGAGAGACCGGTAGGGCGTCGAAGAGGGCGCGGTCCTCGGCCGACAGGGCGTGCAGGTCGAGCACGGGGAACTGCCCCCACACGTCGGGCTCGGCCTTCTTCGCCTGCTGCTCGGCCGAGAGGGCCACGTTCGCGACGACCATCGCGCCCGCTGCGGCGTCGGAGTTGACGGGCAGGCCGAGGAAGCTGGCGTTGCCGACCGTTCCGTCCTCGAGCGTCAGCACCTTCGTCTGCGCGGGGTAGGTGCCGTCAGCCACGAGGCCCGTGAGCGTCGCCGGGCCGTAGGTCATGGTCATGTCGACCTGACGGTCGGCGAACAGCCGGCCGAGCTCGGTCTCGTTGGCGGGGTACGTGTCGCCGCCGCGCCAGAGGTTCGGCGCGAGCGTATCGAGCCGGCTCCACAGGGCCGGTGCGAGCTCGTCGAAGGCGTCCTCGGAGAAGGCCGTGGGCACCTCGTCGGCTCCGCCCGACACGCTCGCCAGGGCTTCGCGCACGAACACCGAGCCGGTGAAATCCGGCGGCGCGGGATACGTGAACCGGCCGGGGTGGGCGTCGGCCCAGTCGAGCACCCCGGCGAGGGTGGTCGGCGGGTCGGGGATCGCCTCGGCGTTGTACGCCAGGGTGAACTGCGCCTTGTGCCACGGCGCCTCGCAGCCGTCGACGGGGGTGCCGAAGTCGGACTGCAGCAGCGGGTCGTCGGCCGAGGTGTTCGCCATCGAGGGCAGCATCCCCGTCCAGCCGCAGCGCCACGCCCCGGCATCCTTGCCCGTGCGGAAGTTGTCGCCGTTGACCCACACCAGGTCGACGCTGCCGTCGTCGCGGCCGGCCTGCAGCTCGGTGAAGACGCGGTTCAGCGCGTCACGGGTGTCGGTGACGGGAACGCGCTCGAGCGTCACGCCGTACTCCGCGACCGCGGGCGCGAGCACGTCGTCGATGTAGGCGTTGCCCTGGTCGTCGCCGCCGTACATCCACAGCTGCACGGTCTGACCCTTCGCGGCCGACAGCACGGCATCCCAGTCGGCGAACTCCGCCGTGTCGGGGGCCGCGGGCGCGGCGCAGCCGGTGAGGGCGAACAGGGCGGATGCCGCGGCCACGGTGATCGCGGCGAGACGACGTCGGTGTCGAAGGGGGGTCATGGGGCTCCTCGGTCGGGACCGGCGACCGCAGGTCGCGTGCGGACTTAGGGTATGGGGAAGCGGAGGGTGATCGATGGAACCGAACCGAACCGACGCACCCGCGGGCGGTGCGATGCGCCGACCCCTTCTCCGCCTGGTGCTTCTCGGTGTCTTCGTCGCCGTCGTCGCAACGGTTGGTTTCGTCTTCGTCCCGCACGACGTCGAACAGATCCGCGCGTGGTCGACCCAGGTCGGCTGGACGGGCGTCGTGCTCTTCACGCTGCTGTACGCGGCGCTGACGTTGAGCCCCGCCCCCAAGAACGTGCTGGGGATCGCCGCCGGTCTGGTGTGGGGCTTTCCGGTGGCGTTCGCGATGGTCTACGTCGGCGCCCTGCTCGGGGCCGCGGCATCCTTCCTGATCGGTCGCGCCCTCGGCCGCGAGGCCGTCGAACGCTTCACGGGGGCGCGGGTGGCCCGCCTGGATGCCGCGCTCGGACGCCGCGGTCTCCTCGCGGTGCTGAGCGGCCGGCTCATCCCCGTCATCCCGTTCACGCTGATCAACTACGGCGCCGGCCTGACCTCGGTGCGGCGCCGCGACTACGCCATCGGCACCGCGGTGGGCATCCTCCCGGGGTCGGCCGCGTACGTGGCCCTCGGCGCGTTCGGGTGGGAGCTGGGCCCCGGCTTCTGGACCGCGTTGGCCGCGATCGGCGTGCTCGTGATCGGCGGACTCGTCGCCGGGGCGATCGTGCGCCGTCGCCGGGATCAGCGGGGAGCCCCCGGTGCTTGACCGCACGATGCGCGCAGCGCTCTCGGGCCCCCTGGATGCCGCGGCCGCGGCCCTCGACCGTCCCGGGATCACGCCCGACCGGCTCACCGTCGCCGGCCTCGTGCTCGCCCTGGCCTCGGCCGGTGCGGCCGCTGCGCAATGGTGGGTCGCCGCCGCCGTGCTGTGGCTGCTGTCGCGGGTGGCCGACGGGCTCGACGGCACGCTCGCGCGGCGGCGCCGGGCGGAAGGCGACGGCGGGGAGAGCGAGGCGGGCGGCTTCCTCGACATCGCGGCCGACTTCATCGCCTACGGCGCCGGCGTCTTCGGCGTCGCGTGGGGCGCGACGGCGGCGTTCGGCATCCCGTGGTGGCCCTTCCTGCTCGTGCTGCTGACCTATTACGTCAACGGCACGGCCTTCCTGGCGTTCTCGTCGATCGCCGAACGCACCGGGCGCCGCCTCGACGACGGGCGATCGCTGTCGTTCCTGGGGCGCATCGCCGAGGGCACCGAGACGATCATCGTGCACGCGCTCTGGCTGCTGCTGCCGTTCTGGGCGGGGTGGATCGCGCTGGCGTGGGCGCTCTTCGTCGGGGTGAGCGCCGTGCAGCGCGTCGTGGTCGGGTACCGCCTGCTGCGGTGACCGCCGGGGAGCGGCGACCCCGGGAGGCGCCGCGCGGGTCCGGGCCGCGAGTCAGCCCCGGCGCCGCCGCACGCGCCGCAGCAGCCGGATCACCGCCGCGACCGCGCCCGTGCGCAGGGCGCCCTGGGCGTCGCGCACGGCGGCGTTCCAGCCGGCATCCGAGTACGTCGGGTAGGCGTGCAGCACGCCGGCCAGGTCGCGCACCGAGAGCCCGCGCGACACCGCCGTCGAGAGCTCCCCGAGCGACTCCCCGGCGCGCGGACCCACGATCGTCGCGCCCACCACACGTCCCTTCCGGTCGACCGCGAGCCGCGTGAACCCCGCGGTGCGGCCCTCGGCGATCGCGCGGTCGAGGTCGTGGTGCGCGGTCTCGACGATGCGCACGTCCGAGTCCGCGGCATCCACCGTCGACGTCCCCACCGCCGCCACCTCGGGAGAGGTGAACGTCACGCGCGGAACGTCGTCGAGACGTACGCGACGCGACAGGCCGAGCACCGCGTTGGTGGCGGCGATGCTGCCGAACATCCCCGCGGTGTGGGTGAAACGCGGCAGCGGCGTCGCGTCGCCGGCGGCGCGGATGCGCGGGTTGCTCGTGGCGAGGGTGCGGTCCACCGCGATCGCGCCCGAGCGGTCGAGGTCGACGCCCGCGGCCTCCACCCCCAGTCCCGTCGTGTCGACACGGCGGCCGAGGGCAGCGAGCACGCGGTCGACGACCACCGTCGTGCCGTCAGCGAGCCGCGCGGTCGTGCCCCCCACGCCGCGGGAGGCCTCGGCGAGCGTCATCCCCAGGCGCACGTCGACGCCGTCGGCGCGCAGGGCCGACAGCACCAGGGCGCTCGCGGCGGGATCCTCCTTCGGCAACAGCCGGTCACCGCGGTGCACGAGGGTCACGCGCGAGCCGAGGCGGACGAAGGCCTGGGCCATCTCGCATCCGATCGCTCCCCCGCCCAGCACGAGCAGGGTCGCGGGCAGCTCGTCGAGGTCCCACAGCGTCTCGTTCGTGAGCACGTCGACGCCCTCCGGCACGATCGGCGTGCTGCCGGTCGCGACGAGGGCATCGCGGAAGCGGATGCCGACTCCCTCGACGACCAGCGAGCGGGGACCGTCGAACCGCGCACGGCCGCGCAGCGTGTACACGCCGGTCTCAGCGAGCGTCTCGGGCGAATCGACGGGTTCGATCGCGGCGATCGCGCCCTTCACGTGGGCCATCACGGCGGCGAAGTCCACCCGCACCCCGTCGACGTGGATGCCCATCCGCGCCGCGACGCGTGCGTCGTGCGCGGCGTCGGCCGCGGCGATGAGCGCTTTCGACGGGACGCAGCCGGTGAACAGGCACTCCCCGCCGAACCCGTTCGCCTCGACGAGCAGCACCCTCGCCCCGAGCACGGCCGCGGTGCGGGCTCCGACCAGTCCCGCGCTCCCGGCCCCGACCACGACGAGGTCCCACTCCGCCCGACCTGCTTCGACGGCGGTCAGCGGACGGGCGCGGCGACGCGAGACGGAGGTCATCCCCGAAGCCTAGGGTGGTCGGAAGAGGGGGGTGGCGCGATGACGACACCGATGCGCCGCTACGGCGTCGGCGCACGCTGGTACGACGTGCTCTCGGGCGAACGCTGGGTGTACCGGGCGGGCCGGGAGGCCGGCATCCGCCTTCTCGACCCGAGACCCGGCGACACCGTGATCGACCTCGGCTGCGGCACCGGGCTGAACTTCGCCGGGCTCGTCGCGGCCGTGGGACCGACGGGACTCGTGATCGGTGTCGACCGCAGCTCCGACATGCTCGCCGTGGCCCGTCGTCGGGTCGCCGCGTCGGGGTGGAACGATTCGGTGACCCTGGTGTCGGCGGATGCCGCGACCCTCGACCCCTCCACGATCGTCGCGGCGAACGGGGGGCGCGCGGCGGATGCCGTGTTCTCGACCTACGCGCTGAGCGTGATCCCCGCGCGCGACGAGGCCTGGCGCCGCGCGTGCGCCGCGGTGCGCCCGGGCGGTCGCGCGGGCATCGTCGACATGCAGCGCCCGCGGGGCCGCTGGCGCGTGCTCGAGCCCCTCGCCCTGCTGGCGTGCGCGACCGGGGGCGCCGACATCGACGCGCACCCGTGGCGGCTGCTCGAGCGCGACGCCGCGGACTCCCGCGGCGTCGCGCGCCTCGAGCGCAAGGGCGGCCATCTCGTCGCGGTGGCGGCCGACCTCTCCCCCGCCGTCACGCGCTGACACGGCGCTGCCCCGCGTCGCCGGACACCGCGCCCCGCGACATCGCCCCACCCGCATCGCCAGCGGCGCCGCAGCCCCGGCTCCGCCCAGTCGTCGAGCGCCCCGGACACGTCGCATCCCCGCGACGCGCGCGGCGCCCCCGGACACCCGCCGGGGGCCGCGGCCGCCCCCGCGCGCTCAGCGCAGGCGCCGCCCGATCTCGGCGAGAGCCTCGGCGAACGACTCCTCCGCGCCCTCGCGTCCGCCCGACAGGTTGACGCCGACGACGCCGGGGAGCGCGAGCATCTCCTGCGCCATCGCCACCGCGAGGGCGATCCCCTCGGCGCGGGGGTCGCGAGCACGCCGCACGCGCGCGAGGAAGTCCTCGGGCAGCACGAGCGTCGTGAACGACTCCAGCAGATCGGCCGACGCGTGGTCGACCACCACCGGCACGCAGGGGAGGAATCGGATGCCGTCCCCGACCTCGTCGATGAAACGGCGCACGGGTTCCGCCCCACCGGCGTGATTGACGAAGCACACGTCGGCGCCGGCGCGGAGCTTCTCGCGCAGCCGCGCCGCGCGCCGGTCGACGGGAGGGGCGGCCGGAGAGGCGGCGACCGACACGACGTGCCCGGCGGAGCGGGCCAGGGCGGCGGCCTCGGTGGAGTCGAGGTCGAACACGGGTGCGGCGTCGGGGCGGTGCCCCGTCTGCGTGTGATCGCCTGTCACGCAGTGCACCCCGGCGACGCCCTCGACCGCGAGGGCGGCGAGCTCGCCCTCGATCGCCACCCGGTTGCGGTCGCGCATGTTGAGCCCCGTCCACACGCGCAGGCCGCGCCGCTGCAGCAGGTGCGCGCGGTACGCGGGAGGGAACTGCACCCGGGCGCTTCCCGCGTCGCCGGCCAGGACGGCATCCACTTCTCCCGTGAGGATTCCGGCGCACGCGTCGATGGATGCCACGCTCAGCGCCCGCGCCGGCAGATCGGCCACGATCCACGGACGCGAGCCGAGCGCGTCGAGGGTCGCGGTCGCGGCGGCGGTGCGCGGTGCGGGCCGTACCGCCGTAGTGCGGTCCAGACCCGTCCACGGCACGGTCGGACGGTGGACGAACGCGCACCGGTGCGCCGCGTCGACCTCGCAGGAGCCGTCGAAGCCGACCCCGCCGCACGGGCCGTACTCCATGCGCTTGGGACACGAGTCGATGAGGGGCAGCACGCTCATGCGGGGAGTGTACGAACGCCGTGTTTCGACGAATGTTCATGGCGGCAACATCGCCGAAACGCGCGCTGCCTACGCTCGTCGATACCCGCAGCATCCTCGGAGGTCGCCATGATCACGGCCGGCACCACGTTCGGTTCCGACGTCGACGACGTCGACACGCTCGTCGACGATCCGCTGACGCTGCTCGTGCGCTGGCTGCCGCCGCACGACAGCGAGCTCCGCCCCCTCGCCGCGCTGGCGACGATGGGCCGCGACGGCCTGCCCTCGCTGCGGCACGTGCTGGTCAGCGATCGCGACCTCACCGGGCTGTACTTCCACACCGATGCCGCGAGCGCGAAGGTGGCGCAGATCGCGGCGAACCCCGTCGCGGCCATGTCGGTCGCCTGGCCTGACGTGGGGCGCCAGCTCGTCGTGCGGGGGATCGTCGAGCGGGTCGGCACCGCCGACGCCGCCGAGGTGTACCGCCGGCGCTCGCGCTACCTGCAGCTGCTCGCGTGGCTGAACACCGACGAGAACGCCCACCTGCACGTGCTCGAACGCCGGCACCTGTGGGCGGAGTTCGACGCCGCGCATCCCGAGCTCGACCCGCCGGAGCGATGGGTGGGCTTCCGCGTGCGCCCCGTGACGCTCACGTTCTGGCGGGGCGACGCCCTCGGCCAGAGCACGCGTCAGCATTACTCGCTCGCGGACGGGCGCTGGACCGGCCGGATCCTGGCGGGCTGAGCATGGACATCACCAGCGTCACCTCGTACCGCGTCGCCCGGACGCGCGCCGACCTCGCGCTGCGCGACGGCGAGGTCGTCATCGCCGGCGGAACCTGGCTCATGAGCGAGCCGCAGCCGGGCACGACCGGCTTCGTCGACCTGACCGGCCTCGACTGGCCCGTCCTCGAAGTGACCGACGAGGGCCTGCGGATCGGTGCGACCTGCACCATCGCGCGCCTGCTGGCGTGGGTCGAGCACGAGGCCCCGCTCGCGTGGACCTCCCTCGCTCTCGCCCGCCCCGCCGCCGACGCCCTGCTGGCGTCGTTCAAGATCTGGAACACCGCGACCGTCGGCGGCAACGTCTGCCAGGCGTTCGCGGCCGGCGCGATGATCGCGCTGCTGTCGACCCTGGATGCCACGGCACTGGTGTGGACGCCCGACGGCGGCAAGCGCCGCATCGCGGTGGCCGACCTCGTCGTCGACAACGCCGCGACCTCTCTCGCGCCGGGAGAGGTCGTGCGCGCGCTCGACATCCCGCTGCGTGCCCTCACCGCCCAGGTCGGCCTGCGCAAGATCGCCCTCGCCGAGCTCGGCCGCTCCGGCGCAGTGGTCACCGCGCGCGTCGACCCCGACGGATCGAGCGTGTTCGTCGTGACGGCGGCGGTGCGCCGCCCGCGCGTGCTGCGCTTCGCACGGGTGCCGGGAGCCGGGGAACTGCGGGATGCCGTGGCCGGCGCCACCGACTTCTACACCGACCCGCTCGGCAGCGCCGACTGGCGCCGCGGAGTGAGCATCGTGCTCGCCGAGCGCCTGCGCGCGGAGTTCCAGCGCGAGCCGCAGCGGGGTGCGGCATGACGGCGGCATCCCTCCCGGGCCGAGGGGGAGCGCACCCGTCCGCCGCCCCGAGGGGCCGGGCGACGACCGCCGGGGAGGCAGCCGGATGAAGTTCCACGTCAACGGCTCCCCCGTCGAGGTGGAGCCGCGGGCCGGTCAGTGCGCCCGAACGCTGCTGCGCGAGACGGGGCACGTCGAGGTGAAGAAGGGGTGCGACGCCGGAGACTGCGGCGCCTGTTCCGTGCTGCTCGACGGCACGCCCACCCACTCGTGCATCGTGCCCGCCGTCCGCCTCGAGGGGCGTGCGGTCACCACGGCCGCGGGCCTCGCCCCCGGCGACGACCTGCACCCCGTGCAAGAGGCGCTCGCGAGCGGCTTCGGGTTCCAGTGCGGCTTCTGCTCCCCCGGCATGAGCGTCACGGCATCCACCCTCACCGCCGACGACCTCGACGACCTCGACCGCCGCATGAAGGGCAACCTGTGCCGGTGCACCGGGTACCGACCGATCCGTGAAGCGATCCGGGCCTCGGTGCTCGGTCCGGTGCGCGAGACCGGAAGCGGGGCGGACGCGGGCGGCGCGGACACCGACACTGCCGCGTGCGGCGCCGGCTGCGGCGGCCATCACCGCACTCCGGGCGACGCGGGGCCCGCCCTGATCGCGCGCACTCCTCCTGCGGAGCGGTTCGACCGACCTTCGTCCGCCCCCGCAGGAACCGATCTGCAGGAGTCGTCCGCGCCCGCCGCCTCCCCCACCGCGGGCGTCGGCACCTCGGTCATCCCCGAGGCGGCGCGCCGCATCGTGCAGGGACGCGAACCGTTCACCCTCGACGAGCCCGTGCCCGGCGGCCCCGCCCTCGTGCTGCGGGTCGTGACCTCCCCGCACGCCCACGCCCGCGTGCGCGCGATCGACACGTCCGAGGCGCTTGCGGTACCGGGGGTCGTCGCCGTGTTCACCCACGCCGACGTGCCCGACGTGCGCTACTCCACGGGCCGGCACGAGCACCGCACTGACGACCCCGACGACACCCGCATGCTCGACGACGTCGTGCGACACGTCGGCCAGCGCGTGGTCGCTGTCGTCGCCGAGACGGCGGAGGCGGCGGATGCCGGCTGCCGCGCGGTGCGCATCGACTACGACGTTCTGCCCGCCGTCTTCGATCCCGAGCAGGCTCGGCGCCCCGGGGCGCCCCTCCTGCACCCCGACCGCACCCCCGCGGACCGCGTGATGGATGCCGGACGCAACGTCGTGGCCGGGTTCCACACCGGGCACGGCGGCGACATCGACGCCGCCCTCGCGACCAGTCACGCGACGGTGACCGGCGAATGGCGCTCCTCGCGCGTCACGCACGCGGCGCTCGAGACGCATGCGGCCGTGGGATGGCTCGACGACGACGGGCGCCTCGTCATCCGCTCATCGACGCAGGTGCCGTTCCTCGCCCGCAACGAGCTCGCGCACGTCTTCGGCCTCGAGCGCGACCGCGTGCGCGTCTACGCCACGCGGGTCGGCGGCGGCTTCGGCGGCAAGCAGGAGCTCTTCACCGAAGACCTCACGGCCCTGGCCGTGCTGAAGCTCGGGCGCCCGGTGGCGTACGAGTTCTCGCGCACCGACCAGTTCGTGCGGGCGTCGCTGCGGCATCCGATGCGCGTGCGCGCGACGCTGGGGGCGGATGCCGCGGGGCGGCTGACCGCGATGAAGATCGACGTGCTGAGCGACACCGGCGCCTACGGCAACCACGCGATCGGTGTGCTGTTCCACTCGTGCGCGGAGTCGACGACCCTCTACCGGGTTCCGGCGAAGTGGATCGACGCCGAAGCGGTCTATACCAACAACCCGCCGTCGGGGGCGTTCCGCGGCTACGGCCTCGGACAGGTGGTGTTCGCCGTCGAATCGGCGATGGACGCCCTCGCCCAGGAACTCGACATCGACCCCTTCGACCTGCGCCGCATCAACGCCGTGCGCGAGGGCGATCCGCTGCACCCCGACGACGGCGAGACGCACGAGGAAGACCTGATCTGGGGCAGTTACGGCCTCGACCAGTGCCTCGACCTGGCGCAGGACGCGCTGCGCCGCCGCAACGGCGTCGAGGCCCCCGAGGGATGGCTCGTCGGCGAGGGCATGGCGACGGCGATGATCGCCACGATGGCACCGCGCGGCCACATCGCCCACACCACCGCCACGCTGCGCGGCGACGGCACGTACCTGCTGCGCGTGGGCACGGCCGAGTTCGGCAACGGCACCTCGACCGTGCACCGGCAGATCGCCGCGACCGTGCTCGACGCCGCTCCCGAGCGCCTCGAGCTGTGGGCCGCCGACACCGACGCCGTCCGCCACGACACCGGGGCCTTCGCCTCGGCCGGCACGGTGGTCGCGGGCAAGGCCCTCTTCGGCGCCTGCACGGCGCTGCGGCGGCGGATGGTCGACATCGCCCGGGAACTCGCGACCGGAGATGCCGCTGAACTCGCTGTCGCGCCATCCGCCGTCGGGTCGAGGACACCGATCGGACGCCCCGCGGCGGCATACGGGGATGAGGCGCCCCTCGCGGACTCGGCATCCGGGAGGGACGACATGGAGTTCACGGCATCCGGGATCCGGGTGGGCCGAGAGGTCGTCTCGTGGGGACGGATCGTCGCGGCCGGGGGCGGGGACGAGCTCACCGCGGACGGCGCGGAGTTCGGCGACCTGCGCTCTCTCGCCTTCAACGTGCACGCGGTCCGGGTCGCGGTGGACCCCGAGACGGGGACCGTGAAGGTGCTGCAGTCGATCCAGTCGGCCGACGCCGGGGTCGTCATCAACCCTGCGCAGTGCCGCGGGCAGATCGAGGGCGGGGCCGCGCAGGCGCTCGGCGGAGCACTGTACGAGGAGGTGCTCCTCGAGGACGGCGTGGTGCAGAACCCGGTGTTCCGCACCTACCGGGTTCCGCAGTTCGCCGACGTGCCCGACACCGAGGTGTACTTCGCCGAGACCGACGACAGCCTCGGCCCCTTCGGCGCGAAGTCGATGAGCGAATCGCCGTACAACCCGGTGGGCGCGGCGATCGGCAACGCCGTCTCGCGCGCACTCGGTCGTCGCGGCTACGAGCTGCCGTTCTCGCGCGATCGGGTGTGGCGGCTGGCGGGCGGGGCCGACTGACCGCGCTCTCCGTGAAGGCGGGAACGCTCGTCCCACACACGGCTGGTGCATGTCCCAAAAATGGCCACTCCGCAAGGGCTGAACCCACCACAGGTGGGGCATGGGGCTGATGTGCCAGGCGCGAGAGGCGAAAGGCGAGGCAAGAACGCTCGTCCCACTCATGGCTGGTGCATGTCCCACAAATGGCCACTCCGCGACCGCTCGACCGGCCAGAAGTGGGACATGCTCCCGGCGACAGGCTCAGCGCTCCAGCGGCACCGCCGTTCCCGACACCTGGATGCCACCGGATGCCGGCACCTCGACCTCGATCACGCTCGGCCGGCCGATGTGTCGCCCCTGCCGGACGGTGAAGGCGAACGGTGCGGGCAGACCGACCCGCTCGCGCAGGTAGGCGCCGAGCGAGGCGGCGGCGGAGCCGGTGGCGGGGTCTTCGGTGATCTCGCCGACCGGGAAGAGGTTGCGGGCCTCGACGACGAGTCCGTCGGCGAGCTCGCCGTCGACGTGCACGACGATCACGGTGCCCTTCCAGCCCCGCTCGTCCATGAGCTCGCGCACAGAAGCGGGGTGGAACGCGAAAGCGTCGAATCTCTCGCGCGCGGCGACCGCGACCACCGGGTGCAGGTTGCCGGCGAAGGCCTGGGCGAGGGGCATCCGTTCGTCGAGGTCGGCGCGGGTGAGGCCCAGGAGCGCGATCAGGCGGTCGGCGACCGCGGGCTCCAGCTCGCCGACGGACGGTTCCACGCTCCGGAAACCCGCGACCGTGCGACCGTGGTCGACACGCGTGTCCACCTCGATCGCCCCCGCGGGGGTGTCGAAGACGAAGGGGCCGGTGCCCTCCGCGTCGGCGAGAGCGACCGCCGTGGCGATCGTGGCGTGTCCGCAGAACGGCACCTCGGCCCCGGGCGAGAAATAGCGCACGGATACGCGGCGCCCCTCACGGCCGACGACGAAGGCCGTCTCGGGGTGGCCGAGGTCGGTCGCGATGCGCTGCATGCGCGCGTCGTCGAGGGCCGTGGCATCCAGCACGACCCCCGCCGGGTTGCCGCCGCCGGGTTCGGCGGCGAAGGCGAGCAGCTGCAGGATGCCGGGAGTCGCGGTCATGCAGCGATTCTCGCTCAGGTCAACGCGCGGCTCCGGTGGCCGGTCGATGGTGCGTGGACCGCTGGGCGCGCCGCCGTTCGAGGTTCGGGTTCCGGGCGGGCTACCGCGCCGATCGAACCCTCGAGCCGCGCCGGGGTTCACTTCTCGAGATGCTGACCACGCAGTCCGGCGATCACGCCCCAGACCATGAGGCCCGGCCCCATGATGAGGCAAGCGAATCTCCATCGGTCCGCCTGGTAGCCGTCGACCGTCAGTAGCAGCAGGCCCACCTCGAGCACGAGCACGCCGACCGGCACCAGCCACCAGGCCGAAGGCGCCGAGCGGTCGCGTTTGATGAAGACCACCCACTGACTGCACCGGTGTCACATCGCAGGGCAGACCGTCTTGACGGCGCTCCGTCGCCCACCTCCGTTCGTCGTCGAACGAGCAGGGTCGGCGAGGGCGCTCGTCACCGCGGCTCCGCTCCCAGGTGCAGCACCGCCTCGGCGAGCGCCCGGAGTCCGGCCGCGACGTCGGCCCCGGTGACCGCCTCATCGGGGTGGTGGCTGATGCCGTCGGGGTTGCGCAGGAACAGCATTCCGACCCCGGTGATCGCGCCGATCGACATGGCGTCGTGACCGGCGCGACTGAAGAGGGTCGGGGCGTCGGCCCCGATACCCGCGCGGACGACGTCTTGCAGCAGCGGTGCGCAGAACACCGCGGGAGCGCTGTGCACCTCTCGGGCGCGCCACCGCAGGCCCCGACGTCCCATGATCGCGTCGAGCTCGCTCGAGATCTCCGCCCACGTGTGATCGCGCGTGTCGTCGAACTCCCCGCGCAGGTCGAGGGAGAAGTGCGCCTCCCCGGGCACGACGTTCACGGCGCCCGGGAAGGCCTCGAGCTGCCCGACCGTCCCGATGATGTGATGCTCGCCCCGGCAGATGCGTTCGACCGCGAGGGCGGCCTCGCTCGCCCCGAGCAGAGCGTCGCGCCGCATGTCGTAGGGCGTGCCGCCGGCGTGCCGGGCCTCGCCCTCGACGACGAGCTGGAACCTCCGGGCCGAGGCGATCGACGACACCGCGGCGAGCGCCTGCCCGCTGCGGTGCAGCTCGGGTCCCTGTTCGATGTGCGCCTCGAGGTAGGCGACGAGCTCGTCGGGTCGCCGCGCGGCCTCGCCCACGCGGCCCGGGTCGAGCCCGAAGTCGCGGAACGCTTCGCGCAGCGTGATGCCATCGGCGTCGGCGAGGTCCCACCACGCGGCATCCCATCGCCCGGCGACCGCTGACGAGCCCAGCAGGGCCTTGCCGAAGCGCGTCCCCTCTTCGTCGCTGAAAGCGATGACCTCGAGGGCGAAGGGGAAGGGACTGGATGCCGCGCCGTCATCGTCGACACGGCGCAGAAGCCGCACGACCTCGAGCGCCATCAGCACCCCGACGATGCCGTCGAAGCGTCCGGCGTCCGGGACGGTGTCCAGGTGCGACCCGAGCAGGAGAGCGGGGGCGTCGGGGGATCCCGCGGGGGCGAGGCGCCCCACCTGATTGCCGGCGGCGTCCTGGCGAGTCGTCATGCCGAGCTCGCGCATCCACTCCGCCGCGAGGCGGTTGACGCGTGCGTGCTCGGGCGAGAGGTAGACGCGCGTGATGCTCCCGGGCGTCGCCGTGACCCGCGCGAGCTCCTCGCAGCGGCCCATGACACGGCGCGATGCCGCCGCGATGCGTTCGGGGGCGACCTGCAGGCGTGTGGCGGCGGTCATGCGCGGCGTCCCGTCGACGTCTCTCGGTGGGCGACGCTGCGCATCACGCGCCCGCCCCCGCGTACACGCCCTGCGCCGCCTCGACACCTCCACCTGCCGACACCGTCGCCCCGTGACGGCGCAGCACCGCCTCGAGGGCGGCGAGCGTCGTCAGCACGGCGTCCTTCCGAGCGTTGTACCCCATCGTCCCGATACGCCAGACGCGTCCGTGCAACGGACCGAACGAGGTGCCGATCTCGATGCCGAAGTCGCTCAGCAGCTCGCTCCGCACGGCGTCTCCGACCACGGCATCCGGGATCTCGACCGCGACGACGTTCGTCATCTTGTGCGCGACGTCGCCGAAGACGGTGAGCCCGAGCCCCTCGACACCTGCGAGCATGGCGTCGCCGTGCAGCCGGTGCCGCGCGATGACCTCGTCGCGGCCCTCGAGCAGCAGCACGCGCGCGCACTCCCGCGCGCCGTAGAGCATGGTGGTCGCCTCGGTGTGGTGGTTGAGGCGGCGCGGTCCCCAGTAGTCGAGGATCATCGCGAGGTCGAAGTAGTTCGAGCGGATGAAGTCGGATGCCACGGCATCGCCCTCCTCGCGGATGCCGGCCTCGACGCGGGCACGCGAGCGGACGATCTCGACCGCGCGCGCGGACAGGCTGATCGGCGCCGATCCGGAGGGGCCGCCGAGGCATTTCTGCAGTCCCGCGGTCGCGGCATCCAGGCCCCAGGCATCCATCTCGAAGGGGTTGCCGCCGAGCGAGGCCGTGGCGTCGGTGTAGAACAGCGCGCCGTGCGCACGGCAGATCTCGCCGATCTCGTCGAGCGGCTGGAGCATCGTGGTGGAGGTGTCGCCCTGCACGCACGCCACGAGGTGCGGCTGCACCCGCTCGATCGCCTCGCGGATCGTCGACACCGGGAACACCTGCCCCCACGGCACCTCGATCGTGTGCACCTCGGCGAGGGCCCGCTCGGCGATCTCGGCGAGCAGGTGGCCGAACCGCCCGAAGACGGGCACCAGCACGCGGTCCCCGGGGCGGATGAGCGAGACCATGGCCGCCTCGATACCGGCACGGCTCGTGCCGTCGATGAGCAGCGTGGCGTCGTTGTCGGTGCCCCAGACCCGCCGATAGAGCTCCTGCGTCTCGGTCATCGTCGCCGTCATGAACGGGTCGTACTGGCCGACGAGCGGGGCGCCCATCGCGCGCAGCACGCTCGGGTACGCCGAGATGGGGCCAGGGCCCATGAGCAGGCGGGCGGGCGGGTCGATCGGGCCGGGGAGGTGGGTCATCGGGACTCCATGGTGCGGGTGGGGCGGGAGGCGGGGTGGAGCGACGCGGGGCGGGCTGCGACGCGGATCGGCACGGGGCGAGCGGTGCCGCGGGTCGGCACGACTTCGGCAATCCGGGCGATCGAGGCGTCGGATGCCGCCGAACGGCGCAACTGCAGGGGTTGTGTCGGCGCAGAGCGAGGCGCCGTTGGAACGGAGCGGGCCGCCGACCGAGTCGGGGCCGGCCGGCGGCTCATCGCCCGTCCCCCGCCCCGATCAGCGCAGCCAGCCGACGGGCGAGGCGGACGAGCGCGATGTCGGTGCCGGCGCGCGACACCAGGCACACGCCCACCGGCGCACCCCCGACCGTCAGGAGCGGCACCGAGATCGCGGGCAGGCCCGCCGCCGCCGCGGGGGCGGTCATGCGCAGGGTCGCCGCGCGGACGGCATCCACGTCGGCGGTGCGCAACGGCGCGGGGCCGGGGACGGTCGGGAAGATCAGCACGGCGCCGTCGACGAGCTCCGCCAGGTGCGCGGCGATCGGTTCGAGGTCGGCGCGGGCGCGGGACTCCTCGGCGGCGGTGATCTGCGACGCGGCGCGGAAGCGCTCGGCCACCGCCTCCCCCACGGCCCCGGGGTGCGCGCGCAGCCACTCGCCGTCGTTGCGCCAGGCCTCGGCGCCTTGCACGGTGCGGAACGCGGTGAAGGCGGCATCCACCTCGCCCGTGTGCACGGCGCGGAACGACGGCGGATCGTCGGATGCCGCGAGCGACGCCAGCAACCGCGAGAAGGCCTCGCGCGTGTCGGGGTCGGCGCAGTCGAGGATCTCCTCCGGCACGAGGAAGCGCCACGGCAGGTCATCGCCCGAGGCTCCGTAGACGCTCTCGGTCGAGGCCGAGCCGTCGTAGCTGAGGCACCAGTCGGCCACGCGCTGCAGCGTGTCGCCGTCGCGGGTGAGCCAGCCGATCGTGTCGAACGACTGCGCGAGGGGCAGCATGCCCTGGCGCGGAACGAGGTCGTGGGTCGTTCTCAGCCCCCACAGACCCTGGTACGACGCGGGCACGCGGATGGAACCGGCCGTGTCGGTCGCGAGGCCGATGTCGGCGTGGCCCAGGGCGACGGCCGACGCCGGTCCACTCGAGGACCCGCCGGGGAGGGCTCCGACGACGGCACCGTTGGGCGGGGTGCCGTAGTGCACGTTGTCGCCCGCGATCGAGTAGGCGAACTCGTCGGTGCGCGCGATGCCGCGCAGTGAGGCACCCCCTCTCAGCAGATCCGCGACGGCGGGGGCCGTGGCCTTCTCGGGGCGTGCCTCTTCGAGATAGGCGGGATTGCCGGCCCCGATGCGGAAGCCCGCGATCGCGAACAGGTCTTTCACCGCGACCGTGAGGCCCGCGAGCGGTCCCTCCCACGCGCCCTGCAGGAACGGGTCGCCGACGCTGCGCCAGATCGTGCGGTCGAGCGCGGGAGTCCGCGGGGTGACGTGGGCGGCCGTGATGAGCCATCGCCCGTCGATGCGCTGCCAGATCTGCGTCTGCAGACCGCGCCCACCGCCTCGGAACGCCGAGACCGAGACGAGAAGGGCCACATCGCCGTCGCCGCCGCCTGCCGGGGTGCCCGGGGCGCCGGCATCGTCACGGACGTCGTCCGAGGCGACGGGTGCGGCCCGGCGTCCCGAGGAGAGAGGGCGGTAGTGGATCTCGGCGATCTCGCGCGGCGGAACGCCGCCGCGCAGAGCCCGGAAACCGCTGATCGCGTCGTGCCCGACCAGCAGACCCGCGGTATCGCCTCGGAGGGTCTGCGTCCCGGGCGCGAAGAAGGCGTCGAGAGCGTCGAGGTCGTTCGCGACGATCGCGCTCTCGTAGGCGTCGAAGGCTGCGCGCAGGTCGTCCGGCATCGCCGCGTCGTCTGCGGGAACGGCCACGGCCGGTCCCTGTTCGGCATCCGTCACGAGCGTCGCCCGCCTTTCTGCTGCGTCGGGTGTCCGTGAAAGACCGGCAGCCGGGGGTTTCGTCCGGGACTCCCGGACACGCGATTCGCGGGCGGCAGCGGCGCGGCGACGTCGGTCGCCGACTCGACGCACACGTCAGCCGCTTCGGCGCGGGCCAGGGCTGCAGCCAGGATCGGGCTCACGCGAAGCCTTCCTCGTGATCGGATGCGAGCGGCACGGGCTCCACGGACGGGATCTCGGCGAAATCCGCCTCGCGGATCCGCGCGTGCACGCCCGAGACGATGTCGACCACCTGCGAGATGTCGAAGTCGGTGGCGGCGCTCAGATAGGCGTAGGCGAGGTGCTCGTCCATGCCCCACCGTCCCCCGATGAGCGCCAGCGATGCACGGACGCACGCGCGCATCGCGGCGTCGAGGTCGGGGTCCATGCCGGCGGGAACGAGGTATTCGGGCGTTCGCACGAGCGGGCCGGTCACCTCGCCGAACGCCGCGCGGGCGGCATCCGCGGGGATCACCTCGAAGCGCAGCGTCGCGCGCAACGAGGCCTCGAGCGCGGTGAGCGCGACCTCGCCGTCGCCCTGGGCGAAGTGGGGATCGCCGACATACGCGAGGGCCCCGTCGACCTGCACCGGCAGGAACAGCGTGGTGCCCTCGACGAGGAGGTTGATGTCGATGTTGCCGCCGTGCGTGCCCGGCGGCACCGAGTGCGGTCGCTCGTCGGCCGCGACGGCCACGCCCATCGTGCCGAGGAACGGGGCGAGCGGGAAAGCGACGATCGGGTCGCCGCCCTCGACGATCGGCAGGGTTCCGTGCAGCACGCCCTCGCGCTCGGCGACGGCGGCGAAGACGCTGACGTTGTGCTCGCCGCGCGGCAGCTCGCCCACCAGCGCCCCCTTGCCGTGGCGGTTCGAGATCACGCCGTACGGGACGCGCGGGGTCAGGGTCTCGACGGTGATCTTCAACAGATCGCCGGGGCGGGCCCCGCGCACGTGCACGGGCCCCACCACGACGTGCGGTCCGTCGGCGAAGGGATCCCGAGCGACGGATGCCGCTATCTCGATCGCGTCGTCGAGCACGTGATCGGCGGGCACGCCGTGGGCCGCGAAGAAGGCGAGGGGGTCTTTGCCCTGGTCGTCGAGGATGCCCTCGTGACTGACGGTGTCGAACGTCACGCTCTCGCCCGAGCCGATCTCGAGCGCGGGCGCATCGGCCGCGCACGGAAGGCGCCCCCACATCACGGTGGCGGGTGTGGCGGGAAGGTAGTGGTCGCCGGGGACGAACCCGACGCCCGGCTGGAGGATGGGGACGGGTGTCGACGTGCGGGCGTGAGAGCCGGTCCCTTCGACGGGCTCAGGGACCTCCGTTCCGGCGGAGGCGACGGGCTCGTGGGCCTCGGGCGCGGAAGTCACGCCTGCACCGCCGCGGCCTCGCGCAGGAGCTCGCGCCCCTCCCGCTCGCTGACGGGCGCCCCTCGGCGATAGACCGACGAACCGCGCACCCAGGTCTCGCGCACGACGCCGGTCAGCGTCTTGCCGTGCCACGGCGACACCGGATTGCGGTACTCGAGACTCGCCGCGTCGACCACGACCTGCTCGTCGGGGGCGAAGGCCACGAGGTGCGCCGGAGCGCCGGGCTCGATCACTCCGAGGCCTGCGAGACCGGCGATGCGCGCGGGCCCCGTGGTCATGAGCGGCAGGAGGGTCTCGAACGCGAGTCCCCGCTCGCGCGCGGTCGTGTGGATGGCCGAGAGACCGGTCTGCAGGCCCGCGATGCCGCCCCAGGCGAGGCCGAAGTCGGGGTTGCTCTTCAGCTCGACCGTCGCGGGCGAGTGATCGCTCACGATGGCGTCGATCGTCCCGTCGACGACTCCGGCCCACAGGAGATCGCGGTTGCCCGCGCCGCGGATGGGCGGGCAGCACTTGAACGCCCCCGCGCCGTCGGGCACCTCCTCGGCATCGAGCGTGAGGTAGTGCGGGCACGTCTCGACCGTGAGGCGCACGCCCTCGGCCTTGGCCGCCCGCACCGCGTCGAGCGCGCCGCCGTCGGAGACGTGGACGATGTGCGCGCGGGCGCCCGTTCGGCGGGCGGCACCGATCACGCGCTCGATCGCCGCGCGCTCGCTCAGAGGCGGGCGGCTGACCTCGAAGTCGCGGTACCGGGGTCCGAGCGCGCCGTGCGCGGGCAGATGAGCGGGGTCTTCGGCGTGCACGATGAGGAGGCCGTCGAAGACCGCGAGCTCCGCGAGGCACTGCTCGAGCTGAACAGCGTCGAGGTGGCCGAACTCGTCGATGCCGCTGGGCGAGAGGAAGCACTTGAAACCGACGACGCCGGCGTCGGACAGGGCGCGCAACGACCCGAGGTTCTCGGGCACCGCGCCGCCCCAGTAGGCCACGTCGACGGCGAGCTTGCCGCGCGCGGCCGCTCGCTTGGCATCCAGCGCCTCCACCGAGGTCGTCACGGGGACGCTGTTCAGCGGCATGTCGACCACCGTCGTGACCCCGCCCGCTGCCGCGGCCGCCGTTCCCGTCGCGAAGCCCTCCCACTCGGTGCGGCCGGGCTCGTCGAAGTGCACGTGCGAGTCGACCAGGCCCGGCAGCAGCGTCGCGTCCTGCGGAAGGACCGTGTCGGCGGTGGCGTCGAAGGACTCGATCGCCGCGATGTGACCGTCGTCGATCACGAGGGTGGCGGGCGCGAAGGCGCCGTCGAGGAAGACCCGACGCGCGGCGATCCGTGTGCTCATGCCGTTCACGCTAAGCGCCCTGCGTTTCACGAATGTAACCGTCATCAACATCTGTGGGAACACTCGGAATTGCGCCACCTGGGGAGGAGTCGCGCCGGCGTCCGGAGCCCCCGCGCGGGACCTCGCAGCCGGATGCCGCCGGTGGCCCCGGGGCGTGCGCAGTGGCCCCGGGGCCACCCGCGCACGCCGCACCCCCGACACCGGGCACGACCGACGCCCCGGGGCCACCCGCGAACGCCGCCTCCCGACGCTCCGGCCCCACCGTCGCCGCGAAGCCGCTCCCCGCGCGCACCGGCTCGCGAACCGGCGGCGCCGCATACTCGTCGCGCTTGCTCGTCCCCAAGCCCATCCGCACCATCCCGGATGCCATCCCCACCGCCGCCGCCACCCCGTCGACGACCGGTACCCCGACGCGGGCCGTGAGCTCGGCGCACAGATCCGCCATTCCCGCGCAGCCGAGCACGATCACGTCGGCGCCGGAGGCCGCGGCATCCGCGCTGTAGCGGGCGATGGTCTCCACCGCCACGGAGCCCGTGTCCTCGAGATCGAGCACCGGGATGCCGGTGGCCGCGAGCGACGCACAGGCACGATCCATGCCGTACCGCGCGACGAGGTCGCGAGCCCGGCCGAGGGTGCGGCTCAGCGTCGTCACGACGCCGAAGTGCCGCCCCGACACCGCAGCCAGATGCATGGCTGCTTCGGCGATCCCGATCACGGGTACCTCGACCAGCTCGCGCGCCGCGTCGAGCCCCGGGTCGCCGAAGCACGCGATCACATAGGCGTCCGCCGGGTCGACGCCGTCGCGATCGGCCACGATCAGCTCCACGACCGCCGCCGCCGCCGCGATCTCGTCGACGTGGCTCTCGATGGCCGGCGCTCCGGTCGCCGGGCACACGGCGTCGATGACCACGTCGGGCCCCGCCACCCCCCGAGCGGCATCCGCGATCTTCGCGGTCATCGCCCGGGAGGTGTTGGGGTTCAGGAGCAGGATCCTCACGCGAGCGCCTCACGCCCACCGGCGACACCCGGCGCCCGCAGCGGTGACGGCGCGCCCGAGGGGGCGTCGGTGGCATCCGCAGCCGTCCGCGCGAGCACGAGGGCCTCGGCCTCGGCGGGGGCCTCGACGGCATCCGTCGTCCCGTCGGAGATCCCCTCGGTCTCGCCGTCGAAGGTCGGGACGCGGGGATCGAGCCGCTCGAAGAGGAGGAAGAGCACCAGGCCCAACGCGCAACCGATGAACCAGCTGTAGTCGCTGACCGCCGAGACGTCGAACATCCCCAGGTCGGCGAAGAGCTTCGGGAAGATCGCGATCGCCACCGTCGGCACGCCCGCGGCGATGACGGCCTTCACCGCGTTCGGGTTGAATCCGTTGCGGTACCAGTAGGGGCCCGCGGCATCCATCGTGAACATCGCGTCGACGTTCACGCGCTGACGCGCCGCGAAGTAGTAGCCGGCGATCAGGATGCCGAAGAGCGGGCCGATCAGCGCACCCAGCACGCCGAGCGAGTAGTGGATGGCGTCACTGTTGGAGTACCAGTTCCAGGGCATGAGGAACGTGGAGCCGACCGCCGCGATCATGCCGCCCGCGCGCCACGAGATCTTCTTCGGGGCGACGTTGGAGAAATCGAACGCGGGGGAGATGAAGTTGGCGACGATGTTGATGCCGACCGTGGCGGTGACGAAGGTGAGTCCGCCCAGCAGGATCGCGAACGGGGTGTCGATGCGTTCGACGGTAGCGATCGGGTCGGTGATGAGGTCGCCGAACACCGGCACCGTGGCCGACGCCGTGATGACGGTCAGCAGAGAGAAGAAGAGGAAGTTGATCGGCAGACCCCAGAAGTTGCCCTTCTTCACCGCAGCGAAGCTCTTGCCGTAGCGGGCGAAGTCACCGAAGTTGAGCATCGGGCCCGAGAAGTACGACACGACCAGCGCGATCGCGGCGAACATCACCGGGATCGAGGCCCAGAAGTCGAGCTGGGTGGTCGAGAGGGTGAACGAGATGTTCTCGATGCCGGCCTGCGACACGAGGTAGACGGCGAGCACGATCATCACCAGGTAGACCGCCGGACCCGCCCAGTCGATGAAGCGGCGGATGACCTCCATGCCGTTCCAGAACAGCAGGAACTGCGCGGTCCACAGGATCGCGTACGAGATCCAGCCGAGCGCCGACAGGCCCGCGAACGACACGTCGAGCAGGGCCGCCGAACCCGGGATGAACTTCAGGAACACGATGTTCAGCGACTCGGCCGCGAGGAACGTCTGCACCCCGTACCAGGCGATCGCGATGAGACCGCGGATGATCGCGGGGATGTTCGCACCCCGGATGCCGAACACGACGCGGTTGATCACCGGGTAGGGGACGCCGGTCTTCTGGCTCGGCTTGGCGACGAGGTTCGCGAACACCTGCACGATGACGATTCCGGCGATCAGCGCCACGAGCACCTGCCACGACTGCAGGCCGAGGGCGAAGAGCGAGCCGGCGGTGACGTAGCCGCCGACGGAGTGCACGTCGCTCATCCAGAACGCGAAGATGTTGTAGCTCGACCACTTCTGCTTCCGCAGTGGAGCGAGGTCTTCGTTGGCGAGCCGGTCGTCGTAGTGCGGCTTCATGTTGCCGCCCCCGTGGGGGTGGCCGGCGGCCTCCACGAGATCGTGGGGGCCGGTGAGCGGGGTGGATGTCATGTCATTCCTCTCAGGACGGATGGATGCCACGACGTGGAGTCCGCGGCCGGAGTGGAGCTCTGATGTGAAGTTATGGGTTCACACGACCGTGACGGTTTCGCTCATGTAACGAGCATGTGAAGTCGCTCCTTCACACTCGGCGGCTGCCTAGACTCGGGGGCATGACGCAGCCGCCCCTCGCCGACGCCGTCGAACACGACGCGGCCGTGGCGGCCGAGCCGTCGGCATCCGTCGGGGCGCGCATCCGCGACCTCCGTCAGGCCCGCGGCATCTCCGCACGCGCGCTGGCCGCGACCCTCGGCATCTCCCCCAGCGCCGTCTCGCAGATCGAGCGCGGAGTGATGCAGCCGAGCGTCTCGCGGCTCATCGCCATCACCGACGCCCTCGGCGTGCCGCTCGTCGCGGCGTTCGATCCGGCATCCGATCGTCCCGTCGATCCCGTCGGGCCCTCGGGCTTCACTCTGCAGCGCGCGGGGCAATCGCCCGACATCGTGCTCGACAGCGGCGTCTCGTTCCGTCGCCTGACCCCGGGCTCCTCCCCCGGCGTCGACTACTTCGAGTCGATCTACCCGCCCGGGGCCTCCGCGCACGGCGCCGACGGCCTCTTCCACCACGAGGGATACGAGGTCGGCACCGTCGTCGCAGGCGAGCTCACCATCGACTTCGAGGCCGAGCGCGTCATCCTGCGCGCCGGCGACGCGATCAGCTATCCCTGTTCGGTCCCCCACCGTCTGCACAACACCGGTGGGACGGATGCCGTGGCGCACTGGCTGATCGTGCACGCCTGACGCGCGGGATCGTCACCGGCGGTTCCCGCCGCGCACCCGCCACGTCATGAGAACAGGCGCCGGCACGAGAACAGGCCGGAATTCGCCGAATGGGCCTGTTCCGGCGGCATCCCCTGTTCTCGTGACGCCGCACACGCCCGGAATGTTCCCCACAGCAACATCGCCGACACATCGCGCCACAGCCCCGTAACGCGGCCCGCCTAGCCTGGCCCGCATGCTCCTGCGCCACTTCCACGCCCTCGACGACGCGGAGGCCTCGGCCGTGGTCCGCGTGTGGGCCGACGTCCCCGGATGGGTCGACGCCATCGTCGACGCCCGGCCGTACGCCGACGTCGACGCCCTCGCGGCCTACGCCGCGGACCTCGCGTCGGCGTGGTCGCCCGACGACCTCGCCACCGCCCTGCACGCGCACCCCCGCATCGGCGCGAAGGTGTCGGGCGAGGGGGCCCAGGCCACGGCATCCCGTCGCGAGCAGGGATCCATGGCATCCGCCGCCGACGACGACGTGGCGGCCATCGCCGCCGGGAACGCCGCGTACGAGGGGCGTTTCGGCCGTGTCTTCCTCATCCGCGCCGCCGGACGCACGCCGGGCGAGATGCGGGCCGAGCTCGAGCGTCGGCTGACGAACGACCCGGCGGCCGAGACGATCGAGGCGACGCGACAGCTCGCCGAGATCGCCCTGCTGCGCCTGCGAACCACGTTCGCCGACGACGCGCCCGCCGAACCGGAGGACGCGGAGTGACCCGCAGCGCCCTCACCCCCGCACGAGCCGCCCGAGGAGTCTTGCGATGACGCACCTGACCACCCACATCCTGGATGCCACGGCCGGCACCCCCGCAGCCGGCGTCACCGTCACGCTGGCCCACCTCGACGGCGCGACGATCGACTCCGCGACCACCGACGCCGACGGTCGCCTCGCCCTCGGCCCCGACGTGCTCGGCGACGGCGACTACGCCCTCACCTTCGGTACGGGGGCCTACTTCCGCGGGCGCGGCGTCGCGTCGTTCCACCCCGTGGCGGTGGTCGCGTTCACCGTCGCCGGCGAGGCTCATCTGCACGTGCCGTTGCTGCTGAGCCCGTTCGCCTACTCGACCTACCGCGGCAGCTGAGGAGAGTCATGAAGGTCATCGTCATCGGCGCGGGTGTCGGCGGAACCTCGGCCGCCCTCGCCCTGCAGAAGCTCGGCCACGAGGTCGTGGTCTACGACCGCATGCGCGAGAAACGCCCGGTGGGAGCCGCCCTGTCGCTGTGGTCGAACGGCGTGAAGGTGCTCAACTGGCTCGGCCTCGGTCCGCAGGTCGCCGCCCTCGGTGGGCGGATGGACGACATGGCCTACTACGACGGCCACACCGGCGCCGAGCTCTGCCGCTTCAGCCTCGCCCCCGTGACCGCGCAGACGGGCCAGCGCCCCTATCCCGTCGCCCGCGCCGACCTGCAGGCCCTGATGATGGATGCCGTCGGCCCGGCGAACATCCGCCTCGGGATGCAGCTGGTCGCCGTGGCCGACGACGGCGAGACCGTCACCGCGACCTTCGCCGACGGGTCGACCGACACCGCCGACCTGCTCATCGGCGCCGACGGGGCGCGCTCGATCGTGCGGGACTACGTGACGGAGCCCACCGGCATCCGTCCCGAGCGGTCCTACTCCGGATACGTCAACTACAACGGTCTGGTGGCCGCGGACGAGCGCATCGGACCGCTCGACCAGTGGACGACGTACGTGGGCGACGGAAAACGGTGCGCGGTGATGCCCGTCGCGGGCGACCGCTTCTACTTCTTCGTCGACGTGCCGGGGCCCTCGGGGGTGCTCGAGGACCGCATGGCCGCGCTCGAGGAGGCGTTCGGCGCGTGGGGCGCCCCCGGTGTGCGGGCCCTGCTCGACGGCATCGACCCCGACGAGTCGCTCAACCGCGTGGAGATCTGGGACATCGACCCCTTCGACACCTGGGTGCGCGGGAGGGTCGCGATCCTCGGCGACGCCGCGCACAACACCGCGCCCGACATCGGCCAGGGCGCCTGCTCGGCCCTGGAGGACAGCTTCGCCCTCGGCATCGTCTTCGCCACCTCGACCCTGGGCGTCGAGGACTCGCTGAAGCGCTATGAGCGCATCCGCACCGAGCGCGCGGGCGACCTCGTGCTGCGCGCCCGGAAGCGGGCGTTCGAGACGCACGCCTTCGACGTCGATGCGACGCAGGCCTGGTACGAGGGCCTGCGCCGCGAGGACGGGACGGGTGTCATCCGGGGGATCGTCGGCAACATCGAGGGCAGCCCGGTGGAGCTGGGCGCGAGCGTCCTGGGCTGAGGGCGCCGATACCGGACGACCGTCGCGGCCGCGCCTGCCCGCGTTCAGTACGCCCGAAGGCGCTGCGGCGGGATCCAATCGACGGTCGCGCCGAGTTCACGCGCCCAGCGCAGAGGCGTGCTCGGGTCGCGCAGGGCCGCGCGCCCGATACGCACCGCGTCGACGCCGCGCTGCACGACCTCCTCCGCCTGCTGCGCCGTCTCGATCAGACCGACGGCCGAGGCGACGACACCCTCCCGGGTGATGCGCTCGGCGAGGTGCGCCTGATAGCCCGGCCCGACGGGGATGTCGGCGAGCACGAGCCCTCCGGATGAGGCGTCCACGGCATCCGCTCCCGCCTCGACCGCCCACCCCGCGACGGTGGCGGCATCGTCGGGGGTGAGACCCCCCTCGACCCAGTCGGTCGCCGACAACCGCACGATGATCGGCACCGTCGGCAGCTCCGCTCGGATGCGACGGACGATGTCGAGCAACAGGGTCGCCCGGCCGGCGAGGTCGCCTCCGTAGCGATCGTCGCGGCGGTTCGACAGCGGCGACAGCAGCTGGTGAAGCAGATAGCCGTGGGCCGCGTGCACCTCGACCACGTCGAAGCCCGCGTCGTCCGCACGGCGCGCGGCGGCCACGAACGCCTCGGCGACGGCTTCGAGCTCGGCGGTCGTGGCCGGGCGCGGCGCCGCCAGACCCATGACCGGCGCGTCCGATGCCGACACCGTCTGCCAGCCACCCTGCTCGACGGGGACGGAGCCCCGCTCGTCGCCGTCGCGGCCGAAGCCTGCGAAGGTGCTCGCCTTGGCGCCGGCGTGGTTCAGCTGCACGCCGATCGCCGCGCCCTGCGCGTGGGCGAACGCGACGATGCCGCGCCACGCCTCGACCTGCGCCTCGTTCCACAGCCCGGTGTCCTGGCGGGTGATGCGCCCCTCGGGGACGACCGCCGTCGCTTCGACCACGAGCAGACCGGTGCCGCCCGCGGCGAGCGCGCCGTAGTGCACCCGGTGCCAATCGGTGGGGATGCCGTCGTACGCATCGACCGAGTACTGGCACATCGGGGCGATCCAGATGCGGTTGCGCAGCGTCAGCTCGCGCAGCCTCATCGGCTCGACGATGCCGGTCACGCGGCATCCCCTCCGCCCAGGCGCACGAGGATGCCGGCCGCGAGCGCCGTGCGCTGCACCATGCCGTCGATGGAGATCCACTCGTGACGCGCGTGCGCGCCGTCGCCCACGGCGCCGAGGCCATCGAGCACCGGCAGCCCCAGAGCGGCGGCGAAGTTGCCGTCGCTGGCGCCGCCGACCGAGATCTCCTCGACCGCCCATCCCTGCTCCGCCGAGACCGCCTCTGCGATGCGGAACAGCGCCACCGTCGATGCGCTCCGCGGCATGACCGGTCGGTTCCACCCGCCGGCGATGTCCAACGTCGCCTCCGCGCGGTGGGGCTCGAGGGCGGCGAGCGCGGCGTCGATCCTTTCGCTCTCGGCCACGTCGGTCACGCGCACATCGACGAGGGCGTCGGCGCGACCGGCGGTGACGTTGGAGCGGGACCCACCCGCGACGGTGCCGACATTGACGCTCGTCCCGGCACCGAGGTCCGCGAGCGCGTGCAGGGCGAGCACGACGCGGGCCATCTCGTCGATGGCGCTGACCCCCCGCTCCGGGTCGAGCCCCGCGTGGCCCTCGACGCCGTGCGTCGTGACGCGGAAGATCCCCACGCCCTTGCGCGCCGTCTTGAGCGCGCCGCGGGCGCTCGCCTCGAAGACCAGCACGGCGTCGCGGCCCGTGACGGCCTCCTCGATGTGCGGGCGGGAGCCGAGCGAACCGATCTCCTCGTCGCCGTTGAGCACGAGACGGATGGCAGGCAGCGGCAGTCCCTGAGCGCGGGCGATGGCGATCGCGTGCGTCGCCTGGACGAGACCCGCCTTCATGTCGAAGACGCCGGGGCCGGTGAGCCGGTCGCCGTCGACCGTGACGGGCCACTCGGCGAGGGTGCCGAGGGGCCACACGGTGTCGTAGTGGCAGAGGATCGCGACGGACCCCGCGCCGCCGCCCGTCGCCGCCCAGTCGAGCACGGCGACATCGCCGTGGGGAGCGGCGTCGATCACGCGCTCCGCGTCGGGGGCGCCGAGGTGACGCGTCACGAAGGCGCGCACCCACGCGAGTCCCTCCGCGAGGGCGTCGAGGTCGTCCGAGGGGGTCTCCTGCTGCGTGTACGCCGTCAGGTCGGCGATGAGCGCCTCGCGCGCGGCCTCGGCGGCCGTGACCAGCGCGCTCATGCCGTCACCATCCGGTCGAGCTCGTCGAGGTGCGCCTCGTCCATCGCGATGGCGTGCGTCTCGAGCTGCTCGATGCGCGACACCAGCCACCGCGTGAGCGGGGCCGGGATCCCCCGGCGTTCGGCCGCTTCCCGCACCGGCGCGTACTGCGTCGGAACCTCGGTGCGTCGACCGCGCACGGCGATGTCGCGCCAGATCCCCGAGCGCTTCTTCGTCTGGCGGGCGAGCCAGGCCACGAGCCCGTCGGTCGCGGCGTCGGCGGCGCTCGCCTCGCCGAGGTAGTCGTAGGGGACGAAGGCGTCGAACCCCTCGAGGTGGATCCCCTCGGCGACCGCGACCTCCAGCACTTCCCGCACGAGGGCGTGCAGGCCCGCGCGGTGGCGGTCGATCAGGTCGCCCATGTCGTCGTCGGCGAGGGCGGATGCCACGAGCATCGCGCCGAATCCCAGCTTCGACCACAGGAATCCGGGCACGTTGTCGGAGACGATCGGCGTGCCCCACTCGCGCAGATCGTGGGCGAGTGCGCGGACGCGGTCACTGGACCCGCCGGCGTGCTCGCCCAGCGCGATGTCGCCGATGCCGCCGTCGCGCACCACACCGGGCTCGACGACGTCGGCGAACAGGTCGACGAAGGCGGCGACCGTGCGGTCGACGCCGATGTGCCGGGCGATGGTGGCCTCGTTCAAACCGTTCTGCATCGACGCGACCCACCCGTCGGGGGCGAGACGCGGCGCGATCCACTCGGCGACGGCGTCGGTGGCCTGCGCCTTGACGGCGAGGAGCACCGCGCCGAGCTCGTCGGGAGCCTCCTCGGGGGTCGAGATCGGCAGGCGCGCCGTGAACGCCCCACCGGGGTGCTCGATGCGCAGGCCGCGCTCGCGCACGGCGGCGATGTGCTCGGCATCCGTGTCGATCAGGCGTACCTCCGCCCCGGCCCGATGCAGGTGCACCGCGAGGGTGCCGCCGATGGCTCCCGCGCCGATGATCGTGTAATTCGAGGTCATTCGTGCTCTCCCTGGCCGGTGGCGGCCCAGTGTTGCGGGAGGTGCCACGCGCCGGTCGACGATCCGCCGTCGACGCGCAGCACCTCCCCGGTGATCCATTCGGCTTCTCCACCCGCGAGCCAGACGACGGCGCGGGCGATGTCGGCGGGGGTCCCCCGGCGACCGAGAGGCGTGTCGCCGACAGCGGCGGCGTACTCGTCTGTGACGGGATTCACGCGCGAATCGACGGTGACGAACCCCGGCGAGACGGCGTTGACCCGGATGCCATGGGGCCCGAGTTCGAGGGCCGAGGCCCGGGTCGCGGCCTCCAGCGCCGCCTTCGACGTCGAGTACGGCGCCGCGCCCGGTCGAGCGCGCAGCGCCGCTCCGGAAGAGATGTTGACGACGGATGCCGGACGCCCGGCCTCGATGGCGCGGCGCGCGAGAGCCACGGTGAGCAGCACGGGCGCGCGCGTGTTCACATCGAGCACGCGGTCCCAGGTGTGCGCGTCGAGGTCGAGGAAGGGCGTCGCGGGGTACACGCCCGCGCTGGAGACGAGCACGTCGACGGGCGCGGTCGACCACGCCGTGCGCATCAGGTCGGCGGGGGCGTCGGCCTCGCGGAGGTCGACCGTCGTCGTGGCGCAGCTCGGCGCGCCCGCGTCGAGGGCCAGGGCGGCCGTTTCGGCGAGGGGCTCGGCGTGCAGGTCGGCGACGGTGAGCGCCTCGCCGCGTCGTGCGAAGGCGAGGGCGATCTCGCGGCCGATCCCCGACCCCGCCCCGGTCACGAGGACGTGACGCATCAGTCCAGCTCCTTGCCCTTGGTCTCGGGCATGGTGAGGTACACCGCGAGGCCGATGGCCGCGGCGATGGACGCGTAGAGCCAGACCCATCCGCCGTAGCCGTTCGTGTTCATCCACGTGGTGATGTACGGCGCGGTGCCGCCGAAGCAGGCGACCGCGAGGGCGTACGGGAGGCCGATGCCCGTCGCGCGCACCTCGGGCGGGAACTGCTCCGCCATGATCACCGCGCAGTTCGCCGAGTAGCCGACCAGCAGCACGATGCCGATGATCTCCACGGCCAGCAGCGCCCAGAATCCGCCGCCGATCAGCTGGAAGGCGGGCCACGCGAAGATGAGGAAGCCGCCCGCGAAGGCCGCCATGGTGGGCTTGCGACCGATCTTGTCGGAGAGCAGACCCCCGAAGGGCAGCAGCACGATGAAGATGATCATCGCGATGACGTTCGCCAGCAGTGCCTGGTTCAGCGGGATGCCCGTGGTGACCGCCGCGTAGGTGGGCATGAAGTTGACCCACATGTAGTAGAGCAGGGTGCCGGCGATGGTGATGCCGAAGACGCGCAGCGTGGCCTTGGGGTGGTCGCGGAACATGCGCACGAAGGCGTTGTGGCGGGCGGGCTTCGCGGAGCCGTCGACGCGCTCCCGGCCGGTCGCGAACGACTGCGTCTCCTCGATGCCCCGCCGCAGCCACAGACCGACGAATCCGAGCGAGGCGGCGAAGATGAAGGCGGCGCGCCAGCCCCAGCTGTCGACCGCTTCCGGCGGCAGCGCGGTCGTGATCGTGAAACCGAGCGCCGACGCGATGAGTACGCCCGCGGCGACCGAGACCTGCTGCCACGATCCGGCGAATCCACGCCGTTGGGGAGCAGCGGATTCGACGAGGAACGCCGACGCCGAGCCGAACTCCCCGCCCGCGGCGAAGCCCTGGGCGAGGCGGGCGAGCACGAGCAGCAGCGGCGCGAAGATGCCGACCTGTTCGTAGGTCGGAGCGAGGCCGATCACGAGGGTGGCGACCGCCATCAGGGTGATGGTGAAGAGCAGGCCCTTCTTGCGGCCGAAACGGTCGGCGTACGTGCCCATGACCGCGGCGCCGATGGGACGCATGATGAAGCCGACGGCGAAGATGGCGAGCGTCGACAGCAGGGCCGCGACGTCGTTGCCCGCGGGGAAGAAGTGGTGGGCGAAGATCGACGAGAACGTCGAGTAGACGGCCCAGTCGACGAACTCGACGGCGTTGCCGATCGAGCCGGCGACGATCGCCTTCTTGCCCTTCTTGCTGAGCTTCGTCGCGTGGACGGTCTCGGGTGCGGTGGAGGTCATCTGCATTCTCTCTCGAGGCGGTGCGGGTCAGAGGAGGGGGCGCACGTGGGCGGCAAGGTCGGCGTGGGTGCCGATCCACACGTCGTCGAACGAGCGGATGTGACGGAGCAGCTCATCGAGGATCCGCAGGCGCGAGCGGTGCCCGATGATGTGCGGGTGCATGGTCAGCTGGAAGACCCCGCCCTCCTCGCGCGCCGCGTCGAACTCGTCGATCCAGATCTGCAGGAGGCTGCGGGGCGGCATGTGGGGACGGAGGCCGCCGAAGCGGTCCATCATCAAGTACGGGGCGTCGTCACGGATCCACTCGACCGGGATCTCGACGACCCCGGTGCGCTCGCCGTGCTCCAGCAGCTCGTAGGGGTCGGCATCCGCCATCAGCGAGGAGTCGTACACGAACCCGAGCTCGCGGATGACGGCGAGCGTCGACCCCGAGAAGTCCCACGACGGGGTCCGGATGCCGGTCGGGCGATGTCCGATCTGCCGCTCGAAGACATCGAGGCACCGGCTGACGAGCTCGAGCTCGTCGTCGTGGCCGAGTGCGGTGTTGCGCTCGTGGATCCAGCCGTGCACGGCGACTTCGTGACCGCCCGCGACGTAGGACGGCGCCTCGTCCGGCCGCAGCAGAGCGCAGACCGCGGGCATGTAGAACGACGAGGGCGCCTCGTACCGGGCGAGCAGGTCGAGGATCCGGGGCACCGCGAACCGTGCGCCGAACTCGCCCTGCGCCATCCGACCCGGTGACGTCTCCCCGTCGCGGAGGGGGATCGACTCGTGGTCGGAGTCGAACGACAGCAGCACGGCGACCCGCGCGCCCGACGGCCATCGCTGTGCGGGGTCGTCGTGCACGAGCCGGCGCCCCGCCCGGACGTGCTCCACGTGGCCGCGCCACACGCTCTCGTCCCACTGCCACGGTTGCTGCTCGTCCATGCGATCCTCCTGGCCTTCGACGACACCTGCGTCATCGATGCAGGCAACTGTAGGAATAAACAAACTTGGAGGCAAGCATGATGGGCAAATGTGTCGTTCGTGTTTCCTCGAATGGGATATTCGCGTTCCGGCCAGCGAGAGGCGGCTGAGATAGGTTGAGACCGTGCACCGATCAGACCCGCGCGCGGTCCGACCCCAGCTCGACGAGACCGATCTCGACCTCGTGGCGGCCCTGCACATCGCCCCCCGCGTCCCCACGGCCGCACTGGCCGACATCCTCGGCATCCCCACCAGTACCGCCTCCCGGCGCCTCGCGCGCCTGCAGGACGAACGCCTTCTCCGGGTCGTCGGTCGGTTCGCCTGGGAGCTGATCACCTCGAGCAACCCGTTCGAGCTGTGGGTCACCTCCACCCCCGGGCACTCCGAGGCCGTCGTGAGCGAGCTCTTGCGCATTCCGGACGTGCAGTTCGTGCTCCGCACCAGCGGCGCGGCCGACATCTACGCCAACCTGTTCCCGCTGCGCGGGTCGGACCCCCACGACCTGCTGACCTCGACGATCCCCTCCATCCCCGGGGTGCGCGCCATCGACAGCCGGATGATCCTGGAGCCCGCGAAGGTCGGACAATCGTGGCGGTACCGCCGACTCGACGCCGCGCGCACCGCGGAGCTCGAGAAGCACTCCTCCGTGGCCGACGGCGAACCGCTCCGCGACCTCGAACAGCTGTCGGACCTCGAGTTCGAGACCATGCGGATGCTCGGCGCGAACGGCCGCGTCACCGCCGCCGAGGTGGGGCGCACGCTCGGCGTCTCGCCCACGACCGCCGCCCGCGCGATGCGGCTCCTCATCCACTCCGGGGCCATCTCCCCCCGCATCGAGATCCAGCCCGACCTCATGGGCTTCCCCCTCAACGCGGTCGTCACCATCGACGTCCGGCCGCGCGACATCCGCGGCGCGCTCGACACCCTCGCCGCGCACCCCAGCGTGCGCCTGCTGTCGACCGTCACCGGCTCGGCGCCGGTCAGCCTCGCGGGCGTCTTCGCCGGGCCCGTCGATCTCGCCCGCTTCGTGCGCGACGACCTCGGCACCCTCGCCGGCGTCAGATCGGTGCAGTCGGTCGCGGGCCTGCGGCTCGAACGCCGGTACTGGGTCGATCGCGACGGCCTGCGCCTCGGCGACTCCGTCGAGGGCGTGCTGCGCCGCTGAGCGGAACCACCTCCGGAGCCTCGCGGGTCGGCGCAGCAGAGACGGCCGCGCTCAGCCCGCGCGCAATCGTGTGTTCGCGGCCCCCGACGCCGAGGTCATGCGGCCCAGGAACGCGCGCACCACACGCAGTTCCTCGGCAGGGGTGTCACGCACGGCGGCGGCGATCTCCGTTCCGGCCGCGTCCAGGAAATCCGCCGTCCCCGCCCTCGCCGCCGACGTCGGACGCAGGTTCACGCGCCGACGGTCGGCGTCCCCACGGTGCCTCTCGACGTGCCCGGCCCGTTCGAGGCGGTCGATCAGCACCGACACGGCCCCGGAGGTCATCCCGATCTGCCGCGCCAGCTCAGCGGGCGACAGCGGGTGCCCCGACTGCTCAGCCCACACGATGCGGCCGAGTGCGTCGGCATCCGTCACAGGCAGCGCCATCCACGCCGAGAGGTGGCGGTGCAGCTCCTCGGAGGCCAGCGACCAGTCACGCAGGCCGTGCATGACGGCGACCTCGTCTGTCGACCACGAGGTGGAGAGCGCATCGGATCCGGTCACGCAATGACTTTACAGTCAAGTGACTTTGCCGTAAAGCTTTCTTTACTGACCTCGAGGAGTTCCCATGACCGCCCCGCATGCCCTTGTCTCCGGCGCGAGCATCGCCGGCCTGTCCGCAACCTGGTGGCTGCGCCGCATCGGGTGGAAGGTGACGCTGATCGAGAAGTCGACGTCGTTCCGCGACGGAGGCCAGAACGTCGACGTCCGCGGGGTCGCGAGAGACGTGCTCGAGCGCATGGGACTCACCGACGCCATCCGCGCGAAGAACACGACCGAGACGGGGACGGTGATCGTCGACGCGAGAGGCGAGGTCATCGGTGAGCTCCCCTCGGACGGAGCCGACGGGGCGACGGCCGAACTCGAGGTGCTGCGCGGCGACTTCGCGCGCACGATCCTCGACGCCCTCCCCGTCGGCACGCCCGTCGTCTATGGAGCGTCGATCGCCGAGGTCGATGAGACCGACGAGCATCGGGTGGTCGTGACCATCGACGACGGGCGGCGGCTCGAGGCCGACCTCCTCGTGGTCGCCGAGGGGGTGCGCTCGAGCACTCGCGACCTCCTCTTCGCGTCGACCGAGATCGACGCCCGCCCCCTCGGGGTGACGATGGCGTTCGGCACGATCCCCCGCACGCCCGACGACGACGACCGCTGGCGCTGGTACAACGCCGTCGAGGGCCGGCAGGTGCACCTGCGTCCCGACCCCCACGGCACCACCCGGGCGATCCTCGCCTACGCCGGCGACGATCACCTCGCCTCCTGCGACCGAGAGGAGGCCCTGCGCATACTGCGCGAGCGGTACGCCGACGCGGGCTGGCAGGCTCCGCGCGTGCTCGACGGCTTCGACGTCTCCGACGACGTCTACATCGACGAGCTGACGCAGATCCGCATGCCGGGATGGCACCGCGGGCGTGTGTGCGTCATCGGCGACGCGGCATGGTGCGTCACACCGATGGGCGGCGGGGGCGCGTCGCTCGCGCTGACCGGCGGTTACGTGCTCGCGGCATTCCTCTCGCAGATCGAGGGGCGACCGGGCCGCGACGCCCTCGACGACGCGCTGGAGCAGATGGACGCCTGGATGCGACCGCTCGTCGACCGCATCCAGGGCATCCCCCGCGGGATGCTGCGCTTCGCCTACCCGCGCACCCGGTTCGGTCTGGCCGCGCGCGCCGTGATCACCAAGGTCATGACCGCGCCGCCCCTGTCGCACGTGACCGCGACGTTCACGGAGGTCGCCGATGCCGAGCAGCCGCTCCCCGACCTTCTCACGCGGAGTGCCGCGCACGAATGACGGTGGCGCCGCGGGCAGGCGCGCCAGGAGTCGACCCGTGGTGACCTCGCCACGTCGGCGGGCACCGTCGGACGCCGCGGTGAGCCGGATCTCCGTGCCGCGTCTCAGACGCGGAGAACGCAGCCGTTCAGACGCGGAAGACCGCGTGCACGTCGTCGCCGAGCACGTCGCGGCCACCGAGGCCGTCGATCTCGAGCAACGTCGCGATCCCGACGACCTCGCTGCCCACCGCCTCGAGCAGGTCGCGCCCGGCGCGCAGGGTTCCGCCGGTCGCCAGCACGTCGTCGAGAAGCAGGACGCGCGCGCCCGCGGCGTTGTCGTCGTGCATCTCGATCTGCGCCGAGCCGTACTCGAGGTCGTACGACATCGTCGCCGCGGGGCGCGGCAGCTTGCCCGCCTTGCGGATAGGCATGAGACCCACGTTCGCGGCGATCGCGGCGGCGCCGGCGAGCAGGAACCCGCGCGCCTCGACCCCCGCGACAGCGTCGAAGCGGCCCGAGAAGGGCTCGATGAGCGCCTCGACGACGGTCCGCAGGGCGGCGGCATCCGTCAGCAGCGGGGTGATGTCGCGGAAGACGATGCCCGGCTTCGGGTAGTCGGGGATGCTGGTGATCAGCGATTCAGCGCGGGAGAGGGCGGAGGCGTCGGGCACCGCCCCAGCCTAATCGCGGCTCTCCCCTGCCGCCCCCGCACTCTCCCCCGTCGAAAGTCCAGAACACGCCGCGGCAGCCCGCGCGATCACGGCGTGTTCTGGACACTCGACGCGGCGGAGGGGGGCGGGCGTACGAAGCGATGAGGGAGCGGTTGACGTGACTGTAAGCGCTTGCAGTAACGTGGGGCGCATGACTTTCACGCAGGAGGGCGCGCGCGCCGATCTCGTCTCGGCCCCGGGCTCCGAGTGGTGGCGCACCGCCGTCATCTACCAGATCTACCCCCGCTCCTTCGCCGACGCCTCGGGCGACGGCCTGGGCGACCTGCCCGGTGTCACCGCGCACCTCGACGACCTGCGCGATCTGGGAGTGGATGCCATCTGGCTCAGCCCCTTCCAGACCTCACCGCAGAAGGACGCGGGCTACGACGTCGCCGACTACCGCGATGTCGACCCGATCTTCGGCACCCTGGCCGACTTCGACGCGATGCTCGCCGGGGCCCACGAGCGTGGCATCCGGGTCATCGTCGACCTCGTCCCCAACCACTCCAGCGATCAGCACGTGTGGTTCCAGCAGGCGCTCGAGGCTGCGCCCGGCAGCCCGGAGCGCGCGCGGTACATCTTCCGCGACGGCAAGGGCGAGAACGGCGAGCTGCCCCCCAACAACTGGGAGAGCGTGTTCGGCGGCGGCATGTGGAAGCGCGTGACCGAGGCCGACGGCACGCCCGGCCAGTGGTACCTGCACATCTTCGACGAGAGCCAGCCCGACTTCGACTGGACCAACGAGGAGGTGCGCGCGGAGTTCCGCGACGTGCTGCGGTTCTGGCTCGACCGCGGGGTCGACGGCTTCCGCGTCGACGTGGCGCACGGCCTCATCAAGGCCGAGGGCCTGCCCGACTACAGCCCCGACCCCGAGGCGGGTTCCATGGGCGGCGACGCCGAGGAGGTCCCCTACTGGGGCCAGCCCGGTGTGCACGACGTCTGGCGGGAGTGGCACGAGGTGCTCGACGAGTACGACGGCGACCGTGCCCTCTGCGCCGAAGCCTGGTTGCCGACGGTGAAGCAGACCGCCCTGTGGGTGCGCCCCGACGAGATGCACCAGGCGTTCAACTTCCACTACCTCGAGACGAAGTGGGATGCCGCCGCCCTCCGCCACGTCATCACGGAGTCGCTCGACGAGTACGGCGCCGTCGGCGCCCCGAGCACGTGGGTGCTGTCGAACCACGACGTCGTGCGTCACGCCTCGCGCCTGGCACTGACGGCCGAGAACCCGCAGGGCGCCGGCATCGGCCCGGCCTCCCCCGGCCAGCCCGACCCGGTGAAGGGCCTGCGTCGCGCCCGCGCCGCCACGTCGCTCATGCTCGCACTGCCCGGCTCGTCCTACCTCTACCAGGGCGAGGAGCTCGGCCTGCCCGAGGTCATCGATCTGCCCGACGACGCCCGCCAGGACCCCACCTGGTTCCGCACGAACGGCGAGCGCTACGGCCGCGACGGATGCCGCGTGCCGCTGCCCTGGACGGCCGATGCGCCGGCATACGGGTTCAACGACACCGGTGCGTCGTGGCTGCCCCAGCCGGCCGAGTGGGCGGACCTCGCGTTCGACCAGCAGGTCGACGACCCCTCGTCGACGCTCACGCTCTACCGCTCGCTTCTCGCCGAGCGCCGCGCCCGCAACCTCGGCGCCGGCGACCTCGAGTGGGTCGACGGTCTCGGGGACGACGTCGTGGCGTTCCGCAACGGGTCGCTGCTCGTCGTCGCGAACCTGGGCGATGCCGCCGTCGAGCTGCCCGCCGGAGAGGTGCTGATCGCGAGCGGCCCCCTCGACGGCGACCGCCTGCCCGCCGACACGACCGTCTGGATCGCGGCGGCCTGAGCCGCGGCATCCACCGTTTCGGACGACGCACGGGACCGTGGTCGGCATCGACGACGTCGCCCGCGCGGCGGGAGTGTCGACGGCCACGGTCTCGCGCGCGTTGAGCGGGCGCGGCCCCGTTTCGGCCGCGGCGCGCGATCGCGTGGTCGCCGCGGCCGAGAGGCTCGGGTACGTGGCGTCGGCCGCCGCATCGAGCCTGGCCTCGGGGCGCACGCGAGCGGTCGGAGTGGTCGTGCCCTTCCTCGACCGGTGGTTCTTCAGCACCGTGCTGGCGGGCATCTCCGACGCCCTCGTGCGCCAGGGCTACGACATCACGCTCTACAGCGTCAGCGCCGACCCCGCCGAACGCCGCCGCGTCTTCGACGACCACCTGCGCCGCCGCCGGATCGACGCGGTCATCACGATCGCCCTCGAGCTGGATGCCGAGGAGTCGGCGTCGCTGCGCGGCCTCGGCGTCCCGATCGTCGCGATCGCCGGACCCAACCCCCTGCTGACCACCCTGACCGTCGACGACCTGGCCGTCGGTCGCCTCGCGACCACGCACCTGCTCGAGTTGGGGCACCGCCGCCTCGCGCACATCGGCGCGGATGCCGTCATCGACGCCGGATCCACCGTGCCGTCGTTGCGTCGACGCGGCTTCGAGGAGGTGCTCGCCGAGGCCGGGATCACCGACGCCCGCGTCGAGCCGGCCGACTTCACCATCGAGGGCGGGTCGGCGGCAGCAGCGCGCGCCCTCAAGGCCGCCGATGCACCGACCGCGGTGTTCGCGGCATCCGACGAGATGGCCATCGGCGCGATCCTCGCCGCGCGCGAACGCGGGCTGCGCGTGCCCGAGGACGTCTCGATCATCGGCGTCGACGGACATGAGCTCGGCCGCTGGTTTGGGTTGACCACGGTCGACCAGTTCGCGCGGGGCCAGGGCGAACGCGCCGCGGACGCCGTGCTCGCCGAGCTCGAGGGCGCCGAACCGGCCCGCGGTCGCGGAACGCTGCCGTTCGAGCTGGTCGACCGCGGCTCGACCGCCGCGCCGTCTCGGTGACGCGGCGGCCGGGCCGCGGACGACGCGTTCAGCGAGCGGAGCCCCGCAGCGATCCGGTGGTCTGATCCACCTCGGGGTCGTAGAGCATGCAGGAGATCTCGCGGTCGCCCTCGGCCCAGGTCTCCGCGGTCGGCGAGACGTACGTGTACGCGAGCGTCGACTGCTCCCACGGAACACCGACGTAGTCGGGGTAGACGGCGTCGCAGCCCTCGTAAGCCGACGACTCGATCGCGTCGTCACCGGGGAAGGCGCCGTCGGCGAGGAAGAAGCCGCCGAAGACTTCGTAGGTGTGCGGCTGGGCGCAGTCGACCAGGTTGGAGGGCGAGATGAAGCCGCTGGGGATGTCGTCGAGGCACGCCCCCACGGGCAGCGTGTACGCACCACCGGGCGCCTGCTCGCTCGGGCCGATCGTCACCCCTCCATCTCCCGGTTCGGCGGGCAGCTCGAAGGGATCGCTCGAGGAGGACGCGACGCCGGCACCGAAGATCGCGAGGAGCACGAGCGCGAAGATCGCGACGATCGAGAGCACCGTGATGACGCCGCCCGCGATGATCCCGCCGATCGCGAGGCCACGGCCCTTCTCGCCGGTGCGCTTGATCTGGGCGAGGGCGACGGCCCCGGCGATGATCCCGCCGATCGGCAGCACGAAGCCCATGATGATCGCGGCGATCGCCACGCCGTTCGTGCGTTCGGAGGTCCCGGATGCCGCGCCGGGGGCGTTTGGCGACGTTCCGGCCCCGGAGGGCGAGGCTCCGGGCGCGTACGGCGTATCCGACGGCGCGGCCGCTCCCGGATAGCCGGGGTACCCGGAGGCACCGGGATATCCGCTCGGCGGTACCGGGGGCGCTCCGACGTAGGGCGGGGCGGGGGCCGCAGGCTCTCCCTCGGCGGCCGGCGGCGCCGGAGCGACCGGCGCGGGCCACGCGGCCGGGGCGTCACCGGGCGAAGGAGCCGCGGCATCCCCCGATCCGGTGGGGGCAGCCTCCGCAGCATCGACGAGAAGCCCCTGAGACGCGAGGCGCCGGCCCGCGAGATGCGCGGCTTCGCGAACGACGTCGCCCGCCTTGGCGGCGCCGATCGCCCCACCCTTGAGGAACCCGCCGGCGGTCGAGTGCTCGAATGACGCGAGCGCACCCTCGGCTGTCTCGGCGAGGTGCACGTCGAACCGGACGTGCATGTCCTGCCCGGCGAACGCGCCCGCGACGAGCGTCGTGCCCAGGCTGCCGCGCGAGACGTCGAGCGATCCGCCCGGGGTCGGCTGCACCGTGAAGCCCTGCTCGGTGAGAGCCGCCGCGACGGCGTCGCGGGCACGGTCGACGGGCAGGGTGAGACGAAGCTCGGCGGTGGCCATGGGTGCTCCCGGGTGTCACGCGCCGCGAGACTCACAGCGCGCGTCCAGGTTAGACCCGTCGTGCGGGGTGACACCCCTGCCGGGCCGCGCGAGTGCGGGATGCACCGCTCACGGACCATCGCGCCGCACGCGTCGCCCCTCCGTGCGACCTCGGCCCGCGCGCCGGTCACCGCCGCGGCTCCGCATCGCTCGCGAGGATCACCCGCGCGCGCCGCTCGCGGGGCGCGTCGCGGGGCGACGCGGATACTCCGCGGACCGTCCGCCCCGTGATGGCCGGCCTCCGTGGATCGGGACGCGAGCGGGTTGCGCGGATATCGCGGCTTGTCCTCGAGGATCGCCACGGAGGCGTCGAGCGCTCCGGTCCGCGTTGAAGCGCATCAAATCGATCGCGCCGATCGGTTAGCATCCATCTCAGAGTCACGGCGGTCGAAGGGGGCGTGGTGCAGCACACGAGGCGAACGCCGAGCATGTCGGATGTCGCGCGCGCTGCCGGGGTGGCGCTGGGCACCGTGTCGAACGTCTTGAACCACCCCGACAAGGTCGCCCCCGCCACATTGGAGAGGGTGCAGGGGGCGATCGAGCAACTGGGTTTCGTGCGCAACACGAACGCCCAGCAACTCGCCGCGGGGCGATCGCGCAGCATCGGACTGGTCGTGATCGACATCAGCAACTCGCTCTTCGTCGACATCGCGCGCGGCGCACAGCGGTACGCGTCGGAGCTCGGCATGAACGTCCTGATGGCCAACAGCGACAACAGGGCAGACCAGCAGCGAGCGGATCTCGACTTCTTCGACGGAGCTCGAGTGGGGGGGATCCTGCTCGCCCCGATGGAGGACGCCGGAGAGGACGTCGCGCGCATCCGCACCCACGGTCGGCCGACCGTGGTCCTGAACTTCGATACGGGGCGCAACGACTGCTGCCAGGTCCTCGTCGACAACGAGGAGGTCGGCTACCTCGCGGCGCGACATCTCATCGACAACGGACGCACCCGCTTGGCGTTCGTCGGCGGTCGGGACTATCTGCAGCCCGTCGCGCTTCGGCGCCGCGGGGTGAGGCGCGCCGTCGCCGAGGAGGGCGGGCGCGTCACCCTGCAGGAGGTCCCGACGGAGAACCTCGATCCGCCGGGAGGGTTGCGGGCGGCCGAGGGACTCGTGGAGGACGTCCGTCGCGGCAGTCTCGACGGCGTCATCGCCGTCACGGACCTGTTGGCGATGGCGATCATCCAGGTCTTCGGCGCCCGGGGCGTCGAGGTGCCGAGAGACGTGGCAGTGATGGGGTGCGACCACAACTCCGCCGCCTGGGGCGGCATGATCCCGCTCACATCCGTTCAGATGAAGGGTCTCGACATGGGGCGCGAGGGACTGCGCCTGCTCCTCGCCGAGATCGATGAGGACCCTGCTGAGCACCGACATGTCACCACGATGCTGCGCCCCGAGTTGGTCGTGCGCGAAAGCACCGTCGGGCGCGAGCGGGCCACGCCACTCCGAGACTGAAGCGTTTCAAAAATGAGTTGACGCGTCTTCTGCACCCATGCATAATCCTCTTGAAGCGCTTCAATGATCGAGGCGCATTTTCAAGGAGGAAAAGTGTCCACAGCATTCCCGCGCTCGCGCCGCATGGTCGCGATCACCTCGCTCGGTGCCGCCGGGCTCCTCGCCCTCACCGCGTGCGCCGGCGGCGGGTCGGCGGGTGCGACATCGTTCTCGTTCCTGGTCAACCAGGAGAACACGACCATTCCCGAGCTGCTCACCAGCTTGAGCACCGACCAGTGCAAGGCCGAGAACGACGCCCAGCCGCTTCAGGTCGAGACGGTGCCGCAGACGCAGCTGGACCAGAAGCTGCAGCTGCTCGCCGGCCAGAACGCCCTTCCGGCGCAGTACGCGGCGGGCAACGCCCCCGCCTTGACCAAGGAGCTCGCCCAGGGCGGTCAGGTCCTCGACCTCGACAAGACCTTGACCGACCTCGGGGTCATCGACCAGATCGAGCCGGCCGCCATCTCGACCATCGAGCAGCTCTACGGCGGATTCAACGTGCTGCCGTACCAGTACAACATCGAGGGCGTCTGGTACAACAAGCAGCTGCTCGCCGATAACGGCATCGATGTGCCGAGCACCTGGGACGAGCTCTCCGCCGGCGCAGCGAAGCTGCAAGCGGCAGGCGTCCAGCCTTTCTCCGCCTCCGGCGAGCAGGGGTGGCCCATCACCCGCCTGATCAGCGGCTACATCTTCCGCGACCTCGGCCCGGACGCCCTGCAGAAGGTCGCTGACGGTGACGCCAAGCTCACCGATCCCGAGTACGTCGCGGCCGCTCAGGCCGTCGCCGACCTCGGCGCCAACGGGTACTTCGGTCAGGGCGTGGGGTCGATCGACTACGACACGGCCTTCAACACCTTCCTGACCGGGAAGGCCGCCTTCTTCTACATGGGCAGCTGGGCATTGGCGAACTTCGCCGACGAGTCGGCGAACCAGATCGGCTCCGACAACATCGGCTTCATGCCGTTCCCCGACGTCGCAGGCGGTGCGGGCGACTCGAGCCAGACCCCGGCGAACGTCGGACTCCCGATGGCCCTGTCGGCGAAGGCGTACACCGACGACACCGGCAAGTGGCTGACGTGCATCGCGAACAACTACGGTGCGCAGTCGCTCTCCGAGGCCGATACGATCTCCGGCTTCAAGGTCAATGGCGACGTGCAGGTCGACGACCTCACCGCGCTCGTCCAGGACCGCATCGCATCGACGCAGGAGTCGGTTCTGTGGTTCGAGGCCCTCTTCAACGCCAAGGCCACGGAGACGAGCCAGAAGAACGCCGCTCAGCTGGTCACGGGCGCCATCTCGCCGCAGGACTTCATGAGCCTGGTCCAGTCAGACCTGGGCTGACCCTCGGGGAGGCGAGGGCCGTTGCGAACGGTCCTCGCCTCCGCCATCGATGCGAAGGAACATCCGCTATGCACAAGGTCCTCGGCGATAAGAGGGCGATCGCGCTGCTGCTCGGCCCGGCGCTGGTCGTCTACTCCCTCGTCATGCTCATCCCCGTGGTGTGGTCGTTGGGCTACACCCTCTTCGAGGGGAATGCGATCTCGGGCTTCGAGTACGTGGGCGTGGAGAACCTCGCACGCCTGTTCAGCGACCCGCGCGTGGGCGAGGCGCTCCGCTTCACCCTTCTCTACGCCGTGATCATCACCGCCGGCCAGGTGCTGCTCGGCTATCTCCTGGCGCTGTTCTACGTGTTCGTCCTGCGCAACCGCGGCAGTGTCGTGCGTACGCTCGTCTTCTTCCCCGTGATCATCCCGACCGTGGCCGTCGCGCTGATGTTCCAGAAGCTGTTCGAGGTCGCACCGCAGACCGGTCCCGTCAACGGCATCCTGAACATGTTCGGAGTCGAGTCGATCGACTGGTTCGGAAGCCCGGTCAGCGCGATCGTCGTGCTCGTGATCATGGACCTCTGGCGCTCGATGGGCTTCTATGCGGTGCTGCTGTACACCGGCCTTCTCGACATCCCCGACGACATCATGGAGTCCGCCCGTCTGGACGGGGCCACCGGATTCCGTCTCGTCCGCAGCATCGTCTTGCCCCTGTCGCTGCCCGTGCTGCTGTCGTCGATCATCTTCTCCATCAACGGCACGCTCAAGGTGTTCGATTCGATCGTCGCGCTGACCAACGGCGGGCCGGGCACGGCCACCACGCCGCTGACCCTCTACATGTTCCAGACGTCGTTCAGCTACGGCGAGTACGGCTACGGCGCGTCCATCGCGCTTCTGCTGACGATGCTCTGCCTGATCGTGACCGTCTTCATCTTCCGGTCGTCGCGACGCGACGTCACGAAGGGCTGATCTCCATGTCCACCGCCACCTTGCCCAAGACCCCGACTTCCGTCGAGCGCGACCGTCGCCGCCCGCCGGTGCGCCGCGCGTCACTGCGACGTCTTCCCGGAACGCTCCTCATCGCGCTTCTCGTCGCGATCGAGGTGCTGCCCCTGCTCTGGCTGCTCATGAACTCCTTCAAGAGCCAGGACGAGTTCCTCAATGCGCCCACCTGGGCCCTTCCTCGGGCACTGAACTTCCAGAATTACGCCGACGCCTGGGTGACCGGCAACATCGGCCATTACCTCCTCAACAGCGTGCTCGCGGTCTTCCCCGCGTTGTTCCTCATGCTCGTGCTGGGCGTCGCCGCCGGATTCGTGCTGGAGGTCATGGTGTTCCGAGGGCGAGGCGGCATCCTGCTCCTCTTCCTCGCAGGGATCATGGTCCCGGGTCAGATGATCCTCCTCCCGCTGTTCTCCGTGTACTTCCAGGCAGGCCTCACGGGCTCGCTGTGGCCGCTCATCATCACCTACACCGCCACCGGGCTCCCCCTGACGGTCTTCATGATGGCGACGTACTTCCGAGCCATCCCGCGCGAGGTCTTCGAGGCATCGACGCTGGACGGCGCATCGATCTTCCGCTCGTTCCGCGCGGTCGCCCTGCCGATGGCGCGTAACTCGATCGTGACCGTCGGCTTGGTGCAGTTCTTCTTCTTCTGGAACGACCTGCTCATCGCTCTGACGTTCACCAACTCCTCGCAACTCCGAACGGTGCAGGTGGGCCTGCTCAACTTCACGGGGCAGTTCGGCGCCACCCAGTACGGTCCGCTCTTCGCCGCCATCTGCATCAACGTCTTCGGCATCCTGGCGATCTATCTCGTTCTCAACCAGCGCATCATGGCGGGCCTCGCGAGCGGGGCGGTCAAGGGGTGAGGGCGGCGCAGCCCGTGCACGCCGCCGTCATGACGGCGGTCGAGAAGACCGTCGTGGAGACGCGTACGATCGCACCGCTCGAGGCGAGCGAGGTGCTCGTCGAAGTCCGATCGGTCGGCGTCTGCGGGTCGGATGTGCACTGGTACCGCGACGGCTGCATCGGCAGCACCGTCGTATCGGCGCCCCTGATCCTCGGCCACGAGGCGTCGGGCGTCATCGTGGAGGTGGGAGAGGGCGTTCCACGGAATCGGATCGGTAGCCGCGTGGCACTCGAACCGGGCGTTCCCTGCGGGCGGTGCGCCCTGTGCAGAGCGGGACGCTACAACCTGTGTCCCGACGTGCGGTTCTTCGCGACGCCACCGGTGGATGGCGCCTTCGCCACCCATGTGGTGACCCACTCGGACTTCGCCCACGATGTCCCCGACAGCCTGGACGACGACGAGGCGGCCCTGATCGAGCCACTCGCCGTGGCGATGTGGGCGGTCGGCAAGGCGTCGGTCACCGTGGGGGACCGCGTTCTGGTCAGCGGCGCGGGCCCGATCGGACTCCTCGTCCTCCAGGTCGCCCGGGCGGCGGGTGCCGACGTGAGCGTCAGCGACGTGGCCGGCGATCGCCTCGTCGCCGCGATGCAGGCGGGCGCGACCGACACCATCGACGTGAGTGCCGACGAGCTCCCCCCGGGCTTCACGGTGCTCATCGAGTGCTCAGGCGTCGGTGCGGCGATCAGCACGGGGCTGGCCGCCCTCGGTCCCGCCGGTCGCGCCGTTCTCGTGGGCATGTCGCCCGACGGGCAGACGTCCGTTCCCCTCGACGTCATCCAGTCCCGCGAGATCACCCTCACCGGGACGTTCCGCTACGCGCACCAATATCCGGACGCGATCGCACTGGCGGCGAGCGGACGCATCGATCTGCGCCGGCTCGTCACCAGCGTCCATCCGCTCAGCGATGTGCACAACGCGCTCATGCTGCCGGGCCGCGATCCGTCCGCCCTCAAACCCATGGTCCACCCCCAGCAGGATGAGAATCCCCCCGCATGATCCAGGTATCCCCCGTCACGTTCGAGCACCTGCCGCGCGCCCTCGGCATCGGTGTCGCCGCACCCCGCCTGTCGTGGAAGACCACGGCTCCCGCCGGATGGCGCCAGCGCGCGTACGAGGTCGCTCTGTCCGCGGACGGGCGAGTCGAGACCACCGCTCTCATCGCCGACACCGACTCCGTGCTGGTCACCTGGCCGTTCTCCCCACTGACGTCGCGGGAGCGGGCCGAGGTGAGCGTGCGCGTGCACGGTGAGGACGGTTCGACGTCGGAGTGGTCGACACCCGCCCCCGTCGAGGCGGGGCTCCTGCGCGAAGGCGATTGGATCGCGTCGGTCGTGGGTCCCGACTGGGCGGAGGACGCGGAGGCCCTGCGGCGCCCGCCTCGCGTCCGCCGCGCCTTCGACCTCGTCGGTCCGATCGCACGCGCGCGGTTGTACGCGAGCGCGCACGGCCTGTACGAGGTCGAGATCAACGGCGTCCGCGTCGGCGACGACGCGTTGTCCCCCGGGTGGACCGTGTACGGCGAGCGGCTGAGGTACTACACCTACGACGTGACCGAGCACCTCGTCTCCGGGCGCAACACCGTGGGGTCGTGGCTGGCCGACGGGTGGTACCGCGGCCGGCTGGGCTTCCATGGCGGATACCCGAACCTCTACGGCAGCGACATCGGTCTCATCGCCCAGCTGGAGATCGAATACGCCGACGGCAGCCGCGTCGTCGTCGCGACGGATGACGCCTGGGAGGTCGCGGCGAGCCCGATCGTCACCACCGGTCTCTACGAGGGCGAGCGGTACGACGCCCGTCTGCAGCAGGACGAATGGGCGGGCGCCGCCGACCCGTCGTGGAGGCCCGCGAGGGCGCTCCCGGTCGATCATGGAACGCTCGTCGCGCCCGAGGGCGCACCCGTGCGGTGCACCGAGGAGCTCGCTCCCGTCTCCGTCGTCCGGGGCGCGTCCGGAGGCTGGATCCTCGACTTCGGGCAGAACATCTCCGGTCGGCTGCGCCTGCGCGTGCACGCCGAGTCCGGGCGGGAGATCACACTCCGCCATGCCGAGGTCCTCCAGGACGGCGAGTTGTACACGCGACCCCTTCGGGGCGCGGCGGCGACGGATGTGCTGATCACGGACGGCTCGCCGCTCGAGTGGGAACCTCGTTTCACCATTCACGGGTTCCGTTACGCCGAGATCGACGGGTGGCCGGGCGAGATCGCGCCCGGCGCGGTCGTCGCGCGGGTCTACCACACCGACATGGAGCGCACGGGCTGGTTCGAGTCGTCGGACCCGCTCCTCAACCGCCTGCACGAGAACGTCCGATGGTCGATGCGCGATAACTTCGTCGACATCCCCACGGATTGTCCGCAGCGCGACGAACGGCTGGGCTGGACCGGCGACCTGCAGGTGTTCGCCCCCGCGGCGTCATACCTCTACGACTGCTCGGGAATGCTCCGGTCGTGGCTGCGCGACGTCGCGGTCGAGCAGCTCCCCGACGGGACGGTGCCCTGGTACGTCCCCGTCATCCCCGGAGGAGACGAGTGGACGCCGATCCGCCCGGGTGCGGCATGGGGCGACGTCGCGGTGCTGACGCCGTGGACCCTTTATCGCCAGTTCGGCGACGCGCAGATCCTTCGAGAGCAGTACGACTCGGCCCGCAGGTGGGTGGATCTGGTGGCTCGGCTCGCCGGGCCGGATCGGTTGTGGAACACCGGTTTCCAGCTGGGCGACTGGCTCGACCCGGCGGCACCGCCGCACGACCCCGCAGACGCCACCACGGATCGCTACCTCGTGGCGACCGCTTACTTCGCGTGGTCGAGCCGTCATCTCGCGAAGATGGCGGAGGTGCTCGACAAGGTCGATGACGCGCGCACGTACGCGCGCCTGGCGGCCGAGGTGAAGGCAGCGTTCCGTCGCGAGTACGTGGCCGCCTCGGGCCTCCTGACCAGCGACGCCCAAACCGCCTATGCGCTCGCGATCGAGTTCGACCTGGCCGAGGGCGAAGAGGAGGTCGCCCGTTGGGGAGAGCGGTTGGCGACGTTGGTGCGCCAGGGAGGGAACCGGATCGCCACCGGCTTCGCCGGAACACCGCTGATCACCGACGCGCTGACGCACTCGGGGCATCTCGACGCCGCGTACGACCTCCTGTTCGAGCGCGAATGCCCCTCGTGGATGTACACGGTCCTCTCCGGAGGAACGACGACCTGGGAACGCTGGGACAGCCTGCTCCCCGACGGGACGGTGAACCCGGGCGGGATGACGTCGTTCAATCACTTCGCCCTGGGCGCGGTGGCCGACTGGATCCACCGCACCGTCGGAGGTCTGGCTCCGATCGACCCCGGCTACCGCCGGATCGCCTTCCGGCCCCAGCCGGGCGGCGGTCTCACCTTCGCGCGCGCAGCCCACGAGACGCCCTACGGGCGGGCCTCGATCGCGTGGCACGTCGACGAGGGCGAGCTCCACGTGGACGTCGCGGTCCCGACCGGAACGACGGGAGTCGTCGCACTGCCGGGGGGCGAGACGTTCGAGGTCGGATCCGGAGTGCACACGTACACCGTGGCCGCGCACGTGCCGGCACCGGTGTGACGCTGCCTGTCGGCGCCGCCGCGGCTCAGACGGGTCAGCGGATGCGGCCCACCAGGTCGTCGCGCGTCAGGGTGTCGGCCTCCGCCAGCACCGCGCGGGCGGCATCCCGGGCCTCTTCGACGTTCCAGAGGAGCACGCCCACGACACGGTCGTCGTCGAGGTAGTAGACGACCCCGTGGTCGGTGTCGATCCAGTCCTCCACCGTCTCGAGCGACGAGTCCAGGGTTCCGACCGCCTCGTACCGGATGCCGAACACCGCCGAGTAGTAGTAGGGGGTGTGCGTGTACGGCTCGGCGGCGCCCGCCAGGTTGCGGCCTGCGGCCTTGCCCTGCTCGTTGGCGTTGTCGACGTGCTCGACCCGGCGACGCCCGAGCAGGCGGTCGGGGTAGCTCGCCACGTCGCCGGCGGCGTAGACGTCGTCGACCGAGGCGCGCAGTTGCGCATCCACGTGCACGCCGTCGTCGACCGCGAGGCCGGCCTTCTCGGCGAGGTCGGTGGCCACCTCGATGCCCAGACCGCTCACGACGGCGTCGGCGCGCACCTCGTCGCCGTTCTCGAGCCCGAGCGTGACGCCGTCGGCATCCGCCGATCCGCCCTCGACCTTGGATCCCGCGACGATCTCGACGCCCGCATCGCGGAACAGCGTCTCGAAACGCTCGGCGAGCGCCGCGGGGAAGACCGCGTCGCCCAGCACCGCACCGGTGTGGATGAGGACGGTGTCGACACCGTTCTGCACGAGGGCCGCCGCGAGCTCGGACCCGATGTACCCGCCGCCGACGACCGCGATGCGGTCGACGTCCTCGGCCAGGGCGCGAAGGCGCCGGTAGTCCTCCGCGGTGCGGAACGACAGCACCCGCTCGCCGTTCGATGCGTCGTCGACGGGGAGGGCGACGGGCTTCCCTCCCGTCGCGAGAAGGAGCTTGCCGTACGAGAAGGTCTCGCCGTCGGCATCCACCTCGTGCTCCTCGGGGCGGACCGCCGTGGCGCGCGTGCGCAGCCGGATGTCGGCGCCGGTGTCGGCGGCGGTGCCCAGCGGCACCTTGTCCCACGTGAACTCGTCGTCGGTCCACAGCTTCTTGCTGAGGGCGGGGCGCGTGTACGGCTCGTCGATGTCGTCGCTCAGGATGCCGATCGATCCGTCGGCGTCGATCTCGCGGATGCCGCGCGCGGCGGTGTCGGCGACCATCCCGCCGCCGACGATGAGGTAGTCGAAGTGTGTCGTGGTCATGCGCTCAGCGTCCCCGCCCGACCTGACCGCACCGGACGGCTTGCGGGCGCGCGCGGCATCCGGTAGCGCCCGTTCCGGTCCGGCAGGAAGCAGGTCGAGTGTCCAGGACGCGCCGCGTCTCGGACGCGCCTCGCGGCGTGTCCCGGACACTCGACAGAAAGGGCGGCCGGGCGGGCGCGGGCGAGGGGTCGCGAACTAGGCTCGATCCATGAGCGTCGACCTCGAAAGCCTCTACACCGATCTGCACGCCCACCCGGAGCTGTCGTTCCAGGAGACGCGGACGGCGGGCGTCATCGCCCGCCACCTCGCCGACCTCGGCCTCGAGGTCGAAGAAGGCGTTGGGCGCACCGGTGTGGTCACCCGGATCGACAACGGCCCGGGCCCCGTCGTCTGGCTGCGCGCCGACATGGACGGTCTCCCCGTCGAGGAGCAGACCGGTCTCGCCTACGCCAGCACCGCCCGCGGCACCGATCCGGCGGGCAACGCCGTTCCGGTCATGCACGCGTGCGGTCACGACATGCACGTGACCGCCCTCATCGGGGCGCTCGAGCGGCTCGTCGCGACGACCGACGAGTGGTCGGGCACCGTCGTGGCGGTGTTCCAGCCCGCCGAGGAGTACGGCGCGGGCTCGCAGGCGATGATCGCCGACGGCGTGCTCGAGCGCTACCCGAAGCCCGACATCGTGCTCGGCCAACACGTCACGCCGCTGCCCGCGGGCGTCATCGGCGTGCGCCCGGGCACCCAGATGGCGGCATCCGACGGTCTCACCGTGGTGCTCCACGGCCGCGGTGGTCACGGCTCGCGCCCGCACTCCACGATCGACCCGGTCGTCATGGCCGCCGCCACCGTGATGCGCCTGCAGACCGTGGTCTCGCGCGAAGTCGACCCGCGCGACGTCGCCGTCGTGACGGTCGGTTCGATCCACGCGGGCCTGAAGAACAACATCATCCCGGCGGAGGCGAAGCTCGAGCTGAGCCTGCGCTACCCCGACGACGCGGCGCGCGAGCGCGTGATGGGCAAGGTCGAGCGGATCGTCCGCGCCGAGGCGGCGGCATCCGGAGCCGAGAAGGAACCCACCATCACCACCGACCACTCCCTGCCGCCCACCATCAACGACCCGGATGCCACCTCCCGCCTGACGGCCGCGTTCCGTCGGGCGTTCGGCGAGGCCGGCGTCGTCGACCCGGGTATGTTCACCGGGAGCGAGGACGTGTCATGGTTCGCCCGCGACTCGGGCGCGCCGCTGGTGTTCTGGTTCTGGGGCGGGGTGGACCCGCAGAGATTCGCGGATGCCGTGGCCGGCGGCACGATCGAGCGCGACATCCCGACGAACCACTCGCCTTTCTTCGCTCCGGTCATGCAGCCGACGATCGATCGCGGTGTCGAGAACCTCGTCGTCGCGGCGCGGGAGTTCCTGGACTGACGCGGGGCGCCGTGCGAGGGAGGGACCGACCCCGCGAGCGGCTCAGCCCCGGACGGCCGCGTCCCGACCCGGCGTGCGGATACGCGACGGGTCGGGGAGCGGCCGTCCGCCCCGTCCTCACTCCGCGTACGTCGCCAGGCGCATGGTCGCCGTCGCGCTGTGCGCAGCCATGCCCTCGGAGTCGGAGATCGTCTGCACCGCTTCGGCGAGGGCGGGCGTGGCGGCCCGGCTGATCCGCTGGTAGGTGAGCGGTTTGACGAACCGCGACACCGACAGGCCGGCGCTGTGCTTGGCGCCGCCCGCGGTGGGAAGGACGTGGTTGGTCCCCGCCATGCCCTTGTCGGAGTAGGCGACCGTGCTCCAGGGCCCGAGGAAGATCGACCCGTAGTTGCGGAGGTGGTCGTGGTACCAGTCGTCGTCGGTCGTGATCACCTCGAGGTGCTCGGGCGCCAGGTCGTCCATGAGGGCGACCGCCGTCTCGCGGTCGGCCGCGACCGTCACGGTGCCGTAGTCGCGCCACGCGGGACCCGCGATCGGCTCCGTGGCGAGCGTCTCGAGCTGACGTTCGACGGCGGCGATCACGGCCTGCCCGTGCTCGTGCGACGTGGTCACCAGCGCCGCGGGAGAGTTGGGGCCGTGCTCGGCCTGCCCGAGAAGGTCGGCCGCGACGATCTCGGGGTCGGCACTGTCGTCGGAGAGCACGGCGACTTCGGAGGGTCCCGCGAGGAGGTCGATGGCGACGGTGCCGAACAACTGACGCTTCGCCTCGGCGACATAGGCGTTGCCGGCGCCCACCAACATGTCGACGGGGAGGTCGCCGAGCAGGCCGTAGGCCATCGCGGCGAGCGCCTGCACACCGCCGAGCACGAACACGCGGTCGACCCCCGAGAGGTGGGCGGCGTAGACGACGGCGTCGTTCGCGCCGCCATCGGGCTGCGGGGGCGTGCAGGCGATCACCGTCGGCACACCGGCCGCCTTCGCGACCCCGACCGTCATGAACGCGCTCGCGGTGAGAGGGAAGCGCCCCGCGGGCAGGTAGGCGCCGACGCGCGACACGGGGACGTAGCGCACGCCCGTGGCGAGTCCCGGGACCAGCTCGGTCTCGAAGTCGGTCAGACGACCGCGCTGCTCGGCGGCGAACGCCTTCGTCCGCTCGGACCCCAGCTCGATCGCCGCGCGGAGATCGGGCGCGAGGCGGTCGCCGCTCGAGGCGATCTGCGCGGTGGTGAGCTCGATGTCGCCGCCCTCGTAGCGGTCGAGTCGACGCGCGTAATCGAGCACGGCATCCATCCCCCGACGACCGATGTCGCTGAGCATGGCCGAGACGGTCTCGATGACGGCCGGGTCGCGCTGAGCAGCGGGGGCGTCGATGAGCGGCGTCTTGAGGTGGTGGAAGGAGCCGTCGAGGCGCTCGAGGAGCGCGGGAGTGAATCGCATGAGTGAACGCTAGATCGCGGTGACGTCCCCCACAAGAACGATGGATGCGATGGTATCCATCGGGTTTACCATTGGCTCGTGACCATCGCCCAGCTGCGCGCCTTCCTGACCGCTCTGGAACGGGGGTCGTTCACCGCCGCCGCGGTCGAACTCGATTCGACCCAGGCCTCCGTCTCGGAGCTCGTGGCCCGCCTCGAACGCGAGCTCGGCGTGCGACTGTTCCAACGCGGAGGGCGGCGCCTCGTCCCCACCGAGTCGGCCCTCGCGTTGCGGGCGCATGCGGAGCGCGCGGTGGGCGCGATCCACCACGGGGTCGAGGCGATGCGCGCGCTCACCGCGCTCGAGTCCGGGACGTGCACCTTCGGCGTGCTGCGCAACGCGGCTTACTACGAGCTGTCGGATCTGCTGCAGCGCTTCCACGAGCAGTATCCCGGGGTGCGGGTGCGGCTCGTGGGCATCAACTCCGCCCTCGTCGCGCGCTCCATCGCCGCGGGCGAGATCGAGGCGGGACTCCTCGTGCTCCCCGTCGACGACGCGGGCCTGACGATCACCCCGCTCATGCGCGACGAGGTCGTCTACGCCTCGGCTCGCGCCGACGCACCGGCGCACCCCGTGACCCTGGCCGAGGTCGCCGCCGCGAAACTCGTGCTGTACGACGCCTACGCGGGCTGGGACGATCCCACCCGGCGCCAGTTGCGTGAGCGCGCGAGCGCCCAGGGGCTCCTCCTCGAGCCCGCGATCGAGGTCGAGAACGTCGAGACGGCGCTGGGCCTGGTGGCCTCCGGCACCGCCGACACGATCGTCTCGCGCTCGATCGCCGAGTCGCCGACGTTCCCCGCCGGCATCCGGGTCGTCCCCTTCACCGAACCCCTCTACGACACGATCGCGCTCGCGCGGCGCGAGGGGGCGGAACCGTCACCGGCGGCGCGCCGTCTGGCCGACATGGCGCAGGACATGCTGCGCGCGCGTGCGGGACGCGGCGCGGTCGCCTGACGCACCCGCGGGTCCGGGGCTGGCGCGCGCCGACGCGTCCCGCTCCGCGCGCGGCCTCAGCCGTACAGCTCGGGGCGCCGGTCGGCGAACAGGTCGTTGAACGGCGGGAGCGCCTTGTCGGACGGATGCCGCACACGCAGCGTTGCGACGACCATGCCGTCGCCGCCCGTCGGCGCCGCCGCGATCCACCCGTCGTCGTCGATGATCGCCGTGCCCCCGGTCCACGCGACGCCGCGCTCGGACCCGTGGCGGTCGGCGATCACGGTCGCCAGGCGCGAGGAGCGGGCAGCGGCCATCGCCTGGATCGTCTCGGGGGCGCGTTCTCCCGCGGGCCGGTCGACCAGGGGCCAGTTCACCGGGAGCGCGAGCACCTCCGCCCCGGCGAGGGCGAGGCGCCGCGGAACCTCGGGGAACTCGTTGTCGTAGCAGATGGCCACCCCGATCCGACCGACGGGCGTCTCCACGACGGCGCCGGCGGTGTCCCCCGGCGCGAAGAACATCGACTCCTCGCCCCAGAGGTGCGATTTGCGATAGTCGCCCAGCCGGGCGTCGCGCGAGAGCAGCGCCGCGGTGTTGAACAGCCGGGGTCCGGCATCCTCGGCGTAGCCGATGACCGCGACCGCCCCCTCGGGCAGCTCCCGCGCGATCGCCTCCCAGCGGGGATCGTCGCGGGCGACGGCCGCGGACCGGGCCTCCGCGACGTCGGCGAAGACGTACCCGCTGAGGGCGAGCTCGGGCACGACGATCAGTCGCGCACCGGCATGAGCTGCCTCGCCGACCGCGGCGCGCACCGCGTCGAGGTTCGCCGCGACCTCTCCCACGGCGATGCGGGGGGAGGCCGCGGCGACGACGAGCTCGCGCGGGGAGATCAGTCGTCCTCCGTCGCGGTCACCATCACGCCGACGGGCGCGAGGTAGCCGTTGGGGTCGAGCATCCAGTCGGCGTCGCGGGCTGCGTCCACGACCTCGGGGGCCCATTCGAGGTACACCCGGTCGTCTCCCGAGTTGACCACGAGCAGCTCTCCGGCGCCGCTGTCGCCGGCTTCGATGCACCGGAAGGCGCGCCAGGCGCCCGCGGGCACCGAGAACGAGTCCGAGGGGTCCAGCTCGACCGTCGTGGAGGGGTCGCCGTTCAGCGTGACCGCCCAGCGTCCGCTCTTGACCAGCAGCGCCTGGTTCTTGTCGTGACGGTGGCGCAGGATGCCTTCGTCCTCGGCGGCACGGACCCAGGCCATGTTGAAGGAGTGGGGTTCGTGGATGCGGGGGACCTGACGACGGTCCTCGGTCATGCCGTAGCCGATGGCGAGGCTCAGTTCTGCGGCACCGCCCGGCAGGCTCGCGCACAGGAGGGCGTTGGCGCTGTAGACGCGGTCGCCGGGCTGGACGACCCGCTCACGCATCTGCTCGACCGAGAACGGGGTCAGCTCGTCGATGTACCGCTGCTGAATGGGCTTGATGAGCGCCACGTCCTGGGGCAGTTCGTCACCGGCGACGGTGTCGATGAGCTGGTTGTCGGCGGTGAGATAGAGACCGTACGACTCCGCCTCCTTCAGCACGGACGGCCCCCAGATGATGCCCCCCGTCACGTCGCGCCCGAGGACGGTCCACAGGATGCCGTCGTCCGGCCCCTCGTTCGTGAAACCGCGGAAGATCCAGGTCGGGATCGAGATGATGTCACCGTCGGTGCTGACGTACTCGCCCTGCTTGCCGTCGATCCCCCAGCGCAGGCGGAATTCGCCGCCGAGGTTGACGAACACCTCCGCCGTGAAGTGAAGGTGCAGATTGTTCGAGATGCCGTTCGGCATCCCCGCGGCTCCGGTGTTGAAGCCGTGCTCCTCGGTGAGGTTGATGACCTGCCCCGCGTTCTGCGAGACGCCGCCGCCGATGAAGGCGTAGTTCGACTTGCGGTCGGACCCGGGGGTGCGACAGTCGATGAAGGCCGCGTTGTGCGGGGCCCAGTCGCTCTTGCGGATCGTTCGCCGCTGGATCTCGGCCCCGTCGACGTCGGTGGAGGGGCTCGCGTGGTCGGTGCTCATGATGTGTTCCTTCGTTGGATCAGTAGATGTTGCCGAGGACGACGGGCTCGTCGCCTCGCATTCCGGCGATCTGCGCGCGCAGCGCGATGTCGTCCCACAGCCGCACTTCCTTCACCAGCGCCCCCTGGTGGAAGGTGAACTGCGAGATCCCCAGTACGTCGACGGGGCGACCGGTGAGGGGGCCGTAGTTCGCGACGCCGTTGTAGTCGCCGACGAACTTCCACGTGACCGCGACGCGCAGACCCGCGTATCGCACGTCGTAGTTGGTCTGGATGTCGCGGATCTCGAACCGCCCGGCCGGGAACGACTCGAGGAACCGCAGCAGCGCACGGCGGTACCCCTCGGGACGGATGACGAGGCGGTTGCCGACGGTCAGCAGCACCAGGTCACGATGGAAGAACTTCTCGACCTTCTGCAGGTCGCGGTCGTTCCACACCGTCTGGATCATCTCGACGACGCGCTCGACCTCGGGGCGGTAGTCGTCGGGACGGGGGCCCGAGTCGCCCACCGCGATGGGGTCGGCCGGAGCCGGCTCGGTCCAGGTGCCGGTGTAGCCGCGGAACGCCTGCGCACGGGCGAGCTCGTCGAGATCGCTCTGCAGCACGAGGGCGCCGGCGAGGGTGTCGCGAACGACCCACTCCTCGACCATGCGGCCGCGGCGGTACAGGCAGTTGGCGATCGTGCGGCTGTAGTCGGACGACTGCAGGTGCCCCGACAACACCAGGTGCGAGCTGAGGAACGCATCGTCTCCGCGCGCCTCCCAGATGACGTCCTCCGCCTGTCCGGTGCGGTCGGGGGTCGCCGAGATGCGCATGAGGGTGCCCTCGATGACCTCGTCGCGGGTGGTCGAGGTGCCGTACGCCCCGTGGACGATCGAGTCGGGTTCGTAGTTGTCTCGGATGAAGCTGATGGAACGGTCCACCCAGATCAGATCGGTGACCTCGCGGATGAAGTCATCGGGATCCGCGTACGGCTGGTAGGCGACCGGGTCGAGAGGCACTCGGGGCTCCTTCGTGTGTGGCGCCGGGTCGGCGCGGGCGATGTCGGCAGTGTATGCGTATGCACAACCGCCACGCAAGAGTCCTGCGCACGCCGGACATCTCCCGCTCGAGTCCGCGCCGAAGGGTCAGCGCGTGACGGCGGCGGCGAGCGTGCGGCGCTCGATGAAGGTCGTCGCGAACTCCACGTGGGCGTACTCCTGCGGGCGCTCCTCGATGCGGCGCACCATGAGGCGTCCCGCCTCGCGCGCCATCTGCACGTAGTCGTAGGCGATGGTTGAGAGCTCGATGATGGGCCAGGATGCCGGGGGCAGGTCGTCGAAACCGATGATCGAGACGCCGTCGGGCACCGGCACACCCGCCCGCCGGGCGGCGTTGAGCGCCCCGTAGGCCATGACGTCGTTGCCGCAGAAGATGAGGGTGGGAGCACCCTCGAGCGCCAGCAGCTCCGCGGTCGCGGCGTCGCCCGCGTCGGTGTCGAACGGTCCGTGGCGCACGAGATCGGCGTCCAGTGAGACTCCGCGGTCGGCGAGGGCTGCGCGCAAGGCGCGCTCGCGGGAACGGCCCGTGCTGGTGTTCTGCGGCCCCAGCACCGCCCCGATGCGCCGATGCCCGAGGGCGAGGCCGCGATCGACGGCATCCTGCAATCCGACGGAGGGGGCGACGACCGTGGCATCCGCGTCGACGAGCGCCGCCGTGCGGTTGAAGTACACGAAGGGCAGACCCCTGTCGCGCAGGCGCAGCGGCACGACCGATTCCACCGTGGTCGTGGCGAGGATGACGCCGTCCAGGCCATTGGCGATGAGACGCTCCGCCACCGACTCGTCGGTGGTCTCGGTGTGCAGCACCAGTTGATAGCCGTGGGTCTCGAGCTCGCGGTGGAGGGGGGCGATGATGTGCGAATAGAACTGGTTGTCGAGGTCGGTCACGAGCAGGCCGATGCGGCGCGTCCGCCCCGACGACAGCGCGCGCCCCGCCTCGCTGGGCACGTATCCCAGGAGCGCGGCGGCGTCGCGGACGCGCTTCTTGGTGTCTTCCGACACGCGGGGGTCGTCGCGCAGAGCGCGGGAGACGGTGGGCTGCGAGACGCCGGCCAGTCGAGCGACGTCTCTGCTCGTGATGGCCATGGATCCCCCCTGGCGGCTCAGTGCTGAGGGTCGAAGTCTAGCGAAAGGTTGACCCCGCGTGCATACGCAGTCATGATGTGAGCATACGTATGCAACGAGAGGATTCGAAGATGCCCCTTTACCTGAAGAAGGCGCCCACGAAGTCGTTCACCGACACCGCGCAGAGCGACGTCGCCGCCCGGGTGGGAACGATCATCGACGACATCCGCACGCAGGGAGACGACGCGGTGCGCCGGTACGCGGCGCAGTTCGATCGGTGGGAGCAGCCCTTCCGCCTCGACGACGCGCGCGTCGCGGAGATCATGGCCACCCTCGACCCCCAGGTGATCGAGGACATCCGCTTCGTCCAGGAGCAGGTGCGCACGTTCGCGCAGGCACAGCGCGACTCGCTCGTCGACATCGAGGTCGAGACCCTGCCCGGCGTGCACCTCGGACAGAAGCACGTTCCCGTGCGGGCCGCCGGCGCCTACATCCCGGGCGGCAAATACCCCCTCACCGCATCCGCGCACATGACGATCATCACGGCCAAGGTGGCCGGCGTCCCGCGCGTCGTCGCGTGCACCCCGCCGATCCGCGGCGAGATCCCCGCGGCGACGGTCGCGGCGATGAAGCTCGCCGGCGCCGACGAGATCTACATCCTCGGCGGGGTCCAGGCCGTCACGGCCATGGCGGTGGGCACCGAGACGATCGCCCCCGTCAACCTGATCGCCGGACCCGGCAACGCCTACGTCGCCGAGGCGAAGCGGCAGCTGTTCGGCGAGGTGGGCATCGACCTCTTCGCGGGCCCGACCGAGATCCTCATCGTCGCCGACGACGACGCCGATCCGTTCCTGACCGCCGTCGACCTGCTCTCGCAAGCGGAGCACGGGCCCGAATCGCCGGCCGTGCTCATCACGACCTCGCGGGCCCTCGGCGAACGCGTGATGGAGCTGGTGGAGGAGATCCTGCCCGGCATGTCCACGCGCGACTACGCCGAGCCCGCGTGGCGCGACTGGGGCCAGGTGATCGTGGTCGACGATCTCGAGGAGGCATACGCCCTCGCCGACTCGTTCGCCTTCGAGCACGTGCAGATCTTCACGCGCGAGCCCCGCGCCGCGCTCGAGAAGATGCACGACTACGGGGCGCTGTTCCTCGGCGAGAACACCTGCGTCTCGTACGGCGACAAGGTCATCGGCACCAATCACGTGCTTCCGACGCTCGGCGCCGCCCGCTACACCGGCGGCCTCTGGGTGGGCAAGTACCTGCGCACGATCACGTACCAGGAGATCACCGACCCCGCGTCCTCCGCGATGCTCGGCGAGGTCTGCGGCCGCGCTGCGCGCGTCGAGCTCTTCGAGGGCCACGCCCGCTCCGGCGACGCGCGCGCATGGCGCCACGGCGACGCGACCTTCCCCTGGATCGAGCAGAGCACGGCGGGAGCGCGATGACCGATCTGACCGGACGCACCGCGCTGGTCACGGGAGGAGGCAGCGGTCTCGGAGCGGCGATCGCCCACGCCCTGTCGACCGCCGGGGCCGACCTCGTCGTCGTCGGGCGCCGGCGCGACGCGCTCGACGCCGTCGTGGATCGGCTGCCGGGATCGGCGCGCGCGTTCGTCTGCGACGTCGCCGACGAGCACTCCGTGGCTCTTCTGAGCGAGGCGCTCGCCGGCACCGAGGTCTCGATCCTCGTCAACAACGCCGGCATCGCGGGCCCCGTGGCCGCCCTCACCGACATCGGCGTCGACGAATGGGACGAGGTCTTCGCGGTCAACGTGCGCGGGACCTTTCTCATGTGCCGCGCGTTCCTGCCCGCGATGGTCGCGCGAGGAGCCGGCGACGTCGTCAATCTCGCCTCCGTCTCGGGCAAGAGGCCCCTCGCGCACCGCACGCCCTACACCGCGTCGAAGATGGCGGTCCTCGGCCTCACGGCCACGCTGGCCTTCGAGGTCGGCCCCGCGGGGGTCAGCGTCAACACGCTGTCGCCGGGGCCGGTCGAGGGGGAGCGCATGGCCCGCAACTTCCGACGCGAAGCCGAGCGCTCGGGCGGCACCGCCGCCGAAGCCGAGGCCGCGTTCGTCTCGCGCGCAGCACTCGGGCGCATGGTGACGGAGGCCGAGGTCGGAGCGGCGGTCGTGGCCATGCTGGCGATGCCGGGCATGTGCGGCGCCGACGTCGATCTCTCCGCGGGGATGATCGCGTGAACCCGCCGGGCCGACCGGTCTCGCTCCGCGCGCGTGCCGAGTCCGGGGAACGGCTCATCGGTGCACTGCTGCGCATGCCCGCCGAAGAGTTGACCGAGATGCTCGCCGTCGCCGGGTTCGACTTCGTTCTGATCGACGCGGAGCACGGCCCCGCCGACGTCATCGCGCTGCGTCAGCACATCGCGGTCGCGACGATGCACGGCGTGCCCGTGATCGTCCGCGTCGGCGAGGACGACCCCGGCTCGATCCTGCGCGTGCTCGACCAGGGCGCACAGGGCGTGCTGGTGCCGCACATCGACGACGCGGCCGCGGCGGCAGCCGTGGTCGCGGCCGCTCACTACCCGCCCGTCGGCACGCGCGGCTTCGCGACCTACAGCCGGGCCGGACGCTTCGGCGAAACGGCGCCCGAAGACCACCGCGACTGGTACCTGCGCAACACCCTCGTGCTCGGGATGATCGAGTCGCCCGCAGGGGTCTCCGCGGCCGCCGCCATCGCCGCCGCGCCCGGCCTCGACGGGATCATGATCGGGCCGGCCGACCTCGCGGCATCCACGGGCCCGGACGACCTCCCCCTCCCCGAGGCGACCGCAGTCGTGAACCGCGCGGTGGCGGCGGCGGGCAAGATGCGCATGGACATCGTCGGCACCCCCGCCGCCGCGGCGGCGGCCTTCGACGACGGAGCGAGGCTCGTGGTCTACAACCTCGCGTCATCGCTCATGACGCACCTCCGCGGCCTTCGGGCGGCTGTCGATTGAGTTCGCCTGAGCCCCCGGCCCGCCCCTCTCACCCCTGACCATCTGCGGCGAACGCGCCTCCCGCGGCCAGTTGCCCCGGGTTGTCGCCCCGCACGCCGGGAGAGACCATCTGCGGCGAACGCGCCCATCGCGGCCAGTCGCCCCGGGTTGTCGCCCCGCACGGCCGGGAGAGACCATCTGCGGCGAACGCGCCTCCCGCGCCCGGCGTCAGTTGCCCCGCGTGGTCGCCCCGCGCGCCGGGGAGAGACCATCCGCGGCAAAGGAACCCTCCCCCAGGGCGGGGCTCATCGACGAGACGCGCCCGGGTCGGATCGATGATGGCGAGGACCCGAGCGCCATCCGAGACGGTACCTGAGCGCCCGGCCGCGCGCAGCCGGCTGCCGGCGTCAGAGCGGACCGTGGCTCGCTCCGGTGCGACCCGAGCGTGCCGATGCACCGCGCGGCACGGCATCCGTCCCGGCCCGCCACGCGCGCACGAGGGCGCCGAATTCGGACGGTCGCTCGAGCGGCACGAGGTGCCCCGCCTCGAGCCGCTCCTGACGCGCACCCGTCAGCGCCGCGGCGATCTCGTCGAGGAAATCCGGTGGGCACAGCGCGTCGTCCGCCCCCGCGACGACGAGCGTCGGCACGGCGGTGGAACGCAGGTGCGGCAGGAGGTCGATGCGGCTCCCCTGCAGGCGCAGCTGCGCTTCGAGCACCCGGGACGGAGTCTCCTCCGCCATGCGTATCGTCCGCTCGACGAGGTCGGGGCGGGTCTCGCGCGCACTCGCCGACAGCAGGACGGGCAGGATGCCGGCTTGCAGTGCGGCGGGCGACTCCCCCGCGGACAGCCGGTCGAGCCACACCGCCCATCCCTCGCGCTGCCGCGGGGTGGGCGCCTTCGCGTTGGCCGCCGTGACGCACAGGCCGACGACGCGCTCGGGCGCGCGCACCGCCAGCGCCATCGCGACGATCGCGCCGAGCGAGAGGCCGCCGATCACGAACCGTCCGGGCAGCGTCCGCAGAAGCCGGTCGACCTGGGCGTCGAGGTCGTCGGCATCCACCGCCGGGGTGAGGGCGTCGTCGAGACCGCACCCCGTCCACAGGTCGGTCGTGCAGTTCATCCCCGCCAGCAGGACGAGGGGCGCAGCCGACACCCTCAGCCCTTGACGGCGCCGTCGCTCAGACCCGCCACGAGGTACTTCTGCGCGATGAAGGCGATGACGACGACGGGGATCGTCAGCAGCATCGACGCCGCGCCCGCCTGCTGGAGCATCGGCAGCGTCTGACCGAGCTGCGTGGCGATGAAGACGGGGACCGTCTTCGACGAGGTGTCGGTGAGCACCAGCGCCGTCAGATACTCCTGGAACGCGAAGAGGAAGACGAAGATGCCGGCGGTCAGGATGCCGGGTCCCATCAGCGGGATCATGACCCGGCGCAGCATGCCGATGCGGGTGCAGCCGTCGATCATGGCCGCCTCGTCCAGCTCACGGGGGATCTCGGCGAAGAAGTTGCGCAGCAGCCAGATCGTGAACGGTTGATTGATCGCGACGAGGGCGATGGCCAGCGCGAAGGTGGTGTCGTAGATCCCGAGCGCGCGGCTGATGTCGTACATCGGCAGCACCACGGCGAAGCGCGGCAGGGCCCGGAAGATCAGGGCCAGCACGAGCAGGAGGGCCGAGATGTAGCTGGGGAACCGCGAGAGCGCATATGCGGCGGGGATGCCGATGACGAGGGCGATCAACGTGGAGATCACCGCCACCGAGAGGGTGTTGACGAGGTAGTCGGCGAAGTAGGTGGTCTCCCAGAGGTCGACGAACGCCTTCAGCGTCGGCTCGTAGCCCGACAGGACGGGCGGGTTGGCGAAGGCGACGTCGGTCGGCTTCGTCACCGACAGCGTCATCCAGATGAACGGGCTGAGCATGAGGAAGCACAGGATGCCGAGCAGCAACCCCGTGACACCTCGGATGCGGCGCCGCGGCCGCGGCCGTCGGTTCTTGCCCTCGATGTCGCCGGTGGTGATCGCGCGCGTGGAGAGCGCTTCGGTGCGGAGGGTCATCGGGCCGCCTTCGCTTCCTTGAAGATGCCCCGGATGAAGGGGATGAGCATGACCAGGATCAGCAGGATGGTCAGGACGTTGATGGCGCTGCCGAGACCGAGCTCCTGTGCGCCGTTGGCGAAGGCCACGGAATAGACGTAGAGCATGATCGACTCGTTGCCGATCGTCTCCGCCTGCGGCGACAACGGGATCAGGGCGTCGAAGATGCGCAGCACATCCATGATCGTGATGAGGCAGACGAAGCCCAGCACCCCGCGGATGGTGGGGATGATGACCTGCAGGTGCGTCTGGAACGCGTTCGCCCCGTCGATACGAGCGGCCTCCCGCAACTCGACCGGCACTCCCTGCAGACCGGCGAGGATGATGAGCATCGCGAACGGCAGCATCTGCCACACGGTGTTCAGCATGACGAGCAGGGCGTTGGGCACCTGATCGGTGAACCAGAGCACCTGCGTTCCGCCGAAGAAGCCGATCAATCGATTGACCACCCCTCCGAAGTTGTCGTCGAACAGCCACGAGAAGGCGACGGCGCCGACGAGGTTGGGCAGCACGTACGACACGAGCATGATGCCGAGGACCAGCGGTCGCGACAGGCGGAGGGTGTTGACCGCGATGGCGATCAGATACCCGAAGACGAGCAGGATGGCGGTGGTGACCACCGTCACGGCGATGGTGAAGACGACGGCCCGATGGAATCGCGGATCGCTCAGGGCGTCGGTGAAGTTCGCGAGACCGACGAAGGTCCCCGGGACGCCGTACCGGACGTTCTCGAAGCTCCACTGCACGGTACGCAGAAGGGGGAACACGAGCAGAGCGCTCATGATGGCCAGGCTGGGGGCGAACAACACCCAGAACTCGCGTGCTTTCACGGGACGACTCCTCTCAGTGGGGCGCCGGCCCGGTCGTCGTCGACCGGGCCGGGCCCTCCTGTTCACCGGTGGATGCGGGCGATGGCGGGCGTCAGCCCGCGATCTTCTCCCCCGCTGCCTGCATCTGCGCCGTCGCCTCGTCGACCGACAGGCCGCCGGCGAGGAACTGCGCCACGATCGGCGTGATCTCGTTGCTGATCGGGGCCAGCACCGGCGAGACCACGGGCGGCATGGCACCCGCGATGGAGTCGTTGGCAGCCTGCCCGTAGGGCGAGTTGTCGGCGGTGACCATGCCCTCGCGAGCGGGGTAGGCCGCCGGGACCGAGGCCTTCGACGCGTCCTCGCTGACGGCGGAAGCCATCATCTCGAACAGCATCTTGTGGTCGAGCTTGGTGTTGAACGGGATCGACCATCCGTCGATCGAGAGGCGGTCGTACAGGTACGGCGCCGACGTCGAGACCTTCGGCGGTGCCGCGAAGCCGAAGTTCTCGGACAGCTTGCTGTTCTCCGACTTGGTCAGATCGCTCATGCGCCCCGAGAACATGATCGACATCGCCGCGGTGTCGTTGTACATCTGCTGCTGCACCTTCGGCTGGTCGAAGGTGGTCACCTGCGGGTCCATGTAGGGCTGCAGGCTCTGCATGGCCTGGAGCGCCTCCTTGGCCTCCGGGGTGTCGAGGGTGACCGTGCCGTTCGCGTCGACGAAGTCGCCGCCGAGCGAGTTCATGACGGCTTGGAAGCTCGTCGTCACGTCGGCGGTGGCGAGCCACGGCAGCGCGATCGGGTACTGCATCTTGCCCGAGGCCTTGATGGCCTCGGCAGCGCTGATCATGTCATCGAAGGTCTGGGGGACCTCGAGGCCGAGCTCGTCGAAGACGTCGGTGCGGTAGGCCATGACGAACATCTGCGCCTGCATGGGCAGGGCGTAGAGCTTGCCGTCGTACGACATGCCCTGACGCATCGACTCGCTGATCGCGTTCAGGTCGTACTTGTCGGCGAATTCGGCGAACAGATCGTCGAGGGGGACGAGCTTGTCGTCGACGGCGAGGCTCGGGATGACGAAGCCGTAGGTCTCGACGATGTCGTAGCTGCCGGTGTCCCCCGACAGGGTGGCCGTGGTCTTCGTGACCTGGCCGCCGAAGTCGATCGGGTCGTGCTTGACCGTGACATCATCTTTGGTGCAGCTGGAGACCATCGTGTCGGTGAACGGATCGATGGCGGAGGAGTTGTAGGCGAGCACGTTGACCGTGGTCGCGGATTCGGGGGCGGTGTAGTCGCAGGTGACCTCGGTGGCATTCGCGTTCCCCGTGCGGCTACCCGCGCCGCATCCGGAGAGGGCGAGTGCACCCACGGCCGCGACGGCGGCGAGGGCGATAGCGCGCTTCTTGGTGGATGACATGGCCAAACCGTATACGTATGCATAGCGCTTAGGGAAGCCTAAGCGTTCACATCGGACGGTAACGATCGTGTTTCGTGAATACGTATGAGCATGGGCGGCGGCGCGGCCCGGGGCGCAAGACAAGAAGATGGGGCATCCGGTCTCATCGACACGTTGGGCACGCCAGGTCGGCGCCCGGCGCCGGGTCGCTCACGGAGGTGTGCTCCCACTCGGCGGTGAGAAGTCCAGCCCCGTGTTCGCGGCTGTCGGCGCGCGTACCGTGAACGCCGTGACGTTCAACGACAATGCCCGCGTCGGCGGGAACTCGGCCAAGCGGCGCGGCGGAACGGTCGCCGCCGTCGGCGGCGGCGCGGTGGGACTCGGTGCGATCGTGGTGTTGCTGATCTCGGCGTTCACCGGCACCGACCTGTCGGGGCTCCTCGGCGGCGGCGCCCCCGCCGCGCCCCAGGGCGGCGGTGAGGCGATCGCCAACTGTTCGACGGGACAGGATGCCAACAACGACGACACGTGCCGCCTCGCGGCGGCGACCCTCAGCATCGATCAGTTCTGGCAGGAGCGCCTCGACGGGTACCGGGAGCCGCAGCTGATCATCGTCGACCGGGCGACGTCGAGCTCGTGCGGGACGGCGTCGAACGCGACGGGACCGTTCTACTGCCCGCCGGATGAGACCGTGTACGTCGATCCGACGTTCTTCTCCATCCTGCGGGAGCAGTACGACACCACCGCCGGTCCCCTCGCCCAGCTCTACGTGCTCGCCCACGAATACGGCCACCACGTGCAGAACCTCACCGGGGTGATGCAGGAGTACCCGAACAACGGCACGGGCCCCGACAGCAACGGCGTGCGCACCGAGCTGCAGGCCGACTGCTACGCCGGCGCCTGGGTCGCCGCGGCCGGCGAGCAGGTCGATGAGAACGGCACGCCGTATCTGCAGCCCCCGACCGAGCAGCAGATCACCGATGCGCTCTCGGCGGCGGCCGCGGTGGGCGACGATCACATCCAGGCCGAGGCGGGCCAGGTCACCAACCCCGAGAGCTTCACGCACGGCTCCAGCGAGCAGCGGACGCGGTGGTTCGACGCGGGCCGCCAGGGCGGTGTGAACGCCTGCGACACCTTCTCGGTGGCGGGCTCGAGCCTGTAGTCCGGGCCCCGGCGTCCGGCGTCGGGCGCCCCGGAGCCGCCGTCCCGGCATCCGGATGCCGTCGTCCGCAGGACTTCACCCCGGCACGAGCCGCCCGCCGCGGACGTGGACGTCCGACGGCGGGCGGTCCGAGGACTCAGTCCTCGCGGCTGCGGGTACGGAGGATGATGACGATGAGGATGCCGACGACCACCACGGCACCGCCGCCCGCGAGCAGTCCGATGGTGAGGCCGGACATCCCTGCCGGCGACACCGCATCCGTCTCCGGTGCGGCCTCCCCCGCGCCGACGGCGGCGGCGCAGGGCGACTGCTCCGAGCCGTCGGACGCGCTCTCGCCCGTCCAGGTGAACGGGATGACGCCCGACACCGGATGACCGTCGGACGACACCGCGCGCCACTCGACCTGATAGTCGCCGGGTGCCCCGAGCGCGACGGCGGTCGTCAGTGTGGGACCGGCGAGAGCAGCGCACTCGCTCTCGTAGTGCCGGCCGTCGGGCCCCACCACGATGACGAGGTTCCCCCCGTCGGCGCCGAGCAGGTTGGCACTGAAGTCGAGGGTGACCTCCGACAGGCTCGAGACGCTGTCGCCCTCCGCGGGAGACGACGAGACGAGGCTGTCGTGCGCGGATGCGGCCGTGGCCCCGCCGAAGGCGGCGGTCATCGCCGCAGCGATCACCGCCGCCCCGGCGAGTGCGCGGCGAAGCGCGGTGCGGGAGCGCATGCTCACGCGCGCTTCGGACGACGCGCGAAGGCGAGGGCGCCGAGAACGGCACCGGCCGCGGCGACCACGAGGGCCGCGATGCTGAGCCCCAGCGCGACGCCCGACGAGGAGTCGCTCGTCGTGGCGCTCGCCTCGCTGGAGTGGTCGTCCGTGGCGGAGGCCGCCGTCGTCGACGTCCCGTGGCTGTGCTCCCCGGCCGGCGGAGCGTCGTTGATGTAGAGCACCGGCGCGGGCTCGAGCGTGTCGTCGGCTGCGACCTGGTCGGGCGTCGCCGCCCACTCCACGACCTCCCCGTCGGAGTAGGTCTGCGTCGCCGGCAGCAGCAGGTGCCCGGTGTCGGGCACCGGCCCGAGCACGGCCGAGAAGATCTGGAACTGGTCCTGGCCGATGCCGATGCCCGGGTCGGCCTGCCAGACGATCTTCAGTGCGGCATCCGAGATGGTGTTGCCGTCGACCTCGACGGGGGCGGGGAGGGCGCCCTTCTCGACCGTGGCGGTCCACCCGGTCACCGGCTCGACGAGCACGGAACTGAGCGGGGTGTCGGTGGGCAGGGCGACCTCGACCTTGACGGTGGATGCCGTCTCGGACTCGGTCGGGACGCGGAAGTTCACCGTGGCGTAGCTGCCCGGCGTCGCGGTGTTCGGGTTGACGGTGACGTGCGCGGACGCCGCGAGCGGCGCGCCGATGGCGAGGACGGCGCCGGCGGCGAGGCCCGCGAGGGTACGACGAAGGATGGTCTTGCGAGACATGGGTGCTGCTTTCTGCGAATGGGCGCGCCGATCAGACGGACGCGCCGCGAAGGAGGGTGTCGGAGGTCACGCCGCGCGCGGCGGACCCCGATGCCTCATCGGCGACAGCACCGTCATCGCCGTCGTCAGCAGCAGTGGTTCGGGTGCCGTGCGGACGGCATCCGTGCGCGCCGCCGGTCCGCGGAACGGGCGCAGCCGCAGAAGCACCGCGACGAAGAAGCGCGCGATCGCCCGCACCGCCCGCTCGCCGCGACCGAGGGCCAGGATCGTGACCGCCGCCGCGAACGCGTGCGCGACCCACATCCAGGGCGAATGCGCGGCGTGCGCCGGCCCCGTGGCGGCAGCATCCAGCAGAAGCGGCGCGGCACCGTGGTGCGACATCGGCCCCGCGCCGCTCCCGCTCAGATCGAGCGCCAGGATGCCGTGGAACAGCGCCTGGCTCAGCACGACCGCGAGCGAGAGGCGCCACCACGACGCCGTGCGCCCCGCCAGCAGCACGCAGACGGGGGCGGCGAGGCACAGCGCGAGGACGGCGTTGAGCGTGGGAGGGAGCTCCGCCCCGACGGAGGCGTGCGAGACGGTCGCGATGAAGGTCGCGACGGCCGCCGCGGCGACACCGCGGCCCACGCGTTGCGCGCGCCCTGCTCTCGACGACATCCGACCCTCCGCGTCCAGCCTAGGCGGCGCGGCCGGTGCCGGTGCGTGCGGTGTCACGGCATCGAAACGGGTGCCGTCCCGGCATCGAGCGGGGCCGGGACGCGACACGTGAACGCCGGATGCCGGGGCGGGTCGCGACCGCGACCGATTCACTCGGTCCCGGCGCGCAGCGCCTCCCACGCGTCGTGCGCGGCGTCCGCGAGCTCGTCGACGTCGGGCACCGCGGCGGGGTCGACGCAGAAGCCGACGCCCAGCCAGCGGTCGTTGGAGATCGCCGCGACGCGCAGCGCGTGGCGGGGGCCCGGCTCCGACGACGTGTAGACGTGTCCGACGCGGCGCCCGGCGACGGCCACCGCGACGCGGGGACCGGGCACGTTCGAGATGGCGAGCGCGAATTCGCGCGGGTCGTCGGCGAGGCCGCGCACGTACGTTCCGAGGGGCCCCGCCGACGCGAGCGCGTGGAACAGTTCGTCGAGCGCCCGGGCATCGCGTCCGTTCTTGCGTGCGCGCATCTGCGCGCTCAGCAGGTCGAGTCGGCGCAGGTCGTCGGGCTCGTGCAGGTGCAGGCCCACGTCGACGAAGGAGTCGCGATTGCCGGATGCCGCGGCATCCTCCCCCTTCTCGTGCAGGCTCACGGGCACCTGGGCGTTCACCCGCGGCGTGTGGCCGTGGTGGAGGAGCCGTCGGCGCAGCGCCCCCGCGATCACGGCGAGGAGCACGTCGTTGACGGTCGCGTGCGCGGCGCGAGACGCACCGACCGCCCGCGCCTCGGCGAGGGGCACGTCGACGAACGCCAGGGCACGGCGTGCGGTGAGAGGGCGGTCGAACGGCGAATGCGATCCCGGGTGGCCGAGCTCGCGGGCCACGGTCAGCGGCATCCGCTCCCATTCGCTCCAGCGCGTCGGGCGCGCCGCGGGATCGCGGATGCCGACCTCGTGAGCCGGGGCGTCGTGCGGCTCGAAGACCACCGCCTCGAGGAAGCGCACGGCCGTCAGTCCGTCGGCGAGCGCGTGATGCAGGCGCACGGCCACGGCCTCGCGCCCGTCGGCGAGCGGCCCGATGAGGTCGATCGTCCACAACGGCCGCGACCGGTCGAGGGGTTCCGACATGAGCCGCCCGACGACCGCGCGCAGGTCCGCCGGGTCGCCCGCGGCAAAGCGGCGGACGTGGTGCGCGACCTCGACCTCGGCCGCGTCGACCCACGCGGGTCCTTCGCCGTCGTCGACCACGACCTGACGGCCGCGCGGGAAGGCACCCAGGCGTTCGGCGACGCTCGCGCGCACGGCCTCGAGGTCGAGGGACGGGCCCGGCTCGAGCACGAGCAGCTTCAGGGCGTGCCCGCGCACCACGTCGGACTCCAGCGCCAGGATGCGCGCGTCCGCCGGCGACAGCGGCTCTCTCATGGGGTCACGGTAGCGCGGCGGGTGGCGCAGCACGGTCCTTCTCCCGACCGAGACGCCTCGGGGGTGGCGACACGCATCCCTCCGGTCATCGCCAGGCAGGGGACACCGCCTCTGCGAGGGTGCGGCCCGCGTCCGCAGAATCGCCGGCATCCGCGAAGGCACCCCCGTAGGGTGAGCGCATGAAGAAGGCAGCAGCGATCGCGAGCGGGGTGTCGATCGTCGTCGTCGGCGGGCTCTTCGCGCTCGCCGCTCCCGCCGTGTCGGCCGCTTTCACGCACGTGACGTCGATCGGTGCGGCCGTGCCCGCTCCCTCCCCGACCGAGACCGCGGCATCCGGCGCGGGAGAGACGGACGCGACCGGGCTCGGCGAGGGCTACGTGGACGTCGGCAACGGCCTCATGATCCGGCGGAACGACCCCGAAGGGTGCGATATCCCGCGGTGGATCCATTTCGGCAGGATGAGCGCGAGCCTGAACGACGACCTGATCGACCGAGGCCCGCGCGAGCTCGCCGCCGGTCCGGTGGGAGTGGACGACGACGGTGTCGTCATGACCTACACCGTCGAACCGGGCGACTCGCTCTACGCGATCGGCGATCGTTTCTGCATCGCCAACCCGCTGAGCATCGCCGACCTCAACCACACGCGCGTGATCCAGCCCGGAGACGTGCTGCTCCTGCATCCCGATGGATCGCTTCCGTGGATCCCGTACTTCAGTCCCCCCGATGCCCCCGGGGGCTATCAGCAGATCCCCTATCAGCGCGCCATCGAGGCGATGCGTGTCGCCGCCCATGCCGATGATCTCGACGAAATGCGCTCGATCTTCCGGGACGATTTGGCGGGCCTGTTCCCCTCGGCCGACGACGCGGACGTGATCGCCCGCGCTCTCGACGCCGGAGATCTCGCCGCGCTGCGGCAGATGTTCGCCTGAGGCCCTTTCCTCTGGGTCTGTTGGCGACGCCCCGTTACGGTCGATGGATGGACGACCTTCGCGACACCTCCTCCGCGCTCGCCTACGGTGCCGACCTGCTCCGTGGCGAATGCGTCCGCCTGCGGGCGACCACCGACGCCGATCTCGACGCCCTCGTGGACTGGTGGCGCCGCGACGACGCGGCGGTCCTGCAGCAGGGCGGCGTGCAGCATCGGCCCGTCGCATCCGTGCGGGAGATGTTCCAGGCGTGGAGCCGCAACGACTCCCCCGGCGGCGCGGGTTACAGCATCGACGACGAGGAGGGGCGCCTCATCGGCCACGCGACGCTGTGGGGAGGAAACCTGCCCGCGCGTGTCGCGACGTTCGCGATCATGATCGGCCCCGACGCGGTCGGCCGCGGCTACGGCACGGATGCCACCCGCACGATGCTCCGCTACGGCTTCGACGAGCTGGGCCTGCACAAGGTTGAACTGCGGGTCTGGGCCTTCAACACGCGAGCCCTTCGCGCCTACGAGAAGGCCGGATTCGTGCGTGAGGGCGTGCGCCGCGCCGTGGCGTTCCACGGAGGTCGCTTCCACGACGAGGTGCTCATGGGCGTGCTGGCCGAGGAGTTCGCCGCGAACCGGTGACGTCCACCCGGGCCGTCAGATCCAGGGCTGGAACGCGCTGTGACGGATGGCGATCTTCGCCGTCACTCGAGGGTGCCGCGGGCCGACGACGACGCGTCGACCGACGGACTCACCACTCCCGCCCGGTCGTCGACCAGGCGGCGGCGCCCGATCCACCCGGTGAGACCCCGCCCGTCACGCCAGACGACGAGGAGCGCCCCGGTCGCGAGCGCGAGCACGAAGGCCGTCAACGACCACGGCGCGGGCAGCCCCGCGAGCACGGCGTACGCTCCAGCCCCGGTGAGGAAGCGCAGCGGCCGCGCCACCCACGCCGGCAGCACACCGTTCGTGAACCGCACGCGCGTGGCGAGGTCGCCGATCGACCTCCCCGTCGTCAGGATCACGACCAGCCACAGGCCGGCCGAGGCCAGCGTCCCCGCGAGCGAGGCCACCTCGTCGGTCGAGAAGGTCGCGGCATCCCCCAGGGTGAGGGCGATCGCCGCCTGCACGCCCACCGAGACGGCGAAGCCCACGAGCCACACGCCCACCACGTCGCACACGATGCCGAGCAACCGACGGCGACGTGTGACCGGGCGGGGCTGCTCGGCATCCGGGCTCTTCTGCACTCCCCGGTGCTGCGCGGGCACCGCGAACGCGAGTACCGACCCGAGGAGCGCTCCCGAGGTGTTGGCGATCAGGTCGTCGACGTCGAAGACGCGATAGGCGCACGGGAAGATCCCCCAGACGCCGGTGAGCTGCGTGGTCTCGATGACCCCCGAGACGACCAGGCCCGCGACTCCGGCGATCAGGATGCCGCGTCCGCCGAGGACGCGGAGGAAGAACCCGAGCGGGAGGAAAAGCAGCACGTTCAACGCCACCTGCAGCACGACGGGGTCGGTGAGGTAGCGGCCCGAGACGGCGACCGCCGCGCGGATCTCGTCGACGAATTCGAAGGGGCGGAGGTTCACCCCCGCGCAGCGGTAGGCGTCGCCGTCGGGCAGGGGGATGAGCGTGTACGTCCAGATCGCCCAGAAGTACACGGCGGCGCCCGCCCACAGCAGGGTGCGCCACAGCGTCAATCCCCCGCGACGGCGATAGCTGACCGCGACGAACGGCACGAACGCCAGCACCGCGACCACCGCACCCGCGAAGACGGCGAGCAGCCCCGATCCGACGATGTTGTGCACCCCGCGAGCTTAGGGGGAGGTCGGTCGGGCCTCCGTAGCCTTGTGCACATGTGCCGCGCCACCCGCCTCCGCGACGAGCTCGTCGCCCGCATCGACGACACGGGCTTCCGCGCCCACGGACTGCACGTGCGGGTCGGCGACGCCGTCGCGGAACACCGCTGGGCGCCCGACGAGCGCGAGGAGATCCACTCGGTCGCCAAGGCCGTCGCGGTGCTCGCTGCGGGGATCGCGGCCGACGAGGGTCTCGCGGCGCTGGACGCCCCGGTGGGCGAGCTGCTGCCCGCCGCCACCGACGTGACCCTCCGCCACCTCCTGTCGATGTCGAGCGGCATCGACTTCCCCTACTCCGAGACGATGATGACCGACTGGCCCGACGTCGCCGCCGAGTTCCTCTCCCGCCCCACGCGGGGGCGCGTCTTCCAGTACTCCAACGCGAGCACGTACACCGCGATGCACGCGCTGTCGCAGCGCACGGGCGACGTCGAGGAGTTCCTGCGACCGCGGTTGTTCACCCCGCTGGGTCTCGACGACGTCGCATGGCGACGCTGCCCGCTCGGGCGGGTGCTCGGTGGCGAGGGACTCTCCCTCCGCACGGAGGAGATGGCCCGTCTCGGAAAGCTCATCCGTGACCGCGGCATGTGGGACGGGCGCCGCCTCGTCTCGGCGCAGACGGTGGATGCGCTGCACACGGCGTGGATCGGAACGGGGAGCGCGGGAGAGGGCTATCGCCGCTACGCGCTCGCGGGATGGGACGGCCCCGGTGCCGCGTGGCGGCTGCATGGCGCGCACGGCCAACTGCTCGTCTTCGTCGCCGACACCGTCGTCACGATCACCGCGCACGACCACGTCGGCGCCGACGCGATCGCCGCATACATCGCCGAGCGCTGCGCCGCCTGACCCCGTCGAGACCGCTCCCGCGTCGAGGCCCATCCTTCGACGGGGCCGCATCGTGCCCGGCGTCGTGGCGCCGCGACACCCGGCACAGCAGGCCGACCGCCGACGGTCAACCCTCCGGTGACGACCGAGGTGGCGGCATACCGTCGCTCGCGACCAGCACGGTCGATTCAGGCACCGGTGGCGTGCAGAAAAGGTGAGATCCCATGACTCGTGAGCAGAACATCGCATCCCAGCAGGCATTCGGCGAGGCGGTGAACGCGGGCGACTTCGCCGCGTTCGACGACCTCGTCGCTCCCGATTCGGTCGACCACGACCCGGCGCCCGGTCAGGAGCAAGGTCCGCGCGGGTACGCCGCGTTCTTCGGCGAGCTGCGGACGGCGTTCCCCGACATGGCACTCGCGGTGGAGAAGCTCGTCGCGGATGACGACAGCGTCGCGTTCGCGTACACGCTGACCGGGACGCAGACCGGCGAGTTCCGCGGCCACGCTCCGACAGGCCGGCCGGTGAAGATCCGCGGCGTACAGATCAGCACCTTCGTCGACGGCAAGCTCGCCGAGCGCTGGGGAAGCAGCGACGAGCTGGGCATCCTCACCCAGCTGGGCCTCGCGCCCGACGCGTGACGGACAGATCGCACCCGCGAGAACACCCTTCGGCACTCCCGGACGACGTCCTTCACCCGATGGAGGTCGTCCGGGAGGATCCGTGGAGGTCGACCATCCGGTGAACGCCGTGCGCGTCAGATTGCGCAGAGCCTGGAGTGCGCGTAATGTCGCGCGCCGTGACTGACGAAAGTCGCGTTGACGGCGAAGAGACGCCGATCGCGAAACGCATTCTGATCGGCGAGCCTCTCACGTCCGAGAAACTCGACGAGCAGCTCCTCCCTAAGAAGATGGCGCTGCCCATCTTCGCCTCCGACGCCCTCTCCTCCGTGGCCTATGCCCCGCAGGAGCTGCTGATGATCCTGCTCATCGGCGGAACGGCTCTGCTGACCCTCAGCCCGTGGGTCGCGGTGGCCGTCGTGGTGCTGCTGGTCGTGGTGGTGCTCAGCTACCGTCAGCTCATCAAGGCCTACCCCTCGGGCGGCGGCGACTACGAAGTCGCCAGCAAGAACCTGGGCGAAGTGCCGGGGGTCGTCGTCGCAGCGGCCCTGCTCGTGGACTACGTGCTCACGGTGGCCGTGTCGGTGGCATCCGGTGTCGACAACATCATCTCGGCGCTCCCGGAACTCAACCCGTTCCGCGTCGAGATCGCGGTCGGGTTCGTCATCCTCATCGTCATCGTCAACCTCCGCGGCGTGCGCGAGGCCTCGAGCGTCTTCGCGATCCCCACCTACCTGTTCATCGGGTCGGTCGGCGTGATGATCGTCGTCGGCCTGGGTCGCACCCTCTTCGGTTTCGCCCCCGTCGCCTCGAGCGCGCAGTACGCGGTGCAGGCGGAGTCGCTGACGCAGGCGGCGCTGATCCTGCTCGTCCTGCGCGCGTTCTCGAGCGGCTGTTCCGCTCTCACGGGCGTCGAGGCCGTGTCGAACGGCGTGCCCGCGTTCCGGATGCCGAAGATCCGCAACGCCCAGACGACGCTGACGATGATGGGCGGCATCGCGATCATCCTGTTCGTGGGCCTCACCGCGCTCGCGCTGATCTCGGGCGTGCACTACGCCGAGAACCCCTGCCACCTCATCGGGTTCGACTGCGCGAACAACCCGCAGCCGAGCCTCATGGCCCAGGTCGCCGCGGCGACCTTCGGCATGGGCAGCATCCCGTTCTTCATCATCCAGGCCGCGACCGCGTGCGTGCTGCTGCTCGCGGCCAACACCGCGTTCAACGGCTTCCCGCTGCTCGGGTCGGTGCTCGCGCGCGACGGCTACGCCCCGAAGGCGCTCAACACCCGCGGCGACCGGCTCGTGTACTCGAACGGCATGATCATCCTCGGCATCGTCGCCATCGGTGTGCTGATCGTCTACCAGGCCAACCTCACCACGCTGATCCAGCTCTACATCATCGGCGTCTTCGTGTCGTTCTCGCTCGGCCAGATCGGCATGGTCAAGCACTGGCGCCGCACGCTGCGCGGATTGAAGGACCTGCCCCCCGAGGCGGCGAAGCAGCAGTCGGCGGCGATCGAACGCCGCTCGGCCATCGCAGGCCTGTGGATCAACTCCGTCGGCGCGGCCATGACCGTGCTCGTGCTGCTCATCGTGACCATCACGAAGTTCACGCACGGCGCGTGGCTGGTGTTCATCGCCATCCCGATCCTGGCGGTGCTCATGATCGGCGTGAACCGGTACTACCGCGACGTCGAGCATGAGATCCGCATGGACGACGACGTGCACTTCGGCTCGTCGGGCGACGTCGCCATCGTCCTCGTCAACCGCCTGCAGAAGCCCGTGATGAAGGCGATCGACTACGCCCTCGCCGCTAACCACGACAAGACCCTCGCCGTGCACGTCGCCATCACCGACGAAGACGCGGCGAAGCTGCAGAGGGAGTGGGCGGAGCACAACATGCCCCTGCCCCTCGTCATCATCGACTCGCCGTACCGCACCTACAGCTCGCCCGTGTCGACGTTCATCAAGAAGTACCGCGCGAACAACGGCTCCGCCGTCGTCACCGTGTACCTGCCGCAGTTCATCGTGGGGCACTGGTGGGAGTCGATCCTCCACAACCGCCGCTCGCGCCGCCTGGCCCAGCAGCTCATGCTCGTGCACGGCGTCTCGATCACGCTCGTGCCGTGGCTGCTCGACTCGTCGGAGCTCATCTACGGACGCCGGTCGCGCCCCCTGCCCGGCCAATCGCGCAGCGGCCGCCCGATCGCCGAGGTCCCGGCGCAGCGCGTGAAGAAGACGCCGTCGGATCCGGCATCCTGATCCGATCCGGACGCCCTCGCCACGCGGCGGGGGCGTTCGGCGTTTCGCAACGCGGCCAGAAGGTGGACGCCGCGCGGAGTGCTCCGCCAGGGTGGGGGCCATGCCGATCCTCGCCCTGCTGACCCTCGTCGTGATGGTGATCGCGCTGATCGATGCCATCACGCGCCGCGACGACCAGGTCAAGCACATGCCGAAGTTCGTGTGGGTGTTCTTCATCGTGCTGCTGCCGCTGATCGGGTCGATCCTGTGGTTCACGATCGGGCGCGAGTACGAGCAGCGCACGGCTCCCCTGACTTTCGGTGACCCGCGGCGGTGGCAGAGGCAGCCCGACCCGTCGCCCGCCCCGGCCCCGCGCGACGCACGCACGACGGAGCAGCAGATCGCCGACCTCGAGCGCGAGATGCACCTCGCCGACCTCGAGGAGCAGGTGCGTCGCCGCCGCGCCGAGGGCGGCGCCTGACGCGCCCGACCAGGGTCGAGTGTCCACAACACCCGGGCGGATCTCCGGAGCGTCCGGGTGTCCTGGACACTCGGCGGGGATGGCTGGGCCGACGCGGGCGCGCGCCCGTCAGTCCGTCGGGCGCTGCCGCATCCGCTTGACGTCGGTGCGACGCTGCTTGGCCTGCAGGCGGCGCTCCTTCGACCCGCGGGTCGGCTTCGTCGCCCGGCGCGGCGGAGCCGGGGGCCGCACCGCCTCGGCCACGAGGGCGGCGAGCCGGGCGCGGGCCGCGTCGCGGTTGCGCAGCTGCGCCCGATGCTCGGAAGCCGCGATCGTCAGCACCCCGTCGACCAGCCGGTCGCCGAGCCGCTCGAGCACGCGCTCGCGCTGCACGGTCGAGAGAACGGCGGATGCCGTGGCATCCCACATCAGCTCCGCGCGCGAATCGGCGGTGTTCACCCCCTGACCGCCCGGGCCCGACGAGCGCGAGAACCGCCACGACAGCTCGGACGCGGGGATCACCAGCCCCGCGCTCACGCGCACGTCGTTCTCGGCCATGTCTCCATCATGCGCGGTCGGCGCACATCTCCTGCAGGATCCGCGGCTGCGGTGGTCTCGATGCCCCCGGCGGGACACGGCGCAGGAGTCGTGCACTGCCGGCCGCGGAACCCGGGGGCTCGCCGGCGGTGCGCTCCGCGGAGGCGGCTCGACCGGCCCGCTGCACAGCTCCTGCGCATCCGACCTCATCAAGCGGTTCAGAGTCGGGCGGCCCCCTTTCCGCAGGAGCTGTGCGCACAGCCGCCCCGTAAGCACTCCGTATGGGTCCGTGAGCGACCCGTAGGGAAAGCGTTAGGGCCCGAGGATGCCGCGGCCCGGCGGAGTTGTATCGACAGACGTGCCGCCCCGCGGCGCCCGCGGCTCGCCCGCGGTTCCGTCCCGAACCTGGAGTCGTCGTGCTCGATGTCGTCTTCCTCGCCGTGACCGCCGCGCTGTTCGCGCTGGTCGCGCTCGTCGCCAAGGGGGTCGAGAAGTTGGGCCCCGAGGCTCGTTCCTCGTCCGCCCGCCCCGTAGGACGCGGAGGCGACCGGTCATGACCTTCTTCTCGATCCTCGCCGCGGTGCTCGCGGTCGCCGCCGTCGTCTACCTCGTGGTCGCCCTCGTCCGACCGGAGAAGTTCTGACCATGGACGGTGGAAGCATCTGGTCGATCGTCCTGACCGGCCTCACCCTCGTCGTCGCGCTGGGCTTGGCCTACCGCCCGCTCGGCGACCACATCGCCCGCATCTACACCGGCGAGCGCGACCTCGCCGTCGAGCGCGGCACCTACCGTCTGATCGGCGTCGACGCCCGCAGCGCACAGACGTGGCAGGCCTACCTGCGGTCGGTGCTGCTGTTCTCGTTCGTGAGCGTCGTCTTCGTCTACGCCCTCATGCGCCTGCAGCCGCTGCTGCCGTTCGCCCTGGGTCTCGAGGCGCCGAGCGAGGCCCTCTCGTTCAACACCGCGGTCTCGTTCGTGACCAACACGAACTGGCAGTCGTACTCCGGCGAGACCACGCTCGGGTACACCGTGCAGTTCGCCGCCCTCACCGTGCAGAACTTCGTCTCGGCCGCCGTGGGCATCGCGATCGCGATGGCCCTGGTGCGCGGCTTCGCGTACCGCCGCAGCGGCGTGATCGGAAACTTCTGGGTCGACCTCGTGCGCGGCACCTACCGGCTGCTGCTGCCCTTCTCGATCGTGGCCGCGCTCGTGCTGCTCGCCGGCGGTGTCATCCAGAACCTCAACGGCTTCACGGATGCCACGACCCTGGCCGGGGCGGCGCAGGCGATCCCGGGTGGGCCGGTGGCATCCCAGGAGGCCATCAAGCTGCTCGGGACCAACGGCGGCGGCTTCTTCAACGTCAACTCCGCCCATCCGTTCGAGAACCCGACGCCGTGGACCAACCTCTTCGAGATCTTCCTGATGCTGGTCATCCCGTTCTCGCTGCCCCGCGCCTTCGGCCGCATCGTGGGCGATGACCGCCAGGGCTACACGATCCTCGGGGTGATGGCCGCGATCTTCGTGGCATCCACGGCTCTGCTCACGTGGGCCGAGACGGTGGGGGCGGGTACCGCCCCGGGCCTCGCCGGCGGCGCGATGGAGGGCAAGGAGGTGCGGTTCGGCATCTTCGGCTCGACGCTGTTCGGCTCGACGAGCACCCTCACCTCGACCGGTGCGGTGAACTCGATGCACGACAGCTATACGGCGCTGGGCGGCATGATGCCGATGATCAACATGATGCTCGGTGAGGTCGCCCCCGGCGGTGTCGGCTCGGGCCTGTACGGCATGCTGATCCTCGCCGTGATCGCGGTGTTCGTCGGCGGCCTGCTGATCGGCCGCACGCCCGAGTACCTCGGGAAGAAGATCGGGCCGCGCGAGATCAAGCTCGCGAGCCTCTACATCCTCGTCACCCCCACCCTCGTGCTCGCCGGGACCGCCCTGAGCTTCGGGGTTCCGGCCATCCGCTCCGACGTCGAGACCACGTCGATCTGGAACCCGGGCGTGCACGGCCTCAGCGAGGTGCTCTACGCGTTCACGTCGGCGGCGAACAACAACGGCTCGGCTTTCGCGGGCCTCACCGCCAACACCCCGTGGTTCAACACCGCGCTCGGTGTGGCGATGCTGCTCGGCCGGTTCCTGCCGATCGTGTTCGTGCTGGCCTTCGCCGGCGCCCTCGCGGCCCAGGATGCCGTGCCGGCGACGGTCGGAACCCTGCCCACGCACCGCCCGCAGTTCGCGGGCCTGCTGGCCGGTGTCGCCGTGATCGTCACCGCCCTCACCTATTTCCCCGTCCTCACCCTCGGACCCCTCGCTGAAGGACTGACCCGCTGATGTCCACCCTCACCCACGCCCCGGCGCCCGAAGCGTCGGCCCCCACCTCCGATGCCCCGCGCCGAGCCTTCAGCACCGCGCAGATCGTCGCCGCCCTCCCCGGCGCGGCGAAGAAACTGAACCCGGCCGCGCAGTGGCGCAACCCGGTGATGTTCCTCGTCTGGGTCGGCGCCGCGCTGACCACCCTCATCGCGGTCGCCGAGCCGTTCCTCGGGGGTGCCGACGGCTCCCTGCCCTTCGGCTTCACCTGGGGCATCGCGATCTGGCTGTGGCTCACGGTGTTCTTCGCGAACATCGCCGAGTCGGTCGCCGAGGGCCGCGGCAAGGCGCAGGCGGCGACTCTGCGCAAGACGCGCACGACGACCTCGGCGCGGCGGGTCGTCGCGTACTCCCCCACGGACCCCGGGGCGGTGAACGCGGCCACCGAAGACGTCCCCTCGGGCGACCTGCGCGTCGGCGACATCGTGCTGGTGGAGACCGGGGAGCTGATCCCCGGCGACGGCGACATCGTGCACGGCATCGCGACCGTCGACGAATCGGCCATCACGGGCGAATCGGCACCGGTGGTGCGCGAGTCGGGCGGCGACCGCAGCGCCGTCACCGGCGGTACGCGCGTGCTCAGCGACCGCATCGTCGTGACGATCACGTCGAAGCCCGGTGAGACGTTCGTCGACCGCATGATCGCGCTCGTCGAGGGCGCGTCGCGCCAGCGCACGCCCAACGAGATCGCGCTCAACATCCTGCTGGCGAGCCTGTCGATCGTGTTCGTCGTCGTCGTGCTCGTGCTGAACCCGATCGCCTCGTACGCGGCATCCCCCGTGTCGATCCCCGTGCTCGTGGCCCTGCTCGTCTGCCTGATCCCGACGACCATCGGGGCGCTGCTCAGCGCCATCGGCATCGCGGGCATGGACCGCCTGGTGCAGCGAAACGTCCTGGCCATGTCGGGACGCGCGGTCGAGGCCGCGGGCGACGTCACCACCCTGCTGCTCGATAAGACCGGCACGATCACCTACGGGAACCGTCGCGCGTCGGCCTTCGTGCCTCTCGACGGCGTCGGCGGGCCGATGCTCGCCGAGTTCGCCTCGCTGTCGTCGCAGGCCGACCCCACGCCCGAGGGCGTCTCGGTGGTGGAGCTCGCAGCGGCCCAGGGGATCGTCGCCGAGATGCCCCGCGGCGCGGAGCCCGTTCCCTTCACGGCCCAGACCCGCATGAGCGGCCTCGACCTCGTCGACGGCACGCAGGTGCGCAAGGGCGCCGCCTCGGCCGTGGTGGCCTGGCTGGCGGCATCCGGCTCCCCCGTTCCCGAGGCGCTGCGCGCGCAGCTGCAGAACGCGACGGATGCCATTTCGCAGTCGGGCGGCACGCCGCTGGTCGTCGCGACGTGGACGCCGGCGCGGGGCCCGGTGGCTTCGACGGGCTCAGCCACCTCTGAAACCGAGGTCGCGGAGCACGCGACCGAGGTCCCTGAGCCTGTTGAAGGGACCGGAACCGGCGTCGGCCGCGTGCTCGGCGTCATCCACCTCAAGGACGTCGTCAAGGACGGCCTGCGCGAGCGCTTCGGCGAGCTGCGCGCGATGGGCATCCGCACCGTGATGATCACGGGCGACAACCCCCTCACGGCCAAGGCGATCGCCGCCGAGGCGGGCGTCGACGACTTCCTCGCCGAGGCCACCCCCGAAGACAAGCTCGCCCTCATCCAGCGCGAGCAGGAGGGCGGCAACCTCGTCGCGATGACCGGCGACGGCACGAACGACGCCCCCGCGCTCGCTCAGGCCGACGTGGGTGTCGCGATGAACACGGGCACCTCGGCCGCGAAAGAGGCCGGCAACATGGTCGACCTCGACTCCGACCCGACCAAGCTCATCGACATCGTCCGGATCGGCAAGCAGCTGCTCATCACGCGCGGTGCGCTCACCACGTTCTCGCTCGCCAACGACATCGCGAAGTACTTCGCGATCATCCCGGCGATGTTCATGGGGGTGTTCCCCGGGCTCGCGGTGCTCAACATCATGCAGCTGTCGTCGCCGGCATCCGCGGTGCTCAGCGCCATCATCTTCAACGCGATCGTCATCATCGTGCTCATCCCGCTGGCCCTGCGCGGTGTGAAGTACCGCGCGGCGAGCGCCTCGAGCATCCTCAGCCGCAACCTGCTCGTGTACGGGCTCGGCGGCGTCCTCGTCCCCTTCATCGGTATCAAGCTCATCGACCTCGTCGTGAGCCTGCTCCCCGGCTTCTGAAAGGCCCCCCTGATGCGCACCACCCTGCGTACCGCCGGCGTCGCCGTCCGCGCGATGCTCGTCTTCACCCTGCTCCTCGGCGTCGGCTACATGCTGCTGATCACCGCCGTCGGCCAGATCGCCCTGCCGTTCACGGCGAACGGTTCGCTCATCAGAACGGCCGACGGGCAGGTCGCGGGTTCGCAGCTGATCGGGCAGTCCTTCACGGATGCCGACGGCAACGCCCTCCCGCAGTACTTCCAGTCCCGTCCCTCGGCCGCGGGCGACGGCTACGACTCCGCGGCATCGAGCGGGTCGAACCTCGGCCCCGAGAATGACGACCTGATCTCCTCGATCGAGGAGCGCACGGCCGCCGCGGTCGAGCTCGACGGATCGGGTCGGATCCCCGCCGATGCCCTGACCGCCTCGGCATCCGGGCTCGACCCCGACATCTCGGTCGCCAACGCCGAACGACAGGTCGCCCGCGTCGCCGAGGCCCGTGGCCTCTCGGCATCCGAGGTCGAATCCCTCGTCGACGCGCACACGATCCCGCGCGACCTGGGGTACCTCGGCGATCCCCGCGTGAACGTCGTCGCGCTCAATCGCGCGCTCGACGCGCTCTGAGAGACGAGAATCAGGGACATGCGTCTGTCGCCCGCCGCCGTCGCGCCTCCCGCGCGGCGGCGGCGCCGTGCGCTCGGAGCACCCCTGCCGAGTGTCCAGGACACGCCGCGCGCCCGCCGCGGAACCGGCGTGTCCTGGACACTCGACGGGCTTCCGGCGCGGCCGAAACCGGGGAGCCTCGCGTGAAGCGCGGGCGGCTGCGCGTGCTGCTCGGTATGGCGCCGGGCGTCGGCAAGACGTACGAAATGCTCGAAGAGGGGCGCCGCCTGCGCGACGAGGGGCGCGACGTCATCATCGCGATCGTCGAGACCCACGGTCGTCTCGCGACGGCCGCCCAGGCCGAGGGCCTCGAGGTCGTTCCGCGCCGCAGCGTCGCGCATCGCGGCGTCGCGCTCGACGAGATGGACCTGGATGCCGTGCTCGAGCGGCACCCGCACATCGCGCTGGTCGACGAGCTCGCGCACACCAACGCGCCCGGCTCGCGTCACGATAAACGCTGGAACGACGTCGAGAAGCTGCTCGACGCGGGCATCGACGTCATCACGACCGTGAACGTGCAGCACATCGACTCCCTCAACGCCGTCGTCGAGAAGATCACCGGCGTGACCCAGCGCGAGACGGTCCCGGATGCCGTGGTGCGCGCCGCCGACCAGATCGAGGTCGTCGACCTCGCGCCGCAGTCCTTGCGCGACCGCCTCGCGGCCGGCTCGGTGTATCCGGCCGAGCGCATCGACGCGGCGCTGTCGAACTACTTCCGCCTCGGCAACCTGACGGCGCTGCGGGAGCTCGCGCTGCTGTGGCTCGCCGACGAGGTCGACTCGGCGCTCCAGCGCTACCGCTCCGAGCACGGCATCGAGGGGTCGTGGCAGGCGCGCGAGCGCGTGGTCGTGGCCCTCACCGGCGGCCCCGAGGGCGAGACCCTGCTGCGCCGCGGCGCGCGCATCGCCGCCCGATCGGCGGGCGGCGAGCTTCTCGCCGTGCACGTGTCGACGCAGGACGGCCTGCGCGCCAGCGCCCCCGGTGCCCTCGCCGAGCAGCGCGCGCTCGTCGAGACCCTCGGCGGCAGCTACCACCAGGTGGTGGGCGACGACCCCGCCACCGCGCTCGTCGACTTCGCGCGATCGGTGAACGCCTCGCAGCTCGTCATCGGCGTGAGCCGCCGCGGACGCCTGGCCACCGCCCTCACCGGTCCCGGCATCGGCGCGACCGTCATCCGCCTCTCGGGCGACATCGACGTGCACATCGTCAACCACGCGCGCGCGGGCGGGCGCTTCGCCCTCCCCCGCCTGACCGGCCCCGCGCTCAGCGCGAAGCGTCGCATCCTGGGCTTCGTGGCCGCCCTCGCGGGCGGACCGCTCATCTCGCTGCTGCTGCTGTCGACGGGGTCCGACGACTCCATCACGACCGACGTGCTGGCCTACCAGCTGCTCGTGGTGATCGTCGCGCTCATCGGCGGCATCTGGCCGGCGGTCTTCGCGGCGGTGCTGTCGGGGGTGACGCTGGACTTCCTCTTCATCCAGCCGCTGTACACGGTCACGATCTCCGACCCCGTGCACGCGATCGCGCTGGGGCTGTACGTGATCATCGCGATGCTCGTGAGCATCGTCGTCGACCAGGCCGCCCGACGCGCCCGCGCGGCCCGCCGCGCCGCGGCGGAGGCCGAGCTGCTGGCGACCGTCGCCGGCAGCGTGCTGCGCGGCGAGAGCGCCGTTCCCGCGCTGGTCAGCCGTGCCCGCGAGGCGTTCGGACTCGCCGGCGTGCGACTCGTGGCATCCGACGGATCGACCCTGGCCACCGACGGCGAGCCCGTTCGCGACGGACGCTCGACCACCGTGCCCGTGGGCGACGACCGCGCGCGCCTCGAGCTGCACGGGCGCGACCTGGATGCCGGAGAGCGGCGCCTGCTCGACGTCGTCGTCGCGCAGCTCGCCGCCGCCCTCGAACGCACCGACCTGGCCGAGACCGCGGCCGAGGCGGGGGCGCTGGCCGAGACCGACCAGGTGCGCAGCGCCCTGCTGTCGGCCGTGAGCCACGATCTGCGTCGCCCGCTCGCCGCCGCCGTCGCCTCCCTCGGGGGCCTGCGGGCGGCCGGCGACAACCTCTCCGACGACGATCGCCGCGAACTGCTCGAGACCGCCGACGAGAGCCTCGCGACGCTGTCGGTGCTGGTCACCGACCTGCTCGACGTCAGTCGCGTGCAGGCCGGGGTGCTCGCCGTGTCGCTCACCGAGGTGGATGCCGCCGGCGTCGTGCTCGCGGCCCTCGACGAGCTCGATCTGGGCCCGGATGCCGTCGAGCTGGCCCTCGACGCCGACCTGCCGCCGCTGCGGGCCGACCCCGTGCTGCTGCAGCGCGTGCTCGTGAACGTGCTCGCCAACGCCGACCGCTACACGCCCGCGGGCCGGCGCGTGCGTATCGCGACGAGCCGCTTGGGCGGCACGGCCGAGATCCGCGTGATCGACCACGGTCCCGGCATCGCCGCCGACCGCCGCGAAGACATGTTCTCGCCGTTCCAGCGCCTCGGCGACACCGACAACACCGCGGGCCTCGGCCTCGGACTCGCGCTCTCGCGCGGCTTCGCCGAGGGCATGGGCGGAACCTTGACCCCCGAGGACACCCCCGGCGGGGGCCTGACGATGGTCGTGGCGCTGCCGGTGGCCCCGGACCGGCCGGTCGACGACCCGTACACGAGCCGTGCCGCAGCGGGTCTCGGCGCCCAGGCCGCGGCATCCGGATCCCGAGAGGACGCAGCGTGAAGGTACTGATCGCCGACGACGATCCCCAGCTCGTCCGCGCCCTGCGCATCACCCTCGCCGCGCACGGCTACGACGTCGTCGCCGCGGCCGACGGCGCCGCGGCCATCACGCTCGCCGCGCAGGCGCATCCCGACATCGTGCTGCTCGACCTCGGGATGCCGCACCTCGACGGCGTGCAGGTCATCCAGGCGCTGCGCGGGTGGACGACGGCCCCGATCATCGTCGTGTCGGGCCGCACGGGCTCGGCCGACAAGGTCGAGGCGCTCGACGCCGGCGCCGACGACTACGTGACCAAGCCGTTCCAGATCGACGAGCTCCTCGCACGACTGCGCGTGCACGCGCGGCGCACGGCGCCCTCGACCGGGGAGTCGATCGTGCGCTTCGGCGACGTCGAGGTCGACCTCGCGGCGAAGGCGGTGCTGCGGGCGCAAACCCGCGTGCACCTCACCCCGACGGAGTGGCGGATGCTGGAGTTCCTGGCCCGCAACCCCGGCTCCCTCGTCACGCGACAGACCCTGCTGAAGGAGATCTGGGCCAGCGAGCAGGTCGCCGACAGCGGCTATCTGCGGCTGTACATGTCGCAGCTGCGCAAGAAGCTCGAAGCCGACCCCTCGAACCCGGTTCACCTGCTGACGGAGCAGGGGATGGGGTACCGGCTGGTGGTGTGACACCGGCGGAAGCCGTCCCGTCCCCACCGCCGGTGTCGCGTCCGCACCGCGAGGCCGGTCCTCAGGAGCGCGGCTCGACCTCGACCGCATCCGGGGCCTGCGCAGCGTCGAACTCCGCCTGCACGCGTGCGCAGCGGCAGGCGAAGACGATCGAGTGCAGCAGCATCAGCGCACCTCGCCGACCGTGTGGCATCCGGGGCAGGGGAAGGCGATACGGTCGCCCACGCGCACGTCGCCGGGCAGGACGACGGTGCCGCACGAGTCCTCCCCGTGCGCATCGAGCACGGTGAAGGGCTCGTCGTACGCGTACGACACCCGCCCGAGCAGCCGGGCCTCGCGCCAGACCGCCTCGAGGCCCGCGACGCATGCGTCCAGGCGCAGCGTCGCGGGCGTGGCATCCACTACCGTCGCGACCACGACGGTCGTCGACAGCACGGCGGATGCCACCCCGCCCGACGCCGGGATCACCGCGGGGCCCGTGCACACGCACGGCGTGCCGCAGATCTCGGCGTACCGGGCGACCGACATCGCCCGCACGGTCACGTCGTCGAGCGTGGGGGCGGAGCCGGCGGGCCAGGCCGCCGCGTCGAAGGGCGCCGGGATGCTGGCGCGGAGGGTGGGGAGCAGGGCCGTGAGGGTCATGGCATCCGGTCTACGCCGCGAACGGGCGCCGATCCGCCGCCCTCATGGTTTCCGAACGACCGCCGCGGCGGTTCTCACTGTTCGCCTACGGCAGGCTCAGTTCAAGACGGACGGTACCTCGGCCCAGACCGCGCGATCCGCGACCGAGGGAGCCGCCGGGATGCGCCCCTCACCGTCCGGCTCGGGGATCGCCGACAGCAGGGCGCGCGTGTAGGGATGCCGCGGCTGCGCCCACAGGTCGGAGGTCGGCCCCGATTCCAGGACGCGCCCGCCGAACATGACGTGCGTGCGATCGGCGATGCGCCGGACGACCGCGAGGTCGTGCGAGATGAACAGCATCCCGGCGCCCGCCTCGGCGACCAGGTCGCGCATGAGCGCGGCCACGCTCGTCTGCGTCGACGCGTCGAGGGCCGAGATCGGCTCGTCGGCGACGAGCAGCGACGGACGCGCGGCGAGGGCGCGTGCGATCGCGAGGCGCTGCTTCTGACCGCCCGAGAACTGATGCGGAAAACGAGTGGCGACGGCGGCCGGCAGCCCCACGCGCTCGAGCCATTCCTCGACGCTCGATCCGGCCGCCCCGCGCGCGCGAGCGGTCGCGATGCCGTCGGCGATCTGATCGCCGACCCGTCGGCGCGGGTTCAGCGAGGTCGACGGGTCTTGGAACACCATCTGGATGCGGGTGAGCGCCCTCGCGCGTCGGCGCAGCCCGAGCGGGGCGACGGGCTCACCCTGGAACAGCACGGTGCCACCGGCGGTCTTCTCGATGCCGACCACGGCACGCGCGAAGCTCGACTTGCCGCTGCCCGACTCCCCCACCAGCGCCACGGTCTCGCCCGGGGCGACCCGCAGCGACACCTGGTCGACGGCGACCACGGGAGGAGTCCCCGGGTAGCGCACCGTGACGCTCTGCGCGTCGAGGACGGCGGTGTCAGTCATCGATCTCGCCCTTCGTCGCGGCATCCGGAATCTCGATCTTCGACCCCGGCAGCGCCGCCAGCAGTGCACGCGTGTAGGCATGCCGGGGGTCGCGGAAGAGGGTCTCACGGTCGGCGCGCTCGACGATGAGCCCGTCCTTCATCACGGCCACCTCGTCGGCGATCGCGCTCATCACGCCGAGGTCGTGCGTGACGAGCAGGACCGCGAGGCGGCGCTCGGTCGCCAGATCGCGCAGCAGCTGCAGGATGCCGGCCTGCACGGTCACATCGAGGGCGGTGGTCGGCTCGTCGGCCAGCAGCACCTCCGGGTCGCACGCGAGGGCGCACGCGATCGCGATGCGCTGGCGCTGACCGCCGGAGAACTGGTGCGGGTAGCGTCCGAGGGCTTCCGCGGGGCGGGGCACCTGCACGGTCTGCAGCAGCTCCTCGGCCCGCGCGCGAGCGGCCTTGCCCTTCAGCCCGAGGTGCACGCGCAGGTGGTCGGTGAGCTGGCGACCGACCGTCAGCTGCGGGTGCAGCGACGACGACGGGTCCTGGAAGACCATCGCGATGCGTTTCCCGCGGATGCGGTTGAGCGCGCGCCGACCGAGCCCGAGGATCTCGTCGCCGGCGAGCAGGATCGAGCCCCCGGTACGCGCCTGCCGCGGCAGCAGCCCGAGCACGGCGAGGGAGGTGAGCGTCTTGCCCGACCCCGACTCTCCGGCGAGGCCGTGGATGCGACCCGCCTCGAGCTCGAGGGAGACGCCGCGCACCAGCGGGCGGCCGATGTCGATCGTCAGGTCGCGGATGGAGAGGGCGCTCACGCGGCCACCCCCGTCGCCGAGGCCTGGTGGTCGGCCTGGCGCTCGTGCGTGATCTCCGCCGTCGGGTCGAGCACGTCGCGCATCGCATCGCCGAGGAAGTTGAAGGCCAGCACGACCGTGAGGATGGCCAGGCCCGGGAACACTCCCAGCCACCAGGCGTCGAAGTTCTGCATCGCACCCGAGATCATCGACCCCCATTCGGCCGTCGGCGGCTGCGCGCCCAGGCCCAGGAACGACAGGCCCGACAGCAGGAGGATCGCCGCGCCGATGTCGAGGGTCGCGAGCACGAGCACGGGGCCGGCGATGTTCGGGAGGATGTCGACGAAGAGCGTCCGCAGCGGCGAGTGGCCGAGCAGGCGCCCCGCGATGACGTAGTTCTGTCCGCGGAGTCCGAGCACGATGCTGCGGGTCACGCGCGAGTACTGCGGCCACGACACCACGATCGCCGCGATCACGGCGTTGAAGAGCGAAGGCCCCAGCGAGGCGGTGACGACCATGGCCAGGATGACGGTGGGGAAGGCCATGAAGAGGTCGGTGATGCGCATGAGGGTCTCATCGACCCACCCGCCGAAGTAGCCGGCGACCGAGCCGACGACCGTGCCGATGATCATCGCCGCGATCACGAGCATGAGAGCCAGCGGGAGGCTGACGGTGGCGCCGGTCATCAGTCGCGAGAAGATGTCGCGTCCGTTGCCGTCGGTGCCCAGCAGCGTGTCGACGCCGGGCTCCTGCAGGCGCGGCAGCACCTGCGCGTTCGGACCGAACGGCACCCACCACTGCGCGGTGAAGGCCACCACGATCCAGGCGCCGGCGATGATCGAGCCGATGATCCCGAGAGGCGTGCGCCAGGCGCGGGGCCAGCGGAAGCGGAGTCGTCCGCGCCTCGACGCGGCGGCGAGGTGGCTCATGCGATCCTCACTCTCGGGTCGAGCACGCCGTAGAGCAGGTCGACCACGAAGTTGATGAGCAGGTAGATCAGGCCCACGACGAGACCGACGCCCATGATCCCGGGCAGATCGAGATTGGCGGCGGAGTTGTAGGCGTAGGTGCCTAGCCCCGGCCAGGCGAAGACCGATTCGACCAGGACGGTGCCCGACAGCAGCGCGCCGAACGCGACGCCGACGACGGTGAGGATGGGCAGCGACGCCCCGCGCAGCACGTAGTCGAGGATGATCCGCATCGCGGGGAGCCCCTTCGCGCGGGCGGCGCGGACGTAGTCGCTGCCGAGCACCTCCAGCACCGAGGTGCGGATGAAGCGGGTGAGCAGACCGATCGTCACGAGGGAGAGCACCATGACCGGCAGGGCGAGGTGCGCGAGGGCATCGAAGAAGCCGACACCGTCGCCGTTGAGGAGGTAGTCGACCGTGTACAGCCCGGTGACCCGCGGGGGCGGGGTGATGGCGGGCGAGATGCGGCCCGAGCCGGGCGCGATGCGCAGCTCGAGGAAGAACACGTAAAAGCTGACCAGTGCCAGCCAGAACGTGGGCACGCTGAGGCCGATGAGAGTGACGACGCGGATCACCTGATCGGACACGAGACCGCGGCGGTAGGCCGCGAGGGTGCCGAGCACGATGCTGACGACGAGGCTCAGGACGATCGCGCCGATGGCGATCTCGATCGTGGCGGGGACCGCCGTGGCGAGATCGCTGGTGACCGGGCGACCGGTCACCAGCGAGGTGCCGAGATCTCCGCGCAGCAGGTTCCCCACGTAGATGACGTACTGCACGACCGCGGGCTGATCGAGCCCCTGCGCGCGGATGAAGGCCTCGCGGGTCGCCGGGTTCTGCGAGGCGCCCTCGCCGAGGGCGGCCGAGACCGGGTCGCCGGGGACCAGGTTGGTGAGCGCGAACGTCACCACGGTCACGCCCACCAGCAGGATGAGGGAGGTCCCCGCGCGGCGCAGCAGGTAGCCGATCAGGGGCGATCGGCGACGCGCCCGCCGCTGCGCCGGCTGTGTCGTCATGAGGGTCCCGCTCAGCCGGCCGGCGTGATCTCGGCGATGTCCATCTCCCAGACCGAGTTGTACACGGCACCCGTGACGGTGTTCGCGGTCGCGATGTTGCGGCCGGGGATGATGAGCGGCACGAACGGCCCCTCGGCCTGCATGGCCTCGGCGAAGTCGGTGAAGGCCGCGGTGCGCGCGGACGCATCGGTGGCCGAGGCGGCGTCTGCGGCGATCTTCGCGATGGTCGGGTTCGCCTCCGCGGTCCAGCCGGAGCGCAGGCCCACCTTCAGGCCGGGGCCGAAGGGGAGGAAGTTCGCGGAGTCGGCGTAGTCCGGACCCCAGAACCACAGGCCGAAGCCCTCGGTGCCGCCGACGTAGGCGTCGAGCTCGGTCGCGAAGGGAGCGGGAGCGAGCTCCACCGCGATGCCGGCATCCTTCAGCTGCGACTGCACCCGCTCGGCGAGAGGGGTGAACTCGACGCCGCCGACCGGGTAGTCGTTCGGGAACTGCAGGCGCAGCGTCTGTCCCGCGTAGCCTGCCTCGGCCAGCGCCGCCTTGCTCTTGGCGAGGTCCTGGGTGACGCCGGAGTCCAGCGCCCCCTCGAAGCCCAGCGGAATCACTCCGGTGGCCTGCGCGGCGCCCGCGCCGGCCAGCTCCAGCAGTGCGTCGTAGTCGAGGGCGTAGCGGATGGCCTCGGCCATCTTGACGTTCGCGAGGTCGCCGGCGACCGCGGGCGACTGGTTGAGCAGCAGGAAGATCGTCTGACCCGAGGGCACCGAGTCGACCGTCAGCGAGTCGCCGAGGCCCGAGACCTGGTCGCCGTTGAGGTCCATGGCGACCATGGAGTCGCCGCCCTTGAGGTTCGCCAGCTGCGTGGCGCTCTCGGTCACGTTGCGCACGACGACACGGGAGAAGTCCGACTTCTCGTCACCGTTGTAGGCGTCGTTGCGCGTCAGCACGACCTGCGACGAGAGGTCGAGGGTGTCGAGCACGAACGGGCCCGAGCCTGCCGAGGCACCGTCGAGGTACTTCTGCGCCGAGTCGGAGCCGTCGGTGCTGCCGCCGTTCTCCTTCACGACGTCGGAATTGACGATGCCGAGCGCGGGGTTGGCGAGGATCGCGGGGAGCTGCAGCAGCGGCGTCTGCGACGTGAACGTGATCGTCTTGTCGTCGACCTCGGCGATGGTGATGCCGCCGAGCAGGAAGTTCGGCTTGGCGTCGGCCATGCCCTGGATGCGCTGCAGGCTGAACACGACGTCCTTCGCCTCGATCGGCGAGCCGTCGGAGAAGACGCGGTCGCCCTCGAGCGTGAAGGTGAACTCCGTCGCGGCATCGTTCTGCGTCCAGGAGGCGAGTCCCGGGACGGGCGTGGAGACATCGGACCCGTCGAAGTCGACGAGGGTCTCGTAGATCGCCTTGGCGATCATGTTGCCGGTCGGGTCGTACGTGTGGCCCGGGTCGGCGGTCTCGATCGAGAATGCGGTGTCGATGACGAGCGACTGGTTGCCTTGGCCGCCGCCGCCGTTGGTGTTCGCCGAGTTGCCCCCGGTGCACCCGGCGAGCGCGAACAGCGCGACCGCTCCGATCGCGAGAACCGACGTGGTGCGACGTGACGACATGGGGGCCTCCGGAGCCGAGGAGTACATTCGGGAAAGTCGTCGGACAAGTGGACGACCGGGTTTAGATTCGCACCTTATGCGACGATGTGTCCAGCGATGTTACACAGAGGCGTCGGTCCGTCCAGATAATGACCATCTTGGAGCAGAATGTCCAGCAATGATGCGGAACCCTCGAGGGATTCTGGACGAAGTGGCACGCCATTGGACGATACGGCGTACAAAATCCTCGCCGTCCTCCGAGATAACGGTCGCATTTCGATAGCCGCTCTCGCCGAGAAGGTCGGGATCTCGCGCGCCAACGCCTACACGAGGGTCGAGGCGCTGGTTCAGGACGGGGTCATCACGGGCTTCAGCGCCCAGGTCGACCACGCCCGGGCGGGACTGTCGATCGGCGCCCTGGTGTTCGTCACGGTCATGCCGCAGGCCTGGGCCTCGTTCCGCGACCGGGTCGTGGAGATGCCCGACGTCGAATGGTGCGCGATCACGACGGGAGAGCACGACGCGATGCTGTTGATCCGCGCCGTCGACGTCAGCGGCGTGCACGAGTTCTCGACCGGCGTCATCGCCCAACTGCCCGAGGTGCGCACCGTCGTGAGCGTCGTGGTGCTGGACGAGGTCATCCGCCGCCCGTACCTTCTGCCTGGCGATCTGCCCGACCGCACGGCGACCAACACCCTGCTCGGGATGACGCGCTGGACCCCCGCGACCCCGGGCCGAGACACCCTGCCGCCGCGCTAGGTCAGGCCGGGATCTCCTCGCAGACGCTCAGCTGCGGGGCGCCGTGCATCTCGTAGTGCTCGACGAGCCGGATGCCGCCGCCTTCGGTGAGCTCGAGGTCGCTCTCGCCGTCTCCGGTGACCACGGTGCCGTCGGCCACGAGCACGTGCACGAACGAGACCCAGATCTTGTCAGCCGTGCGGGTTCCGACGAACTTGCCGAAGGTCACGGTGTCGCCCTCGTAGCCGCCCCAGATCGCTCCGTCCCGTTCGAAGTACTCGAAGACGCTGGGGGCATCGGGGTCGACGACCGAAGTAGTGGAGGACACCATGCGGAATCGGCGGCCGTCGAGAGAGGGGAGCGTCGCAGTCATCTGTCGATTATGGGGGGCACCGCCGACGTCGTCCGCTCGTCCGCGGGCTCCATCCCACCCGGCTCCCACTCACCCCGCGCCGCGTAGCCTGGAAGCGTGACCCTCCCCTTCGACGTCGACGCCGTTCGCGCCGACTTCCCGATCCTCGAGACCGAGGTCGACGGCCACCCGCTCGTCTACCTCGACTCCGCCGCGACGAGCCAGAAGCCGCGCGCGGTGCTCGACGCCGAGCGCGACTTCCTCGAGCGCGCGAACTCCGCCGTGCACCGCGGAGCGCACACGCTGGCCGCCGAGGCGACGGAGCTGTTCGAAGACGCCCGCGTGACGGTCGCCGAATTCGTCGGCGCCGAGCCCGAGCAGCTGGTCTGGACGAGCGGCGCGACCGCGGGTCTCAACCTCGTCGCCGGCTCCCTCGGCTACACCGGGCGCCTGCGCGAGGGCGACGAGATCGTCGTCACCGAGGCCGAGCACCACGCCAACCTCATCCCCTGGCAGGAACTCGCCGCCCGCACGGGCGCGCGCCTGCGCCACATCCCGGTCCTCGACGACGGCACGCTCGACATGCGCGCCGCCGCCGACCTGATCGGCGCGCGCACGAAGGTCGTCGCGTTCCCGCACGTGTCCAACGTGCTCGGCATCGTGAATCCGGTCGCGAAGCTCGTCACGCTCGCGCGTGGTGTCGGCGCACTGACGGTGCTCGACGCCTGCCAGTCGGCACCGCACCTCGCGCTCGACCTGCCGGCATCCGGGGTCGACCTCGCCGTGTTCTCTGGGCACAAGATCCACGGACCGTACGGCATCGGCGCCCTGTGGGGCCGCGACGAGGTGCTCGAGTCCCTGCCCCCTTTCACCACGGGCGGTTCGATGATCACCACCGTCACCCTCGACGAGGCCGAATACCTCCCGCCGCCGCAGCGCTTCGAGGCGGGCACGCAGCCCGTGTCGCAGGCCGTGGCCCTCGCCGCCGCGGTGCGATGGCTCGGCGAGCACGACGTCGACGCCGCGCGCGCGCACGAGGCGGAGCTCGAGAAGCGCATGCGCGAGGGGCTGCGCTCGATCGCCGGCATCCGACTGCTCGGAGACACGGATGCCGCCGAGCGCGTCGCCCTGCAGGCCTTCGAGGTCGAGGGGGTGCACGCGCACGACGTGGGCCAGTTCCTCGATGCACGCGGCGTCGCCGTGCGCGTCGGGCACCACTGCGCGCAGCCCCTGCACCGCCGGTTCGGGATGACCGCCTCGGTGCGCGCGAGCGCGGCGATCCACACGACCGAGGCCGAGGTCGACACCTTCCTCGACGCCGTCGCGGGCGTCCGTGGCTTCTTCGGAGTCGACGCATGAGCGGTCTCGAGTCGCTGTACCAGGAGCTCATCCTCGACCACGCCAAGAACCGCCGCGGGTTCGGCCTCGCCGAACCCGGCGCCCACAGCGCGACCGTGCATCAGCGCAACCCCGTCTGCGGCGACGAGATCACGCTGCGCGTCGACGTCGAGGGCGACCGCGTGGCATCCGTCACCTGGGAGGGGGCGGGCTGCTCGATCTCGCAGGCCTCGGCGTCGATGCTCGTCGCCCTGCTGCGGGAGGACGGCGGAGACGAGGGGATGCCGCGCACCGACGCCGAGACCCTGATCGCGTCGTTCCGCGAGGCGCTGCGCTCGCGCGGCAAGATCCCCCTCGACGAGGAGACGTTCGCGGATGCCGCCGCGCTGTCGGGGGTGTCGAAGTACACCGCGCGCGTGAAGTGCGCGATGCTCGCGTGGGTCGCGCTGGAAGAGGGGCTGCGGCAGGCCTGACGCCGCGGCATCCGGACGTCCGCTCGCTCACGCCCCCGCCGCCGCTCATGCCCCCGCTGCTCGCTCACGGCCCCGCCGCCGCTCATGCCCATTGAGTGTCCAGAACACCCGGACGCCGCAGAACACCGTCCGGGTGGTTTGGACACTCACGAGGTGATCCCGTCGGCGTCTCCAACGAGGCGGGCAGCGGATCGTGGAGCCGCCGGGGCGGCGATATCCTGCGACCACGACGGAGAGAGGGCGGATGCCATGGCCACCGGATTCAGTGCAGAAGAACGCGCGGCGATGAAGCAGCGGGCCGAGGAACTCCAGGCCATGAAGGGCCTCAAGGGTCTGGCGAAGCTGCAGAAGGAGAACGAAGCCTGCCTCGAGGCCATCGAGAAGCTCGAGGGCGTCGACCGCGCGGTGGCCGAGCGCCTGCACGTCATCGTGCTCGAGGAGGCCGCACACCTGAGCCCCAAGACGTACTACGGCTTCCCGGCCTACGCCGAGGACGGCAAGGTCGTGGTGTTCTACCAGCCGGCGTCGAAGTTCAAGACCCGCTACGGCACGGTCAGCTTCGACGACAGCGCCCAGCTCGACGACGGCCCGATGTGGCCGGTGTCGTTCGCGGTGGTCGAGGTGACGACCGAGGTGGAGCAGGAGATCCGCCGGCTCGTGCGCCGCGCAGCACCGGCACCGGCCTGACGAGAAGAGTTCTCAACTGCACGCTCACAGGTGACACGCATTGACGTCACCAGGGCCTGCGAGTTTGGCTGAAGGCATCCGCTCGCGACGAACGTGATCCGAGATCGCCCGTCGCGATCGGACGGGTCTGCGGGCCCCGCCCCGCAGGACACGACCAGGCTGGGCGGGCGCCCGGCCGGAGAGGACGATGATGTCCGGCAACAAGGCAGTGGCGTACAAAGAACCCGGCGTGGTGGAGGTCATCGACACCCCGTATCCGGAGTTCGAGCTCAAGGACGGTCCGGGCGTCAACCCCGCGAACGTCGGCCGAAAGGTCCCCCACGGCGCGATCCTGCGCACCGTCTCCACCAACATCTGCGGCTCCGACCAGCACATGGTGCGCGGTCGCACCACCGCTCCGGCCGGTCTGGTGCTCGGGCACGAGATCACCGGCGAGGTGATCGAGGTCGGTCCCGACGTCGAGTTCGTCAAGGTCGGCGACATCGTCTCGGTGCCGTTCAACATCGCCTGCGGGCGGTGTCGCAACTGCAAGGAGGGCAAGACCGGCATCTGCCTCAACGTGAACCCCGACCGCCCCGGCAGCGCCTACGGCTACGTCGACATGGGCGGCTGGGTGGGCGGGCAGGCGGAGTACGTGCTCGTGCCGTACGCCGACTGGAACCTGCTCGTCTTCCCCGACCGCGAGCAGGCGCTCGAGAAGATCCTCGACCTGACGATGCTGTCCGACATCTTCCCCACCGGCTTCCACGGCGCGTACACCGCGGGCGTGCGTCCGGGTTCGACGGTCTACATCGCCGGCGCGGGTCCGGTCGGCATCGCGGCGGCCGTGGGCGCGCAGCTGCTGGGCGCGGCTGCCGTGCTCGTCGGCGACCTCAACGCCGAGCGCCTCGAACAGGTCCGCTCCCTCGGCTTCGAGAGCGTCGATGTGTCGAAGGGCGATCCGCGCGACCAGATCGAGCAGATCCTCGGCACCCCCGAAGTGGATGCCGCGGTCGACGCGGTCGGCTTCGAAGCCCGCGGCCACGGCTCCGATTCGTCGCACGAGGCCCCGGCGACGGTGCTCAACTCGCTGTTCGACATCACCGCGGCCGGTGGGGCCCTCGGCATCCCGGGTCTGTACGTGACCGGCGACCCGGGCGGCGTCGACGAAGCGGCGAAAGTCGGCTCGCTGTCGCTGCGCCTGGGCCTCGGTTGGGCGAAGTCGCTGTCGTTCACCACGGGTCAGTGCCCGGTGATGAAGTACAACCGGCAACTGATGATGGCGATCCTGCACGACAAGGTGCAGATCGCGAAGGCCGTCAACGCCACGCCCATCAGCCTCGACGACGCCCCGCAGGGTTACGCCGACTTCGACAAGGGCGCCCCGCGCAAGTACGTGCTCAACCCGAACGGGTACATCACGAGCTGATCGCGCGCGCCGGAGTGCAGGATGCCGCGGCCCCGACGCCGCGGCATCCGTGCGCTCACCCCACGACCACGCGCTCCATCCGCCGGAAGCTCTCCTCCATGCCGTCGACCATGCCCGTGGCGAGCACGGCGTCGCGAGTGGCGGCATCCGGATACTCGATCAGCAGAGTGACGAGGGTGGCGCCGTCCTCCTCATAGAGCGACAGGTCGTTGACCGTGGTCGGCAGGTCGGTGCCGGTCATGTGCTCTGTCTGCACCATGCGCCGCGGCTCGTCGAGCAGCAGGATCTCGCCGTCGAAGCCGAACGCTTCGCCCTCGGTGCCGGGCTCGGGCTCCCACGCGATGCGGTAGCGGCCGCCCTCGACGCGGTCGACCTCGCTGACCGACATGCGCCAGCCGTCGGGGCCGAGCATCCAGCGCCGCATGAGGTCGGGATCGAGGTGCGCGCGCCACACGAGTTCGCGCGGTCCCTCGATGAGCCGGGTGATGCGCACGTGCTGGTCGTCGAGGATCTCGAGTCGCGTGCCCTTGCCCTGGGCGAACTCGCGCAGCCCCTGCAACACCGCGTCGAGCTGGTTCATCGCGAGGGTCGCGCCCTCGACGGCGCCCATGTCGATGAGCTGCTCGAGGGCCTCGAGCGAGTCGAAGTACGTGACGTTCGTGAGGCGGGCGCCGGCCTCGGTGGCCTCGAACGCGAAGGTCATGCGCATCGACGGCATCCCGGGGATGGCCTCGCCCTCCTCGTCGACGAAGGAGTCCACGACCTCGAACCCGCGCGGAGCCTCGATGTCGACGAACCGCCAGCTGCCGCGGGCCACCTCTCCGCCGGCGCTGCGCATCTCGTACCGGGCGCGACCACCCGCCTCGAACGCGAACGAGGTGAACGTCGCCGGCCACCCCGGAGGACCCCAGAAGCGCTCGAGCTGGCGCGGGTCGGTGAACGCGGCCCACACCCGCTCGGGGCCGACCGGGAAGTCGGCGACCAGGGTCATGGTGAGCGCTTCGGTGTCGCTCTCGACGGACGTGACGGGCATGGACGTACTCCTTCGTCGGTTCAGGGCGTGGGGGTGTCGGGCGGGGGGCTGGACGCCGCGGGCGCGGACGTCCCGCGGTGCGGGGCTGCGTCGCCCGCTCGAGGCGCCCGGACAGCGGACGAGTCGACGGGGGATGCCGTGGCACCCGGGTCCGCGTCGAGCAACGCGTCGAGCCGGTCGATGCGCCCGCGCCACAGGTCTTCGTACGAGCGGAGCAGCCGCTGGGCCCGGGCGATCATGGCGGGGTCGGCACGCACGAGTCGCACCCTCCCCTCCGCGCGCTTGGTGATGAGCCGCGCCTCGGCGAGCACGGCGATGTGCTTCGACACCGCCGCGAACGACATCGCGTACGCCGCGGCAAGCTGCGTCACCGACTGCTCGGCGACGAGCGTGCGCCGCACGATGTCGCGCCGCGTGGCATCGGCGAGGGCGTGGAACACCCGGTCGATGTCGGCGTCGGTCTGTTGTTCAACCATTTGGTTGTACGTTAGCGCGTGCCTGCCTTATAGACAAGAGCCGTCTCGAGGAAAAGGGTCGGGCGGCGCGGTGGGATCATTCACAGCACCGCGTCGCACCGAGGCGGCGGCCGCGCGTCAGCGCGTCGGGGGCACCGCCGCGAACTGCCGCGACAGCACCCCCGCGACGGTGTCGAGCGCGCCGGGGACGAGCCGGTAGTAGGCCCAGGTTCCGCGCTTCGAGCGCGAGAGGAACCCCGCTTCCGTCAGGACCTTCAGATGGTGCGAGACCGTGGGCTGCGAGAGGCCGACCGGATCCGTGAGGTCGCACACGCACGCCTCCTGCTCGGTGGCGCCCGCGACGATCGACAGCAGGCGCAGCCGCGTCGGGTCGCTGAGGGCCTTCAACCGCCTGGCGAGCCCCTCGGCGTCGTCGACCGACATCGGCGCGCCCCCCGAGGACACGCAGCAGGCGGCGGACTCCACGAGCGGCAGCGAGGTCATGCATCGACAGTAGTCGATATTGACATCCATCGATAGGTAGGTGCACGATGGGGCATCGACAGCCATCGATGCACGAGGAGCCCCATGTCGACGCTCACCCTCACGCCGCGACCGCGCGTGACCGACCGCCTCGCGACCCTCCCTGTCATCATCATCGGGGCGGGTCCGGTGGGCCTGGCCGCCGCCGCCCACCTCGCCGACCGCGGCATCGCCTTCACCGTGCTGGAGGCGGCATCCGGTCCCGCCGCCGCGGTGCAGCGGTGGGGCCACACCCGCCTGTTCTCGGCCTGGCGCGAGGTCGTCGACCCGGTCGCCCGCCACCTGCTCGAGGCCACGGGCTGGACGATGCCGGCCGCGGGGCGCGCGCCCTCGGGCCGCGAGCTCATCGACGACTACCTCCGGCCCCTCGCCGCGCTGCCCCGGATCGCAGCCCACGTGCGCTACGGCGCCCGCGTGACCGGTGTCGCCCGCCAGGGGATGGATCGCACCCGTTCCGCCGACCGCGAGAACACGCCGTTCCTCGTGCGCACCACCGAGGGGGAGATCCTCGGCCGGGCCGTGCTCGACGCCTCGGGCACGTACGACACGCCCAACTCGCTCCTGTCGACGGGTCTGCCCGCCATCGACGACGCGCGCATCTCGCACGCCCTGCCCGACGTGCTCGGCCGCGAGCGCGAACGCTTCGCCGGTCAGCACACCGTCGTCGTCGGCGCCGGTCACTCCGCCGCGAACACGCTCATCTCGCTCGTCCGCCTCCAGCGCGACGCCCCCGGCACCCGTGTCACCTGGCTCATCCGCAACGCGGGCGCCGTGCGCGTGTCCTCCTCCGTGGACGACGAGCTGATCGGTCGCGCGCAGCTCGGCGCACGCGTCGACCGGTACGTCGAGACCGGCGCCGTCGAGAAGATCGACTCCTTCGAGATCGGCCGCGTCGAGGCGCTGCCGCACGGCATCCGCCTCTTCGGATCGCGCAGCGGCGATCCCGCCGAGGTCACCGCCGACATCGTCGTGAACGCGACGGGGTTCCGCCCCGACCTCGCGCCCCTGCGCGAGATCCGTACCGACCTGGATGCCGTCGTCGAGGCGCCGCGGCTGCTCGCCCCGCTCATCGACCCCAACGTGCACTCGTGCGGCACGGTCGAACCGCACGGCTTCCGCGAGCTGACGCACCCCGAGCACGGCTTCTTCCTCGTCGGAATGAAGTCGTACGGTCGGGCGCCCACGTTCCTCCTCGCCACGGGATACGAACAGGTGCGCTCGATCACGGCCTGGCTCGCCGGCGACCTCGCCTCGGCCTCCCGCGTCGAGCTGACGCTGCCGGCCACGGGCGTGTGCTCGACGGATGCCGGCGGGTGCTGCTGACATGACACTCGTGCGGGCGCTGGAACGCGCGGACTGGGCGGCGGTGGAGGACATCTACCGCGAGGGCATCGCGGGCGGCAACGCGACCTTCGAGAGCGAGACGCCGACGTGGGACGCGTTCGAGCAGGCCAAGACGCGGTTCGGCCGACTGGTCGCCGTCGACGACACGCACGCCGTCGTGGGATGGGTGGCGGCGTCGCCCGTGTCGACGCGCGCCGCCTATCGGGGTGTCGTCGAGCATTCCGTCTACGTCGCCGGACGCGCACACGGTCGCGGACTCGGCGCCGCTCTGCTGCGCGCGTTCATCGCCACGGCCGAGATGAACGGGGTGTGGACGATCCAGTCGAGCGTGTTCCCCGAGAACGTGGCATCCCTCCGCCTGCACGAGAGCCTCGGTTTCCGCGAGATCGGACGACGCGAGCGCATCGCACGATCGTCAGTGGGCCCGTGGGCCGGGCAGTGGCGCGACACCGTGCTGATCGAACGCCGCAGTGCAATGAACGGGCGCGAGTGACCCTTCCGCCCGTACGACACCAACCGTTCACCTCGACCGAGAAGGATGACGAGATCATGACCCGCCCCACCGTCCTCTTCGTCTGCGTCCACAACGCCGGCCGCTCGCAGATGGCCGCCGGCTATCTGCAGGAGCTCGCCGGTGACCGCGTCGATGTGCTCTCGGCCGGATCCGCGCCGAAGGACTCGATCAACCCGATGGCGATCGCCGCGATGGCCGAAGAGGGCATCGACATCTCGGCCAATCAGCCGAAGATCCTCACCGTCGACGCGGTCAAGACCTCCGACGCCGTGATCACGATGGGCTGCGGCGACGCGTGCCCCATCTTCCCCGGCAAGCGCTACGAGGACTGGGAACTCGACGACCCCGCCGGTCAGGACCTCGATGCCGTGCGCCGCATCCGCGACGAGATCAAGACGCGGGTCGAGGGGCTGATCACGAGCCTGTCCGGGGCCTGACGTCCGGGGACTTCGCCCTCGTAGCAAAGGCGAGATGTCTAGCCTTTGCTTGAGAGACCGTCGATCAAACCCTCCGGCGGCCCGTCGGGCAGCACGACCCATCCCTCCCGCCGCGCCACGGCGAGCATGTCGGATGCCGGGGGCGAGAACCGCCCGAGCGCCCCGGCGCGGGTCGCGAGGGCGGCGATGACGGCGTCGAAGGCGTCCGCCTTGCGGATCGCCAGCGCGGCGAAATCGCCGATATCGAACCACGGCGCTCGCTCGCGCACCGCATCGAGGAGGATCGCCCGGCGGGCGGCATCCACCCGGTATCCCGCGGTGTCGAAGCCCCACAGCCGCAGCGAGCCGCCGGGGTAGACCTCGAAGAGGCGCCCCTCGGCGGCGCGGTCGACGGGGAATCCCACGGCGGCGAGTCGGCGGAGCAGACCCGCGCCGCGCAGGGCCGTGACGCCGAGCCGGTCGGTCGAGACGCTCAGGGGCCAGCGCCCGATGCGCTCGCGCACGACGTGGTCGGTGTGGCGGTAGACGAGCGGCCGACGCCAGTCGGCGTGGCCCTCGACCGGTCCGAGCAGCGGATCGGTGGCGGCATGGTGCGCACCGATGAAGTCGACGAACGCGTCGGGCCAGCCGAGCGGGCAGTCGACGCCGAGCCACGCCTCGCCGGAGCGGACGGATGCCACGATGTCGGCATCCGTCATCCCGATGTCGAGGCGCTCGAGCACGGCACGATCCCGCGTCCAGGTGATCTCGGCGAGCGCGGTGCCGGGCGCTCCCGCGGCGAGGTCGACTCCGACGGTTCTCATCGGGAGGAGCCTAGGTCACGCCGGGGGCGACGGCACGGCGTCGAGGCCCCGAGCTCGCCGACCCGCCGAGGTCTCGCAGAACCTCCGCCCGGTGTGAGAGCACCGCCGATGTGCGAGATCACGGCCGCACGCACCTGACAAGACATCGCCGATCCGCGCGATGACCTGGGAGGATCGACGCATGGCAGACGACGATCTCCCCGATTCGCTCGAACCGGCGACCGGCGTCCCGCCACGCGACGAGCCACCCGCTCCCCCGACCCCGAAGGGCGACCTGAGGGCCGTCTCGATCATCGCGATCGTCACGGGGGTGATCGTCATCGCCTGGTACCTGTTCATCGCGACAGCGCGCACGGTCGCCGAGATCGACCAGCTGCCGTGGATCCAGATCGGCATGTGGGTTCTCGCCGGGGTGTCGTTCGTGTGCGGCATCCTGAGCCTCAACGCGCGCATGGCGCGCGAACTCGCCGCCGCCGGCTTCATCGCCGGGGTCGCGGCGGGCCTGCTCTCGATCTCGATCGGGTTCTTCAGCGAACTGCTGACCTGACGCGTCAGCCGGCGCACTCCCGGCTGAGCTCGGTCAGCATCCACGCTCCGCTCGAGCGATCCAGGTGCACCGTCCCGCAGTCGCCGCTGTCGTAGGCCACGTCGAGGACCGCCTCGGTCGCCGTCTGGGAGACGACCTGCACCTCGACGTCGGCCGACATTCCGGTCGCGGCATACATCGCCGAGGTCTGGGTGACCAACGTGGTGCAGTCGGTGATGCCGGCGCCGAGCGCGTCGTTGTACTCCTGGATCATGCGCTGCTGCAGGGGGTCGGTCAGTGCGCCGCACGCCGCGACGGTGTCGGCCGCACGCACAGCGCTCCACCACAACCGGAAGGCCTCGACCGGCCCGGTATCGGGCGATGCCGACGCCGTGGCGACGGGGCTCGCGGCGGCCGAGGCGGTCGGAGCGCCGTCGTCGGGAGCGGGCTCGGATGCCGTCGGGCCGGTGCAGGCGGAGAGGACGAGGCCGGCTCCGACGAGCGCGGCGAGAAGCAGCGGGCGGGGGGATCGCATGCCTCCATCCTCGGCCAGGCGGCTCCGTGGTGCCAGTCGGGTGAGGTGGGCGTCACCGTGGAATACCCCGGCCTCGGGGCGGGTTCGACCGTGACATGACACCGTCGCACGCCCTCGAGCGCGCCTTCTCGCGCATCGACGTGTCGCCCGGCCACGCCCGGCGGCAACGTCTGGCGGCCGGTGATCGGCTCACCCTCGCACGCGGTGACGCGGCGCTGGTCTACCTGCTCGCCGGAGAGCTCACCGGCCGCGCCTCGCAGCGATCGGCGTGCGCGGTCGACGCCCCGTCCGGCGCCGCGGCGGCGATCGCCGGCGACCGCACGCTCCTCGCGGGTGACGCCGTCGTCTCGCTCGGATGCCACGCCCTCACCCTGACGTCGCAGTCCGGCGCCGAGGTCACCGTCGTGCCGCTCGCCCTCACCCCCACGAGCGACACCCGCGCACTGCCGCCGGTCGTGTTCGTCAGCGACTTCGCGCGTGCCGAGCCCGCCGCCGCCGGACTGGCCGCGCACCTCGGCATCCCGGCACCCGAGGTCAAGAGCCCGCGCGGCGGCGACGGCACGATCTGCAAGCTCATGGTCACGACGGTGCTGCTGTCAGCGCTGCGCGCGTGGGCGGCGACCGCGCACGAGCAGACCTGGCCGCCCCGCACCGACGACCCCTTCCTCGCGCGGGTGGTCTCGGCGGTGATCGACGAGCCCGGTCGCGAGTGGAGCATCGATCAGCTCGCGGCCCTGGGCGCCATGTCGCGGTCGGTGTTCGCGGCGCGGTTCCGGCAGGTGTTCGGCACCTCGCCCGCGTCGTACGTGACCGAGGTGCGCATGCGGCGGGCGAAAGACCTGCTGGATGCCGGAACCGGCGTCTCCGAGACCTCCCGGGCCCTGGGCTACGCCTCCGACGAAGGCTTCCGACGGGCGTTCCGTCGCCACGTCGGCGTCGCGCCGTCGGCATGGCGGGCGGGTCGGCGCGAGCTCGCGGTCTGACCCGGCGGGGTTGCGGGTCGCGGGCCCGGTTCGGGACGCGGTCCCGATGCCCGGCGTTCGGGCCGCGATCCGGCGTTCGGGGCGAAAGAATGCCGCCCCGAACGGAGGGATGCGCCCCGAACCCCGAGCGTCCCGCCCCGTACCCGCAGGAATGCGCCCCGACCCCCGAGCACCCCGCCTCGCGGTCCCGGCTCCACCGCGACTCAGGGCCGAGCGGACCGCCGCTCGCGCACCGACACTCCGAACAGCACGGCGCCGATGGCGAGGAGCGCGATGCCGATGGCATCTACCGTCTGCACGCTCGTCGCGTCGACGAGGATGCCACCCACACCTGCAGCGATGGTGATCGCGAGCTGGAACCCCGTGACGACGAGGCTCCCGCCGGCCTCGAGACGGTCGGGCATGCGGTGGCCGACCCACGTGTTGACGATGATCAGCCACGACGAGAAGAAGAAGCCCCAGACCGCGACGGCGATCGCGACGACCGCGAGCGACCCGGGCATCAGCATGACGGCCGCGATCGCGAGGGCGATGGCGAGGGGTCCGACGACGGCGAGACGCGCGAAGGCGCGGTCGACGACGAGGCCGACGAGGATGTTGCCGACGAATCCGCCCACGCCGAAGAGGGCGAGCAGCAGCACGATCGTGCCCGCGTCGACGTCGGGGATGCGCTCGAGCGAGAGACGCACGTAGGTGTACGCGACGAAGTGCCCCAGCACGACGAGCACGTGCCCGGCCATGCCACCCGTGTTGCCCGGGCGCCGGAGGGTGTCGAACAGGATGCCGAGACTCGACGCCGCGGCCGGCGGCACCGGGGGCAGCGCCACGCGCACCGCGACGCCCACGGCCGCGGTCGCGACGGCGACGAGGAGGAAGGCGAGGCGCCAGTCGAGCGCCTCGCTCAGGGCCACCCCGATCGGGACGCCCGCGACCGTGGCCAGGGAGAGGCCGGCGGAGCCGAACATCATGGCCCGTCCGATGCGGTCGGGGCTCGACAGGCGCGCGGCGACCGTGATCGACATCGACCAGAACGCGCTGATCGCGGCTCCCAGCAGGAAACGGGCGACGAGGATCGCGGGCAGGCTCGGCGCGATCGCCACGACCAGGCTCGAGACGGTGGCCGAGGCGGCCGCGCCGACCAGCAGCGTGCGCCGGTCGAGACGCGGCAGCAGCAGCCCCACGGTGGGGGCGAACAGGAGCCCGGCGAGCGCGGTGACGGTGACCGTCTGACCGGCCTGACCCGCGGTGACGCCGAGCGAGGCGGCCATCTCGGTGAGCACGCCGTTGGGGAGGAACTCGGCGGTGACGAGCAGGAAGCTCAGCAGCATGACGACGATCAGTCCGCCGTAACGCATCGTGGACGGCCCGGCGACGGGCGTGGGAACGGGAGCGGTGGTGGTCATCCTCCGATGCTCGCGGGCGATCGTGGTTCGCGCCGGGCCGTTCGTCCGCGGCATCCGACCGATCGTCCGGGGGACCGTGAGCCCCTCCTCAGCGCATCAGCGCCGGCCCCACGTACCGCGCCGAGGGCCGGATGATCTTCGGGTCGCGCGCCTGTTCGAGCACGTGCGCCGTCCAGCCGATCGTCCGGGCGAGGGCGAAGGTCGGCGTGAACATCTCACGGGGGATGCCGCATTGCTCCATCACGACGGCGGCGAAGAACTCGACGTTCGCCCGGAGGGGCCGCTCCGGATGCCGCGCGGCGAGCTGCCGCTCCGCCTCCGCCTGGAACGCCAGCGCCTGCTGCACCCGGTCGCCGCCGAGACCGCGCGCGACCTCGCGCAGGAGCTCCGACCGCGGATCCGCCGTGCGATACACCGCGTGCCCGAAGCCCATGAGTCGTCGTCCGGCCGACAACTCCCCCGCGATCCACGCGCCGGGGTCGGCGCCCGCGGCGTCGAGGCTGTCGAGGGCGCGCGCCGGAGCTCCCCCGTGAAGCGGTCCCGACAGCGCCCCGAGCGCAGCGGTCAGGCACGCCGCCATGTCGGCCCCGGTCGACGCGACGACCCGAGCCGTGAACGTCGAGGCGTTGAAGCCGTGGTCCATCGCCGCGACGAGGTAGGCCGACAGGGCGCGCACGTGCACGTCATCGGGGACGACGCCGGACACACGCTCGAGGTAGTCGGACACGAGGCCGCGGCCCGCCGGCATCCGTTCCGCAGCCGGAGCGAGCGCGAGCGGCGCCATCGCGGCGAACGCGATCGCCTCGTCGAGCCTCCCGGACTCGTCGAGGTCGTAGAGCGCCGGGGAGCGGCGGAGGGATGCCGCCAGCGTCCACACCGCGCGGAGCACCGCGAGCGGGTGATCGCTGTGCTCCCGCACGGCGGCGATCAGAGGCGGCATCCGGTCGTCCGCCTGCGCCGCGGCGATCCGCTCGGCGAAGGCGCCCGGGTCATCGGGTAGCCCGCCGACGACGAGCAGGTGCCAGACGTCCTCGAAGGTGCGGGTGCGGGCCAGGTCGACCGCGGAGTGGCCGCGGTACTGGTAGAAGCCGGCCGTGCCGTCGACGTCGCTGATGGCCGTCTCGGCGGCCACGACGCCGTTGAGTCCGCGGGGCACCTCGATCAGATCGCTCATGCGCTCAGTGTGCGAACATGACGTCGACAGCGTCAACGTTGATCGGATCAAGATGCCAGCGCCCCTCCCCCGCCTCACCGCCGCCCAAGCCGCCGCCCGACTCGGCGTCAAGCCCGAGACGGTGTACGCCTACGTCTCCCGCGGGCTGCTCGGCCGCGAGCGCGACGCGCGCGGATCGACCTTCGACGCCCTCGAGGTCGAGGCCTTCGCGACCGGGAGGCGACGCGCCGCCGCACAGGCGCCCTCGCACCCCACCACCGGCATGCCGCTGGGGGTCGTGCACACCGACATCGCCGACATCGAGGACGACGAGCTGCTCTACCGCGGTCGCCGCGCCCGCGATCTCGTCGACCGCCCGTTCGCCGAGGTCGTCGCGTGGCTCTGGGATGCCGAGCGCGTCGATGCCCCCGACCCCGCCATCGGGAGCGCGCGCGAAATGGTGGCGGCGCTGCCGCCGCACGCCGGTGCCATGGACCGCCTGCGCGCCGCCCTCACCGGCTTCGCCGCCGACGATCCCCTGCGGCACGACGCCTCGCCGGCCACGCTGCACCGCATCGGGTGGACGCTGCTCACCGGTCTCCCGGTCGCCCTCGGCGGTGACCCCGACCACGACATCGCGCTGTCGCTGGCCCGGGCGTGGAACGCCCCGGCATCCGTCAGCTCCGCCGTCAACGCGGCTCTCGTGCTGCTCATCGATCACGACCTCGCAGTCTCGACATTCGCCGCCCGTGTGGCCGCGTCGGCGCGCGCCGACGGATACGCCGCCGTCAGCGCCGCCCTCGGCGCGGCGGATTCCCCCCTGCACATCTCCGCCGCCACGCGCACGGCACGGCTGCTCACGCGTGTGCGCCGGGGCCTCGACCCCGAGCGGGCCTTGGCCGAGGCGCTGCAGGACGGCAACGGCATCCCGGGCTTCGGCCACCCGCTCTATCGCGACGTCGACGACCGCGCCGACGCCCTCTTCCCGTTCATCGCCGCTCTCCCCGACGGGGCCGCGACGATGGATGCCGTGCACCGGCTCTCGGAGGTCGTCGCCGCGCGGGCGCGCCTGCGGCCCAACGTGGATCTGGCGCTGGCCGCGTTGGCGTCCGCCGCCCGTCTGCCCGAGGACGCCGCGAGCACGATCTTCGTCGTCGGCCGACTCGCGGGGTGGATCGCGCACATCGCCGCGGAGTACGCCGAGCCCGCGATGCGGCTTCGCCCGAGGGGCGAATACGTGGGGCGGTAGAGTCGTTCTAGCCAGGTACATGGCTAGGATGCGGCCATGATGTACAACGTCCTGGAGGCGCGCAACAACCTGTCGCGGCTGATCGCCGACGTCGAATCGGGAGCAGAAGTCACCATCGCGAGACGCGGCGTTCCCGTGGCACGGATCGTTCCGTTCGACGCGGCGGAACCACCTGGGACCGCCGTCGCGACGTGGCTGCGAGAGAATCCGTTGACGCCGGAGCTGGCGCGACCCGTCGAGCAGATCGAGGAGATCATCGCCGAGAACCGGGTCGCCGGAGCGTGATCTACGTCGACAGTTGCCTGGTGATCTACGCGGTCGAGCGCGACGACGAGCTCGGCGACCGGGCCCGCCAGGCGCTGGCCGAGACGGACTCCGCCCTGGCCGCGAGTCCGCTCGTCATGCTCGAAGCCATGGTCGGTCCGATGCGCGACGGGTACGCCGAGCCGCAGCTGCGGATGTGGAGCATCTTTGAGCGCTTCGAGATGTTGTCGGCCGGGCCCGACGCCTATCTGAGCGCGGCGCGCCTGCGGGCGAGGAACCCGGGTCTGCGGACGGCGGACGCTCTGCACCTCGCCATCGCCCAGCACGCGGGATGTTCGCGCCTGTGGACGAACGACTCGCGTCTCGCCGCGATCGCGCACGACTTCGCCGTCGACGTCCTGACGGCGGCCTGACCCTCACCGCGCGGCGCCGACCAGCGTCAGCACGCTTCGCAGCCCCTCCGGCGTCCCCGGCCAGTGCCGCTCGATCGCCGGCATCCCCGCGTGCCGGATCGCGAAGCGCAGAGCGATCACGACCACGATCGCGTCGTCGGCATAGCCGATCACCGGCAGGAAGTCGGGGATGAGGTCGATCGGGAGCAGCAGATACACCAGCAGTCCGCCCAGCCACCACCGCGTCGCCCGCGGCACCGTCGGGTCAGCCGCCACCCGGCGGATCAGTCGCATCACGTCGGGCGCCAGACGCAGCACGGCACGCCAATCGACCGCCCCGCCCGAGCGCTTCTGCTGCACCCATAGCACCGCCACGAGGGCCAGCCACAGGATGACGAGACCGGCGAGCACACCGAGGACGACGGCGAGCCACTCCGGCATCGCGGATCAGCGACTCTCCCACTCGCGCGCCATCTCGACGACGGCGGCGACGGCGGCCGCGGTGTCGGCGGGCGTCCCGCCGGTGCGGCCCGCGACGAGTCCGGCCACGAAGGCGCTGAGCGGAGCGGCGGGGCGGGCGACGCCGTTCGCGACGTCGCGAGCGAGGTCGAGGATGAGCGAGATGGGGATGTCGCCGTCGGCCAGGCCGAAGCGTTCGGCGAGCGCGGCGCTCCAGTCGTTCAGCGCCTCGGGCGGCAGGGTGCGGTTCTCGGTCATGGCTCCTCCTCGGGCTCTGCGGAGATCGTCCCACGTGTCGATGTCGCGCGTCTCGCTCGCGGGGGCCGGGATCGATGCGATCGCCAGCCCCCCGAGCAACGCGCGCATCGAGGCGTCGCGCCCCGCATCGGGAAGAGCGGATGCCGCTGCCCGCAGCGCCGCGGTGCGATAGCGGCCGAGGAGCCACTGGCGTCGGCCGTCGTCGAGACACGCCCCGTCGGCTCCGGGCGGCAGCGGGGCGGCGAGCCGCTCGACGGGCGCAGCCGGTGCGGCGAGGTCGCAGGCGATGACGTAGACCTCGTCGGCATCCACCGTGTCCAGCGCCGCGACGGCGGCGGCGACCGGACCACCGAAGGGCGGGTCCTCGCGCACCCACTCCACGTCGAGGGAGGCGTCGAGCACCGGTGCGACGACGACGATGCGCCGCGCGCCGCCGGCTCGCACCGCGGCGACCGCGGCGGCGAGCAGCGTCGAGCCCCCGACCTCGAAGAGCGGCTTCACCGCACCTCCGACCCGTGAGCCGCGACCACCGGCGAGCAGGATCGCGTCGACGCTCACCACAGGGCCACCGACACCGTGTCGCCCGCGACGAGATCGGCGACGGTCGGCGGGATCACCGCGAGCCCCTCGGCGGTGCCGAATCCCCGGGTGCCGCGGGCCGTGGGCGTCGCCCACCACCGCGCGGGATCGCTGCGGTCGATCGTCACGGGGACGTATTGCGTCTTGTCGGCCCTCGCCCGCCAACCGGCGGCGAGCGCGATCCGCACACGCGCACGGCTCGGCTCGACGTCGCCCTCGAGTGCGCGCAGCGCCGGGCGCACGAACAGCTCGAACGACACCGCCGCGCTCACGGGATTACCCGGGAGCCCGAAGAGCAGCAGACCGCCCGGGGCGCGCCCGAAGCCCTGGGGCTTGCCCGGCTGCATGCGCACGCGGTCGAACCGCATGAGGTCGCCGAGGGTGTTCTTCACGACCTCGTACGCGCCCGCGCTCACGCCGCCCGAGAAGACGACGACGTCGGCGCCGGCGGCCTCGGCGGCGGCGATCGCGCGGCGCGGGCCGTCGCCGGAGTCGTCGACGCTCGTGCGCAGCACGACCTCGGCCCCGGCCTCTTCGGCGAGGCCGGCGAGCAGCACGCTGTTCGACTCCGGGATCCGCCCACGACGCAGCTCGGCGCCGGGCGCGACGAGCTCCGACCCGGTCGACACCACGGCCACGCGGGCGGCGCGCGAGACCTCGACGACGCCGACACCGGATGCCGCGATCGCGCCGATCCGCGCTGCGGTCAGGCGCACACCGGCCTCGACGACGAGTTCGCCCGCCCGCACGTCCGAGCCGCGGCGGCGGATGTGCGCGCCCGGCGCCCGCGGGGCGACGACGACGTCGACGGGCTCGAGGCCCCCGTCGAGACCGCGCGCGGTGTCTTCGAACGGGACGACGGCGGTGGCGTCGGTGGGCACGGGCGCCCCGGTCATGATGCGAGCGGCGTCGCCGGCATCCATCCGCGGGTCGAGGTCGGTGCCGGCGGGGAGGTCGGCGACCACGCGCAGGGTCGCCGGGGCGTCGAGGTCGCGCACGGCGAAGCCGTCCATCGCGGAGGAGTCGAAGCCCGGCACGTCGACGGCGGCCGTGACCGGATGCCGGAGCACCCGGCCGCGCGCGGCGGCGACGTCGCGCGGCTCGGGGTCGAGGGGCCGCACCGCCTCGAGGATCGTCGCGAGGTGCTCGGCGACGTCGATCACGCGGCGGATCCGGGGAGGAGGAGGGGCATGTGCTCAGCGTAGGCTTCGCCGCCCGGCGCCGGCGCGGCAGGCCGGCGCCGACCGCAACCCGGGTCGTCCGGCCGCCGCACCCCGCTACCGTGTGCGCATGGACGGCCTGACCTACACGGAGGTCGGCGCGACCGCCGGCGAGATGCCCGCGGGCTCCCACCACGTACGCGCCCACCGGGTGATCGGCCGCGGGTCGGACGTCTTCGCGCGCGCCGCCGATGCCCTCCTCGCGGGTGAGGCGCAGCGCCGGGCGGGAGCGCGCGTCGTGCTGAGCGAGACGCCGATGCGCGAGGGCACCCGCGTGACGATGCGCCTGGGGGTCGGCATCCTGAGCTTCCGTATCCCGTGCCTCGTGGTGTGGGCCGAACGCACCGACACCGTCGCGGGATTCGCCTACGGCACGCTGCCGGGGCACCCCGAGCGCGGGGAGGAACGGTTCACGCTCACGCTGCGACCGTCGGGCGAGGTGGTGTTCGACATCGCCGCGTTCTCGCGCCCGGGGCGCTGGTTCACGCGGGTCGGTGCGCCGGTCGGTCGCCTCGTGCAGGCGTGGATGACCCGGCGCTACCTCCGCGCACTCTGACGGCGCCGCGGTCCGCCCCGCGCGAGTCGCACGATCCGCGCGGGATCACGCCCGCCGATGGCGTCGGTCGGCGTGCGACGGCGTGCCGATCGTGCGACTCGCGGAGGGATGACGCGCAGTCGGCCCGGCCGAGCGCTTATCGCACGTCGCCGACGTCTTGGCAACGCCCTGGACCTTCTCGGAGCACTTCCCGACCCTGGCGAAGCGCTTCTCGATGCCGAGACGGCGCGCGAAAGGAGAAGACAATGCGCGACATCATCCCCGGGTCCTCCGCCGCCGACCGGTCCTGCCGGTGACCGTCTCCTCCACCCCTGCCACCGAGAGCGACACCGCCGGAAAGCACCGCCGACCTCCTCGACAGAGGGTCAAATACAACCGCCGCGAAGCGATCGCGGGCTACCTGTTCATCTCGCCGTGGATCATCGGCTTCCTCGTCTTCACGGCGGGGGCGATGATCTACAGCCTCGTCATCTCGTTCTCGAGCTACAACCTCGCCACCGGCGCCGCCCGGCCGGTCGGGGCCGCCAACTACGCCCAGCTCTTCGAAGACCCGCGGGTGGCCGTGTCACTCGGCAACACCCTGTTCTACGCCGTCATGGCGGTGCCGCTCGAGATCGCCTTCGCTCTCTTCCTGGCGCTGCTGCTGAGCCGCGTCGGTCGCGGCGCCGGCATCTTCCGCACGCTCTACTACCTGCCCAAGATGACGCCGGCCGTGGCGACGGCGGCGGTGTTCTTCCTGCTGCTCAACGGCAACTCCGGCGCGATCAACCAGGCACTCGGGGCCATCGGCATCCAGGGTCCGCAGTGGCTCGTCGACCCCGCGTGGGTCAAGCCGAGCATCGTCATCATGGCGCTGTGGACCGTCAGCGGCACCATGGTGATCTTCCTCGCGGCGATCAAGAACGTGCCCGTCGATCTCCACGAGGTCGCGCAGATCGACGGCGCCGGGCCGATCCGCCGGTTCTTCTCGATCACCCTGCCGATGATCTCGGGCGCGATGTTCTTCAACGTCATCGTGCTGACGATCGCTGCGTTCCAGGTGTTCGACCAGGCGTACCTGCTGTTCTGGCGCGATCAGAGCAACGCCTCGCCCGAGGCATCCCTGTTCTACGCGATCTACCTCTTCCAGCAGGCGTTCCGGCAGTTCAATTTCGGTTTCGCGGCCGCCATGGCATGGCTGCTGTTCGTGATCATCCTGCTCATCACGCTCGTGCAGGTGCGCCTGGGCAACCGCTTCGTCTACTACGAGGGGGACCGCTGATGGCCACGACCCTGCAGACGCCCGGGGTCGCGCAGGCGCGTCCCGAACTCGTCGTCCCGCCCCGCAGACGCTGGCGCCGGGCGCTCAGCCAGCCGAAGACCCTCGCCGGCCGCGTCGTACTCGCGGCGGTGCTGGTGCTGTTCGCACTGCTGTTCCTCTATCCCTTCGCATGGTTGCTCGCGGCGAGCCTCAAGCCGCGCGGTGAGGTGTTCGACAACGCCCTCATCCCGAAGACGTTCCTGCCGGGCAACTACGCCGAGGTGTGGAACCAGCTGCCGCTGCTGAACTGGATGTTCAACAGCGTCGCGATCGCCCTGCTCGCCGCCACCACCGTGGCGGTGATGAGCTCGATCGTCGCCTTCGGCTTCGCCTACTTCCGCTTCCCCGGCCGCGGACTGCTGTTCGGCCTCGTGCTGGCCACGATGATGCTGCCGGGCGCGGTGACGATGATCCCGATCTACCTGATCTGGAAGGAGACGGGCCTGCTCGGCACGTGGGTGCCGCTGTGGGGCATGAACCTGTTCGGCAGCGCCTTCTACATCTTCCTGCAGCGGCAGTTCTTCCTCGGCGTGCCGCGCGAGCTGTTCGAGGCGGCGCGGCTCGACGGCTGCAGCGCCTGGGGACTGTTCTGGCGCATCGCGATGCCGCTGTCGATCCCCTCCTTCATCATCGTGTTCCTCTTCGAGTTCCAGGCCAGTTGGAACAACCTGCAGGCGGCGCTCATCTACCTCAACGCCGGCAGCGTCGAGGACTTCACCGCCCCGCTCGGCATCGCCTACGCGATGACGAAGTACAGCCCGAGTGCGGGCGGTCAGGGCGATTACCAGTACGTGATGGTCGCCTCCCTCCTGGTGACCCTCCCGATGCTCATCATCTTCGCCTTCGGCCAGCGGTACTTCGTCGAGGGCGTCGCCACCCAAGGCCGTAAGGGCTGAGATCCCCCCGTCCCGAAAGGACCCATCATGCGCAAGCGCTCCCTCGCCGGTGTCGCCGCGGTCGCGGCATCCGCCCTCCTCCTGACTTCCTGCAGCGGTGGCGGGGCCGAGGAGCAGGCGGCCGACGTCGACTTCTCCGCCACGCCGAGCGGCGCCCTCGCGGCGTGGGGCTTCGAGAACGCCGACGACGTGGGCCAGTCGCGCCTCGACTACGCCGCGGAGCAGCTCCCCGACGTGCAGGTGACCCTGGATGCCACGGCCTTCGACGCGCAGAAATTCACGACCCGCATCGCCGGCGGCAACGTGCCCGACGTCGTGCAGATGGACCGCCGGTACGTGACGACCTACGCCGCTCAAGGACTGCTGATGCCGCTCGATGCGTGCTTCGAGGCGAAGGGCGTGACCCCCACCGACCGGTGGTACCAGAACGTCGTCGACGACGTCACGTACGAGGACGCCGTCTACGCGGTGTCGCAGTTCTATCAGCCGCCCGCGATCCTGCTGAACATGAACGTGCTGAACGAGGCGGGCGTGAGCCCCGACGCCTTCGACACCTCCGACATGGACGGCCTCCTCGCCGCGATCGGCAAGATCTATCAGGGCTCGGGCAGCACCCCGACCCGCCTCGGATTCGATCCCGTCGCCACCGGACAGGGCGGCCTGTGGGTGCTGGGCATGGGCGGCCAGCTCACCGACGACACAGGCAAGCCCACCCTCGACGACCCCTCGAACGCCGCGGGCATCGACGCACTGAAGAGGATCACCGACGCGCAAGGCGGGTACGCCGCGGTGAAGAGCTTCACCGACTCGTTCGACACCTTCGGCGACGCGAACCAGTTCGTGTCGAACCAGGTCGGCGCGCAGGTCGCCAACCAGTGGTACCCGAACGTGCTGAGCGCCTACCGCGATCAGATCTCCCTGCAGGCGGTCCCCTTCCGGGATGCCGAGGGCCAGCCGTTCTCCCTCGCCTCCGGCACCGCGTTCGTGATCCCCGCCGGGGCGAAGAACCCCGCCGCGGCGTGCGCGTGGATGACCGATCTGACCTCGACCGAGGCGTGGATGGCGGCCGGCGCCGCGCGCGCCGCGACCATCGAGGGCAAGGGCGGACTCAACACGGGCCTGTTCACCGGGTCGCCCGAGGCCGACGAGAAGATCCGGTCGCAGTACGTCACGCCCACCGGCGACAGCGGGTTCGATCAGGTCATCTCCACCTACTACGACGTCGTCGGCTCCGGCCGGTCGTTCGGTTCGTCTCCCGCCGGCCAGGACATCCAGAACGAGCTGAACAACGCCATCACCGCGGCTCTGCTGGGCGACAAGACGACCGAGCAGGCCCTGGCCGACGCGCAGCAGGCCGCGCAGCGCGCGTACGACAACGCGACGGCGCAGTAGGCCTCGCCTCACGACGAGAGGGCGCCCCCGCCGAAGCCGGGGCGCCCTCTCACGTCTGTGATCTCAGCTCCGCGGTCGCTCGTCCTCCACGACCGACTGCACGCCGTCGACTGCCGGCGTCTCGTCGTCGGCGCGCACCTCGTCGGCCGCGATCGCGATGTCGACCGCGGCGTCTTCGAGCGCCTCGGCGACGACGTCGCGCACGTCGGCGCGCTCCTCGACACCGCGCACGTCGGCGCGCTCGCTCTCGGCGACGGGGTCGGTGCTGTCCAGGGCCGAGCCCTCGTCGGTCGGCTCGAGACCCTCGGTCACGCGGTCGGCGGCGTCGATGTCGGCCTCCGCCTGCTCACGGCGCGTGGCCTCGGCGTTCTGACGGGCGAACTCCCCGGCCGCAGCGGCCGCTCCGGCGGCGAGGTCGGAGGCGGCGTCCTTCGCGTCGCCGAGCGCCTTCGCGGCGTCATCGGCCTTCTCGCGCACGACGGCAGCAGCGTCGGCCGTCTGCTCGCGCACCGCCGCCGACGCGGCATCCGCCCTCTCCTTCGCCTCACCGGCGATCTCGCGGGCGCGGTCGCCCGCCGCCTCCGCCTTCTCGCGCACGACGGCCGTCGCGGCGTCCGCCTTCTCCTCCGCCTCGGCGACGACGTCGCGGTCGAACGGGCCGAAGACGCCGGTCACGACCACGTCGACGTCGATGCGCCCGCGTCCGAGCGGCTCGAGGGCCGTGCGGACGGCGGTACGCACCGCGTCCGACACCTCGTGGAGCTTGTGCGGATAGTCGACGACCAGCGAGATCGTCGCCGTGACCGAATCGGCGCGGTCGGTGTCGATCTTCACGCCGGGAGCGGTGCTGGCCAGGCCCACGCGCTCACGGACGGCATCCGACGCGCGGCCGAGCAGGCTGCCCAGGGCGTGGACGCCCGGCACGGAGCCGGCAGCCGTGGCGGCGAGGCTCGCCGCGGCATCCAGGTCGGGCGGGTCGATGGTGGCATCGATGGTGGTCATGACGTCTCCTCGTGGGGGGTCAGTGCACGCGGGTGTTGTCGCGAGCGAGCTTCGCACGCAGACCCGAGTGGATGGAGATGTACGCGCGCAGGTTCTGGCCCGTGAGGGTGGCGAGGTTGGTGACGAGCGTGTCGACGTGCTCCGCCACCTGGCGCGGCGAGGTGTTCTGTCGCGGGGTGACCGCGACATGCAGGACCGACTCGTTCTTGATCTCGCCGGCGGTGATGCGCGAGAAGAGGATCTCGTCACGCTCGGCGAGCGCGTTCTTCAGCGCCTCCGAGGCGAAACCGTCGGTGACGGTGATGCGACCGGCGTCGTTCGCGCTGCCGGTGGACTGCAGCGCAGCGTGGCGGCGCCCGCGCACGGCGGCCGACGCGACGACGATGAGGATGATCGCGAGCACCACGAAGGCGGCGACGGCACCCCAGCCCGCCGAGTCACGGCCCAGCGACTCGAGCCAGCCCTGGAATCCGCCCATGACGGAGGTCCAGGTGTCGGCGCCACCGGGCAGCAGTCCGACGACGAGCGCCAGAGCGCCCAGGCCGAGCAGTACGAGGGCGACCAGGAAGAGGATGAAGCGGTTCAGACCGCGACGCGTGGCGTTCATCAGGACTCCTTGGTGTCGGGACGCTCGATGCGCAGGTGAGTGCGCACGGCGGGGGTGAGCTTGTAGGCGGCGACCTCGGCGTCGACGATCCGGCGCAGCTGCGCCTCGTCGACCGGGATGCCGACCGGGGGGCGCACCGTCACGTCGACGGCGCGGTGGGCGACGCCCACGACGATGTCGTCACGGGCGATCCCGGACTCGTTGCTGAGGTGCTGAGCCAGGGCGGATGCCACGACGCCGTTGTCGACGACGACGGCACGCTGGCCCCACTCCATCTCGTGACGCGACAAGCGCCCGGGCTTGAGGGCGACCACGAGGACGATGAGTCCGAGGATCGCGAGCACGACGCCGCCGACGATGAAGGCGACCGGCATGAGAGCGGTCGGGGCTGCGACGACGGCGTTGAGAGCCTCGCCGGGCGAGACCAGCAGCGGCTGGGCACCGGTGAGGGCGAGGATGATCTCGACCGCGGCGTAGGCCAGGACGAGCAGGAGCAGCACGACCACGACGAGCATGGCCACGGTGCGCGGGGAGTGCGTCTCGCGACGCACGACGGTGCGGAGCACGGCGTCAGTCATCACAGCACTCGCTTTCGCTGGGGGGCGGTGGCGCCCGAGATGGTCAGCTCGACGCGCGAGATCTCGCGGCCGAACAGCCGCGACAGGCGCGTGCGCAGTTCGCTCTGGGCGGCAGCGGCCGCTTCGAGCACGGGGGTGGCGGCCTGGACGGCCGCGGTGTCGTCGAGGCGCGGCACCGGGAACGGCGACGTGACGCGCACGGCGGCGGTGTCGCGGGCCGAGACGATTTCGACGTGGACGCCCTTGGCATCCACCCCGATGATGTCGGCGGCGGCACGCTCTGCCGTCTTCTGCAGCACGCGGTCGGCGATGTTCACCCGGCCGGCCGGGAGGCCGGGGCCGGCAACCGCGCTGCGGCTGCCGACCCCGGGGGAGGCGGTGACGGTGGTCACGATGTGCTCCGACCCTTGAAGGCGTTGACGACGTTGCGGAAGTCGATCTCACCCGCGGTGATGCGGGCGACGACCACACCGATCGCCATGAAGAGGGCGACGAGGATGAATCCCCAGAAGCCGAAGATCAGAGCGCTGAGGGCCAGCACGAGGCCGGCGAGAGCGCCCTTCGTCGTGGCGCTCACTGGACGCGCTTCTCGGACTCGGCGTCGTTGTTGTCGTCGCCCGGGATGTGGACGTCGTTCACATCGACGTTGACCTCGACGACCTCGAGACCGACGAGACGGCTGATCGCACCCGCGACGCGACCGCGGACCTGGTCGGCGACCTCCTGGATCGGGGCGCCGTACTCGACGACGATGGTGACGTCGGCGGCGGCCTGGGTCTCGCCCACCTCGACCTTGACGCCCTGCGTCAGGTCGGTGGCGTTGATGGCGTCGCGGATGGCGCCGAGCGCGCGGGCTCCGCCGCCGCCGAGCGCGAACACGCCGTTGACCTCACGGGCGGCGATGCCGGCGACCTTGGCGACGACGCCCTCGGCGATCGTGGTCTTGCCCTCGGTGTGGGTCTCCTGACCGCGCGCGGCGAGGGGACGGTTCACGCGCGACGCCGACTGGGGGACGTTCTGCGCAGCGGGGGTGGTGGGGGCGTTCTCAGCCATGTCCGTGCCTTTCGATGTCGTGACCCGATGATTCGGGGTGGGCGCTTCGGCCTACACCACTAAGACGTACCGGCTTTCGGAATCGTCACGCCGGGATTGAAATTCCTTTCGCGATGTGTATGTCAGCGAATGCGCTTACGGCGTATATCGCTGTCGTGGCGGGAGGGTCAAGCGGCACCTCCCGTTCGTTTCGTGTCGCCATCATTCGGGGGTTGCGGCGGCATCCGAGGAATTCGGGTGTGACACTCGCCCTGCTCGCAACGTCATCCCCCCGACACACCCGTGGGAACAGACAGAACGGAGCATCATGGGCAAGAAGGACAAGAAGCGCAACGAGCCGGTCGACATCGCGGATTCCACCTCGGAGCAGCAGCGGCAGAAGGCGGGCAGCTGGTCGTCGCCCGCGCGGTACGCCGCGGAGCTGTTCGGCACCTTCCTGCTGGTGCTGGGCGGGGTGGGCACGGCGCTGTTCGCGGCGAACTTCCCCAGCGCCGACGACAACCAGGCCGGCGTGGGCTTCCTCGGCGTGGCCCTGGCCTTCGGCCTGACCCTGGTCGCGGGCATCGCGGCCGTCGGCCACATCAGCGGCGGCCACTTCAACCCCGCCGTGACCCTCGGTCTGCTGGCGGCCGGCCGTACGGACGCCCGCCACGTGCCGGGGTACATCCTCGCGCAGCTGATCGGCGGCATCCTGGCCTCCAGCGTCATCGCGCTCGTGCTCGCGGGGCGCCCCGACGGATTCGCCGCCGCGCAGGAGGCGGGCTTCGCCTCGAACGGCTTCGGCGAGGGCAGCCCGGGCGGCTACGGCCTCGCGGCGGTGTTCGTCGCCGAGGCCGTGCTCACCGGCATCTTCCTCGCGGTGATCCTCTCGGTCACCGCCAAGGCCGAGTACCAGGCGTTCGCCCCGATCGGCATCGGCCTCACGCTGACGCTCATCCACCTCATCAGCATCCCGATCAGCAACACGAGCGTGAACCCCGCACGGTCGATCGCCACCGCCGTCTACGGCGGAACCCTGCCGCTGAGCCAGCTGTGGGTCTTCATCGTCGCCCCGATCGCGGGAGCCCTCATCGCCGGCGCCGTGGTGCGCGTGCGGGGTCGTCGCACCGTCACGGCCTGATCGAGGACGCCGTACCACCGGCCCGGGAACGTGGGGTTCCCGGGCCGGTCCCGCGTCGGCCGGGCGTACGCTCGACCCATGTCCCCCCAGCTCCCGTCGGTGCGGTCCTGACATGGGCCGTCTCACCACCTCGCGCCGGGTGACGCGCATCACCCTCGAGGGGGCGAACCGACAGCGACCGGATGCCATCGCGGTCGAGGAGCCGCTCGAGATCCGCGTCGCCGGATCGCCGCTCGCCGTGACGATGCGCACGCCCGGCCACGACGTCGAGCTCGCCGCCGGCTTTCTCGTGTCGGAGGGCGTGATCAGCCGCGGCGACCAGTTCGCCCGCGCGATCCACTGCGGCGGTCCGGGCACGGGAGGCGCCGACGGCAACACCTACAACGTGCTCGACCTCACGCTCGCGCCGGGCGTGGCCCTGCCCTCCCCCGACATCGCCCGCTCCTTCTACACGACGAGCTCGTGCGGGGTGTGCGGCACCGCGTCGATCGAGGCGGTCGAGAAGGTCTCGACCTACGACGTCTCCCGTGACGCGCTGTCGGTGCCGGCACACGATGTCGCGGCCTTCCCCGACCGGCTGCGCGAGCAGCAGAAGACGTTCGACAAGACCGGCGGCCTCCACGGGGCCGCACTCTTCGACGGCACGACGGGCGAGCTCCTCGTCGCCCGCGAAGACGTGGGTCGGCACAACGCCGTCGACAAGGTCGTCGGGTGGGCTCTGCTGAACGACCGCCTTCCCCTGCGTGAGACGGTGCTGCAGGTGTCGGGCCGCGTGAGCTTCGAACTCGTACAGAAGGCCGTGATGGCCGGCATCCCGATGCTCTCGGCCGTGTCGGCGCCGTCGTCGCTCGCCGTCGAACTCGCCGAGCGCGCGGGCCTCACGCTCGCCGCCTTCGTCCGCGGGTCGAGCATGAACCTGTACACCCGCGCGGATCGCATCGTCGTCCCATCCACAACCCCCGTGGCGGAAGAGGTCGCGGGCGTACGCTGACGTTCGTGCGCGCGGTGTGTGGATGCCACCGGCTCGGCGCCGGAAACCACGGAGGGTGAACATGGGTGAGTCGTTCGGGCTGATGACCGAGGAACCGCGCCAGGGAGGCCTCGGGCCGCAGGTCGACGGCGAGTGGTCGAGCACCGGCCCCTACGAGCATCCCGCCGCCGGATGGGGCGCTGCCCTCACCGTGGGCAAGGTGCTCTACGAACAGCGTCAGCCCCTGGCGGGCACCAAGGCGATGTTCACGATGAACCACCCGAAGAGCGGCTTCGACTGCCCGGGATGCGCGTGGCCCGACGACAAGGGCGTCACCCTCGACATCTGCGAGAACGGCATCAAGCACGTCACGTGGGAGATGACCCACAAGCGCGTGGGCAAGGAGTTCTTCGCCGAGCACTCCGTGAGCGAGCTGTCGCAGTGGAGCGACTTCGAACTCGAGGACGCCGGGCGGCTGGTGGGGCCGATGGCGTACGACGCCGCGACCGACCACTACGTGCCGATCTCGTGGAACGACGCGTTCCGCCTGATCGCGCAGCACCTCACGGCCCTGGACTCCCCCGATCAGGCGGCGTTCTACACCTCCGGCCGCCTGAGCAACGAGGCGTCGTTCCTCTACCAGCTGTTCGCGCGCGAGCTCGGGACGAACAACCTCCCCGACTGCTCGAACATGTGCCACGAGGGCTCGGGCCGCGGGCTCACGGCATCCCTCGCCACCGGCAAGGGCACGGCCGACCTCGAGGACTGGGAGGCGTGCGACGCCCTCTTCGTGCTCGGCGTCAACGCCGCCTCGAACGCCCCCCGCATGCTCACGAGCCTCGCCGAGGCCATCGACCGCGGCGCCCAGGTCGTGCACGTCAACCCGCTGCGCGAGGTCGCGGGCACCCGCACGATCGTGCCGCACGAGATCGTCGACATGGCGACGTTCAACAGCACCCCCACGAGCACGATGAACCTGCAGGTGCGCCCGGGCGGCGACCTGGCCCTCGTCCGCGGTATGGCGAAAGTGGTGTTCGAGGCGTCGAAGACCGACCCCACGGCGCTCGACCAGGCCTTCCTCGACCAGTACACGAGCGGCCTCGACGCCTACCGCGCCCTCGTCGAGGCGACGCCGTGGTCGGAGCTCGTCGAGCAGGCGGGACTCACCGAGGCCGAGATCCGCGCGGCCGCCGACATCTATCTCGCCTCGAAGGCGTGCGTGATCAGCTGGTGCCTCGGAGTCAGCCAGCACCAGCACGGCGTCGACACGGTGCGCGAGATCGTCAATCTGCTGCTGCTCCGCGGCAACGTCGGCCGCAAGGGCACCGGTCCCTCCCCCGTGCGCGGCCACAGCAACGTGCAGGGCAACCGCACCTGCGGCATCAACCACAAGCCCACCGAGGAATGGCTGGCGAAGCTCGACGAGGTGTGCGGCATCACCTCGCCGCGCGAGCCCGGCCTCGACACCGTGCACACGGTCGCGGCCCTGCACCGTGGTGACCTCAAGGTGTTCCTCGGCATGGGCGGCAACTTCGTGCGGGCCGCTCCCGACACCAAGCTGACCGCCGAGGGCATGGGCCGCTGCGAGCTGACCATGCACGTGAGCACCAAGCTCAACCGCAGTCACCTCACCCACGGCAAGGAGGCGCTCATCCTCCCGTGCCTCGGCCGCACCGAGCGCGACATGCAGGAGGCGGGCCCGCAGTCGATCTCGACCGAGGATGCCATGAGCTCCGTCATGCTCTCGCTCGGCTCCCGCAAGCCCGCGTCGCCGCACCTGCTCAGCGAACCCGAGATCATCGCGCGCATCGCGCGGGCGACCATGCCCGGCTCGGCGACCCCGTGGGAGTGGTACGTGGGCGACTACGACCGCATCCGCGACACGATGGCGAAGGCGCTGCCCGGCTTCGAGGGCTTCAACGAGCTGGTGCGCCAGCAGTACGGATTCCGCATCCCTCAGCCCGCGCGCGAGCGCGACTTCCAGACGCCCTCCGGCAAGGCGGAGTTCTCGGATGCCGAACTGCCGAACGTCATCCCCGAGGAAGCCGACGTGCTGGTGCTGCAGACCATGCGCTCACACGACCAGTGGAACACGACGATCTACTCGGCCGACGACCGCTACCGCGGCGTGCGCAACATCCGCGAGCTGGTGTTCATGAACCGGCGCGACATGAAGGAACGCGGTCTCGCCGAGGGCGACCTCGTCGACATCGTGGCGACCTCGCGAGACGGGTCGGTGCGCCGTGTGACCGCGTTCCGCGCCCTGGAGTACGACACCCCGCGCGGCAGCGCCGCCGGCTACTTCCCGGAGCTGAACGTGCTGCTCGGCCCCGATGACTACAGCCGCCAGAGCGATCAGCCGCTGATGAAGGACATCCGGGTCAGGATCGCGAAGACGGCGTGACGCCGGGTCACGGCCCGGGCAGTCGTGGCTCGGCTCCGGCCGGTGCCACGCCGGGACCGGGCTGCCTGCCCGCGGCGGCGTGTCGACCGCGTCTTCCGCCGTTGCGCACGGCCACCGTGCCCGACGCCGCGGCATCCGCCCCGGCCTCAGGCCGGCAGCACCCCCGTGCGCGCGAGCTCGGCGTACCAGCGCCCGCTGTCCTTCACGGTGCGCTCGAGGGTGTCGAAGTCGACGCGGACGATGCCGAAGCGCTTCGCGTAGCCGTAGCCCCATTCGAAGTTGTCCATCAGCGACCACACGAAGTAGCCGCGCAGATCGACGCCCTGCTCGAGGGCGCGGTGGGCGGCGGTGAAGTGACGGCGCAGGTAGTCGAGCCGTTCCGGGTCGGGGACGGACCCGTCGTCGGCCACGACGTCGTCGAACGCGGCGCCGTTCTCGGTCACCATGAGCGGCTGCTGCGGGAACTGCTCGCGCAGCGACAGCAGGAGCTCCTCGAGTCCCTCGGGCGCGATGTTCCAGCCCATGGCGGTCGACGGGCCCGGCTGCGGCAGGAACTCGAGCACGTCGTCGCTCCCGGGCCACGCCGTGCCGCCGGCGGCGGCCTTGTGTCCGTCGTTGCTCTGCTTCGGCGACACCCCGTCCCAGATCTGCGCGGTGACGGTGGAGTAGTAGTTCACGCCCAGCACGTCGAGGGGCTGATGGATGGCATCCAGGTCGCCCTCGTGCACGAACGACCAGTCGGTGACGGATGCCGTGTCGGCCAGCAGGTCGTCGGGATAGGCCCCGCGCAGCATCGGGCCGGTGAAGGCCCGGTTGGCGAGGGCGTCCACGCGTCGCACCGCCTCCGCCGCCTGCTCACCGCGGCCCCGCGGCACGTGGAAGTTCAGCGTCACCGAGTACTCCGGGTCGCCGGTCGAGGTGGCCCGCAGCGCCTGCACCGCGCGGCCGTGCGCGAGGTTCAGGTGGTGCACCGCGGCGAGCGCGGCGGCCGGTTCGTGTCGCCCCGGCGCGTGTCCGCCCTGCCCGTAGCCGAGGTAGGCCGAGCACCAGGGTTCGTTCAGCGTCGTCCAGGTGTGGATGCGATCGCCCAGAGCCGCGCCCATGATCTCGGCGTAGCGCTCGAAGGCGTCGGCCGTCGCGCGCATCGGCCAACCGCCGGCATCCTCCAGGGTCTGCGGCAGATCCCAGTGGTACAGCGTCGCCACCGGCCGGATGCCCCGCTCGAGCAGGCCGTCGACGAGGCGCGAGTAGAAGTCGACGCCCGCCTGGTTGACCGCGCCGGTGCCCTCGGGGACGATGCGCGGCCACGCGATCGAGAACCGGTAGGCGCCGAGGCCCAGCTCCGCCATGAGATCGAGGTCGGCCTCCCAGCGGTGGTAGTGGTCGCAGGCCACGTCGCCGGTGTCGCCGTTCCAGACGCGACCCGGGGTCTTGCTGAAGGTGTCCCAGATCGAGGGGAGCCGGCCGTCCTGCGCCGCCGCCCCCTCCACCTGGTAGGACGCCGTGGCCGAGCCGAACGTGAAGCCCTCGGGGAAGACGAGCCCGCTGTCGCGGTAGTCGGTCGAGCCGACCGTCGGGGGAAGGGTCATCGGGAAGGCTCCTCGAGGTCGACGGTGAGGACGGACGATCGCCCGTCGGGGGTCGTGACGATGATCTCGCGCGTTCCGCTGCCGCCGGGGAAGACGCGCACCTCGAGTCCGTCGAGGTAGTCGTAGTCGGGCCGGTCCCCCCGCGCCCCCCACGGGATGACGGCGCCCGGGCGGGCGTACAGCGGCAGGCTGTCGAAGCCGTGGCGTTCGCGCAGCCACCGTCCGCCCTCGACCGTCTCGCCGCTCAGCAGGTGGGTCCAGCGCCCCTCGGGGAGGTAGAACTCCACATCGCCCTCGGCCGAGAACACCGGCGCGACGAGGAGGTCGGAGCCGAGCATGTACTGCCGATCGAGGTGGGCGACGGCCGGGTCGTCGGGGAACTCCATCGCCATCGGCCGCATGACCGGCACGCCGGTGTCGGCGGCGGTCAGACCGAGTTGGAAGAGGTACGGCATCAGCCGCATCTTGAGGTTCGTGAACAGGCGCGTGATCTCCACCGCCTCGTCGTCGAACTGCCACGGCACGCGGTACGACTCGGATCCGTGGAAGCGACTGTGGGTTCCGAGCAGGCCGAATGCGGTCCAGCGCTTGAACACCGCGGCATCCGGAAGCCCTTCGAAGCCGCCGATGTCGTGACTCCAGTGCGCGAAGCCGCTCATCGCGAGCGACAGGCCTCCGCGCAGGGTCTCGGCCATCGACGCGAACGTCGAGGTGGAGTCCCCTCCCCAGTGCACGGGCATGCTCTGCCCGCCGGCCGTGGCCGACCGCGCGAACAGCACCGCGTCGCCCTCGCCGCGCTCCTGGACGAGCACGTCGTAGACCGCGCGGTTGTACAGCTCGGTGTAGAGGTTGTGCATGCGGTCGGGCGCGGTGCCGTCGGCGTAGACGACGTCGAGGGGGATGCGCTCTCCGAAGTCGGTCTTGAAGCAGTCCACGCCCTGTCGCACGAGGCGTCGGAGGTGCTCCTGGAACCAGCGGGTGGCATCCGGGTCGGTGAAATCGACCAGGCCCATTCCGGCCTGCCACAGGTCCCACTGCCACACCGATCCGTCGGCTCGGCGCACGAGGTAGCCCGCTTCGGCCGCCTCGGCGAACAGCGGCGAGGCCTGGCCGATGTACGGGTTGATCCACACGCACACGCGCAGGTCGCGCTCGTGCAGGCGCCGGAGCATGCCGTCGGGGTCGGGGAAGACGCGGGGATCCCACTCGAAGTCGCACCACTGGAACTCGCGCATCCAGAAGCAGTCGAAGTGGAACACCGACACGGGCAGCTCGCGGCGGGCCATCTCGTCGATGAACGAGGTGACGGTCGCCTCGTCGTAGTCGGTGGTGAAGCTCGTGGACAGCCACAGGCCGTACGACCATGCCGGCACGACCGGGGGCCGGCCGGTGAGAGCCGTGTAGCGCGAGAGGACGTCCTTCGGGGTCGGGCCGTCGAAGACGAAGTACTCCAGAGCCTCGCCCGCGACGGAGAACTGCACGCGCTCGACCGCCTCGGAGCCCACCTCGAAGGACACGTGGCCCGGGTCGTTGACGAGTACGCCGTACCCGCGGTTCGAGACGTACAGGGGCACGTTCTTGTACGCCTGCTCACTGGAGGTGCCGCCGTCGGCGTTCCAGATGTCGACGGACTGGCCGTTCTTCACCAGCGGCCCGAACCTCTCGCCGAGGCCGTAGACGAGCTCGCCGACGCCGAGGTCGAGCTGCTCGTGGACGAACGTGCGCGGCGGGCTCGATCCCGCCGGGTCGACGATCGCCCGGTCGACCTGCGCCCCCTCGTCGAGGGTGACGTAGGCCTGGGCCTTGGCCGCGCTGGCGGTGAGCAGACGGCCGTCCGATCGGAACGACAGCGCCCACGGCGCACCGGCGGTCACCCGCGCCTCGAGGGCCCCACTGCGCAGCACCCCCGCCTCCGCATCGACCGCTCCGGCCCCGCGACCGGCGCCCGGCAGCGGGAAGGAGCAGCCGCGGCCCCGACCGGTGTGGTGCTCGATGCGCACGCGCACGACCCCCTCGGCCGGCGACGACAGGGTGGTGGTGAGCACGGGCCGGTTCAGCGTGTCGCCGCGGCGCTCGATCACCTTCGTCGGGGCCAGCACGCGCAGGCCCGGACCGTCGATCGTCTCGACCTCGCGGATGTCGACCGCCTCCTGCGCGTACAGCGCGCGCACGCCCGGCCGCAGCTGCCAGAACCCGTCGGTGAACTTCATCGCTGCTCCTCCACGACGACGACGGCTCCGGATGCCACCCGCACGGTGCCGTCGTACCGTTCACCGGTCACGAGGTCGCGCCCCGACGCCGCCGCCGAGCGCTCGGCATCCGTGTGGTTGAGGAGGAAGAGGTACGACGAGCCGTCGCCCACCCGTCGGATCACGTCGAGCCCGGGCTCGGACGCGACCACCGGGCCCACCCCGGCGGCGGCGAGCAGATCGGACAGCACCGCGTCGAGACCTTCGGTGTCGGGGCGGGTCGCGAGGTACGACGCGCTGCCACGTCCGAGCGAACGCCGCGTCCAGGTCGCCGTGCCGGAGCGTTCGCCGCTGGTCACGCGCGCGCGCACCTCGCTGTCGCGGGCATCGACGTCCTCGAGCCACACCGATGCCGTATGGCCGCTGTCGAGCGTCACGCTCTCGCCCGCCATGAGCGGGAAGAACTCGTCGACGCGGATGCCGAGCAGATCGCGGAAGGCGCCCGGATATCCGCCGGCGCGCACGCGGTTCTCGGGGTCGACGATGCCGGAGAGGTACGTCACGAGCACATGGGCGCCGTCGTTCGCGAGCCGCTCGAGGCGCGCGGGCAGCGCGTCATCGGCCAGGTAGAGCGTGGGAACGACGACCGCCGCGTATCCGTCGAGGTCGGCCGAGGACGGCAGCACGTCGACGGCGACGCCGCGCAGCGTGAGGGCGCGGTGGATCGCGATCGGCATGTCCATCGGGTCGACGAGGTCGCTGGGCATGCGGCCGCTGCGCAGGGCCGCGACCGTGTCGTGGTCGAAGAGCAGGGCGACCCGCGCCTTCTCGACCCGCGTCCCCCGCACGGGGGCGAGGGCCTTCAGCGTCGCGCCGAGCCGTTCGACGTCGCGGAAGATCGCGGAGTCCGCCCCGGCATGCGGCAGCATCGCCGAGTGGTACTGCTCGGCTCCCGCCGTCGACGCCCGCCACTGGAAGAACAGGATGCCGTCGGAGCCCCGAGCCACGTGCGCGAGGGAGTCGCGCGCCATCTCGCCGACGGACTTCGCGCGGTTCACGCCCTGCCAGTTCACCGCGGCCGTCGAGTGCTCCATGAGCATCCAGGGGCGCCCGCCGACCAGGCCGCGCACGCGGTCGGCGCTGAAGGCCAGCTCGCTGTGCCGGAACGGGTCGGCCCCGATCGTGTAGTGGTCGTTCGCGACGATGTCGACCTCGCGGGCCCACACCTCATGATCGGTGGCGCCCGGGGTGTTCATCACCATGAAGTTCGTCGTGATCGGGATTCCGGGGGTGATCCGTCGCAGTTCGTCGCGCTCGGCGCGGTAGTGGCCGATCAACGCGTCGGAGGTGAAGCGCTCGAAATCGAGCAGCAGACCGGGGTTGTGCCCCGTGCGTGCGCCGCGCGGCGGCTCGATCTGGTCGAACGAGGTGTAGTGGTGGCCCCAGAACGCGGTGCCCCACGCAGCGTTCAGACGCGAGACCTCGCCGAAGCGCTCGGCGAGCCAGAGGCGGAAGGCCGCGGCCGTCTCCTCGCTGTAGCAGCGCCCGTTCTCATTGCCGATCTCATTGCTGACGTGCCACATGCGCAGCGCCGGATGCGAGCCGTACCGCTCGGCGATCGCGCGCACGACGCGCAGCGCGTAGCGGCGGAACACCGCAGAACTCGGCGACCAGGCGAGGCGCCCTCCCTGCGCGGTGCGGTGGCCGTCGGCATCCACCGTCGCGATCTCGGGGTGCGCCCGCAGGAGCCAGATCGGCGGCGCCGCGGTCGGGGTGGCCAGGTTCACCCCGATTCCGCCGGCGTGCAGCAGGTCCATGATGCGGTCCAGCCACCCCCAGTCCCAGACCCCGTCGGCGGTCTCGAGCAGGCCCCACGAGAAGATGCCGAGCGACACCGAGGTCACTCCCGCGCGCTGCATCAGCGCGATGTCCTCGGGCCACAGCTCCTCGGGCCATTGCTCGGGGTTGTAGTCGGCTCCGAAGGCGATGCCGTCGGCGATCCAGTCGAAGCGGGTGGGGGCGGGCAGGTCGGCGGCGTGCGAGGAGAAGTCGTTCATGGTTCTTTCGTGGGGAGGAGGCGCGAGCGGAGGACGTCAGCCCTTGAGGCTGCCGCTGACGAGGTCGAGTCGCCAGAAGCGCTGCAGGAAGATCATCAGGAGCAGGAGCGGCACGATGGCGAGCAGCGCACCGACGATTGCGAGCGAGTAGAGCGCGGGCGTCCCCGTGCCGCGATTGAGCAGCAGGTAGAGACCCGTGGTGAGGGGATAGAGCTGCTCGTTGCTGAGCATGATGAACGGCAGCAGGAAGTTGTTCCAGATGCCGACGAACTGCAGCATGAACACGGTGATCAGGCCGGGGACCATCACGGGCATCGCGATCGACAGGAAGATGCGGAACTCGCTCGCCCCGTCGAGGCGAGCGGCCTCGACGGTCTCCTCCGGCACCGACGACTGCGCGTAGATGGTGGCGAGATAGATGCCGAACGGGTTGATGATGCTCGGCAGCAGCACGGCCCAGTACGTGTTCGCGAGGCCCAGCTCGGCCATGAGGAAGTACTGCGGGATCGCGAGGGTGATCTGCGGCAGCATGACGCCCGCGAGCAGCACGTTGAACACCACGGCGCGCCCCCGGAACCGGTAGCGGGCGAGCGCGTACCCGGCCGCCGCCGACACGAGGGTCGACAGGACGGCTCCGCCCCCGGCGTAGAGCAGGCTGTTGCCCGCCCACTTCCAGTACACGCCGCCGCCGTAGGTGGAGAGGTCGACGAGGTTCTGCCAGAACCCGGTCCCGGGCAGGAACGAGAAGGTGCTGAACAGCTCCCCGCGCGACTTCGTCGAGGCGGTGATCACCCAGACGATCGGGATGAGCGTGTAGATCGCGCCCATCAACAGCACGAGGGTGGGGATGACGCGGCCCCGGGTCACGGGGCGTGGGCGGCGCGCGGGCGGCCGCGGGGCGCGCGTCGTGGGGGCGTCGGCGGTGAGGGTGGCCATCAGTTCTCTCCGAAGGTGCGGCGCTGCAGGAGGCGGAGGAGCCCGAGCGAGACGACGAGGGTTCCCAGGGCCAGCACGACCGAGGCGGCTGCCGCTCCCGAGGTGTTGTCCAGGTTGAACGCGTCGCGGTAGATCTTCATCAGCGGGAAGAAGTTGAACGAGATCGAGTTCGACATCGACCGCAGCGTCGTGGGTTCGCCGTACGCCTGGAGCGTGGCGATGATCGAGAACAGGAACGTCAGCACGAGCGCGGGGGTGAGCAGGGGCACCTTGATCCGCCAGGCGATCTGCCATTCCGAGGCGCCATCGATCTTGGCCGCCTCGTAGAGCTCGCTGGGGATGGACCGCAACGCGGTGTACATCACGATCATGTTGAAGCCGACGCCCGCCCACACGGCGATGTTCGACAGCGACAGGTAGAGCCACGAGCCGTTCAGGAAGTCGACCGACGGCAGCCCCACCGCCTGCAGCACGTAGGTCGCAGGGCTCGTGCGCGGAAGATAGAGGAAGCCCCACAGCAGAGCGCCGATCACCCCGGGCACGGCATACGGCAGGAAGATCGCGAGGCGCGAGAAGCGGGCCAGGCGCACCCCGGGCAGATCCAGCAGCAGCGCGAACGTCAGCGCGAGACCGAGGGTCAGCGGCACCGAGATGAGGGCGAAGATCCCGAGCCGACCCAGGGATGCCACGAGTTCGGGATCGGTGAGCGAGGCGACGTAGTTGTCGAGACCGACGAAGGTCTGCCGACGGATGCCGAAGGCGCCGCCGCTGGAGCGCAGCTGCATGACGCTGAGGTAGATGGCGTACCCGATGGGCACGATGAGGAACATCGTGAACAGCGCGAGCGCGGGCGCGAGGAACGCCCACGGGGCCACGCGGGGCCGGAGGGAGGTGCGCCGGGATGCCGCGCGCGAGACGGTGGTGGTCACAGGTCGTTCTCCTGGGTCGGCGGTGGGAGGGCGCGGGCCCTCCCACCGCGGGGCGATCACTGGACCGTGAATCCGGACTTCTCGAGGTCGGCGACCACGGCCTCCTGAGCCGACTTCAAGACGGCGGTGTACGAGCCGCCGTTCTGCGTCGCGGCCTTCACCCCGTCGGACCACGAGTCGAAGGCCACCTGCACGTTCGGACCCCAGGTGAAGGGGGCACTGTTCTCGGCGATGTCGACGGCGAGGTCCCAGAAGTCCGCCTGGTCGCTCACCAGGTCGGGCACGGGCTGACCCGCGAGCTGCGACTGGCCCGCCGAGGAGGCCGGGAACAGACCGATGTCGATGAGCCCCTTGGTGCCCTCGTCGCTCGCATTGAGCCACTGGAGGAACTCGACGGCCTCCTTCGGGTGCTCGGTGTTCTTGGTCACCATGACGGAGGAGCCGCCCATGAAGCCGGTGCCGGTCTCGCCGTCCCACGTGGGCATCTTCGCGGCGGCCCAGAGGCCCGCGGTGTCGGGCGCCACCGAGAACGCGGCGGCGGGTGCCCAGGCCCCCGCGGTCCAGCTGAGGATGCTGCCGTCGTTCATCTTCGTGCCCCACTCCGGGGTGAAGAAGTGCGTGGTGTCGACGAGACCCTGCTCGACCAGCGGCTGCCAGAAGTCCACGACGCGCTGCGTGGGGGCCTCGTCGATGCCGACCTTCCAGGCGTCGCCCTCGGTGGCCCACCACTCGGCGCCGAGGGGCTGCGCGTAGGCGGCCATCGTCGACGCATCGTCGGGGTAGCCCCCGAGCAGGGTGCCGGGGAGGGTGGTCTTCACCGTCTGCGCCAGTGCCGCGTACTCGTCCCAGGTGGACGGCGCGGTCCATCCGTTCTGGTCGAAGACGTCCTTGCGGTACATGAAGATCATGGGGCCGGTGTCCTGGGGCACGGCGTACACGCCGTCTCCGACGGTGACCAGGCTCAGCGCCCCCTCGGAGAAACCGTCGGTGAACGTGTCGGCGTACTCGCTGATGTCGAGAGCCACGTCGCTGACGACCATGTTGGGCAGCTTCTGGTACTCGGCCTGGGCGAGGTCGGGACCCTCGCCCGCGCGCTGTGCCGCGAGCAGCTTGGCGATCATGTCGTCGGCGCCCGCGGCCTCGACCACCTTCACCTGGATGTCGGGATTCTGCTCGTTCCAGACATCGATGACGTCGCCGATGCCGGGTGCCCACGCCCAGTACTCGAGGGTCACCGGACCCGAGGACTGCCCCGCATCGCCGGCGCAGCCGGCGGTGGTCAGGACGGCGGCACTCGCGACGGCGAGGGCCCCGACGCGGAAAAGACTGCTGCGCTTCACGAACTACTCCTTTGTAGGTGCGACCGGCTCCGGGCGAGGGTGCGGCCGATGCTCCCCGGGGCCGACCCCCGGGTGCTCGCGTCCTACCCTCGCCGCCCCGCTCGATTTTGTCAACCTATGAAACAAAAACGATCCGCGCGCACGCGAAGGAGGTCCCCGCGTCGGGGGCGGTGTGCGCCGGGTCAGACCGAGAGCAGCTCGCGGATCGCCGTCGCGGCGGCGCCGCGGGCGTACAGACCGAAGGCGAAAGGCGGTCGGTCGATGCGGACGCTCGTGCGCGGAACCTGCTCCAGGTGCGCGCTGAGGCCGTCGTCGAACGCGGCGGGGTCCAGGTCGAGCATGTCGAGGCCCTCGCCCATGAGCGAGATCAGCTCCGGGTCGAGGAGGTTCACCGTCTCGGCCACCGCCGCCCCCAGGGCGTAGGCCGCCGACGCGAACGCCGCGCGCTCGCGCCCGTCGGCGGCGCGCGCACGCTCGAGGGCGACGGCATAGTCGCCGGGCGCCACGCCGGCGTTCGCTTCGATGGCCGGCATGCTCACGAAGCTGTGCACGCAGTCGGGGTGCCCGTTCGTGCACGGACGCCCCGTCCGGGCGATCCGGGTGTGACCCACCCGGCCGCTGCGCCCGTGAGACCCCTGCACCAACTCGTCGTCGATCACGACGCCGCACCCGATGCCGGCGCCGACCCCGTAGACGACGACGGAGCGGTGGTCGACGCCGCTGCCGAACCAGTGGTGAGCGGCTGTCAACGCGTGCACGTCGTTCGCGATGGTGACGGGCATCCCGACCCGCTCGGCCAGCAGCCGCGCCAGCGGCACCGGGGCGCTCCACCCGAGCAGGGGCGAGCTCGCCACGAGGGGCTCCCCCTCCCGTCGCAGGACGTCGGCCGCGAGCCCGACGCCGAGCGCCGACATCGTCCCGTGCCGGGCTCCCAGCGCCCGGGTCGCGTCGACGATCGCGTCGACGACCTCACCCTCGGCCGGCGAGACGAGGGCGATCTCGAGTTCGTCGACGACGGTCGCAGCGAGGTCGGTGACCACCGCGTACACCCGCTCCGCGGTCACCTTCACCCCGACGAAGTGCGCCGCCTGCGGACGCAGGTGCAGCTCTTCGGCGGGGCGCCCGCGCGAGGCGCTGGCCAGCATGTCGCCCGGCAGGATCAGACCCGCATCGACCAACTCGCGCGCCACTCGCGTGAGGCTCGCACGCGAGAGCCCCAGGCGCTCCGCGATGCGGATGCGAGAGCGCGGCCCGTGCACCAGCAGGTCCAGCAGCACCCGCCGACCCGTCGCGCTCAGCGCCGACCACCGCAGGGGCGGGCCCGAGGCGATCTCGGCGGGGTGCGACGTCACGAGATGAGGCTACGCCCCACCGGCACTCGCAGACCCTCCTCCCGCGGTGCCGGCGGCGCGGCAACCGGCGAACGAGACCGTGGATGCCATCGCCCCGGCGCTCGCGCGGGCGCAGCCCCCACCGCACGGCGCCGTCGAGGTCGAGGCACAGGCGCACAGCCTCCCGCCCCTGATCAGGAGGGGATGACGGCGCTCCACCGCTCCAGCGCCGTCGCGGTCGCGATCCGGACGGCGGTGGCGGGTTCCTGACGCGCCCGCCGCTCGCCCACGGTCTCGACGAGCGAGATCGCGCGCAGGTCCGCCGCCCCCGCGTCGACGACCCCCGCGACCACGAGGGCGCGCACCCCGTGCGCCGCGGCGAGCGCGAGCACGTGCCCGGGGCCTTTCCCGGCCAGGGAGGTCTCATCGAAGGCCCCCTCGCCGGTGAGCACGAGGTCGGCGCCCGCGATCAGCGCGTCCAGCCCCAGCGCGTCGGAGACGTAGGCGGCCCCGTCGACCAGCTCCGCACCCGCCGCCGACAGCGCGCCCGAGAGCCCACCCGCGGCGCCCGTGCGGGGAACGCGACGCACGTCGCATCCGAAGCGAAGCGCCCACTCCGCGGCATCCGTCTCGAGCCGCTGCGTGAGGCGCCGCACCATGGCGGCATCCGCCCCCTTCTGCGGCGCGAAGACCCGCGCAGCGTCGTCGAACGCGACGGTCGTGTCGGTCAGCACGACGACCCGCCCGGAAGCGAAGGGGACGCGATCACCGAGAGCCTCGAGCGCTCCGCGTCCGCCGTCGGTCATCGCCGAGCCGCCCATGCCGACGACGATGCGCGACGCGCCGCCGTCGAGTGCGAGGGCGACGAGCTCGCCCACGCCCCGGCTCGTGGCGGCCCACGGATCGTTGCCGCTCGCTCCCCCGGCGAGCACGAGCCCGGATGCAACGGCCGACTCGATGACGGCCCGATCGCCGTCGAGGCGCCACGGCGCACGCACCGGCGCCCCCCGGGGTCCGGTCACCACGTCCTCGCGGTTCGCGCCGCCGAGAGCGTCGAGCGTGCCGTCACCGCCGTCGGCGATGGGCACGCCCACCACCTCCGCGCTGCGTCGCCACGCGTGCACGGCCTCGGCCATGGCATCCGCCGCCGCCCGGGCACTCAGGGTGCCCTTGAACTTGTCGGGGGCGACGATCACGCGCATGCGGCCGCGTCAGACGTCGGCGCTGACGAGCACGCCCTGCCGCTGCAGGTCGGCTTGCACGCGGGAGACGACGTCCTGATACGCCGTGTGCAGCTTCCGCTGCTCCAGACCGTCGTCGCTGCCGCCGGCCGGCTGGAAGATCGGGCGGTGCAGGTCGACGCGGACGGTGCCGTCCAGGTCGGTGAAGCGCACGTCGAGCACCTCGCGCACGTCGGCGTCGTTCGCGCGCAGACCGAGGAACATGGTCGTGGCGACGCTGCCGTGGGTCGCCTTCCAGTGGTCGCGCCCCTCGGTCACGGTGAAGCCGGCCGCCTCGAGCGCGGTCCGCGTGGCCTGCTGGGCGGCGGCGAGGTCGCCCGAGACGACGAGGTGGAAGTTCAGGATGGCCATGGGCGTGCGCCTTTCGCTCGGGTGCGGCCAGCCTGTCGGTTCCGCCCTCCTCTGCACAACCTCGGTTCGCGCCGCTCGGTGCGGACGGCGGGTGTGCGAATCGTCGCGCGGCGAGGGCGGCGGAACGGATGCCGTCCTCGACCCCTCCTCCCCGCAGCCTCCCCACCCGGGGAGGTGAGATGACCGCCCGGGCATGTCGGCCCGCCCAACTAGACTGGCTCCCGTCCGGCCCCTGCGATTCTTGGAGCTCAGCCGCGTGACCACCCCGAACCCCGCCGCCCGTACCGCCCTCGCCGATACGGTCGAGAACGCGATCGCCACGCCCGAGAAGGACCAGCCCTACGGCGCTCTGGGCCTGAAGAGCGATGAGTACGCGAAGATCCGCGAAATCCTGGGCCGCCGCCCCACCAGCGGCGAGCTGGCGATGTACTCGGTCATGTGGAGCGAGCACTGCTCCTACAAGTCGAGCAAGATCTACCTCCGTCAGTTCGGCCAGAAGGTCAGCGACGAGATGAAGACCCGCCTCATGGTGGGCATGGGCCAGAACGCCGGCGTCGTCGATGTCGGCGAAGGCTGGGCGGTCACCTTCAAGGTCGAGTCGCACAACCACCCGAGCTACATCGAGCCCTTCCAGGGCGCCGCGACCGGCGTCGGCGGCATCGTCCGCGACATCATCTCGATGGGCGCCCGTCCCGTCGCGGTCATGGACCAGCTGCGCTTCGGCGCGATCGACCACCCCGACACCCCCCGCGTCGTGCACGGCGTCACCAGCGGCATCTCGTTCTACGGCAACTGCCTGGGCCTGCCCAACATCGGCGGCGAGACGGTCTTCGACGCCGTCTACCAGGGCAACCCGCTCGTCAACGCCCTCGCGGTCGGCGTCATGCGCCACGAAGACATCAAGCTCGCCAACGCCACGGGCGTGGGCAACAAGGTCGTGCTGTTCGGCGCGCGCACGGGCGGCGACGGCATCGGCGGCGCGAGCATCCTGGCATCCGACACCTTCGCCGACGGCGGACCCACGAAGCGCCCCGCGGTCCAGGTCGGCGACCCGTTCGCCGAGAAGGTGCTCATCGAGTGCTGCCTCGAGCTCTACAAAGACGATCTGGTCGAGGCCATTCAGGACCTCGGGGCCGCGGGCATCTCGTGCGCCACGAGCGAGCTGGCCGCCAACGGCGACAGCGGCATGAAGGTCGAGCTGTCGAAGGTGCTGCTGCGCGACCCGTCGCTCACGCCCGAAGAGATCCTCATGTCGGAGTCGCAGGAGCGCATGATGGCGATCGTCGCGCCCGAGAAGCTCGACGCGTTCCTCGCCGTCGTCGGCAAATGGGACGTCGAGACGAGCGTGCTCGGCGAGGTCACCGGCGACGGACGCCTCGTCATCGACTGGTACGGCGAGCGCATCGTCGACGTCGACCCCTCGACCGTCGCGGTCGACGGCCCCGTCTACGAGCGTCCCGTCGCCTACCCGACGTGGATCGACGCGCTGCAGGCCGACTCCGCCGCATCCCTCCCCCGGGCGACGGATGCCGACGCCCTCCGCGAGCAGTTCACCACGCTGGTGGCGAGCCCCAACCTCGCCGACACGTCGTGGATCACGAACCAGTACGACTACTACGTGCTGGGCAACACCGCGCTGAGCTTCCCCGACGACGCCGGCATGATCCGCGTCGACGAGGAGACCGGCCTCGGCTTCGCCATCGCGACCGACTGCAACGGCCGCTACAACCAGCTCGACCCCTACAACGGCGCGAAGCTCGCCCTCGCCGAGGCGTACCGCAACGTCGCCGTCACCGGTGCCGTGCCCACCGCGGTCACCGACTGCCTCAACTTCGGCAGCCCCGAGAACCCCGAGGTCATGTGGCAGTTCAGCCAGGCCGTCGAGGGTCTGAGCGACGGCTGCCTCGAGCTCGGCATCCCGGTCACGGGCGGCAACGTATCGTTCTACAACCAGACCGGCGACCAGCCGATCCACCCGACCCCGGTGGTCGGCGTGCTCGGCATCATCGACGACGTCGCAGCCCGCATCCCGAGCGGTTGGCAGGATGCCGGCGAGAACCTCTACCTGCTCGGTGTCACCGCCGACGAGCTCGACGGTTCGCAGTGGGCCGGCACCATCCACGACCACCTCGGCGGTCGCCCGCCGAAGGTCGACCTCGCGCAGGAGCGCAAGCTCGCCGAACTGCTGCAGGCCGCGGGTTCGCAGTCGCTCGTCTCGAGCGCTCACGACCTGTCGTCGGGCGGCCTCGCGCAGGCCCTCGCCGAGGGCGTCATGCGCTTCGGCGTCGGCGCGCGCGTCTGGCTCACCGAGCTCATGGAGCGCGACGGACTGGATGCCACCGCCGCCCTGTTCAGCGAGTCGACCGGTCGCGTGCTGGTGAGCGTGCCGCGCGAGGAGGACGTGAAGTTCCGTGGGCTGTGCGACGGTCGCGGCTATCCGGTGCTGCGCATCGGCGTCACCGACATCGAGCCGGGCACCGAGGCATCCCTCGAGATCCAGGACGTGTTCACCGTCCCCCTCGCGGAACTGCGTCGCCTGTCGACCGAGACCCTTCCCGCGGTCTTCGGACCCACCGTCGCGGAGCCGGTGGCGTGAGCCGATCGCCGCGCGGGATTCGCACCCGCGCGGCATCGGCCGCCCCGCTCGCCGCCGCCGACACGCGGCACGGACCCCAGCCGAGAGGAGATGCGCGATGACCGACGACGACGACATGACCGTCTTCAGTGACAAGCGTCAGAAGCGCGTGAAGATCACCGCCTGGATCGTGATCGGTGCGCTCATCCTCACCGGCGGGGGCGCGACGGTGATCTCGCTCATTCTGGGCTGACGACGCGAGGCGGTTCCGCATGTCCCTGATCGACCCGACTCCTGAGACCGTCGCCGCGCTCGACGCCCTCTCCGATGCGGCACGCGCCCAGCCCTCCAGCTTCGCGGCGATGGATGCCCTCTGGCGCGCCGTCTACGCGCTGCCGCACTGGTCGTTCGTCGCGCGCGGACCCGACGACGCCCCGTCGCCGTTCATCGGTCAGCTCGCGAACGGGCCGATGGTCTTCGCCTTCACCACGCGACAGCGCGCGCACGACGGAGCCCTCGCGAACGGACTCGACGAAGAGGCCGCCTCACGCGTGCTGAGCGTTCCGCTCCCCGGGGCGGTCGAGTGGCTCGCCGGGTTCGCGCAGCAGGGCGTCGTAGGCGTCGTGTTCGACATGCCCGCGCAGGGCTACACGGCCCCGCTGCAGAACCTCCTGCCGATGCAGGCGCACATCGCGAGCGCTCCTCCGGCCTGACGCGGGTCACGCCAGGGAGGCGAATCGCTCCGTCTTCTCTACCGGACCGATCACGATCAGCAGATCGCCCTCTCCGACGATGGATGCCGCGCCCGCAGCGTGCCACTGCCCGTCGGCCTGCCGGATCTTGACGATCGTCACACCGTGGCGCCGGCGCACGGCCGCCTGCTCGAGGGTCTGACCGACGAGCTCGCGCGGGGCCACGGTCTTCGCGACGACGAGGTCGCGGTCGAATTCGACGTAATCGAGCATCGACCCCCGCACGAGGTGCGCGACGCGGCGGCCCATGTCGGCCTCGGGGTAGACGACGTGCTCGATTCCGAGCTGCTCGAGGATGAGCCCGTGCTGCTCGTTGATCGCCTTCGCCCAGATCGAGCGGGTGCCCATGCGCTTCAACAGCGACGTCGTCAGGATGCTCGCTTGGATGTCCGATCCGATCCCGACGACGACGCGGTCGAACTCGGCGATCCCGAGCTGCTCCAGGGCCGCCTGCTTCGTCGAGTCGGCCCGCACGACGTGCGTGAGCACGCCGTTGAGCGACTGGACGATGTCTTCGTCGGTGTCGACGCCGAGCACCTCGCTGCCGCTGCGCGCGAGTTCGGTGGCGAGCGCCCCGCCGAAGCGCCCGAGACCGATCACCGCGATCGACGTCGCCGCGTTCCCGCGCATCCGGCGCCGGCTGAAGAACGTGTTGCTATCCAATGATCGGACGCTCCTTCGGGAGTTCGTACATGCGCTTCTCCCGCGTCAGCGCCAGGGCGGCGCCGAGCAGGACGGGACCGAGTCGCCCGATGAACATCAGCACGATGAGGATCAGCTGGGCCAGCGTCGGCAGATCCGCCGTGATGCCGGTCGAGAGGCCGACGGTGGCGAACGCCGAGATGACCTCGAAGAAGACCCGGTCGAAGCCGAACGGGCTCAGCACCATGATCGCCAGGGTCGATCCGACCACGAGAGCGACCGAGAGCAGTGCGACCGTGAGCGCCTCGCGGTGAGTCGATCGGGGAAGACGTTTGCCGAACATGTTGACCGCGGTGTCGCCACGCAGTTCAGCCAGCACGATGAACAGCAGCACCGCGAATGTCGTGATCTTCACGCCTCCGGCCGTACCGGCGGGGCCGCCGCCGATGAACATGAGGATGTCGGTGACGAACCAGCTCTCGGGGAACATCTGCGACACGTCGATCGAGTTGAAGCCGGCGGTGCGCGGCATCACCGACATCGTGAACCCGGCGAGCAGACGGCCGGCAGGATCCATCGCCCCCAGGGTCGCCGGATTCGACCATTCCAACGCCGTGAGGACGACCGTCCCCGCGACCAGCAGCACGGCGCTTCCGACGAGCACGGTGACGGTGTTGAGCGTCCATCGCCGGGGGAAGCGGTACTGACGCCAGAGCTCCATGATGACCGGGAAACCAAGGCCGCCGAGGATGATGGCCGCGCAGATCGGCAGGCAGATCAGCGGGTCGGTCGCGAAGGACATGAGACTGTCGCTGAAGAGCGCGAAGCCCGCGTTGTTGAACGACGACACCGCGTGGAACACGCCCAGCCAGAGGGAGTGCCCGAAGGACTCGCCGTAGCCGAGCCAGAAGCGTCCGGTGAGTACCAGCGCCACCACGGCCTCGGTGATCAGGGCGATCAGGGCCACCCCGAGGAGCACGCGGCGCACATCGCCGACCGCGACGGTGTGCGTCTCGCTCACGGCCGTGAGGCGGGTGCGCAGCCCGAGTCGTCGCGCGACGAGCAGACCGAGCAGCGTCGCGAGCGACATGACGCCGAATCCGCCGATCTGTATGAGCACCATGATCACGACCTGGCCGAACGGCGACCAGAAGGTCGGGGTGTCGACGATGATGTGCCCCGTCACGCACACGGCACTCGTCGCGGTGAAGAGTGCCTCCATGAAGGTGGCCGGCCGCCCCTGAGTCGCGATGGGCAGCGAGAGCAGCGCCGTGCCGATGGCGAGGACTCCCCCGAACGCGAGGGCGATGGCCCGGCCGGGTGTGAGGGAGACGCGCCTCCGGGCTGACCCTGCGAAGAGGGCCGCGCGCGTTCGCCGAGTCACCGGCCTACGATCTCACATCCCGCGGCTCACCCCGTGCGCATTCCGGCCCACCGCCCAGCCCGCTGTCGGGAGCCCGGCATAGCATGGGCGTGTGGAACCGCTGTTGGTCTTTCTGGCCGAGTGGTGGTGGATCGGCCCCGCGGCGGCCGGTGCGGGCACCGTCGGCTGGATCGGCGTGCGTCGATCCCGACACCGCGCGCTGCCGGCCGGAGCGACCACCACCGGCGATCGCGCCGCTCGCGCGTGGGCGTCACGCCCCCTGGGCAAGGCGGCGGCGCGGCGCCTCGAACTCGACGCGGCTCTGCTCGATCTGCAGACCGCGCGGCACGCCGTCACCCGCGGACGCGCCGACGTCAAGGTCGCCGACGCCGAGGTGGTGCGCGCTCAGGCCGAGCGGGCGGCATCCCGTGTCTCGTCCGACGTCGTCTCCGCCGCACGCGGACGCCTCACCGACGCGCAACGCGACCTGCGCGCCGCGCTGGCCGAGGTGCGCGCCCGCCGCGCCGGGGTGAGGGCCGCGAAAGCGATGCTCCCCGCGATCCGCGCGGGCAGCGCCCCTCTGCCGGTGGCGCGCTTGCTCTCGGAGCACGACGCGATCCTGGCGCGCTGGATGGCCTACGAGACGGACCCCGGTCTCGCGATCGACTACCCGCAGATGAGCGACTCGCGCTCCCCGCTCCTCGCGGACTTCCTGCGCGCGCACGAGAGGGCGCAGTGGCTGCGGCCCACGTCGGTGCAGACGCGCCTGGAGCCCGCCGACTACCTCGCCTACCGCGATGCCGTGCGCCGCACCGCGCACGCGTTCGACCGCGCCGAGCGCGCAGCCCGCCAGGGTGCGGACCAGCCCGGCGTCGAGGGCCCCGATGCGTGGAGCCGCGTGGCATCCGATCTAGCCGAGACCGCCCAGCGCGCCCTCGCCCGGTCCATGGAGTCGATGGGCCGCGCCGCCGCCCGCAGCTGGGAGGAGCGCGGCGCCCGACGCGCTCAGAAGCGGACCCCGGATGCCGCGGGCCCCCGGCCGCAGAACGGTCCGGTCTGGCCGCCTCCCGCACGCGATCGGCCGCGACCTCCGGCATCCTGATGACGGCGAAGCCGGGCGGCGTAGCATGGCGCAGGTGCAGGACTTCTGGAACTTCGCCGGCCACTACTGGTGGCTCGTCTTCCCCCTCTTCGGAATGACGATGGGGGCGGTCAACGCGAGGGTGAAGCACCGCGAGGTCACCGCCCGCCGCCGCCACAAAGAGCAGCTGGAGCTGCTGCGGGCGAAGGGTCTGGCCGCGGGGGGCGAGCCTCCTGCCGCGCTCGCCCCGGCGACCGACGACGCCCGCGCCCGTCTCACGTCCGCGCACGACGCGGTCACCCATCGCTGGCTCGAATACGAGCTCGATGCCACCAAACTCATCTCCTACCCCGCGATGAGCGATGGCCGACAGCCGCTGACGGCGGCGTTCCTGCGCGCGAAGAAGGTCGCCGACAATCTGCGACCGGCCGCCGACGAGACGCTCTCGCCCGAGCGCCTGCGCGAATACCGCGAGGCCGTCACCGACTACGAGGTCGCGTTCGACGTCGCCGAGCGCGAGGCGCGCCGCGTCAAGGATGCGGCGTTCACCGCCGACGAACGCAAGCGCCTCGACACGGCCAAGCAGCTGCTCACCGTCGCGACCGATCAGGCGGCGACGTCGAACGAGCGTCAGCTCGCGTACAAGCGCGTGCGCGAGGAGCTCGACGGCCTCATCTGGCTGAGCGACGAGGCGGTCGACGAGCTCGAGAAGAAGGTCGCGCTCGAGCTCCCCCGCGGCTCCACGCAGCCGCGTCCCTCGACGACCCCTCCCGAGCCCGCGGTCTGAGGCGCGCTCCGCCGCATCGCGCGGCCCGCGCCGAACCCCGCGGATTCCGCGGCGCCTTCTCGTCAGCCTGTGCGACGAATGCGCACGGGACCCCGCGCGGTGGTCACATCGACGACCTCGCCCTTCTGCGTGACCTCGACCTCGCCCAGGTCGACCAACTCTCGCGCGGCGTCGCGCGCCGGCTGCATGAGGTCGCGCCACTTCTCGCCGCCGACCGCGCGGGCGGCCTCAGACGGACAGATCGTCTTGCCGGCATCCCTCGCCGCGAGGAGTTCGCGAATGGATGCCACGAGCCGAGGATCCGCACCAGACGACGGGGTCATCTGTCCAGTCTCCCTCCGCTGCGGGGAGTCGGGGCCAGAATGACCCGGTGATCACCGAGCGCCACGCCCCCGACCTCCCCGGTCGCGCCGTCATCGCCCAGCGGTGGAACCGCGCGGTCTTCGTGCACTGGCGGATCGACCCGGGGGAGGTCGCGCCGCTCCTGCCGCCCGGAACCCGTCCCGACATGCACGACGGGTCGGCCTGGGTGGGGCTCGTGCCATTCGTGCTGAGCGAGTTCCGCTTCCTGCCCCTGCCCCCGGTGCCCTTCGTGGGCACCTTCACCGAGATCAACGTCCGCACCTACGCCGTCGACGACGCCGGGCGTCGCGGCGTGGTCTTCCGCACGCTCGAGGCGGAGCATCTCGCGCCGGTCCTCGCGGCTCGGGCCCTCTTCGGCCTGCCCTACCGCTGGGCGCGCGCCGGCGTGCGCACCGAGGGCGAGCGCATCGAGTACCGCTCGCGACGCCACGGGGGCCGGCAGCCGGGCACGCGGATCCGGGCCCGGCTGGGCACGGAGACGGTCGACGACGACCTCTCGCGCTTCCTGACCGCGCGCTGGGGCTTCCACGAGCGCCACCTGGGCCGCACGATCTGGGCCGCGAACAGCCACGAGCCGTGGCCCCTCGTCACCGCCGAGCTCGAAGCGCTCGACGACGAGCTCGTGGCGGATGCCGGTTTCCCGCAGCTGGCGGGACGCGCCCCCGACTCGGTGCTCGCGATGCCCGCCGGCCACCCCGGCTTCATCACGCGCTTCACCGCGGCCCGCGCCATCGCCTGACGGCGCCACGGCCCGGAACGCCGGACGGCCCCCTTCACCCGAGAGCGAAGGGGGCCGTCACTGCGCGCGGGGTCAGTCGCGCTGCGTCGAGAACGCGTCGGGGTTCTGCTCGAGCCACGCGTCGATCGCGTCGGCTTCCTTGCCCTCGCCGTACTCGTTGACGACGAGGTCTTCCAGCGAGCCGTACTGCGCGTCGTCGAGCTGGATGCCGGCGATGAGCTCAGCGGCATCCGGGTAGGTCGAGGCGAAGCCGCTGGTGCCGAGGAAGTGCAGCGCCTCGGGGTCGCCCATCAGGCCCTGGGGGTCTTCGAGGTCCTTCACGTCGTAGGCGTCGTTCGCCCAGAAGGGGCGCCACAGCGTGACGGCGATGTCCTTCTGCGCGGCGATGGCGTTGTCGAGCTCGGTGAGCATCGCCGCGGTCGACGAGGTCACGAGCTCGAGGCCGTCGAGGCCGTACCCGGGCATGGCGACTTCCTGCGTCTGCTTGGTCAGACCCGCGCCGGGCTCGATGCCGTAGATCTTGCCGTCGAAACGCGCGGCGTTCGCCTGGAGCTGGTCGATCGAGTCGATGTCGACGTAGCTCGGCACCGCGATCGTGAGCTTGGCGTCGTCGTAGTAGGCGCCCAGGTCTTCGATCGAGTCGCCGTACGTCTTCATGTAGTCGGCGTGCGTGAGCTCGGGCCAGGCCGAGGGGTAGATGTCGACGTCGCCCTGGGCGAGGCCGGCGTAGAGCGGTCCCGCCTCGGTGAGCGTCTGCATCTCGACGGTGTAGCCGAGCTTGCCGAGCTGGTCCTCGAGCAGGTACGCCGTGCTCAGGCCGTCGGTCCACGAGGGGAGGAAGCCGAGCGTGATGGTGCCCTTGTCGCCACCGTCGCCCGAGCCGCCTTCGGCCTGGTTGCCGCTCGCGCAGCCGGCGAGCGCGAGCGCCGCCACGCTGCCGAGGGCGAGGGTTGCGGTGAGGTGTCGTGTCTTCATTGCTGTGTTCTCTTCCTTTTCGTATGTGATTTCCGTGGGCCCCCCGCGCGAGTTGCCGGGATTCGTCGCTTCAGCACGTGCCGAGGCGATGAATGTTGGCGACTCACGCGAAGGGGAGGGAGGGTCAGCGGCCCGTCGAGATCGGCGCGCGGCGCGGAGACGCTTCCGCGCGCTCGGCCTCGCGTGCGGCATCCGCCGAGGTGTCGACGGGCCCCGCCGCGGGGGCGCCGGCCGTGGCCGCCGCCGTGGAGCGGGCGGCACGACGACGCGCGAGCACTCCGAGCAGCGAGCCGGTGTTGTCGGCGCGATTGCCGAGAGCCGCGGTGAGGCGGTCGAGGTAGACCGCGAGGATGACGACGCTGAGGCCCGCCTCGACACCCTTGGGCAGGTTGACGGTCGAGATCGACTGCACGACCTCCTTGCCGAGGCCGTCGGCGCCGACGATGCCGGCCACCACCGCCATCGACAGCGCGAGCATGATGACCTGGTTGACGCCGGCCATGATCGTGGGCGTCGCCAACGGCAGCTGGATGCCGCGCAGGATCTGCCACGGGGTGGCACCGAACGCCTGACCCGCCTCGACCGTCTCCGAGTCCACCCCGCGGATGCCGAGCTCGGTCAGTCGCACGCCCGGGGGCAGCGCGAAGATGACGGTCGAGACGACACCGGGCACGACGCCGATGCTGAAGAACGTGATCGCGGGGATGAGGTAGACGAAGGCGGGCATCGTCTGCATGAAGTCGAGGATCGGCTTCAGCACGGCACGCACGGTGCTGTTGCGCGCCGACCAGATGCCGAGCGGCACCGAGATCGCGACGGCGACGATCGTCGCGATGAGCACGAGCGCGAGGGTCTGCATCGCGGTGACCCACTGCCCCATCGCGAGGATGAGGGCGAAGCCCACCACGGTGCCGAGCGCGAGCTTCCACGAGCGCAGCAGCCAGGCCAGGAGCGCAGCGACCACGATGACGACCACGATGGGCGCCGACAGCAGCACGTCGCTGAGCCCGCCGACGAGGAATCGCACGGTCACGGCGATGACGTCGAACAGGCCCGAGAGGTTGTCGCGCAGCCAGTCCACGGCGGAGTCGACCCACGAGCCGACGGGGATGCGGAACCCGTCCATCAGCGCACCCCCTCGGTCTCGGAGGCGACGACCGGCGCGTCGAGCACCGCGTCGATCTCAGCGGAGGGCAGGGGCTGGGGCAGCACGGTGATCTCCTCGGTGGAGCTGGGCCCGGGTCCGAGCGCGGCCAGCAGGGTCACGCGCGGGATGACACCGGTCAGGCGACCGTCGGCATCGAGCACGGCGAGCGGCAGGGGCGACTCGACCGACGGCACGAAGAGGTTCATGAGCACGTCGTCCTCGCGCACCGCCTGGGGCAGGGGCTTGAGCCGGCTGAGCAGGGAATTCTCCCCGGCCCGCACGAGCTTCATGGCATCCCGATCGGTGATGATGCCGAGCGGCTTGCGGTCGCGGTCGGTGACGTAGACGGCCGACATGTAGGCGTCGCGCATCTGGCGCAGGGCCGTCCGGGGACCGGCCGAGGCGTCGACGCGCGGACGCGGACGTTCCATCACGTTGCCGGCGGTGAGCACGCGAGCGCGGTCGACATCCTGCACGAACTGCTCGACGTAGTCGTTCGCCGGGTCGGTGAGGATGTCCTCCGGGGTGCCGATCTGCACGATGCGCCCGTCGCGCATCACGGCGATGCGGTCGCCCAGGAACATCGCCTCGTTGAGGTCGTGGGTGATGAAGACGATGGTCTTCTTCAGCGTCCGCTGCAACTCGATGAGCTGCTCCTGCATCTCGCGGCGGATGAGCGGGTCGAGCGCGCTGAACGCCTCGTCCATCAGCAGGATGTCGGTGTCGGCGGCGAGCGCCCGGGCGATGCCGACGCGCTGCTGCATCCCGCCCGACAGCGCCGAGGGGAGCTTCTCGCCCCAGCCCTCGAGGCCGACGAGGCCGAGGATCTCGTTCGCCTTCGCGAGGCGCTCGGCCTTGCCGACGCCGCGGAGCTCCAGGGGGTAGGCGACGTTGGCCGCGACCGTGCGGTGCGGCAGGAGCGCGAAGTGCTGGAAGACCATCGCGAGGCGATCGCGCCGCAGAGAGCGCAAGCGGGCGGGACCGACACCGGTGAGGGCGTCGCCCTTCACCTCGACGGTGCCGGCGGTCGCCTCGTGCAGGCCGTTCAGCATGCGGATGATCGTCGACTTGCCCGAGCCCGAGAGGCCCATGATGACGAAGATCTCGCCGGGGCGGACGTCGAAGCTCGCGTCGATGACGGCGGCCGTTCCGTGGTCGGCGATCTCGTCGCGCGTCGAACCCGCGCGGAGTTTGTCGACGGCGGCCTGCGGGGCACGGCCGAAGACCTTGAAGAGATTCTTGGCGGCGAGGGCGGGTGTCTCGCTCGCGGGTGCGGACGGAGCGGGCTCCGTCGAAGCAGGCGGATGTGTCACTGGTGCACCTCAGCGGCCTTCGGGTGGCCGCATAGGTCACGCCCGGGTGGCAGCCGTCGGCGCTCTCCGGGGGTGGAGCACGTCGACACCGGACATCGGGTCCGGAGTCCTGGCCGCCGACCGTACGCTCGCGGCATCCCCTCCCCCGAGAAGACACCGACGACCGCGGACTGGTCGGGTGAACGGCCCCTCAAGGGCCTCACCCAACGTTTCACGGTGATGGATCGGCTGGCAAATCGCCCCGCGCCTTGCGGAACCGGATTCCATGTGGCACGCGCGCGCGCCTGACCCGACCTCCCGCACGGGGGAGGGATCCATGCACGCGCATGTCACCCCGGGCGTGTCGCAGCGCCCTTGCACCAGGGGGCGGGATGTGCCGAGGTCAGTCGTCCTGCGGCTCGGCCGCGGCCGTGCGGTGGTGGCGGATGACCTCCGCCACGACGAAGTTGAACCACTTCTCCGCGAAGGCCGGATCGAGGTCGGCGTCCTCGGCCAGACGCATCAGCCGCGCGATCTGCTGCTCCTCGCGGGTGGGATCGGATGCCGGCATCCCGTGCTTCGCCTTGAGCACCCCGACCTGCTTGGTGCAGCGGAAGCGCTCGGCCAGCAGGAAGATCAGCGCGGCGTCGATGTTGTCGATGCTGCCGCGCAGCCCTTGAAGGATCGTCGAGGGATCGGCGTCGGTCATGAGTCCTCCCACATCGCTCCGACCCTACCGCGCCGAGCCGTGGGCCGCCGTCGGCGGGAGCCGAGTCCTACAGTGTGACCATGAGCCGATCGACGCGCCCCGACCCGACCGCCGTAGGCGCCGACGCCGGGGCCGCCACGTCGCGCGACAAGCCCGTGTGGTCGGCGATCTCCCGCCCCTACGCGGCGGGATTCTTCCTCACCCTCGGCGGGCTCACCGCCTTCCTGCTGGCGCTCGCGCTCGGCAAGCTCTCGACGGTGCTCATCTACATCGCGATCGCGCTCTTCGTCGCCCTCGCCCTCGACCCCCTCGTGCGCATGCTCGTGCGCCGCGGACTGTCGCGGGCCTGGGGCATCGTGATCGTCTTCGGCGGCCTCGCCCTCGTGCTCGCCGGGGCGTTGTGGCTGCTCATCCCGCCGGTCGTGCGTCAGGTCGAGCAATTCGTCGGGGACATCCCCTCGTTCGTCAACGACGTCATCGACAGCGACGCGGTGCGGTGGGTGGAGCAGAACTTCGGCGACAGCCTCGGCGACGTGCTGAAAGAGGTGCAGGGCTTCGTCACCAACCCCGCCAACATCGCCGCCATCGGCGGGGGGCTGCTGCAGGTGGGCATCAGCATCGGCGAGTTCATCTCGGGCGCGATCATCGTGCTCGTGCTGAGCCTGTATTTCCTGGCATCCCTGCCGAAGATGAAGAACAGCCTCGTGCGCCTCACCCCCGCGCGCAGCCGCGAGACGGTCTCCGACATGACCGGCCAGATCACCGACTCCGTCGGCGGCTACCTCGCCGGCATGGTCGTGCTCGCGCTGTGCAACGCGGTGTTCGCGTTCATCGTGCTGACGATCCTGCAGCAGCCGTTCGCCGCACTGCTCGCGGCCCTCGCATTCGGCATCACGCTGATCCCCCTCGTCGGGTCGGTGCTGTTCTGGGCCACCGCGACGCTGTTCACGTTGATCGTCAGCCCGACCGCGGGACTCATCTTCGCCATCGTGTACCTCGTCTACATGCAGATCGAGGCATACATCCTCACGCCGCGCGTCATGAACCGCACGATCTCGGTCCCCGGCGCGCTGGTGGTCATCGGCGCGCTCGTCGGCGGCACGCTCCTCGGTCTGCTCGGGGCGCTGGTGGCGATCCCCGTCACGGCGTCGGTGCTGCTGATCATCAAGCAGATCGTCATCCCGCGACAGGATGCAAAGAAGTAGCGTCGGCTTCTTCGCCGCGGCGTGCGGACGGCTCCTCGCCGCCGCGGGCCGACGTGCCCGTGCCGCTCAGCGCATCGCGAGTAGACGCGTCGGGGACGCCGACACGGTGCGATGCCGCACCCGGCCGGGGACGCCCGTGCGCGCGTCGAGCGGGAGCGACACGATCTCGTCGGCGAGCTGACCGGCGACGAGCAGCGTGTCGTCGACCACGAGATGGTGCCGCGGCCAGTGCGTGCCCGTCTCGGCGAGCGCGGTGAGCTGCAGGACCTCCCCCGCGCCGCGGACCGCGAGGACGCCGACCGTGTCGCTTCCGCGCACGCCGGCGTACAGCGTCGCCCCGTCGCGACTCATGCTCAGCTCCGCAGCAGTGTCGGTGTCGAGGGTGCCGAGCAGCGGTTCGCCGGAGCGTACGTGCCAGCGGCCCCCGCGGTCGGGGGCGAGCGCGAACACCTCCCGGCTGAGCTCGGTGACGACGTAGAAGTGCCCCGACGGATGCCACACGCCGTGCCGCGGCCCGCTGCCCTTCGGCAGGACGACCTCCTGCACGAGACGGAGTCCGGAGGGCGCGTTGCGCCACAGGCGCACGAGGTCGAGTCCCATGTCGGTCGTCGCGATCAGGCCGCCGGGGAGGAACGTGGCCTGGTGGGCGCGCGAGACGCGCGCGCCCGCCGCCGCCTCCTCCGACTCGGCGTCGGTCTCGGGAACGTCGTCGTACGCGGGCACGAGGTGCGCGTACTCGTCGCCGGCGGCATCTCGCAGAGCGCGGGCCGCGGCGGCGAGGTCGGGGACGACGGCGCCCGACACCCGCGCGCCGGTGGACACCGTGCCCTCCTCCGGTGACGAGCCGTACGGGTCGGCCGCCTCCGCGGCGATCACCGGCCGGGAGGGGCGGCCGGCGGCATCCAGGTCCATGCGCACCACGCGTCCGTCGCCCCAGCAGCTCGCGACGAGGGACGTCGCGTCGGGCGCCACGGTCACGTGACACACGGCCTCACCCGCCTCGATCGGCGCGCCGATGGGGGCCAGCCGCGTGTCGGACACGCGGCGGTAGGCCTGCACGACGCCGTCGGACTCCAGGGCGGCGTACAGCAGGTCGCCCGAGGGGTGCGGCGCGATCCACGAGGGCGATCCCGGCGCGGCGACGGCCGTGCCGACCATGCCGAGAGGACCACTCGCCCCGGGAGCATCGGACTCTCCGGCCTGCAGGATGCCGATCCCCTCGGCTGAGCCGGCATCCGCGGCGTAGGCACCGACCCAGAGGCGCATCAGTCGATGAGGTCGTGGCGCACGATCACCTGGTCGCGGGCGGGACCCACGCCGATGACCGAGATGCGGGTGCCGCTCATCTTCTCGAGGGCGAGCACGTAGTCCTGGGCGGTCTGCGGCAGGTCGTCGAACGTGCGCGCCGACGAGATGTCCTCGCTCCAGCCGGGGTAGTACTCGAGGATCGGCTTCGCGTGGTGGAAGTCGGTCTGGTTGACCGGAAGGTCGTCGAACCGCTCTCCGTCGACGTCGTACGCGACGCACACGGGGATCTGGTCGAGCCCCCCGAGGATGTCGAGCTTGGTCAGCACGAGGTCGGTGATGCCGTTGATGCGCGTGGCGTAGCGCGTGATGGGCGCGTCGTACCAGCCCACGCGGCGCGGGCGGCCGGTCGTCGTGCCGAACTCGAAGCCGCGCGAGCGCAGCCAGTCACCGCTCTCGTCGAACAGCTCGGTCGGGAACGGACCCGACCCGACTCGCGTCGTGTACGCCTTCACGATGCCGACGATGCGGTCGAGGCGGTTCGGACCGACCCCGGAGCCGGTCGCGGCGCCGCCGGCGGTCGCCGACGACGAGGTCACGAACGGGTAGGTGCCGTGGTCGACGTCGAGCATGGTGGCCTGACCACCCTCGAAGACGACGACGTCGCCGGCCTCGAGCGCGTCGTTGAGCAGCAGCGAGGTGTCGGCGACCATGGGACGCACGCGGTCGGCGTAGGCCAGCAGGTCGTCGACGATCTCGTCGGCCGTGATCGACCGGCGGTTGAAGATCTTCACCAGCAGGTGGTTCTTCTGGTCGAGCGCGCCCTCGACCTTCTGGCGCAGGATGTTCTCGTCGAAGAGGTCTTGCACGCGGATGCCGACGCGGTTGATCTTGTCGGCGTAAGCCGGGCCGATCCCGCGCCCGGTGGTGCCGATCATGCGCTTGCCGAGGAAGCGCTCGGTGACCTTGTCGAGCGTGCGGTGGTACTGCGTGATGATGTGCGCGTTGGCGCTGATCTTGAGCCGGCTGGTGTCGAGACCGCGCGCGTTGAGCGCCTCGAGTTCGTTGAAGAGCACCTCGAGGTCGACCACGACGCCGTTGCCGATCACCGGGGTCACCCCGGGAGACAGGATGCCGCTGGGCAGGAGGTGCAGCGCGTACTTCTCGTCGCCGATGACGACGGTGTGGCCGGCGTTGTTGCCGCCGTTGAACTTCACCACCCAGTCGGTGCGCTCACCGAGCAGATCGGTGGCCTTGCCCTTGCCCTCGTCGCCCCACTGGACGCCGACGATCACGATTCCGGGCATGAGTGCTCCTCGCATGTTGTCCGGCGGTACACCCCATCCTACCGAGAGGGTGCGGCACGCCCGCAGCCTGTCGTCGTGGGCGCCGTCTCACTAGCCTGAGCCCATGACGAGAACGAATGGGTGGGCCACCGGCTGGAACATCGCCCGGGCCGTCGCGGCCGCGGCCATCATCACCGCGGTCGTGGCGCAGTTCGTCTCGACCGTCGCGGGGGCCGTCGACAACGGACGCGACGTCGTCACCACCGTGGCGAACTTCTTCAGCTTCTTCACGATCCTCTCGAACGTGTCGGCGGCGATCGTGCTGCTTCTGCTCGCCGCACGGTTCCTCCGACGGCGGAGCCTCGAGGCCGATCCGCCCGCCCTCGCGACCGCGCTGGCGTGGGTGTCGACCTACATGATCGTCACCGGCATCGTCTACAACCTGCTGCTGCGCGGTCTCCCCCTCCAGCCCGAGACCGTCGGCTGGTCGAACGAGATCCTGCACGTGTGGGGTCCGCTGTTCCTGCTCCTCGACGTGCTCCTCGGGGCGGGTCGCCGACGCCTCGGATGGGGCGCGGCCCTCGGCGCCGCGATCTTCCCGATCGCCTGGATCGTCTACACGCTGGTGCGCGCGCCCCTCATCACCAACCCCACGACGGGGGCGCCCTTCTGGTACCCCTACCCGTTCCTCAACCCGAACGAGGGCGGCGGCTGGGGCAGCGTGGTCGTCTACATCGTCATCATCGCGGTCGTGATCGTCGGGCTCGCCTTCGGCGTCGTGGCGATCGGCCGTGCGCGGGGTCGGCGCGCAATCTGACCCGAACGGGGCGCTTTCCCGGCGCAACCGGGCATAATGACTCGTCCCGCCCCTCGACGAAAGCCCGCCGGATGCCGCCGCGTCGCACGTTCCGCACGATCGCCCTGCTCGCGGGCACCCTCGTGGCCCTGATCGCGCCGTTCGCGGTCGCCGGTCCGGCAGCGGGCGAGAGCCCCCGTGCGACGCCTCGCGTGGCGACCGCCAACCCGTTGGCATCCGGGCCCGCCCTTCCGACGTACTCGGCGGCCGCCGAAGCGCAGAAGGCGGCCGCCGCGGCCGGTCGCACGGAGGTCGCGAAGCAGATCGGCATCATCGCGCGTCAGCCCACGGCGGTCTGGCTGGGCGAGTGGTACGACCGCTCGGCCCTCGTGCGGGTGCTGCAGGCCGAGACCCGCGCCGCCGCGCAGCAGAAGAAGCCGGCCGTCTTCGTGCTCTACGCCATCCCGGCCCGCGACTGCGGCCTGCACTCCGGCGGCGGCCTCGACCCCGCTGCGTATCGCGAGTGGGTCGCCCTCATCGCGCAGACGCTGCGCGGGACCCGCGCGGTCGCGATCGTCGAGCCCGACGCCCTCGCGATGCTCGGCGACTGCGCCGGGCAGGGCGATCGCACCGGCCTCATCCGCGACGCCGTCCGTACGCTCGCCTCGGCGGGGGTGGCCTCGTACATCGACGCGGGCAACTCCGGATGGATCCCGGCCGAGACGATGGCCGCACGATTGCGCGGTGCCGGCGTCGCCGACGCCCGCGGGTTCGCCACCAACGTCTCGAACTTCTACACGACGGCATCCGAGCAGAAGTACGCGGAGCGCGTGCGCGCCCTTCTCGGCGGCAAGACGCGGTACGTCATCGACACCTCGCGCAACGGCCGTGGGTGGACCGGCGACTGGTGCAACCCCTCCGGTGTCGGTCTCGGCGGCACGCCCCGCGCCGTCAGCGGCAGCGGCGGGCTCGACGCCCTGCTGTGGATCAAGCGCCCGGGCGAGAGCGACGGCACCTGCAACGGGGGTCCTTCGGCGGGGAGCTGGTTCGAGAAGGCCGCGCTCGACCTGGTAACCCTGCGCAAGAGCTGAGCGCCCTACCCTTGGACGCGTGCGTACGCGACTGATGTCCGCGGCCCTGGCCGCCTCCGCCCTGCTCCTGCTCGCCGGCTGCTCCGGCGGCACCTCGGACGAGGCCGATCCCGCTTCGAGCGCCTCCGCGGCGAGCGCCGGCAGCGCCGAGTGCTCCTACCCCGCCTCCGGGCAGCCCGCCGTCGACGTGACCCCGCCCGCCGCGGGCACCGACCGACCCGCTGGTGACGTCGAGGCGGTGCTGAAGACCTCGGCGGGAGACATCCCCCTCACCCTCGCCGGCGAGCGCACCCCGTGCACCGTCGAGAGCTTCGTCTCGCTCGCGCAGCAGCAGTACTTCTCGAACACCGAATGCCACCGCCTCACGACCTCGGGCATCTTCGTGCTGCAGTGCGGCGACCCCACCGGCACCGGTCGCGGTGGTCCCGGCTACCGATTCGCCGACGAGCTCGACGGCGCCGAGAAGTACCCGGCGGGCACGGTCGCGATGGCCAACGCCGGCCCCGGGACCAACGGCTCCCAGTTCTTCCTCGTCTACGAGGACACGACGCTGGATCCGAACTTCACCGTGTTCGGCACGATGTCGCCCGAGGGTCTCGCGGTCGTCCAGGGCATCGCGGCAGCCGGCGCGGAGGGCGGCGCCCGCGATGGGCGTCCGGCCACCCCCGTCACGATCACCGACGTCGTGGTCGGCTGAGGCTCCTCCCCAGGCAGCTCGCCGGCCGCACTCCTCCACCGGAGTCGGGCTGCGGCATCCCTCCGCCCTAGAATCGAGGGCATGTCCAAGGTCCTGCAGTCCCTTCCCGTCGGCGAGCGCGTCGGCATCGCCTTCTCGGGTGGTCTCGACACCTCCGTGGCCGTCGCGTGGATGCGCGACAAGGGCGCGGTTCCCTGCACCTACACGGGCGACCTCGGGCAGTACGACGAAGACGACATCGCCTCGATCCCCGGCCGCGCGACGCAGTACGGCGCCGAGGTCTCGCGCCTGGTCGACTGCAAGACGGCGCTGGTCGAAGAGGGCTTCGTCGCGCTCGCCTGCGGCGCGTTCCACATCCGCTCGGGCGGCCGCACCTACTTCAACACCACGCCCCTGGGTCGTGCCGTCACCGGCACGCTGCTCGTGCGCGCCATGAAAGAAGACGGCGTCGACATCTGGGGCGACGGCTCCACCTACAAGGGCAACGACATCGAGCGGTTCTACCGCTACGGCCTGCTCGCCAACCCCGCCCTGCGCATCTACAAGCCCTGGCTCGACGCGGACTTCGTCACCGAGCTGGGCGGCCGCAAAGAGATGAGCGAGTGGCTCGTCGCGCATGACTTCCCCTACCGCGACAGCGCCGAGAAGGCCTACTCGACGGACGCCAACATCTGGGGCGCCACGCACGAGGCCAAGACCCTCGAGCACCTCGACGTCTCGCTCGAGATCGTCGAGCCGATCATGGGCGTGCGCTTCTGGGACCCCGCGGTCGAGATCGAGACCGAGGACGTCACCGTCGCCTTCGAGGCAGGTCGTCCGGTCGCGATCAACGGCACGCGCTTCGACGACCCGGTCGCCCTGGTGCGCGAGGCGAACACGATCGGCGGACGCCACGGCCTCGGCATGAGCGACCAGATCGAGAACCGCATCATCGAGGCCAAGTCGCGCGGCATCTACGAGGCCCCGGGCATGGCGCTGCTGTTCCTGACCTACGAGCGCCTGGTCAACAGCATCCTGAACGAAGACACCCTGGCCACCTACCACGAGCAGGGTCGTCGCCTCGGTCGCCTCATGTACGAGGGCCGCTGGCTCGAGCCGCAGTCGCTCATGCTCCGCGAGTCGATCCAGAAGTGGGTCGGATCGACCATCACCGGCTCGGTCACGGTGCGCCTGCGCCGCGGCGAGGACTACACGATCCTCGACACCGTGGCATCCGGCATGTCGTATTCGCCCGAGAAGTTGTCGATGGAGCGCGTCGGCGACGCCGCGTTCGGTCCGGTCGACCGCATCGGTCAGCTCACCATGCGCAACCTCGACATCGCCGACTCGCGCGCCCGTCTCGAGCAGTACGCCTCGCTCGGCCTCATCGGCGGCCCGACCGGCGAGCTCGTCGGCGATGTCGCCGCGGGCGGCGCGCAAGAGATCATCGAGCCCGCCGCTCCCCTCTCTGCCGCCGGCGAGCGCCTGGCCGAGGCGACGGATGCCGCGGGCGAGTCCGCCGCGTTCGACGCCGGCACCGACTGAGGCAATCACGCACGAGAGCCCGCGGCGCCTGGCGTCGCGGGCTCTCGTGCGTTCTCGACGGCCTGCTCTTCTAGAGGACGCCGCAGGCGCTGAAGACAGTTGCCTTAGGCCCCTCCGGGGCTTGGAGGAGATATGACCCGGCGTCATCGCGGATGAGTGTCCACGGCGTCTGTGCGATCACGCTCCTGCCCGGCGTCATTTCCACGTCTCCGGGCGCGCCCGTCGTCACCGAGGCATCTGTGGCGTGCGCATCCCGGAGTCCCGCGATCGTCGAGGCGGGGGCGGTGGCTCCGAAGACGCGATTCCCGTGCCAGCGACCGATTCCCGCTTCTTCCCCCGCGCAGTCCTCGACGTCGACGTCGACGGGTTGATCGAAGCGGATCTCGCCGAACGCGGCAACCAGATGATCGCTGGTCTCGCGAGCGTCGATACGCAGCTCACTCATCGATTTCGTGAACGTCGGCGTCGCGGCGTCGGTCGGGGCATCCGCCGTGCACCCGGCGAGACTCGTCGCGACGAGGGGAACGGTCAGCAGACAGAGGAGGCGGGATCGGCGCACCGCTCGATCCTTCAGAGGGCGGCGAAACTAAGTTGCACACCACTGTGCACTTTAGGCGTACACTCGACGCGTGAGCATCCCCACCCGCCGCGACGCCGTCGAGAACCGCGCCGGCATCCTCGATGCGGCCACCGCCGCCATCGGGCACGACCCCCGCGCCTCGATCGACACGATCGCCCGCCGCGCCGGCCTGTCGCGCCGCGCCCTCTACGGCCACTTCGACGACCGCAACGCCATCGTGCGCGAGGTCATCGCCGCCGGTGCCGCGCGCTTCAACGCCATCGCCGACGACGTCGACGACTCGGATTCCCGCGTCGCGCTCGCCCGCCTGGCATCCGAGCTCTGGCGCGAAGCCGCCCACGTGCAGGCCGCCGCGGCCCTCGCGCTCGACGACGCGCACCTGCCCGAGACCTCGGCGGCCCTGGCTCCGCTGCGCCGCCGCATCGACGCGATCGTGCGCCGGGGTCAGGAGGCGGAAGAGCTGCGCACCGACCTCCCCGCGCCCACCCTGGCGCGCCTGCTCGAAGAGACCGGCCGCATGGTGGTCTCCCGGGTGGATGCCGAGTCCTCGACCGCCCGCTCCATCGCGGTGTGCGCCGTGCTGGGCATGGCCGGCCTGTCGTGGACCGAGGCGCGCGGCATCCTCGCGCAGCACCCCGAGCTGGAGGCGCAGGCCTGATGAGAATCGTCGTCGACGCCGTCGCCAAAGGACGCAGTGCCCTGCCCGAGACCTCGACGGCCTACGAGACCGGCGCGGCCTCCCTCGTCGTCGCCGAGACCGAGCAGCGGCCCACGGTGCTGGGCCTCGTGGCATCCGGTCGCATGAAGGTCGACGCCGGCACCGTCACGATCGACGGTCGCGCCGACCGCGGGGCGATCCGCCGTCGCGTCGCACTCGTCGACGCACCGGTCGTGTCGGAGCCCGAGCCGAACGTCACCGTCACCGGCGTCGTCGCCGAGGAGCTGATGTTCGCCGGGCGCGCGCCGACGCCGTTCGCCGCGGCGCGCTGGCTCGAGCAGATCGGGCTCGAGGCGATCGCCGGACTGCCCATCGGCAACGTCGATCCCGCCGCACGCGTGCGGCTGCTGCTCGAGCTCGCCGCCCTGCGCGCGGACGTCGAGGGTCTGGTGCTCGTCGCACCCGACCGCCACGGTGGCGAGCCTCTCGGGTGGTGGCGCATCGCGCGGGAATTCGCCGAACGCGGGTACGCCGTGCTCGTGATCGCGGGCAGCGCTTCGCGCACCGCGATCGATTCGTTCGACGAGGCCGAGGAGGCCACGCGGTGAAGATCCCCCAGATGATCGCGGCCGAGCTGCGCCGCCTCACGTCCACGCGCATGTCGGTGCTGGCGCTGGTCGCGCTGCTGGCGGTCCCGATCCTCTACGGCGGCCTCTACCTGTGGGCGAATCAGGACCCCTACGGCAACCTGTCCGAGGTCCCCGTGGCCCTCGTGGTCGATGACCAGGGCGCCGACGTCAACGGCGAGCAGCGCAACCTCGGCGACGAGGCGGCCGAGCAGCTGCTGGACGACGGCACGTTCGAGTGGCACCGGGTCTCGTCGGATCAGGCCGACGCCGGCCTGCAGGCCGGCGACTTCGACTTCGTCGTGACCCTGCCGACCGACTTCACCGATGCCGTGGCCTCGCTCTCGACGAACACCCCGCGCCAAGCCGACATCGAGCTGCGCACGAACGACGCGAACAACTACCTCGCCTCCACCATCGGCACGCAAGCGGTCGCCAAGATCCAGACCTCCGTCGCGCAGAAGGTGATCGACGAGGCCGGGGGGACCCTGCTCGACGCCCTGCACACGATCCGCGTGAAGCTCGTGGATGCCACCAACGGGGCGACCCAGCTCGTCGACGGTCTCGGCACGGCGAAAGACGGTTCGTCGCAGCTCGCGAGCGGGTCGACGACCCTCGCCGACGGATCGGCGCAGCTGGCCGATGGCACGGCCCAGCTCTCGGCGGGAGCGGGTCAGCTTCGCGACGGCACCGCGCAGCTGCGTGACGGATCGGCGCGCGTCGCCGACGGGGCGGCGCAGGTCGCCGACGGCGTGGACCGCATCGACGCGGCTGCGCGGCAGGTCGGCTCGATCGCCGGCGACGCCGCGGCGCAACTCCCCCAGGCACGCGCCGACATCGCCACGGCCCTCGCGAACGCCGGTCTCGACCAGGCGCGCATCGACGAGATCCTCTCGCGCCTCGACCCCGTGGGCGAACGTCTCACATCGGCGAACGACCGCGTGCAGAGCACGGTCGACCAGATCAATCAGCTCGACGACGGCGCCCGCCAGGTCGCCGACGGCAGCGCCTCGGTGGCGTCCGGCGCGGCGAACGCGGCCGACGGGGCGTCGGCCCTCGCCGACGGCGCCGCCTCGGCGGCATCCGGTGCCGTGCAGCTGCGCGACGGATCCGCCCAGCTGCGCGATGGCGCGGCCCAGCTCGACAGCGGCATCGGCCAGCTCTCCGACGGCGCGACCCAGCTGCGCGACGGTCTCTCGGCGGGCGTCGATCAGATCCCCGACTCCGACGACGCCACGCGGGCCGCCCAGGCCGCGGCCATCAGTGATCCCGTCACCGTCGGCACGAGCTCGGTCACGAAAGCGCAGAACTACGGTGCGGGCCTCGCGCCCTTCTTCGCCGCCTTGGCCGGCTGGATCGGCATCTACGCGCTGTTCCTCATCGTCAAGCCCGTCTCCAAGCGCGCCATCACGGCCCTGCGCTCCCCCGTGCGGGTGACCCTCGCGGGATGGCTCACGCCGGCGGGCCTCGGTGCCCTGCAGATGGTGGGGCTGTTCACGGTGCTCGCGATCGCCCTGCAGTTCTCGTTCGCGAATCCGTGGGCCGCCCTCGGCATCCTGCTCTTCGCCTCGGCGACGTATGCGGCGATCGTGCTGGCGCTGAACGTGTGGCTCGGCTCGGTGGGGCAGTTCCTCGGCCTCGTGCTGATGGTCCTGCAGCTCGTCACCGCGGGCGGGACATTCCCGTGGCAGACGCTCCCCGCTCCCCTGGCGGCGCTGCACCACGTGCTGCCGATGGGGTACGTCGTGGATGCCATGCGCCAGGTCATGTACGGCGGAGACGTCTCGCGGGTCGGCCCCGACCTGCTCGTGCTCGGGGCGTGGATGGTCGGCGGCGTGCTGCTCGCGGCGATCGGCGTGACCCGCATGACGCACCACCGCACCTTGCGCGACCTGCAGCCGAGCCTGATCGGCTGACGCGCCCTCCGCACCCCGCGCGAGTCGCCAGAATCTGGCGCTTCCGGTCATTCCCCGGCGACGGTTTCTGGCGACTCACGCGTGAGCGCCGGGTCACACCGGCAGCCGCACCTCGAACACCGTCCGCCCCGGAACGCTCTCGACCGCGATGCTCCCGCCGTGGGCCTCGGTGATCGCCTGGGCGATCGAGAGCCCGAGGCCCGTGCTGCCGGCATCCCGGTTGCGGGAGTCATCGGCCCGGGCGAATCGGTCGAACAGACGCCCGGCGACCCCCGGGTCGATCCCCGGTCCGTCGTCGGCGACGCGCAGCACCGCCCCCGCCCCGTCGCGTGCGAGCGACAGGGTCACCGTCGTCCCCGGAGGGGTGTGCACCTGCGCGTTGCGCAGCAGGTTGGCCACGACCTGGCGCAGGCGGTTCTCATCGCCCGTCACCGAGATGAGGTCGTCGGTGACGTCGAGGCGCCAGGCGTGCGCGGCATCCGCCGCCTGCGCGTCGCTCACGGCGTCGACGGCGAGGAGCGTGAGCTCCACCTCGTCGCGGCGCAGGGGCTGACCGGCATCCAGGCGGGCCAGCAGCAGCAGGTCGTCGACGAGGGATGCCATGCGCGTGGCCTCCGACTCGATCCGGTCGAACGAGCGGGCCTGCGTCGGCGTCATCGGTGCGTCTTCGCCCAGCGACAGCTGCGCGTAGCCGCGGATGCTCGACAGGGGCGTGCGCAGCTCGTGGCTGGCGTCGGCGATGAAGCGACGGAGCTGGTCCTCGCTGTGCTGACGGGCCGCGAGCGAGGACTGCACGTGGCCGAGCAGCCCATTGAGCGATGCGCCGACCCGGCCCACCTCCGTGACCGGATCGGTGTCGGCGGGGGCGACCCGGTCGGGGATCTCGACGCTGCCGGCCGCGAGGGACAGCGTCGACACCCGCTGAGCGACCGCGGCCACGCGGTCGAGGGGCCGCAGACTCCGGCGCACGAAGAGCGAGAGGCCGACCACGGCGATCAGCAGGGTCGCCGCGCTCACCGCGAGGAGGATCACCGTCAGGGCCGTCGTGGTCGCCGTGACGTCGGCATCCGAGTTGCCGGCGAACACCGTCGTGCCGTCGACCTCGGCCGCGGCGACCCGGAACGAGCCCAGGTCACCGCCGAGGTCGATCGTGGTCGGGATGCGGTCGGTCGGCACGCCCGCCCGCAGCGACGCCACCTGGTCCGCGGTGAGCTGCACTTGCGTGCCGTCGCTGCGGGTGTACTCCGACGCGCGAACGGTGCCGTCGGAGGCGACCGTCACCTGCAGCGAGCCGATCCGCGGCGCCGGGCGGTCGGCATCCTGACCCTGCGTCTGGCTCGGCGGCGGCTGCGATCCGCTCCGGTTCTCGAACGACCCGCGGCCCGCCGCGAACGACAGCCCCTCGGTCACCTGCTGATCGAGCCGGTCGAGGGTGAAGGAACGCAGCGAGACGATCGTCGCGAGACTCATCACCACGAAGGCCAGCGCGACGAGCAGGCTGGTCCCGACGACGAGGGTGCGGCGCAGCGTCCACCGCCGCCGCGACGACGGATGCCGCGACACGGCGGACGCGGTCATGACGCCTTGATCGTGTAGCCGACGCCGCGCACCGTGTGGATGAGGGGTTCGCCGAGGGTGTCGATCTTCTTGCGCAGGTACGAGATGTAGATCTCGACGACGCTGCCGTCGCCGCCGAAGTCGTAGCTCCACACCTGGTCGAGGATCTGCGCCTTGCTCAGCACCCGGCGGGGGTTCTGCATGAGGTAGCGCAGCAGCTCGAACTCGCGCGCGGTGAGCTTGATCGGGATGCCACCGCGCTCGACCTCGTAGGCCTCCTCGTCGAGGGTCAGATCGCCCACGCGCAGTCGCGGATCGGCGTCGGCGACGGCGGCGACGTGGCGTCGGGCCATGCCGCGCAGTCGGACGACGACCTCCTCGAGATTGAACGGCTTGGTGACGTAGTCGTCGGCGCCGGCCGAGATGCCGGCGATGCGGTCTTCCACGGCATCCTTCGCCGTCAAGAAGAGCACGGGGGCGTCGTTCCCGGCCGCGCGGACCCGGGCGAGCAGCCCCATGCCGTCGAGCCCCGGCATCATGATGTCGAGCACCAGCAGGTCGGGGTCGAAGTCGCGGATGACGCCGAGCGCCTCCTGGCCGTCGGCGGCGGTGCGGGCGTCCCACCCCTCGTTCTGCAGTGCCATACGCAGCAGCTCGCTCAGGTTGGCTTCGTCGTCGACGACGAGAGCGCGGATCGGCGTGCCGTCGGGACGCAGCAGGGGGGCGGGGCGGGAGGTCATGGATGCCAGCATGCCCGCCCACAGCGGCCGTGTCACCGCGACATACGCGCTTCATAGAAAGCGTGAGGCGGCGGTGAGGGTGCCGTTCCTACGTTCACTGCGACGGCCGCACCCCGCGTCCGGAAGGAGAAGCATGTACGGCACCTACCTGCGGCGCGAACTCGCCGGCCGCACCAAACAGACCGTGATCGTCGCGGTCGGACTCGCGATCGCCATCGCGCTCGTCATCGTGGTCAACGCGCTCTCGGCGGGGGTGCGCGACGCGCAGTCGCAGGCGCTGTCGTCGGTCTACGGAGTCGGCACCGACCTCACCGTCACCGGGGCGCAGACCGAGCCGGGCGAAGGCGGCGGCGGTCCGCGCTTCGACTTCGGCGCCGACGACGGCGCCACCAGCGACGGGACGACCACCCTCAGCCAGTCGCGCCTGATGACCGACATGATGCGCGGCACGCTCGACGCGTCGACCGTGACCACGGTGACGGGTCTCGACGGGGTGACGGCCGCGACCGGCGCCCTCGCCCTCACCAACACGACGTTCTCGGGCGAGATCCCCGACCGCAGCGCCGACACCGGCACCGGCACCGGCACCGAGCAGGGACAGGGCATGGGCCAACCGCCGGCGGGCGGCCCGGGCGGCGACGGCGGCAGCGCCTTCGGCGTGGACTCCTTCAGTGTGCTGGGCGTCGACCCGGCGGCATCCGTCGGCCCCCTCTCCTCCGTCACGGTCAGCGAGGGTCGTGCCCTGGAGGCAGCGGATGCCGGAACGAACGTCGCGGTCATCGACGCGACGTACGCGGCGAGCGCCGGACTGAGCCTCGGCGGCACCGTCGACGTGGGCGGCACCGCGATGCAGATCGTCGGCATCGTCGCCTCGGCTTCGGCCGACGCCGACACCGCCGCGAACGTCTACCTCCCCCTCGACGTGGCCCAGACGCTGGCCGGGGTCGGCGACGTGGTCTCGACCGTGTACGTGCAGGCCGATTCGGCGGATGCCATCGACCAGGTGCAGAGCGAGCTCACCGCCGCGCTGCCCGACGCGACGGTGAGCTCGCAGTCGGAGCTCGCCTCCACCGTCTCGGGGTCGCTCTCGAGCGCCTCGACGATGATCTCGAACCTCGGCACTTGGCTCAGCCTCGTCGTGCTGCTGGTCGCCCTGGCCCTCGCGGTGCTCTTCACGATCTCGGGCGTCGCCCGCCGCACGCGCGAATTCGGCACGCTCAAGGCCATCGGGTGGTCGAACGCGCGCATCGTGCGGCAGGTCGCGGGCGAGTCGCTCGTCCAGGGCCTGCTCGGCGGTGTCGCGGGTCTGATCCTCGGGCTCGGCGGCATCCTGGTGGTCAACGTCATCTCGCCGACCGTGTCGGTCGCCGCGAACACCTCCGGTAGTGCACAGGGCGGGCCGGGAGCCGGCGGCCCCGGCGGATTCGGTCAGGCGGCCGCGCAGGCCACCGACATCGTCCTCAGCGCCCCCGTCACCCCGGTCGTCGTGGTGGCCGCGGTCGGCATCGCCGTCCTCGGCGGCGTGCTCGCCGGAGCGTTCGGCGGATGGCGTGCTGCACGCCTCAGCCCCGCCGCCGCCCTCCGTTCGGTCGCGTGAGCGGCATCCCCCGTCCTTCGAAGGAGACATCATGACCCTCACCGTTCCCACCGCCACCGCCACCGCGTACCGCCTCGCGCAGGTGACGCGCACGTACCGTCAGCGGGATCGCACCGTGCAGGCTCTCGCGGGCATCGACCTCGAGATCGCCGCGGGCGACTTCGTGACCATCCAGGGCCCGACCGGCGGCGGCAAGTCGACGCTGCTGCAGATGCTCGGCGCCCTCGACCGGCCCTCGAGCGGGTCGGTGGCCCTCGGCGAGGTCGACATCGCACGGGCGTCGAACGCGCAGCTGAGCCGCCTGCGTGCCGAGGAGATCGGCTTCGTGTTCCAGGGCTTCAACCTCATCCCGACCCTGACGGCGTCGGAGAACGTCGACATGGGCCTCGAGCCGCTGCGCCTCGATCGCGGCGAGCGCGACCGACGCGTGACCGAGGCGCTCACGCGCGTGGGTCTCGCCGACCGCGCCGATCACCGCCCGGGAGAGCTCTCGGGCGGGCAGCAGCAGCGCGTCGCCATCGCGCGGGCCGTCGCCAAGCAGCCGCGGGTGCTGCTCGCCGACGAACCGACGGGCAACCTCGACGAGAGCATGCGCGACGAGATCCTCGACGTGCTCGAGACGCTCAACGCCGAGGGGCTGACGCTGGTGGTCGTGACGCACGACTCGGCGGTGGCCCGCCGCGCCCGCCGCCGGCTGCGCCTGGCGAAGGGCGTGGTGACCGACATCACGCGCGGCTGAGGCGGGCGCGGAGGTGCCCGGGGCGCGGAGGTGGTCCTTCGCGCCCCGGTGCCACTCTCCACCCCGGGCCCCGGCGCAGCGCCGGCCCTGCGCAACGCCGAGGCCCCTTCGCGACGCGAGGCCCCTTCGCGACGCGAGGCCCCTTCGCGACGCGAGGCCCCTGAGCCTGTCGAAGGGGCCGGGCCCGCACCAACCCCGGTGGCTTCGACGAGCTCAGCCACCTCCCTGCGCCCCCACTCCCGGTGGCTTCGACGAGCTCAGCCACCTCGACGCCCCCTCCCGACCGAACCGTCAAGTCCCGCCGCGGACGCGGCATCCACCCCTACAGTCGAATCACGCCGACCGGAGGGATGCAGTGCCATGGCCGCCCGCAACACCCGCCTCATGCGGTGCACACCCGACGACCTCTTCGCGGTGCTGTCCGACGGGTGGCTCTACCCCGTGTGGGTCGTCGGCGCCGCCCGCATGCGCGACGTCGACGCGGAGTGGCCCCGCGAGGGCAGCCGCATCCATCACTCCCTCGGCGTCTGGCCCGTGATGATCCACGACGAGACCGAGATCGTCGAGTGGGACCCGCCGCGACGACTCCGGCTGCGGCCGGAAGCCGGTCTCCTCGGTCGAGGCGTGATCCGCATCGATGTGCGCCCGCACGGCGACGGGATCGCCGTGACGATCCTCGAGGAGCCGGTCTCGGGTGCCGCCGCCCTGCTGCCCTCGCTGCTGTGGAAACCGATGCTCGTGGCGCGCAACCACGAGTGCCTGAACCGCCTGGCATTCCTCGCCGAGGGCCGCCGGGAGGAGCGGGAGGCACGCGAACTCGACCACCGCACCGAGACGCCCGACCCCGCGGAGGGGACCCCGTCACCGCAAGCGGCGGAAGACGTCCGCGAAGCCGGCGTGTGACCCTTACGGCCCTTCTCGAACAGCACTGAGTCGCCGCGCGGTCCTCGCGCCTCTCGGTCGTTCCGAGAGATGATGCGAACACGCACATCACCGCCGACGCGTCGAGGGAGGAACCGATGGATGCCGATGTCATCATCGTGGGCGCGGGGCTGGCCGGCCTCGTCGCGAGCAACGAGCTCGTGCGCGCCGGCAAGCGGGTGCTGCTCGTCGACCAGGAGAACGCGTCGAACCTCGGCGGGCAGGCGTTCTGGTCGTTCGGAGGGATCTTCCTCGTCGACTCCCCCATGCAGCGCCGGCTCGGTGTCCGCGACTCGTTCGACCTCGCGTGGCAGGACTGGCAGGGCTCGGCCGGGTGGGACCGGCTCGACGGGCCGCACGCCGAGGACGAGTGGGCGAAGAAGTGGGGACGCGCCTACGTCGAGTTCGCCGCCGACGAGAAGCGCGCCTGGCTGCACGAGCACGGCGTGCGCTTCACGCCCGTCGTGGGATGGGCGGAGCGCGGGTCGCTCTCGGCCGCGGGTCACGGCAACTCGGTCCCTCGCTTCCACGTGCCCTGGGGCACCGGCACCGGGATCTCCGAGCCGTTCGCCGACCGTGCCCGCGCCGCCGCGGCGGAGGGCGCCCTCGATCTCCGTTTCCGCCACCGGGTCGATGCCCTGGTGTTCACGGACGGCCGGGTGACCGGCATCCGTGGGGCGATCCTCGCCCCCGACGACTCCGCGCGCGGGGTGTCGTCGTCGCGCGACGAGGTGTCGACCTTCGAGCTGTCCGCGCACGCCGTGGTGATCGCCACGGGCGGGATCGGCGGAGATCACGACCGCGTCCGTGCCTGGTGGCCGAAACGGCTGGGGACCCCGCCGAAGAAGATGGTCACGGGCGTCCCCGCGCACGTCGACGGGCGCATGCTCGACATCGCGGAATCGCAGGGCGTGCGCCTGGTCAACCGCGACCGCATGTGGCACTACACCGAGGGCGTGCAGAACTTCGCGCCGGTGTGGCCGGGCCACGCGATCCGCATCCTCCCCGGTCCCTCGTCCCTGTGGCTCGACGCGCGCGGCCGCCGTCTGCCCACACCCGGCCTCCCCGGATACGACACGCTCGGCACCCTGCGCCTGCTGCGCACCACCCCCGACCTCGCCGACTACGACTACTCGTGGTTCGTGCTCGACCAGACGATCATCAAGAAGGAGTTCGCCCTGTCGGGGTCGGAGCAGAATCCCGACATCACCGACCGTGACCTGGGGCTGCTCCTGCGCAGTCGGCTCGGTCGCACCGCGCCCGGGCCGGTCGAGGCATTCAAGACCCGGGGCGTCGACTTCGTCGTCGCCGACACCCTCGGCGACCTCGTGGGCAAGATGAACGCGCTCACGGGCGACGGTCTGCTCGACGAGGACGCGATCCGCCGACAGATCGTCGACCGCGACCGCGAGATGGTGAACCCCTACGCGAAGGACGCGCAGGCGATGGGCATCCGCAACAGCCGAAGGTTCCTCGGCGACCGCATCTTCCGCACCGTGAAGCCCCACGCACTGCTCGACCCGCGCCACGGACCCCTCATCGCGGTGCGCCTCTGGATCGTGACGCGCAAGTCGCTCGGCGGCATCCAGACCGACCTGAGCGGACGGGCGATGGATGCCACGGGCCGCCCGATCGAGGGTCTGTACGCCGCGGGAGAGGCGGCGGGATTCGGCGGCGGCGGCGCCCACGGCTACAACGCGCTCGAGGGCACCTTCCTCGGCGGCTGCCTGTTCACCGGCCGCACCGTCGGTCGGGCCCTCGCCGCGGCGCTGTGAACCGGGGCATCCGACCGAATCGCCACGGCCGCGAGGGCCGCCCGACTCGTCAGCTCTCCGGCCGCGTTTCCGCCCCGGTCGACCCGGGCTGCTCGGTCCTGTGCTGCAGCTCGTCGACGAAGAGGTTCGCCTCGTCGGTCGTGCGGTTGCGGTAGGCCGCCCGACCCACCATGTGCGCCGCGAGCGGAGCCGTGGCGAACTGGATGAGCACGATCGGGATGCCGAAGGCCACCACCTCCCACGTGCGCAGCGACAGCGCGACCGCGATGACGATGAGCAGTACGCCCAGCACCTGGGGCTTGGTCGCCGCGTGCAGACGCGTCGGGACGTCACGCCAGCGCAGCAGCCCCAGCGTCGCCGTGAGGCAGAGCACGGCGCCGATCAGCACGAGGACGAGGGCGACGGTGTCGAGCACCGATTCGAGGGTCACCGCGGGTTCTCCTTCCGCGCGACGAAGCGGGCGACGGCGATCGAACCGAACACGCCGACCGCCGCGATGATGAGCATCGCGGGCAGAGAGCGCGTGTGATGGTTGATCACCATGTCGGCACCGAGGATGCAGATCACCTCGGTGAGCAGCACGTCGGCGGCGACCGCACGGTCGAGGATCGACGGGCCGATCACCAACCGGATGAGGGCCAGCACCGCAGCGACGGCGAAGACGACGAGGATGACGACGACGAGGGCGGTCACAGCAGGGTCCTCCCCTCTCGCGGCGATTCGATCGAACTGTGGTGATGGGTCGAGCTGTCGGCGATGCGGGCGCGCAGCTCCTGCAGCTCCTCGCGCGAGCCGACGGCGCGCGTGATGCGCGCCTCCCAGCCGAGCACGATGCGGCGCTGGTGCTCGGCATCCTCTTCGCTGCGCACCCCGATCGTGTGCAGATACAGGGTGCGGTTCTCGCGGTCGACGTCGACGATGAGCGACCCCGGGATGAGGGATGCCGTCACCGCGGTGTGGGCCATGATCACGTCGTCGTCGACCCGCAACGGCACCGCGATGATCGCGGCGCCGGGCTGGCGACGGAAGTCCAGCACCTGCCAGGCCACGATCAGCGACCCCTTGACGACGGCACCGAGGAACGTGACGACGAAGATCACGCCGTACCAGAGGTTGATGCGACCCGACAGCTCCACCGGGGGCAGACGGAACACGCGAGTGACGAAGACCGCCATGACGAGACCCGTCACGAAGGCGAGCCACGTGAACTGGCCCCACAGCAGCATCCACAGAGCGATCAGCCACAGCAGGAGCGGCAGCTGGTGCAGGAAAAGCGACACCTGCGCGCGGCGGGTGGGGCTCATCGCGGGTCCTCCGCATCCTGCAGCTGCACGAGGGTGACCCCGCCGTAGATGCGCTCCCCAGCCCGCAGACACGCGTCGAGAAGGGGGCCGGCGAACACCGTCAGCGAGATCGTGACGATGACCATGCCGGCGGTCGCGACGGTCATGATGCGCGGGATCGTGCGTCGCTCGGTCGAGATCGTCGCCGCGGGGGCGTTGCCGAGGTAGGCGATGCGCTCGCTCGTCTCGGCCGAGTCGTCGTCTTCGCGCCAGAACGAGAGGTTCCAGGCGCGCATGAGCGCGTACAGCGTGAGGATCGAGGTGACGATACCGCCCACGATGAGCACGATCATGACCGGCGTGCCCACCTGGGCCGCGGCGTCGAACAGCGCGTACTTGCCGATGAAGCCCGAGAACGGCGGGAGCCCGCCCAGGTTGATCGCCGGGATGAAGTACAGCACCGCGAGCAGCGGAGCCGCGCGCATGAGTCCCTTGACCTTGAGGATCGAGGTGCTGCCGGCCCGGCGCTCGATCAGCCCGACGGCGAGGAACAGGGTCGTCTGCACGATGATGTGGTGGACGATGTAGTAGATCGTCGCGCCCACCGCGAGCGGTGTGTTGATCGCGAGGCCGAAGATCATGTAGCCGATGTGGCTCACGAGCGTGAACGACAGGATGCGCTTGAGTTCGGCCTGGGCCACGGCGCCCAGCACGCCGACGATCATCGTCGCGAGGGCCACCATGAGCAGCAGGAAGTTGATGTCGTTGTCGACGAACAGCTGCGTCTCGGTGCGGATGATCGCGTAGACGCCGACCTTCGTCAGCAGGCCCGCGAACACGGCCGTGACCGGGGCCGGTGCCGTCGGGTACGAGTCGGGCAGCCAGAACGACAGCGGGAACACCGCGGCTTTGATGGCGAAGGCCAGCAGCAGCATGAGGTGCAGGATCGTCTGCGTGTCCTGCGGCAGCATCGCCATGCGCTCGCTGATCTGCACCATGTTGACGGTGCCCAGCGCCCCGTAGACCATCGCGATGGCCGCGAGGAACAGGATCGACGACACCAGCGACACGACGATGTAGACGACGCCGGTGCGGATGCGGGACTCGGTGCCGCCGAGGGTGATGAGCACGTACGACGCGACGAGCAGGATCTCGAAGCCGACGTAGAGGTTGAAGAGGTCGCCGGCGATGAAGGCGTTGAAGATGCCCGCGCCCAGGATGAGGTACGCCGGGTAGAAGATCGAGACAGGGGTGTCCTCGTCGTTGTCGGCCGCCCCCTGACCGATCGAGAACAGCAGGACCGCGAGCAGGACGATGCTCGTGACGACCACGAGCAGAGCGGCCAGCACGTCGACGTAGAGCACGATGCCGAGGGGGATCTGCCACGCGGCGATCGCCACGGCGATGGGGCCGTTGGTGTCGACCGCGACGAGCAGGATCGCGCCGAGCACGAGCACCGCCGCGAGGGACGCGACCGACACGACGATCTGCGTCTTCTTGCGACGACCGAAGATGAGGTTGATCGCGGCGCCGATGAGCGGGATGCCGACGAGCAGGGGCACGAGGGCGCTCACGAGCGATCACCGTCCTGGGGGTCGCGGGGGGCCTCGGGGTCGTCGTCGGATGTGCGGCGCCGGACGGCCACGCGGTCGACCGGCGCGTCGTCGACGAGGTGCGACAGATCGCCCTGGTGCAGCACGCGGATCGGGTTCGCGACGTCGCCCACGAAGTCGGTGGTGACGTCGTCGTCGTCGGAGCGCGATTCCTCGTCCATCGCGTCCTCGACCTCCTCCGCCGTACGGGTGCGCAGGGCGACGTCGTCCGCATCGTCGACGACCGTGTCGGCCTGACCGAGCTGCCACGAGCGGTAGATGAGGGCGAGCAGGAAGGCCGAGATCGCGAACGTGATGACGATCGCGGTGAGCATGAGGGCCTGCGGGAGCGCATCCGACATCTCTGCGGCATCCGTCTCGCCGTCGTAGAACGGGGCGATGGCCGGTCGCCCCATGACGATGAGCAGCAGCAGGTTGGCGGCGTTTCCGAGCAGCAGGAAGCCGATGAGCACGCGCGTGAGGCTGCGCTCGAGCATCGCGTAGACGCCGCACGCGAAGAGCACGGCCATCACGATCACCAGCACGAGGGAGATGTTCACGGGTTCACCACCTCCGCGTCCTCGGGCAGTTGCGACTGCCGGTCGACCTCGGCGCCGAGGCTGCGCAGCACGTCGAGCACGAGGCCGATCACGACGAGGTAGACGCCGATGTCGAAGATCGTGCTCGTGACGAACTCCCAGTGACCGATGAGGGGCAGCTCCCCCTCGAAGGTGAAGCTCTGCAGGGGGGCGAACCCGAAGAACATCGGCACCAGGGCGCACAGCACGGCGATCGCCATTCCGGCGCCGAGGAGGCGACCGGCGTCGGTGGGGGCGGCGGCGCCGAGCTCCCAGCGCCCACCGGCGATGTAGCGCATGACGAGGCCCAGACCGGCGACGAGCCCACCGGCGAAGCCGCCGCCGGGGAGGTTGTGCCCCGCGAAGAGGAGGTAGAGCGAGATGACCATCACCGTGTGGAAGAGCACGCGGATGATGATCTCGAGCAGGATCGACCGGTTCTCGGGCTGCACCTTCGCGCCCGACACGAGCCAGGCCCGCGGCGCCCCGGTCTCGCCGACGCGCTGCGCGCGGACGCCGCTGTCGGTCTCGACGAGCGGACGGCGACGTCCGAGACCCGTCCGACTGCGCGCGGTGCCGGAGCGGCGCGAGAGGTTGTCGCTGCGATCGGTGATGAAGACGAGGGATGCCACACCTGTCGCCGCGAGCACCAGCACCGACAGCTCGCCCATCGTGTCCCATCCGCGCAGGTCGACGAGCGCGACGTTGACGACGTTGCGGCCGTGGCCGATCTCGTACGCCAGCGGGGGCCACTCGAGCGAGATGGGGAGGTCCTGACGGGCTCCCGTCGCGACGATGGCGACCAGGGCCATCGTGAGACCGACGCCCGCGCCGAGCACGGCCCGGGCCAGCGGCGCCACGGAGGCGTTCTGCTCCCCCATGCGCGCGGGCAGACGCCGCAGCACGAGGGCGAAGACGACGAGGGTGACGGTCTCGACGAGCACCTGCGTGAGGGCGAGGTCGGGGGCGCCGCTCGTCGCGAACAGCACGACCAGACCGAGTCCGGTGACCGAGACGAGCGCAACGCCCGTGTAGCGCTTGCGAGCGCGCACGGCGAGGATGCCGGCGGCGATCATCAGCGGGGCGGCGATGAGCTGCGTCGGGGAGTGCCAGGCGTCCAACTGCGCCCGCCACTCGGCCGAGGCGAACAGGGCCGTGCCCTCGGCGATGACGAGCACGATGAAGATCGTGCCGACGTAGAAGGGCAGCGAACCCCGCTGGAAGCGTGCGGTCACCCACTCCGAGGAGTGATCGATACCGCGGAGCGCGACGTTGTACACATCGTTCGCCGTGAAGGGGAGTGCGCGGCGCCGCTTGTGCAGCTGCGTCTTGCGCACGAGCCAGAAGATCCCCGCGCCGAGCGCGAGCGTGCCGAGCGAGATGAACAGCGCCGGCTCGAGACCGTGCCAGAGGGCCAGATGGTACGGGTACTCGGGCGCGGCGACGCCGGGCGTCGCCTCGGGAAGACCGTCGGCGTAGGGCGCCAGCCAATGGTCGACGACCGGGGCCAGCACACCGAGCGCGAGCGAACCCGCCGCCAGCAGCACGGGCGCCGAGAGGAAGCCGATGGGCGGGTCGGGCCACTCGGTGGTCTCGACGTCGCGCTTGGTCCAGTACGCGCCCCACAGGAACCGGATGCCGTACGCCGCCGTGAGCGCCGAGCCGAGCACGATTCCGATCAGGGCGACGGTCCCCCACCCCGCGCCCGCCTCGGCCTCGTGCAGGAGGGCGGTGAGCGCGGTCTCCTTCGCCACGAAGCCCAGCGTCGGGATGACGCCCGCCATCGATGCGATCGCGACGAACGACGCCGTCGCCATGACGGGAGCCTGCCGACCAAGACCCGACAGCTGCCCGATGTCACGGGTGTTGAGCTGGCGGTCGATGACGCCCACGACGAGGAAGAGGCACGACTTGAACAGCGCGTGACTCAGCAGCAGAGCCGCGCCGGCGAGGGCGGCATCCCGCGTTCCGTAGCCCAGCATGACGGTCAGGAAGCCCAGCTGACTGACCGTGCCGAACGCCAGGATCCGCTTGAGGTCGCGCTCGCGCAGGGCTTGGAAACCACCGAGCAGCATGGTGAAGACCCCGAGCGCGATCAGCGTCGGTCGCCAGAACGGCGTCTCGGCGAAGCCCGGCGCGAGGCGCGCGATGAGGTAGATGCCCGCCTTCACCATGGCGGCGGCGTGCAGGTACGCGCTGACCGGGGTCGGGGCCGCCATGGCGCCGGGGAGCCAGAAGTGGAAGGGGAAGATGGCCGATTTGCTCAACGCCCCGACGATCAGCAGCAGCACGGCGATGTCGACGACCGTGCCGGTGGGCGGGTCGGCGAGGATGGCCGACAGGCTCGAGGTACCGGCCTGCACGACGAGCAGCACCACGCCGATCAGCATGACCAGGCCGCCGAGCGTGGTGACCAACAGGGCCTGCAGAGCCGCCCGTCGGCTGGCGGCACGTGCGTGGTAGTAGCCGATGAGCAGGTACGAGAGCACGCTCGTGACTTCCCACAGCATGACCAGCACGACGACGTCGTCGGTCAGGACGAGGCCGTACATCGCGCCGGCGAAGGCGAGCAGCACCGCGGAGAACTGCCCGACGCCCTTCGTCTTGCCGCGGAAGTACCAGCGGCAGTACAGCATCACCAGGGCGCCGACGCCGGTGACGACGAGGGTGAGGATCCAGCCGAGCACGTCCATGCGCATGGAGAGCGAGACGTCGATCGCAGGGATCCAGCGGTATTCCTCGAAGGGAATGTTTCCGGCGAACACGGCGGGAGCGAGCACCAGGGCGTGGGCGAACGCCAGGGCCGGGAGAACGGCCGCGACGTAGAACGCGCGCGCACCGATCCTCGAGACGAGCCACGGGAGGAGCAGAGGGAGAGCCGTGAAGGCGCCCAGGAACATCAGCATGTGCGGGCCTCCTCGGGGTCGACGGGCGAATGCCCGGGCTCTCGGGGTGTCGAACCTATTCTATGCGGAGCATGAGAGTCCGTGGACCACGGTTTCTCATGTGGTAGGCGGTGGGGCCGTCGTCGTCCCCACGCGGAACGTACAGGTCAGGTCGAGGCCGGAGGGTTCGTCGTCCTCCAGCATCGCGGCCACCGCCTCACCCGCCGCCCGCCCCTTCGCGGTCGCGGGTTGCACGAGGGTCGTGAGCACGTGAGGCGCGAGGCCGTCGACCACCACGCCGTCGAAGCCGGTGACGCTGACGTCGTGCGGAACACGCAGCCCGGCCTCTTCCGCCGCGCGGATGACTCCGGCGGCGAGCAGATCGCTCTGCGCGATCACGGCCGTGGGTCGGCGCGACGGGTCGCCGAAGATGGTGCGTCCCGCGATCGCCCCCTCGTCGATCGAGCTCGTCGCCGCGGCGAGCACCGGCGCCCGGGGGAACACCTCGCGCGCACCCGCCAGGCGGTCGGCGGTGACGTCGACGCGGACGGGCTCGTCGGCCGTCACCCATCCGCGGCGTCGCGAGGTGTCGATGGGGAGGGTCACGATGACCACGTCGCGGTGGCCGAGGTCGGCGACGTGCTGGGCTGCGGCACGCTGCGCCTCGGCGTTGTCGAGCAGCACCTGCGGGACACCCTCGCCCGCGTCGCCCTCGACGACCACCACCGGGATGCCACGCCCCCGGACGATCTCGAGGGAATCGCGCATGCGGGGGCTGCACCCGATCAAAACCGCCGCGTCGATGGGTGCGGTGTGCAGAGAGGGCTCACTGACGGTCTCGCCGTCGTCGCGCAGGAGCAGCAGCGCAGCGCCGAGGCGCGAGACGCCGTCGGCCAGGCCGTCCATCATGTGCGTCGTGACGGGGTCGAGGAACGCCGTGCCCAGGTGCGTGTCGAACACCACGCCGACGATCCCGCTGCGACCGCGCCGCAGCGAGGCCGCGCGCGGATCGGGCCCCGTGTAACCGAGCGCATCGGCGGCGGCGAGCACGCGTGCGCGGGTCGCCTCAGAGGTGGGCGTCTTCCCGCTGAAGACCACCGAGGCGGTCGACGGGGAGACGCCGGCCTCACGGGCGACGTCGCTGATGGTGGCGCGGCGGGTGCTCACGGCCCGATCGTACCCGCGACGCACGGTGCCGCCGAATCGATTCGATCGATGTCGAATCGATTCGGTACAGTGTCGGCATGCTCACCTCTCTCACCCGCTCCCAGCTCGTGCGCTGGCACATCGCGATCTGCGCCATCTTCTTGGCGAGCGGACTGAGCATCTCGACCTGGGCGTCCCGGGTCCCCGCCATCCGCGAGTCGCTCGGCATCGAGAACTCCGGGGTCGGCCTGCTGCTGCTCGGTATGGGCGTGGCATCCATCATCGGCCTCTCCATCGCGCCCGCGGTGATCGCACGCCTCGGTGCGCGCACCGGAATGCTCGTCGCGCTCGTACTCGTCGGCGTCGGACTCGGCGTCATCGGGTTCGGCGCCGACACACTGCAGGTCTTCGGCGTCGCCCTCGTCGGCCTCGCCCTCTTCGGCTTCGGCAACGGCGCGGTCGACGTGATGATGAACGTCGAGGGGGCCGCCCTCGAGAAGGCGACCGGCCGCACCATCATGCCGTTGCTGCACGCGTTCTTCAGCTTCGGCACGGTCATCGGCGCAGGCCTGGGATTCGTCGCCGTCAGCGCGGGGATCCCCGTGCTCGCGCACTGCGTCGCGATGGGTGTCGTCATCCTCGTGGTCGCCTTCGTCTCCGTGGCGAACGTGCCGCGGGCCGAGGTCGCGATGGACGCCCCCGCCGCCGAGGAGCGCGCGCACTGGCGTGATCGCCTCGCCACCTCGCTCCAGGCGTGGCGCGAACCGCGCACCTACACGCTCGGCGTGATCATGCTCGGCATGGCCTTCGCCGAGGGCAGCGCGAACGACTGGCTGCCCTCCGCCGTCGTCTACGGCCACGGCGCCCCCGAAGAGGCGGGTCCCGCCGTGCTCGCGGTGTTCTCGGTCGCGATGACCGTCGGTCGCATCGCGGGCGGCCCGGTCGTCGATCGCCTCGGCCGCGTGATCGTGCTGCGCGTGCTCGCGGCGACCGCCGCCGTGGGTCTGCTGCTGTTCATCCTCGCGCCGTACGGACCGCTCGTGTTCGTCGGCGCGGCACTGTGGGGCCTCGGCGCGTCGCTGGGATTCCCGATCGGCATGTCGGCCGCCGCGGACGACCCCGCCAAGGCCGCTTCCCGCGTCGCGGCCGCAGCGACCATCGGGTACGTCGCATTCCTGTGCGGCCCGCCCATCCTCGGCTGGATCGGCGACCACATCGGCCTGCTGAACACCCTGTTGATCGTGGTCGGGCTGATCGTGGCATCCGGGCTCTTCTCCGGCGCGGCGAAGCCGCTCGTGGTCGACGAGGCGAAGGTCGACGAGGCCGCACGCCGCTGACGCCCGACGAGGCGGACACCGGCGAGCGCGATTAGGCTCGTCGGGTGCGTCTCGTCATCGCCCGTTGCTCCGTCGATTACACCGGCCGTCTCAACGCGCATCTCCCCCTCGCCACCCGCCTGCTCGTGCACAAGAACGACGGCAGCCTGCTGGTGCACTCCGACGGCGGCTCCTACAAGCCGCTGAACTGGATGAGCCCGCCGTGCAGCCTCACGCGCGAAGACCCCGACGAGGTCGACGTGGAGGACGGCGTGATCGAGCGGTGGCGCGTGACGCACGCGAAGACCGGTGACGCCCTCCTCGTCCGCATCCACGAGATCGTGCACGACACGGCACACGACCTCGGGGTCGACCCCGGGCTCATCAAAGACGGCGTCGAGGCCGACCTGCAGCGCCTCCTGGCCGAACAGGTGTCGGTCGTGGGCGAGAACCTCACCCTCGTCCGTCGCGAATATCCCACCGCGATCGGCCCGGTCGACCTGCTGCTGCGCAACGACGACGGTCCCGGCACGGTCGCCATCGAGGTCAAGCGCCGCGGCGACATCGACGGGGTCGAGCAGCTCACGCGCTATCTCGAGCTGCTCAACCGCGACCCGCTCCTGGCGCCGGTGACGGGCGTGTTCGCGGCGCAGGAGATCAAGCCCCAGGCTCGCGTGCTCGCCACCGACCGCGGCATCCGGTGCCTCACCCTCGACTACGACGAGATGAAGGGCGTGCAGTCGGGGGCTCCGCGGCTGTTCTGAGGTCGCCCGGTCGTCCCTCTCGACGCCCGGGGCCGGCTTTCTGCGGACCGCTCTGCTCCGTCCCCGCGACGGCCCCGACGCTGAGACCCACCCCGCACGGCTCCGCCGGTAGCGTGGTCGTATGCGCGTTCGCTCTCCCTTCTCCTGCATCCTGTGGGACGTCGACGGCACTCTCGTCGACGCATCGGAGGGGATCCTCCGCCGTCTGGCCATCACGCTCGAGCACTTCGGCCACCGGGCGCCCACGCGCGGCGAGCTGTCGCACTGGATCGGCCCGCCGATGTTCGAATCGTTCCAGGCCAACGTCGGCATGACCCCCGAGGAGGCGACCGCGGCGGTCGTGTTCTACCGCGAGCTCAACAAGAGCGAGGGCTACACCGTCAGCGCGCAGCTCTACCCCGGAGTGGCCGACCTCCTGCACGATGTGCACGCGGCCGGAGTGCCGCAGTCGACCGCGAGCTCCAAGCCCGAGGTGCAGGTCGTGGCGCTCATGAACCACTTCGGCGTAGCCCCCGACCTCGAGGCCGTCGTGGGGGCGACCCTCGACGAACGAACCCTGAGTTCCAAGGCCGACATCGTCCGCGAGGCCCTGCGTCGTCTCGCCGCCACGGGGGCCGACGTCTCGCGCCCCGTGCTGATCGGCGATCGGCATCACGACGTCGAAGGCGGGGCGGATGCCGGTGTGCCGGTGATCTTCGTCCGCTGGGGCTTCAGCTGGCCCCACGAGGCCGACGGTGCTCAGGCCGCCGTCGACGACGTCGCGCAGCTGCGCTCTCTGCTGCTGGTGGAGGACCCCGCCGGTGCCTGACCTCGGCGCGGCACTGCCGTTCGTCGTCGCCCTGGTCGCGGTGCTCGTCGTCGCCGGGGTGGTCGCTCTCGTCGTGCGGGCGACGCGCCGATCGCCGCGCGCGCGGGCGGCCGCCGACGAGGCCGTCGCGGAGGCGGCGGAGGCGCTACGGCGCCTCGACGACGCCGTCGACGACCTCGACGTGGCCTTCGAGGCGGTCGACGCCCTCGACGCACCCGACGCACCCACCGACCTGCGACGCGGGCGCACCGCCGCGCACCGCGCCCGCGACCGCGGCTTCACCGACCTGTGGGCGCTGGACGACCGCTCCGCCGTCCCCGCTCGTCGGCGGGACCAGGCCCGACGGATCGGCCGGGACCTCGACACGAGCCGCGCGCGGATCGACGCCCTGCAGAGCCGCCTCGACGAATGGGCGGCCGAAAGCCGACTCCCCGCCGCCCTGCGCGACGCCGCCCGGGTGCGCCGCGACGGTCTCCTCGAGGCGACGGGCGATCCGGATCCTCTGCTCGGGGCGCTGCGCCGACGCTTCGATGCGTCCGACTGGATCGACGCACAGCGCGCCGCTGACGCCGCGGCCTCGGCGATCTCCGACGCCGACGCGGCACTGCGCGACGCCGAGACCGACCCGACACCCTCCGTCCTTCGTCGCGCGACCGCGGCGCTGCGTCGTGCCGAGCGGAACGGGCGCGCCGTCGAAGACGTGCACCGCATGGCCCTGCAGGCGGCCGAGAACGCCGACGCCGAGCTCGCGGCCGCCCGCGACGAGCTCGATGCAGCGATCGCGATCGCGAGCGCCCGACCCGCGGAGTGCACTCCGTCCGCCGACGAGATGCTGCGGGCGGCCGCCCGCGAGCTCGAGACCGCCGCCACAGCTGCCGTGCACCGCCCGCGCGAGGCGATCGCTACCGTGGCGCGCGTGCGCGAGACGCGCGATCGCGCTCTCGGCGCTGCCGTCAACGCACGTCAGCGGCTCGAGGCCGCTCGCGCGGCTCTTCCCGGCACGCTCGCGTGCGCGCGAGCCGCCCTCGCCGCCGCGGACGCGCGCGACGACCTCCCCCCCATCGCCGACCGCCTGCAGCTCGCGCGAGCCCGGCGCGAGCTCGCCGCGGCCCGCGCCGCCACCGACGCCGCCGAGGCCTTGGCCAACGCGCGCGCGGCGTGGCACGCCGTTCCGGGCGCTCTCGACTGAGGCAGCGTCGCCGCACCGTGCAATATGGTGAGCGCTATGGCGGACTCCTCCCCCATCCGACGCCTCTCGGTCGTCGCCCGGCGCGTACCGGTCACGCTCGGGCTGATCACCGTCCTCATCCTCTGCGGGGTCATCGGAGGCGGCCTGTGGTCGCCGTTCTCGGCATCCTCGATGTACGCCGATGTCGCCTACGGGCTCCCCGCGTTCGCCGAGGGCCGGTGGTGGACCCTGGTCACGGGGACGTTCTTCGTCTCGGCGCCCTGGGTCTACCTCGCGGGCGTGCCCGCCGTGGCGATCATGGCGTTCTTCGAGTACCGGCGGGGTAGCCGCGTCACGGCGGTCTTCTTCGCCGGAGGCCAGCTCTTCTCCGTCCTGGCGTCCGCGGGATTCCTCGCCCTCGCGTCGCTGCTGCCGTGGGCGTGGGCGCAGCAGCAGGCCGTCGCCCTCGACGTCGGCCCCTCCGGCGGCGTCTTCGCGTGCATCGCCGGGGCGCTCGCCCTTCTGCCGTCACCGTGGCGGTTGCGTGCGTGGACCGTGTTCATCGCGATCCTGGCCGTGACCTTCGTCTACTACGGCTCCCTCCCCGACCTCGAGCACGTGCTCGCCGTGAGCCTCGTGCTCGCCGTCGACCGCTCGCTCCGGCCGCAGCGGGTGAGCGTGCGCGAACAGCGGCTCATCGCCTTCGTGGTGGTGTGCGGCCTGGGCGCCTTCGAGATCCTCGGCTACGTCGCGCCGATGACAGGTCCCTTCGGCAGCTCGGCGGCGACCTCCGGATCGTGGATCGACGTCGCGATCAACACCGCGGTCGTGCTCGTCGTCGCCACGTCACTGCGCCGCGGTCGCCGGTGGGCCTGGGTCGTGGTCCTGGTGTACTGCCTCCTCAACGTCCTGCTCGTCCTCGCGGTCATCGGCCTCCTGATCGCCGTCGGTCTGTCCGGTATCGAGGCCGAGATCGACACCGACGTCACGAGCGTGCTGGCGTCGTCGGTGCTGTGGGTCGTGGCATCCGTATACGTCGTGCTGGTGCGCGGGGCGTTCCGCGCCCGCCCGCGCGCCGCCCTCGGCGACGCACCGGCGCCGACGCTCGACGACGTGAAGACCGAGCTGCGTGCCAGCGGTGGCGGAACGCTGTCGTGGATGACGACGTGGGACGGCATGTCGTACGCCCGGTTCGGCCGCGGCATCGTCGCCTACCAACGCCGGTCGGGGGTCGCCCTGGCGCTGGGCGACCCTCTCGGTCCCGACGCCGATCGCGCCGCCACCGTCCGACGGTTCATCGAGCGATCCGAGGCCGCCGGCCTGGCGCCCTGCTTCTTCAGTGCCGGCGGGGCGACGAGCGCCGCCGTTCCCCCCGACTGGCGCCGCATCGTGGTCGCCGACGACACCGTGGTCGATCTGCCCGGTCTGCAGTTCACCGGCAAGGCCTGGGGCGCGGTGCGCACGTCGCTGAACCGCGCGCAGCGCGAGGGCATGACCTTCCGGCTCACGCGCCTCGCCGACGAACCGTGGGGCGTGCGTCAGCAGCTGCGGGCCATCTCCGAGAGCTGGGTGGGCGACAAGGGACTGCCCGAGATGGGCTTCACCCTCGGCACCCTGCACGAGGCCTCCGACCCCGAGGTGCGCCTGGCCCTCGCCGTCTCCCCCGACGGCGACGTCGACGGCTTCCTCTCGTGGCTACCGGTCTACGGCGAGGGAGAGGTGCGGGGATGGACCCTCGACCTCATGCGACGGCGCGACGGCGGCTTCGGCCCCGTCATGGAATACCTGATCGGATCGTCGGCGCAGCAGTTCTCGGCCGAGGGCGCGCAGGTCATGTCGCTGTCGGGCGCTCCTCTGGCTCACGAGTATCCCCCGGATGCCGGGGCCATCGCCGATCTGCAGACGCGCATGGCCGACATGCTCGAGCCCGTTTACGGGTTCGCGTCGCTCCACCGCTTCAAGCAGAAGTTCCACCCGCGGTACGAGACGATGTATCTCCTCTACCGCGACGAGGCGGACCTCACGAGGATCGGGGCGGCGCTCACGCGGGCGTTCCTGCCCCACGCCACGATCCGGCAGTTCGCGGCCGCCGGGGTCGAGCTCGTCCGCCAGGAACGCTGATCGCCCCGACCGCGAAGGAGCGTGCGGGCGGGGCGGCATCGGCCGCAGCCGACGGCGTCAGAGCGGGCGGATGTCCTCCGCCTGCAGGCCCTTGGGGCCCTGGGCGATCTCGAACTCCACGCGCTGGTTCTCCTCGAGCGAGCGGTAGCCGCCCGACTGGATCGCGCTGTAGTGCGCGAAGACGTCCTGTCCGCCGTCATCGGGGGCGATGAAGCCGAAGCCCTTCTCCGAGTTGAACCACTTGACCGTGCCCTGCGTGCTCATCGTGATGCCGTTTTCCCCTTTGAGCCGACGCCGAGCGCGCCGGTCTGTGCCCCCACGGTAACGGCCGGAATCCTCCGGCGCACGGCACCGTGACACAAACGTTGCGGTCGGAGGAATGCGCCGGAATGACGGGGGAATTGTCCTGAGCCCATACGACGCCCGGGCTGAGCAGAGCTCGAAGCCCGGGCGTCGACGGATCCCCCCGGATATGCCACGCGATGCGTGACGGCGATCACTTTACCGGCGCGCGAGCGTGCGCGCGACACGAAAACGAAGAATCAGTCAGTTATGTCGATGTTCTGTGCTAGCGATGAGTCGTAAAATCCGGCTGATGGATGGTCGGCGGCGTGCTTCGGCCCTCGTCGACGCGGCGTACCGCTCTCTCGGCGAGGCCATCGTCGACGGTCGCCTGCAGCCCGGCGACCGTCTGCGCGACGTCGAACTCGCCGCACTCATGGGCATCTCGCGCACTCCCGTCCGCGAGGCCCTCCAGCGCCTCGAACGCATCGGTCTCGTCGAGGTCGCCGCCAACAGATACACGCGTGTGGCCTCCCTCACCGACCGTGCCCGCACGGACATGCGCGAATACGCCGCCCACACGATCGCCGGCGTGCTGCACGTCGCCCTCGATCGCGCGACCGACGAGGAGATCGCCGAGACGCTCGCTCTCCTGGACGCCCTCCGCGATGCCCCGTCATCGCGTACGTATGTCGGGGCGATGATGGCCCTGTACTCGCAGCTGGTGGCCGAATCGCGCAATGTCGTCTTCCGGAAGGCCTTCGAGCAGACCGATCTCGTGCTCCGCCGCAATCTGGACGGATGGGAGAGCATCGACGACGACACCCGCGAACCGCTGTTCCGGCATCTCCGCGAACAGACCGCGAGGCGCGACGCGAACGGCGCCAGCTGGACGTTCCTCGCGCTGCACGGTTTCGCCTGACGGCACAAGGTCTCACCCCGCACCGCGCCACGGCACTACCGTGACGGCATGCCCCACATCGAGCTGCGCGCCCTGACCGACGACCACCGGGATGCCGCCTTCGACGCCGTGTCGGCCAGCAGGTCCTCCTGGCCGCGCGGTGTCTTCGAGGGGCGGGCCTCTTTCGACGAGTGGGTCGACCGCCCCGACGTCGAGGTGTACACGGTCTCGGAGGACGGCCGGCTCTCCGGCGTCGCCGCCGCGATGGACGTCGACGGCGACCGCGAGATCCTGCTCGCCGTGACACCGGATGCCGGGGACGAGGCGCCGACGGAGGCCCTGCGCCAGCTGACCGTACGGGAGGCCGAGAGGCCGCTCTACGCCTGCGTGTCGGTCGACGACGAGCCCGCTCACGACATGCTCGCGCGCATCGGTTTCGTCGAGCACGAACGCGATGGGGCGGACGTGGTCTACGTCCTCCCGCCGACGCTAGAGTGACGCGGTGCCGACGAACGACGACCTCACCCGCGTCCTGACGCGTCCCCGCTCGCTGGCGGTCTTCGTCGCGATCGTCTTCCTCGTCACCACCGTGCAGGCGCTGACCAACCCGCTCGCGGGGCTGCTGGAGGGCGAGTTCCCCTGGGACGGACCCGTTCCCTTGGCCGCCGTCGTCGCCCTCGTCGTCCTGGGCTGCGCGGCCCAGAGCGCGTTCCTCTTCCTCAGCGCCCGCGCGCCGGTGGTCGCCGTCATCGGCACCGCGGCCTGCTACGTCGCTCTCGTCGTCGGCCTGTCCATCCCCCGCTGGCTCACCGCTCTCCCGCTCGTGGTGGCGGTCACCGTCTTCCTCCTCGCCGTGAGCAGGCGACCGCTCGTCGCCGTCGGGTGGTCCGTCACGGTGGTCGCCGCGGTGAGCCTCTCCCTCTTCGGGTGGGCCCTTTCGACGGGCGTCCCCCTCGGCATCGTGGGCAGCTTCGTCCTCGAGGCCGTCCTCGCCTTCGGCACCCCGATCGCGGGCGCGGCAGCCCTGGGCATCTGGTGGGCGCGGCGCATGCGCGTCCTCCGACGCACGCGCGACGAACTCGCCGCCGCCGCCGAGCGCCATGCCGCCGAGATCGAGCGCGTCACCACCCTCGAACGCGCGCGCATCGCTCAAGAGCTCCACGACGTGGCCGGTCAGCACCTCGCCGGATTGCTCTCCCTCGCCGATGCGGCCGTCGACATCGACGTCCTCGACACCGCGCAGGCGACCGAGCTCATCGCCGAGATGCGGGCCGAGGGGCGCTTCGCGTCGGCCAGCCTGTACGCTGCCCTGCGAGACCTCCGCATCCAGAACGGCTCGCGCGTCGGACCGACCCTCGACCTGCGTTCCCTCGACGGCCTGCGCGACTTCTGGGCGGCGCGGGGCATGAGCATCGAGATCGAGGTGCGCGGATCCATGGCCGACCTCCCCGCGATGGTCTCCACGACGGCGTACCGCGTCGTGCAGGAGGCGCTCACGAACGCGAGCAAGCACGCCCCGGGAGCCGCGACGCGAGTCGATGTCGAGGCGTCCCCCGCCACCCTGCATGTCGCCGTGCGGAACGCCCCCGCCCTCGTCCCCCGCACGGCGCCGGATGCCGGGGGTCTGGGATGGGGACTGACCGGCATGGCCGAGCGGGTGGACCTGATCCATGGCACCCTCACCGCCGGTCCCCGCGACGACGGCGGATGGTCGGTCACCCTGCGCGCTCCCGTCGGCGCCTTCGACGCGGTTTCGCTGTGACAGCCGCCGAGCCCGAGGTCAGCGTCCTCATCGTCGACGACAACCGCACCGTCCGCCGCGGCATCCGCCTGCGGCTCGAGAACGCCCGGGGGATCCGCGTCGCCGGAGAGGCGTCGAACGGACAGGATGCCGTGGTCCTGGCGCGAGCCGAGCGCGTCGACGTCGTGCTCATGGATCTGCACATGCCCGGCATGGACGGCATCGAGGCGACCCGTCGGATCACGGCCGAGCGCGCCGATCGCTGCCGAGTGGTCCTGCTGACCAGCGAGGTGTCCGACTCCTTCCTCGTCGATGCCCTCGAGGCCGGTGCCAGCGGGTATCTGCTGAAGGGCCACGACAGCGACCAGCTGCTGCCTGTCATCCGCGGCACCGCGGCCGGCATGGCGACGATCTCGCCACTCGTCGCCCCCCGGCTGCTGCGCGAGCTCCGCGAGGCGCGGCCGACGCCGGCCGATCCCGCACAGCTCGAGTTGCTCACCGCCGCCGAACGGCGCGTGGTGGGGCTGTTGAGCAGCGGCGTGACCTCCAACGACGACATCGCGCGCCATCTCTCCGTCTCGGTCAACACCGTACGGAGTCAGACGGCGGCCGCCCTGCGCAAGCTCCACCTCGATGACCGGACGCAGCTCGCGCTCTGGGGCGCCCGGAACGGCCTCGATCGTCGCGACGCGTAGTCCGAACGGATGAAATCGCGACCGGTCCCCCTGCCGGATTCCGCACCTCGCGAGGAATCGCGCGCCGCGTTCGCGACGAATGGTGCGCGCGGGCGGCGGGAACGCGCCAGAATGCTGCTCACAGCGGCGTGGCTTCGCCGCTCATCCGCGCGGGGCCGGGAGTTTGGGGGCGGCCCCGCGCGGCCACACCGGTCCCGTGCGGACGCCGCTGCGTCAGCGCCGGGACAGCATCGCGACGATCGGGCGGTGGTCGCTTCCGGCGTCATCGAACCCCGCGATGACGGAGAACCCGTCGACCGTCCATTCCGAGCCGACGAGCACGTGGTCGATGGGGGCGCCGAGCAGCGCCGGGAGCCGGACGGGCCACGTTCCCACAGCGGCCGAGCCGGCGGCGGCGGCGGCATCGCGGCATCCGCCCTGATCGCCTCCGGCGGCGCCGTAGCCGTCGAAGTGGTCGACGGTCGCGTTGAGGTCGCCCGCGACGATCACATCGGCGGCGGCGCAGGCATCGGCGATCCAGGCCAGCCCGGCGTCCCACTCATCCAGGACTGCGGGCAGGGGAGGCATCGGATGCGCGGCGACGAGCGTCGGTCCCCCGCCGTCGACCGGGCGCCACAGGCCGCTCGGCAGTCCGGGCGTCGATCCCGCGCGGACGTCTCGCGTGTAGACGCCGAGCGTGTCGGAGATGAGGATCGAGGTGGGGATCGTCTCGCCGCCCTCCGCCGCCCACACCGTGTCGTGGCGCATCGAGACTCCACTCGCCTGCAGGATGCCGACCACCTCCGCCGCGGCGAAGGCATCCGTCTCGGGCAGGCTCACGACGTCCGCGCCCGTCTCCCGTACGGCGCGCGCGATCCGCTCCGGCGAGACGGATCCTCCGAAGGTGTTCCAGGCCATGACGGTGAGCTCCCCGTCGGGCACGGCCGCGCCCGGGCCGCGCACCGCGAGCACGACGCCGTTACCCACCGCCGCCGCGACGAGCGAGAGGGCGAGGGCCGCCGAAACTCCCCAGCGACGACGTCGCACCGCGATCGCCGCGCACGCGAGGGCCGCCACGGCGAGGCCGATGGCCAGTGGAGCCCGGAGGGAGATGGCGTTGGCGACGAGCGGGAGACGATGGATGCCGATCCCCTGGGGCCAGATGGCGGCGGCGGCCGCGACCGCACCGAGCAGCAGCGCGATGACGAACGAGGGGCGGGGTCTGGTCGGCATCCTGATCAGTAAAGCGCGCCCGTCACGCGGTTCGCACGTCCGCTGAGACGGCGGCGTGCTCGGACGCCGGATCGACGTCGCCGTCACGACGCGCGAGGGCCCGGGACGCGGTTCCCCGCCCCGGGCCCTCGGGTCACGTGATCAGCGCGCGGCGCGACGCCCCACGATGAGGCCGTAGATCAGCAGCACGATGATCGATCCGCCGATGGCCAGCAGCCACGTCTGGATCGAGAAGAAGTCCTGAAGCGGGGCGTTGAACAGCAGTCCACCGAGGAAGCCGCCGAGCAGGGCGCCCACGACGCCGAGCACCAGCGTGATCAGCCAGCCGCCACCCTGCTTCCCGGGGAGGATCAGCTTGGCGATGGCGCCGGCCAGGAGGCCGAGGAGGAGAAATCCGAAGAATCCCATGTTGTCGTTCCTTTCGCGAGTGAGAACCGAAGCCCGCGCACGGCGGGACTCATTGCATACAGCCTCCTCCCAGGAAAGCGTTTCGCGGGGTGGGTTGCATCGGCGCTGATTGTCTGGTTCGCGCGAGGCGCGATCGGCTGTTCGCATAGCGTGGGGCGGATGGCCGACCATCTTGCCGACCGCCGTCCCCCTCTCCGCCCCGCGCTCGACCTCGGGCGAGGCCTCCTTATTGGGGCTGTCGAAGTCGTCCCGGGGGTGAGCGGGGGCACGGTCGCCCTCATCGTCGGCGTCTACACCACCCTGATCGAGGCCGCGAGCCACGTGGTGCGCGCCGTCGTCGCCCTCGGCGACCTCCCTCGGGGGCGGGGCATCAGCCGCGCGCGGGCGCATCTCGCGGCGGTGCGCTGGAGCGTCGTCGCTCCCGTCCTCGTCGGCATGGTGCTCGCCGTCGTCCTGGGCGCGCGCGTTCTCGCTCCCCTCGTCGAGGAGCACCCGACGGCGACACGGGCCGTGTTCGGCGGGATGATCGCGGCATCCCTCCTCATACCGGTGCGCCTGCTCGGCCGGTCGTGGACGTGGCGGCTGTCCCTGCTCGCCGGCTTCGCCGCAGCGGGAGCCTTCCTCGTGACGGGCCTGCCGTCATCGCGGGTGATCGATCCGCCCCTCCTGCTCGTGGCCCTCGCCGCGGCGGTCGCTGTCTGCGCCCTCGTGATGCCGGGGTTGTCGGGCGCGTTCCTGCTGCTGGTCTTCGGGCTGTACGAGACGACACTCGTCGCCGTCAATGAACGCGATGTCCCGTACATCCTCGCCTTCGCCATCGGGGCGGTGGTGGGCCTCAGCCTGTTCGTGAACCTGCTGCGGGTGCTCCTCGCCCGGTTCCGCGAGATCATGCTCGCGCTGATGACGGGCCTCATGCTCGGCTCCCTCCGCGCCCTCTGGCCGTGGCAGGACGCGTTCGGGCAGGCGACGCCGGCGGGACCGGATGCCGTCCCGATGGCGTTGCTCGCGCTGGGGGGCGCCGCGGTGGTGCTCCTCGTCGTCACGATGCAGGCGCGACTCGACCGTCCGCGCCGTTGAGCTCTTCGTCCCCAATCTGTGGACAACTCTGTGCACAGTCGAAAAACTCATGTGGATAACCCTGTGGGAAGTCCGCGCGGACAGCTCGCCGACGTCACGTCGACGCGGTTCACGCGCCCGTCATTCCGGGCGTCGAGGGGAATTACATCCGCGTAATTCCGCGAGACCGCCCCCGTGATCGCGGCGGAGAACGTCCTGGGGAGAACTTCGCTCACAGGGGGTGGAAACTGTGGATAACTTTCCGACGCGGACGACTTCTCGTGCGGCAAACGACGAAGACCCCGGGGATGAACCCCGGGGTCTTCGTCGTTCTGTGCGCGAGGGGGGACTTGAACCCCCACGCCCTTGCGGGCACTGGCACCTGAAGCCAGCGCGTCTACCTATTCCGCCACTCGCGCGAGTCACGGCACGGATGCCACGAACTCAACTTCCCGAGAATATCACGGCGGGGTCCACGTGACGAAACGCGGCCGCGGGAGGCCGCTTCCATGACCTGCCCAGCCGCCCTGGCTACGATGTGCCTACTGGTCTGCCTGCCCGAAGGAGTCTCGTGGGACTACTCGACAGTTTCGAGAAAGGTCTCGAACGCGCCGTCAACGGTGCGTTCGCGAAGACCTTCCGTAGCGGCATCCAGCCGGTGGAGATCGCCTCCGCGCTGCGCAGCGAGCTCGACAAGAAGGCCGTGGTGGTCACGCGCGAGCGCATCCTGGCGCCGAACGCCTTCTCGGTGCGCCTCTCCCCCGCCGACGACGAGAAGATGGGCGCCCTGGGCTCCACACTGCTCACCGAGCTCGACACGCTCGTGAAGAAGCACGCCCGCACGCAGGGCTACTCGTTCGCGGGGCCCGTCGCCATCACGATCGAACGCGACTCCTCCCTGTCGACGGGCACGCTCCGCGTGGACTCGCAGACCACCGAGGGCCGTGTCGCCTGGCGCGGTGTCGTCGACATCGACGGCACACGTCATCCGCTCACGAGCTCGCGCACCGTGATCGGACGCGGCAGCGACGCCGACATCACCATCCCCGACGCCGGCACCAGCCGCAAGCACGTCGAGATCCTGTGGGACGGCGAGCGCGCGATGGTCCGCGACCTGGGCTCGACCAACGGCACCACCCTGAACGGCCGCAAGGTCTCGGAGGCGGCACTGCCCCCCGATTCGACGATCTCGATCGGCCGCACCAATATCGTGTTCCGTGTGGTCGCGCAGGCGCAGCCGCCGCGGCGCCCGCAGGCGTCCGACGCCACGAGCATCTTCGACGTCCGGGAACGGGGACCCCTGTCATGAGTCAGCTGACTCTTCTTCTTCTGCAGGGCGGGTTCCTCGTGCTGCTGTGGTTCTTCGTGTTCGGCGTCGTCTACTCGCTGCGTGCCGACCTCTTCGGCGTGAAGGTGCGCAAGCTCCCCGAGCCGGCGGCAGCGTCGTCCGCTCCCGCGGCCGCGGCGCCGACCGCGTCTCCCGACGCCGTGACCACGCAGGTCAAGCGTCCGGCCGCACCGCCCGCTCCCGCCCCGGTCGGGGCTCTCGCGACGACCGCGGCGGTCTCGCGCATCGTCATCACGAGCGGCCCCAAGGCGGGTCTCGAACTCCCGCTGGGCACCGAGCCGCTCACGATCGGCCGGTCGAGCGAGTCGGGGCTCGTCATCCGCGACGACTACACCTCCAGCCACCACGCCCGACTCGTGCTGTGGGGCGATCAGTGGATGCTGCAGGACCTCGACTCCACCAACGGAACGACGCACGACGGCGTCCGCGTCGCGTCGCCCGTGCAGGTCAAGGTGGGTGCGCCCATCAAGGTCGGCGCGACCACGTTCGAGTTGAGGACGTAAGCCACCCCCATGGTCTTCCAGGGCTCGAGCGCCGCCATCTCTCACACGGGCAAGGTGCGCTCCAACAATCAGGACTCCGGCTATGCCGGGTCCAACCTCTTCGTCGTCGCCGACGGGATGGGCGGTCATGCCGGGGGCGACGTCGCCTCGAGTCTGGCGATCCACCGACTGACCGAGCTCGACCAGCCCTTCGGCACCCCCGCGCAGGCGGAGCACGCGATCCGCGACGCCCTCGCCGACACCGCGGCCGAGCTGATCGACACGGTCGCCCGCCGCCCCGAGCTCGCCGGTATGGGCACCACGGTGAGCGCCCTGGTGATGGTCGACGACTACGCCGTCATCGGCCACATCGGCGACTCGCGCATCTACCTCTACCGCGACGACACGCTCACGCAGATCACGGCCGACCACACCTTCGTGCAGCGCCTCGTCGACTCGGGCCGCATCACGCCCGAAGAGGCGCGATACCACCCGCGGCGCTCCGTCCTCATGCGCGTGCTCGGCGACATGGACCCCGATCCCGAGGTCGACAGCTTCATCATGCCGACGCAGGACGGCGATCGCTGGCTGCTGTGCTCCGACGGGCTGTCGGGGGTCGTCGACGACCCGCACACCGCCAAGACGCTCGCCCTCGGCATGCCCCCGGCGCGCACGGCCGACGCGCTGCTCAAGCAGGCGCTCGACGGCGGCGCGCCCGACAACGTCACCGTGGTGCTCGTCGACGTGGGCGGCCAGCATCCGGTGTTCATCGGCACCCCGGCGATCGTCGGCTCCGCCTCCAACCCGAGCGGCGTGGTCGTCCCGGCGGCCCGGCCCAGCCGTCCGAACTGGCTGCACCACGCCCGCCAGGTCGCCAACGAACCGACCCATTTCGAGCCCGCCGCGGAGTTCCTCGAGGAGCTCATCGAAGAAGACCGCCGTCGCGCGCGCCGTCGCCGTTTCGGCTGGCTCGCCGCGCTGCTCGTCGTGCTGGCCGGCATCGGGCTCGCCCTGTTCGCCGGGTACAACTGGACCCAGACGCGGTACTACGTCGGCGCCGACGAGAACTCGGTCGTCATCTACCGCGGCATCCAGCAGTCCATCGGGCCGATCTCGCTCTCGACCGTCTACGAGGACACCAACATCGTGCTCGCCGATCTGTCGGACTTCGACCGTCAGACCGTCGAGGCCACGATCTCGGCCCGCTCGCTCTCCGATGCGGAGCTGATCGTCGACCGCCTGCGCCCGGCGGCGGAGGGAAGCGGATGACCGACCAGAAGCAGACGCGCTCCCCCGACGCCGTGTCGACCGACACGGCTGTGATGCGCGCCCTGAAGAAGATCCGCGTCCCGGCGACGCAGCGCAACCGCGAGCTGGGTCTGCTCTTCTTCGCGATCGCCGTCTACGGCTCCGCCGTGGCCCTCGTCCAGCTCGGGGCGACCGGCGCGATCGACACCGGCTTCCTCTCGCTCGCCGCCGTGCCCGCCGTGCTCGGCCTCGTGATGCACGTCGTGCTGCGCCTGCGCGTGCGCGACGCCGATCCGTTCGTCCTCCCCATCGCCACCGTGCTGACGGGTCTCGGCATCGCGATGATCTACCGCATCGACCTCGCCGACCAGAGCGCCGGATGGGATGCCACGGGTCACCGCCAGATCGCGTGGGCCGCCATCGCGATGATCTGTGCACTGGCCGTGCTGATCTTCGTCCGCAACTACCGCGTCCTCTTCCGGTACACCTACCTCTCGGGACTGGTCGGCATCCTGCTGCTGCTCCTGCCTTTCGTGCCCGGTCTGGGCACCGACCAGAACGCCGATGTGTGGGTCTCGCTCGGCTTCGTGTCGTTCCAGCCCGGTGAGCTGGCGAAGATCTGCCTCGCGATCTTCTTCGCCGGCTACCTCGTGCGCACCCGAGAGAGCCTCACCTCCACGGGCACCCGGTTCCTCTTCATGACCTGGCCGCGGGCGCGCGAGCTCGGCCCGGTGCTCATCATCTGGCTCGTCTCGCTCGGCATCATCGTGCTGCAGCGCGACCTCGGAACCGGCCTGCTCATCTTCGGCATGTTCGTCGCCATGCTCTACGCCGCGACCGGCAAGACGAGCTGGGTCGTCATCGGCCTGATCCTCGTCGCCAGCGGTGCGTTCCTGGCATCCCGGGTTCTGCCCTACGTGCAGGGCCGCTTCGCCAACTGGCTGAACGCCTTCGACCCCGAGGTCATCGACCGCGACGGCGGCAGCTACCAGCTGGTGCAGGGCATCTTCGGGCTGTCCCACGGTGGACTGTTCGGCACCGGGCTCGGCCAGGGGCGTCCGTACATCACGCCGCTGTCGCAGAGCGACTACATCGTCCCGAGCCTCGGCGAGGAGCTCGGCCTCGTCGGGATCTTCGCGATCCTCGCGTTGTACATGGTGTTCACCAGCCGTGGCATCCGCGTCGGTCTCGCCGGTCAGGACGACTTCGGCAAGCTCCTCGCGACGGGCTTCTCGTTCACGATCGCCCTGCAGGTGTTCATCATGGTCGGCGGCGTCACGCGCGTCATCCCGCTGACGGGTCTGACCACGCCCTTCCTCGCCGCCGGCGGATCGTCGCTCATCGCGAACTGGATCATCGTGGCGTTCCTGCTGCGCATCTCCGACGCCGTCCGCTCCCGCCCCCGGGTGGTGATCGGCTGATGCGCCGCACCCCCGCCGCCCCCCGACCCGAGGAGGCACCGTGACCAAAGAACTCCGACGCCTCAGCATCGTCATGCTCGCCATGTTCCTGGCGCTGTTCGCCTCGACGAGCGTCATCCAGGTCGTCCAGGCGAACGCCCTGACCAACACCCAGGGCAACACCCGCGCCCTCTACGACTCCTTCGAGATCCAGCGCGGATCGATCATCGTCAGCGGCACGCCGATCGCCCAGTCGGTCCCGTCCGACGACGTGTACAGCTGGCAGCGCCAATACGCGGATGCCGCCATGTGGGCGCCCGTGACCGGCTACATGAACCCCGTGCTCGACGCGAAGACCAACATCGAGTCCGCCGAGAACAGCGTGCTCAGCGGCTCCGACTCGAACCAGTTCTTCTCGCGCATCGACCGCGCCATCACCGGTCAGGCCCCGCGCGGATCGAACGTCGAACTCTCGCTCGACGCGAACGTGCAGAAGGCCGCGTGGGACGCCCTCGGCGACCAGCAGGGCGCCGTCGTGGCGATCGAACCCTCGACCGGTCGCATCCTCGCCATGGTCTCGAAGCCGAGCTTCGACACGAACACGCTCGCCTCCCACGACACGGATGCCGTGAACGCGGCGTACGACCAGCTGGTCGCCGACAGCGCGAAGCCGCTCGACAACCGCGCGATCTCGGGGAACCTGAACCCCCCGGGGTCGACGTTCAAGCTCGTCGTGGCCTCGGCCGCCCTGGCATCCGGCAAGTACACCCCCGACTCGGCCTTCCCCAATCTCGCCGCCTACACGCTGCCGCAGTCGACCAACGTCGTCAGCAACGCCGGCGGCGGAACGTGCGGCGGCGGCGACACCGTGACCATCGCCACGGCCCTGCGGTTGAGCTGCAACATCCCGTTCGCCGAGCTCGCCGTCGAGTTGGGCGACGACGCGATCCGCGCGGAGGCGGAGAAGTACGGTTTCAACACGTCCTTCACGATGCCGCTGACGTCGACCGCGTCCACCTACCCGGCCAGCCCCAACGCGCCGCAGACCGCGCTGAGCGGCTTCGGCCAGGGCGACGTCCGCGCCACGCCGCTGCAGATGGCCATGGTCTCGGCGGGCATCGCGAACGACGGTGTGGTGATGAACCCGCGGATGGTCGATCGGGTGATCGAGCCGAACCTGTCGGTCACCGACGAGGGCACCAGCAGTGAGTTCGGTCGCGCGATCGAGTCCGACGTCGCCGCCCAGATGGTGTCGATGATGACGGCGAACGTCCAGGACGGCGCGGCATCGAATGCAAGAATAGACGGGGTCCAGGTGGCGGGTAAGACCGGCACCGCGGAGAACGATTCCCGCCCCTACACTCTCTGGTTCACCGGCTTCGCACCGGCGGACGACCCTCAGGTCGCCGTCGCCGTGGTCGTCGAAGACGGTGGAGGCCAGGGGCAGAGCGGGAGCGGCAACGAGATCGCCGCCCCGATAGCGAAGAAGGTCATGGAGGCGGTGCTGGGTAAATGAGACCGACACAGGGTGTGACCTTCGGCGGGCGGTACGAGCTCGATTCACGGATCGCGATCGGCGGTATGGGCGAGGTCTGGGAGGCGACCGACCACGTCATCGGACGGACCGTCGCCATCAAGATCCTCAAAGACGAGTACATGGGCGACCCGGGCTTCTTGGAGCGCTTCCGCGCCGAAGCCCGCCACGCCGCGCTCGTGAACCACGAGGGCATCGCGAGCGTCTTCGACTACGGCGAGGAAGACGGCAGCGCCTTCCTCGTGATGGAGCTCGTCCCCGGCGAGGCCCTGTCCACGATCCTCGAGCGCGAGGGGTCGCTGTCGAGCGACAAGACCCTCGACATCGTCGCGCAGACCGCAGCCGCCCTCCAGGCGGCGCACGCCGCGGGCCTCGTGCACCGCGACATCAAGCCCGGCAACCTGCTGATCACCCCCGACGGCCGCGTGAAGATCACCGACTTCGGCATCGCACGCATCGCCGATCAGGTCCCGCTCACCGCGACCGGCCAGGTCATGGGCACGGTGCAGTACCTCTCCCCCGAGCAGGCCTCGGGACACCCGGCGTCACCGGCCACCGACACCTACTCGCTGGGCATCGTCGCGTACGAATGCCTGGCGGGCAAGCGTCCCTTCACGGGCGAGTCGCAGGTGGCCATCGCCATGGCGCAGATCAACGAGCAGCCCGCTCCGCTGCCGCCCACGGTCGCCGTCCCGGTGCAGAACCTCGTGATGGCGATGATCGCGAAGAAGCCCGAGGACCGCCCGGCATCCTCCGCCGCCGTCTCGCGCGCCGCAGCCGCGCTCCGCCGCGGCGACCTCGCCGCTGCCGCGGCGGCCGTCCCGGCGATCGCCGCCGGTGCCGCCGCTGTCGACGACGCCACGCAACTCCTCACCTCGGGGCAGACCTCGGCCACCACGCGCCTGCTGCCCGCGGCCGGCGCCGCAGCGGCGGGTGTCGCTCCCATCCTCACGGAGGAGCACACCGAAGAGGACGCCGCCCCGCAGAAGAAGAAGCGGAGCCCCTGGACGTGGCCGCTGGTCGCGCTCATCGTGCTGCTGGCCCTGGTCCTCGGTGGAACGCTCTTCACGCTCCTGGCGAACCAGAACGAGCCGGACGCCGCCCCCACCAGTGCCGCTCCCAGTTCCGCCACTCCCAGCACCCCCGCCTCTCCGTCGACCTCGCCGACGCCCACGCAGTCGGCACAGCTCGTCGACGTCGACGCCCTCGACCTCATCGGCAAGACCTGCGACGAAGCGCGCAGCATCCTGGGTGACGCGAACCTCGGCGCGACGTGCGCCACCGGCACGGCCGCCGAGAACGCCGACCAGATCGGTCTCGTGTACATCGTCGACCCCACGGGACGCAACCTCGAGGGCACGAACATCACGGTGACCGTGTACGGCGAAGAGACGCCGCTGCAGCAGCCGGGTACGCCCACCCTCCCGGGCACGTCCGTCACGGCCGGCAGCGACATCCAGGTGTCGTGGCAGCAGTACTCCTGCCCCGCCGGTACCGGCAGCGTGACGTCGTACGACTTCACCGCGACGAACGGCACGTTCGACACGAACGGTCAGTCCACGGCGTCGTTCTCGCCCGACGAGCGCAACGCGCAGCTGAAGGTGAGCAACTCGGTCGGGCAGTCGCTGCGCGTCACGTACACCGTCAGCTGCTCGGGCACCGACCGCACGGCAGGACCCTCGGGCGAGGCATCCGCCTCGATCACGGGAGGCAACTCGCCGAGCCCCTCCACCACGGGCAACGGCGCCGGCGCCACCACCAAGCCCTGAGCTTCGACCCACCCCCTCCGGGAGTTTTCGTGACCATTGAGACGCGCGTCCTGTCCGGGCGCTACCGCGTCGACGACCTCATCGGTCGCGGCGGCATGGCGAGCGTCTATCGTGGCTACGACCAGACGCTCGGGCGCACGGTGGCCATCAAGATCCTCAAGGCCGATCTGGCAGGCGACGCCGCGTTCCGTACGCGCTTCCGTCTCGAGGCTCAGGCCGCGTCGCGCATGGCTCATCCGACCATCGTCCGTGTCTTCGACGCGGGCGAGGACGTCGAGGTCGGCGTCGACGGCCAGGAGCGCCCCGTTCCGTACATCGTCATGGAGCTCGTGCACGGGCGCCTGCTGAAGGAGATCATCGCCGAGGGCTCGGTGCCGGTCGACGATGCGCTGCGCTACGTCGACGGCATCCTCGAGGCCCTCGAGTACTCCCACCGCGCCGGAGTGGTGCATCGCGACATCAAGCCCGGCAACGTCATGATCACGGATGCCGGGCGCGTCAAGGTCATGGACTTCGGTATCGCGCGAGCCGTGTCCGACTCGTCGTCCACCGTCGCCGAGACGACCGCGATCGTGGGCACGGCGGCGTACTTCTCGCCGGAGCAGGCGAAGGGCGAGTCCGTCGACGCCCGAGCCGATCTGTACTCCACCGGTGTCGTGCTCTACGAACTGCTCACGGGCCGCCCTCCCTTCCGCGGCGAGACCCCCGTCGCCGTCGCGTACCAGCACGTGAGCGAGGCCCCGCTGCCTCCGAGCGAGGTCAACGAGAGCATCCCCCGCGCCCTCGACGCGATCGTGCTGCGCGCACTCGCGAAAGACCCGTTCCAGCGTCCGCAGGATGCCGCGGGCTTCCGCGAGGCACTCGACGAGACCGCCGACGGCAAGTCGCCGACGAAACGCCAGATGTCGGCCCTCTCTAACGAGCTCTACGGACCGAACCCCCGCCAGGCTGCCGAGACCGCCCGTTCGCTCCGGCAGCTCAGTACCGACACGACCATGCGTCGCACCCAGCCCGGACCGCCCGTCGCGTGGATCTGGGCCGGCGTCACGGTGCTCGCCGTCCTGCTCGTCGCCGTCCTCATCTGGGTGATGCAGATCCAGCCGAATGAGGACGTGCCCACCAACTCCTTCACCGTCCCCAACGTCGTAGACATGTCGTACGAGCGGGCCGTCGAGACACTCGAGGCGCAGGAGCTCACCGCGAGCCGTGTCAACGAACCCGACGCGGACATCGCCGCAGGCAACGTCACGCGCACCACCCCCGACGCGGGGACCACCGTGGCGTCCGGTCAGCAGGTCACCGTCTACGTCTCGACCGGGCCTGACACCGCGTCGGTGCCGTCGCTGGAGGGCCTGTCCGAGTCCGAGGCGCGCACCGCCTTGCAGAACGCGGGTCTGTCGGTCGGATCGATCCGCCGCACCACCGATCCCGCTCTCTCCGCAGGCACCGTGATGTCCGCGAGCGCCGAGGCCGACACGCAGCTGGCCAAGGGCACCGCGGTCAACCTGGTCGTCGCCAGCGGCCAGGTCGTCATCGTCAACTACACGGGGTACCTCCTCGAAGCCGCCATCCGCGACCTCGAGTCCGACAGCAAGCAGCTGACGGTCATCACGCAGGAAGACCCCGGATGCCGCGCCACGACGCCCCAGACGGTGAGCGGCCAGTCGCTCGCCCCGGGTGAGGTGCCGGTGCACAGCGAGATCACGCTGTCGGTCTGCTCGGGCTCCTGAGGCCACGCGGGCTGAGGCGGGCGGCGCGTTCGGCCGCGCCGGGCATGCCGGCGTTCTCCAACCACCGACCCAGGAGGGCGTGACCCCCCTCGGTGAGGACGCTCTCGGGGTGGAACTGCACCCCCTCGATCGGCGCGGTTCGGTGGCGGATCCCCATGACGACACCGCCATCCGTGAGCGCCGTCACCTCCAGCACGTCCGGCACCGACGTCGGGTCCACCGCGAGGGAGTGGTACCTCGTCGCCGAGAATCCGTCCGGCAGGTCGGCGAAGACGCCCGCGCCGTCGTGTCGCACGACACTCGTGATCCCGTGCAGCAGCTCGGGGGCGTGCCCCACGCGCCCTCCGAACGCCGTCGCGATGGCCTGGTGCCCGAGGCACACCCCGAGAAGAGGGATGCCGAGCTCCGCCGCCTCGAGGATCACCCGCTCGGACTGGCCGGCTTCGGCGGGATGCCCCGGTCCCGGGGAGACCAGGACGGCGTCGGCGGATCCCCCGACGACGGTCGACAGCCGGGTGTCGTCGGCGGACAGGAGGTCCGTCTGCGCACCCAGGTCGCGCAGGTAGCCGGCGAGGGTGTGGACGAAACTGTCGCGGTTGTCGACGATGACGACGCGCCAGGGGCTCACTCGACCGTGACCTCCTGCGGGTAGACGATGTCGCTGACCCAGGGGAAGACGTAGAAGAAGAGGCCGTAGAGCACGGCCACCAGCAGGACGATCACGATCAGCAGGCGCACCCACCACGGACCGGGGAGGACGCGCCAGAGGGCTCCGTACATCAGGCTGCTCCAGAGGTCAGGGCGAGAGGCGGGCCCGCGTCGGTGCGGGGGGTGTACGACTCGAAGACACCGTAGGCGATCGCTCGTTCGGAGAAGCCGTAGCGCGGGCTGCAGGTCGTCATCGTGATGATGCGGTCGGTCGCCTCGATCTCGGGGCGCTGCGGGAGGGGCAGCAGCACGTCGACCGCGTCCGGACGCACGTACTCGAGGTTGCGATAGCGATAGGTGTACCACCCGGTCTCGGTCTCGACCACGATGGCGTCACCGATGTGCAGCGACGGCAGATCCGCGAAGGGAGCCCCGTGGCTGCCGCGATGACCGGCGATGGCGAAGTTGCCGAGCTGACCGGGCATGGCGCTGTCGGGGTAGTGTCCGAGGCCGATCGGGTCGAGCGTCCGCGACGCACTCACCCCACCGGCCAGGCGGAACTGATAGTCGGAACCCAGCCGTGGGATGCGCACGACGCCGAAGATCTGGGCATCGTCGGGCTGCGCCATCGCCGGCGGATCGGAAGTGGGCGGGATGCCCGGGGTCGAGGTGTCGCTCGGCGCCGGAGCAGGCGGATCGGCCGCCCACGACTCGGTGATGTCGCGCGCCTCGTTCTTGAACTGCGACCCGATGATGACGTCGCCGATCCACAGCTGCCAGACCACGAAGAGGAGCACCAGCACACCGGCGGTCACGAGGAGATCGCCGATCACGCCGATGACCGAGAGACCACGGCGGGGAGCCGTCGTGCGCCGCCGTGCCCGTCGGGTCTGAGGCTGCGGGACGGTGTGCACGAGGCGAGTCTAGTTCCGTGGGTTCGCGCACACCTGAGCATTAGACTGTGCCGCATGGCTCGAACTGGCAAAGGCGAAGACCCGATCGCCGAACGCAACGACGGTGGATCCGCCCCGAACCCGGTGTGGTTCCTGCCCATCATGATCGGCCTGATGCTGATCGGACTCGTCTGGGTGCTGGTGTTCTACCTCAGCAACTCGCAGTTCCCCATCCCGGGGATCGGCCCCTGGAACCTCGTCATCGGGTTCGGCATCGCCTTCGTGGGCTTCCTCATGACCACCCGCTGGCGCTGACTTACACCCGTGTAATTCATCCCCACCTGTGGATGGAGCTGTGGATAAGTCTCAGAGGTAGGCCACCGCGGGTATCGCCAGCAGCGCGACGAGCACCACGGTGACGGCCACGAGCAGACCGGTCTGCAGACCCCGTTGACGCTGCGCTCGGGTGCGCGAGTAGATGACGCCGACCACGGCGCCGGTGACGAGGCCACCGAGGTGCGCCTGCCACGAGATGCCGATGGCTGCGAGCGACGACGCGAAGTCTCCGGACCCGATCGCGTTGATCCCGGCGAGGACGAACGGCCAGGCGAAGTTGATGGCGATGAGGATCGCGATCACCCGGATGTCGGCGCCGAGGTGCCGACCGATCACGAGCAACGCGCCGAACAGCGCGAAGATGGCTCCCGAGGCGCCGACCGTCCACACGCCCGGTGCCAGGAGGGCGACAGCGACCGAGCCGCCGAGCGCCCCGAGCAGGTAGAGGATCAGGAATCGCGCCCTGCCGAGCAACGGCTCGAGGCTGCGCCCGATGAACCACAGCGCGAGCATGTTCAGCGCCATGTGGAGGAAGCTGCCGTGCACGAGTGCCACCGTGAGCAGACGCCACGGCTGCAGGATTCCCGCCTGCGGCAGCACGAAGAAGCTGTTGAACGCCAGGAGATCGGACAGCACGCTTCCGACACCCGGGATCAGCCCGATGATGTAGACCAATCCGGTCACGGCGATGATGCCGAGCGTCATGGTCGGGCGACCTGACGAGACCACCGACATGGGACGGGACGCCCAGCGGCGCTCAGCCTTCTTCTGCGCCGGTGTCTGCGTGGCGCGCTGCTGCGCCATGCACTCGGGACAGATCACTCCGACGGCGGCGGGGGTCCGGCACTCCGAGCACACGGTGCGCATGCACCGCTGGCACAGCACGAAGCTCTGCCGGTCGGGATGCCGGTAGCAGAAGTTGTCGCTGTTGCGACGGAATTCCTCGGTGGTGGACACCCGCCGCCGTCCGGGATCAGACCGCGGCGATGTCGACCGAGTGCAGCACGACGTCCGCCTTCGGCCGATCCTGAGCGCCGGTGGGAACGGCGGCGATGGCGTCGACCACGGCCTTCGAGGCGTCATCCGCCACCTCGCCGAAGATCGTGTGCTTGCCCTGGAGCCACGGAGTGGGGTCGGTGGTGATGAAGAACTGCGAGCCGTTCGTTCCCTCCGGCTGACCCGTGATCGCGTTGCGACGCAGGCCGGCGTTGGCCATGGCGAGCTTGTAGGGCGCGGTGAAGTCGAGCTCGGGGTGGATCTCGTCGTTGAAGTTGTATCCGGGGCCGCCGATGCCCTGACCGAGCGGGTCGCCACCCTGGATCATGAAGTTGGGGATGATGCGGTGGAAGATGACGTCCTTGTACAGGGGACCCTCGCCCTTGGCGCCGGTGGCCGGGTTGGTCCATTCCTGCGTCCCATCGGAGAGACCGATGAAGTTGCGGACGGTGCGCGGAGCGTGGTCACCGAAGAGGTTGACGACGATGTCGCCGTGGTTGGTGTGCAGGGTCGCGACGGCGGTGTGGTTGGCCATGGGTACATTCTCTCAGAGTTATCTGCAAGGGTCGGCGGCGCGGACGGCCCGTTCTGGCAAGATGAGGGCAACGTACATCCCATCGACAGGGAGGATGAGCCGTGGGCCTCAGCCGCAAGAGCAAGAAGGAACTGCGCAAGCTCCAGAAGCACGCCGCCAAGGTGTGGGAGTCGCAGCAGGTGCTGCTGGGCGAGAGCGGGAAGGTCGCTCGCGAAGCCGGCCACCAGCTCGGTCGCTTCAGCCGCGAAGACCTCGTCCCCGCCGTGCAGGACGGCTACAACAAGTACGCCGCGCCGTACGTCGACAAGAGCGTGAAGTACAGCAACCGCTTCCTCAGCAACAAGGTCGTTCCGGCCGCTGGTGCTGTCGTCGGCGGTGCACTCTCGGTGTGGGACGCCGCAGGCGACACCCGCGACCGTCTCGCCAAGGGCAAGGGCTTCGAGCTCGACACCCACAAGTATGCGAAGCGGGCCGAGAAGTACGGCAAGCAGGCCTCGAAGCGCCTCTCCAAGAAGCTTCCGTCGCAGCACGACGGCATCGGCGCCGGTGGCGTCATCGCCATCATCCTCGGCGTCGTCGCCGCGGCGGGCGTCGCGTACGCCGCCTGGCAGACGCTGCGGGCCGACGACGAGCTCTGGGTGGCTGACGACCCGCTGCGGGCGCCGGACGCGTGAGCGATCCCACCATCAGAGTCAGAGAGGCCGCGCGCGAGCGCGGCCTCTCTGTCGATGTGCGTGAGCGACCCGCCGCATCGAGCCTCGACGAGGCGGCCGCTCTGCTCGGCATCCCCTCGGCATCCATCGTCAAGACGCTGGTGGTCAAGCGGTCTGACGACACCTACCTCTTCGCGCTCGTTCCCGGCGATCGGGCCATCTCCTGGCCGAAGCTGCGATCCGTCGTCGGGGTGAACAAACTCCGCCTGCCCGAGCCCGAGCTGGCCCTCGCGGCGACGGGCTATGAGCGCGGCACGATCGTGCCGATCGGCAGTTCCACCGCATGGCCCGTCTTCGCCGATGAACGCATCGTGGGCACTCGTATCGCGATGGGGGCCGGAGCACACGGATACAGCCTGTTCGTCGAAGCCGACGACCTGATCGCCGCGTACAGCGCCGTCGTCGCCGACATCACCACTGCGCGATCCTGACCGCGATCAGGGCCGCGGCAGGTCGGCCATGCGCAATGCGATGTCGACGAGTTGCACCCGCCGCACCTTCCTCGCGGCCGCGAGCGTGAACCACGCGGCCCGGTCGGTCGAGCCGTCGGTCTCGAAGCGGAGCCGACCGCCCACGATGCGAGCGCGGTAGACGATCCGCAACGCGTGCAGAGGCGCCGAAGCCCCCTCCGCGAGCCTCGACTCGGCGGGGATGACACGGGAGTGGATGCCGAGGAGGTCGCCGACGACGACCCGGAACCCGGTCTCCTCCTGGACCTCTCGGCGCACCGCGTGCACCGGATCCTCTCCGGGCTCGAGTCCGCCACCGGGGAGCGTCCAGGCGGCCCGTCGACCTTCGATCCAGTGGGCGAGCAGCACGCGGTCGTCGGCGTCGGTGATGACGGCGTACGCGGCGACCCGCATGTCCATGACCGAACTCTACCGACCGGCGACGGCGGCCCCTCATCGCCGAGCGGAGAGCCGAAGCCGCGCACCGAACGCATCCTCGGAGCAGAAACGCCGAAAGCCGGCCCGAAGGCCGGCTTTCATGTCGCGGATGTGGAGCCTAGGAGATTCGAACTCCTGACATCCTGCTTGCAAAGCAGGCGCTCTACCAGCTGAGCTAAGGCCCCGCGAGGGAAGGGGTGGGGCTACCAGGACTTGAACCTGGGACCTCTTCATTATCAGTGAAGCGCTCTAACCGCCTGAGCTATAGCCCCGTCTCGCTGACGTGATGTCAACCTCGAAGACTTTACCGGACTTGCGAGGTTTTGACGAATCGGCGTCAGTTCGAGGTGAAACCGACGAGCAGGCCGCCGGTCACCTTGACGGCGAGGTTGTAGATCCCGGCCATCACGGCGCCGAGGACGGTGACCACGACGAGGTTCAGGATGGCGACGATCGCCGCGAACGCCATCACCTGCGGCAGAGCGATGTACTGCGAGAGCGTCGCTCCCCCGTCGGTGAAGCTGGTGAAGAACTCATCGAGCTTCGTGAGCAGCGTCGCCGAGACCACCAGGTAGATCAGGAAGTATGACACGACGGTCACGATCGCGAGAGCGACCGCCACCAGGAACGACAGCTTCACCGCCGACCAGAAGTCGATGTACACCAGGCGCAGCCGCACCTGCTTGGCAGGGGTCTTGTGAGTCGACTTCTTGGCGAGCTTGTCGGCTACCGTGCTCATGCGTCAGTACTTTCCTCGGGGGTCTCAGGAGTGGAGGCGGTGACCTCGTCCGCAGAATCTGCGGCGGGCTCCGTGGCCGTCTCCGTCGTCTCGGTCAGGTTGCGCTCGGCGTTGCGGGCGATCGCGATGATCTTGTCGTCGCCTCCTGCGCGGGCGAAAACGACACCCATCGTGTCGCGTCCCTTGGCGGGCACCTCGGCCACGGAGGAGCGTACCACCTTGCCGCTGGCAAGAACCACAAGGACCTCGTCGGTCTCGGACACCATCATCCCGCCCGCGAGCACCCCGCGATCATCGGTCAGACGGGCCACCTTGATGCCCAGACCGCCGCGGTTCTGCATGCGGTATTCGGTCACCGCGGTGCGCTTGGCATAGCCGCCCTCGGTCACCACGAACACGAACTCGTCGTCCTTGGCGACGGATGCCGAGAGCAGGCTGTCGCCCTCGCGGAAGTCCATGCCCTTCACACCCGACGTCGACCGGCCCATCGGGCGCAGCGCACTGTCGGTGGCGGAGAAGCGCAGCGACATTCCCAGGCGGCTGATGAGGAGGATGTCCTCTCCCTCGTCGACCAGGAGCGCACTGACGAGCTCGTCGGCGCCGGCCTGCTCGTCGTCGCCCTCGTCGGACGTCTGCCCACGCAGCTTGATGGCGATCACGCCACCCTGACGGTTGGTGTCGTACTCGTCGAGACGCGTCTTCTTCACGAGACCGCCCCGGGTCGCGAGCACCAGATAGGTCGCCACCTGGTAGTCGCGGATGTCGAGGATCTGCGCGATCTCCTCGTCGGGCTGCAGGGCGAGCAGGTTCGCGACGTGCTGGCCCTTGGCATCCCGCCCGGCCTCGGGGACTTCGTACGCCTTCGAACGGTAGACCCGGCCCTTGTTCGTGAAGAACAGCAGCCAGTGGTGCGTCGTCGTGACGAAGAAGTGCTCCACCACGTCGTCTGCACGCAGCTGCGCGCCCTTCACGCCCTTGCCGCCGCGGTGCTGGGAGCGGTAGTTGTCGCTCCGTGTGCGCTTGATGTAGCCGTCGCGGGTGACCGTGACGACCATCTCCTCCTCCGCGATGAGGTCTTCGATCGAGACGTCGCCGTCGAAGCCGTGGAGGATCTCGGTGCGACGGTCGTCGCCGAAACGATCGGTGATCGCGGTGAGCTCGTCGCGGATGATGGTGCGCTGACGACCGGGGGTGGCGAGGATGTCGTTGTAGTCGGCGATGCGCGCTTCGAGCTCGGTGGCCTCGTCGACGATCTTCTGACGCTCGAGGGCGGCGAGACGACGCAGCTGCATGTCGAGGATCGCCTGCGCCTGCACCTCGTCGATGTCGAGGAGCTTCTGCAGCCCGTCGTTGGCATCCTGAGCCGTGGGCGAGCGGCGGATCAGCGCGATGACCTCGTCGAGCGCGTCGAGCGCCTTGAGGTAGCCGCGCAGGATGTGCATGCGCTCCTCCGCCTTGCGCAGGCGGTAGCGCGTGCGACGGACGATGACCTCGATCTGGTGGTCGATCCACAGGCTGATGAAACCGTCGAGCGACAGCGTGCGCGGCACGCCGTCGACGATGGCCAGCATGTTGGCGCCGAAGTTCTCCTGGAGCTGGGTGTGCTTGTACAGGTTGTTGAGCACGACCTTCGCGACCGCATCGCGCTTGAGCACCACGACCAGGCGCTGCCCGGTGCGTCCCGAGCTCTCGTCGCGGATGTCGGCGACGCCGGTGATCTTGCCCTCACGGGCCAGGTCGCCGATCTTCACGGCGACGTTGTCGGGGTTCACCTGATAGGGCAGCTCGGTGATCACGAGGCACGTCCGGCCCTGGATCTCCTCGATGTTCACGACGGCGCGCATCGTGATCGAGCCGCGCCCCGTGCGGTACGCGTCCTTGATGCCACGGGTGCCGAGGATCTGCGCACGGGTGGGGAAGTCGGGCCCGGGGATGCGCTGCATGAGCGCTTCGAGCAGCTCCTCGCGGGTGGCATCCGGGTTCTCGAGAGCCCACAGGGCTCCGGCGGAGACCTCGCGCAGGTTGTGCGGCGGGATGTTCGTGGCCATACCGACCGCGATGCCGACGGAGCCGTTGACCAGCAGGTTCGGGAAGCGCGCCGGCAGGACCGTGGGCTCCTGGGTCTGACCGTCGTAGTTGTCCTGGAAGTCGACGGTCTCTTCCTCGATGTCGCGCACCATCTCGAGCGCGAGGGGAGCCATCTTCGTCTCGGTGTACCGCGGCGCGGCCGCGCCCTGGTTGCCGGGCGAACCGAAGTTGCCCTGTCCGAGGGCCAGCGGGTAGCGCAGCGACCACGGCTGAACGAGGCGCACGAGGGCGTCGTAGATGGGCGCGTCACCGTGCGGGTGATAGTGGCCCATGACCTCGCCGACGACACGGGCGCACTTCGAGAACGACTTGTCGGGCCGGAAGCCGCCGTCGTACATGCCGTAGATCACGCGGCGGTGCACGGGCTTGAGCCCGTCGCGCACATCGGGCAGCGCGCGACCGACGATGACGCTCATCGCGTAGTCGAGGTAGCTCCGCTGCATCTCGAGCTGCAGGTCGACCTGGTCGATCTTGCCGTGGTCGTGCACCGGCTCACCCCGGACGTCGTCGGGCTCGGGGGTGGTGTCGTCAGCCATGTCTTCTCAGTTCCGTAAGTGCGTTCGTCGTCTGGATGCCGTGTCTCGCGTCGGCGAGATCAGATGTCGAGGAAGCGGACGTCTTTGGCGTTGCGCTGGATGAAGCTGCGGCGCGACTCGACGTCTTCGCCCATGAGGACCGAGAAGATCTCGTCGGCTGCCGCGGCGTCGTCGATCGTGACCTGCTTGAGCGTGCGGGTCTGGGGGTCCATGGTGGTCTCCCAGAGCTCGTGGTCGTTCATCTCGCCGAGACCCTTGTAGCGCTGGATGCCGTTGTCCTTCGGGATGCGGCGGCCCGAGGCCTGTCCGTCGACCAGCATCACGTCGCGCTCGCGGTCGCTGTAGGCGTACTCGTGCGGGTGGTTCGACCACTTCAGGCGGTACAGCGGGGGCTGCGCAAGGTAGACGAACCCGGCCTCGATCAGACCGCGCATGTAGCGGAACAGCAGCGTCAGCAGAAGCGTCGTGATGTGCTGGCCGTCGACGTCGGCATCGGCCATGAGCACGATCTTGTGATAGCGAGCCTTCGCCATGTCGAAGTCCTCGCCGATGCCCGTGCCGAAGGCCTGGATCATCGCCTGGACTTCCTTGTTACCCAAAGCGCGGTCGAGGCGCGCGCGCTCGACGTTCAGGATCTTGCCGCGCAGGGCGAGGATCGCCTGCGTGTGGGGGTCGCGCCCCTGCACGGCCGAGCCGCCGGCGGAGTCACCCTCGACGAGGAAGATCTCGCTGATCGAGGGGTCCTTCGACGTGCAGTCCTTGAGCTTGTCGGGCATCGCGGCCGACTCGAACACGCTCTTACGGCGAGCGGTCTCGCGCGCTTTGCGTGCGGCCAGACGCGCCGTGGCCGCGTCGATGGCCTTGCGGATGATGTTCTTGGCCTGGCCCGGGTTGCGGTCGAACCAGTCGCCCAGCTTGTCTCCGACGACCTTCTGCACGAACGCGCGCGCCTCGGTGTTACCCAGCTTCGTCTTGGTCTGACCCTCGAACTGCGGCTCCGACAGCTTGACCGAGATGACGGCGGTCAAACCCTCGCGGATGTCGTCGCCGGTGAGGTTGTCGTCCTTCTCCTTGAGGAGGTTGTTCGCGCGCGCGTACCGGTTGACCAGTGTGGTCAGAGCGGCACGGAAGCCCTCTTCGTGGGTGCCGCCCTCGTGCGTGTTGATGGTGTTGGCGTACGTGAAGACGTTCTCGGTGTACGCCGTCGTCCACTGCATCGCCAGTTCGAGGGCGATCTTGCGCTCGGTGTCCTCGGACTCGACCTCGATGATCTCGTCGTTCACCACGTCGGCCTTGCGCACGCGGTTGAGGTGCTCGACGTAGTCGACCAGACCGCGCTCGTAGAGGAAGGAGTCGTGACGGGCCTCGGTCACCTCTTCGCCCGGCTCACCCTCGGTGACGACCGACTGCGGACGCTCGTCGCGCAGGCTGATGCGCAGGCCCTTGTTGAGGAACGCCATCTGCTGGAACCGAGTGCGCAGTGTGTCGTAGTCGAAGTCGATCGTGTCGAAGATCGTGGCATCCGGCCAGAAGGTGATCGAGGTACCGGTCGCCTCGCTCTCCTCCCCCTGCTCGAGGGGGGCGAGTGGCACACCGCCGTTGCGGAACGACTGACGCCACACGTGTCCCTGACGCTGCACCTCGACCTCGAGGCGGGTCGACAGAGCGTTCACCACCGAGGAGCCCACGCCGTGCAGACCTCCCGAGACGGCGTAGCCGCCGCCGCCGAACTTGCCACCGGCATGGAGCACGGTGAGCACGACCTCCACGGTCGACTTGCCCTCGGTGCGGTGCATGTCGACCGGGATACCACGGCCGTTGTCGATCACGCGCACGGCGCCGTCGCTCAGGATCGTCACGTCGATCGTGTCGCAGTAGCCGGCGAGGGCTTCGTCGACGGAGTTGTCGACGATCTCCTGAACGAGGTGGTGCAGTCCCCGCTCTCCGGTGGAACCGATGTACATGCCGGGGCGCTTGCGGACGGCCTCGAGACCTTCGAGCACCTGGATGGCGTCTGCCCCGTACTCGTTGGGAACCTTTGCGGCAGTGGTCGCTTCGGGTTCCTCGGAAACGTTGTCGGGGTTCTCGGACGTCATGAGTACACGCGCTCCAGATCGAATCGTCGGAACCTCCATCTTACCGCGCGGGACTCGCCGAAATGGCGTGTACGCCCCTACGCGGGCAGAAATCGCGTCGAGCCGGGACCGACCATGGCCTAACCGTAGGTATCGCGCGGACCGCGGCCTGGAACGGCTCTGGGGCCCCATTTCCAAGAGGGGACGTCGGGGCCGACGAAGCGGATCGCCTCCACCCCCGCCTCGGGGAAGCGTCGGATGATCTCCGACAGGATGTGCGCGCGCATGAGCTGCAGCTGCTTCGCCCATGCGGTGGAGTCGGCCTGGACCGTCAACGTGCCCGCGTCCAACGCGACCGGACGGGTGTGCGCTGCCGTGTCGGCACCCGCCACTTCATCCCACGTGCGCACGAGATCCTCACGCGAGAGCTGGGGCTCCCACCCGGCGGAACGGGTGAGCGACGACAGGACGTCGCCGAGGCCGCGGGGATCACGACCAGGCGTGAACGGGGCGTTCTCGCCGTCATCGGCGCGACGCCGCCGCTTCTTCCGGCGGTAGGGCGACGGCTCGAGCCCGCGCAGGCGCAGATAGGTCGCCATGGTCTCCGGGAGCTCCGGCTCGTCAGCCATCGATGGACTCCTGGATGCGACCAGCCTCGACCCGTACGACGTGGGCGCGCAGCCCCTCGGGCACGTCCTCCTCCACCGCGGAGGTGACGATGACCTGCTCGTACCCGCCCGCCATCTCGGCCAGACGGGTGCGCCGCCCGGAATCGAGCTCGGCGAACACGTCGTCGAGGATGAGGACCGGATCGCCGAGGCGGGATTCGGCCCGCAGCAGTTCCGCCGACGCGAGCCGCAGGGCGAGGGCGACCGACCAGGACTCGCCGTGGGACGCGTACCCCTTGACGGGTAGGCCGTTCACTTCGAGGACGAGGTCGTCGCGATGAGGTCCGACGAGAGTGAGGCCGCGCTCGAGCTCGGCGCTGCGACGAGCGGCGAGCGCAGCGCGGAACTGATCGGCGAGGGGGCCCGACGGACCGGATGCATCCCCGGAATACCCCTCCTCCGGATCGCCCCCGCCGACGGACAGGGCCCACGACAACCGCGGGTCGTGGTCGGCTCCCGCGATCGCGGCGTACGACCGCGCCATCGGTGCGGAGAGATCGGATGCCAGGGCGAGCCGGGATTCGATGACCTCGGTGCCCAGTGAGACGAGCTTCTCGTCCCACACATCGAGCGTGCTGAGGGCGTCGCCCCGCACACCGCGTGCCCGCGCCGACTTCAAGAGGGCACTGCGCTGGCGCAGCACCCGGTCGTAATCCGCCAGGACGGCGGCCATCCGCGGTGTGCGCTGCACGATGAGCTGATCGGCGAATCGACGCCGGGACGAGGGGTCGCCGCGGACGATCTGGAGATCCTCCGGGGCGAACAGTACGACCTGCGCGTAACGCGGGAGCTCCGACGTGCGGACGTTGACGCCGTTCACGCGCGCCTTGTTCGCTCCCTGCCGGTTCAGCTGCAGCTCGAGCAGGACGCTGCGTTCGCCGTGGGCCAGCCTGGCGCGGATGATCGCGGCATCCGTGCCGTCCCGCACCATCGGTGCGTCGTTCGAGACGCGGTGGGAACCGAGCGTGGCGAGGTACGCGACGGCCTCGACGAGATTCGTCTTGCCCTGCCCGTTGCGCCCGACGAACACATTGGCTCCCGCGGAGAGCGAGACGTCGGCGCCCGCGTAATTGCGGAAGTCCTTCAGTCCGAGCTGCTCCACGATCACCGAGTCAGACTACCCGTCGCCTCCGACACGACCACGGCGCCGCAGGCGTCCGGCCGACGTCAGCGCAGCAGCAGGTTCGGCTGAAGGAGGTACTTGAACGACCCCTCGCCGCCCTTGTCGACCGAGGTCTGGGGGGTGACGAGCACAGGACTGAGCTTGTTGGCGTTGTCGCTCGAGGTGAACGTGATGCGAGTGAATTCGCTGCGCACCGCGCCGAGGGACTCGAGCAGGTACTGCGGGTTCAGGCCGAGGGTCACCTCGTCGCCCACCAGCGTGGCGTCGACGGACTCCGTCGCGCGCGCCTGCTCGGTCCCCGACGCATCCATCGACACGCCCTCGGAACCGAAGGTGAAGCGCAGCGGCGCCGACCGGTCGAGCACGAGCGCGACACGACGGACCGCCTCGGCCAGCTCGGCGGTGTTCACGACGCTGTGGTGCTCGGTCTGCGCCGGGAAGAGCCGGCGCACGGGCGGGAAGTTGCCCTTGATGAGCAACGACGTCACGGTCTTGTTGCCCGACGAGAACGCGATGATCTCGCGGTCTCCCGAGCCCGAGAATGCGATCGAGATGTCGCCGCCGTGCGCGAAGGTCTTGCCGACCTCCTGCAGGGTGCGGGCAGGAACGAGAGCCGACGTCGGCTCGTCGGAGGCCGCAGCCCCGCCATCCCACGGGATCTCGCGGAGGGCGACGCGGTAGCGATCGGTCGCGACCAGACTGAGCTGCGTTCCGGTGACCTCGAGCTGGACGCCGGTGAGCACGGGGGTGACGTCGTCACGGGAGGCGGCGAAGGCGACCTGTGCGATCGCGGTGGCGAACTCGTCTGCGGGCACGAGGCCCGACTCGCCCGTCACCTCGGGAATGGCGGGGTATTCCTGCACCGGCATGGATGCCAGGGTGAACCGGGCTGATCCGCAGGTGAGCAGGATGCCGCCGTCGTCGTCGACGGTGATCTGGATCGGGGCGTTCGGGAGACGGCTGGCGATGTCGCTGAGGAGGCGGCCGTGGACGAGGATCGTGCCCGGCTCGTCGACGGTGGCCTCGATGGTGGTGCGCGCCGAAGCCTCGTAGTCGAAGGCGGCAAGGGTGAGCCCCTGCTCGCCCGCCTCGATCAGCACGCCGGCCAGGATCGGCTGCGGATTGCGCTGAGGCAGGAGCTTGACCACGAACGAGACGGCTTCGCTGAACACATCGCGATTGACGTGGAACTTCACGGGCGCTCCCTTGACGGCGGGTATGGCTTACCCATGCTAGTGCCCTGCTCCGGCTGCGCCCGTCGTGCGCCGCTTGCACGGCAAGGTCATCGAATCTCTCTTAACTCGGATAAAGAATCTTCATCTTGTTAACCGCTGTGGAGACTGTGGATAACTTCCGACATGCGTGTTAACACAAGGGATCGCGCGGTCTGTTAACTGTGGACGCGTTGCGGAGACCCTGGGCACTTAACAGAGGCCGAGGATGCCGGCATCCCCTCGTCATCCACAGTGTTAACGCGTTCGTGCACATCTCATCCGCAGCAAATCGGAGTTATCCACAGGTTTTCCACACTGTGTAGAACCGGCTGAAAGATATCGGTCGACGGCGTTTCGCGGCTCGCTGACGCCCGAAAACGACCGAGGGGCCCGTCCGAAAACCTCGGACGGACCCCTCTCGCAAACGGGCGCTCAGCGCATGCGGCCGAGTTGGCTGGTGATCTCGGAGACCTGGTTGAAGATCGAACGACGTTCCTTCATCAGGTCGCTGATCTTCTTGTAGGCGTACATCACCGTGGTGTGGTCCCGGTTGCCGAAAAGCTGCCCGATCTTCGGCAACGACAGGCTGGTCCGCTCCCGGCAGAGATACATCGCGATCTGTCGCGCGGTCGCGACGGCCTGCGACCTGCTCGAGCCGTACAGATCGTCGACCGACAGCTTGAAGTACTGCGCGGTCGCCGTGATGATGTCGGTCGGCGAGATCACGTTGGCGTCGTCCTGGTCGATGATGTCGCGCAGCACCGTCTGCGCCAGCGACATGTCGAGGGTCGATCGGTTCAGACTCGCGAACGCCGAGACGCGGATGAGGGCGCCCTCGAGTTCGCGGATGTTCGAGGAGACGACCGTGGCGATGTACTCGAGGACGTCGTCGGGGATCAGCAGTCGTTCGCTCTGGGCCTTCTTACGGAGGATCGCGATGCGCGTCTCGAGGTCGGGTGCCTGGACGTCGGTGATGAGGCCCCACTCGAAGCGGCTTCGCATGCGGTCTTCGAAGCCGGTCAGTTGCTTCGGGGGGAGGTCGCTGGTGATGACGACCTGCTTGTCGTGATCGTGCAGCGTGTTGAACGTGTGGAAGAACGCTTCCTGCGTCTCGGCGCGACCCTGCAGGAACTGGATGTCGTCGATCAGCAGGATGTCGACGTCGCGATATCGCGCCTGGAAGGCCGATCCCCGGTTATTGGCGATCGAGTTGATGAAGTCGTTCGTGAACTCCTCGCTCGAGACGTAACGCACGCGGATGCCCGCGTACATGCTCGCGGCGTAGTCGCCGATGGCGTGGAGGAGGTGCGTCTTCCCGAGGCCGGAATCTCCATAGATGAAGAGGGGGTTGTAGGCCTTGGCCGGAGCCTCGGCGACCGCGACGGCGGCGGCGTGCGCGAATCGGTTGGACTGACCGATCACGAAGTTGTCGAAGGTGTACTTCGGATTCAGCCGGGTGTCGTTGCGCGAGGCCGGGACGATGGGTTCCGGAGTCTGCTCGACCGACGATGAGTGGGTCGCCGTCGCTGCCGAGGAGCGATCCGACGCGGCGGGCGCCGGCGCGGTGGACGGCCGCGGATTCTCGACGAGATCGGGGTTCACGACCACCCGGAAGGTGCCGACCGCGGGGTCTTCTCCCTGGACCTGCGCGAGGGCCTCCATGATCGGTGCCCGCATGCGCTTGTTGAACTGAGCCGCGGTCAGGTCGTTGGGGACATCGAGGTACAGCGTCCCGCCCATCACTCCCTGGGGCACCGCGAGGTTGAGGAAGCCGTGGAGCTGCGGGGTGACGCGGTCGTCGGTGAGAAGATGGTCCAGCACGGCCGACCAGACGGGAACATCCGGTACTTCGTGCAGAGACATATCCCCTCCGGGATCTAGACGCGACGGGCGATCGACGTGTCGCGCCGAACCTGTGGATAACTTCCGGGGCCACGCTAGTTCGCGGCTCTCGCGGAGCAAAATCCACTGTAGGACCCGGCCGCGTGTCTTTGCCATGCTTGTGGACAACGCCTGGGGATAATAGGCGGTCGGCCGCCCGGTTTGAGTTAACGGCGCGCGCGACGTAGCCTTAGTCGGTTGACTTATGCCTATACGGCAGTCCCGACCCCGTCCCCGGCAGAAGAGCATCGGGCGACACCACCTCCGGAGTGACCCATGAGCAAGCGCACCTTCCAGCCCAACAACCGCCGCCGCGCCAAGAAGCACGGCTTCCGCGCCCGCATGCGTACGCGTGCCGGCCGCAGCATCCTTTCGGCGCGTCGCGCCAAGGGCCGCACCGAGCTCTCGGCCTGACAGACCCGGTGCTCGCGAAGCCGAACCGACTCACCCGCGGATCGGACTACAAAGCCACAGTCCGACGGGGTTCTCGTTGTGCCGGAGCGCACACGATCACCTACGTCGGCTCGTCGGCCGAGACCGAATCGCCTCGCTTCGGCTTCATCGTGAGCCGACAGGTCGGCTCCGCTGTCACCCGCAACACCATCCGCCGCCGTCTCAAGGCGGTGTGCGCCGAGGCGCTCCCGTCCATCCGCGGGGGCGCCTCGATCGTCATCCGTGCACTTCCCTCCGCCGCCACGATCGACTACGCGACTCTTCGCGCCGACGTGGTGAGGTGCCTCGAACGAAAAGCGTCAGCATGAGCGCTTCGACACTCCCGACGTCCTCTACGGGGTCCGGTCGGTTCCGAGTGGATGCCGTCCTGGCATCCGTTCCGCTCCTTCCGCGTAACGCGGGGCTCGCGCTTCTGCACGCCTATCGCTCGACGATCTCGCACGTCTACGGCGACGTGTGCAAGTACTACCCGTCCTGCTCCGCCTATTCGGTGGGCGCCGTGCAGCAGCACGGACTCGTGAAGGGCATCGCGTTCACCGCGGCCCGTCTCGCACGGTGTCATCCCTGGGCTCAGGGTGGCATCGACGACGTCCGTCCTCACCGGGCCTTCCGCCACGAACTCACTCGGCACGGATTCGTCGTGCCCGCCCGAAAGGACTGATCGTGCAATTCGATCTCATTGGGACCATCCTCTGGCCGCTGAAATGGGCGGTCGAGCTCGTGCTGGTGGGCTGGCACGCGCTGTTCACGGCCCTCGGCATGCCGCCGGCGGCCGGTCTGACATGGGTGCTGTCGATCATCGGCCTGGTGCTGATCGTCCGCGCGGCGCTCATCCCGCTCTTCGTCAAGCAGATCAAGAGCCAGCGCAAGATGATGGAGATCGCTCCCGAGCTCCGCAAGGTGCAGGAGAAGTACCGGGGCAAGCGCGACCAGCTCTCGCGTGAGGCGATGAGCCGCGAGACGATGGCGCTCTACAAGAAGCACGGCACGACCCCCGTGTCCAGCTGCCTACCGCTGCTGGTGCAGATGCCGATCTTCTTCGCCCTGTTCAGCGTGCTCAACGACGTGTCGAAGCACGCAGCGAGCGGTGTCGGCGGTGTGGGGCTGCTCACCCCCGAGCTCACGACCGAGTTCTACGACGCGCGTCTGTTCGATGTGGCATCCATGCACGTGAACCTGGTCACCGCGTGGAGCCAGCCCGATGGACAGGTCACCGTCGCGATCCTTCTGACGTTGGTCGTGCTCATGATCGGCTCGCAGTTCTTCACCCAGCTGCAGATCATCTCGAAGAACCTTTCGCCCGAGGCCAAGACCGGTCAGGCGTACCAGATGCAGAAGATCATGCTCTACATCCTGCCGCTGGCCTTCATCTTCTCGGGTGTCTTCTTCCCGCTCGGCGTCGTCATCTACTGGTTCGTCAGCAACCTGTGGACGATGGTGCAGCAGTTCGTCGTCATCCGCGAGATGCCCACGCCGGGCTCGGACGCCGCCAAGGCCCGCGAAGAGCGCCTGGCCCGCAAGGGCAAGGCGATCGATTCCTCCGGCAAGGTCGTCCCGATCGAGAAGTACGAGGCGGAACAGCAGCGTCTCCTCGAGGAGGCCGAGCGCGCCCGCGCCGCAGCTCCGAAGCGCCAGCAGCCCGTGGGCAAGCAGCGTGCGAAGAAGCAGCAGTCCGCCAAGAACACCGGTGCCGCGGGTGGACCCGCCGGCAGCCCCGGCTCCTCCCCCGCTTCCTGACATCCGGAGATCACGATGACGACGTCCGATCAGATCGCCCCCGACCAGACCGCCGCCACCGAGGAGCAGCTCGAGCAGGAAGGCGACATCGCCGCCGACTACCTCGAGGGTCTTCTCGACATCGCCGACATCGACGGCGATCTGGCCATGGATGTCCGGGCCGGTCGCGCCTACGTCTCCGTTGAGGCGGAGGACACCGCCGCGCTCGCGAGCCTGTCCCACCCCGACACGGTCCAGGCGCTGCAGGAGCTGACCCGACTGGCCGTGCAGAACTCGACGGGTCGCTTCTCGCGGCTCATCCTCGACATCGGAGGATCTCGTGACGCGCGGCAGCGCCAGCTCGAGACCCTGGTGGACCGTGCGATCGCGCGGTTGGACGAGGGTGCGTCGCAGGCGTCGCTGCCGGCGATGTCGAGCTATGAGCGCAAGCTCGTGCACGACATCGCCGCGGACCGCGGGTATTCGTCGGAGTCGTTCGGCGAGGGAGCCGATCGTCACACCGTGCTGCGCCGCGGCTGAGGCCGGACATGCCGGATCAGCTCGAGAACGAGCCGGCCGTCGCCGCGTCGATCTTCGGCGAGAACATCGAGCGTGCTCGGCGGTTCACTCAGAACCTCGCGCGGCACGGCGAAGAGCGCGGGTTGATCGGTCCACTCGAGGTCCCTCGCCTGTGGACACGTCATATCCTGAACAGCGCGATCGCGGCGCCCTACTTCCACGGTCGGGCCGTCGACGTGGGTTCGGGGGCGGGTCTTCCCGGGCTGGTGCTGGCGATCGCCCGACCGGACGTCGCGTGGACCCTGATCGAGCCCATGGAACGCCGTACGGCATGGCTGTCCGAGCAGGTCGATGAGCTGTCCCTCTCAAACGTCACCGTGGAACGGATGCGCGGCGAGGAGTGGACCGGCGGTCGTGTCTTCGATGTCGCCACCGCTCGCGCGGTGAGCGCTCTTCGTACCCTGCTCCCCTTCACCGCGCCGCTCGTTCGACCTCAGGGACGTCTGGTCTTTCTCAAGGGCGCCAACGTCGGCGCGGAGCTGGAAGCGGCGTCGAAGCAGGTGCGGAAGTTCGGGCTAGAGGACGTGTCGATCGAGGTGGTCGGGGAGGGCGTGCTCGACGAGCCGACGCGGGTATTCGTGGCTACCGTGTCGCGCTGAGAAGCGCACACCTCGAAAAATGCTTCTGATCAGGAATTAGTTGGTCAGTTCTATTGCCTTTCGTCTGACGTGGGGTTTGTCGCTGCCTCTTGTTGGGCCTGAGCGGTGTCGTGTCTCATACGGACTTCTACCAGTTGAACCTCTATCTGTCGACGTTCCGATGATCGTCACAGCGGTCCAGACGCCGGCCGTGAGGGGTGCAGGCGGAGTACGGGTTCCGAATGTGCCGGCTTGTCTGTTGTGGGCGATCGCGTTGAAATCCGCACGTGTCCGACCGTGGACCGGTGGCGCTTGTCGAGGGATCGCGCGCCCACACGCTGGCCGGGCGTCGGGTCCCCGACCGCGTGACCCACTCCGAGCGGGTTGTTCGATCGTCTGCGTCGAGCGAGGAAGGTCTGACCGGTCGGGCGTTCGCTCACCGGAGCCGCGGCCTACCGCAGGTGCTTCGCCCTAGGCGGCCGAGAGGGATCTTGATCAAGTGTGGGCACATGGCCACTCCCCCGCCGGGGATCGTCCGGCTTCGCCTGCGTAGCCGGAACGAGAACCTCGGTGGCTATCGGTGGAGGCACTGCGCCGGGCGCCATCGAGGAGTGAACAAGAGGGGGTCAGCTTCAAGCTCTTGTTCACTGCCGTGAAGGCTTTGGTTCCGTCATGACAGCGGACTGTGCTCGGCGCGCGGTGAGGAAGAGAAGTGCTGGCATTCACAATGAGGCTGCTTAGATTCGAGGTCAGTTCGGCACCAGAGAACGCAACGTTGGGCCGGCGGCGCGCAGGAACCGGGCCTGGTCGTGACTCCCGATCTCCCCCGGTATGGCACGTCGCTCAATTTCTGCCCGTCTTCGAGAGACGGGCCGTTTCACGTGAAACAGAAGCTCTGGTGGGCCGGAGCGTGGGGCCGATATCGACGTGCATTGAGTCGTGCCGGTTCTCGGGCTTTCACTCTCTTCGTGAGGCCGGATGTCGTGCGGAGACGGGTTTGGTTCGGCAGCCGCGCGAGGTCGCGACGAGCTCCATGGAACGGTGTGCAACCGGGGATTGCCCCCTGCACATTGTCGGTGGTGAGGCGTGATGACGGAGCGACGGGGCGCTTTGTGCTTTGCGGTCCGCGGCGTGCGGGGCGGGTTCCGGTGGGCTTTCGCGCGCCTTACGCCACTCTTTCCCCGGATGCCCTCCAGCTGCGTGGCACGCGAAACCCCTGAATGAGGAGGCCCAGTCGCTGCTTTGCTGGGGGCGTTTCCCTCACCTCCACGCAGTGCAGTGCTTCGCGCCGGGACGAAAGAGAGGAGCTTCGGCATCGGCCTGCGGTGTGTGGTGGCGAGCTCCGAGGTGGAGCTCCCACGCGACGTACGGGCGAGAACGAACGCGCCGCCGCACGTCCGCCAGATCATCGCTTCGGAGTTCCGCCGGCAGCGGAGCGCGGGAGGAGCGGGCGCCGAGGCGTCGTGCCGAGACTCGGTGCCGAGACCCGTTCCCGAGACGTCGGCGGGGATCGTGGCTCGCTCCGTCGATTGGCCGTTAGATCGTGCTGGCGGCCGACCGCTCCTCCCCCGCGTGTGTTGGTTCCCCAACGGGCCGTGGGTGGCCTCTCAGGATGATTGCGGGTGGTGATTTCCGGGCTTTCCAGCGGCATCGGATGTCGTGGCTTGTCGGTGGGATTCCGTGGGGGCCTCGTGACGCGATCATGAGCGAAGCGCCCGTGCGGCTGGATCGGTGCAACCCCGGATAGACGCGACTGTTCAGAGGTGCGGCGCGACGTACGAGGTTGACGAGTTGCTAGCCATCTCCGGGCTATCTGCTGGCCCGCTGCGCCGCTTCAAGGCTAGGGCGGGCGATCGGGCCGCCCGCTGGACGCCTCAACGACGGAGTCGCTGCGCCCAGCGCTGCGGTCGAATCGGTCGGGATGGGCCTGAGGTCGATGCGAGTTCGCGGACGGGGTGCGCCCGTTCCGCCTCGAAAATTGTGTCTTCCCTCCGCCCCACGCCTGACGTTGGCGCATGACGCAGGAGGGAGAGCTGACACGCTGCTGCGTCGAAGGCGCCAGAGATTCGGTGGTCGCAGATGCGATGAGGTGGTGGTCCGAGACGTTCGACGTCCGAAATTCTCGATCTGCTCCGTCCCCATAGCCGGACAGCGGGTGACTATCTGGTCGGCTCACGGTAGTCACCTGGAGGCCGATGACGTGGCAATTCGAATTTCTCGAGCAGTCACCTCTGGAATGTTTCACGTGAAACAGCGTCCGTTGCCCCACCCGAGCGGGCCATACGTCTCGTGTCGATGGACTGGAAAATTCAGGTCGGGCCTGGCCGCGCGACAACCTCGTTGATCGGCGTGCGTGGGAGCGAGTCTGTCACGTGAAGGCTCCCCGCCAGCGAGTGCGCGGGATCCCTTCCGTGTTAATCCGGAGTTGTTACGAGGTGAAGCACCAGAGATTTACCCTGCACCCATGTTCGTCGAACCGACCCCTCCGCGACTCCCCCCGATCGGCTTCAAACGTTCATGCGCCGCCGGGTCGACCACGAGCATGCGATCAGGGCGGGGCGGGTGCTGGGCGCCGGTCGTCGCCACGAGGCCCATGGAGAGTCGTATCGCCCGGACCGACCTTCGGATCGGGTCGAAGTCCCGCCGGATGACGTGACCGTGCGCCGTGGCTGTCGAGCAGTGTTTCACGTGAGACATGGTCGCTCTCCCCGACCTTGTCACTCCTCACTCAGCGATTATCGGTGCAAGGGCTGTCCGGCTGGAGACCGCACGCGCACGTGGATGCGCCAGTGTGAGGGGTGCGTGCCGGTGAGGGTAGGCCGCTGAATCTGTGCTGCCGGAGGGTCGGACGATTCCGTGAGTGCGAAGTTCGCGGCGGGTGCGCCAACCTCGGGGACATGGAGACAGTGAGCTGGTCCAATGGGTACACGATGCCGCC
>NZ_JBFBHF010000004.1:440935-497778 GCF_040701795.1 Microbacterium sp. NPDC089190 | reverse complement strand
CGCGGTACGGCGGCGCTCAGGCTGCGGCAGCATCGACGAGATAGGACGAGCCTGAAAGCCGCCCTCACGGGATCGTCGAGAGTCTCGGAGGGGTGAGACCCGCATCACACGACAGACCCGATATGGGTCGGAGTGGGACGTCAGTAGGCCCCACCCGGGTAGTCTCCCGTCTCGCCGCTTCGTCGAGGTGAGACGCGCGACCGTGGCGCGCGCGGGAGGACGGAACCCGGACACGAGCGGTTTGGAGGTGCGTCGGTGACCTGCGTGGTCTCCCTCAGGGCGGCGTTTCGAGGCACAAGGCGAAGTCGTGGCCGCGGGTTCGCCACGATGGCGGCCGGTGTGGCGTTTCTGCCGCGGTGAGAGGTCAGGGATGACGGATGAATGAGAGGCCACGGACACAGTGGACGCCGTTGGCGCAGATGTCTCATCGTCATCTCTGTGTCGACGCGCGAGCTTGGCTGACGGAATGTCGGAACCGCGAGGCCAGCGCGTCAACGGTCATGTTCCGCGCTGTGACGGTAGGTGGGGCCATGTCCGGCGGCTGCTGGAGTGCCGCCGTCGAGCCGGGTGAGCAATTCGTTCGCTCCCCTTAGGTGTTGGCTGAATCCTGCATCTCTGGACCCGGGGGGCGGGCGGCGCGCGCTGGGCCGCCAGCTTCATGTGGGCGGGTTACGCGCGCGGGGTGTCACTCATGTGGCGTCGGCTGCCTTGCTCACCGTCCACCGATGGGGGGAACCCCCCTTCCTATGGACTCCACCAGCTTTGCGGCTTGGTGGCATTGGGCAATGGTTAGCCGCTGCGACAGTCGCAGCTCGCGGAACAGGATGAGGGCGAAGAGACCCCACCAGGGTAAGGACCCGGACAATTTCATCGGCATGCTTCACACCGGCGTGCTGCGCTCAGTCAGTGCAGTGGTGTGAGACAAGAATCCTCGATCGGTCGATAGCACACCAATACACCTGACGTGCACGGACGGCCGAAAACGTAGTGGCGGCGGATCGCGTCGACCAAGACCCTTGAGAGGCCTACCACGTGCGCCAGCCGATGACTCTCTCCAGAAGACGACCAGACGCGCGGGCGCCCGCTACCCCAGCGCGTTTCACGTGAAACATCGCACCGGAAAGCACTGGGTGGTGACGCACAAATCCAGCTCGGTTCGTGACCTGCTCGTCGATCCTGAAGTGGGAGTGGCGAGGTGAGATGTCGACAAGCCAAGCCGCGCGGTTAGCGGCGACTTCGTCGCTCGTGCCAACGTTTCACGTGAAACATCTCTGCATCACACCGTCTCCGATCAAGGGAGCTCGCGCCGCCTTCTCAACCTCGTCGTCGGCTACGTAGAGGGCGCGTCGTATCCCCAGAGATGATCACACAGATCTTCCAGGTGCTCGGGCGCCGTGGCGGACCAGACGCGATCACAGGTATGCCGAGTCATTTAGGCGTAGTGATGATCCGTCCGGGTTCGGCGAGTGATCGCATCCAGACTCCCCTACCGTGAACCGTCGCCTCTCGGCGAAAACTTTAGCTCCGCGGAAAGACATGCTCGGAGCGTGGGTGGGTGCATCGATCACGGCGTAAACCTCCGGTGAATTGGTGCTCCACCCACCGACTTTCTGTCTGTGGCGCAGTTAGGCGTGCAGGCTGTACCAACAAACCGCCGTTCTGAAGGGGAGGTACTCGAGCCCACGCCCGCAATAGTGGCACGAGCCGGATTGATCGTCGACGTGCAGGAGTGGTCTTGCAGTGTCGCCGACTGAGGCGGAGCGCCCCGTGTGCGGCCCCTCCAGCGTGTAGCGCCTGAGTCTCGTGCCGACCGTTCACGCCACGCGTTTCAGCGCAGTGGGCAACATCCCTTCCGGCAACCGGTGAGAGAGGTGCGGTCGAAGTCGTCCGGCAAGCAAACGCGCGTCGGTCTCACGAGACGCCACCAGACCGTCCGTTTCCGCTGAGCCCGACAACGGCTCATCGCGATCATCGCGCCGTGGGGTGCTTATCGGTACTGGAGTCGATGCTCGTCGAATGACGACGGGCGTCGATTGACGACGGGCGTCGATTGACGACGGGGCGCGCCGGAGTCATCGCGCCTTACCGTGTCGGTCCATCGTCTGTGTGGTCCTTGTCAGGTACGTGGACGCGGCGGTGTCGGGAGGCTGAACGACGCACCCAGTAGGCACGTCGCGCCTGGCGTCCACACGGAGACGAGCAGTCGGCGCCGCTCATGCACCGTGGGGCTGAGCGGACGTTCTCGCCGCCACCTCAACTCCCGAACCGCCGAGCCTCACCACGTCCATAAGTCATCGTGCAGCGCATATCGCGCGGGTAGACTGGGCAAGTTCGTGACGGAGAGGTGTGTTTCACGTGAAACAGTCCGATGAGGCGCCCGCGTCGTCCTTCTCACTCGACGACTCCCCCATCGCTCGCGAGATCGCCGATCTGTCTGCTCGTCGTCGCGCGCTAGAGGCCGCGAAGGTGGAGCTCTCGGGCCGCACGCGCGTGTTCACCGTGTCGAATCAGAAGGGCGGCGTCGGTAAGACGACCACCGCCGTCAATGTCGCCGCGGCTTTGGCATCCGTAGGAGCCCGCGTTCTCGTCATCGACCTAGATCCCCAAGGGAATGCGTCGACAGCGCTGGGTGTCGCACACACCGCCGACACCCCCAGCATCTACGACGTCCTGATCGACGAGTTCCCCCTGGCTGACATCATTCAGACGAGTCCGGAGTCGCCGAACCTGCTTTGTGCTCCGAGCACCATTCATCTTGCCGGAGCGGAGATCGAGCTCGTTTCTCAGGTGGCGCGCGAGCACAGGTTGCGCGGCGCCCTGCGGGACTACTTGGCGATCGAGGACAACCATCTCGACTTCGTCATCATCGACTGCCCGCCCTCCCTCGGCCTGCTGACGATCAACGCCTTCACTGCAGCGGACGAGGTGATGATCCCCATTCAATGCGAGTACTACGCGCTGGAGGGTCTGAGCCAGCTTCTGGGTAGTGTGCAGATGATTCAGAAACACCTGAATCCGACGCTCCACGTTTCGACGATCCTGTTGACCATGTACGACGGGCGCACTCGCCTGGCCCAGCAGGTGGCCGAGGAAGTCCGCTCGCACTTCACCAGCGAGGTGCTCGACACGGTCATCCCACGTTCTGTCCGGGTCTCTGAGGCACCGAGCTTCGGGCAGACGGTCATCGCGTACGATGGCCAGTCAGCGGGCGCCATCGCCTACCGCGAAGCAGCGGTGGAGATCGTCGCACGAGACACCACGAAGAAGGGTTCCTGATGGCGAAGAGGACCGGACTGGGTCGCGGCATCGGCGCCCTCATCCCCACGGCGGAACCCTCGGAGGCGCGCCCTGTCGATGTGTTCTTCCCCGAGGGGAACGCGACCACGCAGAACGACTCCTCCGCGAACAATGGTGCTGCTGAGGACACCCTCGTCTCCGTCCCCGGCGCGCGGCTCGTGCACATCGATCCGAAGTCGATCGTCCCGAATCCTCGTCAGCCACGAACGCACTTCGATCCCGATGATCTCGCCGAGCTCATCCACTCCGTTCGCGAGTTCGGGGTTCTCCAGCCCGTCGTGGTCCGTGACAAGGGTGACGGTACCTACGAACTCATCATGGGCGAGCGACGCACGCGAGCCTCGCGCGAAGCCGGCTTGGAGACGATCCCCGCTGTCGTGCGTGAGACGGACGACGAATACCTGTTGCGCGACGCGCTTCTCGAGAACCTGCACCGTTCGCAGCTCAATCCCCTCGAGGAAGCCTCCGCGTATCAGCAGCTCCTCGAGGACTTCGGGATCACTCAGGAGGAGCTCGCGACGCGTATCGGGCGCTCCCGCCCACAGATCAGCAACACCATCCGACTTCTGAAGCTGCCGGTCCCGGTGCAGCAGCGAGTTGCGGCGGGAGTTCTGAGCGCGGGCCATGCTCGCGCGATCCTCTCCCTCGACGACGCCAAAGAGATGCAGAAGCTCGCCGACAAGATCGTGAACGAGGATCTGTCGGTGCGTGCCGCCGAGGCGGCCGCCAAGATGCCCGGTGTCGCCCCGGTCCGCCAGAAGCCGACCGCCGGATCGCGCCGTTCAGGACTCGACGACGTCGCCGATCGTCTCGGTGACCGACTCGACACGAAGGTGCGTGTCTCGCTGAGCGCTAAAAAAGGCCAGATCAGCATTGATTTCGCGAGCATTCAAGACCTCAACCGAATTCTTGCGGCACTCGGCGAGGAAAGCTACACCGGCTGATCCTCGCCGTGCATCCGCGGGGAGCGAACGGCCCCGGGCCCTGATGTCGGCGGTGCAACGTACGCTGGAATGGTGACCGCGAACGATGAGAACCTGCGCCGTCGCGCCAGCCTCGAGCTTCTGCGCGCCGAGGCGTCCGACGAACTGGCGGTGCTGATTCACGAGCGCCTGCGCGGTGGCGAAGACCCGTGGGACTTCATGGAAGACCTGCCCAGCGTCGATGAACTCGTCGTCTTGACTCTGCGAGCCGAGAACATCGCCGAGAACGGGGGTGTCCGCCCGAACAAGGCGCGCAACTACCGTGTCCTGCGCCAGATCGCTCTCGACTACCCCGCCCTCACGCGCGCTGTGTGGCGCATTCTGGGCGACGAAGAGCCACATCGACGCTGGGACGCGTCGGTGCGTCTCGACGCGTTCTGAACGCCGCACACGCCGTTGCGAACGGCGACGGACGGGACGCCCTCGGCACGTCCGTCGTCTGATGGGTGGGGCCGAGGCCGCGGAGACGACGCCGGGCTCGACACGCCTGTGATGACTCCGACGAGCCCCCCGGATCCTCAAACTTCGTGGTCGGGCGCATCGCCTGCGACCGCGCCGAGGGAGCTACGGTCCCGGCGCCGACAACGGCCTCCCCGCACGTCCTGATTCCGCCGGCCGCGTTCCGGACGGTCCATGCCGACGAGCGGCATCCGGGCCTCACGAAAAGCACCACAGGAGTGCGGAGACGACGAGAGCCCCGACACCCAAGTGCCGGGGCTCTCGTCGCGCGAAGAGGGACTCAGCCGATGAACGGGGCCAGGTCCTGCTCGAGCGCGTACTTCGGCTTCGCGCCGATGATGGTCGTCTTGACCTCACCGCCGTGGAAGACCTTCATCGCGGGGATCGAGGTGATCTGGTACTTCATCGCGAGGTCGGGGTTCTCGTCGACGTTGAGCTTGAGGACGGTGATCTTGTCAGCGTTCTCGCTCTGGATTTCGTCGAGCACGGGCGCGACCATGCGACACGGTCCGCACCACTCAGCCCAGAAGTCCACGAGAACGGGTCCGTCGGCCTGCAGGACGTCCTGCTCGAAGGTCGCGGAGGTCGTCGCCTTGGCGGTCATGTGATTTCTCCTTAGATGAGATCGTCAGTGTGTGAAAACGCAGGTGAGTGCGTTTTTGTTCCTCAGACCACGGCGGCGTCGGGGAGGCCCTCGATCGGGCTCTCGGCGACGGCGGGCTCGCCGGCCTCCCCGCGAGCGGCGAGGAAGTGCTCCACGTCGAGAGCAGCCACCGTGCCGCTTCCGGCAGCCGTGATGGCCTGGCGGTACGTCGGGTCGATGACGTCACCGGCGGCGAAAACGCCCTCGACCGACGTGCGCGACGAGCGACCGTCGACCCAGATGGTGCCCTGGTCGGTGAGCTGCAGCTTGTCGTGGACGAGGTGAGTACGCGGGTCGTTGCCGATCGCGACGAACAGTCCGTCGAGGGGCAACTCGCGCGTGGTGTCGTCGATGGTGGAGCGCAGGCGAACGCCGTTCACAGCTTCGTCGCCGAGGATCTCGTCGACCGCGCTGTTCCAGATGAACTCGATCTTGGGGTTCGCGAAGGCGCGCTCCTGCATGATCTTCGACGCCCGCAGCGAGTCCTTGCGGTGGATGACGTAGACCTTCGACGCGAACTTCGTGAGGAAGTTCGCCTCCTCCATCGCGGAGTCGCCACCGCCGACCACGGCGATCGTGCGGTCGCGGAAGAAGAACCCGTCGCAGGTGGCGCACCAGGACACGCCACGGCCGGACAGGCGGTCTTCGCCCTCGAGGCCGAGCTTGCGGTAGGCCGACCCCGTGGCGTAGATGACCGAGACGGCCTCCTCCACCTTCCCGCTGCCGAGCGTGACCTTCTTGACCGGTCCGTCGAGCTCGAGCGAGACGACGTCGTCGTAGAGCACCTGCGCACCGAAGCGCTCTGCCTGCGCCTGCATATTGGCCATGAGGTCAGGACCCTGGATGCCGTCGGGGAAGCCGGGGAAGTTCTCGACCTCGGTGGTGTTCATGAGGTCGCCGCCGGCTTCGACCGAGCTTGCGACGACGAGGGGCTCGAGGTTGGCGCGGGCCGCGTAGATCGCAGCCGTGTAGCCGGCCGGGCCGGATCCGATGATGATGACGTGACGCACGGTAGCGCGTTCCCTTCGTTGATTCCGCCGGATGAAACCCATGCTAGCCCTGGGGTATTCCGGGGGCGGGGGGCTAGCGCTTGGGGAGGAACCGCCGACCGAGCGCGAGCGCCGGGGCGAGTTCGGGAGTGCGGAAGAGGGCCAGGATGCCGAGGTACACGACGAGGACGACTCCCCCGACGAGCGCCGAGCCGAGGGCACCCGTCAGGCGATCCGCGGAGAGCCAGCCCTCGGGACCGCCGCAGAGCAGGACGACTCCCCACCCCGCCGCACCGGCCGGGATGCCGACCAGGATGAAGCGGAAGAGGGGCAGAAGCCATTCACGGATGCCGATGCCCCCGAGCCGGCGGTTGAGGATCGCGGTCGCGATGACCACCTGGACGAGGCTCGAAAGCGACTGGCCGAGAGCGACCGCGGCCGCGAGTTCGGCGACCGGGAGGAGCCCGGCATCCAGAGCCCAGCCCGCGCCGAGGGCGGTCACCGCGACCAGGACGCCCTGCACGAGCGTGAAGAAGAACGGCGTCCGCGTGTCGTTGTAGGCGTAGAAGGTGCGCTGGATCACGAACAGCACGGCGAGGGGCAGAAGACACACCAGGAAGCACAGGAGGACCGGAGCCGCGGCGACGGCCTCGCGCGAGTCGTTGGTGAAGATGCGCGAGGCGGGAACGGATGCCGCGACCAGTGCCGCCGTGGCGGCGACGATGAAGAGCCCGAGCACCCGGATGCTGCGGATGATGTCGTCGCGCACGCGGTCGTCACGACCGGCCGCGGCGTGCTCGCTCAGCTGCGTGAAGTAGGGGGTACCGATCGACAGCACGATGAGCGAGTACGGGAGCATGAACACCAGCCACGCGTTCTGCGAGGCGAGGACGGCGGGACCGTTCCCGGATGCCTCGAAGAGGACGCGGCTCTGCACGATCCCCGCGAGCTGGCCGATGATGACCATGAGGAACGTCCACCCGGCCAGCCGGCCGATGTGTCGCAGGCCCACACCGCGCCACTGGAAGTCGGGCCGCAACTGCAGACCCGCGCGTCTCCAGAACACGAGTAGGACGATCGTCTGCAGCACGATGCCGCCGGTCGCGACCCCGCCGAGGAGCGCGATCATGGCGGGCGTCCACTGATCGACGGCCGTGTTCGGTCCCCCGAAGATCAGCAGGAAGACGCCGAAACCGACGAGCGAGACGACGTTGTTGACGATGGGCGCCCACGTGTACGGCCCGAAGACCTTGCGCGCGTTGAGAACCTCACCGAGCAGCGAATACAGACCGTAGAAGAAGATCTGCGGAAGGCACCAGTACGCGAAGGCCGTGGCGAGGGCGATCTGATCGGGAGCCGCGCTCGCGGGCGTGTACAGCGCGACGATCCACGGAGCGGCGATCATCGCCAGGGCCGTGGCGATCAGGAGGATGACGGTGCCAAGGGTGAACAGCTTCGAGATGAACGCGCGTCCGCCGTCGGAGTGGGACGCGGCTTTGACGATCTGCGGCACGATGACCGCGGTCAAGACGCCCGTCGAGATGATCGCGTAGATCGCGTTCGGCAGGGAGTTGGCCAGACCGAACGCGTCGCCGGCATAGCTCTGGACCGAACCGACGATCGCGACGAGCACGACCTGGCGCAACAGACCACTCAGCCGGGACACGATGGTGCCCGCCCCGATGAGCACGCTCGCCCGTCCGATACTGCTCACGGGCGTGTCTCCTGCTCGATGTCGGTGTCGTCGGTGTCACCGGCGGGGGCGTCCGGATCGGCGCCCTCGGGGTCGCCGTCGTGGGGGTCGATGTCGGAGGGATCCGCGTCGTCGGGATCGGCGTCGCCGCGCCCGTCGGCATCCGGATCCTTGTTCCCCACCCCGTCGACGGCGTCGTGGTCTTCTTCGGGTGGCGCAGCTGCGGCGCGACGACGGCGCGCGACGGTGCGGACCACGCCGAGACTCAAGAACGCCACCACCAGCACGATGATGGCGATGAGGCCGATGCTCTCCCACTCGGCGCGCACCTCGACGTCGACGGCCTGCGGCTGTCCGATCGGCTCGCCGGTGGGGCTGAACAGCTGCAGGTCGACGCCGACCTCGCCGTTGGCGATGCGGGCCTCGACCGGTACCTCGACGCGGGTGTTCGCCGAGGCCTGTGCGTCGACGGTGGTGTGGTCCTGCACGCGCAGGCGCGCGTCGTCGGGGCGTACCGACAGGACCACCGTGACCGGCCAGGGGAGGTCGTTGCGGACCCAGGGGCGCAGCGGCGCACTCGAGCTGACGAGGCGGAAGTCGGAGGACAGGATGCCGACCGAGTCGAGCGTCGTGGACGTCGCGGCGCGATGGTCGGAGACGGCCTTGCGGGCGGCATCCCCCGTCCAGGAGATGTTCGTGACCTGCAGGACCTCGGCGCGCTCGCGGCCGGTGAGCAGTTCGGGCTGATCGAGGATCGTGGCGAAGCGGTCGACGACCTGCTCGTCGTCGAGCAGGGCGCTCACCTCGCTCACCCGCGCGTCATCGACCGCGGGCTCGGTGAGGGCGATCTCGGATGCCGGCAGCTCCGCGAGGGTCGCCAGGCGCGAGCCGGCGAACCCCGGCGCGGTGGCGATGAGCCCGAGGGTGGCGCGCAGACTCACGCGCGAGCGATCCGTCCCGCGGTCCAGGACGGCGAGGACGGGCTGTTCGCCGGTCGCGGCGCGGGCCATGGCCAGGTATCCCTGGGCGGCTGCGAGCGAGGAGCCGCGCAGCGTGGCGTCATTCTGTCCCGCGGCGTCGGCGAGGGCGCGCGACACCTCGGCGTCGTACACGGGCGTCGATACTCCCCCGACGGATGCGGCGGCCTGACGCGCGCCCCCGGCCACGCTCGTCGACGGCACGAGCACGTGAGCGGGGTCGTCGGCGGTGCCGAGGGCTCCGAGCGCCGCGACGGTGTCCGAGCCGGCGGAACCGGTGGACGGCCAGTACACGTTCGCCGTCGCGGTGCCGATGTCGAGCAGTGTCGCGATCGAGGGGTACGTCGGCTGCCCCGGCGTCGACGCCGGTGAGGGGTCGGGGGTGGAGACGGCCGAGACGGCCGGGGCCGGCTGGGTGAAGTCGGCGGCGGCCATGTACGTCTGCAGCGATGTCGGACTGAGCGGAGCGGACAGGCCGGCGCGCAGCTGCGCGGCGACGTCGGAGTCGCCGAACTGCAGGGCGAAGCGGTCGTTCGGCAGGCCGAGCAGCCGCTGCAGCCAGGCCACCGCGGTGGGTGGGGCTGACGAGCCCAGCACGCGGATCGCGGCCGGGATCGCGGGGTCGATCGCCAGGGTCGCCCCCGTGCCGTCGACCGCGTCGAGCTGCGCCGAGAGTGCGCCGTCGACGGCGGTGAGCTCGGCGAGCTCATTCGCCGTCAGCAGGCCCCGGGTGAGGGGGGCGGCGGTGATGGGGACGACGAGGGCGATGGGCGTCTGGGCGCCGGTGTCGGCGGGGACGACGATCACGCTCGCGGCCGAGAGGCCGATGCTCGCGGCGGTCACCTGCACGGGGTAGACGCCCGCGGCACGACCGGCCAGAGCCGCATCGGTCGCCGCCACCGCGAGGGTGGTGGTGCTCTGCGCGCCGGCGGGAGCGGCATCCACCGACCCGGTCGCGACCTGCTGGACGCTCACTCCGGTCGCATCGCCGCTGAGCCAGCGCTCGAGGGCCGCGTCGTCGGCGAGCGGGTCGCGACCGATCCCCAGGGCGACAGGCGTGGAGACGGCGCTCGAGGAACCCGCGGTGAGGGTCGTGACGACCGACAGAGCGTCGCCGGATCGGAGGATGCCGTTCGCGGCGGGCGCTGCGGACAGGGTCGCCGGGGTGGCCGATGAGGAGGGAGACGGGGTGGTGTCGGCGACGGCGGTCGAGGCCGGGAGCGCGACGCCCAGGACCACGGCGAACGCCGCGAGGGTCGCCAGCAGCCGGCGCGTGCGAGGGCGCCGTGGCACGGGTGAGCCCGAAGGCGGGGAAGTCACGGTCATACGAGCGTCGGTGCAGGAGGGGGCCTCCTACCGCGTCGAGTCTAGGACGCGTCCCTTCACGCCCGCCGATAGCCTCGCGCAGACGGTTGAATGGACCGGTGCTCCCTGAACCCGATTCCCAGCTCTGCGACGCGCTCGCCTCCGACCTTCGCGCGGCGGGTTACTCCAGCGCCGCCCTGCGGGAAGCATGGGGCGAGCAGGCGGATGACGCCGTGGCCCGGGGGCTGCGCGGGCCGGCGGAGCGCGCACTCGGCGCTCGCGACGACGCTCTCGCAGTTCTGGGGCGCCTGTGGGGTCTGGGCCTCGCGGTTGCGCGGAGGAAGGTCGCCGCAGCGCTGCCCGCACTCGGTGTCGAGGGAGCCGAGGCGTTGGGCCTGCTGACCCTGACCGGCGATGACGCGCGACCCGCGGTGCTCGTGCGACCGCAGGCTTTCGCCGACGACGCGGGCGAGGTGGAGTGGTGGATCGCGAGCGATCTCGACGAGGCGGCCCTCGGCGGTCCCCTCCCCGAGGACCATGTGCTGGGGGTCGGCGGGGCGTCGCAGACCCTCGCCCGGCTGCAGATCACGCGCCGCGGCGGCACCGCGCTCGACCTGGGCACGGGCTGCGGCATCCAGGCCCTGCGTCTGCGGCGGCTGGTGGACCGCGTCGTCGCGACCGACATCTCCGTGCGCGCGCTGCGTTTCACCCGACTCAACGCCCTGCTGAACGGCGTGGACGGCATCGAGACGCGGCTCGGCTCGCTCTTCGAGCCGGTGGCTGACGAGACGTTCGACCGGGTGGCATCCAATCCTCCCTTCGTCATCACCCCGCGCGTCGAGGGGGTTCCCGCGTACGAGTACCGCGACGGAGGCATGGAGGGCGACGCTCTCGTGGCCACCGTGGTCCGCGAGGTCGGGGCGCATCTGTCGCCGGGCGGTGTGGCGCAGTCGCTCGGCAACTGGGAGTACCACGAGGGCGAGTCGGGGCTCGACCGCGTGCGCGGATGGGTCGGCGACGGGCTCGACGCCTGGGTGATCGAGCGCGAGGTGTTGGATCCGCTGGCGTATGCGGAGCTGTGGGTTCGCGACGGGGGGACCGTGCCCGGAACCCCCGCCTACGCCCGCCTCATCGAGGCCTGGCTCGACGACTTCGCGCGACGTGGAGTGACCGGGGTCGGGTTCGGGTACGTGCTGGTGCGCCGGCCGCTCGCCGGTGGCCCGACGCTCGCGCGCTACGAACGCGTGGCGGGCGGCGGCGAGGCGGGATTCGGACCGCATCTCGCGGACTGCCTCGCCGCGCACGATCGTGCCGCGCTGCTCGACGACGACGACCTCGCCGACAGCCTGCTGCGCGTCGCGCCCGACGTCACCGAGGCCCGCCACCATCGGCCCGGTGAGGGCGATCCCTCGGTCATCGAGCTGCGGCAGGGCGGCGGCTTCGCTCGGACGATCGAGGTCGATCCGGCTCTGGCCGCGCTCGTCGGCGCGTGCGACGGCGACCTGCCCGTGGGGACCCTCGTCGACGCGATCGCCCAGCTGATGGAGGTGGATGCCGCGCACCTCCGCGCGGATCTCCTCCCCCGCGTGCGCGAGCTGCTGGTGACCGGCTTCCTGTCGTTCGAGGACTGATCCGCGGCGGTTCTCCGAGCGCCGTCCCCGCCGCGGGCGCACGGATGTCGTCGTCATGCTCAGCCCGCTGAGAGCCGTCGGCGCCCCCGGTTAGGCTCGAAGGCATGCTGAACATGGCCGAGGGTCTCGCGCGCCTCGAGGAGCTCGCCGCGCATCCCGTCGTCTCCGCGGTCGCCGACGCTTTCGCCGGCGCGGGCCGTGACCTGGCGATCGTGGGCGGCCCGGTCCGCGACGCCCTCCTGGGGCGCCTCACCCATGACTTCGACTTCACGACCGACGCTCGCCCCGACGAGATCCTCGCGCTGATCAAGCCCATCTCCTCGGTGCAATGGGACGTCGGTCGTGCCTTCGGAACGATCGGCGCACGCGTCAAGGGCGAGCAGGTCGAGATCACGACGTTCCGCGCCGACAGCTACGACGGCGTCACCCGCAAGCCCACGGTGGAGTTCGGCGACACCCTCGAGGCCGACCTCAGCCGCCGCGACTTCACGGTCAACGCCATGGCGCTGCGCGTACCCGCCCGCACCCTCGTCGACCCGACGGGCGGGGTCGAAGACCTGCTCGCCGGCCGCCTCCGCACGCCGATCGATCCGGCCGTGAGCTTCGGCGACGACCCGCTGCGCATGCTGCGCGCGGCCCGCTTCTCGTCTCAGCTCGAGTTCGCGGTCGATCCCGCGACGCTCGACGCCGTCCATGAGCTGCGCGCGTCTCTGTCGATCGTCAGCCCGGAACGGGTGCAGGCCGAGCTCGTGCGGCTGCTGCAGACCGACGATCCCGTGCGGGGGATCCGCGTGCTCGTCGAGACCGGGCTCATCGAGGAGTTCCTGCCCGAGGTCCCGGCCCTCCGCCTCGAGGTCGACGAGCACCACCACCACAAAGACGTCTACGAGCACTCCCTCACGGTGCTGCGCCAAGCCATCGCGCTCGAGAAGAAGCGTCACCCGGATGCCGCTCCCGACGTGCCGCTGCGCCTGGCGGCCCTGCTGCACGACATCGGCAAGCCCGCCACCCGGCGTCTCGAGGCCGGAGGTGGTGTCACCTTCCACCACCACGACCTCAAGGGCGCGCGCATGGCCCGCAAACGCCTCCAGGCGCTGCGTTTCGACGCCGCGACCACGACGGTCGTATCGCGTCTGGTCGAGCTGCACCTGCGGTTCTTCGGCTACGCCGAAGGCGCGTGGACGGATGCCGCGGTCCGGCGGTACGTGCGCGACGCCGGCGACGAGCTGGAACGTCTGCACATCCTCACGCGGGCCGACGTGACCACGCGCAACAAGCGCAAGGCCCAGCGCCTGGCATCCGCCTACGACGACATCGAGGCTCGCATCGCCGCGCTGCGCGAGCAGGAGCAGATCGATGCGATCCGCCCCGAGCTCGACGGCAACCAGATCCAGCAGATTCTCGGGCTCGGGCCCGGTCGCGAGGTGGGTGAGGCGTACCGCTTCCTGCTCGACCTGCGTCTCGACGAGGGAGTGCTCGGCGAGGACGAGGCCGAGAAGCGCCTGCGGGAGTGGTGGGCGGCGCGGGGCTGAGACCCGCGAACGTCGAGGGGGTGGCATCCCTGGACCGGATGCCACCCCCTCGACGTTTCTGTCAGGGAACCACGACCGCCCGGCCGCGCACCTGTCCCTTGTGCAGCTTCGCGTACGCCTCGACGGCGCTGTCGAAGCCGTAGCGCTCCACGTGCACACCCACCGCGCCGCTGCGCGCGAGATCGAGCACCTCGATGAGCTCGCTGCGGGTGCCCCAGTACGGCGCACGCACGGCCGCGCCCATCGGCGTGGAGAAGAAGCCGGCGGGGAGGATGCCGCCTCCGATGCCGACGATGTGGATGAAGCTGTCGAGACCGGCGACGGCACGGGCGAGATCGACGGTCGGCTGCACGCCCACGAAGTCGAAGACCGCGGTGGCGCCGAGGCCGTTCGTCAGCTCGCGGATACGGTCGGCGGCGTGCTCGTCGGAGGTGACCGCGTGGTGCGCGCCCACCTCGCGCGCGAGGGCGAGCTTGTCGTCGCCGAGGTCGACCGCGATCACCGTCGCCTGCGTGATGGCGCGAAGGATCTGCACCCCCACGTGACCGAGGCCACCGACGCCGATCACGACGGCGGTCGCCCCGGGATACAGCTTCTCCTTGGCCGCGACGATCGCGTGATACGGCGTCAGCCCCGCGTCGGTCAGTGAGACGGTCTCGACGGGGTCGAGGTCGCCGAGCGGCGCGAGGTGTCGCGGGTCGTCGACGATGACGTACTCGGCCATGGCACCCGGGCTGCCGAGTCCCGGAGGGGTGATCCCCATCTCGGCCGCGTACGGGCAGTAGTTCTCGGCGCCCTGGGCGCACGCGTGACAGCGACCGCACCCCCACGGCCCGTAGATGGCGTAGGCCTCGCCGATGTTCACGCCGTCGACGCCCTCGCCGAGCTCGTCGACGATGCCGGCCCCCTCGTGGCCGAGCGTGAGCGGCAGGCCGTAGGTGTACTGGTCCTCCGGAAGGTCCATCACGAACCAGTCCGAGTGGCACAGCCCCGCGGCCGTGACCTTCAGTCGCACCTGGCCCGGACCCGCGTGGGGCTCCTCGATGTCGACCACCTCGGGGCCCTTGCCGATCTCGCGATACTGCACTGCCTTCATGGCATCCCTTTCTCTCGGTCCATTCACGCTGCCTCGACCCTCCCGCGTCGACGGCGGGGTTGACGGCGTTTTCCGCTGATCGGGAACCGTTCTCACCGGCAGAGTGGGGCGATGGATGCCGTTTTACACGCCCGTGTCCGCCTGGCTCCCGGCACCTCGTCCCTGCTGCCCGCAAGCGATCTGGCGGTGGTGGATGCCGAGGCCCATCGCGCCGCGGTGGCGCGATGCACCGTGACCGCCCACCTGCGAGACCGCAGCGAACCCTCCCTCACGGGCTGCCGCCCGACCTACACTTGTCGCACTTGCCGTCACCGTCGATGGGAGTTCCGTGCCTTCACCGTGGTCGCGTCCCGCGATCTCCCCCGAGACGTCGGGGCTGCTGATCGCGCGCGCCCACGATGAGCTCCTCGCCGGCAATGAGGACCGTCGTCTCGCCGACGTGCGTCCGCTCGTGCAGGAATCGTGGCGGCGGTCGCTGGCATCCCTCGTCGGTCCGGAGGGACTCCCCTCGCTCGACCTCGCCAGCGAAGAACTCGACACCTACCGACGGGCCCACCCTCTCGCCGGGGTCATGGACATGGTCCGCGCCCTGCTCCTGCCCGGAACGGCTGAGGAGTCCGGAGTCGTCGTGGCCGTCGGCGATGCGGCGGGTCGCCTGCTGTGGGTGGAGGGCGACCGTCACATCCGATCGCTCACGGGTGACATGGGCTTCGTCGCGGGAGCGAACTGGGCGGAGGATGCCGTGGGCACCTCGGCCCCGGGAACCGCGTTGACCCTCGACAGGTCGGTGCAGATCCGCGGAGCCGAGCACTTCAACCGTCTCGTCCAGCCGTGGTCGTGCACCGCGGCGCCCGTCCACGATCCGGAGACGCGGCGGCTCCTCGGCGTCATCGACGTCACGGGAGGACCCGAGGCCGTCACCCCGCAGGCGCAGTTGCTCGTGGATGCCACGGCCCGGGCCATCGAGAGCGAACTGCTCGTCGCCCGATTGCGCGCGCAGCAGGCTCCTCCCCCCAAGCGCTCGACGCCGTCGCGGGCGCTGCTGCGCATCCTCGGCCGCGACCGTGCGCTGCTCGAGGCCGGCGGGTCGACACTGGAGCTCAGCGCGCGCCACGCCGAGATCCTGCTGCTGCTCGCGGTGCACCGGGAGGGACTGTCGGCTGAGGCGCTGAGTGAGGCCGTCTACGGCCACGCGGCCGTCGAGACGCTCCGCCCCGAGATGGTGCGCCTGCGCCGCGCGCTGGTCCCGGTCGCGCCGCGTCTGGTGCCGGCATCCCGGCCCTACCGCCTCCCCGATGGTCTCGAGACGGACGCGCAGCACATGCTGTCGCTGCTCGACCGGGGGGCGCATCGCGTCGCGCTCGCCGCTTATGCCGGTCCGGTGCTGCCGGACTCGGAGGCGCCGGGAGTCGTCGAGGTGCGCGAGTCGGTGCGGTCGGCTCTGCGCGAAGCGCTGATGGCCGAGGCGGGCGTCGACGTGCTGCTGGCCTACGCCGAGACCCTGGAGGGCCGCGACGACGACGGGGTGCTCCGGTTGTGCCTGTCGATGCTGCCACCGCGGTCGCCGAAGCGAGCCGGTCTGGTCGCGCGGATCGAGCGGCTCGAACGCGCCTGAGGCGGGTGCGCCGGCTTTCCACAGGCGACGCGCCGTGCGCGGGTCCGATGTCGGACCCCGTGGTTACAGTGAACATATGGACGAAAAAGCGCTCGACATCTTCTCGGCAGCCCGTGCCCGTCGCGACGTGGCGCGCATCCGCGAGGCGCTCGCCGAGGTCAAGGCCGGCGATGTCGCCCGGGTCATCGTCCGATCGCCGCGATACGGGCTCTACGCCCTCGAGGGCACGGTGCGCATCGGGGTCGGAGGTCAGCCGCTCGTGGGCGACGTGATCCTCGCGACGAGCTCCGAGATCCAGCGCATCGACCTGGGCCTCGAGGCGCCGCAGCCGGCCCTCGAGGCCGACGTCGTCGACCCGTCCACGCTCCCCCACGGCACACCCGTGCGCGTCACCTTCCTCACGCCCACCCACCAGACGTTCGCCCTCACCGGGCCGATCACCGCGGGCAACGACCGCTTCCTGCTGGTCGGCAGCTGGATCGTCGCCGACGACCGCACGATCGCTCCGCGCGTTCAGAGCATCGAGCGCCTCGACGACGTCGACCTGCACGAGGTCAACGTGCCGCCGCTGCGCTCGGTGCTGGCCGACGCCGACGCGTAAACCGCGCTCGCGCGAACGGATGCCGTCGCCCGAGGGTCGCGGCATCGTCGTTCTCGGGTGCGAGGTGAGGCTGGTCGCGTCCGGGGGCCTGGGCGGCGTCTCGGGTGGGCCCCGCTCCTCGACGGGCGGGTACGGCGCGCGCCTGCGCCGGTCTCGGTGAGACGTCAGCTGAGGCATCGCCACGCCGGTGCGGTGCCCCGTCGCCCGGCCCTGCCGTGTCGCCGCAGCGCCGGAGCGGCGAGATCACACGTTCTCTTCGAGATCACACGCCGTTCGCGCGAATAGCTCGTGATCTCGCGCGGATCATGTGATCTCGGCGCGCCCCGCCCGCGCCCCGCGACAGGTGCAACCCGATGCAACCTCCCCCGGCGTACCGTCGGCGCATCGCCGCCCGAAGCCGTTGCGGCGACTCATGACCGTCGAAGGAGACACGCATGACCATCGTCGAAGAAGGCGTCTCGAGCGTCTACGCCGCACCCGGGACCCGCGGGGCCGTCGCCGAGTACCGCTCGCGGTACGGGCACTACATCGGCGGCGAATGGGTCGAACCGCACAGCGGCGAGTACTTCGAGAACATCACCCCCGTCACCGGCAAGCCGTTCTGCGAGGTCGGCCGCGGCGACGCGCACGACATCGACAGAGCAGTGGATGCCGCGTGGAAGGCGTTCGCATCGTGGAAGAAGACCACGCCGGCCGAGCGCAGCGTCATCCTGAACAAGATCGCCGACCGGATCGAGGAGAACCTCGAGAAGATCGCCGTCGCTGAGACGTGGGAGAACGGCAAGCCGGTGCGCGAGACCCTCGCTGCCGACATTCCGCTGACCGTCGACCACTTCCGCTACTTCGCCGGAGTGCTGCGGGCGCAGGAGGGCTCGCTGAGCCAGCTCGACGAGAACACCGTGGCGTATCACTTCAACGAGCCGCTCGGCGTGGTCGGGCAGATCATCCCATGGAACTTCCCCATTCTCATGGCGGCGTGGAAGCTCGCTCCGGCCCTCGCCGCGGGCAACTGCGTCGTGATCAAGCCCGCGGAGCAGACCCCGGCATCCCTCCTGTTCCTGTTCGACATCATCGGCGACCTGCTCCCGGCGGGCGTCGTCAACATCGTCAACGGGTTCGGCATCGAGGCGGGGGCACCGCTCGCGCAGCACAAGCGGATCCGCAAGATCGCGTTCACGGGTGAGACCACGACCGGGCGTCTGATCATGCAGTACGCGTCGCAGAACCTCATTCCGGTGACGCTCGAGCTCGGCGGCAAGAGCCCGAACGTCTTCTTCGAGGACGTGGCGCTGCGCAGCGACGACGCCTATTACGACAAGGCTCTCGAGGGCTTCACGATGTTCGCGCTCAACCAGGGCGAGGTCTGCACGTGCCCGTCGCGGTCGCTCATCCAGCGGTCGATCTACGACCAGTTCCTCGGCGACGGCCTCGAGCGCGTGAAGAAGGTGCGCCAGGGCAACCCGCTCGACCCCGAGACGATGATCGGCGCGCAGGCCTCGAACGACCAGCTCGAGAAGATCCTGTCGTACATCGACATCGGCAAGCAGGGCGGCGCGAAGCTGCTCACGGGCGGTGAGCGCGTCGACCTCGGCGGCGACCTGTCGGGCGGCTACTACGTCGCGCCGACGGTGTTCGAGGGCACGAACGACATGCGCATCTTCCAGGAGGAGATCTTCGGACCAGTGCTGTCGGTGACCTCGTTCGACGACTTCGACGACGCCATCTCGATCGCGAACGACACCCTCTACGGCCTTGGCGCCGGCGTGTGGAGCCGCAGCGGCGACACCGCCTACCGCGCGGGCCGCGCGATCGAGGCCGGACGCGTCTGGACGAACACCTACCACCAGTACCCCGCGCACGCCGCGTTCGGCGGGTACAAGCAGTCGGGCATCGGCCGCGAGAACCACCTCAAGATGCTCGACCACTACCAGCAGACGAAGAACCTGCTCGTGTCGTACGCCGAAGGCGCGATGGGCTTCTTCTGATCGGCCGAGCCGGGGTCGTGGCGGCGATCCCGACCCGCGTGACCCCCGGGTTCGTCCCGGGGGTCACACCCATTCCCGGATTCGAAGGAGAAGAACGGATGCCAGACCTTTCCCGCGTGGATGTGACGGATGCCGCGGCCGCGCTGCTGCGCGACTTGACGGCGAAGCACGGCCCGCTGATGTTCCATCAGTCCGGGGGGTGCTGCGATGGAAGCTCGCCGATGTGCTACCCGGTCGGCATGTTCCTCACCGGGCCGAGCGATGTGTTGCTGGGCACGGTCGATATCGGCGTGGACGATCCGATCGAGGTCTACATGTCGGAGTCGCAGTTCGAGTACTGGAAATTCACGCACCTGACCATCGACGTCGTGCCGGGGCGTGGCGCAGGGTTCTCGGTCGAGGGTCCGACGGGGATGCGGTTCCTCATCCGGTCGCGGATGCTGACGGAGGAGGAGGCGGTGGCGTTCGGGGTTCGTGCTGCTGCCGAATGATGTTGCAGCGGACAAGGCGAGCGGCTGCGGACGCCTTATCGAGCACGGGACGGGGCACCCGGGTGTCTTCCCGGTGCCCCGTCTTAGCCCTCTGTGCCACCGGGCGTTGTGCGTTCTCGTCGATTGCGGTTTCTCAGCATGGCGGTCACGGCGTAGCCCAGACAGATGCCTGACGGTGCGAGGACGGCTTTGGGCGCGAGGGCCGCGATGCTGAAACCCGTGAGGCACACAGCACTCGCGCTGCCCCACAGGGCGCGGGCACTCCTCAGCTCGAGCGCCGCACCCGAACCCACACCGACGAAGACCGAAAGCACGGTCACGACCGCGGGGACTCGGAGGAACTCGAGGATTTCGTGCACGGCTCAGCAGGACGTCTCTCGTTCGGGGGTCACCGACGTGACCTCGCCGCTCATGGAAGGTCGCAGACAGGATCACGTGAAGATTCGCATGTGCGCATAGTGATCGGCAACGAACTTCATCACCGGGACGCGTTGTCGCCCACATGGCCGACGACAAAAGTTGGCCCGGAGGGTGACTTCGCGATGCGCTATGGCCTGCTGCGGACACATCTGATCGCGCGTCGTTCTCGCGATTCGGCCCGCCAGTCTCATCGATGGTGCCGGGGAGGTGCACCGCCCGGGCGATGTCGCCGACAGGGCCGATATCGCCGCGTCGTGGGCGGACGCGAGTGGGCGAACGTCACCGGTAACCGGGTGAAGACAGACCCCTGACGCATCCTCGTTCGTGTGGCTCTCGCTAGCGTGTGGTGCCCCGGGCCCGGCGCCCGGTCCCCGGCCCGCCATCGAGCGGAGCGGGTTCACCGTGTGAAAGGCGCCAGATGAGGTTCAGCGTCCGGCGTCTCACTCTCGCCGTGCTCTCCCCCGTCATCGCGGCCGGTTTCGTCGCGATCCTGCTGATGCTGCTCGCGGTTGTCGCCACCGAAATGGCGACCACCATCGACATCCCCCATCTCGTCACGTACACGGGGACGAAGGACCCGACCGGGGGCGGGCGGACTCTCGTCGTCGATGGATCGTGGGCGGCCGCGATCGCGTTGGCCGGCATCGTTGCCTCCCCCCTCATCGCGCTGGCGTTGTTCCTGCCCGACTGAATGTCATTCGGACTCATTTCGCGCGCCGAGTGAGGGCTCGAGGCGACCAGACTGGGCGGGTGCCCGCCGCGATCGATTACTCCCCGCTGACGCACCCCGTGCCCGCTCCGACGCGGACGAACACCACCGCCTACGCGGTCGGTCGTCTCGCCGAGGTGAACGGGTGGGAGTACTGCACCCACGCCGTCGCGCAGCCCCTCCCGGGCGTCGTCTTCCGCGAACCGGACGGGCGGCCCCGCTCCTCGCAACGCTCCGTCAACATCGTGCGCATTCCCGGAAGCCCATCCATCGAGATCGGCGACAGCTTCTACGCCGAGATCGCCCAGGGGAATCACTACACCCGGACGTGGGGGTATGCCGCCGTCGACCTGGGCGTCGACGCGCCGTCGCTCACCGTCGAGGCGCGGAGTAACCGTCTCCTCTCGCCCCTCCCCGCGACTCCCGCCGGCGCCGTGCAGGACGAGCGTCATCCCGGGGTGCTCGTCGAGGCGGCCCCCGGGTCGGAACAGGATGCCCACTCCCTCCTGACCACCGAGATCGTCGCCGCTCTCGGTGATCAGACCTACCCTCTGAATCTCGAGCTCGCGGGCCGCTGGCTGTTCCTGTACGCGCCGCGGTCGCTCTCCACCGACGATGCCGAGTCGTGGAGACACGTCCTCCACACGGTCGATCTCGTCGTGCGCCGGATGCGTGAGTGGCACCCGGCGGGTGCGCACTCACCATTCGGCACCTCGAACAGGACGCACGCCCGGGAGGCACGCGACGCGCGGGTGAACGGGCGCCGCGTCGCCTGGCAGCTCAGCCTGCTGGCGGTCGCCATGGTGGGCGGAGCCGTCGCCGCGTTGATCATCGGCGGACGCTGACGGCTCGCTACAGCCACCCCCGCTCCACCGCCACCCGCACCGCATCCGCCCGATTCCGCCCACCGGTCTTGCCGATCGCGCTGGAGAGGTGGTTCTTCACCGTCCCCTCGGACAGGTGCACCGTCCGCGCGATGTCGGCGATCGAGCCGCCGTCGCGCGCCGCGGCGAGCACGTCGGTCTCGCGCTCGGTGAGCGGGGAGTCGCCCTGCGCGAGCGACTCGGCCGCCAGTGCCGGATCGACCACCCGCAGGCCGAGAGAGACGCGTCGTACCGCGTCGGCCAGCTCCGCCGCGGGGGTGTCCTTGACCACGAATCCGGACGCGCCGGCCTGCATGGCACGCGCCAGGTAGCCCGGGCGTCCGAAGGTCGTGACGATGAGGGCGCGGCATCCGGGGACCTCTGAACGCAGGAGGGATGCCGCGGCGATGCCGTCGATGCCGGGCATCTCGATGTCGAGCAGGGCCACGTCGGCCTGAGAGGCGCGCGCGGCCTCGACCACGTCGTCGCCGCGGCCGACCTGGGCCACGACCTCGATGTCGTGCTCGAGCCCGAGCAGGGCGGCCAAGGCGCCGCGGACCAGAGCCTGGTCGTCGGCGATGAGGAGTCGGATCACCACGCCACCTTCAGTGTGAATCCGCCGAGGTCGCCGCGACCGACGGTCAGACGGGCGCCGGAGGTCTCCACGCGCTCGCGGAGGCCCGTCAGCCCCGAGCCCGTGGATGCCGCGGGCGAGGGGCCGCAGCCGTCATCGGCGACCTCGATCGACCGGCCGTCGAGCCGCACGCGGCAGGCGGTGGCTCCGGAATGGCGGATGACGTTGGTCACGGCTTCGCGCACGACCCAACCGGCGAGTTCACGGCGGTCGGCGGGCACCTGCTCGGTGGTCCCGGGGAGGTCGGCGGAGACCCCGGCGCTCTCCAGAACGGCACGGGCGGCCGCGAGCTCTCCGCTGATGCTCACCCCGCGATATCCGTGGACCGTCGTGCGGACGTCGGAGAGCGCACCGCGCGCCAACTGCTCGATCTGGGCGACCTCGTCGCGGGCGGCCAGGGAGCCGGCATCCAGCAGTCTTCCGGCCAGCTCCGCCTTGACGGTGATCACGGTGAGCGAGTGGCCGAGGATGTCGTGCACGTCGCGCGCGACGCGGCCGCGCTCGCGCTCGGCGGCGAGTTCGGCGATCTGCTCCTGCGCCGTGCGCAGCTTCTCGAGCGTGACGATGTTCTCAACGAACGAGAACATCATGAACGACACCGAGACGATCACGGCTGCATTGAGCCCGCTGAGGAAGGTCCCGTCGTCGGCGCCGAAGAAGAACGCGCCCGCGGCCAGCGCTGCGACGACGGGGAAGACGATCGGCCGGCCCGCCCGCGAGACGGCGACGGCGACGCCGACGAACGTCCACATCCAGCGGATGTCGCCTCCGAGCCAGGGAAGGAGCGACAGGCTCAGCGCGAACAGGACCGCGGCGGGCGCCAGTCGGGTCAGGCGTCGCGGGGTGCGCCGGATCACCGGCACGGACACCAGGAAGACGCCGGCGAAGATCGCGATGATGACCGTACCGACGACATGCGCGAGCGTATCGGGCAGCTCCCACAGCGAGAGCAGGGTCGGGAACGTCCAGATCAGCGAGAGTCCTGCGCCGATGAACCACCCGCGATCGCTCGGACCGAAGCCCGGAGCGCGCAGGCGCCCCGGGCCGGTCGTCGAGCTCATGTCGTTCACGATAGAGCGACTCACGACCGCCGCGTGTCGCGGCGGAAGAAGTACACCGTGCCCGCGACGAACACCGCGAGCCACACGACGGCGTTGATGAGGGCACCCAGGTCGAAGGCGTCGCCCGTCAGTGGTGCGCGAGCCAGCACGCCGATGCCGTACACCGGCGTGAGCTTGCCGATGGTCTGCAGGAAGTCGGGCATCGTCGACAGCGGATAGAACAACCCGCCGAGGAACGACAGCAGCACCACCGCCAGGCTCGTGATCTGCGCCACGTTCTCGCCCGGCACCATGTACCCCACCATGAGTCCGAGCGTGGTGAACACCGCGCCGGCCAGAAGCCAGCCCGCCACACCCGTGACGACCCACTGCACCGACGACAGTTCCACCCCGGCGAAGGATGCCACCACGTACGTCGCGACGACGGCGAGGAGTCCGAACACCATGCCCGCCAGCAGTTTGACGATCACGTTGATCAGGGGGTTCAAGGGCGTGAGGCGCAACTGCCGGGTCCACCCCTGAGCGCGCTCCACAGCGACCGCGGCGCCCGTCTGGGTCGCCGACATCATCGCTCCATACATGGCCATCGACACCATGATGTAGGCGGCCACCGACACTCCTCCGTCTGCGACCGGCGTCCCCCGAAGGGGCTCGTCGAGCATCTGGTAGCCGATGATGTAGAACATCAGCACGGGGAATGCGACGGTGAAGAACAGTGCACGCGGGTTGCGGAGCTTGCGCACGAGTTCGATGCGCAGGTAGGTGAGCGTGAAGCCGCCCAGGACGGGCGCGGAGCGGTCGAGGCTGATCGCGGTGGTCATCGGAGTGCTCCGTTCGCGGGGGCATCGACGGATGCCGGTGAGTCGATGGTCAGAGCGACGAAGACGCTCTCGAGGTTCTGGGCGCTGATCTCCAGATCGCGCGCGGCGGTGGCGGTGAGCAGGTGGCGCGCGACCACGTGGGAGTCGCGCGTGCGGATCGTCAGGCGCTCGCCGAACGTCTCGACGGAATCGACGCCGGGCAATGCCGACAGCGCCGCGAGGTCGGCATCCGGAAGTGACACCTGCACGACGCGTCCCGACACGAGGTTCTTGATCTCCGCGGTCGTCCCGTCCGCGACGATCCGTCCGCGGCTCATCAGCACGATCCGGTCGGCGTACTCGTCGGCCTCCTCGAGGTAGTGCGTCGCGAACATCACGGTGCGGCCGCGGGCGGCATCCGCGCGAATCGCGCTCCAGAACGAGCGGCGCGCTTCGACGTCCATGCCGGTGGTCGGCTCGTCGAGGATCAAGAGGGCGGGGTCGCTCACGAGCGCCATCGCGAAGCGCAGTCGCTGCTGCTCACCGCCCGAGCAGAGGCCGACGCGTCGGCTCGCCAGATTCCGGATGCCGGCCCGCTCGAGCGCCTCGTCGACGGGACGCTTCTCGGCGAACAGGCTCGCCGTGAGCTCGACCGTCTCGCGGACGGTGAGGTCTTTCAGAAGCCCTCCCGTCTGGAGGACAGCGGAGACGAGACCACGGGCGACAGCGCCGCGCGGGTTGTGGCCGAACACCTCGATCGAGCCCGAGTCGGGGTTCGTGAGGCCGAGGATCATGTCGATCGTGGTGGTCTTGCCGGCGCCGTTCGGGCCGAGGAATGCCACGATCTCGCCGGGCTGGACGCGCAGATCCACGCCGCGCACGGCGTGGACGGAGCCGAAACTCTTGACGACGCCCCGCGCGTCGATCGCGGCGGGGCCGGTGGTGGAGGAGGTCATGTGTTCATGCTGTCGCCGACCCGGTCCGCGCACCTGGGGCGCCGGTCACGTCTCAGGGGTGACGTTCGTCATGGGTGGGGTCGGCCGCGGATCGCGCATCGTCGTCGTCTCGGGCGAAGGTGGGCCACGGTCCGGGTGAGGCTGTGGACAACCGCCGCGCTCGTCGCGGCGTTCTGAGTACCTTGCGGGGGTGCGGAGCTTCACGGTCACCCCCGACAACCTCCGTCGCGCGGCAGCAGGCGTCGACGCGACGGTCCACCGCGCCGAGGCCGAGACGGCCGTCGCCGATGCGCGTGACCTCGGTCACGGGGCGCTCGGCACCGCGGTGGCCGATCTCATGGAGGCGATGACGGGTGGGTGGACGGAGGCCGTCGCGCAGACCGACGATGTCGCAGACGGGCTGCGCGAATCCGCCGGTCTCTACGAGCGGTCGGAAGAAGGCGCCCAAGCGAGCATCAGAGCGTTGGGACGGCCGTCGTGAGCGGGCTCGGTTCGGCGTCCTTCCCCGAACAGCTCGTCCCGGGGTCCGTGGAGGCCGCCTATGAGGTCTCCCACGTCGCCCAGCGACGTGAGAAGGTCGCCGATGAGGCGGGAACCGACCTCCGTCGGCACATCTCGATCGACGGCTGGACGGGCGAAGGAGCCGACTCCTACGCGGCGCGCATGAGCGCCGTCGCGCAGCGGTGGGTCGAGATCGGTCAGGGTGTGGCGACGATCGTCGAACCGATGCGGACGTACGCTCTCGCGCTCCGACGGGCGCAGGGGCTGGCCGCAGCCGCGATCGAAGCGTGGAGCTTCGCATCGACCTTGCCGGAGGATGCCGCACCGGCGGCGCAGGCGTTCACCTCGCTCGCACGCGGGTGGCCGGTGCTGATCATCGACTCGCGGCATCAGGGTCCGGCACCGGTGACGCGGACGGAGGGGCGTCGGCGAGCCGAGGCGATGCTCGCCGACGCACGCGCCGACGTGGCGGCCGCCGGCGAGGTCGCCGCTCAGGCTGTTCGCGCGGCGATCGAGAGGGTGCGGGCACGAGGTGATGTCTGGGCCTTCGTGGGGGTCGGCCTGGGGGTCGCGACCGTCACGACGGAACGCGTTCTCGACGTGCTCCAGTCCCTCGATGCGCGGGCGTTGACGGCATTGCTGCGAGTGCGCCCCGACCTGATCGCCCGCTTGAAGCAGACGCCGCCGGAAGAGATCGCGCCGTGGTGGCGGCGGTTGACCGCCGAGCAACAGAACGTGCTGATCGCCGAGGCGTCCGGTGTCATCGGAAACCTCGGAGGTGTGGCATACGCCGCGCGTGACCGCGCGAACCGCATCGTGCTCGCGCAGGCGCTGGAGGTGGCGCGACACATCGCGCCGGATGGGTCGGATCAGGTGCGCGCTTTGGAGGCGCTGGAGGTAGCGAGTCGAGGGCGCACACTTGCCTCGCTCGTCTTGGATCGACCCCCTCTGGCGCAGGTGGCTGTGGGGAGCCTTGATCGAGCGTCTTATGTGAGTGTGGTGGTTCCGGGGATGAATACGTCGGTCGAGAGTGACATTCAGGCGTATGTGGCGGCTGCCGAGAACATCCGACTCAGTCAAGCCTCCGTCAGCGGGAAATCAACGGACACCATCGCGGTCCTCGCATGGCTCGGCTACCATCCGCCGATGAATGACTCGCCCCTTGAGGTATTCAATGACGACAGGGCGCGGGTAGGGGCGAAAGCCTTGTCGAGTGATCTGGTCGCGTTGAGGACAAGCCATGCCGCCGATCAATTCGGTGTCGACGTGACCGCAATCGGTCATTCGTATGGCACGGACGTCGTATCGCTTGCGTTGACATCAGCCCTCGTAGACCACGTCGCATTTCTTGGTTCCGCGGGCATTGCGAACGACGTTTCTGAGGCGAGCCAGCTGCTCGTGCCGCGGGCGCAGGTATTCGCCACGCAGTCGACTCATGACGGATGGGCTCCGATCGGGCAATTCTTCTCCGGTAGGACCGATCCAACGTCAGAGGGCTTCGGAGCCCATGTTTTCAGCTCGGAGCGAGCGGATATCGGCGGTGAAGACTACGCAGCCGTCGCGAGCCATGGCCCTTTCGGTGAGGGGCCTTCTGCTCCGAGCTACCTTGACCCCAACAGCGCGGCGCAACAGTACGTGGCCATGATCGCCATGGGGCGGGGCGACGAGATTCCGGAATGGGGCAACCCCGGCCAGCGCGACGCATACACACTCGATCAGGCAGACAGGGAGCGTTACGGATGAGGAAAGGCGCGTGGCTGGCGCTTATGGCGGTTATCAGCATCGCACTGACCGCGTGCGTGTCTTCAGATGCGGAGAGAGGAGATGGGATGACAACAGAGGAAGCGAAGACGGAGGTCGTCGCGCTCTATTCGAGCGCGAAGGCCGTGATCGCGACGGGAGACTGGAAGCCGCGGACGTTCTGGGGGCCGTGTGCATTGAATGGTGGAGACGGCCTTGTGCAGTGGTCCCTGGCAGCGCAGGTCTTCGTCGATTTGCCAGAGGAGCCGCACGTCTACGGCCAAGAGATTTCGGAGCGGTGGTCGGACCTAGGGCTGGATCCGGAGGCAGGCCCCGATGCGACACCTTCCGAGTCCAGCTACCTCGTTTCAGACCCCCCGAAGATGACCGGCGTCCGCGCCGATGGAGGGCTGACGCAGATATCCATCAGTCCAAACGTCGTCTTCTTTCGAGCTCAGTCCAGGTGTGTGCCCGGTCGACTGGCTGATCTTGAAGCCCCTCAGGGATAACGGGTGAATCCGAGATCGAGACCACTCACGAGGCGACTGTTCCGGTGGTCAAGGTCGTCGCGAGTCACCTCACCTTCGTCGCCCTGATCGTGTAGCTCAGCGGCATCACGGAAGGCTGTTCCGACAACGCGTATTCGCCGTCGGCGCGCAGGGTCATCCGACCGGGCAGCGCTTCCCAGGGCACACTGTCGTGCTCGATCAGGGCGTCGATGCGCAGGCCGTGGGAGAGCAGGGCGGTGACGATCTCACCGAGCCCGCGATTCCACTCGTACGTGCGCGTCGACGTGAGCGGCGCCGAGACCTCGACGTAGGTGCTGTCGTCGTCCCACTCGAGCGGAACGGGTTGCTCGAAGTACGGGAACGCCAGGGTCAGGCCCGGCAGGGTCTCGTTCATCGACCACAGCACGGGGTGCCCCTCGCGGATGTGCAGGGTTCCGCCCGGCGTCAGAAGATCCGCCACGACGCCCGCCCACTCATCGATGGACGGTAGCCAGCACAGTGCTCCGATCCCGGTGTAGACGAGATCGAACGCGCCGTGCGGGAGCACCTCGGCCGCCTTCCGCACATCCGACTGGACGAACTCGACGTCGGCGCCGGCTTCATCGGCCAGCCTGCGGGCCTCGGTCACCGCGTTCTCGGAGAAATCGAGACCGGTCACCCGGGCGCCCAGCCTGGCGAGGGACAGGGTGTCGGTGCCGATGTGGCACTGCAGGTGCACCGTGCGCTTGCCGGCGATGTCTCCCAGTAGGGGTGCGTCGAAGCGGACGACGTCGGACAGGGCCTCGGCATCGTCCACGTATCGCTGGACGCCGTAGCCCGAACCGTCTCGGGCGGCATGCAGAGTGGCGCGCTCATCCCAGTTGGCGCGGTTGGCGTCGATGAAGTCAGAAGTCATGGCATCCCTTCGGCGGAATTCGAGCCTAGGGACAAGCGCCGACGGTGTCGCCTCGTGACGGCGGGAGAGCGCGATGTCGGAGCCTCGCGTTAGCCTGGCCGCATGTCGGGCAAGGTCTATGTCATCCACGAAAACACTCAGTGGATCCCGCCGTTCGCTGCGGCGTTCGAAGCCGAGGGCGTGCCGTTCGAGGAGTGGATGCTCACCGACGGGTCGATCGACCTGGCCGTCGAGCCGCCAGAGGGCATTTTCTGGTCGCGCCTGAGCGCCTCCGCGCACACGCGCGACCACGCCCACAGCAAGGAGTTCGGGCGCGCCGTCCTGCGGTGGCTCTCGTCGTGGGGACGAACGGTGATCAACGGCGCAGATGTGCTCGAACTCGAGGTCAGCAAGGTCGCGCAGCACGCGGCGCTGAGACACGCGGGCATCGATGTCCCGCGTACGGTGGCGGTGTTCGGCATCGACGACCTCGTCAGCCAGGCCGAGCAGTTCGGCGCCCCGTTCATCAGCAAGCACAACCAGGGCGGCAAGGGTCTCGGCGTGCGGCGGTGGGAGACGGTCGACGAGTTCGCGGAGTGGGTCGGCAGCCCCGACTTCGAGCCCTCCCCCGACGGGATCACGCTCCTGCAGGAGCTCCTGGTCGCCGCGTCGCCATTCATCACCCGGGCGGAGTTCGTGGCGGGTGAGTTCGTCTACGCCGTTCGCGTCGACACCAGCGCCGGCAGCTTCGAGCTGTGCCCCGCCGAGGCGTGCGCCGTCCCCGGCGCAGACGGAGCGGAACCGGAACCCCTTTTCCGCCGTCGCGATGATGTCGACCCTGTGCTCATCGACCGCTACCTCGCCTTCCTCGCAGCCGAGGGAGTGGGTATCGCCGGCATCGAGTTCATCGAGACCCGCGATGGTCGCACCGTGACCTACGACGTCAACACCAACACGAACTACAACCCCGACGTCGAGGCCACCGCTCCCCGCTCGGGCCCTCGTGAGATCGCCCGTTGGCTCAGCTCTCTGCTCCCGAAGGAAGCGGTCGGTCTGCGTGGCTGAACCGGCTGCTCCTCACACCGACTGGACGGGATTCGGGTTCGCGACCCGCCAAGTCCACGCCGGCGAAGAAGAAGACCTGACGCACGGATCGCGGATCACCCCCGTGCACCTATCGGCGGCATACCGGTTCCGGTCGTTCCAGGAGGCCACCGACCGGTTCGGAGCGGTCGACCTCGGCCACCTGTACTCCCGCAACGCCAACCCCACCAACCAGGTGGCCGAACGGCGTCTCGCCTCGCTCGAGGGCGGGTCCGGGGCGCTCGTCGTGGGATCCGGACAGGCGGCCATCTCGATGGCGCTCCTCGGTCTCGCGGGCAGCGGCGAGCACATCGTGTCCACGGCGAGCATCTACAGCGGCACGCGCGTGCTCTTCGACCGCACGTTCGCGCGTCTCGGCGTCACTGTCGAGTACGTCTGGAACCCCGGTGACGACGCGGAGTGGGACGCCCTCATCCGACCCGAGACGAAGGCGATCTTCACCGAGACCCTCCCGAACCCGAAGAACGACGTGGTCGATATCGACGCCGTCGCGCGGGTGGCGCGCCGCCACGGCATCCCTCTCGTGGTCGACAACACCATCGCGACGCCGTTCCTCATCCGGCCGATCGAGCACGGCGCCGACGTCGTCGTGCACTCCGCGACGAAGTTCCTCTCGGGGCACGGTGCCAATCTCGCCGGCGCTGTCGTCGATGGCGGAACGTTCGACTGGGCGGCATCCGATCGCTCCTACCCGGCGCTCACCGAGACGCCCGTGGCCACGCATCCGTCGTTCGTCGAGGCCTTCGGTGCGCGCGCCTTCGAACTGTCGCTGCGTTTCGGAATAGCCAACGACACCGGACCGGCGCTGTCGCCGCTGAACGGCTTCCTCCTGCAACAGGGCATGGAGACCCTGTCGGTTCGCATGCGTCAGCACCTCGCGAGCGCCCGCACCATCGCCGAATGGCTCGATCAGCACGAAGCGGTGGAGAGCGTCGACTACGCCGGTCTCCCCTCGCATCCGCAGCACGCGCTCGCACAGCGGGACTACGACGGCCTGTCGGGCTCGGTCTTCTCCTTCACCGTGGCAGGCGGCCGCGCCGCCGCGGAGCGCTTCTTCGACGCTCTCCGCCTGTTCAGCCGCATGACGAACATCGGCGACACGCGTTCCATGGCGCTGCATCCCGCGACCACCACGCACCTCGGCTTCACGCAGGAGACGCGCGACCGCCTCGGCATCGGTGACGGCCTCATCCGCCTGTCGATCGGCCTCGAGGACGCCGACGATCTCATCGCCGATCTCGAGCACGCGCTGCGCGCAGCGCACTGAGGTCACGCGTCGCGCTGCGCCTCCAAGCGCCGCACGCGCGGGATGACCTCTTCCGCGAAGCGCTGCAACTCGGGCAGGTGCGGCGAGAACTGCAGCAGCAGCGTCGAGACACCCACGTTCGCGAACTGCACGATGCGCTCGGCGACCTGGTCGGGCGTTCCGACGAGGTTGGGGCGGAGGCCACGGTTCGACACCGAGTACTCCTTGAGGTCGACCTGGGTGTCGAGCTTCGACTTGCTCACGAAGTCCTGGTACGACCCGTATGCCGCTCCCCCGCGCACGTCGGTGATGCGGTCGATCTCGGCCTGCGCCTCGTCGTCCGTGGCGCGCACGACCGCATAGGCGGCCATCCCGAACGCCTCGAACGGCGTGGCCCCCGCCTCCGCGCGGCGGCGGCGCATGTCGGCGACCTTGACCTCGAGCTCGTCGAGCGTGCCGCCGTGCGTCAAATACGCGTCGGCGTAGCGCGTGATCGCCGTACGGCCCGCCTCGCTCTCGCCGCCCGCGTACAACCGCGGCACGACCCGCGGCTTCGGCTCGGTGTACGTGCCCTCGGTGCGGTAATACTCGCCCTCGTACGCGAACGGCGTCTGCGACCACAGGCCGCGCAGCACTTCGACCCACTCGATGGTCCGCGCGTAGCGATCGTCGTGCGCGCTGAACAGACCGTCGTACTGCTTGGCCTCCTCGGCCCACCACGCCGAGACGACGTTCAACGTGAATCGGCCGCCGCTGATCTCGTCGATCGTCGCAGCCTGCTTCGCGGTGTGAAACGGGTTGTGGAAACCGGGGCGCACGGCGGTCATCAGCTCGAGGGTCGACGTCACCGCGGCGAGTCCCGCCGTCACCGCCCACGCATCGAGCGACGGCGCCTCGACGCCCTTGATGTCGTTCAGGTTGAGCTCGGGGATGAGGGTCAGATCGAAACCGCCCTCCTCGGCGGCGCGGGCGATGTCGGCGATGTGAGCGAAGGAGACGGGCGTCTGTTCGTCGTCGACGTTGCGCAACCACCCGCCGAAGATCGGGGTCCAGTAGCCGAAACGCACGCGCTGGGGGGAGGTCATGGCATCCATCCTGACCCGGTCGACGTCGTGTGTCGTCACGCGAGGAAACGGTCCGTCACACACCGTTGCCCGATGTCGACGGCGGTGCGACGGTAGCCGGGTTCCGATCCGCGAGGAGGACCCCGTGACCGATCCCACTCCCACCCACGAGCCGCTGAAGTTCGCCTACTGGGTGCCCAACGTCAGCGGCGGGCTGGTCATCAGCTCGGTCGAGCAGCGCACCGACTGGGGCTACGACTACAACGTCGAACTGGCGCAGACGGCGGAGCGCGTCGGCTTCGAGTACGCCCTGAGCCAGGTGCGCTACGCCTCGAGCTACGGGGCGGCACAGCAGCACGAGTCCACCTCGATCAGCCTCGCCCTGCTGCTGGCCACCGAGAAGCTGAAGGTGATCTCGGCGATACACCCCGGGATCTGGCATCCGGCGGTGTTGGCGAAGTTCATCAACACGGCCGATCAGTTCTCGCACGGACGCGCGGCGGTCAACGTCGTCAGCGGCTGGTTCAAAGACGAATACACCGATCTGGGGCTCGAGTGGCTCGAGCACGACGAGCGGTACGAGCGCGCGGCCGAGTTCATCCAGGTGCTGCGGGGGCTGTGGACGCAGGAGACCTTCTCGTTCCACGGGAAGTACTACGACATCACCGACTTCACGCTGCGTCCGTTCCCGTACGAGGTGCCGGGGCGTCCGCATCCCGAGATCTTCCAGGGCGGCAACTCGACAGCCGCCCGCTTCAACGGCGGGGCGTTCTCGGACTGGTACTTCTCGAACGGCAAGGACTTCGACGGCTTCACCGAGCAGTACGACGACGTCACCCGTATCGCCGCGGAGCACGGTCGTCGCACGCGGTTCGGGCTGAACGGCTTCGTCATCCAGCGCGACAGCCGGGCCGAGGCCGAGGCGCAGCTGCGCGAGATCATCGCGCACGCCGATGGAGGGGCCGTCGAGGGCTTCCGCCGCAGCGTCCAGGAGGCGGGGAACGCGACGACGGACAAGAAGGGCATGTGGGCGGACTCGTCGTTCGAAGATCTGGTGCAGTACAACGACGGCTTCCGTACGCAGCTCTTCGGCGACGCCGAACAGATCGCGGAGCGCATCATCGCCTACAAGAAGCGCGGAGTCGACCTGTTCCTCCTCGGCTTCTTGCACGTCCAGGAAGAGCTCGAGCGCTTCGGTGAGACGGTCATCCCGATCGTGCGGGAGCTCGAGGCAGACCTCGCCCGCACCGGCGACCCGATCGAGGTCGCCGCGCGCTGAGAAGGGCGTGGGAGTCGTCGCCCACCCGCCTGCTCCCCCGGCACTCGTCCTAGCCTGGACGTCGACGACATTCCGCACCGGGAATGCGTGGGAGAGGACGACGGAATGACGGGTGCACGGCTCGGTTTCTTCACGCGGCTGCTGGATGCCGGTACCGACGGCGAGCGGTATCGCACCGGGCTCGCGCAGGTGCGCGCCGCCGAAGAGCACGGGTTCGCCTCCGCGTGGGTCGCGCAGCACCACTTCGACCGGGATGAGGGCGGGCTGCCGTCCCCGTTCCCCTTCCTCGCGGCGGCTGCGGTGCAGACCGAGCGCATCGCCCTCGGCACCGGTATCGTCACCCTGCCCCTCGACGATCCGGTGCGGGTGGCGGAGGACGCCGCCGTCGTCGATGCCCTGAGCGGGGGTCGCGTCCAGCTCGGCATCGGTACGGGCGGAACCCCGTCATCATTCGCCGCGTTCGAGCGTTCCTCCGACGACCGACGCGAAATCCAGGCCGCTCACGTGGCGGTGCTGCGGGATGCGTTCGCCGGGCGCGGCATCCGCGGGACGGAGCTGCTCCTGAACCCCGCCGCACCGCATCTCGGCGCGCGGCTCTGGCAGGCGACGTTCTCCGTCGAGGGAGGCCGCCGTGCGGGACTCGCGGGCGACGGTCTGCTGCTGTCCCGCACGCAACCGCGTGACGACCGGCAGACGCTCCACGAGGTGCAGGTCCCGATCGTCGAGGCGTATCTCGCCGCTCTGCCCGGCGGTGTGCCGCCGCGCATCCTCGCCTCGCGAACAGCGGTGGTGGTGGATGCGGACCACCTCGATGAGGCGTGGAGCGCGGCCGAGCACGGTGTTCGGCGCTTGACGCGTACATTCCTCAAGAGGAATGCGAAGGGAGACCTCCGTGACCTCGCACGCCTGACCGATACGCACCTGGGGACGGTCGATCAGGTCGTGACCTCTCTCTCCGCGGACCGGACCCTCGCGTTCGCGACCGATGTGGCGTTCCAAGTGCACTCCGTCGACCCGGCGCCCGCGATCACCCTCCGCTCGATCGAGTTGCTCGCGACGGAGGTCGCGCCGCGGCTGGGACTGCGGACGGGAGCGGAGGCCGCTGCGGAGCTCCGCGAGGTGGGAACGCCGTCCATCTCGTCCTGACCGGGCGTCACCCTCGGCCGGCGAGCATCGCCGCCGCCCGCGCCGTCTGCTCGCGCAGCGCGTCGGCCAGGGCCACGACGGCGGGGATCCGCAGGGAGTCGGCGCGCACGATCATCCAGTACGGCAGGCTCTCGCTCACCTCCTCGGGGAGCAACCGCTCGAGATCGTCGTGCCGGTCGGCCGTGAAGCACGGCAGCAGCCCGATCCCGGCGCCCGCGCGCGTCGCCTCGACCTGCACGAGCACGTTGGTCGAGCTCAGGCCGTCGCGCATGTGCGGCACGACGCGGCGCGGCAGATCGAGGGCTTCGACCTGCAGCATCGCGTCGACGAAGTACACGAGCCGATGCTGCTCGAGGTCTTCCATGCGCGCGGGTCGACCGGCCCGGGCGAGGTAAGCAGAGGACGCGTACAGACCGAGCGTGTAGCGCCCGAGCTCGACGGCGTGCCCCCGCGACGACTGCGGCTCCCCCACCACCACTTCGACGTCGAGCCCGGGGTGCAGGGCTGCCCGCCGCTGCGCCGTGACGATCTCGACCGAGAGCTCGGGATGCCGTTCCCGCAGAGCCGCGACCGCGGGAGCCGCGATGTAGGCGCTGAAGCCGTCGGTGGCCGACATCCTCACGACGCCGGACACGGCGTCGGGTTCGACTCCCCCGCCGGCGAGGTGCGACATCGCCGCCTCGATGCGGCCCGCCGTCTCGACCGCGTGATGACCGAGGGGCGTCAGCGCCCACCCGCGGCCGGATGCCGAGACGACCCGGCCGCCGAGGGCGTCTTCGAGCGCCGAGATCCGCCGCGCGACGGTCGTGTGGTCGACGCCGCGAAGCTGTGCCGCGGCCGTGTAGCGCCCGGTTCGCGCGACCGCGAGGAGCGTAAGGAGGTCGTCGGCGCGGACGGTCGTGGCATCCATGTGTGCAATTGTGCACACACACTCCGCAGGACTGGGCATTGCCGCAACGCACGGGTCGCCGCAGACTCGGCGACGGATGTCACCGTCGACACCGAAGGAGCCAGCATGGAACCCCCCGCCACGGCGCAGCGCAGCGCCTCCTCCGAAACCTCCACCGGAAAGATCAAGAGGGTCGTCGCCGCGTCGATGGCCGGCACGGTCGTCGAGTGGTACGAGTTCTTCCTCTACGCCACGGCTGCGAGCCTGGTGTTCGGCACGTTCTTTTTCCCGTCGTCGGGCTCCCCGCTCGACGGGATCATCGCCGCCTTCGTCACCTACGCCGTCGGGTTCGTCGCCCGCCCCTTGGGGGGCATCGTCTTCGGACAGATCGGTGACCGCTTCGGACGCAAGCCCACCCTTCAGGCGACGATCATCATCGTCGGCGCGGCGACCTTCCTGATGGGCTGCCTGCCCGGCTTCGCCTCAGTGGGCTACTGGGCGCCCGCCATGCTCGTGGCCCTGCGGTTCATCCAGGGCTTCGCGGTCGGCGGCGAGTGGGGCGGTGCCGTCCTGCTGGTCGCGGAGCAGAGCCCGAACCGCTCCCGTGCGTTCTGGGCGAGCTGGCCGCAGGCGGCCGTCCCGGTCGGAAACCTCCTCGCGACCACCGTGCTGCTGGTGATGTCGTTCATCCTCTCCCCCGCCGCGTTCCTCGACTGGGGCTGGCGCGTCGCGTTCTGGCTGTCGGCGGTGATCGTGCTGGTCGGCTTCTACATCCGCACCCACGTCGAGGAGGCCCCGATCTTCCTCGAGGCCAAGAAGCAGGTGCAGCAGGAGAAGGCCGCCTCGTTCGGCGTCGTCGAGGTGCTGCGCCGCTACCCGAAAGGCGTCGTCCAGGCCATGGGCGTGCGTTTCGCGGAAAACATCGTCTACTACATCGTCGTCAGCTTCTCGATCGTGTATCTGAAGGTCGTGCACTCCTACGACACGAGCCAGCTGTTGCTCGCGCTCCTGATCGCGCACGTCATCCATTTCGCCGTGATCCCCCCGATCGGACGTCTCGCCGACCGCATCGGGCGCAAGCCCGTGTACCTCACCGGCGCGATCCTCAGCGCGACCTGGGCGTTCTTCGCCTTCCCGATGTTCGACACGCTGAACCCCGTCGTCATCGTCGCCGCGGTGGCGCTGGGCCTGGTCTTCCACGCCGGCATGTACGCGCCGCAGCCGGCGGTCATGGCCGAGCTGTTCCCGACGCGCATGCGCTACTCGGGTGTCTCGCTCGGGGCCCAGGTGACGGCCATCCTGGCCGGTTCGCTCGCGCCGATCCTCGCGACGCAGTGGCTGCGCGACTTCGGTTCGTGGCTGCCCATCGCGCTGTACATCGTCGCGGCCTGCGTGCTGACCTCGATCGCCGTACTGTCGCTGAAGGAGACGCGCGGCATCTCGCTGCGCGACATCGACGCCGCCGACGCCGCGCGGGGGAAGTGAGCACCATGACCATCGACCTCAGCGGACGTCGCGCCCTCGTCACCGGTGGTGCCGGCGGCATCGGGGCGGCGATCGCGCGGGCGTTCGCCGGAGCAGGCGCCGAGGTGATGGTCGCCGATCTCCACGTCGAGGGGGCGAAGGCCCTCGCTGACGAGATCGGCGGCCGTGCCTGGGGGGTCGACCTGTCGGACACCGCGGCGTTGGCCGATCTGAAGCTCGACGTCGACATCCTCGTGAACAATGCCGGCATCCAGCACGTCAGTCCCATCCAGGACTTCGCTCCGGAGAAGTTCTCCTTCATGCTGCGACTGATGCTGGAGGCGCCGTTCCTTCTCATCCGCGCGGCGCTCCCCGCCATGTACGAGCGCGGACACGGACGAGTGCTCAACGTATCGAGCGTCCACGGTATACGCGCTTCGGCATATAAGTCGGCGTACGTGGCCGCCAAGCACGGCCTCGAGGGGCTGTCCAAGACGACCGCACTGGAGGGCGGTGCCCACGGCGTGACGAGCGTGTGCATCGACCCCGGATACGTGCGTTCGCCGCTCGTAGAGAAGCAGTTGGCAGACCAGGCCCGGTCGCACGGCATCCCGGAGTCCGAGGTGCTCGAGACGGTGCTGCTGAAGGACGCCGCGGTCAAACGGCTCGTCGAGCCGGCCGAGGTCGCCTCCCTCGCCCTCTGGCTCGCGGGACCGGACGCCGCGATGGTCACCGGAACGAGTTACGTGATGGATGGGGGCTGGTCGGCGCACTGAGCGGCGGCGGCCGTGTCGGGAGCGCTCCCGCGCGGAGATATTCGGGGGTCCGGGAGATCGCGCAAGAAGAAATCCGAATTCTTCCGTGGGTTTCGGTAATGTAAAAAAACCTCGGAGCAATTGGTGACCAGCCCGCCGAGGACAAAGATGTCCGAAGGATGGCGGCATTTGTCGCGATCGACACTTCACAGCAGAGGTAACGCAATGACACTGCACACCAGCGGTCGAGGCCGTCTCGGTCTCGCCCTCGGCGCTCTCGGCGCCTCGGCAATCGTCCTGGCCGGCTGCTCCGCCGGCGGGGGAGACAACGGCTCCGACAGCGGCTCGGGCGACCCGCTCGTGGTCGGCACGACCGACAAGATCAGCTCGATCGACCCGGCCGGCTCGTACGACAACGGCTCGTTCGCCGTGATGAACCAGGTCTACCCCTTCCTGCTCAACAGCCAGTACGGCACCTCGGACGTCACGCCCGACATCGCCGAGTCGGCGGAGTTCACCTCGCCGACCGAGTACACCGTGAAGCTGAAGTCGGGCCTGAAGTTCGCGAACGGCCACGACCTCACCTCGTCGGACGTGAAGTTCTCGTTCGACCGTCAGGTGACGATCGCCGACCCCAACGGCCCGTCCTCGTTGCTCGGCAACCTCGACAGCGTCGAGACGCCCGACGACACCACCGTCGTCTTCACCCTGAAGAACGGCAACGACCAGATCTGGCCGCAGATCCTGTCGAGCCCGGCAGCGCCCATCGTCGACGAAGAGGTCTTCTCGGCCGATGCGGTCACCCCCGACGACACCATCGTCGAGGCCAAGCCCTTCGCGGGGCAGTACACGATCGAGTCGTACAAGCAGAACGAGCTCATCTCGTACGCGCCGTACGCCGACTACCAGGGCTCGCTGCCGAAGCCCGAGAACGGCGGCATCTCGGCGAAGTACTACGCCGACGCCTCCAACCTCAAGCTCGACGTGCAGTCCGGAGCGATCGACGTCGCGTTCCGCAGCCTGAGCGCGACGGACATCGCCGACCTGTCGTCGAACGACGCGGTCAAGATCGTCGACGGCCCCGGTGGAGAGATCCGCTACATCGTCTTCAACTTCGACACGATGCCCTTCGGTGCCACCACGCCCGAGGCCGATGCGGCCAAGTCCCTCGCCGTGCGTCAGGCGGCGGCCGACCTCATCGACCGTCAGGCCATCGCGACCGACGTCTACAAGGACACCTACTCGCCGCTGTACTCGTACGTGCCGCAGGGTGTCGCGGGCGCCAACGAGGCCCTGAAGGGTCTGTACGGCGACGGCAGCGGCATGCCCGACGCGGCGAAGGCGAAGGCCACGCTCGAGGCCGCCGGGGTCTCGACGCCCGTCACGCTGAACCTGCAGTACAACGGCGACCACTACGGCCCCTCGTCGGGCGACGAGTACGCCGCGGTGAAGGCGCAGCTCGAGGAGGACGGTCTGTTCACCGTCAACCTCGCGCAGACCGAGTGGGTGCAGTACTCCAAGGACCGCACGGCCGACGTGTACCCCGCGTACCAGCTCGGCTGGTTCCCGGACTACTCGGATGCCGACAACTACCTGACCCCGTTCTTCTCGGCGGACAACTTCCTCGGCAACCACTACGACAACGCCGAGGTCCAGAAGCTCCTCGTCGAGGAGGCGACGCAGACCGACAAGACCACGCGCGAGCAGCAGCTCGGCGAGATCCAGGACAAGGTGGCCGCCGACCTCTCGACGCTGCCGCTGCTCCAGGGCAAGCAGGTCGCGGTCGTGGGCTCCAGCGTGGAGGGCGCCGTCCTCGACGGTTCCTTCAAGTTCCGCTACGCCCCGCTGCACAAGTAATCGATCGGCGGGTGCCCGGTCCCTCGGCGGACCGGGTGCCCGCCGCTTTCCGTCCCCCAGTTAGGTCCTCATGGCCACCGCCGTCGACGCCCCCGTCATCGCCGCGCCCGCCGCCCCCAAAGGCGGCGGACTCTGGCGCTACATCCTCGTCCGACTCGTCCTGATCATCCCCACGGTCTTCATCCTCGTGACCGTCGTGTTCCTGCTCATGCGGGTCACCGGCGACCCGATCACGGCCGCTCTCGGCGGGCGCCTCCCTCCCGAGCAGCTCGCGGAACGCATTGCCGCCGCCGGCTACGACCGCCCCCTCTACCAGCAGTACTTCGAGTACATCTGGGGCGTGCTGCGGGGCGATTTCGGCACCACGATCACCGACAACCGTCCGGCCATCGGCATCCTGCTGCAGTACGGCTCGGCCACCCTCGAGCTGGCCATCTACGCGCTCGTCGTGGCGCTGCTGATCGGCATCCCGTTCGGGCTCATCGCCGCGTACCGCCGCGACCGCTGGCAGGATGCCACGCTGCGCATCGGCGCGATCCTCGGCTACGCGACCCCCATCTTCTTCGTCGGTCTTCTGCTCAAGCTCGTCTTCGCGGTGTGGCTGAGCGTGCTGCCGGTCGCCGGCCGTGCCAGCACCCGCACCGAATTGAAGCTGTCGACTCTGGATGCCCCGAGCGGCATCTATCTGCTGGACGCGATCCGTCTCGGCGACGGTGCGGCGGTGGGCGACGTCCTGACCCACGCGATCCTTCCCGGTGTGGCCCTCGGCATCCTGACCGCGGGCATCTTCCTGCGGCTGGTGCGCACCAACGTGATCGGCACGTTGGGATCGCAGTACGTCACGTCGGCGCGTTCCCGCGGCGTGGGGGAGTACCGCCTCGTCACCAAGCACGCGTACCGTCCGGCGCTCATCCCGATCATCACGGTCATCGGTCTGCAGATCGCCCTGCTGCTCTCGGGCGCCGTGCTGACCGAGACGACCTTCGAGTGGAAGGGCCTGGGCTTCATGCTGAGCGAGTACCTGAAGGCCCGCGACTTCGTGGCCGCGCAGGGCATCGTCGTCATGATCGCCGTGCTGGTGGCCTTCACGAACTTCCTCGTCGACGTCATCGCGGCGATCATCGACCCGCGAGTGAGGTACTGACATGACGGATGCCACGACCTCCACGGCCCTGTCGGAGCGGAAGGTCCCGCTGCGCGACCGCCTGCCCGTCATCTCGCATCTGCGTCGCAGCGTCGGGCTCCAGCGCACGATGCTCGTGCTGGGCTTGGTCATCACGACGGTGTTCGTGATCATCGCGGTCCTCGCCCCCCTCCTCGCCCCCTACGGTTTCGCGCAGCAGGAGGCGGACGGGGTCAAGTTCGGCACGCAGCAGGCGCCGGATGCCATGAACCTCCTCGGCACGACCGTCGGCGGCTACGACGTGCTCTCGCGCGTGATCTGGGGCGCGCAGACGGCGCTGCTGGTGATCGTGTGCGCGATCGCGTTCTCGATCTTCCTCGGCATCTTCCTCGGCCTGGTCGGCGGCTACTTCGGTGGCTGGCTCGACCGCATCCTCGTGGTGCTGTGCGACGCGATCTACGCCTTCCCGTCGCTGCTGCTCGCCATCGTGATGTCGATCGCGATCACGAAGGGCCAGTCGACGCTGTGGGGTGGCATCCTCGCCACCGCCATCTCGATCACCGTGGTGTTCGTGCCGCAGTACTTCCGCGTCATCCGTGCCGAGGTGGTGCGGGTCAAGGCGGAGCCGTTCGTCGAGTCGGCCCGCGTCATCGGGGTGCCGACCGCGCGCATCCTCCTGCGCCACGTGCTCCGCAACTCGACGCGCTCGCTGCCGGTCGTCGTCACACTCAACGCCTCGGAGGCCCTGCTGACGCTCGCGGGACTGGGCTTCCTCGGCTTCGGCATCGAGGCCACCGCCGCCGCCGAGTGGGGCTACGACCTCAACCGCTCGGTCAGCGACGTCACGAGCGGCATCTGGTGGACGGCCATTCCGCCGGGCATCGCGATCGTGCTCGCCGTGCTCGGCATCACCCTCGTCGGCGAGAGCCTGAACGACCTCAGCGACCCGCGCCTGCGTACGCGTCGCCGCGCGGGGCGGGCACCCGCACCGGTCACGGCCCTCGACCCGTCCGCGGCTCCGGCCGACGCGTCGACCACCGCCCCCGCCGGAACCCCGGCCTCGACCACCGACGGGAGCCCCTCATGACCGGCACCGCGGCATCCATCGCCCGCATCGACGACCTGCGCGTCACCTTCGCCACCGACGGCGCCCCCGTCGCCGCCATCAACGGCATCTCGCTCGAGGCGCGCGCCGGCGAGGTGCTCGCGATCGTCGGCGAATCGGGCTCAGGCAAGACCGTGACTGCGAACACGCTGCTCGGTCTGCTTCCCGAGACCGCGACGCTGTCGGGCGCCGTGATCGTGCGCGGTCGCGACGGCGGAGAGACCGACATCGTCCACGCCACCGGGGCGCAGCTGCGCGAGATGCGCGGACGCGACGCGGCGATGGTGTTCCAGGAGCCCTCCACCGCGTTGAACCCGGTGTACACCGTCGGATGGCAGATCGCCGAGGGACTGCGGGCGCACGAGAAGCTGTCGAACGCCGAGGCGAAGGCCAAGGCGGTCGACATCCTCCGCCGTGTCGGCATCCCCGATCCCGAGAAGCGCGTCGACGACTATCCGCACCAGTTCTCGGGCGGCCAGAAGCAGCGCGTCGTGATCGCGATGGCCCTGGTCCTGGATGCCGGGCTGATCATCGCCGACGAGCCCACCACCGCACTCGACGTCACCGTTCAGGCCGAGATCCTCGACCTGCTGCGCACGTGCCGCGACGAGTTCGGGGCGACGATCGTGCTCATCACGCACAACATGGGCGTGGTCGCCGACCTCGCGGACCGCGTGATCGTGATGTACCGCGGCGACATCGTCGAGCAGGCTCCGGTCCGCGACCTGTTCGCCGCCCCGCAGCAGGAATACACCCGCGATCTGCTCGCCGCGGTGCCGCACGTGGGCCGGGGGAAGAGCTCCCGGCAGTCGCTGGAGACGCCCGCCCCCACCGCGCCGCCGGAGGGCAGCCTCGTCGTGGCCGAGAAGGTCGAGATCGGTTACCCCGGACGCTTCGGTTCCGCCGGTGTGGTCGCCGTGAAGGGCGTGGACTTCTGGATCGGCCCCGGCGAAGTGCTGGGCCTCGTGGGGGAGTCCGGTTCGGGCAAGACCACGATCGGTCGCGCGATGGTGGGGCTGACGTCGGTGGTCGGCGGGTCGCTCAAGGTGCTCGGCACCGAGATGCGAGGGGCCAAACCCCGGCACCTGGCCAAGACGCGCCCCGACATCGGGTTCGTCTTCCAGGACCCGGCGACGAGCTTCAACCCGCTGCTCACGATCGCGGAGTGCATCGCCGAACCGCTCGTCGTGCACAAGCGCGCCGGCGGCGCCCGGGCCGCGCGACAGCGCGTGGACGAGTTGCTCGACGCGGTGCAGCTGCCACGGGCGTTCGGCGACCGCTACCCGCACGAGCTGTCGGGCGGTCAGCGTCAGCGCGCGTCGCTGGCTCGCGCCCTCGCGCTGGATCCGAAGCTGCTCATCGCCGACGAGCCGACCTCCGCGCTCGACGTGTCGGTGCAGGCGCGCGTGCTGGAGCTGTTCGCGCAGCTGCAGGCCGAGTTCGGCTTCGCGTGCCTGTTCATCAGTCACGACCTCGCCGTCGTCGACGAGGTGGCCGATCGCGTGATCGTGCTGCGCCAGGGCGTCATCCGCGAGCAGGGCACGACGGTGCAGGTGCTCACCCGGCCGCGCGACGACTACACGAAGCGGCTGTTGGCGTCGCTGCCCGTGCCCGACCCGGTCGAGCAGGAGGCGCGCCGCGAGCTCTGGCGCACCACGCGGGGGGCCTGAGGCGCGTCCTTCCGCGTCCGCGCGTCGGGCGCGGGCTCCGGCGGGACCGGGAGCTCCGCCGCGCGCCTCAGCGGCGCCGTACACCCGTGCGAAGGCGCGACGAAGCGGGCCTCACCGGCGCCGAACACCCGTGCGGAGGCGCGACGAAGCGAGCCTCACCGGCGCCTGATGGGGCGCGCAGCCGCCCGTCTCACCGGATGAACACGTCGGCGAACACCGTCAGCAACCACCAGCCGACGCCGATCACGACGAACACCCCGGTGATCCACGAGAACCCGCGGCGCAGGCGTCGGCCCTGCCGCGCGACCCCGGTGGGGGGCGGCGTGAGAAGGGGCAGCGCCTGCGCCGGGGCCCCGGATGCCGCGGCGCCGACCGCGTGCGACGTGGACGGCTTTTCGGCGACCAGGCGTTCGTCGCGCCAGCGCGCCCACTGCGCGAACTTCTCGTCTATCGCCGCGACCGTGGTCAGCAGCCATCGCCAGGTCGCGGGGTCGAGGGTCGACAGGTCGCGGCGGGAGTAGAGGAACAGCCAGTCGTCGACGATCTCGACGTCGAGGGCGGCAGCGCTGTCGATGAACCGCGCCATGACGTCGGGCGTGAACAGATACAGGGCGTCGCGCTCGTACCCCTCGGGGCAGTAGAGGGCGAAATGCCGGTCGAAGTCGCCCTCGAGGCTCAACCTCTGGCCGCGGCCGAAGGTGACTGGCAGGTTCGACGCGCCGAACAGCCCGTTGTTGCCCACGGCATCCAGGACGATGTGGGGAAGCGGGGTGTCGAGGCGTATCGCGACGTAACCCCACCGGTGCGTCTGCCTGCTCTTGCCCGACCCCGTCTCGTACCGGTAGTTGCCCACCTCGACGAACCGAGGGTCGCCGGATCGGAGCAGATCCCGGGATTCGCGGTCGTGACCGAGGGCGAAGATCATGCCCGGCAGCTCGGGATCGTCGAATCCCGGATGCCACGTCATCCCGTTCGCGCGGGCGAAGCGATCGAGTCGGTAGCGCCGTTCGGCAGCACCCCCGAAACCGCGCACGATCGCGCCGACGATGAACGAGGCAGCGATGAGGATGAAGACGACGACCAGCAGCGGCAGCGGCCCGGAGCTGCCCCGGTCGAAGAGGGATGATGCGACGGCGGCGAAGACCGGGATGGCGATGAAGAGGAATGCCGCACCGACGATCGCGAACACGATGATCGGCACCACGGTGCCACTCAGCCGGCCCTCGCGACGCAGCTGCGCCGTGAAGGCCTGCGCTGCCTTGCGATCGACCGGCGCGGTCAGCGGCGTCGGATCGAACGTCGTGGCGTCTGTCATGTCGCACCCCCGTGTCAGACCCTAACGGGCGGCATCCGACCCCCGCGCGGGCTCGGGGCGGCTACTGGACGATGGCGAAGCGGGGCGGGTCCCACGCGGGCATCGACGAGAGGAGGTCGTCGAGCTTGTTCGACGTCCCCTGCATCGCCGACAGGAAGAGCTGAAGAGCCGAGATGCCGGCCATGCCGACACCGGCCAGCGCCAGGACCGCGGACAGCGCGGCGCCGATGAGCCCGACGACGGCGCCGACTCCGGTGGGGGAGGAGAGCGCCCCGCCGATCAGCGACAGGATCGCGGTGACCACACCGCCGATGGCCAGGACGGTGCCCCCGACGAGCCCGGCGAGGTTGAGGTAGAAGCTCTCGATGTCGTCGGCCTGGGTGCGCAGCACGCCGGCGACACCGCCGAGCTTGCCCGGGAGCACCCCCAGCGCCCGTACCTGGTCGTCGATGCCGTACTCGTAGACCTTGCTGGCCTTGCCGTCGTCCCAGCTCATGAGGCCGTCGAGCTGGTCCTTCTTGATCTGCAGGTTCTCGGCGGAGCCCGAGATGTCGCCGATCGTCGACGCCATATTGCGCAGCCGGTCGGGGCTGCCGAGGTACGCGTTGCACACGCGGAGCACGGCGATCGTGTCGAGGCACTGCTCGAGGGCGTCGAGGGCGACGGAGATGATGATGTCCGCGACCTGGTCGACGAGGCCGTCGGGAACGAGGACGCCGAGGCCGTGCGCCTGCTCGTCCACCCATTTCTGCACCGCACGACGGATGCTCGCCGGGGCGGAGCTGATGGCGCCGCGGACTTTCGCCTCGGCATCGTCGAGTTGTCCGGCGATGACCTGACGGGTGAGGTCGACGTAGCTCACAGCCCCTCCAATTCCTTCTGGACGGCGTCGATCTCCGACTGCGCGTCGCCCTCGGCCTTCATGTACTCGATCGAGGTGGTGAGCAGCGCGCGGGCGAAGCCCTCGAAGATCTCCTCCCCGGTGTGCAGATAGTCCGAGAGCAGCTGCACCGAGGTGCGGAACTTCGACAGCACTTCGGTCGAGCCCGGGGCCAGCGAGAAGTCGCTGGGGGAGTACGTCATACCGTCGAGGTCGGTCCGCCACGCGGCCAGCTCGAGGCTCCACTTCTGCCAGTGGTCATTGGCGTCGGACTGCAGGGCATCGGGATCGACATCAACCACGGGATTCTCCTTCGCTTTCCGAGAAGCGGTCGAACGAGTCCGAGGCGAGAGCGGCCTTACGGCCGATCCGCAGGACCTCGTCGGCGATCACATCGACAGGGGTCTGCGTGAGCCAGGCCGGCGTTCCGTCGACGCCGAGGATCGCGCCGTACTGGGCCATGACGCGGAACTGGTGCAGGTCGTCGGCGACCGTGACGACCGGTCCGGTCTCGCCGCGGGCGGCCAGGGTGAGCAGAGCGTCGGCGGCCTCGAGGGGGAGAGGGGGGCCGCTCAGTCGAGCAGCGACGGCGGCATCGGAGAAGGCCGCCGTCACGGACTCGGGTGTGGCCCCCTCGGCGCGCTCGAGGGTGACGGCCGTGACGAGACCACGCTCATCGATCCGGATCGTCGCGTGTGCGTCTGCGGGCGGGGCGAGAGGGCTGAGAAGCTCGCGCACGCGTTCTTCGGCGGCTTCGAACTTCGGCGTCAGCTCCGCGATGCGCTCCTGCTGGGCCCGGAAGAGCGAGAGGGCGTCCGGGGATGCCGCGGCGTCGGTGCTCACGACCAGATCCCTTCGACCGTCGACTGCGCAGCGGCGTACCGGTCGGACGACGCCTGACCCGCGCGGGAGGCGTCGGCGACGATCCCGTTCAGGGCTCGCAAGCCTGCCGTCCACTTCTGCTGCGCCGTGCGGTAGGCCTCCATGGCCTCACCGCTCCACGCGGACTGCAGACGTGACGCCTCACTCTCGAGCTGCGCGAGGTGGGCCTGGATGCCATCCGCGGCGGAGCGGAGGTTCGAGGCGGTCTCGGAGATGAGCGCCGGATCGAACGACATTCGTGGACTCATTCCGCCGACGCTACCCAGCGCCGTCGGGCGGAAGGAAGGGGTTTGCGTTTTTCTCATCGCCGTCTCATCTGAGGCGGTGGTCGGCCGCACGGTCAGCGAGCGAGGAAGAACACCAACGGGATGAGCAGGAGGAGCAGTCCCAGCGCGAAGGTTCCGCCGACGATCGACAGCACGATGACCCAGGGGCTGCGTCGCCGTAGCCGGCGGCCCACGGGTGCGACCCCGACGGGCGGGGCGGGGAGGGCCGGTGGCGCGGGGGCGGGGTCGGGAGCACCCCACACCGTGGATGCGGGAGGCGTCCGCGCGGTGAGCGGTGGGCCCGCGGCCCCGGCCGCCATGCGGTCGTCGCGCCACCGGCCCCACTGCTCCAACTTGTCGAGCAGGGCCGCCACCACCGAGAACACCCACGCCCATCGCGCCGGATCGAGCGTGGAGAGCTCGGTGGGGGAGTACAGGAACAGCCAGTCGTCCACGATCTCGACCTCGAGCACGGCGGCGTTGTCGATGAAGCGCGCCATGACGTCGGGAGTGAAGAGATAGAGCGCGTCGCGCTCGTAGCCGGTCGGGCAGTACAAGCGGAAGTACCGGTCGAAATCTCCCTCGAGGCTGAGGTGCTGGCCGCGCTCCCACAGCCCGAGCCGGACGCCGTTGCCCATCGCGTCGAGGACGATGTGCGGCAGGGGGACGTCGAGACGGATCGCGATGTATCCCCACCGCGAGGTCGTGGTGTTCTTGCCGTTGCTCACGGTGTACGAGTGATTGCCCACCTCGACGAAGCGCGGGTGAGACGAACGGACCAGGTCGGACGCGGTGCGGTCGCCGCCGATCTGGAAGATCGCGCCCGGGAGGGCGGGCTCGGGGAGCGCCGCCACGTACTCCATACCGACGTCGCGTGCGAAGCCGGCGATGCGCCACCGTCGATCTTCTTGCGCGCGTCGACCATGGCGGACGGCGAACAGTGCGGCCACGAGCGCCCCCAGGCCGAGGAGGAGGGGGATGGCGAAGACCAGGCCGAGGACGACGACACCGTCGCCGATCGCGGCGCGGAAGATCGCCAGCAGGACGACGAGGAAGAGGCCGGCGCCACCGACGAGGGCGAACGCGAACACGTACGCGACGATCGCCACGGCGGTGTTGGCCGCGGGCAGACGCCCTTCCGCGCGCAGCCGGGCCGTGAAGGCGCGTGCCGCAGCCGTGTCGCCCGGCATCGTCAGCGCGCGGGCGTCGAACGGTCGGATTCCGGTCATGCGGCCCCCTGCCCTCGTCGGATGGTCCAGGCTATCCGTCTCCGATTCCCCGGGTGAGTCGGCATCCGTTAGACTACGAAGGTTGCCCGGCGACGCCCATGCGCGTGTGAGCCCGCGGTGACGTGCAACACACCCTCCTGCTGCCGGGAAATGCCCGTCAGCCGTTCTAGTCCGAAGGAGGTGGGTTAGTGACGCACCAGTACGAACTCATGGTCATCTTCGATCCCGAGGTCGACGAGCGCCAGGTCGCTCCGAAGCTCGACGGATTCCTCAAGGTCATCACGGCCGATGGGGGAACCATCGACAAGATCGACATCTGGGGCCGCCGTCGTCTCGCCTACGAGATCCGCAAGAAGAACGAGGGCATCTACGCCGTCGTCAACTTCGTCGCGACCAGCGAGGCCACGAACGAGCTCGACCGTCAGCTGAAGCTGAACGAGCAGATCATGCGCACCAAGGTCCTGCGCGCCGAAGAAGCGATCGCCCAGGTCGCCGCCGAGGCCAAGCGCTCCGAGGAGAAGGCCGCCCGCAAGGCCGCCGCTCCCCGCAAGGTCGAGTCCGCCGAGAAGGCTGCGAAGTAACGACGATGGCCGGCGAAACCGTCATCACCGTCGTGGGTAACCTCACGGCCGACCCCGAGCTGCGCTACACGCAGAACGGGCTCCCGGTCGCGAACTTCACCATCGCGTCGACCCCCCGCACGTTCGACCGTCAGGCGAACGAGTGGAAGGACGGCGAGGCGCTCTTCCTGCGCGCCTCGGTGTGGCGCGAATTCGCCGAGCACGTCGCCGGGTCGCTGACGAAGGGCAGCCGTGTCATCGCGACCGGTCGTCTGAAGCAGCGTTCCTACCAGGACCGCGAGGGCAACAACCGCACCTCCATCGAACTCGAAGTCGATGAGATCGGCCCCTCGCTCCGCTACGCGACCGCCCAGGTCACCCGTGCCGCCGGTGGCGGCGGGGGTGGCGGAGGCGGCCAGCGCGCGCAGGTGCAGCAGTCGAACGACGAGCCGTGGTCGACCCCCGGTTCGAACAACGGCGGCGGCAACAGCGGCGCTGACGCGTGGAGCACTCCCGGTTCCTACGGCGACGACACCCCGTTCTGATCTTCGCCGCGCTCTCTCGAGCACGACGACCCCCTGAAATTCCGGATGCCGCATCCCGGTCCGCGTGACCGCCTCGGCATCCGAACCACACGAAAGAAGGAAGCATGGCTGGCAAGGCCACTGGCGACCGCCGCAAGCCGCGGAAGGGTGCGAAGAACGCAGCCCCCGCGAAGGCGATCCGCGTCGGCGTCATCGATTACAAGGACGTCGCAACCCTCCGCAAGTTCATCTCGGAGCGCGGCAAGATCCGCGCCCGTCGTATCACCGGTGTCTCCGTGCAGGAGCAGCGCCTGATCGCCCGCGCCATCAAGAACGCGCGCGAGATGGCTCTCCTGCCCTACGCCGGCGCCGGCCGCTAAGGAGCACCCGATGGCAAAGCTGATTCTCACGAATGAGGTCACCGGGCTCGGTAGCGCCGGTGATGTTGTCGAGGTCAAGAACGGGTACGCCCGCAACTACCTCATCCCGCAGGGCTTCGCCGTGGCCTGGAGCCGCGGTGGCGAGAAGCAGGTCGCGTCGATCCGCGCCGCTCGCGAGTCCCGCGCGATCCACGCGCACGAAGACGCCGTGGCCCTGAAGAACTCGCTCGAGTCGAACACCGTCAAGCTGTCGGTCAAGGCCGGCAACGAGGGACGCCTGTTCGGTTCGGTCAAGCCCGCCGACGTCGCCGACGCCGTCAAGGCTGCCGGTCTCGGTGAGCTCGACAAGCGCAAGATCCAGATCACCTCCTCGATCAAGTCGGTCGGCGAGCACGAGGCGACCGTTCGCCTGCGTGACGACGTCACCGCCGTGATCACCCTCCAGGTGGTCGCCGCGAAGTAATTCGCTGCACTCTCGAGAACGGCCCCGCTCCTGCTTCGGCAGGGCGGGGCCGTTCCGCGTTGTCCGGGGGCGGGGTGTGGGGCTGTGGGGGACGGGGTTTTGGGGCACGATCTTCCGGTTGGGGCGCGAAATTTCACGCCCCAACCGCAAGAATGCGCCCCGAACCGCTCCAGGCAGCGCTCGCGGCGGCGGGTGATGAAGCGCCGGGTGTTATCCGAGCAGCTGAGGTCGCTTCCCCGTCGCGCGGACGCCTGCACCCGTGACCCTAGGCTGAACCCCGTGACCGACCCTCGCGCACCCGAGCGCATCGTCCGGCGCTTCGCGCGTGCGTCCAACCTCATGCTCGCAGGGCGCCCGTTCGTGGTGCAGGGCGCCGGTTCCGCGGACCTGCACGATCTGCTCGTGCGGCTCGGTGGCATCCCGAGTCTGCATCCCGCCCCCGGGCGGGTCGAGTTCGACCTGGATGCCGACACGGTGAGCCTCGACGGGGCGCCGCTGCCCGAGCGGGGAGATGCCGCCGGCCGGATCTCTTTCGCGCGGGCGCACATGCCGGTGTCGGCCGCGATGGCGGAGCGCCTCGACCTGACCGGCCTGCGCGTGGGGGTGGCGATGGTGCTCGAGCCGAAGACCGCCGTGCTGTCGCTGCTGCTCCGCGAGCGCGGAGCCGAGGTGTCGGTGTACGCGCATCCCGACGAGACCGACCCCGCGGTCGCCGACGCGCTGCGCACCGAGGGGCTCGCGGTCACGGCCGACCCGACGCTGAGCGGACCCGCCGAGCTGGCCGCCGCCCGCACCTTCCTCCGCGCGGGACTCGACGTGCTGCTCGACGACGGCGCGCACCTCATCCGCCTCGCTCACGAGGATGATCCCGCGCTCGTCGCGGGGTGGATCGGCGCGTGCGAAGAGACGACGAGCGGGCTCACACCCCTGCGGCGGATGCAGGATGCCGGAATCCTGCGCACCGCGGTCATGGCGGTGAACGACGCCCGCACGAAGACGATGTTCGACAACCGCTACGGCACCGGGCAGTCGTGCGTGTTCGCCATCGCCGATCTGCTCGAGGAGCGCGGGATCGGCCTCGCCGACCAATCGGCGCTCGTGCTGGGGTACGGCCCCGTCGGCCGGGGCGTCGCCGCGCACCTGCGCGCGTTGGGCGCCGAGGTGCGCGTGGCCGAGACCGACCCGGTGAGGGCGCTCGAGGCGCGGCACGATGGGTTCTCCATCGGCCCGGCGCGCGAATCGGCGGCCGGCGCACTGGTCGTCTCGGCGACCGGGGTGCCCGGCACGGTGACCGCGGACCTCGCCGCGAAAGCGCGGGTGATGGCCGTGGCCGGGGGAGTGCCGGGCGAGATCGCGCCGGGGGCCGAGAACGATGCGCTCGTGCTCGGCGGGGGAGGAGCCGTCAACATCACCGCCGCCGAGGGCAACCCCATCGAGATCATGGACCTCTCGTTCGCCGTGCAGCTCGCGGCCCTCGGCGAGCTGCTGCGGCGCCGTCCGTCGTCGGGGGTGCACGCCCTCGGGCCCGACGTCGACGACCTCGTCGCGCGCGAGGCGCTCCGCGTGCGCGGCGCGCAGATCGACGTGCCACGGCCCCTCGACCCCGAGGGCCTCGACGAGTGGCGGTCGCCGCGCTACGCCGGGGGTGGGCGATGAGGGTGTATTCGGCATCCCTCGTCCTGCCGATCACCGCACCGCCGATCCCGGGCGGGGCTATCGCGGTGGCGGGTGGGCGCATCCGGCACGTGGGCGACCGCGAGTGGGTGGTCCACGAACTGCGCATGCGCGGCGTCTCGTTCGACGAGGTGCACTGGCCGGGGGTCCTCACCCCTGGCCTGGTCAACGCCCACTCCCACCTGCAGTACACCGGCATGGCCGCGGTGGGCCGGGGGTCGTACGCGGGCTTCGACGACTGGGACGACGCGTTCACGCCGGTGTATCGCGCGGGTCACGACTGGGCTCGGGATGCCGCGTCCGGCGCGCTCCAGATGATCGCCGCCGGCACGACCGCCGTCGCCGACATCGTCACCGACGTCGAGGCCGCCTCGGCGCTGCACGACGCGCGGCTGCACGGCATCACGTACTGGGAGGTGATGAGCTGGACCAACGCCGCCTGGGCCGAGCGCGGCCGCGCCGAGGTGGAGGCCCGGCTCGACGCGCTGCCCTCCCCGCCCGGCACCGGACTGTCTCCGCACGCGCCGTACTCGCTCGACGTCGAGCCGCTGCTCGAGATCCCCGACATCGTGCGCGAGCGGGGCAGCCGCCTGCACCTGCACCTGGGCGAGGCCGCGTTCGAGCGCGAGCACGGCGAGGCGGTGCCGTGGCAGAAGCAGCGTCCCGCGAGCTTCCGTGCCCTGCGCGACGAGGGGTTCGGCACCGGGGCGACGGAGTTCGTCGACGAGCTCGGCGTCTTGGGACCCGACTGCCACATCGCGCACGGGGTGTACATGACGGCGCGCGACCGGGCAATCCTGCGCGCCCGGGGGACGACCGTCGCCCTGTGTCCGCGCTCGAACGCGGTCATCGGCCTCGACGAGCCGCCGGTCGCGGCCTACCTCACCGAGGGCAACGCGCTGGCCGTGGGCACCGACTCGCTGGCATCCAGTCCCTCGCTCGATCTGCTCGCCGACGTCGCCGAACTGCACCGGCTCGCGCGAACGCAGGGGTACGTCAACCGCGACCTGCCCGAGCTGCTGCTGCGCGCGGCGACCCTCGGCGGCGCGCACGCGATGGGCCTCGACACCGGCCCCGCCCGCACGGGGTACCTCGCGGTCGGCGCCGTGGCGGATCTGGCGTTCTTCGACGTCCCGGTGTCGGAGGTGGATGCAACGATCGAACACCTCGCGGTGGCCGGGGCGGGAACGGCGGCGGCGACGTTCATCGACGGCGAGGCGCGCTTCGTCACCGACACCTTCACCCGCGAGACAGGAGTGCGCGCATGACCGATGGAGCCGACACCACTCGGGCTGAGGACGACCGTCCGCAGACCGCCCGGCTGCTCGACCTCGAGCCGCACCCCGAGGGCGGGTGGTTCCGCCGCATGTGGACGGGGTCGTACGCCGTCGACACGCCCGCGGGCCCGCGGCCCGCGGCGACCTGCATCCACTACCTGCTCCGGCCCGACGAGCGCAGCGCCTGGCACGTCGTAACGAGCGACGAGGTCTGGCTGTGGCACGGTCCCGGGGCGCTCGAGCTCTCGCTGGGTGGAGCGGGGGTCGAGCCGGGCGCGGCGGAGACGGTCACCCTCGGCCCCGACCTCGCTGCGGGACACGTGCTGCAGCACACCGTGCCCGCGGGCGTGTGGCAGGCGGCCCGGCCCGCCGGCGACGCCGAGGTCGTCGTGAGCTGCCTCGTGTCGCCGGGGTTCAGCTTCGAGGATTGGCGTCTGGCGGAGTAAGGGGCGCGTCGGCAGGATGCCGTGACCCGGGGCCGGGTCCGGACCCGCCGCACCCCCGTCGCCCTGCACGGCAGCCCGCACTCGACCCGCAACAGCCCTGCCGGCCCCGCGACGCCCCGTGTCGCCAGATTTCACGGGTGACCGTCCCCGAAACATGCCCCGGATACGCTGTGACCATCACAGCACTCCGGGGATGACCCCGATACGTCCACGAGGAGACATCGTGACCGCTCTCGCACGCCTGCGCCGCGCCGCCGCCCTGACCGCCGTGGCCGCGGCCACCGTCGTGTCGCTGACCGCCTGCGCCTTCGCCCCCACCGGCTCCGACGCCGGCGCCGCACCCGCCACCGAGGGAGCGCTGCAGACCGTCACGGCCGGCAAGCTCACGATCGCCACGGGCGAGCCCGCGTTCTCGCCGTGGGTCGAGAACGACGACCCCGCCTCGGGCGAGGGCTTCGAGGCCGCGGTCGCCGACGCCGTCGCGACGCAGCTCGGCTTCTCGAAGGACGACGTCGTGTGGGTGCGCAGCACCTTCGACAGCGCGATCGCCCCCGGCGCCAAGGACTGGGACCTCAACCTGCAGCAGTTCTCGATCACCGAAGAGCGCAAGCAGGCCGTCGACTTCTCGTCGCCGTACTACACGACCACCCAGGCCGTCGTCACGACCGGCACCTCGCCCGCCGCGTCCGCCACCACCGTGGCCGAGCTGAAGAACCTGCCCGTGGGCGTCATGAGTGCGACCACGAGCTACCAGGTCGCCGCCGACCAGCTCGGCACCGCCAACCTCAGCGTCTACAACTCCAACGACGACGCCGTCGCCGCCCTGCAGTCCGGCCAGGTCGATGCGATCGTGGTCGACCTGCCCACCGCGTTCTACCTCGCCGGGGCCGTGCTCGACGACGGCAAGGTCGTCGGTCAGCTGCCCGACTCCTCGGCCGGTGGCGACGAGCTCGCGTTCGTGCTGCCCAAGGGCTCGCCTCTGACGGCGCCCGTCACCGACGCGGTCGACGCCCTGCGCGCCGACGGCACGCTCGACGAGTTGCAGCAGACCTGGCTCGGGGGCACCGACGCCGCTCCCGTCCTGAAGTAACACCCCGTGGCATCCACCCCGTCCGACGCCGCGTGGCGGCCGAGCGAGCTCGAGCTCGGTCGGCGCGCCACACGGCGTCGGCAATCGACGAAGTCGGTGCTGATCGCGCTTGTCAGCTCGGTCGTGTTCGTCGTCGTGGTCGGCTGGGCGATCCTGTCGAGCCCCGGGTGGGAAGACGTGCGGCGCGCGTTCTTCGACCCCGAGATCGCGCTGGCGAGCTTCCCGTCGATCCTCGCGGGGCTGTGGGTCAACATCCAGGTGCTGTTCGTCGCGGCGATCGCCGTCGCGATCCTCGGCACGACGCTCGCCGTGCTGCGCTCGCTGCGCGGGCCGGTGTTCTTCCCCCTGCGCGCCCTCGCGACGATCTACACCGACCTGTTCCGCGGCGTCCCGCTGCTGATCGTGCTGTACCTGGTGGGCTTCGGCCTTCCCGCGCTCGGCGTCTTCGGCCGCGTGCCCGTGGTGCTGTGGGGCACGATCGCGATCGTGCTGACCTACTCGGCCTACATCGCCGAGGTGCTGCGCGCGGGGATGGAGGCCGTGCACCCCTCTCAGCGCGTCGCCGCCCGCTCGCTGGGCCTCAGCCACGCGCAGACGCTGCGGATCGTCGTGATCCCCCAGGGTGTGCGCAAGGTCGTGCCGGCGCTCATGAACGACTTCGTGTCGCTCCAGAAGGACGTCGGGCTCATCTCCGTCCTCGGAGCGGTGGATGCCGTCCGTGCGGCCCAGATCGCCTCGGCTCAGGCCTACAACTTCACGCCGTACATCGTGGCGGCGCTGCTCTTCGTGGCGATGGCGCTGCCGATGATCCGCCTCACCGATTACGTCTCGGCGCGGTTGGCGAAGCGCGAGCAGATGGGCGGGACCGTATGACCGTGCTCGACGTCCGCAGCGTCCGCAAGGCCTTCGGCGACCACGTGGTGCTCGACGGCATCGACCTCTCGATCGACCAGCACGAGGTGGTCGTGCTCATCGGCGCCTCCGGGTCGGGCAAGTCGACGCTGCTGCGCACGATCAACCTGATCGAGCGCGTCGACGACGGGCAGATCCTGCTCAACGGCGACGACCTCACCGATCCGACGATCGACCCCGACGCCGCGCGCGCCCGTATCGGCGTCGTCTTCCAGCACTTCAACCTCTTCCCTCACCTCCGCGTGATCGACAACGTCACGCTCGCCGCGCGCAAAGTGCACGGGATGCCGAAGGCCGAGGCCTACGCCCGCGGCACCGAGCTGCTGGAGCAGCTGGGGCTCGGGGCGAAGGCGCGGGAGTTCCCCGACCGCCTCTCGGGCGGTCAGCAGCAGCGCGTCGCGATCGTGCGCGCCGTCATGACGAACCCCGAGCTGCTGCTGCTGGATGAGATCACCTCCGCGCTCGACCCGCAGCTCGTCGGCGAGGTGCTCGACCTCGTGCGTGTGCTGCGCGACCGCGGCTCGACGATGCTCATGGCGACGCACGAGATGTCGTTCGCGCGCGAGGTGGCCGACCGCATCGTGTTCATGAAGGGCGGCCGCATCGTCGAGCAGGGCACGCCCGCGCAGATCTTCGACGCCCCGCAGCGCCCCGAGACGATCGCGTTCCTCGAGCGCGAGCGCCGCGGCGGCGCCCTGTAGCGCGGCACCCTGCGGTGGAGGTCCCTGAGCATGTCGAAGGGTCCGGACCCGCTAGCGTGGCGTCGCTGCGGCGGAGGGCCCTCAGGCTGTCTCAGGGTCCGGGCCCGGTCGAGCCCCGTTCCGAGCGCGCGACGACACCGGATGCCACGACAGCACGTCGGCATCCGGTGTCGTTCCGCCGAGGGTCAGAGCCCTCCGCGGGTCATGCGCGGGAGCGGCGGCGCAGCAGCACCCCTCCCATCAGCAGCGCGAGCAGACCGGCGAGGCCGAGGCCGAGGGCCGCGGGGCCATCGGTTCCGGTGATGGCGAGCGTCTTCGCGGCGCTCGTCGACAGCGGCGTCACCGCGCTCGCCGAGGCGGCCGAGCCGACGACGGGGGTTCCGCCGGTGCTCGCGTGACCGCCGGGGGTACCGGGCGTTCCGGGGGTGCCGGGCGTTCCCGGCGTTCCCGGGGTGCCGGGGGTTCCGGGGGTGCCGGGCGTTCCGGGGGTTCCGGGGGTGCCCGGAGTACCAGGGGTCCCCGGGTTTCCGGGGGTGCCACCGGTGTGCGAGCCCTCGGTGGTGCTGTCACCGATGACCGAGACGGCGTTTCCGCCGATCGTGACGGGCAGCTGGATCGGGATGATCAGCTGGTTACCACCGCCGAGGCTGTCGGTGCCGTCGGTGATGATGCCCCCAACGACACCCCCACCGTTCGCACCGCCGGTGGTCGTCGCACCCGTCGAGGTGCTGTCACCGATGACCGAGACGGCGTTTCCGCCGATCGTGACGGGCAGGGCGATCGGGATGATCGCCTGATTGCCGCCGAGGACGCTGTCGGTGCCGTCGGTTTCGACGTCGCCGACCGAGCCGCCGGTGGTGCCGCCGGTGGTGGTGGCGTCTTCGGTGTGGCTGTCGCCGATCACGGAGACGGCGTTGCCGCCGATGGTGAGGGGTGCCTCGATCGGGATGATCGCCTGGTTGCCGCCGAGCAGGCTGTCGGTGCCGTCGGTGATGACGTCGCCGGTGGAGCCGTTGCCGGTGGTGCCGCCGGTGGTGGTGGCGTTCTCGCTGTGGCTGTCGCCGATCACGGAGACGGCGTTTCCGCCGATGGTGAGGGGTGCCTCGATCGGGATGATCGCCTGGTTGCCGCCGAGCAGGCTGTCGGTGCCGTCGGTGATGACGTCGCCGGTGGAGCCG
>NZ_JBFBHF010000004.1:0-440837 GCF_040701795.1 Microbacterium sp. NPDC089190 | reverse complement strand
CGGTGCCGGTGGTGCCGCCGGCGGTGGTGGCGTCTTCGGTGTGGCTGTCGCCGATGACGGAGACGGCGTTTCCGCCGATCGTGACCGGAACCTCGACCGGCGCGACGACCTGGTTGCCGCCCGCGACGCTGTCGTTGCCGTCCGTGGTCGCCCCCGGCGTCTCCTCGACGTACACCGGCATGATGTGCAGCTCGGGAGCGGCCTCCGGAGCGGGCTCCGGCGCCGCCTCGGGCGCGGGCGTCGAGGTGTCGGCATCCTCGCTGTGGCTGTCGCCGATCACCGAGACGGCGTTGCCTCCGACGGTGACGGGCACATCGATCGAGATGATGCCCTGGTTTCCCGAGGCCACTCCGTCGCTGCCGTCGGTGGTGGCCACCGGGGCGGCATCCGGCGCGGGGGCCGAGGTGTCGGCATCCTCGCTGTGGCTGTCTCCGATGAGCGAGACGGCGTTGCCGCCGACGGTGACGGGCAGGTCGACCGAGATCGCCGCCTGGTCGCCCGAGAGCAGACCGTCTGCCCCCGAGGTCTCCGCGGCATTGGCGATGCCGCATCCGAGGACGGCCAAGCCGCCCCCGACGAGCGCGCCCAGCAGGGCACGCGAGTAGAACTTGCGCATGAGAGTTTCTCCTGTGTGTGAATGAGGGTGCGCGAACGCGCGGGGTCGTCTGCCGTGCGGGGCACGGCGCGACCGTCCTCAGTCAGGAGAGACGTCGGTGGCGAAGACGGGGCTCCCCGGCAGGTCGTCGTCGACGCCGCGGTGGAGAGCGAGCAGCAGCAGCCCGGCGCCGAGTACGGCGTCGGCGGGCGTTGCGAAGGGTGTGGCGGCCGTCGGAGTGCTCCCGGATGCCGATGACGAGGCCGGAACACCCGAGACGACGTCTGCGCCGAGAGGCGCGGGTGCGTCGGCGGGAGTCACGGGGGATGCCGGGGCCGCGGCGGCCTGCGCCGACGGTGCGGAGTGCGCGGCCGCGCTGAAGAACGCGGCGGTCTCGCGCGCCTGCGCGGTGAGCGCACCGGTGGGGGCGGCCGGGGAAGCCGTTGCCGACGCGCTCACCGGCGTCGGGGGCGCGGTGTCGGCGGCGGGAGTCGCGGCCGGGGGAGCGACGTCTCCGCCGAGGTCGACCGGCTCGACCGGGAACGACGGCGCGGGGACGACCGGGACGACGGGGTCGACCGAGGGCAGCTCGCCCACGATGACGGGGACCGTCCCGTCGACGGCGTCTCCGACGTCGGTGACGACCTCGCCGAGGCCCGTGTCGCCCACGACGGGTCCGACCACCGGGAGCGATTCGACGGTGTCGACGATCGGCTCGACGATCGTGCCGACGACCCCGGAGTCGATGACGTCGGAGACGCCCTGCGTCGTGTCGGCGACGACGGTGTCGACCGTGTCGAGGGCCCCGCCGGTCACGTCGTCCACGGTGTCGGCGACGGAGCCGGCCGTGTCGGTGACGGTGTCGGTCACCGTGTCGGTGATCTCGGCGACCGGGGCCGCCACGGGCTCGGGCAGAGCCTCTGAGACGGTGTCGGTGACGGATGCCGCAGTGTCGGCGACGTGATCGGTGACCGGTTCGACGACGTCGGTGATCGGCTGGGCGACCTTCTCGACCGTGTCGGTCGCGTCATCGACCGTCGAGGCGATGCCTCCGAGGAGTCCTGATCCGCTGCCGTCATCGGCGGAAGCCGACGACACCGACAGGGCGAGCGAGAGGAACGCGAGGGCGAATGCCGCGCAGGCGCCGAGGAGGAGCAGTCGCAGCGTGTGCGACACCCCTCGCTTCGCCATGGCATCCATCGATGCACCCCCAGAGAATCGTCGGCGATTCTGCGCGGGCCACGGTACGCCTGCGGTCGCGGCTCCGAAAGAGGCCGGGTGAAATCCCAGTAGTCGGAGGGTTGCCGCGCGGTGACGGGCGACACGCCGGATGGAAAAAAAGATTTGACAGCGGGGGGCTCGGATCGGTAGTGCTCCGGCGAGTTATCCCCCGAGTTGTGCACATGTGGAGTCCCTAGCGCAGAACCTTCAAGGCGAAGTTCACGCAGGTTTTACGCAGGAAACCTGTGGACAGAGATTTTCCAGATCAACGTTAGTTTTCGGCTCCAAATTGGCATCCATCCACCGAGTTCTCCACAGTAGTTGTGCACAGACGTGGCGGCGTTTCCCGCAAACTCTCCACAGAGTTATCCACAGGCCTGTTTGCATGTGGGGACCGTGGTATCTAGCGTGGGTCCAGCCCGTCGGGCATCCCGCTCACCAGCCGCGCGCGTCGATGTCGGAACTCCCTGATTCCATGCTGACGAGGTCGTCCCACCCGCAGTGTTTCCGATCCCCCTCACGCGCGCGCGTGGGGCGGTGACGGGGCGTCCGAGCACAGAAGGAGAGCACGTGGCCATCGCCGACATCGCCGAAGACCGTCTCGGAAAAGCACCGCGTCCCGAGCGCACGCCGCCGCACGACATGCTGGCCGAGCAGAGCGCACTGGGCGGCATGCTGCTGTCGAAAGACGCTGTCGCCGATGTGATCGAGACCCTCCGCGGCCCCGACTTCTACGTGCCGAAGCACGAGCTGATCTTCGAGGCCATCCTCACGCTCTACTCGCACGGCGAGCCCACCGACGTCGTCGCCGTGACCGACGAGCTCATCAAGACCGGCGAGCTGCAGCGCGCCGGGGGTGCGGACTACCTCCACACGCTCACTTCGATCGTGCCCACGGCGGCCAACGCCGGCTACTACGCCTCGATCGTGTCGGAGCGCGCCATGCTGCGCCGCCTCGTCGAGGCCGGCACGCGCATCGTGCAGATGGGTTACGCCGGCGAGGGCGACCCGGTCGAGCTCGTGAACAGCGCGCAGGCCGAGATCTACAACGTCTCGGGCGACGACAGCGCCGAGGACTACATCCCCCTGACGGTGGCGGTGGATGCCGCGGTCGACGAGATCGAGGCCGCTCGCGGCCGCGACGGGTCGATGACCGGCATCCCCACCGGCTTCGCCGGTCTCGACCAGCTCACCAACGGCCTGCACCCCGGTCAGATGATCGTGCTCGCCGCGCGTCCCGCGATGGGTAAGTCGACGCTCGCGCTCGACTTCGCCCGCGCCGCCGCGATCAAGTCGAACGCCCCGTGCATCTTCTTTTCGCTCGAGATGGGGCGCAGCGAGATCGCCATGCGTCTGCTGAGCGCCGAGGGGGCCATCCCGCTGCAGAGCATGCGCAAGGGAACCCTCGACTCCCGCGACTGGACGACCGTCGCCGCCACCCGTGGTCGCATCAACGACGCTCCCCTCTACATCGACGACAGCCCGAACATGACGCTGGTCGAGATCCGTGCGAAGTGCCGTCGCCTGAAGCAGCGCGAGGGTCTCAAGATGGTCGTCATCGACTACCTGCAGCTGCTCACGAGCGGTAAGCGCGTCGAGTCGCGCCAGCAGGAGGTCAGTGAGTTCTCGCGTGCCCTGAAGCTGATGGCGAAGGAGCTGCAGGTTCCCGTCATCGCCCTCTCGCAGCTGAACCGTGGTGCCGAGCAGCGCGCCGACAAGAAGCCGGCCCTGTCCGACCTCCGCGAGTCGGGCTCGATCGAGCAGGATGCCGACATGGTGGTGCTGCTGCACCGCGAGGCGGCCTACGAGAAGGACTCCCCGCGCGCCGGCGAGGCCGACCTGATCGTCGCGAAGCACCGTAACGGTCCGACCGACACGATCACGGTGGCGTTCCAGGGTCACTACTCACGCTTCGCCGACATGGCGCCGGGGATGTGACTCGGGGCTCACGGCCTCTCTAGGGATTCATCTGAAATGCCCCTTTCGCGGGGGATTGTCCACGCGGTGCCCAGGAGGGCACTTCGATGAATGAGATCTGCCTGTTGCCGGTGCGCTGACAAGTTCACCTGGTACGCCGATCAAGCGATTGACGAGGACGTCAAGGCAGGCAACGCGGACTCGTAGGAGGGCGTCGTCGGTCGCGCGCGCTTCTTTCTCGCGCATTGAGGTGCTCCCGGACTCATCGCAGGCCGGGAGCACCTGGGGTCAGCGAGTGTCAGGAAGCGTGGGCGCGTTCACGCTTTCTTCGGTCGACGGATCGCCGCCGTGCAGTGCCTTGGCCAGACGCCACGCCAGAGCACATACGCCCCACACGACAGCGCAGATACCCACCGCCAGTGCGAGGAGCGGTGGCGGCGTCAGTTCGCCTCGTGTGCCTTGGAGGTCTGCTGCGACCGCATCCGCGTAGATGGTCGAGCCGCCCCACCAAACCAGGACGACACCGACGATCAGAGCGACGCCGGCGAAGATCGGTTTGCTCAGCACGTGACTCTCCCGCCTCAGGGGTTGCATTTCGCGGCGACTGTTGCGTCGTACCCGACGTCCGGACGCCAAGAGTCGAGGTTCCACGGGGTCTTCTGGTTTCCCGCGTTCATCCAGTGACAGACGAGCTGATCGTGGTACTTCCGAGCCTCGTAGGTTGAGGGAACGATGTCGTCGTATGCCTGGATCCCTGTGGATCGCGGCACTCGCTGCCAGTTGACTCCCGATTTCGGGTAGACCGACACGGTCGTCGTCCCCGCGCCTGAATTGATATTCAGGACGATCTTCGAGTAGTAGGAGTTGCTGCCCGGGAGGGTCTGAGTCGGGTCCGCAACGATGGGGTACACGTACTCTCGCGCGGTGTGGTCGACGACCTGCGTGAGAGTCGAGCCATCGACCACGTAGTGAGTAGGAACGGAGGTTCCAGTCGCGTCGACCGCCCAAGGGTCGTAGAGCGAACTGATCATGACGCCGTCCCGCCAGACCGACACTGCGCCGTCTACGAGGTCCTGTCGGAGTTCCCCCATCTGCGAGTAGTCGTAGGAGTAGTGGCTCGGTGCACTCACGTCCTCAAGGATGGATGCGAACGTGAGGTGGTCATCCTTGACGACCACAGAGGTCGACGACCCATTGTTGTTGTCGAAGGTCGGCGCCAGCGGGTCATCTGAGGCCAGAACCGCGTCGGCGCTCACCGGCAGTGCAACCGCGTAGTCCACTCCGTCAATGGTCATCTTCACGGGCTCGGACGGCTCGAGAGGGGTAGTTACGGCGCCAGAATCGACGTCATAAACGAGGCCGTCGGGAGTCTGGACGGCGTCATCATGGGCGCCCGAGGCGACATCGGGGGCCGCGTCTCGGATGAGATCGAACGCTGAATCCGTTCTGTCGTCGGCTACTGCAGGTAGCGGTGCAACCGTTGCCAGGATGATCGTTGCGATGCCCAACGCGCCGACGATCGCAAGGCGGCGTGCCCTTTGTGGAGCCTTCACGTGTCAAACCCTTCCTTGGTGTGACTCTCGTTCGGCTCTCCCCGGGCGTCACGCTATCGGCTGTGGCTCCGCGCGGTCTGTCCCCTCTTCGGAGGACCCCGCGCCACCTGCAGAGCAAGGTTTTCACCCCCAATACCGAGGCGACCTGCGCGGGCGTCAGAACTGCATCCGCCTCTGGCGTGGCTGCGGCCTTCCGCGAATGGGCGGCCAATCGGCCGGATCCTGCCGATCTGTCGATCCGCACCACGACGAATCGACCTCTCGGCAGACCACCCGCATGCGACGCCGACGTACTGTCTCCCTTGCGCCCGCCGGCGCCGAACGGAGGAGAACAGCATGGTCAGTGAGTCGCTCGTCGACGTCGCGGTGGTTTCGCACTGGATCGATGGCGCGGAGCGCCCCTCGACCTCGGGACGCACCGCGCCCGTGTACAACCCCGCCACCGGCGCCGTCCAAGCGGAGGTCGCTCTGGCCGACCAGGCCGAGATCGACGAGGCCATCGCCTCGGCGGAGCGCGGCTTCCGCGAGTGGTCGCAGTACTCGATCGCGAAGCGGCAGTCGGTGCTGTTCGCGTTCCGTGAGCTGCTGAACGCCCGCAAACCCGAGCTCGCCCGCCTCGTCACCAGCGAGCACGGCAAGGTCGTCTCCGACGCGATGGGCGAGATCCTGCGCGGCCAAGAGGTCGTCGAGCTCGCGACCGGTTTCCCGCACCTCATCAAGGGCGCGTACAGCGAGAACGCCTCCACCGGTGTCGACGTCTACTCCCTCAAGCAGCCGCTCGGCGTGGTCGGGGTCATCTCGCCGTTCAACTTCCCCGTGATGGTGCCGCTGTGGTTCGTCCCGATCGCGCTGGCCGCCGGCAACGCGGTCGTGCTCAAGCCGAGCGAGAAGGACCCGTCCGCGGCGCTGTGGATCGCGAAGCTCTGGAAGGAAGCCGGTCTCCCCGACGGTGCCTTCACCGTGCTGCAGGGCGACAAGCTCGCCGTCGACGGTCTGCTGACCAGCCCCGTCGTGCAGTCCATCTCGTTCGTGGGCTCGACGCCCATCGCGCAGTACATCTACGAGACCGCCTCGAAACACGGCAAGCGCGTGCAGGCGCTGGGTGGCGCGAAGAACCACATGCTCGTCCTTCCGGATGCCGACCTCGACCTCGTGGCCGACTCGGCCGTCAACGCCGGGTACGGAGCGGCGGGCGAGCGCTGCATGGCCATCAGCGTCGTGCTCGCCGTCGAGCCCGTCGCCGACGACCTCGTCGCGAAGATCAGCGAGCGCATCGCGAAGCTCCGCATCGGCAACGGCGCCGGGACCGACGGCGCGGAGCCCGACATGGGTCCGCTCATCACCGACGTGCACCGCGACAAAGTGTCGTCGTACGTCGACATCGCCGAGGCCGACGGGGCGAAGATCGTCGTCGACGGCCGCGGCTTCACGGTCGACGGGCACGAGGACGGCTTCTTCTTCGGACCGACCCTCATCGACGGCATGCCCACGACCTCGCGCGCCTACACGGAGGAGATCTTCGGACCCGTCCTCTCGATCGTGCGCGTCTCGTCGTACGAAGAGGGTCTCGACCTCATCAACAGCGGTGAATTCGGCAACGGCACCGCGATCTTCACCAACGACGGGGGAGCCGCGCGGCGGTTCCAGAGCGAAGTGCAGGTCGGCATGATCGGCATCAACGTGCCCATCCCCGTCCCCGTGGCCTACCACTCGTTCGGTGGGTGGAAGAAGTCGCTCTTCGGCGACGCGAAGGCCTACGGCGTGCACGGCTTCGACTTCTTCACGCGCGAGAAGGCCGTCACGAGCCGCTGGCTCGACCCCGCCACCCACGGCGGCATCAACCTGGGCTTCCCGCAGAACAGCTGAGCTCCCTCTCCTCCCGGGTGAGGGGTCAGAATTCGTCGCCTGGGACGCGCCAGAGCGACAGATCTTGACCCCTCACGCGCGAGGGTGTCCGAGTGAACGGCCGCGGCATCCGTCACTCCGCCGTGAGGCGCAGGGCGTTCCAGAGCTCGGAGCGTCCCCCGAAGGTGTCGAGGTCGAGACCGAGGCGGTGCGCCGCCCCGTCGACGCGGTGCCGCAGGGTGTGGCGATGGATGCCGAGGGCCCCCGCCGCCGTTCCCCACGAGCCGTTGTGCTCGAGCCAGACCTCCAGCATGCGCCGCAGCTCGGGGTCGTCGTCGAGGGGGAGCAGCATGCGGCGCGCGACGTCGTGGGCGCGCGTCTGCTCGAGGTGGCCGAGGATGCCCGATCCGGCGAGCTCGTCGAAGAAGACGATGGGCTGTCGGGCCGACGCCCGCTCCTGCGCCCGCCGTGCTTCGCCGAGCGCCGCGGCGATCTGGTCCCAGCCCACGCGCGACGACACGCCTCCCGTCGGGCGATGAGGGGCCGCGGCGGCGAACAGTCCCGCGTCGTCGCCGTCGGTGTACACCGCGACGACGTGGTCGCCCTGCTGCGCGAAGAAGAGCGCTCCGGGCCGCTTCTCGGCGAGCACCTCGAGGGCGGGAATCAGCGGGTGGGAGTCGAGGGTCTGCTCCGAATCGCGCACGTCGAGCCGGGCGACGCGGAGCGGGGCCGGAGGGAGCCGACCCCAGAGGTGCTTGACCGTGTCGCCGGCGACGTCGGTGTCGCCGGCGGCGAGGAGCTCCAGGATGCCGCTGCGCAGGCGTCGACGCGCGCTGTCGAGGGTGCTGCTCTGCTCGAGCGAGATGCTCGCGAGCGCGATGACGCTGTCGACGAGATCTTGGCGGGCGCGATCGAAGGGGCCGTTCGAGATGCCGACGGCCAGCACGCCGCGGAGGGTGCCGTGCTGCCCGAGGGTCTGCAGGGTGACCTCGCCCACTCCGCCGAGGCTCACGCGGGCGGCGGCGGCGCGTCGTCCGGCGAGGGCGGCGGCGACCGCTTCGCGCACCGGCTCGTCGAGCGCGGCGGGGATCCCCGTGGTCTCGGGGACGAGCACGAGGGCACCGGAGGCGTCGAAGAGGGCGACCCAGGTCTCCAGGGCGCGTTCGAGTTCGCGCAGGATGGCGCTGAGCCCGTCGGGTCGGAGCGCGGCGCGCGCGACCCGGCGTTGCGCGAGCAGCGAGCGTTCCAGGCGTGCCCGCTCGTCGGCCGCGGTCGCGTCGGAGACGGCCTTGATCAGGCCCATGAAGGGCGTCTGGCGCGAGACCTCGATCAGCGGCATCCCGAGCCGATCGCACGCGGTGACCAGCTCGGGCGGCACCCGCTCGAGAAGGATGCCGACCGAGACGCCCAGGGCGCGCACGCCGAGGGCGACGAGGCGCTCGACGTAGTCGTCGACCGGGGCATTGTGCGGCGGGAGGAACGGGGCGCCGTCGGTGAGCAGCAGACCGCCGGGTTCGAGCCAGGGGGTGGGGTCGGGGAGGTCGGAGTTGTGCGCCCACCGCAGGGGCGCGTCGAGGGCGGCGTCGTCGGCGGCGGCCAGGGGCGTCAGCCGGAACGACGGCTCGGCCATGAGGGAACGCAGGTCGGCGGGCACGCGGGGCCTTCCTCTCGGGATGCGGTTCGGGATGCCGGATGGTCGAAGAAGCGGTCCTGCGAACGACATACCGGCATCCCATGTTCGCACTCGCGTCGCGATGATGGAGGCAACCGCATCCGATCACCGGAGGACCCATGACGTTCGTCGCCGACCCCCTCACCTCTCGCAGTAACGCCGACATCTCGCAGGCCGACCGCAGCCGCGTCTTCCACTCGTGGTCGGCGCAAGGGGCGCTCGCGCCGATGCCGATCGTCTCGGGGTCCGGGTCGGTCGTGTGGGACGCCGAGGGCAACGAGTACCTCGACTTCTCGAGCCAGCTCGTGAACGTCAACATCGGTCATCAGCACCCCAAGGTCGTCGCGGCGATCCGCGAGCAGGCCGAGCTGCTCACCACCGTGGCCCCCGCGCACGCCAACGCGACGCGCGCCCGCGCGGCGGAGATGATCTGCGAGCTCGCGCCCGAGGGCTTCGAGAAGGTCTTCTTCACCAACGGCGGGGCGGATGCCAACGAGAACGCGATCCGCATGGCGCGCCTGGTCACCGGTCGCGACAAGGTCATCTCGCGCTACCGCTCGTACCACGGCAACACCGGAGCGGCGATCGTCGCGACGGGCGACTGGCGCCGCATCCCCAACGAGTACGCGCGCGGTCACGTGCACGTGTTCGGCCCCTACCTCTACCGCTCGGAGTTCTGGGCGACCACTGAAGAGGAGGAGTGCGCCCGCGCGCTGCACCACCTCGAGCGCGTCATCCAGGCCGAGGGTGCCTCGACGATCGCGGCGATCCTGCTCGAGACCGTGCCCGGCACGGCGGGCATCATGACGCCGCCGAAGGGCTACCTCGCCGGCGTGCGCGAGATCTGCGACCGGTACGGCATCGTCATGATCCTCGACGAGGTCATGGCCGGCTTCGGCCGCACGGGGGAGTGGTTCGCATTCCACGCGCACGACGTCACGCCCGACCTCATCACCTTCGCCAAGGGCGTCAACTCCGGGTACGTGCCGGTGGGCGGCGTGATCATCTCGGATGCCATCGCCCACCACTTCGACGACACGGTGTTCCCCGGGGGTCTGACGTACTCGGGTCACCCGCTCGCCGCGGCGAGCATCGTCGCCGCCCTCGGCGCGATGCGCGAGGAGGGCATCGTCGACAACGCCAAGCGCATCGGCGCCGAGGTCATCGGCCCGCGTCTCGCCGAGCTCGCCGAGCGCCACGAGATCGTCGGTGAAGTGCGCGGCAGCGGCGTGTTCTGGGCGATCGAACTCGTCTCCGACCGCGAGACCCGCACCCCCGTCACGCCCGCGACGATGGGCGCCATCAAAGCCGCCCTGCTGAGCCGCGGCCTGCTGCCCTTCATCGCCGACAACCGCATCCACGTGGTGCCGCCGTGCGTGGTGACCGACGACGAGGCGCGGCGGGGGCTCGAGGTCATTGATGCGGTGCTTGCGGAGGTTGAGCGTGCGTGAGGTGGAAGTCAGGCTGGGCTGAGCCTTCCGGCAGTTGGACTCTTCAGCCGGCAGGTTCGCCGATATGGCGCTCGGCATTCACCTCGTGGCGACGCAGCCGTCGGGTCTGCGGATCGGAAACCTGATTGACATCGACGGCCCGCAGTTGAACCTGACCGAGAACCCTGCGCCTTCGCACGTGGACTGACCTTCCCTCAGGTTCTGGCACCAGCGTGAATTCATGGGTGGGTCCAATCGCGCCGGTTGGCCTCGCTGAATCAGGATGAAGCGGTGAGTACTGAGCGGGACGCCGCGTACGCCGTTGTCGACGAGCTCGCCCAGTGGTCGGATTGGCGGCCCTTCTTCGAGGTGGCGGCGGGCGCCCCCACCGCTCCGGGCGTCTATCAGATGCGCCTTCGGGACGGTCTGGTCGTCTACGTCGGAATGGCGGGGGAGCGTCGCGGCAAGGGTATCCGGGGGCGGCTCTCGATCTACCGACGCGGCAAAGGCGCGGTGAGCGGTTTCGGCGAGGCGGCGCTCAATCAGGCACTGGCGGATGCCGAGTTCATCGAGGAGCGTCTCGCGAACGTCAGGGACGGTCAGCCCGCGAGGGCATCGAGCTGGGCGATTGACGCGATTCGGCGACTGGACGTCGAGGTTCGTTGGACTCCGTGCGAGACCGCGGCGTCAGCGTTGGCAGTGGAAACCGCGGTCGTCGCGTTGCTGCGCACGCATGGCATCTGGAATCGTGTCGCCAACCGTACGATCCGGACGCCCGCATCCGCCCCGGCAGCTGTCGAGCAGCCCGTCGAGAGTGACGTCGGGGGCCCGACGACGATCGCCGCGCTGAGTGGAGAACTCGGTCGTGACGACGGGGGTAGGGCGATTCGACGCACCCTCCGGCGAGGCTTTCCCGACCATGTTCGCCACACGTCGTGGGATCCGCTGACGCCGGCCCATGTCGCCTACGTGCGGTCGCGGCTACGTCGTCCGCGCAGCTGAACCGTCGTCGTGGCGGCGCTCAGTTCACCCAGAACCCCAGCGTGCAGAGCAGCCGCGTCTCATCGTCGGAATCCGCGGGCGACTCGATGGCCGGCGGGAAGACGCCCCACTGCCGCCACTCGTCGGCGTGCGGGGTGACGTCCTCATTGAATCCGGAGATCAGCTCGGGGGAGAGGTGGAACGGGATGCCGAAATGCTTCGCGATCGAGTAGGCCTGGAACGCGCGGTAGGTCGCGAGGTGCGCGAAACCTTCCGCCGCCGGGTAGTCGCCGTAGGTGAAACGGAAGGTCTCGGCGATGTCGCCCGACCGCACGGCTGCCGTCGCCGTGTCGTTGAGCGCGTCGTAGGACGCGATCGGATCATCGCCGAGCCGATCGACGTCGGCGTACGGGTCGCCGTCGACTGCCGCGCGACCGGCGATGACGTCGGGGATCCAGGCTTCGTCGTACGCATGTCGCCCGAGGATGCCGAGCAGTGTGGGCGACTCGAGCTGGCTCCACTCCTTCGGCACGGGGGCGGAGAGGTCAGCGGGATCGAGCTGGTCGATGACCCCGCGCAGCGCGGCATCGGCGTGGAGAAAGAGGGTGGCTGGGCTCATGGTGGGGAGGGTACTCCGGGGGTGCGGGAGGGGCCAGACGCAAAGGTGTATCGATAGCTCGACGGGGTTCGTTTCCCCTATCCGCGCTGGGGGTAGGAGTTCAGCCTTACCGGGGATTGCGTCGCTCTGCCCAGGACCGGCGTCAAATGCCAACGTTCGACACACTCCAAGTCACCCCAAACCAATCCGTCAACATCCCGAACCCCGCACTCCACGCCGAAGCCGCGAGCGGCTCGACCAATAAACCTAGGCCTGGTCGACCTCGTTCTCCTCGGCGCCCTGCTCCCAGCGCGTGACCAGGTCGGGGTTGGCGGTCGCGGGGCGGCCGACGGCGATCATGTCGGCGATGTCGTCCTCCACGATCGACACCGCTTCTTCGCGTGTGGTGACCTTCGAAAGCCCGAGTAGGGCCTCGTAGGTGGCGCGGGTTTCGGCGTCGTTCTTCTCCCAGACGTCCTGGATGTTGTGGGCGGGGGAGATGTGGATGCCGACGCGGTCGGCGCTGACCTCGGCGACGACGGCCTGGTGACCTTGATGACGAAGCGGGTGCGCTCGATCCTGCGCTGAGCTGTCGTGCTCGCTCGAAACGGCGGGCTCGTGAAAGGCTGGGGCGGGGGATACCGCCCACGATGAATGGGATCGTTCATCGTTCAGGCAAGGGAGCAGCGTGGCCGCAGATCAGAATGTCCGACGAGCGGCTCGTGCTCGAGCGTCGCTGGAGTACCTCGATGAGAACACCGTCGGCGAGCAATTCCTGCCTCTCGCCGAGGTGTGGGCCGCAACGCAGGAGCGCGTTCCGTTCTCAGATCACGAGGCCGAGCTTGTGCGAAAGGGCCGCCCCCGCGGGGAGAGCGATTGGCGGTGGTCCAGCGCGGATCTCGCTGCCGCCGGGTGGCTGCGCAAGCACCCCGACGGGTCGGGGCAGTGGGCAATCACTGACGCCGGCAGACAGGCGCTGCGTGGGTTCGCGGGCGACGAGTTGCACGCGGAGGCGACGCGACGATACGCGGCAGGGCGCATTGAGTTGCAGTCGGCGGTCACCGCGGCCCTCCCGACGACGTGGGTGTCGACCGACAATGCTCAGCGCAAGCTGCTCGAGGCTGCGCGCGTGTGGGTAGAAAGGTCGCTGCAGGCCGGCGAATCCGTCTTCAGTCCGGGCCGCGAGGTGTGGTCGCTGGAGACGGTTCAGCGCCTGCACACGGTGTGGACGACGAGCGAAAAGGTCGAGGGCAAGAACTTCGTCGAGAACGTCGCGCTACAGCTCGCTGACGAGAGCGACGACGTCAAATTGCTGATGGCGGAGGTGGTGGCGCTGCAAATTCTCCCCATTTCAACGGCCATCGGCCACGCCAAGAAGACGGCCAAGGTCGAGGCAGTTCTCGCGCTCATGCAGCATAAGGTGTCGATCCCGACGCTTTTCGACGAGGCGTTCGGCGGTGGGTCATTCCACCCCGGATCCGGCATGCTCACCAATGTCAATCACGCGGTCACGATCATCATCAACCTGGCGAAAGCGTGGGTCGAGCTCGACGCTGATGAACAAGAATCGACGCTGGCGGATCCGCTCCGCTGGCGGGAATTCGTCTTGGGGCTGGACGGCGACGGTTTCCCGACCCAGCGGTGGTCGTTGCTCTATCTCGTCCATCCCGGCTTCTTTGGCCCCATTGTCTCGGCTGATCACCGCCGGCGCGTTCGCGAAGCATTCATCGGCGAGATCGGGGGGAGCTTCTCCTCCGACGCCGATGCGGACCTCCAGCGCATCGCCATCGCACTTCAGGTGAAGAAACAGAAGCCGATCGATTTCTATCGGACGCCACTGCGGGAGCAGTGGCTGGATGTGCCGGACCCGGTGATCGATCCGGTCCCCGTAGAACCAGTCGTAGAGGAGGTCGACCCACGCGGCTTCCGCCCAGCCGATATCGACACCGCAGCGTTGAGCGAACGTCTCAAGCTCGACGAGGGTTGGATTGCTCGCGTGATCGATGCCTTGTATCGACGGGGCCAAATCATCCTCTACGGGCCGCCGGGAACGGGTAAGACCTTCGTCGCCAAAGCGATCACGGAGGCGCTCACCACCAAACCCGATGCGGCTCGACGAATTCAGTTCCATCCCTCATACACGTACGAAGACTTCTTCGCCGGCTACCGGCCGCGCGAGAAAGACGGTCAGCTGGTTTTCGAACTGACGCAGGGGCCTCTGCGCCGCATCTCAGATGCAGCTCGGCGTGATCCCGATGTGACGCACGTCCTGATGATTGACGAGATCAATCGCGCGAACCTTTCGAAAGTCTTCGGCGAGCTCTACTACCTCCTCGAGTACCGGGACGAACCGATCGATTTGCTCTACGCCGGATCGGGGACGGACGGCGGAGACACGTTCTCGCTTCCGCCGAACGTCGTGATCATCGGCACGATGAACACGGCCGATCGTTCGATTGCGCTCCTGGACTCGGCGATGCGTCGGCGCTTCTCGTTCTTCGAGCTCCACCCAGACGTTCCGCCGGTGGCCGGCATTCTGGATCGGTGGACGGCCGCGCACCCGCAGTCCGTTGATATCTCCGCCCTTTTCGCCGAGCTCAATTCGCGCATTCGCGACCGGGAGGACCGCATCGGCCCCAGTCACCTGCTGCGCACCGAAGATCTGAGTCGGCAGGCCCTCGATGCGATTTGGACGGAGAACCTGATGCCGTTGCTCGAGGAGCGTCATCTCGGGAGTGCTGTCGATGTACACGCGACGTTCTCGCTGGAGGTTCTGCTTGAGAAGGTCACTCCCCCGGTGGCGCAACCACCCGAGCAGGAAAGCGGCGTCCAGGAGTCCTCGGGTAGGTGAGCGAATCACGTCCGCGCGCCTTCATCACCGAGAAGGGTGAGAGCCTCGTCGAGCTCACGCTCGGCGAGGCGATGGAACTGCAGGAGATGCGGTTCTGTCGTGTGAGCCCGACAACGCAGGCCGGACTTTGGCGCGTCTCGGACGTGACGCGGGTTGGCACCGCGGTGGTGGGTGAAACGGTGCTGCACGTCGTGCCCAAAACGCCCCTCGAGAATCTCGTCTACATGGCGTCCTCAGGGCGTCGGCACATTAGCGTCGGACAACACCTCGTGGATCACGACGGGGAGCGAGCCTTCCCCGCGGCTCTCGCCCGCGCATTCCTTTTGGAGGTGCAACGTGCCACGCGTCGAGGTCTGGTGAAGGGTTACGAAGAGACGCACGAGTCCGCCTCGGTCATGCGGGGTCGGTGGGATGTGTCGCGACAACTAGCCGTCCGTCCGGGGCTGCCACTACCTCTCGAGATCGACTACGACCATTTCAGTGACGATGTGCCAGCCAATCGCATCCTGCATACCGCCATTCGTGCGCTTCGAGCAGTGGATCTCTCGCGCGGCGTCGAGTCGATTCGCTTGCAGCTTGAAATGAACTTCTTGGAGACGGGTCTCGTGCCGCGCGGAATGCCGCTGCCGACTGTCGTGATCACGAGACTGAATGAGCACCTCGGGCCCGCTCTCATGCTCGCCCGGCTGATCCTCGAGGCGGTCTCATGGACGCATCGTGAAGGCGTTCGGCGGGGCGGGACATTCCTGCTAAATATGGCGACCGTGTTCGAGTCGTTCGTGGCTGAACGTTTGCGCGCCCTCCTCGAGCTGAAAGGTCTGCGGGTCACCCCGCAGGACAGAAGATGGTGGCTGGACACGCAGCGCGTGGTGGCTCTTCGCCCGGACATGGTCGTCGAGACCGACATGCCGACGAGCGTGGCCGACACGAAGTACAAGGTGCTCACTGATGGGAGCGGTGGTCCGCCCAGCGGTGACGTCTACCAGATGGTCGCTTACGCGCTCGCTCTGAACGTGCGAACCGCGCACCTCATCTACGTTTCGGGCGACGTGGTCTCTCAGATCATTCGCATTCCCTCGGCACGAGTCGACGTTCACGTGCATGCGGTGAGCCTCGCCGGAGGCCTCGACGATCTTGAGGCCGAGATGGCTCGGCTGGCGAAAGTTATCGCTGCGCCTGAGTAGGTGGCGGATCTCAGCAGGGAAGCGGTGGACGGATGTCGTCGGTGCGGAGACGATGAAGGCAGAAGTGCGAGGGAGCGCGTCTCGTTGAGAGGATCCGACATGACTCAGCCGCTGCGTTACGCGATCAACGTCACCCTGGACGGCTGCTGCTCACACGAGGCGGGCCTGCCGCCGGACACCGAGTCCATGGCGTTCTGGACCGACGAGCTCCGCCGTTCCGACACCCTCCTCTACGGCCGCGTCACCTATGAGCTGATGGAGGGGGCGTGGCGTCGACCGGGGTCGGGGGAGTGGCCGGACTGGATGGATGCCAGTGAGGTCGCGTTCGCGGAGGTGATGGATCCGATGCGCAAGGTCGTGGCATCCGGAACCGTCGGCGCAGTCGACTGGAACGCCGAACTCGTACGGGGCGACGTCGTTGACGCGGTCCGGTGGCTCAAGGAGCAACAGGGAAGGGGGATCTCGCTCGGCGGCGTACAACTCCCGGCGACGCTCGCGGCGCACGGGCTCATCGACGAGTACACGTTCGTCGTGCACCCCGTGGTCGCGGGGCGAGGGCCGCGGCTGCTCGACGGCGTCGACCTCAAGCTCGAGGTGGTGGAGCGGCGGGAGTTCCGCTCGGGTGCTGTCTTGCAGCGCTACCGGCCCGCCCTATAGGAAAGGGCCCCGCGCGAGCGAACCGCGCGAGGCCCCACCACAGACGGATTACGCCTGAAGGAACGGGTAGTCCGTGTACCCGCGCTCATCCGGCCCGTAGACAGAGGCCTGGTCGACCTCGTTCTCGTCGGCGTTCTGCTCCCAGCGCGTCACCAGGTCGGGGTTGGCGATGGCGGGGCGGCCGACGGCGATCAGGTCGGCGATGCCGTCGTCGACGGCGGTGATGGCCTCGTCGCGCGTGGTCATCTTCGAGAAGCCGGAGTTCACGATGAAGGTGCCACCGAAGGCGCGGCGGAGGTCCTGGATGAGGTCGCTCGCGGGGTCGGCGTGCAGCACGCTCAGGTAGGCGAGGCCCAGCGGGGCGAGGCCGCCGATGAGGGCCTCGTAGGTGGCGCGGGTTTCGGCGTCGTCCTTCTCCCAGACGTCCTGGATGTTGTGGGCGGGGGAGATGCGGATGCCGACGCGGTCGGCGCCGACCTCGGCGACGACGGCCTGGGCGACCTCGATGACGAAGCGGGCGCGGGCCTCGGGCGATCCGCCGTAGCCGTCGGTGCGCTGGTTGGAGGCGGGGGAGAGGAACTCGTGCAGCAGGTAGCCGTTGGCCGAGTGCAGCTCGACGCCGTCGATGCCGGCATCCACGGCCCGACGGGCGGCCTTCACGAACTCGTCGCGGACGGTGGCGAGCTCCTCGGTCTCGAGGGCGTGGGGCACGGGGTAGGCGACCTTCGACCCGTCGGCGAGGCGGGTGTCGCCCTCGATCGCGATCGCCGAGGGGGCGACGATGCGGTCGGTGCCGGTGATGTCGGTGTGGGTGACGCGTCCGCCGTTCATGAGCTGCATGAACACCACTCCGCCTTCGGCGTGCACGGCATCCGCGACCCTCGCCCAGCCGGCGGCCTGCTCGTCGGTGACGATTCCGGGCTGGCCGGGGTACGCCTTCGACTCGGCGCTCGGGAACACACCCTCGGTGACGAGGAGTCCGATGCCGGCGCGCTGCTCGTAGTACTTCGCGACGATCGGTCCGGGAACGCCGTCGGCGCTCGCGCGCAGGCGCGTCATGGGGGCGAGCGACACGCGGTTGCGCACGCCGATGCTGCCGACGGTGGTGGGGCTGAACAGGCTCACGGGAGTCCTTTCGTGGGGGTCACAGGGCCACGCGAACGTAACGGAGCGCGGCGACGACCTATTCCACGGGATGCACATCTGTGCAGCGGCGGGTTGACGTCGGCTGCCGCCAGGTGCTGGCATCCACACGTGGGGCTGGCTAGCGTGGCCTTTCGTCCATGGAGCAGCGCGGGGGGAACGGATGCTGATGTCGACCGGGATCGCACCAGTCGGAGCAGGACAGTGATGGCGCGCGCGCCCTGGAACCGTCCGGGCGAATCCGCCCAGACCCGCCGCCTGCGCATCGCGATGTTCTGGACAGCGGTGGTGCTCGTGGCGGCCGTGGTGGCGACGCTCGTGTACTTCGTCGTGCGGTCGGCGGGGATCGCCGGGCTCTGATTCCGACGACCTCGCACAGCCGTCTCTTGCGGAACGACTCGCGCACGCATCCGAGCGCGAATCGTCCCGCGCGGAGATCGGTCCGCGGCCGGACTCCGCGCGCATACGATGGTGCCCCCAGCGACGCTTCGGAGGACCGCGCGATGACCGAGAACCCCCTCGCCCACCGCCTCGACTACACGCTCGACGAGCTCAACGACGCCGCGCTGACGGCATCCCCCCTCGCGCTCTTCAAGCGGTGGCTGCAGGATGCCGCGGACCTCCCCGAACCGAACGCGATGGTCGTCTCGACGGTGGATGCCGAGCACCGGCCGACCTCGCGGACCGTACTGCTGCGCGGGGTCGACGACGACGGTGCGCTGTGGTTCTTCACGAACCGGGAATCGCGGAAGGGGCAGGCGCTGGCGGGGAACCCGGCGGTGTCGATCCTGTTCCCCTGGTACGCGCTGCAGCGGCAGGTGATCGTGCTCGGCACGGCCACGCCGCTGCCCGCCGAGCGGGACGACGCCTATTTCGCGTCGCGGCCGCGCGGATCTCAGCTGTCGGCCTGGGCGAGCCACCAGTCGGAGCCCGTGGCATCCCGTGCCGCGCTCGAGGAGCAGATGGCCGAGGTGTCGGCCCGCTTCGGCGACGACCAGCCCGTGCCGCGTCCGCCGCACTGGGGCGGGTATCGGGTGGAGCCGCGCGAGATCGAATTCTGGCAGGGGCGTCCGTCGCGGTTGCACGACCGGATCGTGTTCGTGCGGGAGGGGGACGGGTGGGTGGGGGTGCGACGGCAGCCGTGACGCAAGCTGTGTGTCGCGAGGCGTCGACATGGACAGCGGGCTATTATCTCGGGATGGCGAAGTCCGGAAGCGGTTTGTTCGATCCCGCTCCGATAGCTGACGAAATCGCGCTAGCCCGGTCTGAATCGCGAGCGATGGTCAGGGGGCTCACCGGGATATTCGGCCCGAGCGGTCAACTGACGATGGCGCACCTGCCGTTCTTGAGCTTCATCGAGCGATCGCAAGCCTTCTCGTTGGGTGCCGCCACGATGATCGAATCGGGAAATCCTCTCGCCGCGGCCACTCTGCTTCGTTCGTTCGCGGAAAATCTGGCTGTCGTCTTCTATATCCAGGCGCATCCGCAAGACATCGACAAATTGCAACCTGGTGCGAGGCACTCAATCAAAGTGGGTCGCATCATCTCGCAGGCCGAAAAGCATCTGCCCGGGTTTAAGGCGATGTACGACGAGCTGAGCGCTCGCGCTCATCCGACTGGGAAAGGCAGCTACCAGAACTTCGTTGTCGCAGGCGAGGGCCAGTTCACCTGGCAGTCGCACCCGACGTTCGTGGATGTCCAGGATGCACGGGCGCTGCTGCAGCGCCTCCGTGACCTGACGAAACTTACCGCGGAGGTGATCAAGAACACTGCGGCAGAGCTTTCGGCGCCGCACCGGGCTTTCTCTTAGTAAATGCGCGCGACTAGTCAAACCGGGTGGATGTGGCGTGGTAGCAGCGCCTTGGCTAGGTACTCGAGGACCGGCGGCGGTCGCGCCGATAGGCGAACTGGCGCTCCACGCAACGGGTACCAAGAAAACTCTTCGCTGTGCCGACGCCCCGTAGATTCGACACAACCTCACCCGCGGCGCGAGTCGCGGCATCCTGAGGCCGACGTTCGGGGAGGCGAGACCATGGCGAAGAAGAACACCGACGCGCGTCAGCTCGACGAGAAAGCCTTCGTCGAGGCGACGTCGGAGGCGAAGTCGCGGTACGGCCGGTTCAACCTCGCGATCGTCGGTGCCTCGGGCGTCGGCAAGTCGTCGCTGGTCAACGCGGTGTTCGGGCGCGACTGGGCGAAGGTCGGGCGGGGGCTCCCCGTCACGCGGGGCGTGCACTTCTACAGCGACGACTCGCTCGGCATCTGGGACGTCGAGGGGTTCGAGATCGGCTCGCCCGTTCCGCCGGATCAGCAGCTGCGCAACCACCTGGATGCCATCGCCGCCCACCCCGGCAACCATCAGATCCCCGTCGTCTGGTACTGCGTGCGGGCCGCCGACGACCGTCTCACTCCGGCCGACATCGCCATGATCCGCGAGCTCGACGCGCGAGGGCTGCCGGTGATCCTCGTGCTGACGAAGGTCGACTGGATCAAGAACCCGATCACCGGGCACCAGGGCGTCGCGAAGGACCTGCAGGCGTTCGTCGACTGGCTCAACGACCCCATCGACCCGTCGACGGGCGAGCGCATCCGCATCCCGTACCGACAGGTCATCCTCACCTCCACCCGCGACCGGCACGGGAAGGGGAAGGGGCACGGCCTCGGTGACCTTGTCACGGAGACCCTCGAACTCGCCCCCGACCGCGACAAGGACGCCTTTCGCATCGCACAGCGACTCAACCTCCCGTGGAAGAGGGAGATGGCGCGGCCGATCATCGCCGCGGCGTCCGCAGCGGCCGCGGGGGCGGCATCCGTTCCGCTTCCTGTGTCGGATGCTGTCACGCTGGCGCCGATCCAGCTGACGATGATGGGACGCATCGCCGCCATCTACGACCTCGAGGTCAAGACGATGCTCTCGGCGGGGGCCCTCGCGCAGTTCGGCGTGCAGGTGGCCGGGCGAGCGCTCGCGACGAGCTTCCTCAAGCTCATCCCGGGCGCGGGGATCGTCGTGAACGCGGCCGTGGCCGCGGCGCTGACGGCAGCGACGGGCGAGAGCTGGCTCAAGATCTGCGAGCTGCTGCACACCGGCAAGATCGACGTGCGCAAGCTCGACCAGGAGTGGGCGAAGTACGCGCCGAGCTTCATGGACGTCGCGCGCAAGCTCGTCGAGCGGCGGGTGGGGCGGAAGTAGATCACCGGGGCGGCACGCCGAGCACGCAGCGAGTGGATGCCGGTAGGCCGCCGTTGCGCGCATCCCGGTCGGTCACGGCATCCGTCTGACGACCCTCGCCGCCACGGGACGTGAAACCCTGGAACCACGATGACCGACACCACCCCCGCCGACCGCCTGCGCGCGGCGCTCGCGCACTCCGACGCCTCCGCGCGGCTGCAAGCGGCGCTCGCCGCGGGGACGCGGCCCGACGACAGCTACATCGCCGAGCTCGTTGCCCGGTGCGCGGTGGAGCCCGACTTCTTCGTGCGCGACATGCTCACGTGGGCGCTCACGCGTCACGACGCGACCCGGACCGTCGCGGAGCTGCTGCCCGAGGTGGCATCCGAGGTCCCGCAGGCGCGGAGCCAGGCCCTGCACACGCTGTCGAAGATCGGCGACCCCGCTGCGTTCGCCGTGATCACGCCGGTGGTGCTGCGCGATCGGCATCCCGAGGTGGCGCGGGCAGCGTGGCGCACGGCATCCGGGCTCGTTCCCGACGACGCCCACGAGTCGCTCGCCGACGAGCTCGCGACCCAGTTCGGCCGGGGCGACCACGACACCCAGCGGAGCCTGAGCCGCGCGTTCGCGGCCATCGGGTACCGCGCCGAAGCCGCCGTCGAGCGCGCGGCCGCCTCGCCCTACGACGTCGTGAGCGCGCACGCGCGGGCGACGGCGATCGTGATGGACGACCCCGACACCGAGTTCGCCGAAGCGGTGGTCGAGGCGCGGCGCGTGGTGGCGCAGCGGGCGATGCCCGACGAGGACTGACCCGGGTCAGCCCCGGTGCACCTCGACGGCCCGCGAGAGCAGGTGCACGAGGAACGCCCCGATCAGCAGGACCGGCGCGACACCGATCATCGACACCAGCGGTGACCCGGTGTCGGTCGACGACGTCGCGAACGCCACGACGAAGCCCACGACCACGCCGAGCGCGGCCACGGCGAGAGCGATCGCGCGCGTCGCGGGGGAGGCGCGGTGGACGGCGACGATCATCAGGATCGCCAGGGCGAACATCGTCGCCGCGGCGACGAGGAAGAGCGGGGATCCGCCGCTGATCGCGAGGAAGCCGGCGCCGCCGACCACGAACAGAACGCCCACCACGTACGCGAAGATCCGGGCGCGCCGCACGCGGGTCTCGGGTGGGAGGTTCCGCAGGGAGCCTGTCGTCATCCGTGTCTCCCGATCGTCATGGAAGCGCCAGGCTACCGGGACGGGTGCGGGGCGGGGAAGGGCGGTGCCGGCCCGCATCGGATGCCGGGGGAGGGGGCGCGCGCCGGTCCTCGCGGGCGAACGATCGGCCCCCGCCCGCCGGGGAGGGCGGCCGTTCCGTCCCGTGATTCCGCGGAAACCCGCCGCGAGACCTTCCGTCAAGCCCCCACCCCTCTCAGGGATCTCCACAACCCGGTCCAGTACCGTCTCACCCGGTCTGCGCGACTCCACGTGCTCAGGTCGACCCAACGACGTCGTCGACGAGCGCCCGTATCGCGCGCCGGACGAACGACGACGAGACGGGAGGCGACGGCATGACCACGATGGCGACCCCTCGCGTCCAGGCCGTGCCGTCGGCATCCGCAGCTCCGACGGCGGCGCGCCACCTTCCCTCGCTCACGGGCCTTCGCTGGGCGACCGCGATGCTCATCTTCGGTCACCACCTCATGGCGGTCGAGTACTTCGGCGGAACGGCCGGCGACGTGTGGGCCTTCGTCTTCGAGGCCGGGAAGACCGGCGTCACGCTCTTCTTCATCCTCTCGGGGTTCGTGCTGGCCTGGGGCTTCAAGCCGCAGCAGAGCGCGGGCTCGTTCTGGTGGCACCGCTTCGCGCGCATCTACCCGCTGCACCTCGTGGGCGTCGGTCTCGCGCTCGCCGCCGCCGCGACCCTCGTGCCCGAGATCCGCACCGACGGCGCCGCCCCCCTCGCGGCGAATGTGCTGCTGATCAACGGGTGGGTGCCCGACTGGTGGCAGGCCGGCAACCCCGCCAGCTGGTCGCTCGTGTGCGAGGCGTTCTTCTACCTCAGCTTCCCGTTCCTCATCCGCCCGCTCGTGCGGCTCTCCGCCCGTTCCCAGACGATCACCGTCGGCGTCGCGCTCGCGCTCGTCGCGCTGGCCCCGCAGATCGCCGCGCTCTCGCCGGTGCCGATGTCGGCGGCATCCACTCCCCTCCTGCGGCTGCCGGAGTTCGTCGTCGGCGTCACCCTCGCGCTGCTCGTGAAGCGCGGGGCGTGGATGCCACCTCGGGTGCGCTTCGTGCTGCCGCTCGCGGTCGTCGGCTACGCCCTGTCGGAGGCGCCGACGCTGCCCGGCACCGACGTGCACCCCGGTCTCGCGGTGACCGTCGGGGCCTTCGCTCTGCTCGTGGCCTCGCTGGCCTCGGCCGATGCGCACCGCTCGTCGACGTTCCTCGCCCGTCCGCTCTGGCAGGAACTCGGGCGCGTGTCGTTCGCCTTCTACCTCGTGCATCTGCTGGTGATCGCGTCGGTGTCGTCTGCGTGGCCCGACGGGCACCCGCAGCTGCCGTGGCGCCGTGCGGTTCTGCTCGCGCTCGCCGCGTTCGGGATCGCGCTCGCCCTGGCGTTCGTGATGCACAAGGTGGTCGAGGTGCCCGCGCAGCGGTGGCTGCTGCGGTACGACACGTCACGGAAGACGCGGACGGAACGCGCAGCGACCATGGCCCGGGTCGAGGCTGCTCGCTAGGCTCGCCGGATGTTCTCCGCGCTCACCGGTGCCCACGCCCTGATCCTTCTGCTCGTGTGGGGCGTCGGCCTCGTCGTCATCGGGGCGGCCCTGTATTTCGTCGTGCGCCTTGCCGTGCTGCACGCGCTGAAGGCGCACACGCGGTGGGTCGACGGGGGGAAGCTGTAGCGCGTCTGCGTGCACACGCCCGGACAGGGGATCGCGGTGGAACGGGGCCGGACCGTCCTGTCCTCGCACGATCGCCTGTTCTCGAGAGGCGCGGGGTCGCGCGGGGCCAGCCGCGCCCGGTCCGCGACACGCCCGGGCCCACCGGTCGTTCAGCAAGGCCTCGATACACTGCCCCGTGCCCGAAACACTGCTGAACCCCGACCGCGATGTCGCGCGGTCGACCACCATCGACCCGTACGAGCTCGAGATCGCGCTGCGCGTCATCGACGCCGCCTCCTCGCTCGACCACGACGACCCCGCCTACATCGCCCTGCGCCGTCGGACCGGCAAGCTCTACAAGGACGTCAAGCGGCAGTCGCGCAAGGAGAAGCGCCAGCGCATCGCCGACGCCGACCGCGCGGTCGTGGCCGCCACCGCCACCGGCGCTCCCGATCGCATCGACGACGAGACCCGTGGCATCCCGCTGCAGGCGCGCACCGAGATGCCGTTCGCGGGCGAGCTGATCAAGGCGCGCGCCTGCTACATCTGCAAAGAGGACTACACCCTCGTCGACGCGTTCTATCACCAGCTCTGCCCCGACTGCGCGTCGATGAGCCACGAGAAGCGCGACGCCCGCACCGACCTCACCGGGCGCCGGGCCCTGCTGACCGGCGGTCGCGCCAAGATCGGCATGTACATCGCCCTGCGCTTGCTGCGCGACGGCGCGCACACGACCATCACCACGCGCTTCCCGCGCGATGCGGTGCGCCGGTTCTCGTCGCTGCCCGACAGCGCGGACTGGCTGCACCGCCTCAAGGTGGTCGGCATCGACCTGCGCGACCCGGCGCAGGTGATCGGGCTCGCCGAGTCGGTGGCATCCGATGGTCCGCTCGACATCCTCATCAACAACGCAGCTCAAACCGTGCGGCGCTCGCCGGGAGCCTACAAACCCCTGGTGGATGCCGAACTGGCACCGCTCCCCGACGGACCGCTGCCCGAGCTCGTCACCTTCGGCCACACGAACGACGCCCACCCGCTCGCGCTCGCGCAGTCGGTGTCGGCGCACCCGATCCTCGCGTCTGCCGCCCGCACGGCCGACGAGCTGACCGCCGAGGCGATGGCGGCGGGCTCGTCGTCGCTCGAGCGGCTGATGACCGGGACGGCGATCGACGCGGGCGGCCTCATCCCCGACGAGGACCGCATCAACAGCTGGACGCAGCACGTCGACCAGGTCGAGCCCCTCGAGATGCTCGAGGTGCAGCTGGCGAACATGACCGCGCCGTTCCTGCTGGTCAGTCGCCTGCGGCCCGCGATGGCGGCATCCACGTTCGACCGCAAATACATCGTCAACGTCTCGGCGATGGAGGGCGTGTTCGGTCGCGGCTACAAGGGCCCCGGCCACCCGCACACGAACATGGCCAAGGCCGCGCTGAACATGCTCACGCGCACGAGCGCCCGCGAGATGTTCGAGAACGACCGCATCCTGATGACCGCCGTCGACACCGGCTGGATCACCGACGAGCGCCCGCACTTCACCAAGGTGCGCCTGGCCGAGGAGGGCTTCCACGCCCCGCTCGACCTCGTCGACGGCGCTGCGCGCGTGTACGACCCGATCGTGCGCGGCGAGGCCGGCGAAGACCTGTTCGGCATCTTCTTGAAGGACTACCGCAAGAGCAGCTGGTGAGTCGCCGGGCGAACGCCGCGGCGTGAGGACCCTGGGCCTGTCGACGGGTCCGGGGGCCCGCCGAGCTGCATCGTCAGGTCCCTGAGCCTGTCGAAGGGTCCGGTACGCCCGCGGCGTCAGGCCGGCAGGAAGTACTCCCGCGCGAGCGGGGCGATCTCGATCCCGGATGCCGTCGCGGCGGTGACCCAGCGGAGCTCAGCGATCTCGGCATCCGGGGTCGGCTGCTGGGAGCCGATGTCGACGCGGAACACGTCGGCGACCACCTCGAAGCCGGGCTCGTTGGCCGCGGAGGCGCTGAACTCTCCGAGCGACTCGAGGGCGTCGGGGGCGACGCGCACGCCGATCTCCTCGGCGAGCTCGCGCACGAGCGTTTCGGCCGGGTTCTCGCCCGGCTCGGGCTTGCCGCCGGGCTGCATGAATGCGGTCGTGCCGGCCTTGCGCACGACGAGCAGGCGACCGTCGGCGTCGGTGATCACCGCGGCCGAGACGCGGATACGGCGTGGGGCGGGGGCATCCGGAAGCACTCCCGCACGGTAGCAGTCGCGCCGGGGGTTCCTCGGTGGGGTCGGGCGTCGAACCGGCGCGGCCGCGGCCGCGCGGGCGCAGCGAGTGTCCACGAAACCCGGACGCCGGAGAATCCCGCCCGGGTGTCGTGGACACTCGGCGGGATGCCGGGGCTCGTTGCCGGCGCGGCAGAAGCGCCCGCGGCGGGCGGCGACGCACGCGCGGCGGGCGGCGACCCCAACGCGCGGGCGCGCGGCGGCGGGAGGCGCGCGGCTCGGGTCAGTGCGTCGAGCGCGGGACCGCCATCGACGGGATCGCTCCGTCGTCGGGGATGCCGTACGAGGCGATCACGCGCTCGAGGTAGCGGGTGATGACGTCCTGCTCCTCGTCGCTGAACTCGTCGAGCACGGCGTCGACGCTCGCGATCATCGGCATCAGGTGCCCCATCGCGCGGGCCATCGAGGTGTCGGTGGGCACCACGAGGACGCTCCGGCGGTCGGTGGGGTGCGGGGTGCGCGTGACGTGTCCGAGGTCGACGAGGCGGTCGATCGCGGCGGTGGTGGCGGCCGTCGTGAGGTCGAGGCGTCGCGAGAGCTCCCCCGGAGAGAGGGGGCCCGACATGACGAGGTGGCCCATGGCATCCAGGCCCGTCGGATTGACGGCGAGTTCACGCTGCAGCGCTTTCTCGAAGAGCGATCCGGCGGTGAAGAGGTCGCGCACGAGCGCGGTCGGGCGCCGCGTGGGCGGCACGGCGACGCCGCCGACGACGGGGGGTGGGGAGGAAGGGTTCGGCTCTTCCATGACTGGCACTCTACGCGTGATTGGGCTACCTTTCTCGTATCTCGATAATCGAGATTCTCCAAAATCTAGCGAAGGCCCCCCATGACCGGCTTCCTCCGTTTCCTCACCTCGGCCCGCACGTCGTGGATCGTGCTCGTCGTGGCGTTCGCGGGCGTCGCGGCGCTGTTCGCCCTCGGCTCGGGCGCGACGAGCGACACGGCTCCGGCCACGGGTCTGCCCGACACGGCCGAGTCCGTGCAGGTGCAGAAGGTGCTCGACACCTTCCCCGACGCCGACACCACCTCGGCGCTGGTCGTGTTCGCCTCCGACGACGGCGAGGCTCTCCCCGCCGAGACGGTCGCCGCCATCCAGCAGAAGGCGTTCGGAGACCTCGTCGACCTGACGCCCGAGGGTTTCATCCCGCCGCCGCAGGTGTCGGAAGACGGCACCGTCGCCCTGCTGGTCGTGCCCCTCGCTCCCGAGGCCGACGTCGAGGCCCAGGCCGAGCGCGCCGCTGAGATCCGCACGCTCGCCGCCGACGGCCTCGACGGGGTGCGCACGTACCTCACCGGCCCCGAGGGCTTCGAGGTCGACATCGCCGCCGTGTTCGACGGCGCCGACTTCACCCTCCTGCTGACCACCGTCATCGTCGTCGCCGTGCTGCTGCTCATCACCTACCGCAGCCCGTGGCTCTGGCTCGTTCCGCTCATCGTCATCGGCACCGCCGACGCGTCGGCCGGCATCGTCGCGCGCCGCGTCGCGGCCGCGGTGGGGGTGCAGCTCGACGCGTCGATCACCGGCATCCTGTCGGTGCTCGTGTTCGGCGCGGGCACCAACTACGCCCTTCTGCTCATCGCCCGCTACCGTGACGAGCTGCGATCGGCCGAAGACCGGCGCGAGGCCATGCGTCGCGCCGTCCGCGGCGCCGGCCCGGCGATCATCGCCAGCGGTTCCACGGTGGCGCTGGCCCTCGCAACGCTGCTGCTCGGCGAGCTGTCGGGCAACCGCGCGCTCGGACTGGCGTGCGCGGTCGGCATCATCGTGGCGATGGCGTTCGCCCTCCTCGTGCTGCCGGCCGCTCTCGTGCTGTTCGGTCGCTGGTTGTTCTGGCCCTACGTCCCGCGCTTCGGCTCGCCGGATGCCATCTCGCGCAGCCCGTGGGGGAAGCTCGGTCGCGGGGTCTCGCGTCGCCCTGTCGTGGTCGCGCTGAGCGGGGCGGTCGTGCTCGGAGCGCTCGCGAGCGGACTGTTCTTCGTGCAGACGGGTCTGTCGCAGAACGACCGCTTCCTGCAGAAGCCCGACGCCGTGACGGGCCAGGAGGTGCTCGCGGAGGCGTTCTCGGCCGGCGCCACCTCCCCGGCGACCGTGGTCGCGCCCGTGGCCGACGCCGACGCGGTCGTGGCGGCGGCGAGCGGGATCGAGGGCGTCGACTCCGCCCGCCTCGCCGAGGAGAACGGCGACTGGGCTCGCGTCGACGTCACGCTCTCGTCGTCCGCCGAGACCCCCGAGGCCTTCGCGACCATCGAACGACTGCGCGCCGACCTCGACACGGTCGGCTCCGGCGAGGCGCTCGTCGGCGGGCTCGACGCCCAGGCCCTCGATGTCGCCGGAGCCCAGCAGCGCGATCAAGACCTGATCATCCCGCTGATCCTCGTGTTGGTCTTCATCGTGCTGGTGATCCTGCTGCGCGCCCTCCTGGCGCCGATCCTGCTGCTCCTCGCCGTCGTCGCCAGCTTCTTCTCGGCGGTGGGGGCGGCGTGGTGGCTGTTCCAGACGCCGCTGTTCGGCTTCCCCGCGATCGACACGAACGTGCTGCTGTTCAGCTTCCTGTTCCTGGTCGCCCTCGGCGTCGACTACAGCATCTTCCTCGTCACCCGCGCGCAGGAGGAGAGCCGCACGCTCGGCACCACGCAGGGCATGATCCGCGCGCTCGCCGCGACCGGCGCGGTGATCACGAGCGCCGGCATCCTGCTCGCCGCGGTGTTCGCGGTGCTGGGCGTACTGCCGCTCATCACGCTCACGCAGATCGGCATCATCGTCTGCATCGGCGTGTTGATCGACACGCTGCTCGTGCGCACGGTCATCGTGCCGGCCATGGCGTTCATCGCCGGCGACCGGTTCTGGTGGCCCCGCAAGCCGAAGGTGACGGATGCCGAAGCCGCGGGCGTGCAGACCACGGAGGTGACCGAGAAGGTCGCCGCACCCGTGACCCGCGCCGAACGCCGGAAGGGCGTCGGCGTTCGATGAGACCCGCGGGCCGGGAGGAGCCCCCAACATACCCTCCCGGTCCGCGGCCTCGCCCGCCCGCTCGCGTGTGCGGCGGGCGGGGGTCTTCGGGCTCAGACCGTCTCGCGGCGGATGCCGTCGACGATCGGCCGGGTCGAGGCCAGCGCCGCGCGCACCAGCGCGAAGCCGCCGGCGAAGGTCGCGACGATGGTCAGCACCGACAGGGGCGCGACGAGCAGGCTGATCCCCACGATCGGGAACGCCATCATCAGCCCGAGCGCGGCACCGCCTCCCGCCGCCCACCGCAACGGCACCATGACCGTGAGTCGACGTGCGCGCCGCAGCTCGGCATCCGGGATGCCGAGACGGTCGAGCCCGACGATCAGCTCGCGCTCCTCGAGCACCGACGCCGCCTGCGTCACCCCCACGGCGCAGGCGAGCAGGAGGAACGCGATGCCGAGCGTGACCAGGACTCCCGTGCGGATGTCGGTCATCAGGGTGGTCGGTCCGGCGTCGCCCGCGACGTCGACGATCGACAGTCCGCACCCGGCCACGACCGCGATGAAGGCGACGATGGCCATCCCCGACACGCGCCGCCAGGCCGGGCCCGCGTGCGCGGCGAGCTCCCGCCCCGCGATGAGCTCGGACGCGGTGCGCGCGCGACGCGCCAGCGATCGGCCCCGCGCGGCGACGATCGGCGCGCCGATGAGATTGAGCAGGGCGAGCGCGCCCGCGAAGACGCCCAGCAGCAGGGCGATCCCCACAGCCGGGCCGAGCAGCTGCGCGACGACCGAGAAGTTCGACACCAGCAGCACGACGGCGACGATCAGCACCCCACCGACCACCAGGGCGGCCGTGCGCGACGGGGGAGCGGCGCTGCGGGTCCGCACCCCGAGCGGGGTGACGGCGACCCGGCGCAGGCTCGCGGCGGCGCTCGCCGCGCCGACCACGATGACACCGCCGAGCACACCGAGGCCGAGCAGTGGGTCGATCGCCACGGCGGCGACGCCGACGGGAGCGCCGAAGAACGGCAGGAGCCCCACGAGCGGAAGGAGCGCCGCATAGATCGCGACCCCGGCGACGGCGCCGACGGCGGCCACGGCCGTCGCCTCGAGCACGGTGAGCGCCCACAGCTCGCGCGTGCTCGCGCCCAGCAGCCGCAGGGTCGCGAGGCGGTCGTTGCGGCGCCGGCTCGTGAGGCGGGCGGCCGCGGCGCCGAGCGTGACGAGCGGGACGGCGAGCAGCAGCAGGGCGAGCACCGCGAGGATGCCGTAGAGGCCGTTCCCGGCCGCGGTGCGCGGGTCGACGAGGAACATCCGCGCTCCTCCGGCGACCACGAGCAGCAGTGCGGTCGTGACGGCGAACGCGACGATCGGCAGCGCGACGGCGGCTCGACCCTGCCGCGCGGGACGCGTGAGCTGCCGTGCCAGGGGCAGGACGACGCTCATCGCGCGCCCCCGGCCGAGGCGACCGCGCCGGTGTCGCTGACGACGCGCCCGTCGCTCACCCGCACCGTGCGCGAGCACCGGCGGGCGACGTCGGCGTCGTGCGTGACGACGACGAGCGTGCGCCCCTGACCCGTCGTGGCGTGCAGCAGGGCATCGAGAACCTCGGCCGAGGTCGCCGAGTCGAGAGCCCCGGTCGGTTCGTCGGCGAAGACGACCGGCGCTCCCGTCACCTGGGCGCGGGCGATCGCGACGCGCTGCGCCTGACCGCCCGACAGCTGGCCGATACGGCGCTCCTCGAGCCCGGCCAGTCCGAGCGCGGCCAGCCACACGGCGGCGTGTCGTTCGGCATCCTGTCGTTTCGAGCCCGTCAGCAGCAGCGGCAGGGCCGCGTTCTCGACCGCGGTCAGTTCGGGCAGCAGCAGGTGCTGCTGGAACACGAAGCCCAGGGCCTCGCGGCGCACGCGGGCGCGCTCGCCCTCCGACAGCCCGACCAGCTCGCGCGAAGCCGCGCCGGGGGCGGACAGCACGATCGAGCCGGAGTCGGGGGCGATGACCGCCGCGAGACAGTGCAACAGCGTCGTCTTGCCCGATCCCGACGGACCCATCACGGCGACGGACTCACCGGCGTGGATGGTCAGCGAGACGTCGTCGAGGGCACGCAGGTCTCCGTAGCTCTTGACGAGCCCGTGGGCGGTGAGCACAGCAGAAGAAGTCATACCTCCATCACAGCGAGCGGCGCCCCGCGCGTCGTCGGCCGGGGGAGGTATCCCCGTCGTCCGAGCGGACGATTCCCCGGGCCGGGACGTCCCACGCGCCCCGGCCCGCCTCCCTCACAACCGCGACAGGTGCGCCTGCGCCAGGATCTCGGCCTTGGGCCGCTCGTTCGCCGCGAGGGCGAGCCAGGTCTCGACGACCGTGTCGGGGTTCAGCGACAGCGACTGGATGCCGCGCGCCACGAGCCACTGCGCGAAGTCGGGGTGGTCGCTCGGTCCCTGCCCGCAGATGCCGACGTACTTGCCCTGCCGCCGACACGCGTCGATCGCCAGTCCCAGCAGGTGCAGCACCGCCGGGTCGCGCTCGTCGAAGGCGGATGCCATGAGCGCCGAGTCGCGGTCGAGGCCCAGGGTCAGCTGGGTCATGTCGTTCGAGCCGATCGAGAAGCCGTCGAAGTGCTCGAGGAAGCGCTCCGCGAGGATCGCGTTGGCCGGCAGCTCGCACATCATGACGACCTTCAGGCCGTTCTCGCCGCGGCGCAGACCGTTCTGCGCGAGGAGGTCGACGACGGCCTTCGCTTCGCCGACCGTGCGGACGAAAGGCACCATGATCTGCACATTGGTCAGGCCCATCTCGTCGCGCACGCGTCGCAGCGCCTCGCACTCCATGTCGAAGCACGCCCGGAACTCCGGCGAGACGTACCGCGCCGCCCCGCGGTAGCCGAGCATGGGGTTCTCCTCGTCGGGTTCGTACAGCGTGCCGCCGAGCAGGTTGGCGTACTCGTTCGACTTGAAGTCCGACAGACGCACGATCACGGGCTCGGGAGCGAAGGCCGCGGCGATCATCGAGACGCCCTCGGCGACCCGCCGGATGAAGTACTCCTCGGGCGAGGGGTAGGCAGCGATGCGCGCGCGGATCTCGTCGGCGAGGGCCCCGTCGAGGCGGTCGAGCTCGAGCAGCGCCCGCGGGTGGATCCCGATCTGACGGTTGATGATGAACTCGAGCCGCGCGAGCCCGACGCCCGCGTGCGGCAGCCGCGAGAACGCGAAGGCCTGGTCGGGGGTGCCGACGTTCATCATCATCTTCACGGGGGCGGCCGGCATCCGATCGAGCTCGGTCTGCTCCTCGGCGAAGTCCAGGATGCCGTCGTACACGAGGCCGTCGTCGCCCTCGGCGCACGAGACGGTGACCTCCTGGCCGTCCGTCAGTGCGTGCGTGGCGACGCCCGTGCCGACGACGGCGGGGATGCCGAGCTCACGCGCGATGATCGCCGCGTGGCAGGTGCGTCCGCCGCGGTCGGTGACGATCGCCGAGGCGCGCTTCATGATCGGCTCCCAGTCCGGGTCGGTCATGTCGGCCACGAGCACGTCGCCGTGCGCGAAGTCGGCCATCTGATCGATCGAGCTGAGCACACGCACGCGGCCTGCGCCGATGCGCTGGCCGATCGCGCGACCCTCGACGAGCACCGCGCTGCGCTCGGCCAGCACGAAACGGCTCAGGACGTTCGCCGACCGCCGCGACACCACGGTCTCCGGTCGGGCCTGCAGCACGTACACCTGTCCGTCGATTCCGTCCCTGCCCCACTCGATGTCCATCGGGCGGCCGTAGTGCTCCTCGATGACGAGGGCGATGCGGCCGAGCTCCTCGACCTCCGCGTCGGTGATCGAGAAGCGCGTGCGGTCATCGGCATCCACCTCGACGAAGGCCGTGCTGCCGTCGACGTGCTGTCCGTCGGAGTACCGCATCGCGATCGCCTTCTCCCCCACGCTGCGCTTGAGGATCGCGGGGCGGCCGGCGGCCAGGCCCGGCTTGTAGACGTAGAACTCGTCGGGGTTCACCGCGCCCTGCACGACCGCTTCGCCGAGGCCGTAGGAGCTGGTCACGAAGACCGCGTCGTCGAAGCCCGACTCGGTGTCGAGGGTGAACATCACGCCCGAGGCGCCGACATCGGAGCGCACCATGCGCTGCACCCCGGCCGAGAGGGCGACCTCGTGGTGGTCGAAGCCGTGGTGCGCGCGGTACGCGATCGCGCGGTCGTTGTAGAGCGAGGCGAAGACCCGGCGGATCGCCTGAAGCATGTTCTCGATCCCGCCGATGTTGAGGAAGGTCTCCTGCTGCCCCGCGAACGACGCGTCGGGCAGATCCTCCGCGGTGGCGCTGGAGCGGACCGCCCAGGTCACGGCATCCGGGTCGGTCTCGTTCGCGATGAGAGCGGCGTAGGCGGCGCGGATGTCGGCGTCGAGGTCGTCGGGGAAGGGCTGCTCCTCGATCCACGCGCGCACGCGGGCGCCGAGTTGGGCGAGGGCTGCTACATCGTCGACATCGATGCCCTCGACGGCGGCGCGGATGCGGGCGTCGAGCCCGCCCTCCGCGAGGAACCGTGCGAAGGCGTCGGAGGTGGTCGCGAACCCCGGGGGAACACGGATGCCGGCGGATGCCAGGTGCGACACCATCTCGCCGAGCGAGGCGTTCTTGCCGCCGACCTGGGCGAGGTCGCTCATGCCGATCTCGTCGAAGCGCAGGATGTTGGTCATGGGGTGGGCCTTTCTCGGGGTCGGTCCCGCAGGTTCATGGACTGCAGGATCACGGCGGACATCTCCTCGACGCTCCGGGTCGCGGAGCTGAGGAACGGGATGTGGGTGCGGCGGTAGAGGTCTTCGGCGCGGCGGATCTCGAGGGTGCACTGGGCGAGGCTGGCGTAGGTCGAGTGCGGGCGGCGTTCGTGCCGCACCTGGCTGAGGCGCAGGGCGGTCGTGGTCAGCCCGAAGCAGCGCTCGGCGTGGGGCGCGACGATGCGGGGCAGCCCGTCGGTCGGGAAGTCGTCGTCGGTCAGCGGGTAGTTCGCCACGAGCAGCCCGTAGTGCAGGGCGAGGTACATCGTGGTGGGGGTCTTCCCGCACCGCGAGGGGGCGACGATGATCACGTCGGCGCTCGCGAGGTCGCGCCCGCTCTGTCCGTCGTCGTGCTCGATCGCGAACTCCACGGCCCGCATGCGGCGGAAATACTGCTCGAGATCTCCCAGGCCGTGATACTGCCCCGCGCGGGTCTCAGCGGTCGCACCGAGCTCCGCCTCGAGCTCGCTGAGGTGCCCGGCCAGCAGGTCGATGACCACGGCGCCCGCATCGGCGAGACGTCCCCGGATGCCGGCATCCTTCACCGTCGCGAAGACGATCGGCGCATCGCCCGTCCCCTGCGCCGCGGAGCGAACGAGCCGCGCGACGACCGCGTCGACGGCGGTGACGCTGCCGAGGAAGGGGATGGTGTGCCTCTCGAAGCGCGCCCCCGGGAAGTTCGCGAGCAGGGCGCTGCCGAGCGTCTCGGCGGTGATACCCGTGCTGTCCGACACGAAGAACACGGCGCGCGTGCCGGCGACGAGGCCGGGCTCGGTGCGCTCGCCGGGTGAAGTCGCGGGCGGCGTCATCGCGGCGGAGGGCGCGGCCGTCGCGTCGAAAGGGGGGACCATGCGATGACGCTAGGGGTGGCCGCGCGCACTTTTGCGACCGTTATGAACGAAAGAAGACGCTTTCTTGCTGCTGCGCTAAGGGACCGGTTGTGGGCTGACCACCTTTCGGCCTGGAACCCTTTTCGCCCGGCGTTCTCCGGCCGGTCGGTCGGGAAGGGACCGGCGTCCACGTCGACCCGCCACCGTGACAGACGGAAAGGACACCACCATGGTCGTCACGTTCGCGATCGCGCTGACCCTCGCCGGCGCCGGCGCGCCCACCCCGGCCCCCGAGAGCGGCGCGCCGGGGGACTCCCAGATCATCGTCGTCGAGGTCCCCGACGCCGCCCGCGCGACACCGACGGGCGGGCCGACCGATGCGCCGACCTCGCCCCCTCCCGGGCGCCCGTCGCCTTCCGCGACGCCCGACGGGTCCCTTCCCGCGACCGGATGGGATGCCGCGGGTCTCGCCGCCGCGGCCGTCATCGGCTCCGGGGCGCTGGCCGCCGGCATCCTGATCTCCCGTTCGCGTCGTCGCGCGCGCTGAGGTGTCGAGCGGGAGCTGCGCGCCGCCCGAGCCTCGCGCCGGGGCCTCGCCCCCGGGCGTCGCGCCCCCGGGCGTCGCGCCGCCGCCTCGCGCCCTCGCCTCGCGCTGCTGCCTCGCGCCCTAGCCGCGCCCGCGCCTCGCGCCCGACCCGCGTCTCGTGCGGGGGAGCGCCCGGGCCGTCACTGCATCCAGAGCACGATGCCGCGCTGCCCCGTGAGCACCGACGCCACCCCGGCGCGCACCGCCGCGGCCGCGCGCTCCGGGGTGAACGACGCGGGATCGTAGGCCGCCGCCGTGCCCAGGCCTTCTCCGCGATACGCGGCTCCGGTCCAGTCGGCCGCGGTGACGTTCTCGGTGGGTTCGGCGAGCTCCGCGCCGACGATGAGGAACTGCCGGTCGAGATGGTTCGCCGTCACCGTGGCCAGCGGGTCGACCAGGGCATCGCCCGCGCTGATGATGAGATCGGGGTTCATCCGCATGGCCGCCACCGCCCCGTCGATCATGTCGTCGTCGGCGTGCACGATCTCCAGGTCGGCGCGGGTCTCGTCGGCCCACTCCCTCACCGCGTCGACCAGGACGGCGGTGGGGGCGTCGTCGCCGACGGTCAGCAGCACGACGCGGTACCCCGCGGGCGAGCGCACGCCGTCCCACGACCCGGGCTCGGGGTTCAGCGTCGATTCGGGCGCCGGAGGGGTGAGGGGGAAGAAGCCCTCCGCGGGGGTGCCGATCGGCGCGGGTGCCGCTCGCATCTCGCTCCACCCGGGCTCCGAGCTGCAGCCGGTCAGTATCGCCAGCAGCACGAGCGCCGCCGCGGCCGTCATCCTTCGCTTCACGGTGACACCCTGCGTGACGCGGGTGACCCGCGGGCGAACACCGGGCGCACGTTCCGTTTCCGTTCGCCCCGCCGCGTCCGACCGTTCACGCCGGCGGGACATCCTCGGCGACGGAAGGGACCCCATGTCAGAAACGATCCGCCGCGTGCTCCGCCCCCTGTTCGTCGCAGCGACCGCCGTCGCCCTCCTCGCCGTCGCTGCTCCGGCATCGGCGCACGGCATCCGGTCGGTGGTCTACGCCGACCTGTCGAGCGGCGGACCGGGCGTCGTGCACGCCCAGCTGCAGGTCGAGTACGACCTGCTCGTCGTGTCCGCGGCCGATGCCGCGAAGGACGACGCCCTGTTCCGGGCGGGGACCGACGCCTTCGACGCCCGGGATGCCGACGCGCAGGTCGCCGCCCTCCAGGCGCACCGCGATGACGTGTCGTCGTACGTGGACGGGAGGTTCCGCGTCGCCGGAGCGGCGGCGTGCACCCCGACCATTGCCGACGACATCGCCATGACGCAGCAGGAGGGCGTGCCCTACGCCGTGCTCGAGGTCGACTACGCCTGCCCGCCGTCCGAGAACGGGCACGAGGTCGTCTCGTCGCTCTTCCCCGACGACGAGGGCTTCGTCACCGACACGAAGACGATCCTCACCTACGCGCTCGACCTGCACGAGGGCAGCACGGTGCTGGATGCCGAGCATCCGTCGTTCTCGACGGCGCAGTCGCCGCTCGAGCGCTTCTGGGAGTTCTTCCGCCTCGGCGCCGAGCATCTGCTGACGGGGATCGACCACATCCTGTTCCTGCTCGCGCTCATCGTCGGGTCACGACGTCTGCGCGAGGTGGTCGTCGCCGCGACCACCTTCACCGTGGCGCACTCGGTCACGTTCATCCTCGCGGCGACGGGCGTCGTCGCCGCTCCTCCTGCGATCGTGGAGCCCACGATCGCCCTGTCGATCGCGGTGGTCGGCGCCTGGTACCTCTGGCGCCTCTGGCGCCGGGGTGAGGTCGATCAGGATCTGTCGCGCGCCCACGGCTTCCTGCGTCTCGATCGCGCGGGGTGGCTGCGCGTCGGCGTGGTCTTCCTGTTCGGACTCGTGCACGGACTCGGCTTCGCGTCGGCGCTCGGGATCGACGAACCGTGGTCGTGGACGCTGCTGTGGTCGCTGCTGGTGTTCAACATCGGCATCGAGGCGGTGCAGATCGGCCTCATCGTCGTCGTCTTCCCGGTGCTCGTGCTGCTGCGCCGGCGGTTCCCCCGCGTCGGGATGTGGGCGAGCGGCCTTCTCGCGGTGGTCGTCACCGTCGCCGGTCTCGTGTGGTTCGTCCAACGCATCCTCGGCGTCGAGTGATGGGCGTTGCTCGACTCGATGGCTGTGCTGCGTCCGCCATTCACGCGCTCGTCACCGAGCGGGCGGAGCGTGGGAACACCCGCCCGATCGCGGGTCCCCACAGAGAGAAACGGATCATCATGCTCCTTTCCGCATCGACGTCGCACGGGACGCGCACGCGTCGCCGCGCCGCGTGGATCGCAACGGCCGCCGTCGGCGTCTCGCTCGTGCTCTCGGGCGCGACGACGGCACCGGCCGCCCTCGCCGACACCACGGCGACGCTCTCCGGCGTCATCCTGGGCGTCGGGGCCGACGAAGCGCAGCGCATCGTCACCTGGTACTCCTCGGCCGACACCGCGCAGTCGGTGCAGGTCGCGCCGACCTCGTCGCTGGTGAACGGCCGGTTCCCGGCGTCGGCCACGACCTTCTCGGCATCCGGTACCGCCAACATCGCCGGCAGCGGCGGCTACAACCGCCACGCGACGATCACGGGTCTCGCCGAGAACACCGCGTATTCGTACCGTGTCGGCTCGGACGGCAACTGGTCGCCGACCGCCGCCTTTTCGACGCAGTCGTTCGACGGGGACTACGACTTCCTGTTCTTCGGCGACCCGCAGATCGGCTCGTCGGGCGACATCGCGAAGGACCAAGCGGGCTGGCAGGACACGATGAACGTCGCCGTCAACGCCAACCCGAAGGCCGAGATGCTCGTCTCGGGCGGCGACCAGGTCGACGCCGCCAACCGCGAGGACCAGTGGAGCGCGTTCCTTGCACCCGACCAGCTGCGACAGATCCCGTGGGTCGCGACGATCGGAAACCACGACGTGGGCGGCAAGGCCTACGAGCAGCACCTCTACACGCCCAACACCGACCGCACCGGCGCGTACTACCGCAAGGGAGCCGCGAGCATCGGCACCGAGTCGGGCGGCGACTACTGGTTCATCTACAAGGACACGCTGTTCATCGACCTCAACAGCAACAGCTACGCCACCTCCCAGGGCGGCGGCGGCGACGACGCGCACGTGGCGTACGTCACCGACGTCGTGAACAAGCACGGCGCCGAGGCGAAGTACACCGTGCTCGTCTACCACCACGCGATCTACTCGCCGGCCGATCACGCGAAGGATGCCGACAACAAGGTGCGCCGCGTGGACTTCCCGACCACCTTCTCCAAGCTCGGCGTCGACCTCGTGCTCCAGGGTCATGACCACAGCTACTCGCGCTCGTACGAGATCAAGAACGGTGCGAAGGCGAACGCCGACGAGAAGCCCGGTCAGGACGAGGTCTTCGAGGGCCCCGGCGGTGTCGTCTACGTCACCGCGAACTCGGCATCCGGATCGAAGTACTACGACATCACCGCTCCCGACAGCAGCGGCACGAGCGGAGCCGGGAACGGCGCCGACCCGCTGAACCCGGCGAACTACTGGTACAACTCCGTGCAGAACCAGGAGCACGTCCGCACCTACGTCAAGGTCCAGGTCAAGAAGGACCAGCTCGTCGTGCAGAACATCCGCTCCGGCGACTGCTCGGCCCCGAACGCGGCCGTGGAGCTGAACAAGGTGCTGTGGTGCGGTCCTGAGAACGGCACCAAGCCGGCCGAGGCCGTGGGGTCGATCCAGGACGAGGTGACCATCCACCCCAACCACGGCGACGGTCAGGACATCCAGGTCGACGTGCCCTCGGGCGCCCCCGGCGAGTTCGGCTGGACGATCAACGGGCACAACGGACTGGTCGACCTCGGCACCGCCGAGGAGAAGAACCTCCAGTACTTCGAGGCGACCGGTCAGATCAATCCGATCTCCGTCACCGACACCCGCGCGAGCAAGGCCGCGTGGTCGGTCTCGGCGTCCGTGGGTGACTTCGTCGACGGTGACAAGACCTTCCAGGGCACGTACCTCGGATGGACGCCGAAGGTCGTCACCCCGGGTGCGGGCGCGGTCGCGGGTGCGGCCGTCGGCTCGGGCTACGACGGCGGTGCCGGCCTGTCGACCTCGCAGGTGCTCAGCTCCGCGCCGATGGGTCACGACCGCGGCGCCGGCGTCGTGGGCGCCGACCTCGACCTGAAGATCCCGAACACCATCGACAAGGGAAGCTACCGCGCGACCCTGACCCTCACCGCGTTGGCCGGCTGACCAGCGATCCGGGCCGGCGGGGAGCACTCCTCCCCGCCGGCCTCTCCCGAAGGACCCTCATGAACCTGTCCCCCCGTCTGCTCGCCCTGACCCTCGCAGCGCTGACGACCGCGTCCGCGCTGCTCGGGGCGTCTCCCGCCTCGGCCGCGACCGACGACGTCAGCTGGACCGTGCGCACCGCCTCGAACGCCCTGGGCGCCGATCGCACGAACTTCTCGTACGCGCTCAACCCCGGCGCGCACCTCGACGACGGTCTCGTGGTCGCCAATCGCGGCACCGAAGCGGTCGAGCTCGACGTCTCCGCCGCCGACGGATACACCACGTCGACGGGAGCGGTCGATCTCCGGCTCGCCGCGGAGCAGCCCACCGGGGTGGGCAAGTGGATCGTCGTCCCCCAACGGCACGTGACCGTGCCCGCCGGACAGACCGTCGAGGTGCCCTTCACCGTCGACGTGCCCGCCGACGCGACCCCGGGCGACTACGCCGGCGGTGTCGTGACCTCGCTGACCGTGACCGACCACTCCGCGAACGTCAACGTCGACCGTCGTCTCGGCATCCGTGCCGGCATCCGGGTGGGCGGCGACCTCGTGCCCGCGCTCTCGGTCGACGACGTGCGCGTGGACTGGGACGGCGGCGTCGTCCCGTTCCTGTTCGGCGACGCCACGGTGCATTACGGCCTGCACAACACCGGCAACGTGTCGCTCACCGCCGACGACGGCGCCGCCGTCGCGGGGCCCTTCGACCTCGGACGCATCGAGGCGGCACCGGATGCCGCAGCCCCGGTGATCCTGCCCGGGGAGACGTGGCCGCGCGACGTCCGCGTGTCCGGCGTGGCGGCCATGGGCCTGCTGTGGGCCTCGGTGACGGCGACGCCCACGGTCACCGACGCGTCGGGCTCGATCACCGCCCTCGATCCCGTCGAGGCCTCCGCGGTCGGCGTGGCCGTGCCCTGGCCTCTGCTCGTCCTGCTGGCGCTGGTCGTGCTGGCGGCGGTCTTCGCGCCGCGCTGGCTGCGCGCGCGTCGTCGGCGCCGCCAGGAGGCCGAGGACGCCCGTGTCGCCGAGGCCGTCGCACGCTCGCTGGCGGAGAAGGACGACGCCCTGTCGCACGCGGGGTGAGCGGTCGATATCTCGACGTCGGCGCACACGGAGGCCGCTCAGCCCCCGAGGAATAGACTGGATGCCAACGTCTTTCGCCCGTCGGGAACCCTCCGTGACCACTCCTCCTGCTGAACGCGCCTTCGACCTGCGCCATCTGCAGCTCGCGCGCGCCCTCTTCGCCGCCCTCGCTGCCGCGATGATCACGTTCTCGTCGGACCACTCCGCTGTGCTCGGCCTGAGCGTCTTCAGCGGCTTCGTGCTGGCGAGCGGACTCACGCTGGCGCTGTCGGCGTGGCTCGTCTTCCCGGCCGGGCAGCGCGCCGTCCCGGTGACGCTCGCGGCCGTGTCGTTCGCCGCGGGTCTCGTCGCGAGCGTCGGGGTGTGGCGCACCACCGGCATGTTCTTCGGCCTGGTCATCACGTGGGCGATCGTGTCGGGCGTCATCGAGCTCGTCGGCGCGCTCCGCGACCGCTCGGCGGGTCGCACCGCCGGCGTGCGCGACGGCATGCTCATCGGCATCCTGGGCATCGTCCTGGGAGCCGTCCTGCTGCTCACCCCGATGCAGTACGCGCTCGACTACAGCATCACCGGCGCGGGGTCGTTCACCCTCACCGGGATCACCATCGCCGTGGGCCTCTTCGGTGGATACGCGGCGGTCGTCGCCGTGTTCCTCGCGATCGCGGGCTTCTCGCCCCGCCGCACCGAGCCCGTTCCGGCCGTACCCTCCGAGGAGGCCGCGTCATGACCGACAAGCCCACCACCCGCAAAGACCTCATGAAGCCCGTTCAGCTGCTCGGGCTGGCGTTCGTCGCCGCCCTCTTCGCCGGCTTCGTCACGCTCATGTCGATGGGGTTCTTCCAGACGCGCCCCGCCGACCAGATCCAGCGGGCTCTCATCGTGGCCCTCGTGGCGGCCGGAGCGACCTTCATCATCGTGCTCGTGAGCGTCGCGCTCATGCTGCTCGCCGTCGACCCGTCGAAGGTCACCGCGACGGTGGACCGTCCGCTGCTCCTCCCCAAGGACGCTCCGGATGCCACCCCGGGCGCCTCCGCCGAGCGTCCGGCCACGCGGGCCGAGGGCGCCGCGCCCGGCAGTGCCACACGGTCGGAGGGTGCGGTTCCCCCGCGTCCCGACGACGACGGCGCCGCTCCGCGCGCCTGACGCTCTCGCGGCGCCCCCGGGCATTCGCGCTGACGCGGCGCCGTCTCATCGCGCTGCCGCCGGGGCCGTCTCAGCGCGTGGGCGCTGCGACGCCGCTGCGCTCGGCGGGCACGTCGCTGCCCCCTCGCATCCTCGTCCCACTTCTGGCGGTGCGTGTCCCACTCGTGGTGGGTTCGAGCGGCGTCCACCGGCCATAAGTGGGACATGGATGTCAGGTCCCGGGGTGTCTCGCCGCGCTCAGGCGCGCCGCGGGTCGATCATCGTCATGCCGGCCGGGGAGGCGGCATCCATCCCCGGTAGCAGCGTCGCCGCCTCGCCGAGGCCGATCACGCGCTCGATGAGCTCCTGAGGACGCAGGGCGCCGCTGTCGATGAGCGAGAGCATCTCGGGGTAGTCGACCGCGGCCATGCCGTGGCTGCCGAGCAGGTCGAGCTCCCACGCGATCGCGCGGGCCATCGGCATGGCGGTCATGCCGTCGTCGGTGGGCAGCAGGCCGATCTGCACGTGTCGGCCGCGGCGTCGGAGGCTCAGCACCGCGTCGCGCGCGGTCTGGGCGCTGCCCACGGCGTCGACCGACACGTGACTGCCCCCGCCGGTGATCTCGTGCACCGCCGCGGCGATGTCGGTGTCTCCCGCGGCGAGCGTGTGCTCCGCGCCGAGCCGGCGGGCGGCGTCGAGCGCGGCGGGCGTGCGGTCGACGACGATCACGCGCGCCCCCAGGGCGACGCCGATCATCACGGCGCTCAGCCCCACCCCGCCGGCGCCGACGACCGTGACCCACTCGCCCGCCTGCACGCGGGCGCGGCCGGTGAGGGAGCGATAGGCGGTGGCGAAGCGGCATCCGAGGGCCGCCGCCGCCTCGAACGAGACGCCGTCGGGAATGCGCACCACGTTGGTGTCGGCGGCGCGCAGCACCACGCGCTCGGCGAAGCTGCCCCACTGCGTGAAGCCCGGCTGCTGCTGGGCGGGGCACACCTGCGCGTTCCCGCCGAGGCACCACTCGCACGCGCCGCAGCCCATGACGAAGGGCACCGTGACGCGATCGCCGATGGTCCAGCGCTGCACGCCCTCGCCCACCTCCACGATGACGCCGGCCAGCTCGTGTCCCGGTACGTGGGGAAGGGTGACGTCGTCATGACCCACCCAGGCGTGCCAGTCGCTCTTGCACAGACCGGTCGCGTGCACCTCGACCACCACGCCCCCGGCGGGGGCCGACGGCGCGGCCACCTCGCGCACCTCGAGGGGTTCGGCCAGGGCGTCCATGATCATCGCGCGCATGGCATCCATCTTCTCAAGCGACCGCGGGTGCGGCCCGTGACGACGCCGGGCACGCGATCGCCCCGGGCGCCGTCGAACGGTCCCGGGGCAATCGCCGTGCGGCTTACAGCGAGTCGACCACCTGCGACGCGAGACCCGCGTAGGCGGCGGGGGTGAGCGCGAGCAGGCGCTCCTTCGCGGCGTCGCCGATGTCGAGTCCGCGGACGAACTCCGCGAGCTCGGGACCGCCGACGCGGCGTCCGCGCGTGAGGTCCTTGAGCAGCGCGTAGGGGTCGGTGATCTGCGAGCGACCCGCGGCGATCTCGGCGCGCACGACCGTCTGGATCGCCTCGGCGAGCACTTCCCAGTTCGTGTCGAGGTCGGCGAGCAGCACGTCCTCCGCGAGCGAGATCTCGGTGAGGCCGCGCTGCAGGTTGTCGAGCGCGAGCAGCGAGTGCCCGAAGGCGACGCCGATGTTGCGCTGGGTGGTGGAGTCGGTGAGGTCGCGCTGCATGCGGCTCGTGACGAGCGTGGATGCCAAGGTGGCGAACAGTCCGCCGGCGATCTCGAGATTGGCCTCGGCGTTCTCGAAGCGGATCGGGTTGATCTTGTGCGGCATCGTCGACGACCCGGTCGCGCCCGCGACGGGGATCTGCGTGAAGTAGCCGAGCGAGATGTACGTCCAGATGTCCGTCGCCAGGTTGTGCAGGATGCCGCCCGCGTGGCGCGCACGGTCGTACAGCTCGACCTGCCAGTCGTGCGACTCGATCTGCGTCGTGACCGGGTTGAAGCCCAGGCCGAGCGACTCGATGAACGAGCGGGTCAGCTCCGGCCAGTCGACGTCGGGATCGGCCGCGACGTGCGCCGACCAGGTGCCGGTGGCTCCGGAGAACTTCGCGAGGTACTCCCCGGCATCCAGCTGACGGATGACGCGCTCGAGGCGCCACGCGAAGACGCCGATCTCCTTGCCCATCGTGGTGGGCGTGGCGGGCTGGCCGTGCGTGCGCGAGAGCATCGCGGCGTCGCGGTGCCGCACCGCGAGCTCGGCGAGCGCGGAGGTGACCGAGCGGAGCTTCGGCAGCCACACGCGCTCCACCGCGCGCTGCACGGTGAGCGCGTAGGCGGTGGAGTTGATGTCCTCGCTGGTGCACGCGAAGTGCGTCAGCTCGGCGAGGGCGGTGAGGCCGAGGGTGTCGAGGCGGTCGCGCACGAGGTACTCGACGGCCTTGACGTCGTGGCGCGTCACGGCCTCCTTGTCGGCGAGCCAGGCGATCTCGTCGGCGCCGAACTCCTCGTAGAGCGCGCGGAGCTTCGCGCGGTCGGCGTCCGACACGGGCGAGGTGCCGAAGAGCGAGCGATCGGTGAGGGCGAGGAGCCACTCGACCTCGACCTCGACGCGGGCGCGGTTCAGGCCCGCCTCCGACAGGTAGTCGCCGAGTTCGGACACGGCGCCGAAGTAGCGGCCGTCGAGCGGGCTGAGGGGCTGCGGAGGCAGAGCGGACACGGGTCTCCCGGGGGTCGCGCGAAAGGGTCAGCCCGCGGAACGGATGGCGGGCTCGAGCTGCCGGAACAGGGCGCGGCTGGCGCGTTCGATCATACCGAGCACCTCGTCGAACATCGGCGGTCCGGCGTAGTACGGGTCGGGCACGTCGAGGGTCTCGGCATCGGACAGGAACGACTGCAGCAAAGCGATCTTGTCGGCGTCGTCGTCACTGCGCGCCCACCCGCGCAGCACGCGCTCGTGGCTGCGGTCGAGGGCGACGACGAGGTCGTTGCGGTCGAAGTCGGCGAAGGAGAACTGCCGCGCGCGGTGCGCGGATCCGTCGTAGCCGAGGCGCTCGAGCGCGTGCAGCGTGCGGTGGTCGGCGCGTTCGCCGACGTGCCAGTCGCCCGTGCCGGCCGAACTCGACGACACGCGGGTGCTCAGCCCCGACGTCTCGGCGATGCGCCGGAAGACCACATCGGCCATCGGCGACCGGCAGATGTTGCCGCTGCAGACGAACACGACGCGGAAGGGCGCGTCGGCACTCGCGGTCATCCCTCCATCATGGCGGGGAAGCGGCGCGCGCGCATCAGTGGGCTGCGTGCGACGGCCCTCAGTTTCGCGCCCGATCGTCGCGGCGCGGACGCAGGATGCCGCCGAGCACGGCGTTGATGATGCCGATGAGCAGCGCGGCGACCACCGTCAGCCAGAACTCGCCCGTGCGCAGGCCCCAGTCCCAGTTCTCGGTGATGACGCCCGTCAGCCACAGCAGGAAGCCGTTGATGATCAGCGAGATCAACCCGAGGGTGAGGATGTACAGCGGGATCGCGATGATCTTCACGATGGTGCCGACGACGCTGTTGACGATCGCGAAGATGAGGCCCACCAGGAGCAGGGTCAGCAGCACCTGCAGCCACTCGCCGGGGGCGAACGGGATGAGGCGCACCTGCAGCGCGGGCAGCAGGGTGACGATCCAGAGGGCGAAGGCGTTGACGGCGACGCGGACGACGAAGCGCATGCCCTCATCGTGGCACGCGGGGTCGTGTCGCGGCAGGGATCCCTCCACCGGGGGAGAAGTGGGGTCTGACGCGCGGCGACGTCTCGCGGTTAGGCTCGCGATGTGAGCGAAGACCCGGTCCTGCCCCGTATCCGTCCCGAGATCGCCGCCCTGCCCGCATATCGGCAGGGCAAGCAGGCGAGTCCCGACGCGTTCAAGCTGTCGAGCAACGAGAACCCCTTCGAGCCGCTTCCCGGCGTCCTCGACGCGGTCCGGGCGGCCGGGGCCTTCAACCGCTATCCGGATGCCACGGCGGCGCGGCTGCGCGAACGCCTCGCCGCGCGGTACGGCGTCTCGGCCGACGAGGTGCACGTCGCCGCCGGCAGCGTCTCGATCCTCGCCCAGCTGCTGCTGGCCACCTCGGGCCCGGGCGACGAGGTCGTCTACGCCTGGCGCTCGTTCGAGGCGTACCCCTCGCTGGTCGCCGTCGCGGGCGCGACGAGCGTGCAGGTTCCGCTGACCGCCGACTTCCGCCACGACCTGCCCGCGATGGCCGATGCGGTCACCGAGCGCACGCGTCTGGTGATCGTGTGCAGCCCCAACAACCCCACCGGCCCCACGGTCGGTTACGACGAGTTCGTCGCCTTCGTCGACCGGGTGCCGCGCGACGTGCTGGTCGTGCTCGACGAGGCCTACGCCGAGTTCGTCACCGACACCTCCTCGGTCGAAGGCGGTCGCGTGCGTGCCGTGCTGGCGCGCCCGAACGTCGTCGTCCTCCGCACGTTCTCCAAGGCCTACGGCCTCGCGGGCCTTCGCGTCGGCTACGCCGTCGGCCACACCGGCGTGCTCGACGCCGCCCGCAGCACCGCGATCCCGCTGTCGGTCACGGCTGCCGGTGAAGCCGCCGCGTTGGCGAGCCTCGATGCCGAGAGCGAGCTGCTGCACCGCGTCGGGGTCATCGCCGAGCGTCGTGACCGTCTCGTCGCGCGCCTGCGCGAGACCGGGTGGGACGTGCCCGACGCCCAGGGCAATTTCGTGTGGTTCGCGGCCGGAGAGCGCACGGCCGAGGTCGCGGCCGCGTTCGAGGAGGCCGGGCTGATCGTGCGCCCGTTCCCCGGCGACGGCATCCGCGTGTCGATCGGCGAAGAGGAGTCCCTCGATCGCGTCGTCGAGGTCGCCGCAGCCACCGCCCCGCGCTGACGCGCGGCGCCGGCTCGGGCGCAAGGCACGGCGTCCGTTTGTCCGACGTCCACGCCGAATCGCGGCATCCGTTGTGCACCTCATGCGGTCTCGCGCATGGGCCGCGCGTTAGCGTGGGTGCATGACCCCGCTCGACGACCCCGCTCTCGTGCGCGTTCTGGCAGCCGACGGCACGCTGGCCCCCACACCGGCCGCCGAGCGCTACCTGCCGCTCATCGACGCCCTCACCGACGCCGAGCTCGAGACCTTCTACCGCGACATGGTCTCGATCCGCGCATTCGACGTGCAGGCCACCAACCTGCAGCGCCAGGGCCAGCTCGCCCTCTGGCCGCCGTCCTTCGGGCAGGAGGCCGCCCAGGTCGGCTCCGCCCGTGCCGCGCGCGCGCAGGACCACATCTTCCCCTCGTACCGCGAGCACGTGGTCACCCGTATCCGCGGGGTCGACCCGATCGACATCATCCGGCTGATGCGCGGCCTCACCCACGGCGGGTGGGACCCGACCGACCCGAAGAACGGCAACACGCACATCTACACGCTCGTGCTCGGCGCGCAGACGCTGCACGCCACGGGCCTCGCCATGGGACTGGTGTTCGACGGCAAGAGCGGAACGGGCGACCCCGAGCGCGACGAGGCCGTCATCGTCTACTACGGCGACGGAGCCTCCAGCCAGGGCGACGTGCACGAGGCGATGGTCTTCGCCGCGAGCTTCCAGACCCCCGAGGTCTTCTTCCTGCAGAACAACCAGTGGGCGATCTCGGTCCCCGTCGCGACGCAGTCGCGCTCGCCGCTGTACAAGCGCGGCGAGGGATACGGCATCCCGAGCCTGCAGGTCGACGGCAACGACGTGCTCGCCAGCTACGCCGTGTCGAAGACCGCCCTCGACGAGGCGCGGGCAGGCTTCGGACCGCGCGCGATCGAGGCCATGACCTACCGCATGGGCGCGCACACGACCAGCGATGACCCCACGAAGTACCGCACCTCCGACGAAGAGAAGGCGTGGGCGGGGCGCGACCCGATCGCCCGCATGCGCGCGTACCTCGAGGGTCGCGGCGCCTCGCAGCAGTTCTTCGACGACGCGGATGCCGAGGGTGCCGCCCTCGCCGACGACGTGCGCGTGCGCACGAACGAGCTCGGCACCATCCCGCGGGTGCACATGTTCGAGAGCGTGTACTCCGAGGCGCACGCGTTGATCCAGGAGGAGCAGCGCTGGCTCGACGACTACGAGGCGTCGATGGAAGGGGGAGCGCAGTGACCGAGAACCTGCCCATCAGCCGGGCTCTGAACGCGGGCCTCCGCCGGGCCCTCGAGACGAACGACCGCGTCCTGCTCATGGGCGAGGACATCGGCCCGCTCGGCGGCGTCTTCCGCGTGACCGAGGGTCTGCAGAAGGACTTCGGCCCGCGCCGGGTCATCGACTCCCCGCTCGCGGAGTCGGGCATCGTCGGCACCGCGATCGGTCTCGCCATGGGCGGGTTCCGTCCGGTGCTCGAGATCCAGTTCGACGGCTTCGTCTTCCCCGCGTTCGACCAGATCACCTCGCAGCTGGCGAAGATCACGAACCGTCACGAGGGCGCGGTGCGCATGCCCGTCGTCATCCGCATCCCCTACGGCGGGCACATCGGCGCGGTGGAGCACCACCAGGAGAGCCCCGAGGCGTACTTCACGCACACCGCGGGTCTGCGGGTCGTCAGCCCCTCGAACGCGAACGACGCGTACTGGATGATCCAGCAGGCGATCGATTCGCCCGACCCCGTCGTTTTCCTCGAGCCGAAGGCCAAGTACTGGCAGAAGGGCGAGGTCGACCTCGAGGCCCCGGCGCTTCCGCTGCACGCGAGCCGCATCGTCCGCCGCGGCACCGACGTCACGCTCGTCGGCCATGGCGCGATGGTCACGACGCTGCTGCAGGCGGCCGCGCTCGCCGAGAGCGAGGGCACGAGCTGCGAGGTCATCGACCTGCGTTCGCTCTCGCCCGTCGACTACGGCCCGCTGCTCGACTCGGTGCGCCGCACCGGACGCATGGTCTACGCGCAGGAGGCGCCGGGCTTCACGTCCCTCGGCTCCGAGATCGCCGCGACCGTCATGGAGAAGGCGTTCTTCGCGCTCGAGGCGCCCGTGCTGCGCGTGTCGGGCTTCGACGTGCCCTTCCCGCCCGCGAAGCTCGAAGGCACCTACCTGCCCGACGCCGACCGCATCCTCGAGGCCGTCGACCGGTCTCTCGCGTACTGACCCTCCCTCCGGCCGTCAGGCCCTCCCGCCGCCGGAACATTCCGTTGCGGCATCGCCGGTGGCAAGCTGGCTCCCGAGCAAAGGACACACCGTGACCGAGCAGACCTTCGTCCTTCCCGACGTCGGGGAAGGCCTCACCGAGGCCGAGATCGTGCAGTGGCGCGTCGCCCCGGGCGACACCGTCGCCGTCAATGACGTGATCGTCGAGATCGAGACGGCCAAGTCGCTCGTCGAGCTCCCGTCGCCGTACTCCGGCACGGTCGGCGAGCTGCTGGCATCCGAGGGTTCCACCGTCGAGGTCGGTGCGCCGATCATCACGATCGGGGCTGCGGATGCCGGCACTCCGGCGCCCGCGGCCCCCGCCACGGTTCCCGAGCCCAGCGACCCCGGCGGAGCGGTGCTCGTCGGCTACGGCACGGGCGGTGCGGTGTCGTCGCGTCGGCGCAAGCCCGCGGAGCGCCCCGTGAAGGCCTCCGTCGGTGTCGTCGCGAAGCCCCCGATCCGCAAGCTCGCGCGCGACCTCGGCGTCGACCTCTCGGCCGTGACCCCCAGCGGCCCCGCGGGCGAGGTCACCCGCGACGACGTCGTGAAGCACGCCGAGCAGGCGAGCGTGTTCCGCAACATCGAGACGCCCGCGTGGGGCGAGGTGCGCGAGGAGACGATCCCGGTCGCCGCCCCCGCGGCATCCGTCGCCGCTCCCGCGGCCGACGCGCGTGAAGAGTCGATCCCCGTCCGCGGCGTGCGCAAGGCCACCGCCAACGCGATGACCTCGAGCGCCTACTCGGCCCCGCACGTCTCGGTGTGGGTCGACGTCGACGCCTCGCGCACCATGGAGCTCGTCAAGCGCCTCAAGGCCTCGCCCGACTTCGCCGACGTCAAGATCTCGCCGCTGCTGATCATGGCTCGCGCGGTGATCTGGGCGCTGCGTCGCACGCCGATGATCAACGCCGCCTGGGTCGACACCGAAGACGGCGCGCAGATCCGCGTGCGCCACTACGTCAACCTCGGCATCGCCGCCGCGACCCCCCGCGGCCTGCTCGTTCCGAACATCAAGGACGCGCAGGCGATGAAGACGCGAGAGCTCGCCAAGGCGCTCGAGAACCTCACGCTCACCGCGCGCGAGGGCAAGACGAGCCCCGCTGATCAGACCGGCGGCACGTTCACGATCACCAACATCGGCGTCTTCGGAGTGGATGCCGGAACTCCGATCATCAACCCCGGTGAGGCCGGCATCATCGCCCTGGGCGCCATCCGGCAGAAGCCGTGGGTCGTCGACGGCGAGGTGCGCCCGCGCTGGGTGACCACAGTGTCGGGCTCGTTCGATCACCGCGTGGTCGACGGGGACGGGATCTCGCGGTTCATCGCGGATGTGGCATCCGTTCTGGAGGAGCCGGCGCTTCTGCTGGACTGAGAGCGTCGGCGCCCCGTGCCCGGGCCGTCCGTACGATGGACGGCATGGAACGCGACGAGGAGAGCCCGGAGCAGCGGGCCCTACGTTCGATCCGCGCCATCGACGCGGGTGCCGACATCGGCGCCGAGGCCCTCGAACTGTCGAACGCGTTCACCGACCGGCACACGGCCCGCATCGCGGCGTGGGTGAAGCGCCGGAGGGGATCGTCCGCGGACACCGACGCGCCGGGCGGCGCCTGACGTCAACCCGGGAGTGAGCGGCGCGTGTCTGCGACCGTCGGCCGCGTCGGAATCAGCAGCGCCAGCACCAGTGCGATCGCCGCGGCCCCGATCCCCATCAGGAACGACACCTGGAACGCCTGCGAGGTGGGCACGCGCGCGTCGCCGTCTCCGGTCGACAGTGTCGCCAGCACGACGCCGACGATGGCCGCCGCCGTGCTCGTGCCGAGGGAGCGGGCGAGGGCGTTGAGTCCGTTCGAGGCGCCGGTCTCGCTCGGCGGCACCGCTCGCATGATGAGCATCGGCATGGCGGCATAGCCGAAGCCGATGCCGAAACCGATCAGGATGTTCGCGACGACGAAGTGCCACACCTCGGTCGAGAAGGCCAGGCTGAAGCCGTAGGCGAGGATCAACGAGATCGAGCCCGCCACCAGGAGCACGCGGGGCCCGATCATGCGGGCCAGGGTTCCCGAGATGGGAGAGAGCACCATCATCACGAGCCCGGAGGGCATGACGACGAGGCTCGCGGCCAGCAGCGACAGGCCGAGCCCGACGCCGGTCGCGAGCGGGAGTTCGAGCATCTGCGGATACGCCACGTTCGAGGTGAAGAGAGCGAAGCCCATGGCGATGGATGCCAGATTCGTCAGCAGCACGGGGCGGCGGGCGGCGACCCGCAGGTCGAGGAGCGGGTTGTCGACGTGCAGCTCGAACCACCCCCACAGCAGCAGCACCACGATGCCGCCGATCGCCAGCGACAGCGTGAGCGGCGATGACCACCCCCACGTGTTGCCCCGCGAGACGGCGAGGAGCACTCCGATCAATCCGACCGCGAGCCCCGTCGCACCGATGTAGTCGAAACGTCCGCCGGTTCGCAGGACGCTCACCGGCACGATCCGCAGGATCAGGGCGAAGACGACGGCTCCGAGTCCACCGGCGATCCAGAACAGCCAGTGCCAGTCGGTGTTCTCGGCCACCAGCGCGCTGATCGGCAGACCCAGTGCTCCGCCGACGCCGAGCGTCGCGCTCATCAGGGCGATCGCGCTGTCGACACGGTTCTCGTGCAGCACGTCGCGCATGATCGAGATGCCGAGGGGGACGACACCGACGATCGCGCCCTGCAGCGTGCGCCCGACGATCATGCCGATGATGCCGGTGGACAACGCCGCGATCACCGAGCCCAGCATCATCACGACCAGCAGCACGAGCACGATGCGCCGCTTGCCGTACATGTCGCCGAGCCGGCCGGCGATGGGCGTGATCACGGCCGCCGCCAGCAGGGTCGAGGTCACGACCCAGGCGGTGTCGTCTCGGGAGGCGTTCAGCAGCTGCGGAAGCTGCGACTGGATCGGCACCACCAGGGTGAACATGAACGAGGAGCACAGCCCCGCCAGTGCCAGCACCATGACGACGAGCCCCTGGGGGCTGTTCCGGGAGAGTCTTCTTCGCGCGTTCTCATCCCGTGACATCACCACCCAGGCTAGCCGCCCGGGAGACAGCGCCGGGCCTCGGCGGGGGAGAGGGAGGCCTCAGAGCGTCCGATCGCTCCCTGCGGGACCGGATCCGCTGGTCGCCCGCACCCGCAGGGCCGGAGAGAACACGCGGCGCTGCGCGTCGTGACGACCCCCGATCCGTTCCAGCAGAAGCTGCGCCGCGGTGGCGCCCATCTCCTGACCGTGCTGGTCGACGGTGGACAGCCCGATCAGGGGGTGGCTGGCGATCGGCACGTCGTCGTAGCCGACGACCGCGAACTCCGCGGCGCCCACTCCCCGTTCGGCGGAGACCTCGAGGGCCGCCAGCGCCAGCGAGTCGTGACCCGCGAACAGCGCCGTCGGCGGTGTCGCGCGGTCGAGGAGGTCGATCACCGTGTGCCGTGTGTCGTGATCGGACGAGTCGATACGGATGACGTCGGGCTCGAGCCCGCGCTCGCGCATCATGCTCTCGTAGACGCGCAGGCGCCGCGGGTGCGGGTCGGTGCGGGGTTCGACGAGGATCCGCTCGTCGTTCGTCACGTGCACGATCCGGGTGTGACCCGCATCGAAGAGGTGCTCCATCACCAGGCGCGCACCGGCATCGTCGTCGCCGACCACGACGTCATAGTGCTGAGGATGGTCGTGCTGGCCGACCTGAACGAGCGGGACGCGCCGCGCGAGGCCCTCGAGCCAGGCTTGGGGGACGGCCGGAGCGACGGCGATGATGCCGTCGACCTGCCGGTCGTAGAGGCTCTCGAGCGCGGCCGTCCCGCTGACCGGGTCGGCCATCGGGGCGATGATCAATCGGTAGGCCGAGGCGTTGAGCTCCTGCACGATGCCGGTGAGGATGCGCGTGAAGAACTCGTTGTCGACCTGCGGGAGCTGCACGCCGATGGTCGCCGTAGATCCGCGCATCGCTCGCGCCGCCACGCGAGGGCGGTAGTCGAGTGCGGCGATGGAGGCCGTGACCCGCTCGCGCATCCGATCGCTCACGCCGTAGGCGTCGCGGATCACCTTCGACACGGCGGCCTTGGACACGCCGGCGTGCTGTGCGACGTCTTCGATCGTCGCGGCGCGGGTCGGCGGCCCCGCGGGTGATGCATTGTCCGGCATCGAGCTCCTTCGGTCGTTGCTCCCAATGTAGATCGGTTGACGAAATCCCGCTACTCGGTTTATTCTCGCTTCGTCGCCTGGTGTAGATCGGTTTACACTCGATCTCGCACCTGAGTCCCGAGGCGTCGCACCGGTCGGAGTCCCCAGCACCCGGCCCCTTACAAGGAGGTAAGCAGTGTCCTCATTCATCACCCCGCGCCGGGCGACGATCGTCGTCGCCGGTGTCGGCCTCACCGCCCTGGCCCTCGCCGGTTGCTCCGGTGGAGCGGGCGGCGGCTCCGCCGACGGGAAGGTCGAGATCACCTTCCTGACCACCAACGGCGACGACTCCATCGCCACCGGCAACGCGCTCATCTCCGCGTTCGAGAAGGCCAACCCCGACATCACCGTCACCCTCAACACCCGCCCGGGCGGCACCGAGGGAGACAACCTCGTCAAGACCCAGCTGTCGACCGGCGAGATGGACGACGTCTTCTTCTACAACACGGGGTCGCTCTTCCAGGCGCTGAACCCCGACCAGACGCTCGTCGACCTCGCGGACGAGTCGTGGGTCTCCGAGGTCACCGACAACTTCAAGACCGTCGTCTCCACCGACAGCGGCACCTACGGCGCGCCCCTGGGAACGTCGATGGCGGGCGGCATCGCCTACAACACGAAGGTCTTCTCGGACCTCGGTATCAGCGTGCCGACCGACTGGTCATCGCTGGCCGCCGCCGCCGAGAAGATCAAGGCCGCGGGGATCACACCGATCGAGCAGACCTACGGCGACACCTGGACCTCGCAGCTCTTCCTCCTCGCCGACTTCGGCAACGTCCTCACGCAGGACCGAAAGTGGGCCGAGGACTTCACCGCCAACCAAGCGAAGTTCGCGCAGGAGCCCGCTCTGGCCGGTTTCACCCACCTCCAGGACGCTTTCGACAAGGGTCTCTTCAACGCCGACTTCGCCACCGCGACCGCCGCCGAGGGCTCGGCCGCCCTGGCCACGGGCAAGGCCGCGATGTACCCGATGCTCTCGAGCGCTGTTCTCAGCAACATCAAGCAATCCACCCCCGACGCAGTCGACGACATCGGCTTCTTCGCCATGCCGGCCGACAAGGCAGCGAACACCACGCTGACCGTCTGGGAGCCCAACGCGGTCTACATCCCGAAGTCGACGGACGGGGCCAAGCTCGACGCCGCGAAGAAGTTCGTCTCCTTCGTCAATTCGTCGGAGGGCTGCGACGTCCAGAACGCCAACTTCGTCGCGGGCGGTCCGTTCTCGATCAGCTCCTGCTCTGTGCCGTCGGACGCCGCGCCCCTGGTCGCGGAGATCCAGAAGTACGTCGACGAGGGCAAGAGCGCTCCCGCCCTCGAGTTCCTCTCTCCCGTCAAGGGGCCGAACCTCGAGAACATCGCCATCAGCGTCGGCTCCGGCATCTCGAGCGCGCAGGACGGCGCCGCCGCCTACGACGACGACGTGAAGAAGCAGGCCCAGCAACTCGGCCTCGCCGGCTGGTGAGAACGCGCTGAATCCAGCGCCCCCGTGCGGTCGGTGCCCCTTTCCCGCCGCACATCGCGGGGCCGGAGACCCCCTCTCCGGCCCCGCTCTTCCCCCACGAAGGAGTGACGATGGCCCAGACGTTCGCCAATGTGGTGCCGCCCCAGGTGCGGAACCGGCGCGGAGGCGTTCCCCCCGCGCCACGGGCGGGTCGTAAAGCGCGCAGCATGTACCCGTCGTGGTTCTACATCCCCGCGGCCGCCCTGTACGTGGTGCTGTTCGCCGTACCGACCTTCGCCTCGTTCTACTTCAGCCTCACCCGATGGTCGCTCTTCGATGTCCAGTTCATCGGGCTCGACAACTTCGTCCAGTTCTTCTCCGACCCGCAGCTCTCGCAGGCATTCCTGCACACGCTGATGTACGCCGTCGTCACGAGCGGCCTGAAGGTGGTCCTCGGACTCGCGCTCGCCGTGCTGCTGACCTCGGCGATCATCGGCCGTGGTTACCTGCGGGCCGTCACGTTCTTCCCCGTGCTCGTCTCGACCATCGGGGTGGGCCTGACCTTCAAGGTGCTGCTGGATCCGTTCGACGGCCTCGTCAACGGTGCCCTGTCGGTGTTCGGCATCCAGGGTCCGGGGTGGCTGACGGATCCGAATCTCGCGTTGATCAGCGTGGCGCTGGTCGACGTGTGGAAGGGGCTCGGGATCGCCACGCTCATCTACATCGCCGGGATCGTCGCGATCCCGCAGGAGTACTTCGAGGCCGCCCGTGTCGATGGAGCGAGTGCGTGGAAGGTGTTCCGCAACATCACCTTCCCGCTGTCGTGGCCGGCGACCGGGACGGTCGTGATCCTGTCGCTCATCGGTGGTCTGCGCTCGTTCGATCTGATCTGGGCGATGACGAAGGGCGGCCCGGGCTTCAGCTCGGACGTCATCGCGTCCGTGATCTACAAGCAGTACCAAGCCGGCTTCTACGGCTTGTCGACCGCGGGCAACGTCGTCCTCTTCATCGTCGTGACGGCGGTCATGATCCCCATCTCGATGTTCATCAACAAAAGGAGCGTGGACGCATGACCCGCCTCGCCGTGCGGCGGTGGACCGTCGGCACGATCGCCATCGTCGTGTCGGTCGTCGTCTTCCTCGTGCCCTTCGCCTTCATCCTGGTCACCGCGGCCAAGACCGCGCCCGAGGCGTCGATGCTCGCCTTCAGCTGGCCCACCGAGTGGAAGCTGTGGGAGAACATCGCCGCGGTCCTCGCCGATCGCAACGGCATCCTGATCCGCGCCTTCGCCAACAGCCTCGTGCTCACGGTGGCGAGCGTGGTGGTCATGGTCGTGCTGGCGGCGATGGTCGGCTACGTGCTGCAGCGCAAGAAGTCGCGCTGGAACGGCGTGATCAACTTCTTCGTGCTCGCGGGGCTGATCGTCCCTCCCGCGGTCGTGCCCACCATCTGGGTTCTTCAGGGTCTCGGGCTGTTCAAGACCCTCGGCGGTCTCATCCTCATCGAGGCGACGTTCGGCCTGTCGTTCTGCATCCTGCTGTTCCGGGCCTTCGTCTCCACGATCCCCCGCGAGCTCGACGAGGCCGCCCTCATCGACGGCGCGGGGCCGATCCGACTGTTCTTCCAGGTGGTGCTGCCGCTGCTCAAACCGGTGATCGTCACGGTCATCGTCGTGCAGTCGGTCGCTGTCTTCAACGACTTCGCCAACCCGCTGTACTTCCTCCCGGGAGACGCCAACGCGACCGTGCAGCTGACCCTCTACGCCTATGCCTCGAGCTCGACCAGTGCCGGGCAGTTCAACCTGCTGTTCGCCGACATCCTCCTCATCACCATCCCGCCCCTCGTCATGTACGTCTTCTTCAACCGCCAGATCGTGGCGGGCATGACCAGCGGGGCGATCAAGGGCTGACCATGTTCCCCACTGCTCTCCTCATCTCCCCGGCAGCGCCCGTGGGCGGCGGCGCTCCGACTCTCATCGGCCGCTTCGTCCTCGACCCCGATCACGGTGAGCCGGTACGCGCCACCCTGCGGTACTCGGCGCTCGGTGTCGTCGAGGCGGCCATCAACGGCATCCGTGTCTCCGACGAGCTCCTGACCCCCGGATGGTCGAGTTACGAGTGGCGCGTGCGGGTCGCGGAGACCGACGTCACCGCTCTCGTCGCCGCCGAGTCGACGCTGGAGCTCACCCTCGGCAACGGCTGGTACCGCGGGAGCCTGACCTGGACGGGAGCGACCGGTGTCTACGGCGACCGCCTCGCCGCGATCGCCGAGATCGAGCTCGTCTTCGCCGACGGGCGCACGCAGGTCTGGGCGACCGACGACTCGTGGTCGGTCCGGGCTTCCGACACGGTGTCCGACGACCTGTATCACGGGCAGACCATCGACGCCCGTCGTCGCGGAGCCGCCTCGCCCGAGGCGCCGGTCGAGGTGATCGACGTCCCCTCCGTGCGGTTCGAACCCTATGTCGGACCCCCCGTCGTCCCCGTGGAGACGCTCCCGGTCCGCGACGCGTGGCTTTCGCCCACGGGTCGGCTGATCGTCGACTTCGGTGAGAACCTCGTCGGCTGGGTCCGCGCCGAGGTCACCGGCGAGTCCGGCGGCGTGGTGACGCTGCGGCACGCCGAGGTTCTCGAGAAGGACGAGATCGGCATCCGTCCCCTGCGTTCGGCCCGCGCAACGGATCGATTCATCCTCTCCGGGGGCACCGACGTCTTCGAGCCCCGCTTCACGTTCCACGGCTTCCGCTACGTGGAGGTCGACGGGTGGCCCGGAGGGGTGGATGCCGTACGCCGGGGTGGACTCGAAGCGGTGCGCATCAGCTCGCGCCTGCGGCGCACCGGCACGTTCTCGAGCTCCGACCCCCTGCTGAACCAGCTGCACGAGAACGTCGTCAACAGCACGCGGGGCAATTTCGTCGACCTGCCCACCGATTGCCCGCAGCGTGACGAGCGGCTCGGGTGGACCGGTGACATCGCGGTCTTCGCACCCACCAGCGCTTATCTCTTCGACGTCGGCGATTTCCTGCGCGACTGGCTGCGCGACGTGTCCGTCGAGCAGCAGCACCAGGGCGGGGTCGTGCCGTACGTCGTGCCCGATGTGCTCAAGTACGTGGGCGTGCCGGAGGACATCACCCCCGTCGACTCGACGGCGGTGTGGAGCGACGCGATCGTCTGGGTGCCGTGGGCCGTGTGGATGGCATCCGGTGATGTCCGCGTGCTCTCCGAGAACGTCGAGGGGATGCTGGCGCACCTCCGCCATGTGTCGTCGCTCGTGTCGGAGACCGGTCTGTGGGACCGCGGGTTCCAGTTCGGCGACTGGCTCGACCCCGACGCGCCCCCGGAGGACCCCGCTGCGGCCAAGGCCGACCGGGGGCTGGTGGCCACCGCGTGCCTGTACCGGTCCGCGGATCTCGCCGTCCGCGTCGTGGAGGCTCTCGGCCGGTGGGACGTGCGCTGCGAGCTCGAGCACCTCCGCGACGCGACGCGGCGCGCCTTCCGCGAGGCGTACGTCGCCCGCGACGAGCAGCGGCTGCGAAATCACTGCGAGACGTCGTACGCGCTCGCCATCGTGTTCGGACTGCTCGACGACGAGGAGCTCTCATGGGCGGGCGACCGCCTCGCGGAGCTCGTCGAGGCGGCGGGCCACCGCATCTCGACAGGGTTCGCCGGCACGCCGTACATCCTCGACGCGTTGAGCAGCACCGGTCATCTCGAGACCGCGGGGCGACTGCTCCTGCAGCGCGAGTGCCCGTCGTGGCTCTATCCCGTGACCATGGGAGCGACCACCGTATGGGAGCGCTGGGACTCGATGCTGCCCGACGGCACGATCAACCCCGGCGAGATGACGTCGTTCAACCACTACGCCCTGGGCGCGGTGGCCGATTGGATGCATCGCGAGCTGGCGGGACTCGCGCCGCTGGAGCCCGGATATTCCCGCGTGCGCGTCGCGCCGCAGCCGATCGACGGCATCGACGACGCGTCGACGTCGTACGACAGCAGGCACGGCACGATCGCGGTCGCCTGGCGCCGCGAGGGCGGCGTCGTGCATCTCGAGGTGACGGTGCCCGAGGGTGTGGTCGCCGAGGTGTGGCTCGGTGAAATAGACACCGAAGTCGGAGCCGGCGTGCACCGGTTCTCCGCAGAGTTCGCACCGACCGTCGCGGTGTGATCACCGTGGCAGGTCGTCCGTGACGGCGGTCGGCCTGCCACGCCCCGACGGCGAGGGGATGCCGCCGAGCGCGCGATCCGTCGAATCGATGACGCCGTATGACGACCGGTTACGGGCCGTAACGGTCCGGTTTGAGCCTCGCGCGGGGGCATGTTGACGTGGTGTCATGACTTCGCACCGCACCCCGCGCCTGGCCACGATCCTCGGCGCCTCCACCGCAGCCCTCCTCCTCGCCCTCACCGGGTGCGCCGGGGGAGCGGCATCCTCCGACGACTCCTCCCGCATCGTGCTGGGCGCCGACGACGGCAACGAGGCGCACTGGACGGTGCTGAAGCAGAAGCTCGCAGGCGAAGGCATCGACCTCGAGGTGCGCACGATCAACGACGGCGTGCAGCTCAACCAGGGCGTGCAGGACGGCGAGCTCGACGTGAACCTCTTCCAGCACCTCATCTACCTCTCGCAGTTCAACGTCGAGAACAACGGCTCGCTCGTGCCGGTCGGCGCCACCGCGGTGTACCCGCTCGCTCTGTACTCGGAGCAGTACACCGACGTGAAGGACCTGCCCGAGGGCGCCAAGGTCGCGATCCCGAACAACCCGACGAACCTCGCTCGCGGTCTGCTCAACCTGCAGACGGCGGGGCTGCTCACGCTGAAGGACGGCGGGACGGCCCTCTCGACCCCGGCCGACATCGTCACCTCCAAGGTCGAACTGCTGCCCGTCGACACGAACCAGACCGTCACCGCGCTCAAGGACGGCAGCGCGCAGGCCGCGATCGTCAACAACACGCAGGCGCAGAAGGGCGGGCTCGGCGACGAGCTCATCATCTTCAAGGAAGACCTGAACAACCCGCAGCTCGCGCCCTACATCAACGCCTTCGTCACCCGCGACGACAAGAAGGACGACCCGCGCTGGGAGAAGCTCGTCGCCGCGTACCACTCGCCCGAGGTCGAGTCGGCGGTCACCGAGCTGAACCAGGGCAACCTGCAGTTCAAGACCGAGTGGACGGGCGCGCAGCTGCAGGACGAGCTCACCAGCCTCGAAGACGCCCTCAAGGCACAGAAGGGATGACCTCGGTCATCGAGCTGCGGGGCGTCACGAAGAGTTTCCGCAGCGATCGCCGCTCCTCCACGAACGCCGTCGACGACGTCACGGTGAGCGTGGAGCAGGGGTCGATCGTCGGGGTCATCGGATACTCCGGCGCGGGCAAGTCGACGCTCGTGCGTCTGCTGAACGGTCTCGAGAAGCCCACCTCGGGCACCGTCGAGGTGCTGGGCGTGAACGTCGGGGATGCCACCGAGGCGAAGCTGCGCGACCTGCGGCGCCGTGTGGGCATGATCTTCCAGCAGTTCAACCTCTTCACCTCGCGCACGGTCGCGGCGAACGTCGCCTACCCGCTCAAGGTCGCCGGCTGGAAGAAGGCCGACCGCGACGAGCGCGTGGCCGAGCTGCTCGACTTCGTGGGCATCGGCGACAAGGCGAAGCAGTACCCGCGACGCCTGTCGGGCGGGCAGAAGCAGCGCGTGGGCATCGCGCGCGCGATCGCGACGAACCCGCAGATCCTGCTCGCCGACGAAGCCACGAGCGCCCTCGACCCGCAGACCACGGCCGAGGTGCTCGATCTGTTGCGCGAGATCAACCGGCGCCTGGGCATCACGATCGTCGTCATCACGCATCAGATCTCGATCGTGCACGAGCTGTGCGACCAGGTGATCGTGATGGACGGCGGCCGCGTCGTCGACAGCGGCGACACCTACCGCGTCTTCGCGCACCCCCGCGCCGACCTGACCAAGCGCTTCGTCGCCGCGGTGACGCAGGGCGTGCCGAGCGGAGAGGCCCTGTCCGCGCTCGCCGCGGGAGGCGGCGCGCTCGTGAGCGTCGAGGTCAACGAGTTCTCGAGCGAGGACGTCTCGGCCGTGTTCCACCGCCACGGCGCGCGTCACTCCGTCGTCTACGGCGGGGTCACCGACGTGCTCGGCAAGCAGCTCGGTACCCTCACCTATCGCGTGCACGCCGAGGATCTCGCACCCGTCGTCGCCGAGCTGCGCGCGCACACCGACGTCGTCCTTCCCGCGGCGGAGGCATCCGCATGAACAAGTGGGACACCCTCACCCCGGTGCTGCTGCAGTCGATCGGCGAGACCGTCTACATGGTCGCGCTTTCGCTGCTCATCGCGGGCGTCGCGGGACTCGTCATCGGCGCGCTCCTGTACGCCACGCGGCCGGGCAACCTGTTCGAGAACCGCGTCGTCTTCTTCGTCGCGAATCTCGTGATCAACCTCATCCGTCCGATCCCGTTCATCATCTTCCTCACCGCGGTGGCTCCGGTCACACGCGCGGTGACGGGCACGACCCTGGGGACGGATGCCGCGATCGTCCCGATCACGATCATGGCCACGGTCGTGATCGCCCGCGTCGTCGAGCAGAACCTCGTCGCGGTCGATCCGGGAACCGTCGAGGCGGCGCGCGCCGTGGGCGCGCGCCGGATCGGCGTCCTGTTCGGGGTCGTCATCCCCGAGGCGCTCGCCCCGCTCATCCTCGGGTACACCTTCATGTTCATCGCGGTCGTCGACATGTCGGCCATGGCGGGGTACATCGGCGGCGGCGGCCTCGGCAACTTCGCGATCATCTACGGCTATCAGCAGTTCAACCAGCAGGCGACCTGGGTGACCGTGGCGATCATCGTCGTGATCGTGCAGGCCGGCCAGCTGCTCGGCAACACCCTGGCCCAGCGCATCCTGCGGCGCTGACGCGGGCGCCAGCGAAGCCCCGACAGCCCTCACCCTGTCGAGTGTCCAGGAAACGCCGGTGGTACGCCCCGTGCGCGGCATGTCTCGGACACTCAACAGGGGGGAGCGGCCGCGGCGGGTGGTGAGCACGGCGAACCCGGGCACGCCTACCCTCGACAGATGAGCCTGCCCCGCACCCTCGCCCGCTGGCTGCTCGGTGCGGCACTCGTGTTCGCCGGCACCGCGCACCTCACGTTCGCGCGCGACGAGTTCGTCGCCCAGGTGCCGTCCTGGCTGCCGCTCCCGGTCGACGTCACGGTCGTGGCATCCGGGATCGTCGAGATCGCGCTCGGACTCGCCCTCGCGATCCTCCGCCGTCGGCGCGTCGTCGTCGGCTGGATCGTGGCCGCCTTCTTCGTCGCGATCTTCCCGGGCAACATCGAGCAGTTCGTCCGCGGTACCGATGCCTTCGGCCTCGACACCGACCTGGCCCGCGGTATCCGACTGCTCTTCCAGCCCCTGCTGGTGATCTGGGCTCTGTGGTCGACCGGGGCGTGGCGGGCCTGGCGGGAGCGCAGGACCCGCGGCCGCTGAGGCGCCCGGGCCGGCCCGGTGCACGTCGGCCCCGCGGCGCCTCGGCCGGCAGCACCTCGGCCCGCAGCGCTTCGGTCTGCACCTCGGCCCGCAGGTCCGAGACCGCGGTGGGCGCCGCGTCGCCGATCGCGGCGGGTGAGGCGACGTGGCTGCGTTTCCCGGTGGAAGCCGAGCGGGCCCTCGAGCACCGCCGCCGTGGTCTCGCCGACGCGGTTCCTGAAAAGCCGCTATGGCCTGGCCCCTGAGTTTGAGAACGATTATCAGCAGCGATACGGTGTCTTCATGACCCGTCGTCTTCTCGCCCCCGTCGTCCTCGGCGCGGCGTCCGTGCTCGCCCTCGCCGGTTGCGCCGGCACCTCGACCTCGACCGGCTCGACCGCCGACTCCGGCGGCAAGGTCACCGTCGTGGCATCCACCGACGTCTACGGCTCGATCGCCGAGGCCGTCGGCGGCGACTTCGTCGACGTGCAGTCGATCATCACCTCGTCGTCGCAGGACCCCCACGAGTACGAGGCGAGTGCGCAAGACCAGCTCACGCTGAAGAACGCGGGGCTCGTGATCGAGAACGGTGCGGGCTACGACGCCTTCATGGAGTCGCTCATCGAGGCCAGCGGCACCTCGGTTCCCGTGCTCACGGCGGTCGAGTACAACCACGACTACCCCGGCGCCGAGGGGCACGACGACAGCGCGACCCCGGCGCCGAGCGAGAGCGCCGACGACCACGCGCACGACGAGGGCGACGGCCACGACCACATCGAGGGCTTCAACGAGCACGTCTGGTACGACCCGCACACGATCGAAGACCTCACCGCGGCCATCGCGGAAGAGCTCGGTGCGCTCGCGCCCGACCACGTCGCCGACTTCACCGCCAACGCCCAGGCGTTCACCCAGCAGATCGCCGGGCTCGAGGACTCCCTCTCCCAGATCGAGGCGAAGGATGCCGGGGCCAAGGTGTTCGTGACCGAGCCGGTGCCGGTCTACCTCATCGAGGCGGCGGGGCTCGACAACGCGACCCCGAACGAGTTCAGCGAGTCGGTCGAGGAGGGCCAGGACGTCCCCCCGGCGACGCTCCTGGAATCGCTGCAGCTGATCGATTCGGGTGAGGTCCGCGTGATGATCGTCAACCCGCAGACCGGCGGCGCCGAGACGACGCAGGTCGAGGACGAGGCGAAGGCGAAGAACATCCCGGTGATCGAATTCACGGAAACGCTCCCGGAGGGTCAGACTTACATCTCGTGGATGCAGAGCAACATCACGGCGCTGAGCGACGCGCTGGGCGCGTGAGCGCAGCGGCCCCGCTGCGCATCCACGGCGCCGCCCTCGAGAGGGGCGGACGCGAGCTCTGGGCCGGGCTCGATCTCGAGGTCGAGCCCGGCGAGCTCGTCGCCGTCCTCGGGCCCAGCGGCTCGGGCAAGACCACCCTGCTGCGCGCGATCCTCGGACTCGAGCGGCTGAGCGCCGGCTCGATCGAGGCGCTGGGCGTGCCGGTGCGCCGCGCCGGCAACCGTCGCATCGGCTACATCCCCCAGCAGCGGCCGCTCCCGCGCGAGACGCCGCTGCGCGGGCGCGACATCGTGGGTCTCGGCGTCGACGGACACCGGCTCGGCCTGCCGCTGTCGCGCAAGAAGGACCGCGCCCGCGTCGACGAGCTGCTCGAGGCCGTCGGGGCGACCGCGTTCGCCGACCGCCCGGTCGGGCTGCTCTCCGGCGGCGAGCAGCAACGGCTGCGCGTGGGCCAGGCCCTCGCCGACGACCCCGCCCTGCTGCTGTGCGATGAGCCGCTCACGAGTCTCGACCTCGCCAACCAGCAGGCCGTCGTCCGCCTCATCGACCGTCACCGACGCGAACGCGACGCCGCCGTGCTCCTGGTCACCCACGACATCAATCCGGTGCTGTCGAGGGTCGACCGCATCCTCTACATCGCCCACGGTCGCTTCACGCTCGGCACCCCCGACGAGGTGCTCACGACCGAGACGCTGAGCGCGCTCTACGGCGCCCCGGTCTACGTGGTGCGGGCGGGCGACCAGCTCATCGTCGTCGGAGCTCCGGATGCCGACGACTCCCACCACCATCACCACGACGAGGACGACGCATGAACTGGTCCGACGTCGGCGACGCCCTGTTCGGCGGGGTGAGCCAGTACGGCGCGATCCTCGAGCTCGTGCAGAACTCCGTCTACGCCGGTGCCGTCCTGGGCCTCGTGGGCGGACTCATCGGCGTCTTCGTGATGCAGCGCGACATGGCCTTCGCCGTGCACGGCATCAGCGAGCTCTCCTTCGCCGGCGCCGCGGTGGCGCTGCTGATCGGCGTCGACGTCGTGTCGGGGTCGATCGTCGGCTCCCTGATCGCTGCTGCGCTCATCGGCCTGCTCGGGGCCCGCGCGCGCGACCGCAACTCGATCATCGGCGTGCTCATGCCGTTCGGCCTGGGCGTCGGCATCCTGTGCCTCTCGCTTTACAACGGGCGCAGCGCGACGCGGTTCAGCCTGCTCACCGGCCAGATCGTGTCGGTGCAGAGCGGACAGCTCGGGTGGCTGGTCGTCATCGGCGTCGCGGTGCTGGTCGCGCTGCTGCTGATCTGGCGCCCGCTGCGCTTCGACTCGCTCGACCCGCAATCGGCCGCCGCCCGCGGCGTCCCCACGACCGCCGTGTCGCTGGGATTCATGCTGCTGCTCGGGTTGATCGTCGCCGTCGCGGTGCACATCATCGGCGCCCTGCTCGTGATGGCGCTGCTGGTCACCCCCGCCGCGGCCGCCATGCGGGTGGCATCCGGGCCCCTGTCGGTGCCGGTGCTCGCAGCGCTGTTCGGATTCGTCTCGGCGGTGGGCGGGGTGCTGCTCGCGGTCGCGGGCACGTTGCCGGTGAGCCCGTACATCACCACCATCTCGTTCGCGATCTACCTCGTGTGCCGCGTGATCGGCGCGCGCCGCGATCGCACGACCCGTGCGCTGTAGCACCCAGCCGATTCACCGAACCCCTCGCTAGACTCGCCGGCATGGTCCAGCGCAACACGTGGCAGCGCGAGCGCGTGCGCGAAGCCCTCTCCGGAGCCGGCGGCTTCGTCAGCGCGCAGTCGCTGCACGCGACCCTGCGCGACGAGAACACCGGCATCGGACTGGCCACCGTCTACCGCACCCTCGCCGGCCTCGCCGCCCGGGGCGATGCGGACTCGCTGCAGAGTCCCGACGGCGAGAACCTGTTCCGCGCGTGCGAGACCCGCGGTCACCACCATCACCTCATCTGCCGATCGTGCGGCAAGGCCGTCGAGATCGCGGCGACCGACGTCGAGGAGTGGGCCCAGCGCACGGCCGCCCAGCACGGCTTCAGCGAGGCCGAGCACGTCGTCGACATCTTCGGCATCTGCACCGACTGCGCCCGCGCCCGGGCTCGCGAGCGTGGCGACGAGTAGTCGCACCGCGCCGTCGACCCGTCGGCGCTCCGCCGCCCCCCGCTCGGGCGGCTCCCGCACCCTCGTCGCGCTCGGCCTGGGTGTCGTCGTGGTCACCGCGCTGTTCCTCGTCGACGCGCTCGCGCCCACCTTCTTCTCGCAGCCCCTGCCCACCCGCGCGCAGGACGGCCTGACCCTCGCGCTGAGCGTGCTCATCGAGTCGCTGCCGTTCGTCATCCTGGGCGTGGTGCTCTCGATCATCGTCCAGGTCTGGGTGCCGCCGGGGGCGATCGAGAGATGGATGCCGCGCGCGCCGTGGGCGCGCCGGGCGGTGCTGTCGCTGCTGGGCATGTTCATCCCCGTGTGCGAGTGCGGCAACGTGCCCTTCGCCCGCGGACTGCTCATGCGCGGCTTCGGGGTGAGCGACACCCTCACCTTCCTCGTGGCGGCGCCGATCGTGAACCCGATCGTGATCATCTCCACGCACGCCGCGTTCGGCTTCAGCGACGGCATCCTCGTCGCGCGCCTCATCGGCGGATACCTCGTCGCCAACCTCATCGGGTGGCTGTACAGCCGGCATCCGGATCCCGACAAGCTGCTCACGGAGCGGTTCCTCGAAACGTGCGAGATCGTCGTGCAGGAGCGCGGCGATCGCGGACGTCGCACGCTCGCCCAGTTCGTCGTCGAGCTGCGGTCGGTCATGCCGGCGCTCATCATCGGGTCGCTCCTCGCCGGGGCGGTGCAGGTGCTCGTGCCGCGGAGCGCGCTGCTGGCCATCGGCTCCGACCCCGCCCTGTCGATCGCCGCGATGATGGTGCTCGCCCTCGTCGTGTCGCTGTGCTCGAACGTCGACGCGTTCTTCGCGCTCTCGTTCGCCTCGACGTTCACCCCGGGGTCGATCGTGGCCTTCCTCGTGGTCGGCCCGATCATCGACCTGAAGATGATGGCGCTGCTGCGCACGACCTTCACGACCCGCGTCCTGGCGGGGATGACGGTGGTCGTCGTGCTCTTCGCCTTCGCGCTCGGAACGGTGGTGAACCTCCTTGTCTAGAACCGGCGCTCTCGCGACCCGCTGGCTCGGCGTGGGCCTGACCGCGTGCCTGTCGGTCACCACCATCACGCTCTGGGTCACCGGCCGCATGTCGCTGTACATCAATCCGGATTCGGCCTGGTTCGCCGTCGGGATGTCGATCGTGGCCCTCGTCGGCGCGATCGCCTCGTTCGCGCTGCCGCTCGGCGCCGAAGCCGACCACGGCCACGACCACGAGCACGGGCACGCGCCGGCGGCCGCCTCCGCGCGCCGCGAGGCCTTCGCGCACGCCGACCACGAGCACAGCGACGCCCTGGACGATCACGACCACGCCGCGCACGACCACCTCGCCGCGCGCCCCCGCCTGACCCCGAGCGGGATCGCCGCGTTCACGGGCGGCGTCCTCGCCTCGGGCGCGGTGATCGCCGTGCTGCTGACCCCGGCCGCGTCTCTGTCGGCCGAGCTCGCCGTCTCGCGCGACGTGGGGGCCCCTCCGCTGTTCGCCGGTTCCGACGTCGTGACCCTCGCCGCCTCGGGCGACACGTCGAAATTCGGCATCGGCGACTGGTCGGCGGTCTTCGCACACGCGACGAACCCCGAGACTTTCGACGGAAAGCCGGTCACCCTCACCGGCTTCATCACCCCGGGCGGCGACGGCGCCACCTTCGACCTCACGCGCCTGGTCATCACGCACTGCGTGATCGACGCGCAGACCGCCCGCCTGCCGATCGCCGCGGCGGTCGACGCGCCCTCGACCGGGCAGTGGGTCACGGTCACGGGCACCGTCCGCTCGAGCGGCGACGGCACGCTCGAGGTGCACGCCGACGAGGTCGCCGCGATCGACGAGCCGGCGGACCCGTATGAGTACTGACGCCCGGCGGGCGGGGGAGTCCCGACGTTCGCGTGCCCGCACGCGCCGGGGCCGCAGGTTCGCGGTCGCCTTCGCGGCGGTGCTGGTGGGCCTGGTCGTGGTCGGCGGGGTGGGCGGGATCTTCGCCGTGGCGCAGGGGCCGCGCGTCACCGACGTGCAGGTGGACCCGGCCGCTGCGGTGGCCGCCTCGGGGTCGCGCGTCATCCTCACCACGACCCAGTCGCTCGAGACGGTCGACCCCTCGCAGGTCGAGGTCGAGCCGGCGACGCCCTTCACCGTCGACACCTCGGGGCGCAGCGTGGGTGTGCGCTTCACGCTCCCGTTGCGCGACGACACCGATTACCGCATCACCGTCAACGGGGTGAACGGACTGGGAGCCGGGCCCGCCTCGACCCTCACCGAGACCTTCCGCACGCCGCCGCTGCAGGCCTACCTGATGCAGCGCGGGACTCCCGAGGGCGACACGATCTTCCGCACCGACCTGGAGGGCGAGGCCGGGCTCCCCGTCTTCGTCCACCCGCACATCGAGGACTTCCGCGCCACCGCCAACCATCTCGTGATCTCGGTGCGCGACGGTGACACCGCCCGGGTGATCGTGACCGATCCCGACGGGAAGAACGAGCGCGACATCGCCCTGCCGGGGCCGGGCTTCGTCACGAACCTGCAGTCGGCCGATCGGGGCGAGCGCATCGGCTTCACCTTCTCGGATGCCGACTTGAGTGCGGCGGGAGGACGCGAGAGCCGCCTGTTCACGGCGTCGGCCGCCGAGGACTCCCCGCCCACCGAGGTGGGGCTGAACGGCGGCGACGTGCGCATCGCCGACTACCGGTTCGTTCCCGACACAGACAGCATGCTCGTGCTCACCTTCGACTCGCGCCTCCTGCTCACCGACGCCCAGGGTGGGAACGCGGCCCCTCTCGGCAGCGCCGTGTCGATCGACGGCATCGCGCGCGGATCGTCGGTGGCGGTCGTCGAGCGGCTCGAGGGCATCCGCGAGATCAACCTCACCGACGGCTCCGAGCAGGGGCTCGTCGACCCCGTCGACCCGCCGGGTCTCGCGGGTCGGGCCACCCCCGTGCCGGGTGCCGGCGCGGGGACCATCCGCTCCTTCGCCGACATCAGCTCCGACGGCGTCTCGCGCTCGACCATCGTGGCGCACGTCGACACCGACGGCGCCGTGCGGCAGCTGCTGGACGTGCCGGGCACCGACACCGTGCTGCAGACCTGCGTCTCGCCGAGCGGGCGCTATGCCGCCGTGCTCATCGCCCCCCGGGCGGTCGACAACCCCTTCGACCGCTACCAGCTGCCGCTCCCGCAGCGTCTTCTCACGCACCTCGTCGAGGTCGACACCGGCCAGGAGGTCGTGGCCCTGCAGGGCTTCGACTTGTCGTGGTGCCAGGTCCCGCCGCAGTGATGCGTGCGGCGACCCGCGCCGATCTCACCGCCCTGCCGGCCGAGGTCGCTCCGCGGCTGCTCGGCGCACGGCTGGAGACCGTCGTCGCGGGGGAGCGGGTCGTCGTGCGTCTCACCGAGGTCGAGGCTTATCACGGACGGGGAACGGGCGACCGTCCCGATCCGGGGTCCCACGCCCGGATGGGGCCCACGCCGCGCAACGCCACCATGTGGGGAGAGCCCGGTCATCTCTACGTCTACCTCAGTCACGGCATCCATTCCTGCGTCAACGTGGTGTGCGGGCCCGACGGTGTGGCCGGTGGAGTGCTGCTGCGCGGCGGCGAGATCGTCGAGGGTGCGGACATCGCCGAGCGGCGCCGTCTCGAACGTCGGGGCGCGGTGCGCACGCCCCGCGACCTCGCGCGGGGTCCCGGTCGTCTCGGCGACGCCGTGGGGCTCCGGCATCCCCTCCACGACGGCATCGACGCGGTCACGGGGCAGGAGCGCGCCGGGGCGCGGGCGCGCCTGTACCTGCCCGAGACGCCGCCGGTGGCCGTGGCGACCGGACCGCGCGTGGGCGTGGCCGGCATGGCCGGTACCGCCGCGTTCCCCTGGCGCTTCTGGATCGAGGGGGATGCCACCGTCTCGGCCTTCCGCTGGGGACGGGGAGCCGCCGAGGCCGCCGCCGGAGGTGGCTGAGAGAGCCGGCGCCCTGTCCGGTCCCTTCGGCGGGCTCAGGGACCTGGGTGGGGCGGGCATGGGTCCGGTCGCTGAGACGGGCTCAGGGACCCGGTGAGGTGGCTGAGCCTGTCGAGCCACGGCCCCGCTTCGATGACCGGATCAGGTCAAGGCGACACGCCGTGCTAGACTGACCCCTTGTCTGCGCGCACTCCAGCACGCAGTTCGCATCCCTCCTTCTGATCCCGGCCTTCCGTCGTGTTCAGACGGGGTGCAGACAAGGGATCTTGGGTGGCACCGTCCGGTGTCACGGTACAGAAGGAGACATCACCATGGCAGCAGTGTGCCAGGTGACTGGAGCGGTTCCCGGCTTCGGTCACAACATCTCGCACTCGCACCGCCGGACGAAGCGCCGCTTCGACCCGAACGTGCAGAAGAAGACCTACTTCGTTCCGTCGCTGGGTCGCAACATCAAGCTCAACGTTTCGGCGAAGGGCATCAAGGTCATCGACGCTCGCGGCATCGAGTCCGTCGTCCGTGACCTGCAGGCGAAGGGCGTGAAGCTGTAATGGCGAAGAAGGCTCAGGACGTTCGTCCGATCATCAAGCTGCGTTCGACCGCCGGCACGGGGTACACCTACGTGACGCGCAAGAACCGCCGCAACAACCCCGACCGCATCGTGCTCAAGAAGTACGACCCCGTGGTCCGCAAGCACGTCGACTTCCGAGAGGAGCGCTAAGCACATGGCTAAGAAGAGCAAGATCGCGCGCAACGAGCAGCGCAAGGTCGTCGTCGAGCGCTACGCCGCGAAGCGCGCCGAGCTGAAGAAGACCCTGGTCGACCCCAACGCGACCGATGAGGCCCGCGAGGCCGCCCGCGTGGGTCTGCAGAAGCTGCCCCGCAACGCGTCGCCCGCGCGCGTGCGCAGCCGCGACGTCATCGACGGCCGCCCCCGCGGTGTCCTCACGAAGTTCGGCGTCTCGCGCGTCCGCTTCCGTGACATGGCGCACCGTGGCGAGCTGCCCGGCGTGACCAAGTCGTCCTGGTAAGCACCAGACACACGAACGAAGGGCGGGGTTCCGAGAGGAGCCCCGCCCTTCGTCGTTCTCATGCCAGGATGCGCCGCAGTTCGACGACGGCGGCGCTGCGCGCGCCCACGCCGAGCTTGACGTCGATCGACCGCACCTGGCTCTTCACCGTGTTCAACGACACCCCGCGCGTGCGGGCGATGTCGGCGAGGCCGGCAGGCGTCAGCAGCAGCTCCGCGAGCGCGCGTTCGGTGGGAGTGAAGCCGTGCAGGTGGTCCGCCAACCGGGGCGCCTCGACCGGGGCGCCGACCGAGGCCAGGGCCGTGCGGATGTACGCGGCGGTCTCGGCGAGTTCGGGGTGCGTGCAGACCGCGGCGTCGACGAGCGCGGCGCATTCCTCCGGGGGGAGCATGATGAACGGGGTCATCGAATTCCCCGTGTGCGCGATGAGCAGGAGAGCCGATTCCATGCTCTGGGCGGCGCGGCGGTCGTCACCGAGGCGATGGAACGCGATGGCCCTCCGCAGCAACAGCGGTGTCAGCGTCCGCAGGCAGTGGTCGGAGTCGGAGGCCGCGCACGCTTCGGTCTCCGCGAGCATCTCCCGCTCTCGGCCGAGAAGCAGCAGTGCGCCGCCGCGCTGCATGGCGAAGCAGATACCGTGCCCCTCCGGGCTCTCCGCGGTGGAGAGCGAGGCGAGCGACTCGGCGTACTGCCCCTGCGCGAGCATGATGTCGGAGCGGATGCAGAGCAGGAAGTCGCGGATGAAGCGGTGGCTCATGCTGCGTTCGCTCCCGTGCAGCAGCTGCTGACAGGCGGCGAGACCGGCGGCGTGCTCGCCGTGGATGAGCCGGCCCATCGCGTCGATCGCCCGGGCCGAGTATCGCGAGTACGGGTCCGTCGGGTGCACGCGCTCGAGCTCTCGTGCCACCCCGCGCAAGCGCAGATGGTCCATGCGGGCGGCCGCCACCAGCGAGTCGGCGAGCAGCAGAAGGTACGACGACTCCTCCTCGGCCCATCCGCCTGTTCGGAACAGCGCGGAGGCGGCATCCATGGCGGGGTCGGCGGAGGTGTACTCCCCATTGAGGGCGAACCCCAGCGCCGTCACCGTGAGGGCGTAGAAGCGCGTCGCGTCGCTGTCGGCGAAGAGCTGAGCCTCACGGCCGAAGCGCACCGCGACCTGCGGCAGCCCGACGGCGCACAGGTACTCGCCGGCGCCGGCCAGGAGGACCGCGCGCGCCTCCATCGACAGCGAGGCCGGTCGGATCAGCCGGGTGCCGTCGAAGAAGCGCCAGACGAGGGCGGCGCCGTCGCCGAGGGCGTCGCGCCGGGCGCGGGCCGCGAACATCGCCGACAGCGCGCGAGCGCTCGAATCGGCCCAGACGCGGGGAGACGCCGGGGCTTCGACCTCCGACAGGAGGGAGAGGTGGCGCGGATCGGGGAGACCGTGCCCCGGTGCGAGGCGCAACGCGGTGGCGTTCACGGCGGCGCGCAGTGCGGCGCGCGCGTCGATGGACGTCTGCGTGCTCGGCATCCCCACACCCCCGGGCTCAGCTCACCCGACATCTTCATCCGATCGCGCGGTGGCTTCCGCGGATTGGGTCGCTGACATCGTACTTCGCACGTTCCACAGCGAATCCGGGTGACTCGTGAGAGCTCGGGGCGGGCCCGATGGTTCGCACTACAGTTCACCCGAGAAGGTCGGCGGGGTCGCCTCGTCCGTGACGGGGACGGCCTGGCCGCGGCATCGACCGGCTGCGCTCGACGTCGTCGACCGGCCTCACGCCGTCGGTCGGGAGCCGAACGACGGCGACACGCCGCGCAGATCGGGGCGAAATCCGACAGAATCCGCGTAATTCCGCGGTTCGGTTGATACTGTCGAGGCGGTCTCCCGACCACCGAGGAGGATTCCTCCTCGTCCGCGTAACGAGAGGCGACATCCGTCGTCGCCTGGAGGACAAACCACATGGCCGACAAGTCCATCACCAAGACCGAGCTCGTCGCGAGCATCGCCAGCGCGACCGGGCAGAGCCAGTCCGCCGTGTCGGGCGTGCTCGACTCCCTCTTCTCCACCGTCTCCGAGGCGGTCGCCAAGGGCAGCAAGGTCTCGATCCCCGGCTGGATCGCCTTCGAGCAGGTCGCCACGTCGGCTCGCACGGGCCGCAACCCGCAGACGGGCGAGGAGATCTCCATCCCCGCCGGCAAGCGCGTCAAGGTCACCGCGGGCTCGAAGCTCAAGGCCGCCGTCAAGTAAGACGACACCGAACCATCGAAGGGGGGATGCCAGCGGCATCCCCCCTTCGTCGTCCCCGCGCGACGTAGGCTGGCAAGGTGAATCCCCGACTGCTGCGCGTGGCGGGACCCGTCATCCTGATCGTGGTCTCGCTGATCGCCGTCGTCGTCGGCCTCGCGTACGGCGGGGGAGCGGCGGCACCCCAGCTCGCCGATCCCGGTCCGGTCGTGCGGTGGGGGCTCCCCATCGCCACGGTCGCCGTCAACCTCGCGGCCGCGACCATGGTCGGCTCGCTCGTGCTCGCGCTGTTCGCCCTCAAGGCCGGAGAGCGTCCTTTCGAGATCGCCCTCGACACGGCCTCGATCGGCGCCGCGGTGTTCACGGTCGCGGCCGCCGCGACCGGATACCTGACCTTCCTCAACGTCCTGAACGCCAAGCCCACGCTCGATGCGGTGTTCGGTCAGCAGCTGGGGCGCTTCCTCGTCGAGAGCCCCGTGGGGCAGGCGTGGCTCATCACCACCATCGCCGGTGCGGTGCTCACGGTGCTGACTTTCGCCGTGCGTTCCTGGATCCCGACGATGCTCGTGGCGATCGCCGCGCTCGCGTCGCTCATCCCCATGGGCACGCAGGGCCACACCGGCGCCGAGACGAGCCACGACGCGGCGGTCACCTCCCTCGTGCTGCACATCGTCGCCGCCGCCGTCTGGCTCGGCGGCCTCGTGCTCCTCGTCGTGCTGCGTCCCGCGATGACGCGGCCGCAGCTGCAGACGACGCTGCTGCGCTATTCGTCGCTCGCCCTCGTCGCGTTCATCGTCGTCGCGATCTCGGGCACCGTCCGCGCCTCGATCGGTCTCCAGGGCCTGCAGAACCTGTGGTCGGCGTACGGCGTCCTCGTGCTGGTGAAGGTCGGTGCCCTGATCGCGATGGGCGTGCTCGGCGCGTGGTACCGCCGTCGCCTCATCGCGCGCATGGCCGACGAGCCCGGTTCGCGGCGCTTCTGGGGCGTCGTCTCTCTCGAGCTGGTGTTCATGGGCGTCGCCAGCGGCATCGCCGCCGCCCTGGCCCGCACCCCTCCTCCCGGGGAGGCGTCGCTGGTCGGCACCTCGCCCGCCGAGGTGCTGACCGGCAGCCCGCTGCCGCCCGACCTGACCCTCGAGCGCTGGTTCACCGCGTACAACGTCGACCTGCTGTGGACGCTCGTCGTGGTGGGCGGGTTGTTCTTCTACCTCGCCGGCGTCTGGCGACTCCTGCGGCGCGGCGACTCGTGGCCGATCTACCGCACGGTGCTGTGGTGCCTGGGCATGTTCGGGGTGTTCTGGGTGACCTCGGGACCGGTGAACGTCTACCAGGACTACCTGTTCAGCATGCACATGATCGGGCACATGCTGCTGTCGATGGCGATCCCGCTCATGCTGGTCGCCGGGGCGCCGGTCTCGCTGGCGGCTCGCGCCATCCGCAAGCGCGACGACGGCACCCGCGGCGGCCGCGAGTGGATCCTGTGGGCCGTGCACAACCCGGTCGCGACGGTGCTCACCAACCCCTACGTGGCGGCAGGCTTGTTCATCGGGTCGCTGTGGGCGTTCTACTACACCGACCTCTTCCGCTGGTCGCTCTACGACCACGTCGGGCACATCTGGATGGTCGCGCACTTCCTGGTGGTCGGGTACCTCTTCGTGCTCAGCCTCATCGGGATCGACCCCGTCCCCTACCGGCTGCCCTACCCGATGCGTCTGCTCGTGCTCATCGCCGTCATGGCCATGCACGCTTTCTTCGGCATCGCCATCATGATGAACTCCGGCCTCATGGTCGCGGAGTGGTTCGGCGCGATGGGACGCACGTGGGGAGCGACTCCGTTGCAGGACCAGTACGTCGGGGGCGGCGTCGCCTGGTCGGTCGGGGAGATCCCGACGCTGATCCTCGCGATCGCGGTGGCCATCCAGTGGAGTCGCAGCGACGAGCGCCAGCAGCGGCGTCGCGACCGTCACGTCGATCGCGTGGGTGACCTGGAACTCGACGCCTACAACGAAGAGCTCGCCCGCCTTGCGGAGCGCGACGCGCGGGTCGCCGCGCGCGGCGGCAACTGACCCGCACCCGCGGGGTCGGCTCCGCGCGGAGGGTAATCGGTCCGCCTCAGTCGGCGGAGCCGCCGACGAGGATCGATGCGGTGCCGTCGGGGAGCACGGTGATCTGACCGTCGACGCGGAACGGCACGTCCTCCTCCACCGTGCGGACGCTGCCGTCGAAGATCGAGCGGATCTCGACGTCGATGTGTGCGACCGCCTTGGCCGAGGGGATCCGCCATCCGGCACCGTCGGGAACCACGGTCACGACCGGCTGCTCGACGATCGACCACGTCGGCGCCCCGTCGATGCGGTTGCGCACGGTGAAACCGAAGGGGCACCCGGTGGGCTGCAGCACCTTCTGCTCGGCGCAGGCGGTGAGGAATCCTTCGACGCGGTCCTGAACGACGCCGATGAACTCCTCCGTCGGCTCGGCCTGCACCTCGACCGGGATGCCGACGAGCGGCGCGTCGGCGAGCACGGCGACCCCCGGGGTCGCCGAGATCGCGGTGTCGACGGCGACGGAGTAGAGACCGGGTGAGAACACCAGCAGGGGCACGTCGGCGGACGGGTCGGCATCCGCCCCGTCGATGGAGACCTGCCGCTTGTCGACCTCGAAGCCGTTCACCGAGAAGCGCATCGACCCCCCGACGTTCAGTTCCATGACCGACAGGGGACTGCGGGCGAACCGCCAGCGGGGGAGCACGCCTTCGCCGGGGTCGTGCTCGATCGCGAACGTCGTCGTGCCGGAGTACCCGCCGGTCGTGTAGGACACCGTGACCCGCGCCTGGTCTCCATCGACCGTCTCGTCGGTGACGGTGGCATCCGTCACGGTCGTCAGGGCCTCGGGGCGCAGCAGCGCCTCGGATGCGGTGGCCGGGAGTCCGCGCGCCTCCAGTTCGGCGGAATCCACGGCGACACCCGGCACCGCCAACGCCTCGGCTGTGCGGTGCTCCTGCAGCAGCTCGAGGTAGTGCAGCACGAAGGCGCGTGGGCTGTAGAACTCCCGATAGAGCGAGGCGGCCCCCGCGCCGAGGGCGGCGATCAGGAGGACGGCGACCAGGATCATCGCGGGGATCTCACGGCGCAGGCGCGTGCGCGCGCCGCTGACGCCCCTGGGCGTCGCGGGGCCCCCGCCTGCGTTGTCCACGCCTCCAGTGTAGGAAGCGCGCCTGGGCAGGTGCCGCGCGCGTTACAGTGCGACCCGCGATTGCACCACGGCGACCGCCGCGAGCTGCCCTCCGGCGATCGCCGCCGCCAGCGAGAAGAGGGGCCCGGGCAGATGGTCGGGCTGGGCGATGTCGCCCACGGCGTACACGCCCTCGACGCTCGTGCGGCCGAACGGGTCGGTGCGGACGGCGCCGGAGTCCTGGCGCTGCACGCCGATCCGTTCGAGGAGATCACCGCGCGGCCGCCAGGTCGGGGCGACGAACGCCCCCGCGACCTCGAGCTCGGAGCCGTCGTCCAGGTCGAGCCGCAGGCCCCCGGGTCGTCCGACGACCTCGCGCACGGCGGCGGGGTCGACGACGTGGACCTCGGATGCCACGGGCTCGAGCATGCGGGCGAGAGCCGACGCGTGGTCGGACCCGTTCACGACGGCGACCGGGCGCCCCGCGAACTCGTGGCCGTGGCAGAACGGGCAGTTGGCGACGGTGTCGCCCCAGTGCTCCGCGAGTCCCGGGATCGCGGGGAGCTCGTCGGCGACCCCCGTCGCGACGATGACGGCGTGCGTCCGGTGCTCTTCGCCGTCGACGACGACCCGCAGGGCGCCCTCGACCGAGGCGACGTCGGTGGCCACGGCATCCCTCGTCTCGACCGTGTCGTAGGCGGCGATCTCGGCGCGGGCGAGGCGCCGGAGCTCGGCCGGGTCGCGGCCGTCGTTGGTGAGCAGGTTGTGGGCGTGGCGCACGGTGGCGTTGCGATACTCGCCCGAGTCCAGCAGCAGGGTGCGGCGGTGCATGCGCCCCAGGGTCAGGGCCGCCTGCAGTCCCGCGGGGCCGCCTCCGATGATGATCGCGTCGTACACGATGAGCTCCTTCCGCTTGCATTCGGATCCATCGTGTGACTTCATGTCGACATGAAGTCAAGCGGCGAATCCATCGGCGCCACGGCGGCGCGGTTCGGGCTCGAAACCCACGTGCTCCGCCACTGGGAGGACGAGCGCCTGCTCGAACCCGCGCGCGACGCAGCGGGACGGCGCCGCTTCGACGAGGACGACATCGTGCGCATCGCCGTGATCCTGCGCAACAAGGCGGCGGGGCTCTCGCTCGAGCAGATCCGGGTGCTGCTCGACGAGGGAGCGCCCGACCGGCACCGGGTGCTCGAGGAGCACATCGCCGAGCTCGACCGTCGCGCCGCCGACATCGCCCAGGCGCGCGCGATGACCGAGCACGCTCTGCGGTGCCGTTCGCACGACATCACGCAGTGCCCCCGGTTCCGCAGTCACGTCGGCGACGTGCTGTCGGGACAGGCGCGCTGGCTCCTCGGCCGAACGGAGCCGATGGGCGGGCCCGTCGGCCGCACCGAGCCCGCGGGCGGCCCGGTCGGCGACGCCGGGCCCGCGGGCGGCCCGGTCGCCGTGGCATCCGGATCCGCTCCGGCGTGAACGCGGCGGACGCGCGGGGGTGCGACGGCCGCGTTCCACACCGCGCCCGCCGCCGCGCGCGGCGCGAACTAGCATGAACCGGTGACCACGCCGCCCCTCTCCGCCGAGCAGCAGGCGCTGTTCCGGCTGATCGAGGACACCCGCGAGCACGTCTTCGTCACCGGTCGCGCCGGCACCGGCAAGTCGACGCTGCTGCAGCACCTGGCGTGGAACACCAAGAAGCAGATCGCGGTCTGCGCGCCCACCGGGGTGGCGGCGCTGAACGTCGAGGGCCAGACCATCCACTCGCTCTTCCGCCTGCCGATCGGTCTCATCGCGAACGGCGACATCGACCAGAACGACGCGACCCGCAAGATCCTCAACGCGATCGACACACTCGTCATCGATGAGATCTCGATGGTCAACGCCGACCTGATGGATGCCATCGACCGCTCGCTCCGGCAAGCTCGCGGTCGTCGATCGGAGGCGTTCGGCGGCACGCAGATCGTCATGTTCGGCGATCCCTACCAGCTGGCGCCCGTGCCGCCGCGGGGCGATGAGGCGCGTTACATCCAGGACCACTACCGCTCGTTCTGGTTCTTCGACGCCAAGGTCTGGTCCGGCGAGGCCGCCACCGACGGGCTGATCGACATCGGCCGGCACGGTGCCGACCTGCACGTCAACGAGCTCGTCGAGATCCACCGGCAGTCCGACCCCGGGTTCAAGCAGCTGCTCAACGCCGTGCGCTACGGACGAGTGACGGCCGAGATGGCCGGCATCCTGAACGCCGCCGGTGCCCGCACGCCGCCGCACCCGGCCGACGGCGAGCACCCGATCATCACGCTCGCCACCCGCAACGACCGCGTCAACACCATCAACCGCAAGCACCTCGACGAGCTCATCGGGCGCACGCAGACCGCGAACGCCGAGATCTCGGGCGACTTCGGCCGTGGCGAGGCGAACTACCCCGCCGAGATGGAGCTCACGCTCAAGGTCGGCGCTCAGGTGATGTTCCTGCGCAACGACGGTGCGCAGTTCGGCGAGGCCCCCCGGTGGGTCAACGGCACGATCGGCACCGTGACCCGCATCGCGGGCGACAGTGTGCGCGTCGAGGTCGACGGCGTCGAGCACGACGTCGAGCCCGCGGTCTGGGAGAGGTACCGCTATGCGTACGACCCGGGCACCAAGAACCTCTCGCGGGAGATCGTCGCGGAGTTCACGCAGTTCCCGCTGCGTCTCGCCTGGGCCGTGACCATCCACAAGTCCCAGGGCAAGACGTACGACCGGGCCGTCGTCGATCTGGGCGCCGGCGCGTTCGCCCCCGGGCAGACCTACGTCGCCCTCAGCCGCCTCACCTCGCTCGACGGGCTCTACCTGTCGCGGTCGCTGCGCCCGAGCGACATCCGCGTCGACGAAGACGTCCGTCGGTTCATGAAGCAGGCGTGGTTGTCGCGCCAGGAGGCGGCGAAGGCGTGAGCCTCAGGCGACGTGCGCGCTCTTGGCGCGCGTGAGGTCGGCGAAGAGCTCCGTCGTGAACCGATAGGCGACCAGCACCTCGGCGATCACCCGCTCCTTCTCGTCGTCGTCCCAGGGGGCGGTGTCGAGCTGTTCGCGGTAGACGCTCTTGAAGGCGCGCGGGTCGGCGATGTCGCCGAAGAGCAGGAATCCGATGCCGTTGGTCTCGAAGCCGAAGCGGCGCTGCATGAGACGGCCGATCGATGGTCCGCCCGAGAGGTCGCCGAGCAGGCGCGTGTAGTGATGCGCCACGAAACCGCCCGGCCAGGTCGCGGCGACGCGGCGGATGCGCGACACGTAGGCCTGCGTCGTCGGCAGGGGGCGGATGCTCTCGCGCCACTCCGGTCCGATGAGGAACGCCAGATCCGCCTCGAGCGCGGGCAGTCGCGAGGTGCGATCGCGGAGGAAGACGGATGCCACCGGGTCGAGGCGCATGCGCACGGCTGCGTCTTCGAGGGCCGCGTAGATGAACCAGTGCTGGGCGATGAGGGCGATGTAGTCGTCGCGGGTGCCGGCACCGGTGAGCAGGTCGGTCATGAACCCATCGCACTCGCTCGAGGAGTGCGCGCTGCTGGAGCGTTCGCGCAGGGCGAGGGAGAACGGGACCACGGCGTTCATGCGGCCATCATACGCATTCACTTAGGCTGACCTAACCCCTAAGGCGGCCCGAGTTCCGATCAGACCACGCAGTCGTGATGCAGACGTGACGGGCGGGCGGTGCAAGGGGCGATTGCGCTCAGGTCCCGTGTGTTTGAATCGAGGGAGCGTACGCGTGTCCGCGTGCGGAAGTGCTGGGGGTATCCACATGGCCAGATGGCGTCGTTCCGCGGCCATCGCGATCGCGAGCGCGGGAGCACTGGCACTCGCGCTGAGTGGCTGCACGGCGCAGCAGTCGGTGTCGATCGACGTCCCGGCGCAGGTCGACGCGCCTCTGCCCGAGGCCACGGTCGCAGAACTGCAGGATGCCGTCACTTCGGCGATGACCGCGACGGGCTCGACCGGAGCGATCGTCGGGGTGTGGGCGCCGTGGAGCGGCACGTGGGTCTCGGGCGTGGGAACGCAGGGCCCCGGGGGCGCGGAGGTCACCAGCGATCTCTCCTTCCGTGCCACCGAAGTGACCGGCGCGATGACCTGCGACATCCTGTACGGTCTCGCGGCCGACGGGACCGTCGCGATGAGCGACCCGATCAACAAGTGGGTCAGCAATCTCCCCGGCTACGACGACATCACCCTGCGCGAGCTGTGCGACGGAACGTCGGGGCTCGCTTCGTACACCGCCACTCTGGAGGCGACGGTGCTCGCCAACCCCGACCGCGTGTGGAACCCGCGCGAACTCCTGGCCTACGGCATCGCGCGCCCGCGCCTGAACGCGCCCGGAGACGCCTACGGAACCTCGGCGACCAACTACCTCATCGCCGGTCTCGCAGCCGAGCGGGCGACGAACGAGACGCTCTCCACCCTGATCGCGGAGCGTGTGACGCAGCCGCTCGGCCTCTCGTCGACGTCGCTGCCGGCGCCCGCCCCGGCGACCCCCGGCCCGTCCTCGCTGCCGGGGTACTGGTCGCAGCCGAATGCCGAGGGCGCGTGGAACTGCACCGACCCGGTCGAGTTCACCGAGATGTCGTCGAGCTACGGCGGCGCGGCCGCCGGGGCCGTCACCTCCATCGGCGATCTCGGTCGATACGCCCAGGCGCTCGCCACCAAGGCTCTCCTGCCCGCCGACAGCGATCGCTTCGCCGCCCCCGTGCCCGTGGGCCCCGACCAGCCGTCGTGGTTCACCGCCGCCGGCGGCACGTTCCAGGCGGGTTCGCTCATCGGGCAGTTCGGGTGGACGCCGGGCTACATGACTGCCGCCTTCGCCGATCCCCAGAGCGGCATGTCGGTCGCGGTGGTGCTGAACAACTCGGGTGGAAACAAGCTCACCGGCGCGTGGCTGGCGTGGGAACTCGCGGCGATCGCCTCGAAGGCGCCCGCCGCGCAGGGACAGACGTTGCCTGAGGCGGGCCTGCCCTGGACGGCCGAGCAGATGCGCGACAGCATCGCCCAGAACGCGATCTGCGCACCTCCCGCCTCGTGACCGAACGATGAGCGCGCGCGGCGGACAGGGCTCGGCCGCCGCTCTCGTGTTCGTCGGCCTGGCCTGCCAGGAGGTGGGCGCGTCGTTCGCGGTGATGCTCTTCCCCCAGACCGGGCCGCTCGGCATCGTCATGCTGCGCCTGGTCTTCTCGGCGCTGCTGCTGCTCGCGATCGCGCGCCCGCGCCTGCGGGGGCACACGGGCGTCGCCTGGCGGTCGGTGGTGGTGTTCGGCGTGGTGCTGGCATCGATGAACGGGCTGTTCTACCTCGCCCTCGAGAGGCTCCCGCTGGGTGTCACCGTGACGATCGAGGTGCTCGGGCCGCTCACCCTCTCGATCCTCACCGCGACGGGGGCGGCCCGCTGGCTGTGGGCGGGGCTCGCCCTGGCGGGAGTGGTCGCGCTCGGCGCCGGCGGATGGGACCGCCTCGACGCCCTCGGCGTGGTCTTCGCTCTCGGCGCGGCCGTCAGCTGGGCCCTGTACATCCTGTCGTCGGCGCGCGTGGGGCGACAGTTCCCGCGTCTGGACGGCCTCGCGCTCGCGATGGCGGTCGGCGCGTGCCTGGCGCTGCCCTTCGGCCTCTGGCAGGCGGGGCCCGCGCTGCTGCGCGTGGACATCCTCGCCCTCGGGGCCGCCGTCGCGCTGCTGTCGTCGACCATCCCCTACGCGCTCGAACTCGTCGCCCTGCGCCGCCTGCCGGCGTCGGCGTTCGCGATCATGATGAGCCTCGGCCCCGCGACGGCCTCGATCGCCGGCTTCGCGCTGCTCGGGCAGAAGCTGTCGCTGCTCGAGGTGGCCGGTATCGCCCTGGTCATCGCGGCCAGCATCGGCGCGGTGCTCGCCGCCGCGCGGCGCGGCGCGGGGTCGCGGCATCCCGGGCCCGACGCCGAGGAGCCGCTCAGCGAGCCCGTCGGCTGACCGGGCGAAGGGGATGCCATGGCCCCGCCATCGGCGCAAGGGGGCCGTCGCGCGCCCGGGCGCTGGCCAGGATGACGACATGAGCGACGACGACGACCAGACCCGCAGCGACTTCGATGACGCGGTCAACATGACCGCGAGCGAGCTGAAGAAGTGGCTCGACACCGACGAGTCGAAGTCCGTGGGGCAGAAGAAGGACGGCGGCGAATCGACCGGTCACGAGAGCGGCCGCCACATCGTGCGCATCCTCGAGAAGAAGAAGGCCGACCTCACCGACGAAGACCTCGCCCACATGCGTAAGGTCGTCGGCTACGTCAAGCGGCACAGTGCGCAGAAGCCGAAGGGCGACGTGACCGACACCGATTGGCGCTACTCGCTGATGAACTGGGGCCACGACCCGAAGAAGTGACCCGCGGCGGGTCGGAGAGGCGGGAGGGCTTCGACGCTATGGTGCAGCTGTGAACCGTGGAAATCTCGCACCCGTGCTCGGCTGGGCTCTCGTCGTCATCGGTCTGTTCAATCTGGTGCTGGCCGTCGTCGACATCTCGTCGGGCGCGAGCGTCGGCAACAACGTGCTGTCGGCCGGTCTGGGCGTCATCCTCGTGATCGCGGGTGTGCTGCAACTCACCACCAAGGGGCGCACGCGGCGGTAGGACGCCGGCGCCGCGGTCAGCGTCATCCCTCGTCCACCTGAGAGGGGTAGAACGGTAGACATGCCCATCATCGACAGCGCGGTCTACGTCGACGGTCACCGCATCGAGAACCCCTCGAGCCTCGACCAGACCTTCGAGTACATGGAGGCGCACGGCGGGATGGCCTGGATCGGCCTGCTGCGCCCGTCTCCCGAAGAACTCGAGCGCGTGGCCGCGGAGTTCTCCCTGCATCCGCTCGCCGTCGAGGACGCGCTGACAGGTCACCAGCGCGCGAAGCTCGAGCGCTACGGGCAGAACCTGTTCACGGTGCTGCGTCCCGCGCGCTACATCGACGAGACCGAGACCGTCGAGTTCGGCGAGCTGCACGTGTTCATCGGCGCGGACTTCGTGGTGACCGTGCGCCACGCCGAGGTCCCCGACCTGGCGCGGGTACGCCGGCGCCTCGAGAGGAACCCCGATCTGCTCGCGCGCGGCCCCGAGGCGGTGCTGTACGCGATCCTCGACGAGGTCGTCGACCAGTACGACCCGGTCGCCCGGGGGCTCCAGAACGACGTCGACGAGATCGAGGACGGTCTGTTCAGCGAGGGCGGCGCCGACCTCACCCAGCGCATCTACCAGCTCGCGCGCGAGGTCATCCACTTCCAGCGTGCGGTCGAACCGCTCCGCGACATGCTCGAGGCTCTGCTGCGCGGCGCCGACAAGTACGGCGTCGACATCGAACTGCAGCGCTCGCTGCGCGACGTGCTCGACCACGTGCTGCGTCAGGGCGAGAAGCTCACGGCGCTGCGCGCGATCCTCGACAACGCCCTCACCGTCAACGCGACGCTCGTGACGCAGCGTCAGACCGAGACCTCGCTCGAGCAGAACGACCAGGTGAAGAAGATCTCGGGGTGGGCGGCGATCCTCTTCGGCCCGTCCCTGGTGGGCGCGATCTACGGCATGAACTTCCGGAACATGCCGGAGCTCGACTGGACCTTCGGCTACCCGATGGCGCTCGGCCTCATGGCGGCGACCTCCTTCGGGCTCTGGCTGACGTTCAAGCGCAAGCACTGGCTCTGATCCGGGGGCGGGCGCAGACGGCTGCGGATGCCGGGCTTCGCGGCGCGCTTCCTGGACAGTCGCTGCGCGAATCGCACGATGGGTAGGTGACTGACACCACCCCGGGCTCCGGCGACGCGGCCGCGCCGATCCACACCTCGACCGTGCAGCTCGAGGACAGCGGCTACCACAAGCGACTGACCTCTCGTCAGGTGCAGATGATCGCCATCGGCGGCGCTATCGGCACGGGACTCTTCCTCGGCGCCGGCGGCCGTCTCGCCCAGGCGGGACCCGCGATCGTTCTGTCGTACGCGGTCTGTGGTCTGTTCGCGTTCTTCATCCTGCGCGCGCTCGGGGAGCTCGTGCTCCACCGGCCGACCTCGGGCTCGTTCGTCTCGTACGCGCGCGAGTTCTTCGGAGAGAAGGCCGCGTTCGTCTCGGGCTGGTTCTACTGGATCAACTGGGCCACGACCACGATGGTCGACATCACCGCGGCCGCGCTGTACATGAACTTCTTCGGCAAGTACGTGCCGTGGATCGCCGCGGTCCCGCAATGGGTGTGGGCGCTGGCCGCGCTCGTCACCGTGCTCGCCGTCAACCTCGTCTCGGTGAAGGTGTTCGGAGAGCTCGAGTTCTGGTTCGCGCTCATCAAGGTCGCCGCCCTCGTGGCGTTCCTGCTCGTCGGCATCTACTTCGTCGTCTTCGGCACCCCCACGGGTGCGCCCACCGGCTTCTCGTTGATCGCCGACAACGGCGGTTTCTTCCCCAACGGCATCCTTCCCGCGATCATCCTCATGCAGGGCGTCGTCTTCGCGTACGCATCGATCGAGCTCATCGGCACCGCCGCGGGCGAGACGAAGAACCCCGAGAAGGTCATGCCGCGCGCGATCAACTCGGTGATCATCCGCGTCGCGGTGTTCTACGTCGGTTCGGTGCTGCTGCTGTCGCTGCTGCTGCCGTTCACCGCGTACTCGAAGGACGAGAGCCCGTTCGTGACGTTCTTCGCCTCGATCGGCGTACCCGGGGTCGACGTCATCATGAACCTCGTCGTGCTGACGGCGGCGCTGTCGTCGTTGAACGCCGGTCTCTACTCCACCGGACGCATTCTGCGCTCGATGGCGGTCGCGGGGTCGGCACCGAAGTTCGCCGCCCGCATGAACAAGGCGGGCGTGCCCTACGGCGGCATCGCCATCACCGCGTTCGTGGCCCTCTTCGGCGTGGTGATCAACTACGTCAATCCGAGCGACGCGTTCGAGACCGTGCTGAACGTCGCCGCCGTCGGCATCCTGGTCACCTGGGCGACCATCATCGTGTGCCAGATGCGTCTGAAGCAGCTCGCAGACCGGGGCGAGCTCGTACGCCCCTCGTTCCGGCTGTTCTGGGCGCCGTACACGGGATACCTGACCCTGGTGTTCCTGGCCGTGGTGCTCGTGCTGGTGTTCATCGATTCGCCGGCGACGCTCGTCGTGGCCGTCGTCGCGAGCCTGCTGATCACCGCGGGCTGGTTCGCGTGCCGCAAGCGCATCGCCGAGCTCGCCGCCGAGCGCGAGGGCTACACGGGCACGGTGCCGGTGGTGCCGAGCCCGTTCCCGCAGCCGCGCGACACGAAGGACTGAGCCGGCCGCTCTCCCTCCTCGGCTCGTGGGTACGCGCCTCAGCCCGAGCGGCATCGCCGGGTGCGTTCCGCGGGCTGAGCCGCGGCATCCGTGTCGTGAGGACAGGGGATGCCACCGCGACAGGCCGTCCCGCCGCTGATCGCCCTGTTCTCGCGGTGCAGCCTGTCCCCGTGACGAGTCAGCCCCGGTGGAACGGGCAGCCCGACGGCGCGTCCGCGCGGCGCACGCGACCGCCGGAGCGCGGCTTCGTCGGCATCCGCCGCCGGTTCACGTCGAGACCGCGGCCCGAGATGCGCAGGCGCGGGTCGCTGAGCACCGCGATGGATGCCGCGAGCCCGGCGATCGCGAGCTTCTCGCCCGGGCAGCGGTGGCCGGTACGCACGTCGGCACCGCCGTGGGGGACGAAAGCGCGGATGGCTTCGTAATCGTCGACACCGACGAAGCGCTCCGGGTCGAAGGAGGAGGGGCGCTCCCACTCGCGGGTGTCGGTGTCGGTGCCGAGGATGTCGAGCACGACCCGACCGCCCTTCGCCACGCGCTGCCCGTCGAGCTCGACATCGGTCTCGGCCCACGCTGGCAGCATCGGCACGAAGGGCGCGGTGCGGCGGATCTCCTGCGCGAAGGCCGTCGCCAGCTCCCCGCCGACGAGCGATCCGCGCTCCGCGGTCTCGGCGGCGATGCGCTCGCGCCACTCCGGGCGGTCGTGCAGCTCCTTCGCGGCGAACGCGACGAAGCGCGAGACCGCGATCATCGGGCGGAAGCTGTTCTGCAGCTCGACGCCGGCGCGCTTCGCGGGCAGCAGGTCGCCCGAGCGGTCGCGGTGCCACGCCCAGGCGTGCAGGGCGGTGCCCTCGGCGGGGTCGAGCGTCCCCTCGCGCACGGCGTCGATGAGCGCCGCAGCATGGCGGTCGGACCAGCGGCGGTTGGCCAGGGCCAGCAGGAACTCGGGTGAGTACGGCACACCGAAGCCGTCGACGATCTGCGCCTGACGCTTCGCCCACCGCGTTTGCGCCGCCGCCGTGCCCGGGATGCCGGCCCACCGCATGATCGCGCGCCCCAGTGCTCCCACGGCGGCGTCGTACGCCGACCGGTCGCCGCCGCCGACCCAGGCGTCGAGTTCGCCCTGCCACTGCCGCTCGAGCTCGGGGAGCAGGCGCGCGACCTCGACGTCGTCGTAGAGCACGTCGACGAACGTCGCCTTGCGGTGGCGGTGCTCGTCGCCGTCGAGGCTGTGCACCGAGCCGTGGCCGAACAGCGACTCCTGGATGAACGCGGGCATCGCCCCGTGCCGGCGGGTGCGGGACTCGTCGTAGAAGAGCGCCACGCCCTCCTCGCCCCGCACGAAGAGCGCCTCGCGCCCGAGCAGGCGGAACGGGACGGCACGGGCGCCGCGGTCGGCGCGCCGCCAGAGGTGCGCGCCGAAACCGTAGCCGCGCACGAGGAGCGAGAGCGAGTCGTCGCGGAGAAGGGCGAGGGGGGATGCCATGTCCCCACGGTTCCATGCCGGCGGGGAGATCGTGGAGGGGGCGGCGCGCGCCCGGTCGGTGTGTTAGTCGTGCCGCGCGCGGCGATGCCCTCCACCTCTGCACGCCCGACGTCGCGGCCGTCGCGGGCCGGTGAGAGGTGGCCGCCACCGATAATGGACCGATGGAACCGTGGGAGATGCGGGAGTGGTTCGCCGACTTCCTCGACGCGCTGAACCGCCACGACATCGAGCGGGTCCGTGAGTTCCTGCACCCGAGCGTGCGACGTGCGCACCTGCCCGCGGGGGCCGACGCGTGGATCGCCGACTACGCGCACCTGCTGCACGGTTTTCCCGACTGGCAGTGGAAGCGCATTCAGCTCCTCGTCGAGGACGACCGGCTGGCCGTGCATCTGCGGGGCGGGGGAAGTCACACCGGTGCGTACGCGTTCGTCGCGCCGACGCGTACGCGCGTGAGCATCGCGTCGTTCGCGATGTACCGGGTGCAGCACGGATTGATCGTCGAGGCCACCGGCACCGACGACGCCGCGCAGATCCGCTCCGCGGTCGCCTGAGCGAGGCCCCGGGGGGGGCTTACTGCGACAGCTCTCGATCGAGGCGGTCCAGCAGGGATTCGAGCGAGACTTCGAACTCCTCCTCGGCGCGATCTTCGCTGAGCAGAGCCCGCAGGTGGCGGACGGTGGGGGCGTCGGCGAGCGTGGCGTCGCCGTCGTGGGCCGGGATGTCGGCGTTCCCCTCGTCGAGCGGCTCCTCCACGGGCCCCGTCTCCGCGCCGCGGACGGCGGACTCCAGAAGCAGCTGGCCGAGGAGGAAGCTGCTGAACGCCCGGTAGGCGCTCACGGCCTGGTCGTCGGTGAAACCCTGAGCGAGGAGCGTCGAGAGGAAGATCTCCACGACCTCGACGCTGCGCAGCGGAGGCCGCAGCCAGGGGGCGGCCGGATGCCGCGTGGCGACGAGCGGGAAGGCCCGCGGGTGTTCGACGGCGATGCGCCGCACCTCGTGCGCGGTGATCTGCAGGAAGCCCTGCCACTGCTGCGTCGAGGCGTCCTGAAGGGCCGTCATGAGGTCGCGCATCAGGAGGCGCACGATCGCCTCGAGCAGGTCTTCCTTGCCGTTGACGTAGCGGTAGAGCGACATCGCCTCGACATCGAGCTCCTGCGCCAAAGTGCGCATCGACAGGCCCGTCGCGCCCCGACCGTCGATCTGCGCGAGAGCGGTGGTGACGATGAGGTCGCGGCTGAGTCGGCGCACGCTCGAACGCGGCACGTTCCGCGCATCTTGGGTCATCGCATCCACCTCCGGGGGTTCAGTTTGACACCCCGGACCGTCCCGGGATGCCGCCGAGAGCGCCGTGACGAGCGGGTGTCGCGGGCTTACGGCGTAAGGGTTTTCCCCCGATCCGCGGCGTTTTCCCTTCCCAGCCAGGACCGGAGCGATGATCGGCGTCCGCTCGCCCGGGCCCCCGGCGGAAGGGGCGGAGCCGCGTGGCGCGATCTGTCAAGGGCGGACGGGTGTCGGAGGGCCCGGGTACGGTCGCTGGTGCCCGGCGCGTCATCCCGGGCGGAAGGAGCGGTGAGCATGGTGTCTCCCGACCGCCCCGGTGCCGGCGTCATCTGGGCCCGCGTCGAAGAGGGCTTCCATGTCGGCAGCCGAAAGGGCATGTTCCTCGGCTACATCGACCGTCAGGCCGACGGGGGCTACCTCGCTTTCGACGGCTCGTCGCGCGTCGTCGGCCGATTCCGCACCCTCACGGCGGCGATGGCCGCGGTGACCAACGGCCAACCCCCGCAGGACGAGGTCATCACCCTTCAGCAGGTCCGCGTCCCGGCGCCCCGCGCCGTCGAGGAGGACACCGCATGAGCGCTCCGCTGGCCGCCGTGTCATACGTCAGTCGGGCCATCGACACTTTCGATGACGCCCGTCTCGCCGAACTCCTCGCCCAGAGTCGCCGCTCGAACCACGAGCACGACCTGTCGGGCATGCTGCTCTACCGCCGCGGGCGGTTCTTCCAGGTGCTGGAGGGGCCGAAGGACGCCGTGGACGAGCTGATGGCGAAGATCCGTCGCGATCCGCGCCACGACGAGATTCGGGTGCTGCTGACCGAGGAGATCGAGGAGCGCCGCTTCGAGGAATGGACGATGGGGTACGAACCCATCACCGCGCCCGCGACGCCGGCGCCCGAGGGGTTCCGTGACACGTTCGACGACCTCGAGTCCGACGACGACGAGGCGAGCATCCGCGCGGTCCGCGAACTGACCGTCTGGTTCCGCGCCCGCACGGCCGCGCCCGCCTGAGCTCCCCGAGGGGCGGCCCCGCGCTTGGCGGCCCGAGACCCCGGTTCGGGGCGCATTCCGGCGTTCGGGGCGTGAATCGCACGCCCCGAACGGAAGATCGCGCCCCGAAGCTCGGTGATCAGAGCGGCGGATCGAGGGCGCGGAGTGCGGCATCCATCCGCTCCGCCATGACGGCGTAGCCGATGTCGTTCGGGTGCAGACCGTCGCCCGCCATCCAGCTGACCTGCGCGGTGGCATCGTGCCCCTCGAGCCAGCGGCTCGCACCGCTGACGTGATCGGCGCCGATGCGTGCCGCAGCGTCTTCGACCCATCCGGCGATGACGTCGACCGAGGCCGGCCTGTCGTCGGTGTACCAGAACGGCTCGACGACGACGATGCGTGCGTCGGGCAGTCCCTCGCGCAGACGGGTCAGGTCGCTGTCGATCGTTGCGCGGATGTCGTCGGCGCGCGTGTCGTAGCTGAAGTTGTCGTTGAGGCCCATGGTCACGAACACGATGTCGGGGTCGTCAGCGATCACGAGCGCGGGGATGTCGTCGAGTCCTCCGAGCATCGAGTCGCGGCGGTTCACGAAGCCGAGGCCGTTCTCGCTGCGGTTGATCTCCTGCCACCCCCGTTCGGCCGACACGATCGTCGACCAGCGCTTCTCCGACGAGCTCGCGCCGGTACCGCGCGTGTACGAGTCGCCGTAGAACGACACCACCGGCCCGTCGGCCGCGCCGGCGGCGGATGACGTGGTCGGGCCCGGGCTCGGGTCGGAGCAGGCGACGAGGCCGAGGAACAGGGATGCCGCGAGCCCGACACCGAGAGACCGTCGCACGCGCACGGGTCAGTGTCCCCCGGGCGTGGGTCGCTCCGCCGGCTCCGCGGCGAGAGATGCGACGTGGCGAGCTATCCGGGCCGCGCGCGCGGCGTCGGTCGTGGCCGTGACGACCGGGTGCAGCACGGAGTAGCGCTCCGCCTTGGTGAGCGCGGCGAACGCGCGAGCGGCCGCCGGCACGGCATCCAAGGCCGCCTGCAGGTCGGCGGGTACCTCGATCGTGGCGGATCCGGCGTAGGCGCGATCCCAGCGTCCGTCCGCCTGGGCGCGGGCGATCTCGTCGGCGCCGCGCGGTCGCATCCGGCCCTCTTCGCTCAGGCGCGCCACGATGTCGACGTTGCGCGCCGACCACATCGACCGCGCTCGCCGAGGGGTGAAGTGCTGGCGGAAGGTCGCGGCATCCCTCGACTGCTTGCGCCCGTCGATCCACCCGCTGCACAGCGCCTCGTCGAGGGCCTGGGCGTAGGTGAGGGTGGTGGGCGAGGTCGTGCCCTTCTTGGCGAGCACGAGCCACACCCCGTCGCTCTCGCTCTCGTGAGCGTCGAGCCAGGCGCGCCAGGCGGCGACGTCGTCGACGGTCAGCTCGGGTGCGTCGGTCATGGTCTCGGCTCCTTCCGCGATGCTTCGGACCCTAGCGCGACCTTCCGACACCGCGCCCCTATCGGATGGGCGCTGCGGGGGCAACCGACCCCCGCGGCGTCGATGCTGCCCCCAGCATGAGGGGATGCGATGTGTGACGTACGCCGGCGAGACCGTGACCACGACCGACGACGTGGCGGAGGCGCTCGTGCAGCTCACCGCATCGATCGCCGCCGACGGGCAGGCGGAGGCAGTCAGCATCCCGATCGTGACCGAGGCGGGCGACACCGAGGAAGCCGAACTCGTCATCGGCGTCGGGAACGACGTGCTCAGCGCCCCGGCGCACGACTGGGCGGGCGAGGAGCCCGACTTCTCCTGGGCCGCCGAGGAGCTGCGTCAGCACAAGCGCTTCCCCCAGGCGCCGGCCATCGCGCACGAGCAGACCATCGACACCGACAACCCCGACGCGTTCTGGGACCCCGACCTCGACGGCTTCACCCGCGCCTGACCGCCGCCGCTCGCGGTCGGTCCTCGGCGCCCGGCGCAGAGGCGACCCCCGCACCCTCGGGGGGAGCTCGTCAACCCCACCGCCGCCGCCGACCGCAGACGTAGCGTGGGCCCTCCACACCGGAAGCGACCGGTCATCGCCCGGTGTGCGAGCCCCGGACAGTCCGGGCGGCGCCGCCGTTTCGCGTGTGCCGCCCGGACGCTCGGTGTCCCGCAGGATGGACGTATGCAGCACTCCCTCGTCAGCGGCGCGTCGCGCGGAATCGGTCGGGCCATCGCGGTGGCCCTCAGCGAGAGGGGCGACCGCGTCGCCGTGCACTACGGGTCCGATCAGGATGCCGCTGAGCAGACGCTCGCCCTCCTGCACGGCGACGGGCATCTCCTCGTGGGCGGCGATCTCTCCGACCCCGCGATCGCACAGCGCGTGGTCGACGAGGTGCTCGCGGCGTTCGGACGCATCGACGTTCTCGTCAACAACGCGGCGATCGCCCCGAGCCCCGAGACCTCGCATCCGATCGACACCGTCGATTACGCGACCTGGCACCAGACGTGGGAGCGGATGGTCGAGGTCGACCTGCGCGCTCCCGCCAACATGACCTACCTGGTCGCGCGGTCGCTGATCGACCGTGGTCTGCCCGGTGCGGTCGTGAACGTCGGCTCGCGCGGAGCGTTCCGCGGCGAGCCGGAGTTCCCCGCCTACGGCGCCGCCAAGGCGGGCCTGCACGCCATGGGCCAATCGCTCGCGGTCGCCCTCGCCCCGCACGGCATCGCCGTCACCAGCGTCGCCCCCGGCTTCGTGGGCACCGACAGGCAGCAGCAGAAATTGGACGGGCCCGCCGGAGACGGCATCCGGGATCAGAGTCCGTTCGGCCGTGTCGCCACTCCCGAAGAAGTGGCGGATGCCGTGGTCTACCTCAGCTCGCCGCGCTCGCAGTGGGCGTCGGGCGCCATCCTCGACCTGAACGGCGCCTCGCACCTGCGCGGGTGAACCGGCGCCCGGTCGCCGCGGCGGTGAGAGGGTGGAGGGCATGCAGCCCGTCCTCGTGATCATCGACATCCAGCGCGACTACTTCCCCGGAGGTCGTCACCCCCTGGTGAACCCGGATGCCGCGGCGGAGGCCGCCGCACGCGTGCTGACCCGGCAGCGTGACCTCGGGGCGCCCGTCATCCACGTGCGGCACGAAAGCCCCGCCGGCGGCGGCTTCCTCGAGGTGGACACCGATGGAGCCGAGATCGACCCCCGCGTCGCCCCGGAGCCGGGCGAGACGGTGATCGTGAAGCACGCGCCGAATTCCTTCGTCGGCACCGACCTGCACGAGCGCCTGCGCGAGCTCGGCGCGCGCGAGCTGCTCGTGGTCGGCATGATGACGAGCATGTGCGTGGATGCCACCGTCCGCGCCGCCATAGACCTCGGTTACGCCGTCACGGTCGTCGGTGACGCCTGCGCCGCCCCCGATCTCGCCTACGGCGGAGTCGAGGTGTCCGGCGAGGCCGTGCACGCGGCGTTCCTCGCCGCGTTGGGTGGGGCGGGAGCGCGGGTCGTGAGCGAAGCCGCCGCCTGACGGGGTGGATGACGCTCGTCAGGACCGGTCGCGAAGCGTGTAGAGGCGGACGCTCTCCGACAGCCGTCGCGTGTCGAACCGGCTGAGGAGGATGTCGTTCATCTTCGCCGTGGAAGGTTCGCCGATGACGACCCACGTGTCCGGATCCACTTGGGCGGTGACGTCGGCGGAACCGCACTGGGCGCCGGCGCCGTCGCCCGCACTCGAGAACACGACCACGAGGCACACCTCGCCGGGGACGTCGGGCTGACGCCCGACGTAGACGAGTCCGTTCTCGGTGCTCGCGACGAAGCGGACGGACGCGGGATCGAGCAGGCCCACCGTCTCGGGGAACGGCAGCCTGTCCTCGGAGGTCGCGGCGTAGCTCAGTTCGGGGATGTCGCCGCCGGCGCGCGGCGGGGTGAACGTCGCGCCGATGACCGCGCCGCCCACCAGCCCGGCGACCGCCGCGAGGAGCGGGATGACGGCTGTGCGACGTTCCACGGCGAGGGCCAGGCGACGACGGCGCGATGAGGCCGGACCGGGCTCTGTGCTCTGCCCCGCCTCGGCCGGATCGGTGTCGTCGTCGTCCGTCCGCGCGTACTCCTCGGCCGGCGCGGGGTCGGTCTCGGGCTGCATCCGCGCGCGGTCGTCCAGCTCACGGAGGCGGTTCACGAGCGCCTGGTCCGTGGTCGCGCCCTTGGCGTAGACGCGCGCATACAGGCGCGTGCGTTCCTCCCGCTCGGCGTCGCTCAGCATGGTCCCACCCTGCCGCATGGGCAGGTGGTCTCGGGCGAGGCGCCGGCGCCGGCGCACGAGGCTTCCTGCGGCGTGGGCCCCACGCGACCTCGCTTCGGACGGCACTCACGCGAAAGGCCCGCCCCACCGCCTGCGGCGGTGAGTCGGGCCCGTGGAGGGGCTGACGGGAATCGAACCCGCGCTGTCTGCTTGGGAAGCAGAAGTTCTGCCATTGAACTACAGCCCCGTGCGCCTCGCGGCGACCCGGCCAGCATAACAGCGTCTCCGGCGGCATCCGCGTTCCGTGCCCGCCCGTCCTCGCGTCGGGATCGCGTGCTCGTACCGGACCGACCCGCTGTGACCGGTGCGTGGGGCCGCATCGTCCGACCTCGCGAGAGTGACGCGATCGGCACCGTCGAGGCCGCATCGCATCGCCGAGAACGCATCGATGTACGAACGATCGCGTGCGTCCTCGCGGATCGCGTGCGGTCTCGGCGGTCGCGCGCGGGCGCGCGCGGTCGGGGCGAGCAGAGCCGCCGCGGCCCGACCACACGCCCTAGGCTGATCCCGTGCTGCTCTCCGATCGCGACATCCGGGCCCACCTCGACGACGGTCGCCTCGGCCTCGACCCCTACGACCCCGCGATGGTGCAGCCCTCCAGCGTCGATGTGCGTCTCGACCGGTACTTCCGGTTGTTCGACAACCACAAGTACCCCTTCATCGATCCGGCCGAGGATCAGCCCGAGCTCACGCGCCTCATCGAGGTCGAACCCGACGAGCCGTTCATCCTCCACCCGGGTGAATTCGCGCTCGGGTCGACGTTCGAGCGCGTCACCCTCCCCGACGACGTCGCTGCGCGGCTCGAGGGCAAGTCCTCGCTCGGACGCCTGGGCCTGCTCACCCACTCCACCGCCGGCTTCATCGACCCGGGCTTCTCGGGTCACGTGACCCTCGAGCTCTCGAACGTCGCGACCCTGCCCATCACGCTGTGGCCGGGCATGAAGATCGGGCAGGTCTGCTACTTCCGCCTGACGTCGCCCGCCGAGAACCCCTACGGCTCCGGCCCCTACGGCAACCGCTACCAGGGCCAGCGCGGTCCGACCGCGTCGCGCTCGGCGCTCAACTTCCACCGCACCGACGTCGGCACGACCGACGCGGGGTCGGCCGGCCGCTGACCCGCGCGAGAACGGCCCCGTCGAGGAGACCTCGATGGGGCCGTTCTGTCGCGCTTTCCGGGGATGGCGCGTGCGGTGATAAACGCTGTTTCCGGGTGGAAACGCGTCGTGAGCGCGTTTTTACCCACGGAGAGCGTTTATGCGAGCTCACGCGGACGGCGACGTGTCACCGGACGCCGCGTCACCGGATGCCGACGCTTCGCGGCCGCGGCGGAAACCGGCGTCGAACCCGCGTTCGAAGGCGCGCTGCGCCGACCGGCGGTCGTGGTGACCGTGCCCGCGGTGGTGTCCGTGCTCGTGTCCGGAGCCGTCACGGCGCGGGGCGCACCCGCGGCCGCGACCGGCCCGATCGTGCTCGCCGCGGTCCGCGGTGCCGAGGTGCCCGTGACCGGCGTCTTCGTGACCCGTCTCGCCGTGCGCGGAGCCGTGACGACCGTGCGCGCCCCGCCCGGCGTCGCCGTGCGCGAAGCCGCGGTCGCCGTGCGCGAAGCCGCGCCCGTCGCGCTCGCCGTGCTCTCGCGGCCCGAACGGCTGCGGGTCCGCACCGAAGCGGGGGCCGAAGCCGCGCATCCCGGGCCCGAAGCCGCGTCCGACGGGGCCGAAGCCGCGACCGGCGCCGGGTACCGCAGGTTCGACGGGGAGACGGCTGTCGTCGTCGGCCTCGTCGAGGCCGAGGGCGGCCGACACCGCGTCGAGGGCGGTCGTCAGGTGCTCGAGCTCCTCGGCCGGAACGTCGGCGAGCAGCGCCGCGCGGGCGGCATCCACCCGGGCGAGAACCGCGCGGCCCTCGTCGGTGAGCGTCCAGCCCGTGTCGCCACGGGCGATCCAGCCCTCGGCGACGAGCGAGTCGATGCGCTTCCCGCCGCGGGCGAGGCGCGCGGCGATCCACGGTGCGTCGACGCGACCGTCGACGGCACTGAGCAGGAAGAGGGTCTTGGGATGGATGCCGCTGTCACGCAGCTGCGCGAAGAGGCGGTGGTGCAGCGCGTGGCCGACCGTCGTGAGGCGGTGGGCGAGGCTGCGGGCGTCCAGAGATGTGGAGGTGTTCATGGGAAGTCCTTTCGTCGGCGGTCGATCCGCCATTGCATGTCACATGACAACGGATGTACTGTGACATGTATTCCCGATGCTTGTCAAGCGACATGTAAAGTCGAGGGATGGCATCCGACCCCGCCGACGACATCGCTGCGGCGCTTGCGCGCTTGCGCGGTCGGCGCCCGCGCCCGGCTTTCCCGCCCGATGCGCACCACCACCCGCACGGTGGGCACGGCGGAGGTCCGTGGGGTCGTGGCGCGCCGCCGTGGGCCGATCCGGCGCGAGGACGCTTCGGGGGTCCCGCGCGACTGCGTCTGCTCGATGCTCTCGTCGCGGCATCCGGTCCGCTGTCGGTGAGCGAGATCGCCGAGGCGGTCGGCGTGGATCAGCCCCGGGCGTCGCGCCTGGTGCAGCAGGCCGAGCAGATGGGGCTGGTCGCGCGCGAGCCCGACCCCGACGACGCGCGCCGCACGCGCGTGCGCCTCACCGCCGAGGGGGAGGGGCTCGTCTCCGGCTTCCGCGGTCGGCGGCGGGATGCCGTGCGCTCCGCGCTCGAATCCTTCAGCGACGCCGAGCGCGCGGAGTTCGCCCGCCTGCTGGCGAAGTTCGCCGACGCCTGGCCGAGCGACTGAGCCGGCGCATCCGCGTCAGCGGATCACGGCCGCCGTGGTCTTCACCGGCAGCATCAGCAGCAGCCCGGCCCCGAGGATCAGCACGATGCCGAGGATGCCGAGGCGGGTGTCGCCCGTGATGCCGACGAAGAGTGCGAACAGGCCCGGGGCCAGGAACGACACCGCGCGACCGGTCGTGGCGTAGAGCCCGAAGATCTCGCCCTCGCGTCCCTCGGGCGCTACGCGCGCGAGGAACGACCGGCTCGCCGACTGCACCGGTCCCACGAAGGCGCACAGACCCAGGCCGACGATCCAGAAGCCGGTCTGCGACGTTCCGATGAAGAGCATCGTCGTGCCGAGCACGATCAAGCAGACCAGGGATGCCAGGATCACGCGCTTCGGGCCGAACAGGTCGTCGAAGCGCCCGGCGACGAAGGTGCTGATGCCCGCCACGACGTTGGCTGCGACGGCGAAGTAGAGCACTTCGGTCGAGCTGAACCCGAAGACCTGGGCCGCGATGATCGCGCCGAACGTGAACACCCCCGTGAGGCCGTCGCGGAAGACGGCGCTCGCGACGAGGAACAGCAGCACCTGGCGGCTGTCGCGCCAGAGCGAGCGGAGCGTCCCCCACAACACGACGTACGAGCGGAAGAAGCCGACGCGCACCCGGCGCCGCTGGGCCGGGATCTCGGGCACCCGAACGAGGACCGGGATCGCGAACACCGCGTACCAGGCGGCGGATGCCAGGATCGCCAGCCGGATGTTCAGACCGCCGTCCTTGCTCACGGCGAGCAGGCCACCGGCATCCGGATCCGCGAAGCTCTGGATGAAGAGCATCAGCAGGAGCAGGAGGAGGACGATTCCGCCGACGTAGCCCATGCCCCAGCCGAAGCCCGAGACGCGGCCGATGTTCTCGCGCGTGGAGACCTGCGTGAGCATCGCGTAGTAGTTGACGCTCGCGAACTCGAAGAACACGTTGCCGATGGCGAGCAGCGTCGCGCCGAGGATCAGGTACGCGGGGGTGCCTTCCACGAAGAACATCGCCGCCATGGCGAGCACCACGACACCGGTGTTGATGCCGAGCCACAGCTTGCGGCGACCGGTGCCGTCGGAGCGCTGACCGAGCACGGGGGCCACGAGGGCGACGACGATGCCCGCGATCATGAGGGCGACCCCGACGAGGCTGGCGTTGTCGGCGAGGGCGCGCACGAGCGCGGGGTTCGTGTCGTCGCCCCCGGCGGCGGAGACGACGTCCGGGTCGACGAAGAGCGAGCTGGCGAGATAGGTGCTGAAGACGAACGTCGTGACGACGGCGTTGAACGCCGCCGAGCCCCAGTCCCACAGGGCCCATGCCAGCACGGGACGTCGGCCGGCGGCAGGGGCGGAGGCGGTGCCGGGCGCGGACATGTCGGTCACGGTAGGGCCCTTCGGTGAACGCCGGGTGCCCCGGCACGACGCGGCGACGACGACGTCGCGCGGGTTCAGGCTAGACCCCGGCCCGCGCTCGGGCGCGCAGGAGACTACCGTGGAGTCATGGCATCCGAAACCCCCGTCGACTCCGCTGAGGCCGAGACCACCCCCGAAAAGCTCACCTTCGCCGACCTGGGACTGGATGCCGCCGTGCTCAAGGCCCTGAAGGACGTGGGTTACGAGACCCCTTCCGCGATCCAGGCGGCAACCATCCCCGTGCTGCTGCAGGGCCGCGACGTCGTCGGCCTCGCCCAGACCGGAACCGGCAAGACCGCGGCCTTCGCGCTCCCGGTGCTGTCGCAGATGGAGACCGGCCACAAGAACCCGCAGGCCCTCGTGCTCGCCCCCACCCGTGAGCTCGCGCTGCAGGTGTGCGAAGCGTTCGAGAAGTACGCCGCCCACATCAAGGGCGTCTCGGTGCTCCCCGTCTACGGCGGACAGGGGTACGGCCAGCAGCTGTCGGCCCTGCGTCGCGGTGTCGACGTGATCGTCGGAACCCCCGGTCGCATCATGGACCACCTCGACAAGGGCACCCTCGACCTCAGCGAGCTGAAGTTCCTCGTGCTCGACGAGGCCGACGAGATGCTCAAGATGGGCTTCGCGGAGGACGTCGAGACGATCCTCGCCGACACCCCCTCGACCAAGCAGGTCGCGCTGTTCTCGGCCACCATGCCGGCGCAGATCCGCCGCATCTCGGCGCAGTACCTCAACGACCCCGAAGAGATCACGGTCAAGACCAAGACCACGACCTCGGCGAACATCACCCAGCGCTACCTCGTGGTGTCGTACCAGCAGAAGATCGATGCGCTGACCCGGATCCTCGAGGTCGAGAACTTCGAGGGCATGATCGTGTTCACCCGCACGAAGAACGAGACCGAGACGGTCGCCGAGAAGCTCCGCGCCCGCGGCTACACGGCCGCCGCGATCAACGGCGACATCGCCCAGGTGCAGCGCGAGCGGACGGTCAACCAGCTGAAGTCGGGCAAGCTCGACATCCTCGTCGCCACCGACGTCGCCGCGCGCGGTCTGGACGTCGAGCGCATCAGCCACGTCGTCAACTACGACCTGCCGATCGACACCGAGTCGTACGTGCACCGCATCGGCCGCACCGGTCGCGCGGGCCGCACGGGAGACGCGATCAGCTTCGTGACGCCGCGTGAGCGCCGCATGCTCACCGCGATCGAGAAGGCCACGCGTCAGCCGCTGACCGAGATGTCGCTGCCGAGCGTCGACGACGTCAACGCCACGCGTCTCACCCGTTTCGACGACGCGATCACGACCGCCCTCGAGGACACCGCCGCGATCGCGACCTTCCGCGACGTCGTCGCCCACTACGTCGCGCACCACGACGTGCCCGAGGCCGACGTGGCCGCAGCTCTCGCCGTGGTCGCCCAGGGCGACACGCCGCTGCTGCTCGAGGAGGAGACGATCCAGCAGCCGCGCTTCGACCGGGACCGCGACCGTGACCGCCCTGCTCGTGAGGGCGGAGACCGCGGCGATCGCCGCAGCGGCGGCGGACGCTTCGCGACGTACCGCATCGCGGTGGGCCGTCGCCAGCGCGTGGAGCCGCGCCAGATCGTGGGTGCCCTCGCGAACGAGGGCGGCCTGCGCCGCAACGATTTCGGTGCGATCCAGATCCGCCAGGACTTCTCGCTCGTCGAGCTGCCCGCCGACCTCTCGCGCGACACGATCGACCGCCTCGCCGACACCCGCATCTCGGGCCAGCTCATCGACCTGCGCCTCGACCAGGGCGGTCGCTCCGCCAAGCGCAGCGACCGGCCGCAGCGCCGCGATCGCGACCGCGACTGAGCCTCCGCCCGGCCGCCGCGCCGGGCTCGCGGCATCCGTTCGACGCCCCCGCCGACTTCCGGGTCGCGGGGGCGTCGTGGTCGCGGGGCGGAAGGTGAAGATTTGGGGCGCGTTTCTGCGGTTGGGGCGTGGTATTTCGCGCCCCAGACGGAGGAATGCGCCCCAAAACGGTACGTGGGGGTGGGGGTGGGGAGTGATTCGAAAACCGCGGCACCCAGAAGTTGAGCCAATTCATATCAAGTCGCCTTGACCTCCCGACGGGGGTTCGATAACCTTGAGTCATCGCGGCTCAACCCGCGCAGAGACTTTCACCCAGAACCCCGAGTGCGGCATCGGCCGTGCTCACAAGCAAGGAGACACATATGCCCCGTGCAGTGGGAATCGACCTCGGTACGACCAACTCCGTCGTGAGCGTGCTCGAGGGTGGCGAGCCCAAGGTCATCGCGAACGCCGAGGGTTTCCGTACGACCCCCTCGGTCGTCGCCTACACGAAGGACGGCGAGGTGCTCGTCGGCGAGACCGCCAAGCGCCAGGCCGTCACCAACGTCGACCGCACCATCTCGAGCGTCAAGCGCCACATGGGCACCACCTGGAGCTTCGACGTCGACGGCAAGAAGTGGACGCCGCAGGAGATCTCGGCCCGCATCCTGCAGAAGCTGAAGCGCGACGCCGAGGAGTACCTCGGTGACAGCGTGACCGATGCGGTCATCACCGTCCCCGCGTACTTCAACGACGCCGAGCGTCAGGCCACCAAGGAGGCCGGTGAGATCGCGGGCCTCAACGTGCTGCGCATCATCAACGAGCCCACCGCCGCGGCCCTCGCGTACGGCCTCGACAAGGGCAAGGAAGACGAGCTCATCCTGGTCTTCGACCTCGGTGGCGGAACGTTCGACGTCTCGCTGCTCGAGGTGGGCAAGGACGACGACTTCTCGACCATCCAGGTGCGCGCCACCTCCGGTGACAACCGCCTCGGTGGAGACGACTGGGACCAGCGCGTCGTCGACTACCTCATCAAGCAGTTCAAGGACACCACCGGTGTCGACGTCTCGGGCGACAAGATCGCCCTCCAGCGTCTGAAGGAAGCGGCCGAGCAGGCGAAGAAGGAGCTGTCGAGCTCGACCTCGACCTCCATCAACCTGCCCTACCTGTCGCTCACCGACTCGGGCCCCGTCTCCCTCAGCGAGACCCTCTCCCGCGCGAAGTTCGAGGACCTCACCAAGGACCTCCTCGACCGCACCCGCAAGCCCTTCTCCGACGTCATCCGCGAAGCCGGCGTGAAGGTCGACGACATCGCGCACGTGGTGCTCGTCGGCGGCTCGACCCGCATGCCCGCGGTCGCCGAGCTGGTGAAGAAGGAGACCGGGAAGGACGCCAACAAGGGCGTCAACCCCGACGAGGTCGTGGCCGTGGGTGCGGCCCTGCAGGCCGGTGTCCTCAAGGGTGAGCGCAAGGACGTCCTCCTCATCGACGTCACCCCCCTGAGCCTCGGCATCGAGACCAAGGGCGGCATCATGACCAAGCTCATCGAGCGCAACACGGCCATCCCGACCAAGCGCAGCGAGACCTTCACCACCGCCGACGACAACCAGCCGTCGGTCGCGATCCAGGTCTTCCAGGGCGAGCGCGAGTTCACCCGCGACAACAAGCCGCTCGGCACCTTCGAGCTCACCGGCATCGCCCCGGCTCCCCGCGGCATCCCGCAGGTCGAGGTCACCTTCGACATCGACGCCAACGGCATCGTGCACGTGTCCGCGAAGGACAAGGGCACCGGCAAGGAGCAGTCGATGACCATCACGGGCGGCTCGTCGCTGCCGAAGGAGGACATCGAGCGCATGGTGCGCGAGGCCGAGGAGAACGCGGCCGACGACAAGAAGCGCCGCGAGTCCGCCGAGACCCGCAACCAGGCCGAGACCCTGTCGTACTCGATCGAGAAGCTGATCAAGGAGAACGACGACAAGCTCCCCGCCGAGGTCAAGACCGAGGTGCAGGGCGATGTCGACGCGCTCAAGACGGCTCTCGCCGGCGACGACGACGACGCGGTCAAGACCGCGTTCGACAAGCTGAACGCCAGCCAGGGCAAGCTCGGTGAGGCCATCTACGCCTCGTCGCAGGCCGCGGGCGATCAGGCCGACCCCAACGTGGGTCAGCCGGGCAACGGCGAGACGCCGAACCCCGAGGAAGACGTCATCGACGCCGAGGTCGTCGACGACGAGAACCCCGACGAGAACAAGAAGTAAGCAGAGAACATGGCACACAAGGACGACGAACAGCCCACGGGCTCGGGCGCCGGTCCTGACGAGACGGGGCCGGAGGAGAACACCTCCGGCCCCGCGCCGTCGGGCGAGCAGTCCGAGCCTTCGGGGACGGATGCCGATGGCCTGACCATCGACGACATCCTCGGCGCCGAGCAGACGCCCGAGGCGGCCGCAGAAGGTGCGTCCTCCGACAAGGAGGCCTCGCTGCTGATCGACCTCAAGCGCCTGCAGGCCGAGTACGCCAACTACCGTCGGCGCACCGAAGAGCAGCGGGAGCGCGAGATCGAGCGCGCCAAGGGCGAGGCCGTGAAGGGCCTGCTGCCCGTCATGGACGACCTCGACCGCGCCGCCAAGCACGGCGACCTCGTCGAGGGCAGCCCCCTCGCCGCGATCGGCGACAAGGTGCGGGCCGTGGCCGAGCGCCTCGGCGTGGTGTCGTACGGCGCCGTCGGCGACGTGTTCGACCCCCAGCAGCACGAGGCGATCTTCCAGGCGCCGACCCCGGGTGTGACCGAGACGACGATCCTCGAGGTCGTCGAGGTCGGCTACCGCCTCGGTTCGGTCGAGCTGCGACCGGCCAAGGTCGTCGTCGCCGTGCCGGCCTAAGAGGAGGACGCATGGCGAGTCAGGACTGGTTCGACAAGGACTTCTACAAGGTCCTCGGTGTCGACAAGAGCGTCAGCGCTGCCGATCTGAAGAAGACGTATCGCAAGCTCGCGCGCCAGTACCACCCCGACTCGAACCCGGGTGACGCGAAAGCCGAGGCGAAGTTCAAGGAGATCAGCGAGGCCTATTCGGTGCTCAACGACCCCGAGCAGCGCGAGGAGTACGACCAGATCCGGGCCATGGGCTCGGGGGCGCGCTTCTCCGCTCCGGGGGCGAGCGGCGGCGGCGGTTTCGACGACGTCTTCAGTCGGTTCGGTCAGGGTCGCGGCCAGCCCCAGGGCGGCTTCGACGACTTCTTCTCGATGTTCGACCAGCAGGGCGGCGGGGGCTTCGGCTCCGGACGCTTCGGTCAGACGACGGGAGGGTTCCGCGGTTTCGGCGGCCCCCAGCGCGGGTCCGATGTGACGGCGCGAACGACGATCGACTTCGTCACCGCGGCGAAGGGCGAGACCATCACCCTGCAGGGCGAGGACAACGTCCCGTTCAAGGTGAAGATCCCGGCCGGCGTCTCGGACGGGCAGAAGATCCGACTCCGGGGTCGTGGACGCAAGTCCCCCGACGGCGGCGAGAGCGGCGACATCGTCGTGACGGTGGCGGTGCGCCCGCACCCCGTGTTCACGCGCGACGGCCTCAACCTGCGGGTGACGGTCCCCGTCACCTTCACCGAGGCCGCACTCGGCGCCACGATCGAGGTGCCCGCGCTGGGCGGCGAGACCGTTCGCCTGCGCGTGGCCCCGGGAACCCCCTCGGGTCGCGTGCTGCGCGTCAAAGGCCGCGGGATCGCGACCGCCAAGGGCACCGGCGACCTGCTCGCCGAGGTCCAGGTGGCCGTGCCCGCACACCTCGACGACGCGGCCCGCGAAGCCCTCGAGCGCTACCAGGCGCTCGAACCGAAAGAGAACCCCCGCGCCGACCTGATGGCCAAAGCGCGGTAGACGCACGCGCGTCGCCGTGGTTCTCGGCATCCGATGAGTCAGGATGCCGAGAACCCGGTGTCGCACCCGCCACGACGGAAGAAGGTGAGACGTGGCTGAGAGAGAGATCGACCAAGACGCCCCGATCTTCGCCATCGCCGCCGCGGCGGAGCTGTCGAACATGCACCCGCAGACGTTGCGACAGTACGACCGTCTCGGTCTCGTGGTGCCCGCGCGCACCCAGGGCGGATCGCGGCGGTACTCCAGCCGTCACGTGCAGCAGCTGCGCGAGGTCGCGCGGCTCTCCGGTGAGGGCATGAGCCTGCCCGCCATCGCGCGCCTGCTCGCTCTCGAGGAGCGCGTGCACGAGCTGGCGCGTCGTGTGAACGACCTCGAACGACAGCTCTCGGCCGAGCGGCAGTCGCGCCCCGGTGCGCGCGTCTTCGCGGCGGGCGCGACCGGCTCGGTCGTGACGTTGCGCCACGGCGCGCGCGTCCGCCGGGCGACCGACGTCGTGCTCTGGCGCCCGTTGGGCCCGTTCGATCTCGACGACTGAGATTGCGACGCTCGCCTGCGCGGCGGAGGTCCCCGAGCCTGTCGAAGGGACCGGACCTCGTTCAGGGTCTGCGCAGCGGCGGCCCCTGAGCCTGTCGAAGGGACCGGAACGCGGCGCATGCCCGGTGGCTCCGGCGGACGTGCCGACCCCCACCGTGGGTCGCTGCCCGATCAGGCCGGATCGATGCGCACCACGGTCGGCGACTCCCCGACCTGCAGGTCGTCGACGACGCGGAGCGTGCGGGCGACGTCATCCACCGCGCCGATGACCGTGCCGAAGCGCTGGCGGTCCGCGCAGACCGCGGTGACGGTGACGAAGTGCGAGCCGGTGTCCCACGTGTACGTCGCGAACGGCGGGGTCTTCGGGTCGGCGGGCAGGGGCATCGCCAGCTTCTCGCCGACGCCGAGGTAAGGGTTCCGGAACGACTCGGTGTCGTCGTACTCCATGGGCATCATGGCGCGGGCGGTGCGCAGCTGCGGCGTCGCCTCCTGCAGTTGCGCCATCACCACCAGCAGCTCCGGGTCGCTCTTCCACACCCACACCAGCACGCGACCGGCGGCGCGGCGCATCAGCAACGGGGCCGCCTGGCTGAGGATCCAGGCGAAGGCGCCGCCGCCCGGACGCGGTGTCGCGCCCGTGCCCTGGTTCGCCTGGCTCAGCAGCATGCCGATCGCCGCCTTGCGGTGGCGGCGGCCGCGGAATCCGAGGGAGCCGGTCACCGGCACCCAGAGGTCGGCGGGGGCGTCGGCCTGCAGTCGGGACATGACCCACAGCCTACGAGCCGCCTCCTGGGAGAGGGATGCCGAGTGCCGGCGTTCGCGAGCAGAGAACGCTCCCACGCGGGAAAGCCTCGCCGATGTCGGAGGTCAGTGCCAGGCTGGGACCGCGGTCATCGCGATCGCACTCGAACACCCGGAGGGTCCCGTGCTCGGCAAACTCCTCATGCGTTATCTGTCGCGGTATCGATGGCTGCTCGTCGCGATCCTCGTCTTCCAGGCTGCGTCCGCCCTGGCGACGCTCTACCTGCCGCGCCTCAACGCCGACATCATCAACCTCGGTGTCGCGCAGGGCGACACGGGGTTCATCTGGTCGCGCGGCGCCCTCATGCTCGTCATCTCCCTCGGTCAGATCGTGGCATCCGTCATCGCCACATACTTCGCCGCGCGTGCCGCCATGGCCGCCGGCCGCGACATCCGGCGCGACGTCTTCGAGCGCGTGAGCGGGTTCTCCGAGCGCGAGCTGTCGCAGTTCGGCGCGGGCTCTCTGATCACCCGCAACACCAATGACGTCCAGCAGGTGCAGATGCTGGCGATGATGGGCGCCACCATGCTCGTCAGCGCCCCGCTCCTCGCGGTCGGCGGGGTCATCATGGCCCTCCAGCAAGACGTCGGGCTCAGCTGGCTGATCGCCGTCGCGGTGCCCGTGCTGCTCATCGCGGCGGGGCTCATCATCGCTCGCATGGTGCCCCTGTTCCGCAGCTATCAGTCCAAGCTCGACGGCGTGAACCGGGTCATGCGCGAGCAGCTGACGGGGGTGCGCGTGGTCCGCGCTTTCGTGCGAGAGCGCATCGAAGAAGAGCGCTTCCGCCGGGCCAACACCGACATCCTCGTAGTGGGCCGCAAGGTGGGCTCCCTCTTCGTGCTGCTGTTCCCGCTGGCCATGCTCGTGCTCAACGTGACCGTCGTGGGGGTCATCTGGTTCGGCGGCATCCAGGTCGACGCCGGCGGAGTCGAGATCGGCACCCTCTTCGCGTTCATCCAGTACGTCGCGCAGATCCTCGGCGGCGTGCTGATGGCGAGCTTCATGACCGTGATGATCCCTCGCGCCGCCGTTTCGGCCGAGCGCATCGGCGAGGTCCTCGACAGCCGTTCGACCCTGCAGCGCCCCGAGAACCCGGTCAGCGTCTTCGCCGAGGCCGGCGCGGTGGAGTTCGACGACGTGTCGTTCGCCTACCCGGGCGCCGAGGCGCCGGTCGTGGCGGGTGTGACCTTCCGAGCGGCCCCCGGCGAGACCGTGGCCATCGTCGGATCGACGGGAGCGGGCAAGACCACCCTCGTGTCCTTGATCCCGCGCCTGTTCGACGTCACGGGCGGTGCGGTGCGCGTCGGCGGGGTCGACGTGCGCGAGGCCGACCTCGACGAGCTGTGGAAGGGCATCGGCCTCGTGCCGCAGAGACCCTTCCTCTTCAGCGGCACCGTGGCGTCCAACCTGCGATTCGGGCGCGAAGACGCCACCGACGACGAGTTGTGGCACGCCCTCGAGATCGCGCAGGGCCGCGACTTCGTCGAGGCGATAGACGGAAAGCTCGAGGGGCGCATCGCCCAGGGCGGCACCAACGTCTCGGGCGGTCAGCGCCAGCGCCTCGCGATCGCGCGGGCGATCGTGCATCGGCCCCGCGTGCTGGTCTTCGACGACTCGTTCTCGGCGCTCGACCTCACCACCGACGCGCGCCTGCGGGCCGCACTCTGGCAGGAGCTCCCGGAGGTGACGAAGATCGTCGTCGCGCAGCGAGTGTCCACCATCACCGGGGCCGACCGCATCGTCGTCCTCGAAGACGGGCGCATGGCCGGACTCGGCACGCACGACGAGCTGTTGCGCACGAGTCCCACATATCGAGAGATCGTCGAATCGCAGCTGGGGGTGGAAGCATGAGCGTGCCCGACGCCCTCACCGACGAAGACCGCGCCGAGCTCGAGCTCGCCGAGCAGGCGCGACAGAACTCCGGCGACTGGAACAGCGTCGCGCCCGGCAAGGCCGCTGCCTTCGGGCCGAGCTTCCGACGCCTGATCGGTCTGCTGCGTCCCTACGCGTGGGCGTTCGCCCTCGTCTCCGCACTCGGAGCTCTCGGGGTGGTGCTCGCCGTCCTGGCCCCGCGTGTGCTGGGAGACGCCACCAACATCATCTTCGAGGGCGTCGTCTCGCGCGGGCTGGGCGAGGCCTTCCCCGCCGGCACGTCCAAGGAGGCCGTCGTCGAGGCGCTGCGCGCATCGGGGCAGACCGACGTCGCCAACATCGTCTCCGCGATGAACAGCTTCCAGGTCGGCGCGGGCGTCGACTTCGACGCGCTGCGCGTCGTGATCGTCACCGTCCTCGCGATCTACGTCGGGTCGTCGCTGCTGTCGTGGATCCAGGGCTACGTCATCAACGTCATCATGGTGCGCACGATGTGGCGTCTCCGCGAAGACGTCGAGGCGAAGATCAACCGTCTGCCGCTGTCGTACTTCGACAAGGTCCAACGCGGCGAGCTGATCTCGCGCGTGACGAACGACATCGACAACATCACCCAGACCATGCAGCAGTCGCTCTCGAGCGCGCTGACCTCGGTGCTGACGGTCGTGGGTGTGCTCATCATGATGTTCACGATCTCCTGGCAGCTCGCGCTCGTGGCCCTGGTATCGCTGCCGCTCATGGCGGTCATCTTCGGCGTGATCGGCCCGAAATCGCAGAAGGCGTTCGGCGAGCAGTGGAAGAAGGTGGGCCGCCTGAACGCCCGCGTCGAGGAGTCGTTCTCGGGGCACGCGCTGGTCAAGGTCTACGGGCGCGAGAAAGACGCCCGAGAGAAGTTCGAGGTCGAGAACGAGGAGCTCTACGAGGCGAGCTTCAAGGCGCAGTTCCTCTCCGGCATGATCATGCCGGGCATGATGTTCGTCGGAAACCTCACGTACGTCGGCATCGCCGTGCTCGGTGGCCTCATGGTGGCGGGCGGGCAGATCCGACTCGGTGATGTGCAGGCCTTCATCCAGTACTCGCAGCAGTTCACGCAGCCGCTGTCGCAGCTGGGCGGTATGGCGGCCGTCGTGCAGTCCGGAACCGCATCGGCGGAGCGCGTCTTCGCCCTCCTCGACGCCGACGAGCAGGAGGCCGACGCGGCCGACGCGCCCGCAGCCCCCGAGGGTCGCGGCGTCATCGAGTTCCAGAACGTGCGTTTCTCTTACACGCCCGAGAGGCCCCTCATCACCGACCTGTCGTTCCGTGTCGAGCCCGGGCAGACCGTCGCGATCGTCGGACCCACCGGGGCGGGCAAGACCACTTTGGTCAACCTCATCATGCGCTTCTACGAGCTCGACGGAGGGCGCATCCTGCTCGACGGCCAGGACATCGCCGAGCTGCGTCGCGACGATGTGCGCTCCCGCACCGGAATGGTGCTGCAGGACCCGTGGCTGTTCGCGGGATCGATCCGCGACAACATCCGCTACGGCCGCGAGAGCGCGACCGACGACGAGATCGTCGAGGCGGCGGTGGCGACGCGTGTCGACCAGTTCGTGCACTCTCTCCCCGAGGGATACGACACCGTCCTCGACGAGGATGCCGCCAATGTCTCGGCCGGTGAGAAGCAGCTCATCACCATCGCGCGAGCGTTCGTGGCGCGGCCGTCGGTGCTGATCCTCGACGAGGCGACCTCGTCCGTCGACACGCGCACCGAGCTGCTGCTGCAGCAGGCGATGGCCGCGCTGCGCGAGGGTCGCACCTCGTTCGTCATCGCCCACCGCCTCTCCACGATCCGCGACGCCGACCTCATCCTCGTGATGGAGCACGGCGACATCGTCGAGAAGGGCACGCACGACGAGCTGATCGCCGCGCAGGGCGCGTATTACCGGCTCTACCGGTCGCAGTTCGAACAGGCCGCGGCCGACCTCGACACGGCGGGAGCGGAACAGGAACGCCCGGGCGAGCAGCGGCACGCGCCGATCACCGGCGACAGCGAGGTGGTGTCGGCGATGGCGGCCGCGGCCTCCGAGGTGGTGGTCCCGGCGGGTGTCGACGGGCCGCCGCGGCCGGCGAACGGTTCCCCGTCGCCGGAAGGGCGCTGACAGGGGCGCGTCGTGCGTCGCGGGCGCGGGCCCGCGCCGTGCGACCCCGGGCATCGAGGGGCGCGGGCTCCCGGCCGTCGACGATCCGACTCACCCGGCGCCCGCCTGTGAACGGCTCCCGGGCGGCGGAAACCCGCCCGGGTACAGTGGATGACACGTTCACCGCTGTGAACCGCGCAGTTGCGCACCGCTCCATCCCAGCGACCTTTCCGCCGCACAGATAGGCCTCACCACACGTGACCACTCCTGCGACGCCCGCCGACACCCCCGCGCCCGCCGCCGAGTCACCCGGCTCGTCCGCGTCCGCCGACCGTCCGCTGAAGATCCTCATCGGCGCCGACACCTTCCTGCCCCACGTGAACGGCGCCGCCCGGTTCGCCGAGCGCCTCGCGGCGGGTCTTGTCGCGCGGGGCCACGACGTGCACGTCGCCGCCCCGAGCGTCGGCCACAGCAACGCGGGCACCGCGATCGAGACGATCGAGGGTCAGCCGATGATGATGCACCGGCTGCCGGCCTACCGCTTCCTCCCGCACGACTGGATCACCTACGTGCTGCCGTGGCGCTCGAAGCACTACGCCCGCATCGTGCTCGACGAGGTCAAGCCCGACGTCGTGCACATCCAGTCGCACATCGTGATCGGTCGGGGTCTCGCCCGCGAGGCCCGCAAGCGCGGCATCCCCGTCGTGGCGACGAACCACGTGATGGCCGAGAACATCCTCGACTTCACCACGCTTCCCGACTGGCTCGATCGCGTCTTCGTCAAGCTCGCGTGGGCTGATGCGGAGCGCACCTTCAAGATGACGCGCGCCGTGACCACGCCCACGCGTAAGGCGGCCGACTTCCTCGAGGCGACGATCGACATCGACGGCGTCATCCCGATCTCGTGCGGAATCGACCGCTCGAACTACCGCCCCGACCTGACCCCCCGTGATGCGAATCGCATCCTCTTCGTCGGTCGACTCACCACCGAGAAGCACATCGACGTGGTGCTGGCGGCGCTGGCGAAGCTCGATCCCGCGCTCGACGTCACCTTCGACGTCGTCGGCGGCGGCGACCAGCGTGCCAAGCTCGAGGCGCTGGCCGATCAGCTCGGTGTGGCCGAGCGCGTCACGTTCCACGGGCACGCGTCCGACGACGAGCTCCGCAACCTGTACTCGCGCGCCAGCGTCTTCGCCATCGCCTCGATCGCGGAACTGCAGTCGATCGCCACGATGGAGGCCATGGCATCCGGTCTGCCGATCGTGGCCGCCGACGCCGTCGCCCTCCCGCACCTCGTGCACGAGGGTGAGAACGGCTACCTCTTCACGCCGGGCGATTCCGACGAGCTCGCCGCGCGCCTGACCGATGTGCTCACCGCGTCGCCCGAGGAGCGTCTGCGCATGCAGCAGGCGTCCCTCGACGCCGTCGCCGTGCACGACATCACCCGCACCCTCGACACCTTCGAAGCGCTGTATCGCGGCCGCCCGCTGCCGGAGTGACCGCGTGCACGTGGTGATGTTCGCCGACCAGCACCTCGAGTCGCTGGGCGGTGCGCAGGTGTCGATGCGACTGCAGAAACGGTTCCTCGAACGCGCCGGTCACCTCGTGACGGTCGTCGCTCCGCGCCTGCATCGTCCGGCATCCGACGATCCGGCGTACCTCGACCTCCCGTCGATCGCGATCACCCCCGACCGCGAGTACGCGCTCACGTGGCCCGGTGCGCGCACGGACCGATTCCTGGATGCCGAGATGGGCGCGCGGCTGCCCGCCGACGTCGTGCACGTGCAGGCCGACTTCTGGGGCGCCTTCATCGGCCACCGCTTCGCCGCGCGACACGGGCTGCCGGTGGTGCACACGATGCACAATCGCGTCGACGTGGGGATCGCGGCGACGGCGCCTTTTCCGGGGCTGGTGCTGCGTGTGCTCAATGCCTGGGCGCGCCGGGCGCTGCCGGTCGCGGACGCTCCCTTCGCCGCCCGACCGCTCGCCACGCGCAGAGGCGGAAGGTCCTCGCCGGACGCCGGTGAGGGGCTGCGAGCCCCGCGCGATTCCACGGGCTCCGGCGGCCCGGCGTCGCGCGTCGACGGATGGGCGTTCCTGCACCGCCTCGCGCGACTGTCGCGCGCGGTCACGGCACCGTCCGCGCACTTCGCCCGCCGCCTGGAGCAGCATGGGGTGGCCCCCTCGGTCGACGTCATCTGGAACGGCATCGACGACGACGTGCTCGACGCCGCCCTGGCCTTCGGCCCCTCCGCGCGCCGCCCCGGTCGTCCGCGCTTCGTGTGGCTCGGGCGCATGAGCCCCGAGAAACGCCTGCTCCCCTTCCTCGAGGCCGTCGTGGCATCCGGAATCGATGCCGAGGTCGAGATCATCGGCGGCGGCGCACAGCTGAACGCCGCGCGGCGTCTCGTCGAGCGCGAACACCCCACCGCCGACGTGACCTTCGCGGGACGACTGCCCTACGCCGAGACCCTCGCCCGTCTCGCCGACGCCGATGCGGTGGTGCAGACCTCCATCGGCTTCGAGACCCAGGGCATGACGGTCTTCGAGGCCGCCTCGCTGGGGACGCCCGCCGTGGTCAGCGACCCCGACATCGCCGCCGAGCTCGGTGGGGGGACCTGGACCGTCGCGGATGCCACGGTCCCGGCACTCGCGGAGTCTCTGCGCCGCGCCGCCGCCGATATCGCCGCGGGTTCGCCCGTGCGACCCGAGCCGTCGATCGCGGAGCGCTTCCGCCAGTCGTCCCGCACCGCGGCGATGGTCGCCGTGTACGAACGGACCGTGGCCGCGGGCCGCTGACGCGTCTCCGCGGCCGGCGTCGGGATCTCGCCGCCACGGTCCGCGCCGGGCTTCTCCGCCGCGCCGTCGCGCCGTGGGTCATCCGCCCGCGCCGGCGCCGTGGATCGGGCACCGGCGGCGGGGCGCGGTGTGCACGGCGGCGGGTGGTTCGGGCGACACGCCGGCGTGTGGCATCCGGGGGCCGGCGTGTCGGGGGTTCGGTCTTCGTTGTTCCGTCGGGCGCCCGGGAGTGGGCGGGGAAGAACCGAACGGCGGTCAGGCCAGGCGACCGCCGGGCCGCGGGACGGCGATCGTCGCCGTTATGGGCTTCGCCGATTGCGCGACCTCCGTCGCAGGCGCCGGCTGCCCGACCGCCGTCGCGGGCGTCAGTGGCTGACCGACCTTTGTCGTGGGCACGGCGCGGGCTCGCTCTGTCGACGCGAGGCGCGAGGGGTCGGTGGGGATGCGGCCATAGCCGTCGGTGCGAATGAGCCACACGGTGCCGATGATTCCGGCGAGCGACAGGATGCCGAGAGCGATGAAGTAAGCCATGGCAGGAAAGCTACGGGTAGAGGAATCAGGCCTACGAGTGGCATGATGGACGCACATCGTAAGATTTCTGCCACTTCGGAGGTGCGCATGCGCTCGGTCGCCGTCGTCGTCCAACCCGGGTTCGCCCCGTTCGAGTTCGGCCTCGCCTGCGAGGCCTTCGGTCTCGACCGCAGTGACGACGGCATCCCGAACTTCGACTTCCGCATCGTGGCCCCCGACCCGGGCGCCGTGTCGTCCAACATCGGCTTCTCGATCAACGTCGAGCACGGCCTGGATGCCGCGGAGGACGTCGACATCCTCGTGCTCGCGCCGATCCCGCGTTCGCAGTGGGATCACGTGGATGAGCGGGTCATCGAGGTCGTCCGCGCCGCGCACGCCCGCGGCGCGTGGCTTCTCAGCGTGTGCAGCGGATCGTTCGTCATCGCGGCATCCGGGGTGCTCGACGGCAGGCGCGCGACCACGCACTGGCGCTATGCCGACACGATGGCGCGCATGTATCCGCAGATCGACGTGGATCCCGACGTGCTGTACGTGCAATCGGACAACATCATCACGAGCGCCGGGACGGCGGCGGGGCTCGACGCCTGTCTGCACCTGCTCCGGCAGGAGCTGGGCTCCGAACTCGCCAACCGCATCGCGCGGCGCATGGTCGTCGCCCCCCAGCGCGACGGCGGCCAGGCGCAGTTCATCGCTTCTCCTATTCCGATCGACGCCTCGCTCTCGCTCGCCCCGGTCACCGAATGGATGCTGCAGAACCTGCATGCCGAGCTGTCGGTCGATCGGCTCGCGGCGCGCGCCCACATGTCTGCCCGCACCTTCGCCCGGCGGTTCAAGGCCGACCTCGGTGCCACCCCCGCGGCATGGCTCGCGCGCCAGCGCCTGCTGCATGCGCAGCGACTGCTGGAGGAGACCGACCTCGGGCTCGACCGCATCGCCGCCGAGTGCGGCTTCGGGTCGGCCGCGGTGCTGCGGCAGAACTTCGCCCGCACGATGGGTCTGACGCCGACGGCGTACCGCGCCCGTTTCTCGTGCACAGGGGCCGAGGTTTCGGCGTCCGTCCCGGAGCCGGAGGCGATCCCGGCCTGACCGATATCCCCCGCCCCGCCACCCCGCGACGTTGCTGCCGCCCCACGGTCGCCCGCACCGGCACGAGGCCTGCCGGTGCGACGTCCGTCGAGATGGCCCCTCTCTGCCCAGATCACGCAATGCCGACGCGAAAGCGGGTGATCTCGTGCACGTGGCGCGCTCTCGGTGTCCGGAATGGGGCGCCGGCGTGCGGGGCGGGCGGTGAGGCCTCGGAGAGCCGGAGCTCCGCCCTCGCCGTGCCGGCGCGAGGGACCGTAGCGCGCGGGAGTCGTGGCATCCATTGCCCTCCGAAGCACGCGCTGCTAAACTTGAGTCAACGCAACTCAACTTTGCGACAGACTTCAGGAGAACACATGAACGCCACACAACAGCCGGGGCAGGAGGACGCGCGCAGCGCCCTCGAGCAATTCGGCATCAACCTCACCGACCGGGCCCGCCAGGGCAAGCTCGACCCCGTGATCGGGCGCGACGGCGAGATCCGCCGTGTCAGCCAGGTGCTCACCCGGCGCACCAAGAACAACCCCGTGCTCATCGGTGAACCCGGCGTCGGCAAGACCGCCGTCGTCGAGGGGCTCGCTCAGCGCATCGTCGCGGGCGACGTCGCCGAGAGCCTCAAGAACAAAGAGCTCGTCTCGCTCGACATCTCGGCGCTCGTCGCCGGGGCGATGTACCGCGGCCAGTTCGAGGAGCGGCTGAAGAGCGTCCTCAAGGAGATCACCGAATCCGACGGGCGCATCATCACGTTCATCGACGAGCTGCACGTGCTCATGGGTGCGGGAGGCGGCGAGGGCTCGGTCGCGGCCAGCAACATGCTCAAGCCCATGCTCGCCCGCGGTGAACTGCGCCTGATCGGCGCGACCACGCTGGACGAGTACCGCGAGTTCATCGAGAAGGATGCCGCCCTCGAGCGCCGCTTCCAGCAGGTCTACGTCGGCGAGCCGACGGTCGAAGACACCGTCGCGATCCTCCGCGGCCTCAAGGAGCGCTACGAGGCGCACCACAAGGTCGCCATCGCCGACGCGGCGCTGGTCGCCGCGGCATCCCTGTCCAACCGGTACATCCCCTCGCGTCAGCTGCCCGACAAGGCCATCGACCTGATCGACGAAGCGGCATCCCGCCTGCGCATGGAGATCGACTCGGCCCCGCTGGAGATCGACGAGCTGCGTCGTCACGTCGACCGGCTCAAGCTCGAGGAGCTCGCGCTGAAGAAGGAGAAGGACGCCGCCTCGAAGGAGCGGCTCGCGACGCTCCGCGAGACCCTCGCCGCCGAACAGGCCAAGCTCGACGAGCTGCAGGCCCGATGGGAGCGCGAGCGCGCCTCGCTCAACCGCGTCGGAGACCTCAAGACCCGGCTCGACGCCGCCCGCGTGGATGCCGAACGCGCCCAGCGCGAGGGAAACCTCGAGCGCGCGTCGCGGCTGCTGTACGCCGAGATCCCGGCGCTCGAGCGCGAACTCATGAAGGCCGAGCGCGACGAGCCCGCGGGCGACCGAATGGTGAACGAGCAGGTCACCGACGAAGACATCGCGGCCGTCATCGCCGCGTGGACCGGAATCCCGGTCGGCCGTCTGCTGCAGGGCGAGACCGAGAAGCTGCTGCACCTGGAGCGCGAGCTCGGCAGACGTCTGATCGGGCAGAAGGATGCCGTGAAGGCCGTCTCCGACGCCGTCCGTCGTTCGCGCGCCGGCATCAGCGACCCGAACCGCCCGGTCGGCTCCTTCCTGTTCCTCGGCCCCACGGGCGTCGGCAAGACGGAGCTGGCGAAGTCGCTGGCCGACTTCCTCTTCGACGACGAGCACGCCATGGTGCGCATCGACATGTCGGAGTACGGCGAGAAGCACTCCGTCTCGCGCTTGGTCGGAGCCCCTCCGGGCTACGTCGGGTACGAGGCCGGCGGCCAGCTCACCGAGGCCGTGCGCCGTCGCCCCTACAGCGTGGTGCTGCTGGACGAGGTCGAGAAGGCCCACCCCGAGGTGTTCGACGTGCTGCTGCAGGTCATGGACGACGGTCGCCTGACCGACGGTCAGGGCCGCACGGTCGATTTCACCAATGTCATCCTGATCCTCACCAGCAATCTCGGCTCGCCGATCCTCATCGACCCGACGCTGTCGATGGATGCCAAGCGCGACCAGGTGCAGGCGCTCGTGCGCCAAGCCTTCAAGCCCGAGTTCGTGAACCGTCTCGACGACATCGTGATCTTCCAGGCCCTGAGCCAGGACGATCTCGCCCAGATCGTCGAACTCGCGGTCGACGCGCTGCACAAGCGGCTGCGCGAGCGCCGGCTCACCCTCGCCGTCACCCCCGACGCGCGGTCGTGGCTCGCCGAGCGCGGGTACGACCCGGTGTACGGCGCCCGGCCGCTGCGCCGGCTCATCCAGACCGAGATCCAGAACCGCCTCGCGATGGCGATCCTCGCCGGCACCGTGCGCGACGGCGACGTCGTCCGGGTCGACGTGGCCAGCGACGGCGAGTCGCTCATGCTGGCGAGCGCCGGCCCCGCGGCCGACGACACCGACGACACCGACGACGACGTGATCGAGGCCGAGATCGTGGAGTAGACGGAAGGTCACGAGAGGGGGGATGCCACGTTCAGCGCGCGGCATCCCCCCTCTTCATGCGGGGGTCAGGGGCAGGGCGTCAGCCAGGCTTTGACGAACGCCGCGCTCTGGTACGCGTACTGGAACACCCAGTCGAACAGCGTCAGGTCGGTGTCGACGCCCACCACGGTGACATCGGCGGCGGAGCACTTCGCGAAGATGTACCGGATTCGGGCCACGTGCGGCGTGAACGTGACGACCACGGTCTTGCCCGACTCGTGCGTCGCGTCGTAGCGGTCGAGGAGTCGGCTCTCGCCGGCGGTGGTGAACGGGTCGGGCGTCTCGCAGGTGACCCCGCGCCGTCGGCACACGTCCAGAGCCGCGGCATCGAAGCGGGCCTCGCCGTGGCCCGTGCCGGAGTCGGACACGGAGATCAGCAGCGGAACGGGTCGATCTGCGTCGCGCAGCGTGCGGGCGAGGTCGAGCCGCTCCTGCTGGGGCGGCCCGATGACGTAGACGAGGCTCGCGTCGCCCGGGTCGCCGGGCGGGGGGAAGACGAACACCGGGAGTCCCGCGATCGCGATCAGGAGGATCGTGGACCCGAGGGCCAGGGCGAGTCGACGCCCGCGTCGACCCGGGAGCAGCCAGGCGACGATGCGTCGGCGTGGTCGCGCGGTGCCGATGCCGGAGGAGGGGGAGGTCGTCACCTCCGCGAGGGTAGGCGGCCGGCCCCCGCGCGGGCTCGCTCGTCCGCGCGCTCGGCCGCGGGTGAGGCGGGCCGTGGCCGTGGAATCCGCGGGCCCGCGGCGATCGCCGCGGAAACGCCGTCCGCCCCCGTCCCGTGAATGACGGGCCGGGGGCGGACGGATGCCGCGGGCCGGCGGGGCGCGGCGGACGCCGCGGGGCCTCAGGCGTCGAGCAGCAGCGACTCGGCGAGCGGACGACGCACGCGGGGCGCGGATTCGCGCGAGCGGACGGCCTCGTCAGCGGTATCGAGGTCGCCGAAGGCGCCGACGGCGATCACGGTCACCGGCGTGAAGCGCTCCTCGATGTCGAACGCGGTGCGCAGGTCGTCGGGGGAGAAGCCGCCCATCGTGTGGGTGGCGAGGCCGCGGGCGTGCGCCTCGACCGTGAAGAAGGCGGCCGTCTGACCGGCGTCGTACGTCGCCCACGGGCGGGCGTTGCCCTCCTCGTCGGCCGTCTCGGCGAGGATGACGAGCAGCGCGCCGGCGGCCGGCGCCCAGCCCTGGTTGAAACCGACGAGCGAGCCCACGATCTGCGCGTGCGCGTCGGTTCCGCGGCGGGCGAGCAGGAAGCGCCACGGCTGCGAGTTGTTGGCCGACGGCGACCAGCGAGCAGCCTCGAGCGCGGCGCGCAGGGCGTCTTCGTCGATCGGGGCCTCCGCGTCGAAGACACGGGTGCTCCATCGCTCGGCGAGGACGTCGAGGATCGGGACGTCGGTCTGGGCGGTGCGGTCGAGAACGTGGGACATGGGGACTCCTGAGGGTGAGAACGTTGCCGGGGCTCCGTTGACCCAGTCCATCGAACGCCGTCGAGCCCCCCGATGTTCCCGTGTGACGGAGAAAGTCACAGCCCCCAGGAGGCCGGACCCGCGGTGCCCGCCGGGTACTCGTCGAGCGGCACCTCGTCCGCGCGCCACGCGTCGATGACCGGCTGCACGATGCGCCAGCACTGCTCGGCGGCGTCGCCGCGGACGGCGAGCATCGCGTCACCGTCCAGGATGCCGGAGAGCACCTCGCCGTAGGCCTTCAGGCCGCCCTCGCCGAGGTCGGCTCCCAGGGTCACGCGCTCGAGCTCGAGCGGGTCGTCGGCGCCGTTGACGTTCAGCCCGAGGCTCATGGTGTCGGGGCCGAGCGAGAACGTCATCACCGTCGGCTCGCTCTCGCCGATGAAGCCGTGCGGGAGGTGGCGCACGGGCTTGAACGTGACGGTCACGGCCGGGTCGCCGGCATCCGGTCCGAGGGCCTTGCCCGAGCGCAGCACGATCGGGACGCCCTCCCAGCGGGCCGTGCGGACCTCGACGGTCATCTCGGCGAGGGTCTCGGTCTGCCGGGACGCGTCGACGCCGGGCTCGTCGGCGTAGGAGGTGAAGTGCCGGTCGCCGATCGTCCCCTCGGTGTAGCGGGCGCGGCGGGAACTCTTCACCGGGTCGTCGCCCCACACGTGGGTCGCGCGCAGCACCGCCGAGGTGGCATCCCGCAGGTCGAGCTGGTCGAGCGAGGACGGCGGTTCCATCGTGACGAACGCCATCACCTGCAGCAGGTGGCTCTGGATCATGTCGACCAGCGCGCCCGCGCGGTCGTAGTAGCCGGCGCGCCCCTCGAGTCCGAGCTTCTCGGGGAAGTCGACCGTGACGGATGCGATGTCGTCAGCCGACCACACGCTCTCGATGAGGCGGTTGGCGAAGCGGACGCCGAGCAGGTTCAGCACCGTCGACCGCCCCAGGAAGTGGTCGATGCGGAAGACCTGGTCCTCCGGAACGAGCTTCGCGACCTGCTGGTTGAGCGCGTGGGCACTCGCTTCGTCGGTGCCGAACGGCTTCTCGAGGGCCAGGACGGTCCCCTCGGGGATCGTCACGTCGGCGAGGGCGACGCACGCCTTCTCGGCGACCGCCGGGGGGACGGCGAAGTACAGCGCGGGTCGGCCCTCCGCGGCATCCAGGAGCTTTTGGAGGTCCGCGGCTCGGGTGATGTCCACCTGGCTGTAGGTCGTCTCGGCCACCTTCTCGAAGGCCCCCTCGCCGCCCATCGTCGCGAACGAGGCCCGCACGGTGTCGCGCCAGTGGTCGTCGGTCCAGTCCTCCATGCCGGCGCCGTGCAGCCGGACCGAGCGGTCCGGTTCGCGCGTGAGCAGCTGGCCGAGGGCCGGCAGGAGCAGTCGAGAGGTGAGGTCGCCCGAAGCGCCCAGGATGATCAGGGTGGTGTCCGCCGCCATGCGGCCACCGTAGCGCCCCGCACCGACGCCGACAGGGTGCTTGCAGCCGGCACAGGGATGCCACTATCGAGATGCTCTGCCGCGGTGCCGGTGCCACCTGACATGATCACGAGGGTGACGACTCCGATCGAGGATTACGCCGTCCTCAGCAACTGCCGCTCCGCCGCCCTGGTGTCACGGGAGGGGAGCGTCGACTGGCTCTGCCTGCCCCGGTACGACAGCGGGTCGATGTTCGGCGCCCTGCTGGGCGACGAGTCGCACGGGGCCTGGTCGCTGCGCCCGAGCGATCCGGATGCCACCGCGACGCGCCACTACGACGGCGACACGTTCGTGCTGGTGACGCGGTGGGAGACGCCGACGGGCGTCGCCGAGGTGCACGACGCCATGCCCGTCGACGAGGGCGTCGAGGCGCTCGTGCGGCGCGTGGTGGGGATCTCGGGCGAGGTCGACTTCGTCAGTGAGGTGCGCCTGCGCTTCGACTATGCGCGCGCCGTGCCGTGGGTCCGGCAGATCGGCGCCGGGGGCGAGCACGCGGTCCTGGCGGTGGCGGGGCCGGATGCCGTCGTCCTGCGCGGTCCGCGCCTGATCGCCGTCGACACCGCCCACCGGGCGCTGTGGACCACCGTCGCCGGAGAGAACGTGGACTCGGTGCTGTCGTGGGGGCCGTCGTGGCAGGAGCCCCCCGCGCCCATCGACGTCGATGCCACCCTCAAGCGCACGAGCGAGTGGTGGACGGCGTGGGCGGCGCGCGTCGCGGCATCCGGGGAGCACGCCGAGCTCGTCACTCGGTCGCTGCTCGTGCTGCGGGCGCTGACCCACGCCGAGACCGGCGGCATCGTGGCGGCCGCGACGACGTCGCTGCCCGAGGCCTTCGGCGGGGGACGCAACTGGGACTACCGGTACGTCTGGCTGCGCGACGCCGCCCTCACGCTCACCGCGTACATCGAGCACGGCTTCCTCGAGGCCGCGCACCGGTGGCGCACCTGGCTGCTGCGCGCGATCGCCGGGGATCCCGCCGACGTGCAGATCATGTACGGCATCGCCGGCGAACGCGATCTGCCCGAGCGCGAGCTGACGAGCCTGCCCGGCTACGACGGCGCGAGCCCCGTGCGCATCGGCAACGGCGCGGTCGACCAGTACCAGGCCGACGTGATCGGCGAGGTGATGGTGGCCCTCGACGCCGCGCGCCGCGCGGGCGTCACCGAGACGTCGTTCTCGTGGGGCCTTCAGCGCGCCCTCCTCACGCAGTCGGTGCAGTGGTTCGATCGTGCCGACAACGGGATCTGGGAGATGCGCGGCGACCCGCACTTCTTCACCCACTCGCGCGCGATGGTGTGGGCGGCGTTCGACCGCGGCATCCGGGCCGTCGAAGAGAACGGTCTCGACGGCGACGTCGAGACGTGGCGCACGCTGCGCGACCGGGTCCGTTCCGACATCGACGCGCACGGCGTCCACGCGGGCGGGTGGTTCACGCAGCACTACGACACCGACGAGGTCGACGCGTCGCTGCTGATCCTGCCGCAGGTGGGGTTCTGCGCCTACGACGATCCCCGCATGCTCGCCACCGTCGCGCGGATGGAGCAGACGCTCATGCCCGACGGCTGGCTGCTGCGCTACCGCACGACCGGCGTCGACGGTCTCGCGGGCGACGAGCATCCGTTCCTGGCGTGTTCGTTCTGGCTCGTCGGGCAGTACGCCCACAGCGGTCGTCGCGACGACGCCGTCGCCCTCATGCGCCGCCTCACGGCCGTCGCGAACGACATCGGCCTGCTGTCGGAGGAGTACGACCCCCGCGATCGCCGGCAGGCGGGCAACACCCCGCAGGCGTTGTCGCACCTCGCCCTGGTCCTCGCCGCCGACGCGCTGGAGGCCACGGCCGCACGCTGAGCCGCCCGGGCCGGCGGGGAGGTGGCTGAGCCCGTCGAGGCCTGCGGTCCCCTCGGCGACCTCCGGGGCCTCGCGCCGCCTGTTGCCGCGCGGCGAGCCCGCCCCGGCTCCGCCGCGCGGTCGTAGAGTCGTCGCATGGACGAGGACGTCGAGCTGGAGGGGCTGCGCGAGCGGATCTACGGCGTCGACGGCGAGAGCGCGACGCCCGAGATGATCGCGCGACTCGCGGAGCTCGAAGAACGGCGCCGCGCCGAACCCCTGCTCTCCGTCTCCGACGTCGGGGATCCCCGAGCCGCGGATGCCGCGGCGCCCGACGTCGTCGGTCCGGAGCCGGCGTACACGGAGGCCGGCCCCGCGGCCGGACGTGCTCGTCGGGCGCTGCGATGGGCCGTCGCCGCGGCCGGTGCGGTGGCGCTCGTCGGGCTCGGCATCGCGATCGGCGCGAATCTCGCCCCGCCCGCCGCCTCGGCTGATCCCGCGGCGGCGACCTACCCGGAGCTGACGTTCCCGCAGACGGTGGAAGACGTGATCTCCGCCGACATCCTGCGCGACAGCGGGATCGATCCCTCCAGCACCCGCTACATCGCGACGGTCAGCGACTTCCGTGTCTACCTCGCCCAGCCCGACGACGGCGACGGCGTGTGCATCGCGACGTTCACGTCATCCGACAATCGCCCGTGGTCGGTGGGCTGCGCCTCCGGAAGCGCCGGTCCGTCGGCCGCGTTCGGAATCGACACCGCCCTGACCGTCGCGGTCGGCGACACCGACCCGTCGGCCGTCGAGGGCATCCCCATCCGTCTGTCCGACAGCGTCACGGCGTACGTGGCGCGCTGATGCAAGGAGAACCAACATGTTCCGCCCCGATGGCGCCTTCTCCGGTTTCGCGGTCGATGACCTCGACGCCGCTCATCGCTTCTACGCCGACACCCTCGGCCTGCAGGTGGAGGTGCTCGAGGGATCGGGCTTCCTGCGCCTGCACCTGGCATCCGAGGGCAGCATCCTCGTCTACGGCAAGCCCCACCACGAGCCGGCGTCGTTCACCGTGTTGAACTTCCCCGTAGCCGACGTCGAGGCGGCCGTCGACGACCTTCGGGCCCGGGGCGTCGAGACCAAGATCTACGACGACGCCGACATCCCCACCGACTCGCGCGGGATCATGCACGAGGGCGGTCCGCTCATCGCGTGGTTCCGCGACCCGGCGGGCAACGTCCTCGCCGTCCTCGAGGAATGACGACGGGCGGGATGGATGCCGAAGCCCTCGGCATCCATCCCGCCGGCGTGACCGGACCCGAACCGGTCAGCCCTTCAGCGCCTCCGCGAGCTTGACGCGGCCCCCCATGCGCAGAAGGGAGTTTCGGTAGATGCGGGACGCGAGTCCGATGGCCGCGACGCACGAGGCGAGGAGGATCAGCAGCGACAGCACGGGCTCCCACCACTGGGCGTCGCCGAGGTACATGCGCAGCGGCATGCCCACGGGGGCGGAGAACGGCACGTACGACATCACGGTGAGCACGACGGGGTTGTCGTTGAAGAAGATCACCAGGAAGTACGGCGCCATGATCAGCATCGTGATCGGCGTCGTGGTGGCCCCGATGTCCTCCTGCCGCGACACCATCGCCGCGGCCGCGGCGAACAGCGCCGCCAGCAGCACGAAGCCGAAGAGGAAGAAGATCGCGAACCACGCGATGGGCGCGCCGAGGGCGTCGAGCACCCCCGCCTGATCGGTCACCGCGAGCCCGATGACCGCGACCGCTGCGAGCAGCACGATCTGCGCCATCGCGAGGATCGTGTTGCCCAGCACCTTGCCCGCCAGCAGGGCCCGCACGGGGATGGCCGAGATCAGGATCTCGACGACGCGCGTCTGCTTCTCCTCGACGACGCTCTGCGCGATCGTGCCGCCGAAGGTCGTCGCGGCGATGAGGAACACGATGCCGAAGGCGAGCGCGATGAAGTACCGCAGGATGTCGGCCGCGTTCGACCCGGGCTCGATGCGGTCGACAGGCGGGGTCTCGCTCAGCATCTGCAGCAGCGTCGAGGGCACGCTGTCCTTGACCACGACGGTGAAGTCGAACGACGCCTCCGACGATCCCGAGACCAGGGCGGCATCCACCGTGCCGTCGGCGACGAGCGCGCGAGCGGCGTCATCGCTGTCGGCGACCGTCACCTCCAGGCCGTCGAGGTCCGAGACGGCGCTCTGCGTCTGCGACGTGACGGCGACCGGGATGCCGCTGGACGCGGCGTTGCCGGCCGTGAACCCGCCCCACAGCACGGAGGCGAGGGCGGCGAGGACGAGCACCGCGGTCGAGATGACGAAGGGCTTGCTCCGCAGCTTGGAGCCGATCTCGCGCTCGGCGACGAGCCAGATGCTCAGCGCCTCACCGGGGGCGCGGCGGGTGGGGGTCGTGGTGCTCACTGGATGACCTCCTTGAAGATCTCGGCCAGGGTCGGCCGCTGGGGGGCGAAGCTGGCGACGTCGCCGCGCGAGACGGCACCGTGGAGCACGCGCTGCGCGGTGGTGTCGTCGGCGGTGTCGAAGAGGGCGTAGCCGCCGTCGAAGTCGATCACCGTCACTCCGGGCTCGTCGCGCAGCCACCCGGCGTCGCTGCGCGACACCAGTTCGTAGCGATGCGTGGCGTGCTGCGCGCGCAGTTCGTCGCGGGTCCCGGCGGCGCGGATCGTGCCGCCGGCGATGATGACGAGGTCGTCGCACAGGCGCTCGACGACGTCGAGCTGATGGGAGGAGAACAGCACGGCGGCACCGGCCGCGGCCTTCTCCTGCAGGACGCCCGCCACCACGTCGACCGCGAGGGGGTCGAGGCCCGAGAACGGTTCGTCGAGGATGAGCACCTCGGGCTCGTGCACGAGGGACGCCGCGATCTGCGCGCGCTGCTGATTGCCCAGGGAGAGGGTCTCGACGAGGTCGCCGAGGCGCTCGCCGAGTCCGAGGCGCTCGAGCAGCACGGTCGCCTTCTTCGTGGCGTCGGCCTTCGAGAAGCCGTGCAGGCGGGCGAGGTAGGCGATCTGCTCGGCGACCTTCATCTTCGGGTAGAGCCCCCGCTCCTCCGGCATGTAGCCGAAGCGACGACGGTCGGCGGCGGTGACCGGCGAGCCCGTGAGGGTCACCGAACCGGCGTCCTTGCCGAGCACGCCGAGGGCGATGCGCATGGTGGTGGTCTTGCCAGCGCCGTTGCCGCCGACGAAGCCCGTCAGCCGCCCCGCGGCCACGGTGAAGCCCACGTCGTCGAGCACGCGGCGACCGCCGTAGCTCTTGGTGATGCCGTCCAGTTCGAGCACGGTGCATCCCTTCTTCTCGTTGTCTTCCACGCTAGGGAGGCGGGTGCCGTGGCGCCTCCGCCGCGGGTGGGGTCATCGCCTCCGCCCCACGGGGGAGGGGCGGGCGTGCGAGGGGGCGGGTCGTCTCGGGCGGGTGCGAGGTCGCGCAGGGCGGGGTGGACCGGCGAGGGCGTACGCGTGTGTCGAGACCGCACCCGTTTCGCGGCGAAGGCGTGCGTCATCGGCGAACGAGTGCGTCCTCGCCTGCTCTCCCGCAGAACTCGCCGCGCCCTCAGGCCAACCCGTGCCGGTGCGCGAGCACCACGGCCTGCACGCGGTCGCGCGCGCCGAGCTTCTGCAGCACGTTCGACACGTGCGTCTTCACCGTCGCCTCGCCGATGAACAGCCGCGCGGCGATCTCGGCGTTGCTCAGAGCCTCGGCGACGAGCGTCAACACCTCCGCCTCCCGCTCGGTGAGCGGCTCCACGAGAGCGAGCGGGGGAGGAACGGATGCCGCGGGCTCCGGCGACCCTCCCGGGGCGAACCGCGCGATCACCCGGCGGGTGACCTCCGGCGCGAGCAGGGCGTCTCCGGCTCCGACGATGCGCACCGCGGAGACGAGCTCCTCCGGCCCCGCGTTCTTCAGCAGGAACCCGCTCGCCCCGGCGGACAGGGCGGCGAACAGGTAGTCGTCGCGGTCGAAGGTCGTGACGATGAGGATCGCGGCATCCGAGTCGGGGTCCGCCGTCAGCAGTCGCGTCGCTTCCAGGCCGTCCATGTCGGGCATCTGCACGTCCATGCAGATCACGTCGGGGCGGAGCTCCGCCGCGGCGGCGATCGCCTCGCGCCCCGTGGCGGCCTCGCCGACGACGCGGAGGTCGTCTTCGAGCGAGAGGATCGTGCGGAACCCCGCACGCATCATCGCGTGATCGTCGACCAGCAGCACCCGCACCTCAGACATGGGCGACCTCGCTCTCGGCCGCGGGCACGCGGACGCGCACGAGGTACCCGCCTCGCGAGCGTGGGCCGATCTCGATGGTGCCGCCCGACACCGCCGCGCGCTCGCGCATGCCGAGTTGTCCGAGCCCCGGTGTCGTGGAGCCGGAGCGTCCGGTGTTCGCGACCTCGAGTTCGATGGCATCCGGGTCGAACCGGAGGCGCACATCGGCGGTGGCGTGGGGGCCGGCGTGGCGACGCGCGTTCGTGAGCGCCTCCTGGGCGATGCGGTACAGGTTCACCTGCACGAGAGGAGGCGGGTCCTGCATCGGTTCCCCGATGACGGTGAAGGTGGCGGGGAGTCCCGCGGCGGAAGCCTCGTCGACGAGAGCGGCGATCGTGGTCAAGCCGTGCGTGGTCGGAGCGGTGTCGGGATCGCTGTCGTTCCCGGGCGCCCGCAGGGTCTCGAGCAGCTGGCGCAGCTCGTGGAGCGACGTCCGGGCCGAGTCCTCGATGCCCGCGAGCACCTCGCGCGCCTTCTCGGAGTCCTTCGCCAGAACGGCGCGGGCGACTCCGGCCTGCACACCCATGAGCGACACGTGGTGGGCGACGACGTCGTGCAGCTCGCGGGCGATGCGCACGCGGTCGAGTGCCACCGCTTGGGCCGCGGTCACCTCGCGCTCCGATTCCAGCTCGGCGGTTCGCTGTTCGAGTTCGGCGCGCTCGCGCATCTGCTGATACGAGCGGTTGCCGAAGTAGTAGGCGCCGCCGAAATACAGCGCGTTCAGCGCGAGGCTCAGCAGCTGATAGGCCACGAACGGCGAGAACGCGCCGGCGCGCGAGAAGGGCCCCTCGACGCTCGGATCGATCGGCTGCGTGGCCTCCTGGAACATCACGATGAAGAGCCAGGCGAACATGCCGATGACGATCGCGACGCGCACGATCGTGGCTCGGCGTCGGTTCGTCTCCCACGCGCCGACCGTGTAAAGCGCGATGAACATCGCGATGTTCCCCGCGTACACCTCGGGGATGCGGAACGTCACGGCCATGAAGTACGCGAGCGACACCAGCACCGCCGCGACCGACGGCCAGCGTCGACGAAACGCGATCGGCACAGCGAGGAAGGCGACGTAACCGAGGGCTATGGCGAGTGAGCCCTGCTTGTCGCCGTACAGGCCGGAGATCGACGACAGCACGGCGCTCATGAGGCCGCCCAGCAGGAGGGCCGCCGCGAGCACGAGATCGTTGCGCCGCTGGGAACGGGTGAGTCGTGCCATCCCTCCACGCTAAGGGGGACCCCCCACACCTGCATCCCCCGCAGGGCGGAGTCAAGCGGGGGCGGAATACAGGTTGGCGGGTGACGCTTGCACGTGAATGCACCTGGGCACAGTCACTGCGCCCCCGTCAGCACAGAGAGGATCATCGTGACCGACTACACGATCGGCTACATCGTCGGCAGCATCTCCAGCACCTCCATCAACCGCCGCCTGGCCAAGGCGCTCGAGAAGGTGGCGCCCGAGGGCGTGACGCTGAAAGAGATCCCGATCAAGGACCTCCCGTTCTACTCTCCCGACTACGACGGGAACTTCCCCGAGGTCGCGACGGACTTCAAGAACGCGATCCAGGATGCCGACGGCGTCTTCATCGTGACCCCCGAGTACAGCCGCTCCATCCCCGGCGTTCTCAAGAACGCCCTGGACTGGTCCGCCCGCCCCTACGGCGAGGCGTCGTTCAACGACAAGCCCACCGCCGTCATCGGCACGTCGCAGAGCGGCATCGCCACCGCGGCTGGCCAGCAGCACCTGCGCTCGGTGCTCCTGCACTACAACGCTCTCGTCCTGGGCCAGCCCGAGGGCTACATCCAGTCGACCCCCGGCCTGTTCGAGGAGGACGGCACCGTCACGAACGAGGGCACGGCGGAGTTCCTGCGCTCCATCATCGAGGCGCTCGTGACGCTCATCTCGCGCACGGCGCCCGCCGAGGTCCCCGCGGCCTGACGCGCAGTGACGGCGGGGTCGGGTTTCCCCCGGCCCCGCCGCACGTCTCGGTGGCTTCGACAGGCTCAGCCACCTGTGTGGTCGTCGAGGTCCCTGAGCCTGTCGAAGGGACCGGGAGCGGCAGGCCACGAGTCAGGGCGCCAGCGCTTCGGCCTTCCGCCGGAGCAGCGCTGCCTCGCGCTCGTTGCGGGCGAGGTCCGCCGCGTTCAGGAGCTCGTCGTGCGCTTCGCGCGTGCGTCCCAGCCGTGCCAACAGCTCGCCGCGCACCGACGGGATCAAGTGCGACCCCTTCAGCGCGCCGGCGGCGGCGAGACCGTCGGCGATCGCGAGTCCTTCGAGAGGCCCGGATGCCATCGACACCGCCACGGCGCGATTGAGTTCGACGACGGGACTCGGGGCCACCCGGCCGAGCACCTCGTACAGCAGGGCGATGCGATCCCACTCCGTCGCGTCGACGCTCGCCGCCTCCGCGTGACAGAGCGCGATCGCGGCCTGCAGCTGGTACGGCCCGCGCCCGCGCCCGATCGCATCGGCGCGGGCCAGCAGCGCGGACCCGCGGGCGATCGCCGAGCGATCCCAGCGCCGCCGGTCCTGATCGGCGAGGAGCACGGCATCCCCGTTCGCATCCACGCGGGCCGCGAAGCGCGACGCCTGCAGCTCCATGAGGGCGCCGAGCCCCAGCACCTCGGGCTCGTGGGGGAGCAGCCGCGCCAGGACGCGCCCGAGACGGATCGCCTCGTGCGCGAGCTCTGTCCGCAGGACCGCGTCGCCGGAGGTGGCGGCGTAGCCCTCGGTGAAGACGAGGTAGATCACGCTCAGGACGGCGCGGAGCCTGGTCGGCCACTCCGCCGGATCCGGCACCTCGAACGGCACTCGCGCGGCGCTGAGCGTCTTCTTCGCGCGGACGATCCGCTGCTGCATCGTCGGTATCGGAATGAGGAACAGCCGGGCGATCGCTTCTGAGCCGAGGCCGCCGACGACCTTCAACGTCAACGCCACCTGCGCCTCCGGAGCGAGCACGGGATGACACGCCGCGAACACCAGACGCAGCACATCGTCGTCGATCGGATGCCATTCGGCATCCGTCATCTCGTCCGTCTCCGCGCCGATCAGCCGGTACTTCTCGCTGAGGTTCCGCGCCCGCCGCCAGTCGTCGATCGCCCGTCGCTTCGCGACCGCGGTCAGCCAGGCGCCGGGGTTGGCCGGAACGCCGTCGCGAGGCCAGCGCGCGAGCGCCTCGGCGACGGCATCCTGAGCCAGATCCTCCGCGGTCGGGAGGTCTCCCACCACGCGCGCGAGCGTCGCGACGATGCGGGCGCCTTCGATGCGCCAGATCGCCGCGACGCGCCGCGCGACGTCGGCGACGGGGTCGGGGCTCACCGGGAGGACTGCTCCTCGCGCCAGCCCTCCTCCTTCTGGATGTAGGCGTTGTCGGCGACCGCGGCGAAGTCCGTCTCGTCGGTCACGCGACGCACCTCGAGCGTGTTGCCCGCGATGAGCGGCGCTCGCCGCGCCCACTCGACGGCCTCGTCCTTCGACGACACCTCGATGATCCAGAAGCCGTTGAACAGCTCGTGCGTCTCGCCGTAGGGGCCGTCGGTGACGACGGGCTCCTCGCCGCCGAAGGCCACGGTGAAGTTCTGACTCATGTCCTCGGCCAGACCGTCTCCGGCGACCAGCACGCCGGCGGTCATCATCGCCTCGTTGTAGGCGCCCATGTCGTTGATGACCTGCTCGAACGGGATCCGCTTGTACGCCGCGTACGCCTCGTCGGTGCCGCGCATGATCAGCATGTACTTCATCGTGGACTCTTCTCGTCGGTGCTCTCTCGAGCGATCTGAGGGGAGCGAATGCCTGCCCCTACTATCGCGTCGAACGGCACCGAGCGGAATCGACAGGGTGAGGGAAAAATCTTCCGGATGCCGCGATCGTGCGGCGGCGGTCGGCGCGCGTGCTCGCAGGATCGCGTTCTTCTCGGGAGTCTCCGTCGAGGAGGCGGCGAGGAACGTGCGCGTCGACGACGATCCGCAGGCGGCCCGGCGCACCGCCCGATGCGGACGAGAAGACCACGAATTGTGGCGGGGCGCGCCGAACCGCGGGGAAGCGCGCGGACGGCGCCGGCGATCAGCCGAAGATCATCGGCAGATCGTCGTCGTCGTCGGCATCCGACAGGTCGAGGTCGGCGACGACGGGGACGTGGTCGCTGGGCACTTCGCCCTTGCGTTCGTCACGGTGGATCTCGGCGCCGTGGACGGCATCGGCGAACGCCTGCGAGCCGAGGATGAAGTCGATGCGCAGACCCTCGTTGCGGGGGAAACGCAACTGCTTGTAGTCCCAGTAGGTGTAGCCGGTGGGGATGAGCGGGCGCACGACGTCGGTCAGCCCCGCGGTCTCGAAGGCGGCGAAGGCGGCGCGCTCGGGAGGGGACACGTGGGTCGTCGCGCCCTCCACGACGGTGGGGTCGCCGTTGTCGTCATCGGTGGGGGCGATGTTGAAGTCGCCGGTCAGGGCGAGCGGCAGGTCGGGGCTCTTCTCGAGAGTGTCGGCCGTGTACTGGCGCAGCTTGTCGAGCCAGTCGAGCTTGTAGACGTAGTGGGGGTCGTCGAGCCCGCGCCCGTTGGGCACGTACAGACTCCACACGCGCACGCCGTTCACGGTCGCCCCGATCGCGCGGGCCTCCTGGGGCAGGTCGGGCCCCTCTTTGCCCTTCTCGAATCCGGGCATGCCGGGGAAGCCGATCTCGACGTCGTCGAGCGGCTCGCGGCTCGCGATCGCGACGCCGTTCCACTGGTTCAGGCCGTGAGCGGCGACGTGGTACCCGGCCTCTTCGAAGGCCGCATACGGGAACTGCTCCGTCTTGCACTTGATCTCCTGCATCGCCAGCACGTCGATGTGCTCGCGCACGCAGAACTCGACGGTGCGGGTCACACGAGCGCGGATGGAGTTGACGTTCCAGGTGGCCAGGCGCATGGCATCCAGCCTACTTTCGGGCGCGGACATCGCCGTCCGCGGCGGCGCCCCTGGGCGTTCCGCGGCGCCCGGCGCCGCCCGTCGGTGTGCACGACGGCGGGAGGGAGGTGCGACAAGCCGGCCGGGGCGCGGGTTCCGCGGCGTGTTCCGCCGCCGGCCCGCCGTTGTGCTCAGGCGGGCTCGAGCGGGCCCGGGTGGGCCGGAGCAATAGACTCGACGCCGTGACCGCCGCCTCTACGCCCGAGCTCGAAGCCGACCGCCAGGCCCTCATCGGCCTCATCAACGCCGAGGCGGTGTTCCACGGCGACTTCACCCTCTCGAGCGGCAAGAAGGCGACGTACTACGTCGACATGCGCAAGCTCACGCTCGACCACCGCGCGGCTCCCGCGATCGGGCGCCTCGTGCTCGACCTCGTGAAGGACCTCGACGGCGTCGTCGCCGTGGGCGGTCTGACGCTGGGCGCCGACCCGATCGCCAACGCCGTCATGCACGAGTCCGTGCACGCCGGTACTCCGCTCGACGCGTTCGTCGTGCGCAAGGAGCCGAAGGACCACGGCCGGGGTCGTCAGATCGAGGGCGCCGACGTGAAGGGCAAGCGCGTCGTCGTGGTCGAAGACACCTCGACGACCGGTCAGTCGGCGCTCAAGGCCGTCGAGGCGCTGCGCCGCGAGGGCGCCGACGTCGTCGCCGTCGCCGTGATCGTCGACCGCAAGACCGGCGCGCAGGCCGCGATCGAGGCGGAGGGCCTGCAGTGGCTGGCATCCATCGATCTCGACGACCTGGGGCTGGCGCCGCAGTAAGCGCGACGCGTCACCAGAACAGGCGGGTGCGGCGAGAACAGGCCGATTCCGCGCGAATCGTCCTGTCGCGGTGACGTGCCCTGTTGTCGTGACGGCCGGGGGTGGATGCCGCCCCTGGCCTCGCCACGTCGAACGGTGCGACAGCCGTGCTCAGGGTGCGCCGTCTCCCGGCCCGTCGAACGGATCGCGGCGTCCGCCCCCGCGCCGTGACCGCCGCCACTGCACGATGAACGCCACGAGCGTGCCGGCGGTGATGAAGAAGGCCGTGATCAACCACAGCGTGCGATCGTCCATGCGTCGTCCTCTCGGTGGCGGGGTCAGAGCCCGGCTTCGAGCCCGTCTTCCCCGTCGGCCAGTTCGGTCTCGAGGGGCTCGTCGCGCACGAGCTCTGCCACCGAGCCGAGGATCTCGTCGGGACGGAAGGGATAGCGCTCGATCTCGCGCTGGTCGCTGATGCCGGTCATCACGAGCACCGTGTGCAGCCCGGCCTCGATGCCGGCGACGATGTCGGTGTCCATGCGGTCGCCGATCATGCCCGTGTTCTCACTGTGGGCGCCGATGCGGTTGAGCGCCGAGCGGAACATCATCGGGTTCGGTTTGCCCACGATGTAGGGCTCCTTGCCGGTGGCCTTGGTGATGAGGGCCGCGATCGCTCCGGTCGCCGGGAGCACGCCCTCGGTCGAGGGGCCGGTGGCATCCGGGTTGGTCGCGATGAAGCGCGCACCGCCGCGGATGAAGCGGATGGCCTTGGTGATGGCCTCGAAGGAGTAGTTGCGGGTCTCCCCGACCACGACGTAGTCGGGGGTCGTCTCGGTCATGATGAACCCCGCCTCGTGGAGCGCGGTGGTGAGGCCCGCTTCGCCGATGACAAAGGCGGAGCCGCCCGGCATCTGCGACCGGAGGAAGTCGGCGGTGGCCAGGGCCGAGGTCCAGATCGACGATTCCGGCACCTCAAGGCCGGATGCGCGCAGCCGGGCACTCAGATCGCGCGGCGTGAAGATGGAATTGTTCGTGAGCACGAGGAACGGTGTGCCCTCGGACCGCCACTGGGCGAGCAGTTCCGAGGCGCCCGCGATGGGGGTGTTCTCATGGACGAGCACGCCGTCCATGTCGGTGAGCCAGCACTCGATGTCGCCACGGGTCCGCATGCGGCCCAGCCTAGACCCGGCCCCGTACGCGCCCTCCAGAACGCACGAGGGCGGGCGCGATCATGAGGATCGCGACCCGCCCGCGGTGGCGGCGATTTACTTGAAGGTGTCCTTCACGTTCTCGCCGGCCTTCTTGGCATCCGCCTTGACCTGGTCGGCCTTGCCCTCGGCGGCGAGCTTGTCGTTGTCGGTCGCGTTGCCGATGGCTTCCTTCGCCTTGCCCACGATGTCCTGAGCGGCGTTCTTGATCTTGTCGTCCAGACCCATGATCTGACTCCTTCTCGATGTGACGGCGTCGGCGGCGGGGTGTTCGTCGCGACGGAGCGGGGTGCTCACGAGGGAGACGGTGCCCGCGGACGATTCGTCACGTCGATTCTGAAAAAAGTTCCGGGATGCCGATATTCCCCGAACGGAATGGACCCGTGACGTGGGCGCCCGATCTCGTTAGGGTCGAAGGGTGACGCGTCGTGACTGGGACCCCGAGAACCTTCCCGATCTCTCTGGACGCTCCTATCTCGTCACCGGCGCGACCCGCGGTCTCGGGTTCTTCGCGTGCGAGCAGCTCGCCGCGGCGGGTGCCCACGTGCTGCTGACCGGGCGCAACCCCCACAGCCTCTCCGCCGCCAAGGCGGCGGTGAAGCGTTCGACCCCGGATGCCGCGATCGAGACGCTCCTGCTCGACACCAGCAACATGGGGTCGGTGCGTGCCGCCGCGGCGACGGCGCGGGCGCGCGGGCGCCTCGACGGGCTGCTGCTGAACGCCGGCGTGGTCCATCCGCCGAAGCAGCGCGAGACCGTCGGTGGACACGAACTCGTGTTCGCGACCAACGTGCTCGGCCACTTCGCCCTGGCCGGCGAGCTCCTCAAACCGCTCGCGACCGCCCGCGGGCGGATGGTCTGGGTGGGGAGCATGTCGACCTCCCTCTGGCGGCACCTGCCCACCGACCCCGAGCTGCGCGAGGGCTACACGCCCTGGAAGGCCTACGTGCAGTCGAAGGCCGCGACGACCGCCCTCGCCCTCGAGGCCGACAAGATGCTGCGGGCCCACGGCGTGCCGGTCGAGAGCCTCGTCGCGCACCCGGGCTACTCCACGAGCGGTCGTACGCGCGGGGTGCGGGGCGTGAACGAGCCGAGCCGTCTCACGCGATTCGTCGACAACCTGCAGGCGCCCATCACCCAGTCCAAGGAGCAGGGCGCGTGGGCGCTCGTGCGTGCTCTCGTCGATCCCCACGCCGAGGGCGGCTCGATGTACGGCCCGGCGCTCATCGCGCGCGGCGCGCCGCGGCGGGCGACTCCCGCCCGGGGCACGCGGCGAGGAGACCTGGGCACCGAGCTGTGGCGCGCCTGCGAGACCGCCACGCACGTGAGATGGCCGTTCGAGAGGGCTCGGCGAGCGGCATCCTGAACCGGCCCCCGCGGTGTCGGCGGGGGGGCTCTACAGTGAGCGCATGGAGCAGGCGACGAGCGACGACCGCGCAGACCTCGGCGTCGCCGGACTGAGCGCGGCCGACGTCGCCGAACGGGTGGCGTCGGGGCAGACCAACGCCTTCACGGCCGACACCAGCCGGAGCGCGTGGAACATCGTGCGCGCCAACGTCTTCACGCTCTTCAACGGGATCGTCGGGGCGTGCTTCGTCGTGCTGCTGCTGTTGGGCCGCTGGCAGGACGCGCTGTTCGGGGTCGCTGCGCTCTCGAACGCCGTGATCGGATGCGTGCAGGAGTTCCGCGCCAAGGCCGCGCTCGACCGCCTCGCCCTGCTGAACGCGCCCCGCGCCCGGGTCCGGCGCGACGGCGCGGAGGCCGAGATCGCGCCGCCGGAGGTGGTGCGCGGCGACGTCCTCGTGCTGCGCGCGGGCGATCAGATCGCCGCCGACGCGGTGGTGGTGGCGTCCCGCGGCCTTCAGATCGACGAGTCGATGCTCACCGGCGAGTCGGATGCCGTCGACAAACGCGTCGACGACGAGGTGCTGTCGGGGTCGATCGTGGTGGCCGGCGAAGGTGCGGCACGCGTCGCCCGCGTGGGCGCCGAGTCGTATGCGAACACCTTCGCCGCGGAGGCGAAGCGCTTCCAGCTCGTCTCGAGCGAGCTGCGCACCTCGATCGACCGCGTCCTGCGATGGGTCGGTTGGGGGATCGGGCCGATCGGACTGCTCGTCCTGAACGCGCAGATGATGGTGGCCGGCGGCTGGGTGCAGGCCTGGCAGCAGGGCACGTGGTCGCAGGCGGTCGTGAACACCATCGCCGCCCTCACCGCCATGATCCCGCTCGGGCTCGTGCTCATGACCTCCATCGCCTTCGCGGTCGGTGCGGCGCGGCTCGCCGGGCAGAAGGTGCTCGTCAACGAACTGCCCGCGGTCGAGGGGCTCGCCCGGGTCGACGTGATCTGCCTCGACAAGACCGGCACTCTCACCGCGGGCGAGATCCGCTTCGACGACGCGGTCGCCCTGTCGGAGGCGACCGGCTGGACCGACGTGCTGGCCTGGTACGGGGCCGCCCCCGACGCGAACGCGACGGCGACGTGCCTGCGCGAGCCGTTCCCCGGGGGTGCGGTGCTCACGGCGGCCCGGCGGATCCCGTTCTCATCGGCGCGAAAGTGGAGTGCGGTGTCGTTCGACGGCGGCGCCGACGGCACCTGGGTGCTCGGCGCGCCCGAGATGGTGTTCGGCGATGCCGCGACCGATGCGAGCGGCGAACTGGGCGCCGCGGTCACGCGGCTGGCTTCGTCGGGTCGACGCACCCTCGTGCTGGGGCATGCGGGCACGCCGCTCACCGACGCCGACGTCGATGGGGAGCGGTTGCCGGCGGGTGTCGCGGCCGTCGCGGTGCTGACCTTCGTCGAGGCGGTGCGTCCGGATGCCGCCGAGGCCCTGGCGTACTTCCGCGATCAGGGCGTCGGCGTGCGCGTCATCTCGGGCGACAATCCCCGCACGGTGGCGGCCATCGCACGAGAGGTCGGCCTCGACGTCGACGAGGGGTACGACGCACGTCGGTTGCCCGCCGACGACGACGAGCTGGGCGCCGTGCTCGAGCAGCACACCGTCTTCGGCCGTGTCACGCCCGACCAGAAGAAGCGCATGGTCACCGCGCTGCAGGCGCGCGGGCACGTCGTGGCCATGACCGGCGACGGCGTCAACGACGCCCTCGCCATCAAGACGGCCGACATCGGTATCGCGATGAACTCCGGTGCGGCGGCGACGAAGGCCGTGGCGCGCCTCGTGCTCCTCGACGGGCGCTTCTCGCACCTGCCGTCGGTGGTCGCGGAGGGGCGCCAGGTGATCGCCAACATCGAGCGCGTCTCGATGCTGTTCCTGACCAAGACCGTCTACGCGACGGGGCTCGCGGTGCTGTTCGGCGTCCTCGTGATGGAGTTCCCGTTCCTGCCGCGGCAGTTGTCGATCACCGATGGTCTGACCATCGGCATCCCGGCGTTCTTCCTGGCGCTGCTGCCGAACGCGCAGCGGTACGTGCCGGGGTTCCTCCGCCGCTCGCTCAGCTTCGCGATCCCCGCGGGTCTCGTCATCGCCGTCTCCCTCACCGTCTACACGCGCGTGGCGATGCAGATCGGTCTGGGGACGGCGCCGTTGCGCACGGGCGCGACGATCATCCTCGCGATCGTCGCGATCTGGGTGCTCACGGTGCTGTCGCGTCCGGTCACGCGCGTGAAGGTGGTGGTGATCGGCGCGATGTTCATCGCGCTCACCGCGATCTTCACCGTGCCGCCGTTGGGGGAGTTCTTCCAACTGCAGGATCCGGGCGACGACGGTGCGACCCTGGTGACACTCGTGGTCGTGCTCGCGCTCGGAGCGATCGAAGCGGTGCGGTTCGCGCACCGACGGTTCGTGCGACGCTCCCTGGCCGACGTGTCCGCTGGTGCGGGCGGGGTCGCCGACGAGGTGCGCCGCCGACCCGCTGTGGTCACGGCGGCCATCGTGCTCGTCTACGTCGGCGGACTGCTCAACACCGCTCTGGGGATCGTCGTCCTGTTGGCGCGCTACGCCGTGACGCCCGATCTCGTGCTGCCGGTCTCACTCGTGGGCGCGGCGACCGTGCTGCTCGGACTGCTCACGATCGCCGGTGGGTCGGCGCTTTCGCGGGGCAGTTCCCTTGCTCGCACGCTGCTGACGGTCTACCTCGGCGTCCTGGTCGCTCTGCAGGCGACGGCGATGGCGTTGACCGAACTCGACCCGATCCTCGTCGTCGCCCTCGTCGCCGCGCTGGCCGTCATCGCCAGTATGTGGGTGCCCGCGCGGGCCCGGCGATGGTTCCGCGGTGACGCGGCGTCAGTGCCCGCGGCAGGTCGCGTCAGCAGGTGAGCCGGACCACCCCGACGGCGGCCGCGCCTTCCCCCACCGGCGGTGTCAGCGAGTGAGCCAGACCGACCCGTCGGCTCCGGCCGGCAGCGACATCTCCACGCCGTCCGCGCGCACCACGCCCTCGGAGACGACCTCGAGCTCGTGACCGACGTCGATCCCGCGATCGACGAGCGCACGCAGCAACTCGGGATCCCGGTCGCTCACCCTCAGCACCCGGCCCGCGTGGCCCACCGGCGCCTCCGCCAGCAGGATGAAGGGCTCGCGGTGCACCGCGCCCTCGGCATCCGGGATCGCGTCTCCGTGCGGGTCGAAGCGGGGGCGCCCCAGGCGCTCGTCGATGCCCTCGAGCAGCCGGTCGCTGAGAGCGTGCTCGAGCACCTCGGCCTCGTCGTGCACCTCATCCCACGCGTAGGCGAACTCGCGCACGAGCCACGTCTCGATGAGGCGGTGGCGGCGGATCACGCCGGCGGCGCGGCGCTGCCCGGCCGCGGTGAGCGACACGGGTCCGTACGGGCGGTGGGTGACCAGTCCCTGGGCGGCGAGCTTCTTCACCATCTCGGTGACGCTCGAGGGGGCGAGGCTCAGCACACCGGCGAGCTGCGAGGGCGTGATCGGGGAGTCCTGCCACTCGGTGTGGTGGTAGATCGCCTTGAGATAGTCGTCTGCCACGGGCGATTCCACGCCGTCAGCCTATCCGCCGGTGAAGACGAGCCACAGGAGGACGACGTTGAGCGTGATGAGGAACCCGGATGCCAGCACCCCGGCGACCGTGGTCGCGCGGCGATTGCGGTACCGGCCCAGGACGTCGGAGCGCGCGGTCAGGGCGACCAGCGGCACCAGGGCGAACGGGATGCCGAACGACAGCACCACCTGGCTGAGCACGAGGGCGAGGGTGGGATCGACGCCGAGTGCGAGGATCGCCAGCGCGGGGACGAGGGTGACGAGACGCCGGACGACGAGTGGGATGCGCGCCCGCAGCAGTCCGTGCATGATCTCGGCGCCGGCGTAGGCGCCGACCGAGGTCGAGGCGAGGCCGCTCGCGAGCAGCCCGACGGCGAACAGCGTCGCGACCAGGGGGCCGAGCCCGTCGCGGAGCGCCGCGTAGGCGCCCTCGAGGCTGTCGGTGCCGTCGACGCCCGCCAGGTTGGCGGCGGCCAGGAGCAGGATGGCGAGGTTGACCGTGCCGGCGACGGCGAGGGCGATCGTGACGTCCCACCGGGTGGCCCGGAGCAGCCTCGGGGTCGAGATGCCGCGTGCGTGCTCCAGCGCCGCGCGCGAGGCCGACGTCCCCGTCGCCGGGGGGCCGTCGGCGCCGGCTCCCGCCGAGCGCGCGGATGCCGTGTGGCCGACCTGCGCGAAGGTCGCGGCATCCGGGGCGAAGCGGTCGCGGGCGAGTGCCGAGTGCGCGTAGATGGCGTGCGGCATGATCGTGGCGCCGAGGATGGAGGCGGCCAGCAGTACCGAGTTCGTGCCCTCGAAGCGCGGCACGAGACCGGCGGCGACCCCCGCCGCATCGGGAGGCGCGATCAGCAGGCCGAACGAGAAGCCGACGGCGATGATGACGAGCATCCCGATGAGCACGGTCTCGAAGGCGCGCGCCCCGCGGCGCGTCTGGACGAGCAGCAGACCCATCGACACCACGCCGGTGATCGCTCCTCCCCACACCAGGGGGATGTCGAACAGCAGGTGCAGCGCCACGGCCCCGCCGATGACCTCGGCGACGTCGGTGGCCATCGCCACCGCCTCGGCCTGCAGCCAGTACAGTCGCCGCCCCCAGGGGCGGTGCATCCGGCGGCCGAGGATCTGCGGGAGGCTCTCGCCGGTGACGATGCCGAGCTTGGCGGAGAGGTACTGGATCAGCCACGCCATGACGTTTCCGAGCACCACCACCCACACGAGCAGGTAGCCGAAGGCGGCGCCCGCGGTCATGTTGCTGGCGACGTTGCCGGGGTCGAGGTAGGCCACTCCCGCGACCATCGCCGGGCCGAGCAGCCAGAGGGCGCGCCCCGGAGCGTGGCGGCGGACCACGGCATCCTCTGTTTTCGGCATGCCGAAACCTTACTGACTTTTCGGGTGCCCGAAAAGTCCTCGACGCGTCCCCGGAGCACGCGACCGGCGCGGGATCACCGGTTCGACCGTCAGCGCCGGCGCGTGCTCTCGTACCGTTCGTGTGCTCTCGGCCGCCGAATCGTGCGGGGCGTCGACCGCGGATAGCCTGGATCGGTGACGGATGCCGACGACCCGACGCCGGCGCTCGACCCCCGGTTTCCGGAGGGGGACGCGCCGTCTCCGGCGCGCGACCCGCGGGTCCCGACCCGGGACGCGCCGACCTCGACGCACGACACGGAGTCACCCGCCCCGGGCGAACAGACTCCGACGCACGGGGTCGGGCCGTGGCCCGGCGGCCCCGACGAGTGGCCCGACGACCCGCGCTACGACCCCGGGCTGCTCGCCGACGGCGATCGCCGCAACGTCGTCGACGGCTACCGCTACTGGAGCATGGACGCCATCGTCGCGGACCTGGACGCCAAACGGCATCCGTTCCACGTCGCGATCGAGAACTGGCAGCACGACCTCAACATCGGCACCATCGTGCGCAGCGCCAACGCGTTCCTCGCGGCCGAGGTGCACATCATCGGCAGGCGCCGATGGAACCGCCGCGGCGCCATGGTGACCGACCGGTACCAGCACGTGCGCCATCACGAGGACGTCGCGGCGTTCGTCACGTGGGCGCGCGAGGCGGGCCTGCCGGTGATCGCGGTCGACAACGTCGACGGTTCGGTCCCGATCGATCGGGCCGACCTGCCGGAGGCGTGCGTGCTGCTGTTCGGTCAGGAGGGGCCGGGGCTCTCGCCCGAGGCGATCGAAGCGGCGACGGGTGTCGTCGAGATCACGCAGTACGGCTCGACCCGGTCGATCAACGCGGCCTCCGCCGCCGCGGTCATCATGTACGAGTGGTGCCGCCGCTGGGCCTAGCGGCGTGCGAGGGTGGGGGGATGCCGAAGGCCGTCACCCTCATCCGTTCGGCGTCGCTGTCGGGCGTCGCCGAATACGCCTACGCGGCGACCGCTCCCGCCGAGGCTCGTCTCATCTTCCTGGCCGGCTCCTGCCCCCTGGCCGCGGATGGCACGACGGTCGGGGTCGGCGACGTCCGCGCGCAGGCGGCCCGGTGCGTCGAGAACCTCGAGACCGCGCTCGCCGACGCCGGGGCGCAGCTCACCGACGTGATCAGCACGCGTGTACTCGTGGCATCCGCTCGGCAGGACGATCTCGTGGCGGCGTGGGAGGTCGTGCGCGACGCGTTCGGGTCGCACGATGTGCCGAGCACGCTGATGGGGGTCACCGTGCTGGGCTACGACGATCAGCTCGTCGAGCTCGAGGCGGTCGCCGCGATCGTCGACGACTGACGCCCGCGGAGGGCGCATCGTCGTGGCCGGTGGCACCCGGCTCGGAAGGGGCGCCCGCGGTGGCGGGTCAGCCGCCCGCGGTCATCCACGCCCGACCGCGCACGCGGAGGCCGAGGGTGAGCGCGCGAGCGATCATGTAGACGCCGAAGAACGCGGCGGCGAGCCACGCGAGTCCCGCGGGGCCCCCGCCGGCGAACAGGGCGACGAGGACGAGAGCCGGCGCGTAGGGGACGAGGTTGAGCAGGCCCGCGAGCGCCAGATACCGGGCGTCTCCCGCGCCGATCAGCACGCCGTCGAGCACGAAGACGAAGCCGGCGAGCGGCTGCGCCACGGCCAGCACGATCAGAGCGGGTTGGACGAGGGCGGCGATCTCGGCGTCGCCGGTGAAGAGGAGCCCGATCACGCCCGAGGCCGCGGCGAGCACGGCGCCCACGCCGACGCCGAACCAGATGCCCCAGGCGCTCGTGCGTCGAAGGACCCTCTGCACCGTCTCGGTCTCGTCGGCGCCCAGCGCGTGGCCGATGAGGGCCTGCGCGGCGATCGCGAGCGCGTCGAGGGCGAAGGCGGCCGTCGAGAAGATGGTGAAGGCGATCTGCCACCCGGCCAGTTCGTCGGACCCCAGTCCGGTGGCGACCGCGACGGTGGCGAGGAAGGCCACCCGCAGGCTGAGGGTCCGCAGGAACAGCCACCCCCCGGATCGCGCGGTCCCGCCCCATCCCTCGCGCTGCGGCCGGACGGATGCGTCGTGCCGACGCGCGAGCGCGCGCACGACGAGGACGTACGCGCCCACCATGCCCCACTGCGCGGCGACCGTGCCGATCGCTGACCCCGCGATGCCCCATCCGAAGCCGTAGATGAACACCGCGTTGAGGGCGGCGTTCGCCCCGAAGCCGACCCCGGCGATCCAGAGCGGGGTGACCGTGTTTTGCAGCCCGCGCAGCAGCCCGGTGGCCGCGAACACCACGAGCATGGCCGGAAGGCCCCACATCGAGATCGAGAGGTAGACGCGGGCGTTCTCGGCCACGTCGGGGGCGGCGCCGAAGACGTCGACGACCGACGGGGTGACGATCGACCCGACCGCGGCGAGCACCCCGCCCAGCGCGAGAGCCAGCCACATCCCGTCGATGCCCACGGACACCGCGCGTCCCGTCTCGCCCGCCCCGAACCGCCGCGCGACCGCGGGCGTCGTCGAATAGGCGAGGAACACCATGAGCCCGACGATCGTCTGCAGCACGGCGCTCGCGATGCCGAGACCCGCCAGGGGAGCGACACCGAGGTGCCCCACCATCGCGGCATCCACGATCAAGAAGAGCGGCTCGGCGATCAACGCGCCGAGCGCGGGCACCGCGAGCCGCAGGATCGAGCGGTTCAGCGTCGCGGGCGGCGGTGTCGTCACGGTCCGAGCCTAGGCCGGGCCTCCGACGTCGCTCGGCGCGCGGCGCCCTGCGCGCGTGCGGCGCGAGCCGGGCGCGGCGCAGGGTCAGTGATCTGCGCAAGCTCCGTCCGATCCGGGGGGGGCGCTGAGGTCGCGCCGATCGCGGAGGTTGCGCGATGCGAGGGGGACGGGGCGGGCCCGCCCGGCGCGGGGGCGCTCGGGTCGATGCGCGGAACGGCGACGGCTTGCGTTCCGCGTCCACGCGTGGCGCGCCCCGCATTCCGAGCCCGCACGGATGCGGGGCACTTATCCTGTCTCCATGACCGACACCCCCCGCTCCGGTCTCGCGCTCGACGAGCTCAGCGACGAGATCCGCCCGCAGGACGACCTGTTCCGCTACGTGAACGGCCGCTGGCTGGAGCGCACCGAGATCCCCGACGACAAGGCCCGTTGGGGCTCGTTCCACCTCATCGCCGAGCAGGCCGAGGCGGACGTGCGCACCATCGTCCAGGAGTCGCAGGAAGCCGAGCCGGGCAGCGAAGCCCGCAAGATCGGCGACCTCTTCGCGAGCTTCATGGACACCGAGCGCATCACCACGCTCGGCGGCGAGCCGCTGGCCCCGCAGCTCGCGGCCGTCGACACCGTCACCGACATCCCCTCCCTGCTCCGGCTCATCGGCGAACTCGAGCGCGACGGCATCAGCGGCCTGCTGACGCTGTTCGTCGAGCCCGATCCGGGCGACCCCACCCGCTACGTGCCGGTGGTCTACCAGGGCGGCATCTCGCTGCCGGACGAGAGCTATTACCGGCTCGACAACTTCGACGAGACCCGCACCGCCTACCGGGCGCACATCGCCCGCGTGCTCGAGCTCGCCGGGGTCGCCGAGGCCGCGGCATCCGCCGATCGCGTGTTCGCGCTCGAGGCCGACCTGGCCGCGCATCACTGGTCGCGCGAAGACAGCCGCGACGCGGTCAAGACGTACAACCTCAAGACGTGGGACGACACGCTCGCCCTCGCCGGAGTCGACCTCGAGCCGTGGCGTGCGGGGGTCGACCCGGGTCACGAGGACGCGCTCACCGAGGTCGTCGTGTACCAGCCGAGCTTCATCGAATCGCTCGGCGGTCTGCTCGTGGCCGAGCGTCTCGACGACTGGAAGGCGTGGCTGCGCTTCAAGATCGTGCACGCGGCCGCGGCGTTCCTGTCCGACGAGTTCGTGGCCGAGAACTTCGCGTTCTACGGCACGCAGCTCACGGGCGTGCCCGTGAACCGCGAACGCTGGAAGCGCGGCGTGAGCCTCGTCGAGGCGGCGCTGGGCGAGGCGATCGGCAAGGTCTACGTCGAGCGGCACTTCCCGCCCGCCGCGAAGGAGGCGATGGACGGCCTCGTCGCCCACCTCATCGAGGCGTACCGCCGATCGATCCGCACGCTCGAGTGGATGACCGAGGAGACGCGCGAGCGGGCGCTGGCCAAGCTCGACGCCTTCACGCCCAAGATCGGCTACCCGGTTCGCTGGAAGGACTACTCCGACCTCGAGATCGACGCCGACGACCTGGTCGGCAACGTGCGGCGCGCCCACGTGTGGGAGCACGACCGTCAGCTCGCCAAGGTGGGCCAGCCGATCGACCGCGACGAGTGGTACATGACCCCGCAGACGGTCAACGCGTACTACAACCCGCTCATGAACGAGATCGTGTTCCCCGCGGCGATCCTGCAGTACCCGTTCTTCGACGCCGAGCGCGATGCGGCGGCGAACTACGGCGGCATCGGCGCGGTCATCGGTCACGAGATCGGTCACGGCTTCGACGACCAGGGCAGCCGCTTCGACGGCGACGGATCGCTGCGGGACTGGTGGACGGATGCCGACCGCGCGGCGTTCGAGGAGCGGACGAAGGCCCTCATCGCCCAGTACGAGGCGCTCGTGCCGCAGGGACTGAGCGAGGAGCACCACGTCAACGGCGCCCTCACCATCGGCGAGAACATCGGCGACCTGGGCGGGCTCGGCATCGCGATCGCCGCGTACCGTCTGTTCCTCGAGGAGCAGGGTGAGGCGGAGGGCGAGGGTCCCGTCGTCGACGGGTTCACCGGCATCCAGCGTCTGCTGCTGAGCTGGGCGCAGATCTGGCAGCAGAAGGGTCGGGACGCCGAGACCATCCGCCTTCTCACGATCGATCCGCACTCGCCGAACGAGTTCCGCTGCAACCAGATCGTGCGTAACATCGACGCGTTCTACGAGGCGTTCGAGGTCACCGAGGGCGACGCTCTCTGGCTGGACGCCGACCAGCGCGTCACCATCTGGTGAGACGGCGTTTGTTGTCCTGCTGACCCGGAAGGAGCCACGCTCGTGGGCATGCCCCCGCTTCCCGAGCCCGCCCTGCCCGAGCCCGCCGGAGGGCCGGTGGAGTCGTCGCGACGCGACGCCCCGGCCCTCCGCGGCGCGGGGCGCAAGGGTCCGAAGCGACTGCCCCGGCGGGCGGCGGCCGGCCGCCGCTCCTTCACCGCGACGCTGCGCGCGCTCGACGAGCTCGCCGCCTCGGGGGCGAAGGTGTCGGTGCGCATCGACGATCTCGACGGCGGAACGGCCGTGCTCTCGGGCGACGACTTCGTCACTCTGCCGGTCGGCGGCCTCGGCGTCGTGCCTCTGCTCGTCGAGACGGCCGCGTCGTTCGAGTCGGGTCGCCTGGACGCCCTCGAGATCGTCGATCGCGCGGCGGTCGCCGGCGCCGTCAACGGCGGCACCTGGCAGCACCTCAAGGCTCCGGCACTGCCCCTGACCGATCTCGCGATGCTGGCGGCATCGACGGGCGACGCCCTCGCCGCGAACGCCCTGCTGCACCGGGTGGGCCTGCAATCGGTCCGCGCGCGCCTGGAGCAGCTGGGCCTTCGCCGCACCGCGCTGCTCGACCGGTTCCGCGACGACCGGGGTCCCGACGACGCTCCGCACGTGGCCCTGTCGACCGCCCGCGAGATGGCGCAGGTCTTCGCGGGACTGGTGAACTCGACGATCGTCTCGCCCGGGGTCAGCGCCCAGGTGGCGGAGTGGTTGAGTCTCAACCACGATCTCTCGCTCGTGGCATCCGCCACCGGCCTCGATCCCTTCGCCCACGAGAACGATCAGCACGGGCTGCTGTTCGTCAACAAGACCGGCCGCGCGCCCGGGGTGCGCGCCGAGGCGGGAGTGCTCGGCGGACCGCGCGCGGGCGTCTCGTACGCCCTGATCGTGAACTTCGACGATCTGTCGATCGCACACCGGCTGCGCGCCCACGACGCCTTCCGCGTGCTGGGCGTGGAGCTCATGGAGTACGTGTACTGAGCCTCAGGCGGCGCGGATGCTCCACACGCTCCGCGAGCACGTCGCAGCCGAGGTCGCCACGACGATGATCGCCGCGCAGCCCAGCAGCACCGGGGCCGCCCCCACCCGCTCGGCGAGGGGGCCGACGACGATCTCGCCGACCGGGACCGCGACGAACGATCCGACCATGTCGTAGGAGTACACGCGCGACAGCGCCGCGCGGGGGATGTGCGTCTGCAGCGACTGATCCCACGCGATCGCGAAGAGCTCGATCGCGATCCCGCCGATCGCGAAGGCCGCGATGAGCACCGGCACGACCGGAGCCGCCCCGAGGGCCGCGGCCGGCAGGGCCGCGAGGGCCATCGCCGCGACGCCGATGCCGAGCGCGCGTCGCGGCCGCCAGCGCAGCGCCACGACCGCACCGAGCGCGAGCCCCGCCGTCTGCGCGGCGACGATCAGGCCCCACGCGCCGCGCCCGAAGCTCTCGTCGGCCACGAGCGGTCCGAGCACCGTGGTCGCACCGACGAAGGCGGCGTTCAGCACGGCGAACTGCAGCACGACGATCCAGACCCATCGACGCGCCGCGAACTCGCGCCAGCCCTCGCGGAGGTCGCTCCAGACCGAGGCGCGCTCGCCGGGCGCGGCATCCGGCGGCGACGGCAGTCGCAGGCGTGAGAAGAGCATCGCGGCGACGGCGAAGGCGGCCGCATCGATCGCGAGACCCCACCCCGGTCCGACGGCGGCGACGACCACGGCGCCGACCGACGCGCCCACGATGCTGCCGCCGTTCAGCCCGAGCCGCAGCAGCGCGTTGGCCGGTCGCAGGAGCGGGGCGGGCACCGTGTCGGGCACGAGCGCCGCCGCGGCCGGGAGGCTCACGGCGGCCACGGCACCGTTGACGACGCTCAGGATGACGAGCAGCGGGATGCCGGCGGTCCCGGTGAGCACGAGTGCGGCGATCGCCCCCTGGGTCAGCGCAGCGGCGACGGACGATCCCACGAGAACGGCGCCGCGGGGGAGACGGTCGGCGATCACTCCGCCGAACAGCAGCATCCCGACGTTGGCGATCGAGCGGGCGGCGACCACCAGCCCCAGATCCGCCGCCGACCCGGTGAGGTCGAGCACCGCGAAGGCCAGGGCGAGCGGCGCGACGGCGTTGCCCACGATCGCCGTGGTGCGCGCGGCGAGCAGCCATCGGAACGGCGCGAGGGCGAGGGGGCCGCTCACCGGGGATTCCCGTGACCGGCCGCCGAGCGCGGTGTCGGGACGCGCACGGGGAACAACGCCGCGGTCATCGACACCGGACGCGTGCCCGGCGTGCGCGGCGGACGGGCGGCGGCGTGCAGCAGCGCGGACGCCTCGCCCACGTGCTGCACGATCCGGCGCCAGACGGCGGGGTCCACCCACAGCTCGGCGTCGGTCGATATCGCGGGGCCGTCCGCGCGCAGCGCGGCGCGGCGGCGCAGCTCCTCGACGATCGCTTCGAGGTACTCCGTCTCGCCCTCGGGGGAGCGTTCGCCGCGAGGCGTATCGGGGTCGTACCGCCGTGACGACGACTCGTGGCGGTAGCGCTTCGCCTCGCCGCCGCGCAGCCGCACGACCTCGACCACGCGGACGAGGCGCGCCCGCTCCAGCACGCGCAGATGGTAGCTCGCCGACGCTTGCGACACGCCTAGTTCGCGCCCTGCTTCGGCCGCACTCATCGCCGCTCCGGTGAGCAGCGACAGCAGGCGCAGCCGCAGCGGATGGGCGGTGGCGCGGAGTTCCTCGAGGCGCGACATCCCGCCATCGTGCCGCGGCCGGCCTCGACCGTCAAATGAGTCTTTGGGGGTCGGGGGAATGGTGCCCCAACCGCGGCGTCCGCGCAATCCCTCCCCAACCGGTCCGAGCCGCTGGGACGCTGGTGGCCTCGAAACGAAAGGAAGGACCGAAGCCATGTCCGAGACTCCTGCCACCACCGACCCGTTCGCCGACTCGTCCGGCCCCGAGGGCCACTCGATCACCGATTGGACCGACCTCGGCCGCGAGATGTGGTCGTACCTCACCGGCCGCGGCGCCGCCGTGAACTACTCCTTCGTCGACATGACCGTCGAAGTGCCGCGTGACATCGGCCCCGACGCTCCCCGCGCGACGTGGAAGCTCAACGGCACCCTCCGCGTCACCACGAGCGACGACACCGCGGCCGGGTCCGACCCGTACCGCGGCAACTGAGAGGCGGCGCCGTCATGGTGCGCCTCGACATCGACCTCGCCTTCTCCGAGCAGGAGACGGGGGATGCCGACTCCCCGCCGTTCGAGGGGACCGTCACGGCCTCCGGCACCGAGGTGCGCATCGTCGTGAACGACCCCTCGCGCCTGCCGGGAAACGGCCGGCGGACGCTCACCGAGCTGTCCACGGTCGCCGACGCCCTGGCATCCCGGGGGATCTCCGTGAAGCTCGAAGGGCCGGACGGGCCCATCCTGCAGCTCGGTGACATCAAGAGCGGCGCGCTGCAGCGGGTGATCACCGGGTCGAAGCACATCCGGCTCGGCTCGGTGGCGGCCGTGGCGCCGTTGCTCGTCCGCCGCAACGGGGACCGGACGTTGACGTTCCCGGTTCCCCCCGAGACGCCGCTTCCGCTGGTGCCCACCGTCAACCGCACCGTGCGCCGCCGCGTCACCACCACCCACTACACCCCGGGGTCGGGGCGACCGCGGCTCATCTTCGCGGTGGGTGACTCGTCGTGGGACGGCTCGCGGCCGCGCGAATTCGACCTGCTGCCCACCAAGACCGTCATCGGATCGGGCGACGAGGCCGACCTGCGTCTGCCCGGGCTCGCTCCGGTGCACGCCGAGATCCGGCACGAGGGCGATGACGAGTACGTGCTGTACGGCTTCGACGTCGTCGGCGGAGGCGGGGCGCGCGACCAGGGTCCCGGGCGCGACGGCGGGGGGCGCATCCTGCGCACCGGCGCGCGCATCGAGCTGGGCGACTGGCGGCTGGCGTACTTCCGCGCCGAGTTCGCCGACCACGGTCGCCCGTACGGCGGACGGCAGGGCGGCGAGTTCGCGCGTCAGCGCAAGCAGCCCCCGCGCGGTGGTTCGGGCCCGCTCAGCCGCGCGAGCGATCCCGACTGACGGCGTTCGACGAGGTCGGGGCCGGCCGCTGATCTGTCATCCACCGAGACGGCATCCGGCTGACGGAGCCGGTGCACCCTGCAACCGGGATGTCAGCGGGATGCCGTCTTGCCGTGGCCGGGGGCCGCTCCCATCGCGGCGGGGCGTCGAGCCGCGGGCGCGCCGTGCGGACGGGTGCCGAGCGGGGCGCGGTGGCCTCGCGCTCGGCATCCGCGATCTAGAAGACGATCGTGTGGTTCCCGTGCCGGATGACGCGGTCTTCCGCGTGCCACAGCACGGCGCGCGAGAGCACCTGTCGCTCGACGTCGGCGCCCCGGCGCGCGAGTTCCGCGGCGGAGTCCGCGTGCGTGACGCGCACGGTGTCCTGCTCGATGATCGGGCCCTCGTCGAGGTCGCTCGTGACGTAGTGCGAGGTCGCGCCGATGAGCTTGACGCCGCGCTGCTTCGCCTTCTTGTACGGCTCGGCGCCGATGAAGGCCGGCAGGAACGAGTGGTGGATGTTGATGACGGGCACACCGATCTTCTCGAGGAAGTCGGGCGAGAGGATCTGCATGTAGCGCGCGAGCACGACGAAGTCGACGTTGCCGACCAGCAGCTCGAGGATGCGCGCCTCGGATGCCGACTTGTCGGGCCCGGGCGTCGACGGGACGTGGAAGAAGGGCACGCCGAACGAGCGCACGTCTTCTGCGGCCGTGGTGTGGTTCGACACGACCATCGGGATGCTCACGGGCAGGTCTCCGCGACGGTGACGCCAGAGCAGGTCGAGCAGGCAGTGGTCCTGCTTCGAGGCGAGGATGGCCATGCGCTTCGGCGTGGACAGGTCGGTGAGGGTCCACTCCAGCTCGAAGCCCTCGCCGAGGGTGGTGGCGATGTCGGCCTCGATCTCGGGCAGCGCGACGGTCAGGTTCGGGCGGTGGAAGACCACGCGCTGGAAGTACGCGCCCCCGCGCGGGTCGTCGGAGTACTGGTCGAAGGCGACGATGTTGCCGCCCTGACGCGCGATGAGGGCCGAGACCGCGGCGATGATGCCGGGGGTGTCGCTGCCGTGCATGATGAGGCACGCGTGATCGGGCTGCAGGTGGGGGCTCGCGGAGACCATCGGACCATTCTGCCGTGCGCGGGCGGCGCCGGCTGACCATGGTCGGCGTGTGACGAGGCGCTGCTCCGTCGCGCTCACAGGCGCACGACCACCTTCTGCGCCGAGACGCCGGCGCGCTGCCGATCGAGGGCGCCCTGGACGGCCTCGAGACCGTCGCCGACGACCAGGGGTGACGGCGCGGGGCGCAGCGAGCCGTCGGCCAGCATCCGGGGCACCGTCTCCCTCCACAGTCGTGGGCCCATCTCGTCGTCCCGCAGGCTGTTGCCCCAGACGAACCCGGCATGGATGCCGAGGCGGCGGGCGCGCAGACTCGAGCGCACCGTGGCGAGACCGATGCGGGTGAAGACGGGCAGCATCGCGGGGAACAGGTGGCGGCCCCCGGCGAGGGAGTCGAGCGACACCGGTGTGCTCGCCATCGCCAGGCGGGTTCCCCCCGTACGCGACAGCACGTCGAGGCAGGCGTCCGTCGAGCCGGCCCCGAGAGCGACGGCGCCCGCGACGGGACGTCCGCCGACGGCCGCGACCATGTCGGCCACCGCCGACGGCGATCCGTGGTCGACGACGGCCTCGGCGCCGAGGGCGCTGACCACCTCCGCGTTCTTGGCGGACGCCGTGCTCACCACGGTGTAGCCCGCGGCGCGCGCGAGTTGGATCGCGTTCATCCCCACGCTCGTCGAGCCGCCCCAGACCACGACGACCTCCGGGGCGGCGGCGGATGCCGGGGTCCCCGGCATCCGGAGTCCCAGGTGCTGCGGTTGGAAGAGCGCGCAGGCGGCCGTGGAGAGGCCGAGGGGGAACACGGCGGCCTCCGCGTCGGTGAGGGACTCGGGCGTCGGAGCGGTGAGGCGCTCGAGCAGGATGGAGGAGTGCTGGAACGCTCCCTCGCGCAGGGGGTCGCGCCCGCGATCGGTGCCCGTGGCGAGGCCGAAGACGCGTTGGCCGACGCGGAAGCGCGTGACGTCGGCGCCGACGGCGATGACCTCGCCCGCGATGTCGGAGCCGAGGACCGCGGGCGTCCGCAGCCATCGGTAGGTGATGCGACCGGTGCCCTGGATGACCCAGTCGACGGGGTTGATCGCGGCGGCGCGAATGCGCACCAGGACCTCGTCGGCGGCTGGAGCCGGCGTCTCGACCTCGGTGACGGTCAGCGGGGCGCGGGGTGCGGCGAGCGTCGCGGCGGCGTGCATGGTCATGAGCGGCCCTTCATCGTGATGGCACGGAGTGCCTTCACTATAGTTCGGCATGACACGGAGTGTCATCACGTAGGATCGCCGCATGGCGAGATGGGCCCCCGACACGCGGGAGCGGCTGCGCGCGGCCGCTTTCGAGCTCTTCGGCGAGCGCGGGTTCGAGGCCACGACGGTGCCGGACATCGTCGAGCGCGCCGGGGTGACGCGGCGCACCTTCTTCCGACACTTCGGCGACAAACGCGAGGTGTTCTTCTCCGGCGACGAGATCCCCCGCCTCGCCGCCGCGATGCTCTCCGCCGCACCCGTCCACCTGTCGCCCTTCGGCGTCGCCTGGACGGGTTTTCAGACCCTCGCCGGCGAGCGGTTCGAGCCGCGCCGCGCCGAGATCGCCGCCGCCCGGCGCATCATCGCGGCCGAGCCCGCGCTCCGCGAGAGGGACCTGCAGAAGCAGGCCGACCTCCGCGAGGTCCTGACCGCGGGGTTCCACGCGCGGGGTGTCGAGGCACGCCGCGCGCGGATCGTCGCCGGGGTCGCCGTCGAGCTGCTGCAGACGGCGCTCGAGCAGTGGGCGGACGACGACACGAACACCTCCCTCGTCGACCACCTCGAGCGTGTCCGGGCGGAGATGGCCGCCGTCTTCGACGCCGACCTGCCCGGGTAGGCCACGCGGGCCAGCGCCACCCCGCCGCCCGTGTCGACGGGCGGGTCTAGCCTGGAAGACGTGACCAGCACCCTCCGCCTCGACCGGCCGGGCTGGCGCACCTGGACGCTGTGGGCCGTCGGCGTGCTGGCCTACGTGGTCTCGATCGTCAACCGCACCTCGCTGTCGGCGGTGGGAGTGGATGCCGCCGTGCGCTTCGGCGCCGACGCGTCGGCGCTGTCGATGTTCGCCGTCATCCAGCTCTTCGTCTACGGCGCGATGCAGATTCCGGTCGGGCTGCTCCTCGACCGCTTCGGCGCGCGCCCGATGATCGCGATCGGCATGGTGCTGATGGCGGTGGGCCAGCTCGTGATGGCCTTCGCGGATGCCGTGGGGATCGGCATCCTGGCCCGCGTGCTCATCGGGGCGGGCGACGCCGCCGTCTTCCCCAGCGTCCTGCGCGTGATCGCGACGTGGTTCCCCGCGCAGCGGGCGCCCGTGATGGTGCAGCTGACCGGCATCATCGGACAGCTCGGCCAGATCGTCGCGGTGCTGCCGCTCGCCGCGCTCCTGCACGCGACGAGCTGGACGGTCGCCTTCGGCAGCCTCGCCGGGCTCGGCGTGCTGTTCGGGGTGTTGACCTTCCTGATCATCCGCAACCGCCCGCCCGAACGTCGCGCCGATCCCGTGGACACCTCGGTCGACACCCAGACCGGGGCCATCCGCGTCGTTCGATCCGCGCCCGATCTGCGGCGGGGATTCCGCGAGTCCTGGGCGCACCCCGGTACGCGGCTCGGCTTCTGGTCGCACTTCGCCACCCCCTTCGCGGGGACGGCGTTCATGCTGCTGTGGGGCTTCCCCTTCCTCACGGCGGGCGAGGGCCTCGAGCCGGCGACGGCGTCGCTCGTGATGACCTCGCTCGTGCTCTTCAGCATCCTCAGCGGCCCCGTGATCGGGGCGCTGTCGAGCCGGCATCCCACCCGCCGGTCGCGCTGGCTCGTGCTGCCCACGGTCGTGTTCCAGGCGGTCGCCTGGATCGTCGTCATCGCATGGCCGGGTCCCGCGCCCGTGTGGCTGCTGATCGTGCTGATGTTCGCCCTGTCGACCGGGGGACCGGCGTCGATGATCGCGTTCGACCACGCGCGCACCTTCACACCCAGTCATCGCCTCAGCACCGCGACGGGCATCGTCAACGGCGGCGGCTTCCTCGCCGCCCTCCTGGCCATCCTCTTCATCGGCATCGCGATGGACGTGCAGGGCGCGGGCAGCCCCCAGAGCTACTCGCTCGACGCGTTCCGCGTGGCCTTCCTCACGCAGGTGCCGCTGTGGCTCATCGGGGGCATCGCGATCGTGGTGGAACGCGGCCGCACCATCCGCCACGTCGGCGGGGTGCTCCCGCGCTGACGCGGCGTACGGCTGACGCGCTGACGCCGACGACCGGGGTCGGCCGTACGTGGGACACGAGCCCCCCGCACCGCGGTGCGAGGATCGAGGCATGAGCTCCATCGACATCCGCACGCTCGACACCGTCGACGCCGTGCACGAGGCCTCCCGCGTGCTGGACCGCGTGTGGGGCGACCGGGGGACGATGCCGGCGAACATCCTGCGAGCACTGGAACACGCCGGTGGTTACGTCGTCGGGCTGTACGACGGCGACGCCATGATCGGCGCGTCGGCGGCGTTCTTCGGGCCGCCCGCCGCACGCACGATGCACTCGCACATCACCGGGATCGTCGACGGCTACCAAGGGCGAGGTCTCGGGCGACAGCTCAAGACCCACCAGCGCGACTGGGCGCTCGAGCGCGGCGTCGGGCACATCACGTGGACGTTCGACCCGCTCATCCCGCGCAACGCCCACTTCAACCTCGCGGTGCTCGGAACACGCGTCACCGACTACCTGGTGAACCAGTACGGCGAGATGGATGACGAGGTCAACCGCGGCGACGAGTCCGATCGGCTCCTGGTGTCGTGGGCGCTCGCCGAGCCGCCGGCGCCCACCCCGACGGATGCCGAGATCGCGGCGGTCGTCCCCGTGCCCGACGACATCGCAGGTCTGCGCCGCAGCGACCCGGCGTCCGCCGCCGTGTGGCGCCGGCGGGTGCGCGACGAGCTGCGCGGGCACGTGGCATCCGGTCGCCGGATCGGCGGATTCGACCGGCGCGGATACCTGATCGTGGAATGACCGCGTCGCCGGGCCGGTCGAGGACCGATCGCCCGGCGACGCGGCGGCTCACTGCTCGGTGATCGGCTGGTCCTTCTCGGCGGCGGGGTCGCCCGGGCCGGGACCCGGCCGCACCGCGGCGTCGTCGCGCACGTCGATGCGCGTGACGCCGTCGTGCTCGCTCACGTCGAAGCGCGGCGCGGCGTCCGCCTCGGTGGCCTTCGGCGCGCTCGTGAGCTGGTCGTGACGGTTCTCTTCGAAGCTCTTCTCGTCGCTCATGGTGTTGTGCTCACTCCTCGCCGGCCGAGCGCCAGGCGTCGGACTCCATGTGCGAGCCCGCCTGCGGGCCCATGTGCAGCATCCCGCCGTCGACGACCCAGCTCGCACCCGTCACGTACGAGCCCGACGGGGAGGCGAGGAACCGGATCACGTCGGCGATCTCCTCGGGCTTGCCGGGGCGGCCGAGGGGGATGCCGGGGCGGTGGACGCGATCCGCATCCTCGGCCGACATGTCGTTGATCGGGGTGGCGATCTCTCCCGGAGCGACGGCGTTGGCCGTGATGCCGTACTGACCGAGCTCGAGGGCCATCGTCTTGATGAGGCCGCCGACGCCGTGCTTCGCGGCGACGTAGGGGGCGGAGCCGACGCGGGGCTGGTGCTCGTGCACGCTCGACACCACGATGAGGCGCCCGCCGTTGCCGGAGGTCACCATCCGCTTCGCCGCGGTGTGCAGGGCGAGGAAGGCGCCGTCGAGGTTCAGCGAGATGTCGGTGCGCCACGTGTCGAAGTCGAGGTCGAGGAACGAGCCGCCGATCCCGCCGCCGGCGTTGTTGACGAACACGTCGAGGCCGCCGAGCTCGTCGGCCATGGCGTTCACGGCATCCGGGACCGCGTCGAAGTCGGTCGCGTCGAACTGCGCGACGATCGCGCGCACGCCGCGCTCGCGGACGGCCGCGGCGGTCTCTTCGGCGCCGTCCTGGTCGGAGTGGTACGTGACCGCGACGTCCATCCCGGCGTCGGCGAGGGCGAGGGCGGTGGCCGCGCCGATGCCCGAGTCGGAGCCGGTGACGATCGCGTGGCGGGGGGTGAAGTCGTCGCTCATGGGCCCGACCGTACGCGCGCGGAGCCGTGCAGGAGTCGGCCTTGCCAGGCTCGGGCACGGGCGTTACGGTCGGGGACCGGTCGCCCGATACCCTGCCCCCATGTCGCTCCCGCATCCCGCCGCACCCGTGACCCTCGACGCCGTGGAACTCCGCGTGCTGCACATGCCGCTCGTGTCGCCGTTCACCACCTCCTTCGGCACCGAGACGGTGCGCGAGGTCATCATCGTCACCGCGGAGACGGCGGACGGCCGCGGATGGGGCGAGGTGGTCACGCAGTCCGAACCGTCGTACTCCAGCGAGTACACGCAGGGGGCGTGGGACGTCCTGTCGCGTTTCCTCGCCCCGGCGCTGCTCGCGCACCGCTCGTTCGCACCCGAGGAGGTCGCCGGCATCCTGAGCCCCGTCGTCGGGCACCGCATGGCCAAGGCGGGCCTCGAGCTCGCGGTGGTCGACGCCGCGCTCCGCGCCCAGGGGCGGAGCTTCGCGCCGTACCTCGGCGCCGAACGCGACCGGGTGCCCTCGGGGGTCTCGGTGGGCATCCAGCGCGACCCGGGAGCGCTCGTCGACGCGGTCGGCGGCTACCTCGACGAGGGCTACGTGCGCATCAAGATCAAGATCAAACCCGGTCGCGACATCGACGACACCGCGGCGGTGCGCGAGGCGTTCGGCGGCATCCCTCTCCAGGTGGATGCCAACTCGGCCTACACCCTCGCCGACGCGGACACGCTGGCGGGGCTCGACGCCTTCGACCTGCTGCTCATCGAGCAGCCCCTGCAGGAAGACGACCTCGTCGACCACGCCACCCTCGCGAAGCGCCTGCGCACGCCGGTGTGCCTCGACGAGTCGATCGTCTCGGACAAGGCCGCCGCCGACGCCCTCGCCCTCGGCTCCGCGGCGATCATCAACATCAAAGCCGGTCGGGTCGGCGGCTACCTCGAGGCCGTCGCGATCCACGATCGCGCGCTCGCCGCGGGGATCCCGGTGTGGTGCGGGGGCATGCTCGAGACGGGGATCGGGCGCGCGGCCAACGCCGCCCTCGCGGCCCTGCCGGGGTTCACCCTGCCCGGCGACATCTCGGCATCCGCCCGCTTCTACACCCGCGACATCGTCACGGAGCCCGCGGTGATCGAGGACGGACACGTGCGGGTTCCGACGGGACCCGGCCTCGGCGTCGAGATCGACGCGGCGGCGCTCGAGGAGTTCACCGTGCACCGCGAGCGGATCACGCGATGAGCAGCGCACGCTCGGGTCTCTCGGAGACCGACCGCGACGACGTGCCCTGGGGGCGGGCGCCCGTCGACAGCATCCCGGTCCCGCCCTTCGCGGATGCCGCGGAGCACCGCACCTACCTCCGTGCCCTTCAGACGTTCCTGCTGCTGCTCGACCGGGGCGAGCCGACGGCCGCGACGATCGCGCTGGCCGCCGCGCTCGAAGCGGAGCTCCCGCGGACCGCGCGCGAGGCGCCGACGCACCTGTCGCCGCTGGCGCTGCGGGTCAGCCTGTCGACCTTCTTCCCGGCCCCGTGGACGCCCGAGGCGCTCGCTTCGGCGCTGAACGGCTTCGGCTACGGCGTGCCCGTCCGCGGTCGGGGCGGGTGGTCCTGGGGCGGGGATCCCGACTACGCCGCCCGGCCCACGCGGCAGGGGTGGGAGATCGAGCGGCACGAGCGCGGCTCGTTCAGCCACGCGACGCTCGCGCACGAGGACGACCTCGTGCTGCTGTGGATGGACATGTTCCGCAACCGCTTCCCGTATCCGATCGCGCACGTCGCCGACCCCGCGGCGCCGGCCCCCGGCTCCCTCGCGGACGCCGCCCGCGCCACCCTGGCCGCCCACGCCGAGAACGTCGCGATGCCGTATCTGCAGAATTGGATGCGCGAGCGCGAGCACGCCCGCGACGGCGGGCCGGGAGAGGCGGGATCGCTTCGATAAACTGGATGCCGCGCCCTCGCGCTCGATCCCCACAGCTTTCCCGACCATTGGAGCCACCGTGGCCGAACAGTCCCGCCTCGACAAGGTCATCGCCCTCGCCCGCCACCGCGGGTTCGTCTTCCAGGCCGGTGAGATCTACGGCGGCTCGCGCTCCGCGTGGGACTACGGTCCCCTCGGCACGGAGCTGAAGGAGAACATCCGTCGCCAGTGGTGGCAGACCTTCGTCCGTGGCCGCGGCGACATGGTGGGTCTGGACTCGAGCATCATCCTCCCCAAGCGCGTGTGGGAGGCCTCGGGTCACGTCGCGACCTTCACCGACCCGCTCGTGGAGTGCCTGAGCTGCCACAAGCGCTTCCGCGCCGACACCCTCATCGAGGACTTCGAGGCCCGCAAGAACCGCAAGGCCGAGAACGGTCTCGCCGACATCCCGTGCCCGAACTGCGGCACCAAGGGGCAGTACACCGAGCCGAAGTCGTTCTCGGGCCTGGTGAAGACCTACCTCGGCGTCGTCGACGACGAGTCGGGCCTGTACTTCCTGCGTCCCGAGACCGCGCAGGGCATCTTCGTGAACTTCTCGAACGTGCTCACGGCATCCCGTCGCAAGCCGCCGTTCGGCGTCGGCCAGGTGGGCAAGGCGTTCCGCAACGAGATCACCCCCGGCAACTTCATCTTCCGCACGCGCGAGTTCGAGCAGATGGAGATCGAGTACTTCACCCCGCCGGCCGAGGCGAACGAGTGGTTCGAGCACTGGGTCGAGGCGTGCTGGAACTGGTTCATCGAGCTCGGCATCGACCCCGAGAACATGAAGCGCTTCGACGTCCCCGAAGACGACCGCGCGCACTACTCCGCCGGCACGATCGACGTCGAGTACCGCTTCGGCTTCCCGGGCAAGGAGTGGGGCGAGCTCATGGGCGTCGCCAACCGCACCGATTACGACCTCAAGAGCCACTCCGAGGCGTCGGGCCAGTCGCTCACGTTCTTCGACCAGGCGTCGGGCGAGAAGTACACGCCCTACGTGATCGAGCCCTCGTTCGGCCTGACGCGCGCCATGATGGCGTTCCTCGTCGACGCGTACCGCGAAGAAGAGGTGCCGAACGCCAAGGGCGGGACCGACACCCGCACGGTGCTCAAGCTCGACCCGCGTCTCGCGCCCGTCAAGGTCGCGGTGCTGCCTCTGTCGCGCAACGAGCGCCTGTCGCCGCTGGCCCGTGAGACCGCCGACGCGCTGCGCGCGGCGGGCTGGAACATCGACTTCGACGACGCCGGCGCGATCGGTCGCCGCTACCGTCGCCAGGACGAGATCGGCACCCCGTTCTGCGTCACGGTCGACTTCGACTCGCTCGACGACAACGCCGTGACCGTGCGCGACCGCGACACGATGGGCCAGGAGCGCATCGGCCTCGACGCGCTGCACGGCTACCTGGCGGAGCGCCTGCGCGGCGCCTGACCTGCGTCACGGGAGACCGGATGCCGGGGCCTCGGGGCCGTGGCATCCGGTCTTCGCGTTTCGAGGGTGCAGGGTGCCGCGGGTGACGGCGTCGGCGTACCCGGAGCACGGATCGCCCAGCCGGGCCGGCGTGCGCGACGGGGTCTCGGGCGGGGTGGGACGGCGTCCGCGGTGCGGAACGGGGGAGGATCCGTGCGCGGCCCGCTGTGGACGGTGGCCGAGGGGGCGGCGGGGTCTTCGCTAGCCTGGGGCGACGACCGACGCCGAGGGGGCACGATGGAAGTCGAACACACGGGCGCACGCTCGGGAATCTCCTGGCCCCCGCAGCCGGGGGCGCTCGTCGACACCGGGCGGTGCCCCTCGTGCTTCACCGCGATCACGGTCTCGCCCTGTCCCGCGTGCGGTCTCGACCTCACCGACGCACGCACGGCCCGTGTGCTCGACCTGTCGCAGCGCATCGTCGCCCTCGTCGACGAACGCGCCGAGGCCCTCCTCCTCATCCACCGGGCGAGCGAGGGCGCCGCATCGGGCCCGGTCCGCGCGACCGAGGCCGAACGGCATCCCGTGCGTCCCGCGCCCGCGCCCGCGCTGGTGCCCGCTGCGGCCCCGGTGGAAGCCCCCGCCGCAGCGGTGTTCCCCCCGCCCGGTTCGGCGACCGACATCGCGGCACCGCCGTCCCCACGCCTGCCGGTGCCCGCGGCCTCGGGCGTCCCCCGCACCTCCGCGACCCCGGCCGCCGCGGCCTCCGCCGATGTGCACGTGCCGCCCGGCGACGAACCCCCTGCCGTCGGCTCGACCACGGCCGACCCGGCGAAACCGCGGCGTTCGAGCGTGCAGGTCTTCCTGCTCTCGACCGGCGTGGTGCTGCTGGCAGTGGCGGCGGTGTTCTTCCTCACGGTCGCGTGGATCAGCGGCGGACTCGTCCTGCGCTCGGTCATCATCGGCCTCGTCACCGCGGCCGTGATCGCCACGGCCTCGCTCCTCCGTCGGCGCCGGCTCGAGGCCACGGCCGAGGGCATCTCGCTGCTCGGCATCGCCCTGGTGGCGCTGGATGTCTGGGCCGTGCGCGCCAACGACCTGGGGGGAGCGGCATCCCTCGATGCGGCCGTGTACTGGGGTGCGGCGACCACCGCCGCGGGGGCCGCCTTCGTCGGCTGGTCGCGGCTGTCCCGGTTGCGCGCGCCGCTGTCGACGGCGGTGGTCGCCCTGGCCGTCGGCCCCGCCATCCTGGCCGCGGGGGTGGTCGGATCCGACACGCTGCTCGCCTGGTACGTCTCGGGCCTCGTCGTGGTGGTGCTGGCGATCGCGGCCCCCCTGGCTCCGTTGCTCGGCCGCCCGCCGCGAGCTCCGCTGCGGCCGGAGATCGCCGCGGTGCGTGCCGTCGCCGGCCTGGCGGCGATCATGGCGCTCGCGGCCGCCCTGTTCCTCGACCCGGAGTCCACGTGGGCGCCGGTCCTGCCGTCCGCGGTGCTCGCCCTGGCCCTCGCGGCCCACGCGTGGACGATGACCCGCCGGGGCGAGTCGCGACTCGCACCGGTCGCCGCGATCGCCGCAGTGCTCTCCCTGGGCGCCGGGGTGGCGGTCGCCGTGGTGCGGGCGGCCGATGCGACGCTCACCGTGACGGTGCCCGTCGTGGTCGCCGCGGTAGTGGCGCTCACCCTCGACGTCGCGGGGCGTCGGGCGGCGCCCGGCCTTGCGCGCACGACGTTCGCCGCCGGCGCGATCACCGCCCTCGCGGTCGCCGGGCTGGCCTCCCTCGCGCCGGTCGGCGCCGCCACGGGCGCGGTGTTCGTCCAGCTCAGCGGCGTCGTCCCGGTCTTCGGGCGGTCCGCCTTCGACGTCCGCCACCCGGATGCCGAGGCCACCGCCGCCGTGATCGCCCTCGCGGCCGTCGTGGCTCTCGCCGCGATCGCCTGGCGCCTCACGGGTGCGTGGGGCAGCCGGCGTCTCGCCGCCCTCGCGGCCGGTGCCGCGATCGCGCTCCTCGCCGGACCCCAGCTGCGGGTCCTGCTGCTCGTCGTCGCGTGGTACCTCGCCCTCACGCTCACCGCGGTCGTGGTGCTGCTCCGCCGTCGCGGCGTGCTGACCCGCGAGGGGACCACCCCGGTCGGGGCCGCGTCCTCGCCCGTCCCCGGCGGGACGGCGGCGGTTCCTCCGCCGCGCGCCGACGCGCCGCGCGCGGTCGGTCATCCGGACGCTACGGCAGCCATTGCGCCCGGGCCCGTTCCGATCGCCCCCGCTCCCGCTGCGCCGACGCCAGGAGCGGAGCCGATGGTTCCGGCGGATCCCGGGGCGACGCCGCTCGAATCGGCGGTCCCCTCGGCAGCCCCCGTGGTCGCCGGCGGCGTCGTGCTCGCCGTCATCGCGGGGACGATCGCGCTGCTCGGCGGGTGGGTCCTGTCGTTCGCCTCACCGCTGGCGTGGGGTGTCAGCACGGTCGTCGTGACGGGCGTCATCGCCATGGCGGCCGGTGTCCACCGCTCGGTCCGGGTGGCCTCCACCGCCGGAGTCGTCGCCTTCGTCTCGGCCAGCGCGTTGCTCCTCCCCTCCGCTCTGCGCGCGGGCATCGAGGTATCGCTCGCGGGGGGAGCCCCCGCGGCGTCCGCCGGTGTCGTGGCCGCCGGCTGCCTCCTGTTCCTGGTCTCGCCGCTCGCCCGACGGGTGCGACTCGACGTGACCCAGCGTGCGGCCGGTGCGCTCACGGCGACCATCGGCGCGGGGCTCTCGATCGGGGTGGCGCTGCTCACGGCGCCGCCCGCCGCCGACGCCTGGATCGCAGGGGCGGGCCTCGCCGCCGTCGTCGCCACGATCGCCCTCGCGGGGGCGCCGAGCCTGGCCACGTGGCGGATCGTGCGACCCGCGGCCGCGCTGACGCCACCGTTGTTCGCCGCCGCCACCACCGACACGGTGCTTCGCCTCGCCGGCGCGACCGCGTCCGCGAGAACGATCGCCGCCGCCGCCCTCGGGGTGGTCGTGGCGGGGGTCGCTCTGCGCGCCCTCCGATCGGAACCCGCCGTGCGGGCGCTGACCGATGCGGGTACGGCGGTGGTCCTCGTGCTGGCGGTCGCCGCCGCCCCGTCGGAGGGCCTGCGGTGGGTGCCGCTCCTCCTCGCCGCCGTCGCGGTGCTGCTGTGGGCCACCGATTCCGAGGGGCTCTTCTCCTCGAGCGGAGCGCGGCGTCACCTCGTCTGGCTCGCGCTCGCCGTCGGGGCTGCCGCCCTCTGGTCCCGCCTCCTGTGGCAGGGCACCGACACCGTCGAGTTCTTCACCCTCCCGGTCGGTGTCGCGCTGCTCTCCCTCGCGGCCGGTACCGAGCGCGCACGTCGACGCCGTCCGGAGCGCTCGGCCGTGACGCCCGCGGTGATCGCGGCGGCGGGCACGGGGGTCGCCCTCCTCCCCACCGCACTGGCCGACCCCGACGATCTCGTCCGGGCGGTCGTCGCCGGGGGGCTCGCCCTCGTCGCCCTCCTCGCGGGCGCCTGGGTCCGCCCCGCGCGCACGCCCGACGTGCTGCCCGTCGGCGTCGCCGCCGCGGGGGCGTTGACGCTGGTGCTGTGCGTCGCGGTGCGCGTCACCCGCGCGGTCGACCTCGGCGCGGCAGGATCCGCGGCACCGGATGCCGCGCTCGCCACCGCCGCGCTGGCGTTCGCCGTCGCGGCGGTCGGCCTCTCGCGTCGGGCGACGACGTGGGCCGCCCCGGCCTCGCGCGGTGTCGCGATCGCCGCCGTGGCTGTCCTCGCCCTCGGCGAGGCGGTGCTCGTCGCGGCCGCGGTCGGTCCGGTCCTCCGCGTCGTGACGGCCATCGCGGTGCTCGGCGCCGCGGGCGTCGTGCTGCTGCGCCGGCACCTCGGCGCGGGCGATCCGACCGTCGCCGAGATGTCGGTCGGCGGTGCGGCGCTCGGAGGCGCGGCGCTCGTGGCGGCCGCCGCGACGGCCGGGGGCGTGCGCCCGATCGAGTGGGCGACCATTCCCCTCGCGCTCGTCGCCCTGGCGGCGGCGCTGACGCGGTTGTCCCGCCCGCGCCCGGAGTCGCTGCCGATGCCCCTGCCCTTCGTCGTCACGGCGGCGGTCGGCCTCGCTGTGGGGCTGCTCCCCTCAGCGGTCCTCGCCGGCGACTCCCCCGCTCGCGCGATCGGCGTCGCCCTGGTCGCCGCGATCGTGCTGGGAACCGCGCCGCGACTGCTGTCCGGCCCACGGACGGTGCTTCTCGTGCCGTCCGTGGCGATCTCCGGCGCGGCCCTCGCCATCGCGACGGCGCTGCGCGCCGTGCATGACGTCCGCGCCGCGTCTTTCGACCTCTGGCTCGTCGTGCTCGTGGTCGTGCTGATGGGCGCGGCTGTCCTGCTCGCGCGACGACGCACGGGCGTTCCCGTGTGGATGCCGCCCGCTCTCGCCGTCTCCGCGCTCGCTCTGGCGACGGGTCTGTCGGCGGTGCGTCTGATCGCCGTTCCCGGTCAGGACGTCTTGCGGGTGGTCGTCACGCTCGCGGTCGTCTTCGCCGTCGGCGTGCTGTGGCGCGGTCCGCGTGCCGCCCTCGTGCGGTGGGCGGCTCTCGGACTCGGCCTGGCCCTCGCGATCGTGGCGGTCGCCGTCGGCGCCGCCGATCCGGTGGAGACCGCGACGCTTCCGCTCGCGGCGGCGTTGCTCGTGCACGGCATCCGATCGCTGCGCTCGACGCCCGAGCTCGGCAGCTGGCCCGCGCTCGGTGCGGGTCTCGGTGTGCTCTTGGTCCCCTCGCTGCTGTTCGACTTCTCCGGCGACTCGGCGCTGTGGCGCGTCATCGGCCTCGGCGCGGCAGCCCTCGTCGCCCTGCTCTGGGGTGTGCGTTGGCGTCTCCAGGCTCCGGTGGTGCTCGGTGGCGTGGTGCTGATCGTGCACGCCGTCGCGCAGCTGTGGCCTTGGATCACCGCGCTGTACGAGAGCGCTTCGGGGCTGTGGTGGCTGTGGCTGGGCATCGCGGGTGCGCTGCTCATCGTGGTCGCCGCGACCTACGAGCGTCGCATCCGGGAGGTGAAGGCGGTCGCCCTGGCGTTGCGCGCCCTGCGGTGAGAGCCGGTGGAGAACGCCGCGCAGCTCGTGCCTCGACCCGAGCGCCGCGCCGTCGGCCCCTCGCCGTGGGCGCCGCGCCGTCGGCCCCGCGCCGTGAGGACGGCGCCCGCCTTCCGTCGTCCGCGGCTCTCGCCTGCCGTGTGCCTCGCCGCCCACTCCACGCCCCGGCGTCGACGCCCGCCCGCCGGCCCCGGTGGCCCGGGCGCGAGGGGACGACGCTGCCCGGCGGCTAGTCCTTCTTCGCCTCTTTCGCCGCCGCCTTCGCGGCGCGCTTGTGCTCGCGCACCTTCGTCAGCGACTCGGGGCTGACGATGTCGGCGACCGAGCGGAACGATCCGTCCTCGCCGTAGGGCGCGGAGGCGTTGCGCCATCCCGCGCCGTCGAAGCCGCGCTGCTTGCCGAGCAGGGCGAGGAAGATCTTCGCCTTCTGCTCGCCGAACCCGGGCAGGGCCTTCAGTCGCTTCAGAACCGTCGCGCCGTCGGGGTCGTCACGGGTCCAGATGTTCGCGGCGTCGCCGTCCCACTCCTGTTCGACCGCGGCGCAGAGGGCCTGCACACGCTTCGCCATCGAACCCGGGTAGCGGTGCACGGCCGGCGACTGCGAGAACGCCGCCGCGAAGGCCTCGGGGTCTTCGTGTGCGATGTTCGCGGCATCCATCGACCCGGTTCGCTCCCGGATCTTCAACGGTCCCGCGAAAGCCGTCTCCATCGCCACCTGCTGGTCGAGCAGCATGCCGATCAGGAGCGCGAGGGGGTTGGCCGAAAGCAGCTCGTCGGCGGCGGGATCATCGGTGATGCGCAGGCTCATACGCCCATTCTCGCGCGACCGACCGGCGCCCGGCGGTGCGGACGCCCCCATCCTCGGTTCCGCCGGGCGCGGCACGACCCGCCTCACTCCGGAGCGGCGATCCACTTCCGCGCGAAGGGCACGGCATCCATCGAGGTGAGGTCGAGCGTGATCTCGTTCAGCTGCGAGCGGAAGTCATCGACGTCGCCGGGAGGGAGGCGCTTCACGAGCGATCCGTCCACCCGCCGGATGACGACCTCGCTCACCGCCGGCGCGCCCCCGCCCACGTCGAGCAGACCGAGCACCACGGTCGCCGCCCACCGCAGTCCGTTGCGGGCGCGGTACTCGCCCGCGACGACGTAGACCTCGGATGCCGGTGTGCTCACGGCATCCATCCTGCCCGAGGACAGCAGGCGAGAAGGGGGTCTCAGCCCGCGTCGGCGATGTCGCGACGAGGGGCGGCGGACTCCGGGGAGCCCTCGACCTCGATGCCGAAGAGCGCCGAGAGGGCGTCGATGTACTCGTCGGCCCGGCCCGTCTCGGCCAGCTCGTGCGCACGCGTGGTGGGGGTGTGCAGCAGCACGCCCACGAGGTGCCGCAGGGCCTGCTCGGTCTGGCCGCCCTCGTCGCCGCGGGCGCGCACGCGGGCGACCTCGGCGTCGAGCACGCCGAAGACGTGCGCGCGAAGCGCGACGACCGCGGGGGTGATGTTCTTGCGCTCACCGACGGAGGCGAAGCGGCGGGCGGCGTCGCGCACGAGGTCGCGCGCGGCGTCGGTCGCCTGCAGCTCCTCGAGCGGGGCGTGCAGGCGGATGGTCTCGAGGTCGAGCAGGTCGACGCCCGGCACGGTCGCGACGTCGGGGTCGACGTTGCGCGGGAGGCCGAGGTCGATGACGAGACGGCGGCCCGCGTGGTCGACCGGGCACCCGGCGGCCGCGGTGGTCTCGGCGCCGGTGCGGCCGGCGGCGAAGGTCGCGGCGCTGACGACGTGGTGCTCGCTGGTCGTGCACGTGATGACGAGGTCGGCGTGCGCGACGGCGGAGGGGAACGTCTCGGCCGAGACGGCGCGCAGACCGTGCTTGGCGGCGAACTTCGCGGCGCGACCCGAGGGCGAGTGCACCGAGATGTCTTCGGCGCCCTGGTCGCGCAGGGCGGCGACCGTGGCGGCGGCGTAAGCGCCGGTGCCGACCAGCAGCACGCGCTGCGTCGACCAGTCGGCGATGCGGCTGTCGGCGAGCTCGAGGCCCAGGCGCACGAGGGAGCGACCGGCGCGGCCGATGGCGGTGGAGTTCTTCACGCCGCGCTGCGCCTCGGACGCGCGCTGGAACAGCCGCTCGAGCTCGGCCGAGGTCGTGCCCAGCTGCCGCGACTCGGTGAGCGCGCGACGCACCTGGCCGGCGATCTCGCCTTCGCCGACGACGACGGACTCGAGGCCGGAGGCGACCGAGAAGAGGTGCTCCGCGACGTCGTCGCCGCCGAGCACGGTGTAGGAGCCCTCGAGCTCGCTGGCGGGGACGCCGGTGGCCGCCTCGATGGCGCTCAAGGTGGCGTCGACGCCGAGGGCGACGGCCGCGGTGACGGGCTCGTCCATGTCGACGTAGGCCTCGAAGCGGTTGCACGTGGCGACGACGACCGCGCCCTGCACGAGCTCGGCGTGCTCGGCGATCAGGGGGGCGACCGGGGTGCGGGGTACGCTGAGGCGCTCGAGGAGCTCGAAGGACGCGGTCTTGTGACTCGCGCTGACGCACAGCAACACGCTCATATTCTACGCCCGGGCGCCTCGGGGTATTCCGAGCGGCCTCTCGACGTCAAGGCATCCCCCTCGCGCACAGGGGCGGAATGGGAGGATGGATGCCATGGCATCCGCATCCCCCGACGCTCCGCTCCTCCGCGCCCTCCGAGGCGACCGTCCCGAGCGGCAGCCGGTGTGGTTCATGCGGCAGGCGGGGCGCTCGCTGCCGGAGTACCGGGAGCTGCGCGTCGGTACGCGCATGCTCGACGCGTGCCTGACGCCCGATCTCGCGGCCGAGATCACGCTGCAGCCGATCCGTCGGCATGACGTGGATGCCGCCATCTTCTTCAGCGACATCGTGGTGCCCCTGCGCCTGGCCGGCGTCGACGTCGTGATCGAGCCCGGCCGCGGGCCGGTGTTCGCCGACCCCGTGCGCACCGCCGACGACGTCGCGCGGGTGACGGCGATCGATCCGGCCGACGTGGCCGCGGCGGCGGAGCCCGTGCGCGAGGCCGCCCGGCGCGTGACGGCCGAGCTCAGCGACAGCGTCCCCCTCATCGGCTTCGCCGGGGCGCCGTTCACGCTCGCCGCCTACCTCGTCGAGGGGGGACCGTCGAAGGAGCACCTGCGCGCCCGCGGCATGATGCACGCCGACCCCGCCTCGTGGCACCGTCTTGCCGGCTGGCTCGCGAAGGTGTCGCGCGCCTTCCTCGACGCGCAGATCGAGGGCGGGGCGCAGGCCGTGCAGCTGTTCGACTCGTGGGCGGGCTCGCTGTCACCGGCGACGTTCCGGGAGTTCATCGCCCCGCACTCCACCGAGGCCCTTCAGGGCATCGAGGTCCCCCGCATCCACTTCGGCGTCGGAACCGGGGCGTTCCTCGACGACATGCGTCTGGGCGGGCTCGCCGACGCGGTGGGTGTCGACTGGCGGATGCCGCTCGACGAGGCCGCCGCGCTCGTCGGCCCCGACGTGACCCTGCAGGGCAACATCGACCCGGCCCTTCTCGGAGCGCCCTGGCCCGTCCTCGCGGCGCACGTCGACGACGTGCTCGCCCGCGGACGCGCGGCGCGCGCGCACATCCTCAACCTCGGCCACGGCGTGCCGCCCGACACCGACCCCGACGTGCTGACGCGCATCGTCGCCCACGCGCACCGAGCCTCGGTCGACGCCGCTCCCGCGCAGGGGGCCCCGGCCGACGGGGAGCGGGCGTGAGCGAGCCCCTCGATCGTCTCGTGCAGCACGCGCACGAGACGCGCGTGATCGTGATCGGCGGGGGCGTCTCCGGCCTGGTCGCCGCGCGCGAGTGCGCGAAGGTGGGCCTGCGGGTCACGGTTCTCGAGGCCTCCGACGCGCTCGGCGGCGTGGTGCGTTCCGCCGAGGTGGGCGGGATGACGCTCGACGTGGGAGCCGAGAGCTTCGCCACCCGCGGGGGCGTGGTCCGCGACCTGCTCGACGAACTGGGCCTCGGCGCCGACGTGGTCTCGCCGAATCCGGCGGGAGCCTGGGTGGCGGGCGTCCCCGGCGTGGGCGCCGCGCCCCTGCCGAAGGGCGGCGTGCTCGGCATCCCCGACAACCCCTTCGCCCCCGATGTGCGGCGCGTGATCGGTTGGTCGGGCGCCTGGCGGGCCTACGTCGATCGCGTGCGGCCTCCCCTCACGATCGGCCATGCCCTCAGCCTCGGAAAGCTCGTGCGCTCGCGCCTGGGCGCGCGGGTGCTCGACCGCCTCGTCGCCCCCGTCACGAGCGGGGTGTACTCCGCGCGACCCGACGACATCGACGTCGACCTCGCCGCCCCCGGGCTCAACGCCGCCCTCACCCGCACCGGCTCGCTCACGGGCGCCGTCGCCGAGTTGCGCGCCCGCCGCCCTCCGTCCCGTCCGGCCGATGCCCCGGCATCCGACGTCCCGGTCACCGCCGGCGCCGCCAAGGCCCCGGCGCCGGGGGGAGCCGTGCAGGGGATCGTCGGGGGGATGTCGCGCCTGGTCGACGCGCTCGCGGCGGGCCTGCGCGACGCCGACGTCGAGGTGCGCACCGGCGTGCGAGCCGGAGGGCTCAGCCAGGTCGATGACGGCTGGGCGGTGTCGACGTCGGTCGACGACGAGCCGCTGCGCGCGCAGGCCGTGATCGTCGCGCTGCCCGAGGGGTCGGCCCGACAGCTGCTCGCGCCCGTCGTGCCGGGGCTCGAGGAGGGCGATCCGATCGCGCCCGTGGTCGAGGTCGTGACCCTCGTGCTCGACGCCCCCGTCCTCGACAGCGCGCCGCGGGGGACCGGCGTGCTCACCGTGCCCGGCAGTCACGTGGCCAAGGCCCTCACCCACTCGAGCGCCAAATGGGACTGGGTCCGGGATGCCGCCGACCCCGGTATCCACGTCGTGCGCGTCTCGTTCGGCGCGCAGGGGGAGGAGCCCGCCACCGCTGCCCTCGACGACGACGGCGCGGCGCACCTCGCGCTCTCGGAAGCCGCCGCGATGCTCGGCGTCGAGCTGCCGGCATCCAGCCTCCGGGCCGCGCACCGCGTGCGCTACGTGCAATCGCAGCCGGCCGCCACGATCGGCCGGGCCGCCGTCACGCAGGCGGCGCGCGGCGCGGTCCGCGCCGTCCCCGGGCTCGGTGCGACGGGCGCGTGGCTCTCGGGGACGGGACTCGCGCAGGTCATCCCCGACGCGCGCGACGAGGCCGATCGCGTCCGCAGCGTCGCGCTCTGGCGCAGCTGACCCGCGTCACCGTCGGCCATGCCGCGCCGCCTGTCAAGGCCGGATGCCGGACGCGGCATACATGACTACTGTGAGACTCGACCAGCACTCGATCGAGCGTGAGGAGACCCCATGAGGGGCAAAGCAGCACTCGTCGTCGGACTCGTGGCGGGCTACGTGCTCGGAGCACGCGCCGGCCGCCAGCGGTACGAGCAGATCAAGGAGCAGGCCGACAAGGTCTGGAGCCAGCCCGTCGTTCAGGGACAGGTCGAGAAGGTGAAGGCGCTCGGCGTCTCCGCCCTCAAGTCCGTTCCCGGTGTGGTGTGGAAGGGCGCCAAGTCCGTCACCAGCGCAGCGTCCGGTTCGGGCACGGTGCAGGAGCGCGCCGAGCGCGCGGGCCGTGCCGCCAAGCGCTCCGCGAGCGAGGTGGCCGATGTCGTCGAGGACGCCGTCGACGACGCCGAGCAGGCGGAGAAGTCGGCGACCACGCGCGCTCGCGCGGCCAAGAGCGGCTCCACCTCGTCCGGGAGCTGACCGCATGACCACTCCGCGCGGATTCCGCGACCGTTCCGACGACAGCCTGTTCGAGCTGCTCGGCGACATCCCCGAGCTGGTGCGCAACCTCGTCGTCGCCGAGATCAACGGGGCGAAGGCGTGGGCGCAGCGGACGGCGAAGGATGCCGGTATCGGGGCCGGCTGGTTCGTCGGCGCCCTCATCGTGCTGTTCTGGGCGATTCCGGTGTTCTTCGCCTTCGTCATCGCCGGGCTGTCGTCGTGGTGGCCGGTGTGGCTGTCGGCCCTCGTCGTCTTCGGCGTGATGGTCGTGATCACGGCGATCCTGGCGCTGCTCGGCTACCTGCGGTTCAAGAAGCTGTCGAACCGCGAGAACCCGGGCGAGGCCATCGCCGAAGACGTCCGCATCGTCAAGGAGGCCCGCGATGAGTATTGAGCGTCCCGTCCCCGTGCCCCGCACCGCGGTGCCGCTGGGCATCACCGACCCGGTGGAATCGGCCCGCGCCGAGCTCAAGGCGGCGCTCGCCGCCATCGAGGTCAAGGCCAACGTGCCGCGCCGTGCGAGCGACGCCGTCGACCGCACGATCCACGACGTCCGCGAGAAGGCTCAGCGCAACCCCGGTGCCGCCGCCGCGGCCGTGGCGGGCGTCGCCGCCCTCGTCGGCTTCGCCGTGTGGGGCATCGTGCGCGCCTACACGCACTGAACATCACCGAAGCGGCCCGTCCCTCGCCGGGGTCGGGCCGCTTCGGCGTGTACCGGACGGAGCTGGCCGAGCCCGTCGAAACCACCGGTGGCCGGGCGGGTCCGGACCCTTCGACGGGCGCAGGGGCCTGTCGCGGGCTGACGGGCTGAGGGTCCTCCGGCGGGCCCGGGCTTCGCCGGGGACAGGCTCACGGCTCGTTCAGGAACAGGCCGCTCAGCAGGTCTTCGAAGTACTCCGGCGTCACCGCGATCGGACCCGCGTAGGCGTGGTCGAAGCCGGCGATGGCGTACAGCAGCAGCGCCACGAAGAGGGCCAGCAGGCTCGACATCAGCAGGTGCACGCGGAGGTTGCGCACCTCGATGAGGGCGATGAGGATGGCGTTCAGCACGGCGCCCACGCTCAGCACGATCCACAGGACGCTCGGCAGGGCCAGGTGGGTCAGGGCGATGCGGTCGCGGCGGTTCTCCACGAGCAGCTGGAACTGATCCAGCGACTGCTGCACGTACAGGGTCTCGGCCGCCGTCGTCGGCTGCACCTGGCCGATCGCCTGCTGCATGGCCGAGATGTTGGCATCCGTCTCGGCGGGGATCTCCAGTCGCCGCTGCATCGGCCAGTCGAGGTCGATCACGTTGCGGGTGTACTGCACGATCTGGTTCTGCAGTTCGTCGCCCTGCGGATCGGGCAGCAGAGCCGCGGTGCGGTAGAGGGATGCCAGCGACGACGACTCCTGCAGCACGACGCCGTCGACCTCGGTGAAGTTGCCGTAGGCGGCCGCGGCGATGAGGGCGAGGGTCACGCCGTAGAAGACGCCGTAGGCGCCGACCGCGTAGCTGAGGACCCGGTCCCATTCCTCGCCCTGCGGGGCGACGCGGAACACCCATTTGCGCAGGATGAGCAGGATCACGCACGATCCGCCCACCACCAGCACGATGAACAACGGCAGACCCACGGACATGGGCAGGTCGTAGAGCCACATCGGGCACCCCTCCGACGGGCGTCCCCCGACGCCGTCAGCGAACGATACCAACGGCCTCGGGCGGGCGGGGGTGCTTCGTCGGCGAGTCAACGGGTTTGGCCCGCCGCCCGGGCGAGACGAGACTAGGAGCCATGTCCCACGACAGCTCCTCCTCCGTGTACACGCTGTGGGCGGTCTTCCGCCGCGACCCCGAGAATCCGGTGACCGCCGCCGAGTCCACCGAGCTCGCCGACCTCGTCTCGCTGATCGAGGCCGACGGCGTCACCGTCCGCGGCTTCTACGACGTCAGCGGTCTGCGCGCCGACGCCGACCTCATGGTCTGGCTGCACGGCGAAGACCCGCAGGCGCTGCAGCGCGACCTGCGGCGCCTTCGTCGCACCGAGCTGCTGAAGAACCTGCTGCCCACCTGGAACGCGATGGGCGTGCACCGCGACGCGGAGTTCAACCGCTCGCACGTCCCCGGATTCCTCCGCGGTATCGAGGCGCAGCAGTGGCTCTGCCTGTACCCGTTCGTGCGCAGCTACGAGTGGTACCTGCTGCCCGAGCAGGAGCGTCGCGAGATGCTCATCGAGCACGGCAAGAAGGGCAGCGCCTACAAGGGCGTCATCGCCAACACCGTGGCATCCTTCGCCCTCGGCGACTACGAGTGGCTCCTGCCCATGGAGGCGGACGTGCTGACCGACCTCGTCGACATGATGCGCGACCTCCGCTACACCGAGGCCCGTCGTCACGTGCGCGAGGAAGTTCCGTTCTACACCGGTCGTCTCGTGACGCTCGACGAGATTCCCGAGATCCTCCAGTGAGCGCGCCTCTGCGGCTCGGAACGCGTCGCAGCACCCTCGCGATGGCGCAGTCGCAGATGGTCGCCGACGCCGTGGCCGCGGCCTCCGGTCGGGCGGTCGAACTCGTGCCGATCGTGTCGGAGGGCGACGTGAACCGCGCCTCGCTGTCGCAGCTCGGCGGGCGCGGCGTGTTCGCGAACGGGCTGCGCGAGGCGCTCGCCGCCGACCGCTGCGACTTCCTCGTCCACTCGCTGAAAGACCTGCCGACCGTGCAGCCCGAGGGCCTCGTCATCGCCGCGACGCCGCCGAGGGAGGACGCCCGCGACGTCGTCGTGACGCGCGACGGCACCCCCCTCGGCTCGCTCGCGCCGGGATCGCGGGTCGGAACGGGCTCGCCCCGCCGCATCGCGCAGGCGTTGCGGCACAACCCGCGGCTCGACATCCACGACATCCGCGGCAACGTCGACTCCCGCCTCGCGCGCGTGCGCGACGGAGAGCTGGATGCCGTGATCCTCGCCGCGGCGGGCATCTCGCGTCTCGGCGGCGACCTGGGGGGGCTGCAGGCCGAGGCGCTCGGCCTCGCGGAATGGCCCACCGCGCCCGGCCAGGGCTCGCTCGCGATCGAGACCCGCAGCGACATCGACCCGGAGGTGCACGCCGCCCTCGCCGAGCTCGACGACGAGGACACCCGCGTCGCGATCACGGCGGAACGCGTGGTGCTGAACGCCCTCGACGCCGGGTGCAGCGCGCCGGTCGGCACGCACGCGTCGCTGGCCGGGGGCGACCTGCGACTGCGCGCCGTGGTCTACGCCCTCGACGGCTCGCAACGGATCGGTATCGACCGGACCGTGCGCCTCGCCCCGGGGTATGGTGGGGAAACGGGCAGTGGCAATGGAGCGGATGCTGCCGACGACGGGGGACCGATCGCGCGAGCGGCGCGAGCGGGCCGAGAAGCCGCGCGTCGGTTGCTCGAACGTGGGGCGGCCGACCTGGTACCACGAGAGTCGACCACATGAATGAAGGCCACTGGAACACGCCGAACCCCTCGACGGGCGGCGTGCCCAAACCTCTGTCCGGTCGTCGCGTGCTCGTGCCGCGCGGGGGTCCGTGGGGCGACGGCGTCGCCGCCAGCCTGCGCCAGCTCGGAGCCGTTCCGGTCATCGCGCCGTTGATCAACTTCGCGCCCACCAACGATCAGGCGACCCTCGACGAGGCGCTCGCCGACCTCGCGGCGGGCGCCTTCGACTGGCTCACGCTCACCAGCGCGACCACGGTCGACGTCCTCTACGCCTACAAGGCCGTCATCCCCGCCGAGACGAAGGTCGCCGTGGTCGGCGAGACCACCGCGGCGGCGATGCAGGCCGTCGGCTACCGCGTCGACCTCGTGCCCGAGCGCGACAACTCGGCCCAGGGCATGGCCGAGCAGATGATCGAGATCGAGACCGAGCCGCGCAAGGTCCTGACCCTGCGCAGCGAGATCGCCAAGCCGGTCCTCACGCGCCTGCTGATCGAGGCCGGGCACGACGTGCGCAGCGTCGTGGCGTACCGCACGGTCGGCGTTCCCGTGACCGAGAAGATCGCCGGCGACGTCCAGTCGGGCCGCATCAACGCCATCCTCGTCACCAGTGGTTCGGTGGCGGAACAGGTGGTCGAGCAGTTCCCCGAGATCCCAGCGTCCACGGTCATCGCGGCGATCGGACCCCGCACGGCCAAAGACGCCAAGCGCGCCGGACTCAGCGTCGACGTCGTGGCCGAGCGGCAGACCGTCGACTCCCTCATCGAGGCGGTCGCCCGCTTCCCCCTCACCCCCGACGAATCGACGTCATGAGCTTCCCCGAGCACCGCCCGCGGCGTCTGCGCCGCACCCCCGCCGTCCGTCGTCTCGCCCGCGAGACGCATCTCGTGCCGTCGCAGCTCGTGCTGCCGATGTTCGTGCGCGAGGGCATCACCGAACCGAGTCCGATCGGGTCGATGCCCGGGATCGTGCAGCACTCGATGGACTCGCTCCGCCGCGCGGTCGCCGAGGCCGCCGAGCAGCGCATCGGCGGAGTGATGCTCTTCGGCGTTCCCGAGGTGCGCGACGCCGTGGGTTCCGGGGCCGACGACCCGAACGGCATCCTGAACCGCGCGACCGAGGCCGTCGTGGCCGAGGTCGGCGACGCGGTGGTCGTGCAGACCGACCTCTGCCTCGACGAGTTCACGGACCACGGTCACTGCGGCGTGCTCCGCTCCGACGGCGCGGTCGACAACGACGCGACCCTCGACCGCTACACGGCGATGGGTCTGGCGCAGGCCCGCGCGGGCTCGGCGATGCTGGGACTGTCGGGGATGATGGACGGCCAGGTCGGCGCGGTGCGCGAAGCGCTGGATGCCGAGGGCTTCACCGACACGCTGATCCTCGCGTACTCCGCGAAGTACGCCGGCGCGTTCTACGGTCCGTTCCGCGAGGCCGTCGACTCGCAGCTGAAGGGCGACCGTCGCTCGTACCAGCTCGACCCCGGCAACGGCCGTGAGGGCGTGCGTGAGGCGCTGCTCGACGTCGAAGAGGGTGCCGACGTCGTGATGGTCAAGCCCGCGCTGCCGTACCTCGACGTGCTCGCCGACGTGAAGGCGTCGGTCGACGTGCCGGTGTGGGCGTACCAGGTCTCGGGCGAGTACGCGATGGTCGAGGCCGCCGCCGCCCACGGCTGGATCGACCGCCGCGGCGCGATCCTCGAGAGCCTCCTCGGCATCCGTCGCGCCGGCGCCGACGCGATCCTGACGTACTGGGCGGTCGAGGCCGCCCGCTGGCTCCGCGAAGAGCTGTAAGTCGGCGGCTGCCCGGGCGGCGCCTGCCCGACGATCGGCTTCTGTCGCGGTCGTCGTCGGACACGACGCAGGAGATTCCCACCGCCGTTCGCGACCCCGCGGCGCACAACTCCGGAAAGATTGATTCTGCACACCCTGCGGCGCCGGCACGCCCCCGAGTTTCCTGCGTTGTGCACATCGAGAGGATGAGCAACCCATGACCGATCTCAACGACCAGTGGTTCGCCCGCGCCAAGGACGTCATCCCCGGCGGCGTCAACTCGCCCGTGCGCGCATACGGCTCCGTCGGCGGGACGCCGCGGTTCGTGCAGTCGGCGTCGGGACCGCGGATCACGGATGCCGCGGGTCGCGAGTACGTCGACCTGGTCGCGTCGTGGGGCCCGGCGCTCCTCGGCCACGCGCATCCCGAGGTGGTCGGCGCGGTGCAGTCCGCGGCATCCCGGGGTCTGTCGTTCGGCGCGCCCACGGGTGCCGAGGTGGAGCTGGCCGACCTCGTCGCCCAGCGCGTCCAGGTCGGAGATCTGAAGCCGATCGAGAAGGTGCGCCTGGTCTCGACCGGCACCGAGGCGACGATGACGGCGATCCGCCTCGCCCGCGGAGTCACCGGACGCGACCTGCTGATCAAGTTCGCCGGGCACTACCACGGGCACTCCGACGGGCTCCTCGCCGCGGCGGGCTCGGGTGTCGCCACCCTCGCGCTCCCCGGATCGGCAGGTGTCCCCGCGCCGATCGCCGCGCAGACTCTCGTGCTGCCCTACAACGACCTCGACGCGGTGCGCGAAGTGTTCGAGGTGCACGGCGAGAACATCGCCGCGATCATCGTCGAGGCGGCCTCGGCGAACATGGGGGTCGTGCCACCGCTGCCCGGCTTCAACGCCGCCCTCGCCGACATCGCGCACAGCCACGGCGCCCTGCTGATCATGGACGAGGTGCTCACCGGATTCCGCGTGCACCCCGCCGGCTTCTGGGGTCTGCAGGCTTCGCAGGGCGAGCGCTACCTGCCCGACATCCTCACCTACGGCAAGGTCATCGGCGGCGGGATGCCGCTGGCCGCCCTCGCCGGCCGCGCCGAGGTCATGGACCACCTCGCCCCCCTCGGCCCGGTGTACCAGGCCGGAACCCTGTCGGGGAACCCGCTGTCGGTGGCCGCGGGCCTGGCGACGCTGCGTCTGGCGACGCCCGAGGTGTACGCGGCCGTCGACGCCGCGGCCGCGCGGATCGCCGACGCGCTCGACGCCGCCCTGACCGCCGAGGGAGTGGTGCACACCGTGCCGCGCGCGGGCTCGTTGTTCGGCGTCGCCTTCCTGCCCGAGGTGCCGCGCGACTACGCCACCGCGCTCACGCAGCAGTCCTACCGCTACGCCCCGTTCTTCCACGCGATGCTGGATGCCGGTGTCTCGCTTCCCCCGAGCGTGTTCGAGGCGTGGTTCCTCACCGCCGCCCACGACGACGTCGCCCTCGAGCGCGTGCTCGAGGCGCTGCCGGTCGCGGCGAAGGCCGCGGCGGAAGCGCTGGATCCGACGCTGCTCGCGCAGTAGTCGACGCCGGCGCTGACACCGTCGGGACCGCTTGATACGGTCGAACGGGGGGTGGGGGATGACCGCATCGAGTTTCTGGCTGGCGCCCGACGCGTTGGAGCATCAGGCCATACCGTTCGACGACTACGCCGCGCAGGCGCAGAGCGCGAAGCAGTACCTCGCGGCGCATCCCTTCGATGACACGGGGGATCACCCGGCCTATCGGTTCGCCGCCGAGCGCGCGCGGGAGCTGCGTTCGTCGCTCATCGACTGGTTCGACCATCTCGCGAGCGTCCTGACGGGCGTGGCGGTCGAGTTGCGGTCGGTGGCGGACGAAGGACGCTCGATCGATGCGGAAGAAGCCGCCCGCATCGATGCGTCGGATCCGTCCGTGTACAACGGGAACTCGTCGTCGGCGAGCGAAGTCGTCTCGGACTCGGCGGGCGGGCGCAGCACCGACCTCATGCCCGTCTGGGGGCCGCCCGCGGGCGGCGCGGCACGGTTCTGCGACTTCGGACCGGCCTACGACCACCTCAACGACCTGACGCTGAACCTCGTGCCCGGAGATCTCCTGAGTCCCGTCGAGTGGATCGACACGATCCTCGGCTGGCTGGGTGCCACGCCGCTCCCCGAGACGGTGATGCGCGAGTTCGGAGGGCGCTGGGGTGACCTGCGGGCCTTCGCCGACACGTTGACAGGGCTCAGCCAGCTCATCGACGACATGCGGGGGCACTTGGGCAGTGCGGCATCCTTCATCAAGGTCGCCTGGCAGGGCTACGCCGCCAGTAGCGCGCAGGACTACTTCGACCGGCTCTCCGCGGTGCTCGGCAACGCCGTGCAGGAATTCCAGGATGCGGGCGACGCCTTCGCGTCGTATGCCGACGGGGTCGAGGGGACGGCGGAGGCCGTCAGCAGTGCGCTCTACGGTCTGCTGGACTCGATCCTCATCGCCGCGGTCGCCGCCGGATTGGGAACGGCGACGATCGAGACGGTCGTGGGCGGAATCCTGGGATGGGGGGCCGCGGGAGTGGCGCTGCTCAACGCGGGCCGCCTCGTGGCCGAAGTCAACGACCAGTTGCAGTTCCTCAACGACCTCGGCAATATCCTGGGGTCCATCAGCAACCTCTCCTCCGACCTCTCGGACTTCTCGTCGGAGCTCCCCGTCCCCGCCATGGAGGTCACGAATTGAGCGACGACGCGCGCCGGCCCACTCCCGCCGAGGTGAGCGAAGCCTTCCGAGCGGATCGGGCGGCTTCCTCCAGCGGTCTCGATTTCGCGACCGTTCCGGGGACGGCGCCCGTTCTCGGCATACTGCGCACGGAGATGCAGCGTCGCCTGCGCGAGGAGCATCCCGACAGCGAGGTCGCCCATGCGCTGCGCGCCGTGCTCGACGGATCCGTTGGACCGCGGTCGCTGCTCGAGATGCCCGCCTTCGCGCCACCCTCGGCTTTGAGAGATCCCGCCGTGACAGAATCGGTGCGCGCCGCGATGCGCGGCGGGGAGCGTGATGATGCATCTTGACGAAGACTCGGCGGTGGGCTCGATCGCGATCGTCCGCGAGGCGATCGACCGGATCGACGAGCACCTGACGACGCTCGAGAACGAAGCGGCGCGTCTGCAGGCCTCGTGGGACGGCGACGCGCGCGACGCCTTCGCCACGGCGATGCGCGAATGGGACGAATCCGTCCGTGTGCTGCGCGCCGCCGCCGCGACGGCCGGGGAACGGGCGCACGGCGCCGTTCGGCGCTTCGGCGACTTCGATCGGCGTCGAGCCGGAGCGTGGGCGTGATGCGGCGTCGTCTTCTCGCCGCCGCGGTCGTCGCGGTGGGGTTGGCTCTGGCCGGCTGCGCGCCGGCCGCCTCGCCCTCGACCATCACCGTCACCTGGACCGGACCCGACGGCGAACAGACGGTCACGATGACCCCCGATGTGGTCGAGTGCGACGACACCGGCGCGCGCGGGACGGCGGTGCAGGTGACGCCGCAGGGCACCTTCTCGTTCCGCACGAACGTCGACGAGGGGGCGCGCGGGTCGGTCGGTGTCGGCGCGGACGGCGTGTTGGTCTCCTTCGAATCCGACGACATCGACCTCACCGTCGGCGGTGAGAACGTGTCGGTGGCCTCCAGCGACGGCGAGGCGGCGGTCGTGGAGGGGTGGAAACCCGAGGACGGCATCGTCGAGTCCCCGGACGACGCGACACGCTATCCCGCGACGGTGACCGCGAGTCTGCGCTGCGAGTGACGCGCGGCTCCGCCTGACGCCACCCCTCGGCACGCGGTCTCGGCGCGGGACAGCGAAGTGGAAGACTGGATGGATGCGTCCTCCCCAACCCCGTGTCGTCGTGCTCGCCGGTGGAGTCGGGGGGTCGAAGTTCACGCTCGGCGTGCGCGCTGCCCTGCACCGGCTCGGCGCCCCCGAGGCCACCGTCGTGGTCAACACCGGTGACGACCTCTGGCTCTCCGGTGTGCGACTTCAACCCGATGTCGACTCGATCACCTACGCCCTCGCCGGGGTCAACGACACCGTGCGCGGCTGGGGTCGCGCGGGCGACACCGAGCGCGTCAACGAGGAACTGCAGGCGTGGGGCGCCGGCTGGCCCTGGTTCACCCTCGGCGATCTCGACCTCGGGACCCACCTCGCGCGCACCGGCTGGCTGCGCGAGGGCCTCACCCCGACCCAGGTGCTCGGTCGGATGGCGCAGCGCTGGCCGCTCGGCATCCGGATGTTGCCCATGACCGACAGCGAGGTCGACACGCACGTGCTGCTCGAAGACGGGCGTCGCCTGCACTTCCAGGAGTGGTGGACGCGCCATCGCGCCCAGCTGACCCCCCGTGCGTTCGAGAACCCCGGGATCACGGATGCCGTGCCCGCCCCGGGAGTGACCGATGCCATCGCGGCGGCCGACGTGGTGCTGCTGGCGCCGTCGAACCCGGTCGTGTCGATCGGTCCGATCCTCGCCGTCCCCGGCATCCGGGAGGCCCTGCGCGCCACCTCAGCGCGGGTCGTCGGGGTCTCGCCCATCATCGGCGGCCGCGTCGTGCGCGGGATGGCCGACGTGTGCCTGACGGCGATCGGCGTCGAGACCTCGGCCGCGGCCGTCGCGCGGCACTACGGCGCGCGGTCGGCGGATGGGGTGCTGGACGCGTGGGTGCTCGCCGAGGAGGACGCAGCGTCGGCGGCCCAGGTCGAGGCGGCGGGGATCCACGCGGTCGTGCGGCCGCTGTGGATGAGCGACGACGTCGCGTCGGCGGCGATCGCCGAGGCGGCGCTGGGGGCCTGAGCCGCCCGGTCGCGCCCCGTGGTGAGCGCGGAAGAGGAGCTGCGCGGCGGATCCGCGGGTGAGTGGCGGCGGCCGAGGCGCAGGGCCGCGGGGGCCCTGCGGGGGCGGGTCGGGCCGCGGCGGGCCGTGCGCCCGGGTGAGGCTGCGCCGGGGTCGGGCCGCGCCCGACTCAGGCCGCGGCGGACGCCAGTACGGCCGCGGTCCGCGGACCCACGCCGAGGGCGACGGCCTGCGAGAGTTGTACGGCCGTGTCGACGTCGCGGCGCAGCGTCGAATCGCGGGGGACCGCGAGGTCGGCGCAGCCGAGCAGACGGTGGCGCGCGGCGGAGTCGGCGCCGAACGCCGACACCCACACCGCGTTCGGTCGGGCGGTGACGAGCGTGGAGCCGGTGCCCTCGGCATCCGGGACCAGACCCCGCTCCACGCGGCCGGCGAGCTCGAGGGCGGCGTCGAGGTCGTGCGGGGTGAGCGCGGGCACATCGCCGAGGAGGGCGGCGCGGGCAGTGCCCCGTCCGGCTTCCTCGGCGCCGAGCGCGACCGCGGCGTCGAGGCCGCGCACGTCTCCCTCGGCGACGACATCGACGGCGGGCCACTGCGCGACGAGGGCCGAGAGCTCGACGTCGTCGGTGACGACGACCACTCGCGAGACGCGCGGGGTGGCTGCGGCGGCCGCGATCGTGTCGAGGGCGAGGGCGCGGGCGAGCGCCTCGCGATCGGAGACGCCCGTCAGGCGCGATTTGCCGATCGCGGCCGGCTTGACCGGCACCACGATCGTCCAGCCGTCACGGATCTCAGGAGTGCTCATCGCATCCATTGTGCGTCGAACCCCGGACATCCGCGGGTGGGGGTAGCGCGGCTCCGCTGATCCGTGCTGCGGATCGCGGTCGCGGCCCGACGCCACCGGGATGACCCCCGTCTCGCGAGACGATGCGGGTGGCGCGCGAATCGCGTGTGATGTCGGCGAACGCGGGCGGTCTCGTTGCCGTCGCCCCGACCGGCGCCCCGGGCCTCAGCCGAAGCGCTTGCGCAGCCGGGGCAGGATCTCCTCGCCGTACATGCGCAGGAACTCCTCCTGGTCGTGTCCGGGGTCGTGGAACACGAGGTGGCGGAAGCCGAGGTCGACGTAGCGTGCGATGCGCTCGACGTGCTCGTCGGGGTCGGTGGAGACGATGAAGCGGGATGCCACGCGCTCGATCGGCAGCTCGTTCGCGAGGCGCTGCATCTCGAGGGGGTCGTGCACGCTCATCTTCTCGTCGGCGGTGAGGGCGAGCGGGGCCCAGAAGCGCGTCTTCTCGAGCGCGGTGTCGTGGTCGGGGTGGTACGAGACCTTGACCTCCATGAGCGTGTCGACGTCGGCGCGGGTGCGACCGGCCTTGGCGAGGCCGTCGTCGAGCGCGGGGAGCAGCTTCTCGGTGTAGAGCTCGGGATCCTTGCCGCTGGTGGTGATGTACCCCTCGGCGATCCGGCCGGCGAGCCGCGTGGCGGCGGGTCCGGAGGCGCCGATGTAGATGGGCACCTTCTGCGCGGGGCGGTCGTAGATGGTGGCATCCTTCACCGAGTAGTAGGTGCCCTCGTAGGTGACCCGCTCGCCCGCCCAGAGCTCGTTGATGATCGTGATGGCTTCTTTCAGACGCTGGAAGCGCTCGGGCGGCTCGGGCCAGTCGAGCCCGAGGGTGACCTCGTTCAGCGCCTCGCCGGTGCCCACGCCCAGGACCACGCGCCCCGGGTACATGACCCCGAGGGTGGCGAACACCTGGGCGATGACGCCGGGGTGGTAGCGGAACGTCGGGGTGAGCACGCTCGTTCCGATGATCACCCGCTCGGTGCGGGCGCCGAGGGCGCCGAGCCACGGCAGCGCGTTGGGAGCGTGTCCGCCGTCGTGCATCCAGGGCTGCAGATGATCGGAGAGGAAGACGGAGTCGAAGCCCATCTTCTCCGCGAGCACCCCGAACTCGAGCAGCTCGTTGGGGCCGAACTGCTCGCTCGAGGCCTTGTAACCGAAACGCAGGGGGATGGTCATGGCTGTCTCCTCTAGATGTCGACGCTGGGAAGGGTCGCCCGCACGGGCGCGACGAACTCGGAACCGTCGGTGCCGGCCAGTCTCTCGTGGAACGCCTGCACCGTACCCGGCCACAGCAGTGTCAGGCGCCCCGATCGGTGGTCGACGTACCAGTTGCGGCATCCGCCGGTGAGCCAGGGGGTGGATGCCGCGGCCTCGGCGATCTCGGCGGTGTACGCCGCCTCGGCATCCGGGCGCACTCGCAGCACCCGATCGGTGCGACGGTCGCGCTCGCACAGAGCGCGCACCACGTAGGCGGCCTGCTCCTCGGCCATGAGCACCGCGGAGTTGTGGCCGAGGCTCGCGTTGGGGCCGTTCAAGACGAACAGGTTGGGGAAGCCCGTGACCACCGTGGAGCCGAACGAGGTCATGCCGTCGGACCAGTGCGCCGCGAGCGTGCCCTCCTCGCCGTGCACGAGATCGGCGTAGGGCTGCTGGGCCGAGGCGAAGCCGGTCGCCAGCACGAGCACGTCGGCGTCGTGGCGCGTCCCGCTCGCGGCGGTCAGCGCCGAGCCCTCGACCGACACCAGCGCCGTGGGCTCGAGGGTCACGGCATCCGAGGCGACGGCGGGGTAGAACGCGTCGGACAGCAGGACGCGCTTGCATCCGAAGGCGTAGTCGGGCGTGAGAGCCTCGCGCAGCGCGGGGTCGGCGACCTGCGCGTGCAGGTGCGCGAGAGCGACCTCCCGAGCGGCGGCGGATGCCACGGCGTCGCCCGAGCGGGAGGCGAAGCGCCGCTCGCCCTCGGCGTAGAGCTCCGCCCGCAGGCGCGCGAGGTCGCCGGGGTGCGCGGCGAGACGCTCGCGCTCGGCGAGCGGGATCTCGTCGCCGCCGCGCGGCACGATCCACGCCGGGGTGCGCTGGAAGAGCGTGACGTGGGCGGCGCGGCGGGCGAGTTCGGGGACGAGCTGCACGGCGCTCGCGCCGGTGCCGACGACGGCGACGCGTTTTCCGGTGAGGTCGACGTCGTGGTCCCACCGGGCCGAGTGGAACAGGGGACCGTCGAACGACTCGAGTCCGTCGATCGCGGGGACGTGCGGCTCGGTCAGGCGTCCGCAGGCGAGAACCAGGGAGCGGGCGACGACGGGCTCGGCCCCGGTGTCGATCCGCCAGACCGCGTCGGCGGCATCCCACCGCGCCCCGAGGAGGGGGGTGCGCAGTCGCAGGCGATCGCCGAGGTTCTCGCGCTCGGCGACCTCGCGAAGGTACCGCTGGATCTCACCGCCCGCCGCGAACGTGCGGGTCCATCCCGGGTTCGGGTGCGCGGCGAGGCTGTAGAGATGGGCCGGTACATCGCACGCGACACCGGGGTAGGTGTTGTCGCGCCAGGTGCCGCCCACGTCGGACGCGCGTTCGAGCAGCACGATGTCGTCGCGACCGGCCCGCCGCAGAGCGCCGGCCATGGCGAGGCCGGCGAAGCCCGCGCCGACGATCGCGACGTCGACGACTCTCACGCGGGGGCTCCGTCGGGTGCGGGGGTCTCATCGGGCGTCCGGCTCGCGTCGGCGGGGAGGGGGAAGCGCGTGCCGCCGCTGGTCACGACGTACGGCGCCGAGGCATCGGTCACGCGGTAGTCGGTCGTGCGCAGCCGGAACGGCCGCATGAGGCTCCGCGCGAGGCGCTCGGCGGCGGGGACGGGCAGTTCGAGGCCCTGCTCGATCCCGGTGTCGGGCAGCACCCGCCCGTCGTAGAGCGTGCCGCCGAGGTCGTCGCCACCGGAACGCAGCAGCACGGCAGCGGTGTCGCGGCCGACGCGGGTCCACGGGATCTGCACGTGCGCGATGCTGCCCGAGAGCAGCAGCCGCGACACCGCGACCATCGCCCGGTGCTCGTCGACGGGCGCGCGCCCCGCCACCAGCGGCACGTCGCCGCCGGGCAGGGGGATCGGCACGAACTCCGCGAAGCCGCGCGTGCGGTCCTGGATCTCGCGCAGGCGCCGCAGGTGGGCGATGCGCTCCTCAGCCGTCTCGACGTGCCCGTAGAAGAGCACCGAGGTCGACCGGAAACCGCTGAGGTGCGCGGCGGTGATGGTCTCGATCCACGCGTCGATCTCGAGATCGCCCGGGGCGACGAGCCCGCGCACGCGCTCGCTGAGCACCTTCACGCCCGTCCCCGGCACGGTGTCGACCCCCGCGGCGTGCATCGCGGCGAGGGCACCGCCGAGGCCGAGACCGCCTCGGTCGGCGAGGTCGCGCACATCGAGGGGGCGGTAGGCGTGCACGTGGATGCCGGGGGCGGCGCCCTTCACGGCCCGCACGAGGTCGAGGTACCCGGCGGGGTCTTCGTCGCCGGGCAGTGCGCCCTGGATGCAGATCTCGGTCGCACCGAGGTCGACGGCATCCACCGCGATGGCCGCGGCGTCGTCGAGGCCGAACTCGCCCGGTGCCGCGCGGCCGCCGCGGCGCAGCCCCGACGAGGTGAGGTTGCGGTTCCGCACGAGCGTGATCGGCTCGCCGACGGTGTAGCGGCGGGCGTCATCGGCGACCGCGGTCAGATCGTCGAGCTCACCGCCCGTTGCGTGCAGCAGGCGGGTCCAGTCGGCGTCGTCGAGCGCGAGAGGGGCGGATGCCGCCCGCTCGGCGAGGCGGCGCACGCCGGGGTCGCGAGAGACGGCGCCGGTGCGGAGCGTGGGCACGGGGCGGGCGGAGGAGGCCGTGGGGGCCGTGGGAGTCACGTCGGCGGCCAGGCCCGCGGCATCCGCCAGGGCCCGGACGGGCGCACGCAGGGCCGGGTCGATCCAGGTCTCGGCTTCTCGCACGAACTCCGGATGCGCGGTCAGACGCTCGCGCAGTGTGTAGCCGTGGGTCGCGGTGGAGGCGGCCAGGTCGTCGATGTGGGGCCAGGGCCGTTCGGGGTTCACGTGATCGGCGGTGAGCGGTGACACTCCGCCCCAGTCGTCGATGCCGGCGGCGACGAGCAGCCCGAGCTCGCGCGGGTCGGAGAGGTTGGGCGGCACCTGAACGCGCATGTCCGGCCCGAGCACGAGCCGCGCGACCGCGACCGCCGCGAGGTACTCCCGCATGTCGGCGTCGGGGGCGCCCTGCATGGCGGTGCGGGGCTTCGCGCGGAAGTTCTGCACGATCACCTCCTGCACGTGGTCGTGGCGGTCGGCGCTCTCGCGGAGGGCGACCAGCGACTCCGCGCGATCGCGGACGGTCTCACCGATGCCGACGAGGATGCCGGTGGTGAACGGGATGCCGGCGGCCCCGGCGTCGTCGATGACCTTCAGGCGCAGGTCCGGGTCTTTGTCGGGCGAGCCGAAGTGCACCTGCCCGGGCTCCTCGAACAGGCGCCGGGAGGTGGTCTCGAGCATCATGCCCATCGACGGGGAGACCGGTCGAAGCACGGCCAGCTCGTCGGGGTGCATGACTCCCGGGTTGGCGTGCACGAGCATCCCGGTCTCGGTGGTGATGAGGCGGGCGATGTGCACGACGTAGTCGATGGTCGAGGCGAAGCCGTGCTCGTCGAGCCACGCCCGGGCCTCGGGCCAGCGCTGCTCGGGGCGGTCGCCCAGGGTGAGCAGCGCCTCTTTGCACCCGAGGGCCTGGCCTTGCCGCACGACCGTGAGCACCTGCTCGGGCGTCATGTACGCGGGCTTGCGCAGCAGCGCGAGCTGGCCGGGGGTGTCGACGAAGATGCAGTAATGGCACCGATCGCGACAGAGCGTCGTGAGCGGCACGAACACCTTGCGCGAATACGTGATGACGCCCGCTCGGCCGGCCCGGTCGAGACCCTCGTCGCGTAGGGCCGCGGCCACCGGGAGAAGGACGTCCAGATCGGCCCCGAGGAGGGTCTCCGTCTCGTCGACGTCGGGCCGGTGACCGGTGCGCACGCGCGCGAGCAGGTCGTCGATCGAGGTGCCTCGGGCCGGTGCGACTCGCGGCGCAGCGCTGCCCGTGCTCATCGCTCCAGGCTATCCCCCCGCTCCGACATCGGGGCCGAGGGGGAGGGGGACCGCGGCCGTCGCGCGCGTGGCGTCCCGGCATCCGTTCCGGCGATCGTTGCCGTCCTGTGAGGTGCCCGGCGGGTCGACGCACCACGACGCTGGCAGGATGGATGGCATGGTGACCCTGCTGCTCGATTCGACGCAGCTCGAGGTCGTGCTCTCGCCGACCGAGCGGGCTCTGTCGTTCCGCAAGACCAACATCGTCGTCCCCCGGGAGCACATCGACCGGGTGCAGCTGACCGACGACGCATGGACCTGGATCCGCGGGGTGCCCAACCCCGGGATCAACCTCCCCGTCGCCGTCGGGGCCGGCACGTGGAAGTCCGCCGGCGGCAACGACTTCGTCATCATCCGGGGGCGCAAGCCCAGTGTGGTCGTCGACCTCGTCGGTCACGACGAGTTCGAGCGCCTGGTGCTCACCACCAAGCACGGGGTGGCGCTGGTGAAGGCGCTGCGCCTCGACGTGGCATCCGAGCCCGAGGACGTCGCCGACATCGTCGCCTGAGCATCCCCCGCTCTCCCCCCGCACATGCGCACATGCGCACCGAGTGTCCAGAACGCCCGGACGAAATTTCGTTCCGTCCGGGTTTCCTGGACACTCGGCCGGTGCGGCCGGTGCGGCCGGTGCGGCCGGTGCGGCCGGTGCGGCCGGTGCGACCGGTGCTGCGCGAAGCGCTGGATCAGCCGGCGAACTGCGCCACGGTGTCCCACGCGAGCTTGACGATCAGGATCGACAACGTCACCAGGAACACGATGCGCACGAAGCCGCTGCCGCGACGCGTGGCCATGTGCGCGCCGATGAAACCCCCGGTGATGTTCATCACGGCCATGGCGAGGCCCAGCGCGAGGATGATCTCGCCGTGCACGCCGTACACCGCGAGGGCCGCGAGATTCGTCGTGAGGTTCGCGATCTTGGCGTTCACGCTGGCCTGCAGGAAGCCGTAGCCGAGCACGCCCACGATGAGGATGACGAAGAACGAGCCCGTGCCCGGACCCAGGATGCCGTCGTAGAACCCGACCAGCAGACCGATCGCCCCCGCCCGCCAGGCGACGGCCGCCCGGGAGTCGTGGCGCGGGGCGTGCTCGAGACCCATCTTCGGCTTGAACAACGTGTACAGCGCGACGGCCACCACGGCCACGAGCACGATCGGTGTGAGCACCTCGCGCGGGACGAAACGCGACAGCGCCGCACCGACCGTCGAACCGGCGTACGCCCCCGCCACCAGCGGCACGAGGAGCACGAGCTGCACCCGGATGCGGCGGAGGTACACCCAGCTGGCCGAGAGCGTCCCGAAGAACGACGACAGCTTGTTCGTGCCCAAAATGAAGGGTGTCGCGACGTCCTTCGGCACGCCGATGACGAGAGCGGGAAGCTGGATCAGGCCGCCGCCGCCGACCACCGCGTCGACCCACCCGGCGACACCCGCCGCCACGAGCAGCAGGACGAGAGCGGCCACCGAGACGGGGAGCCACTCGGCGATCACCGGTCCATCGAGCACGGTTGATTCTCGCCGCTGCGGGCTGGGTCGACAAAAAGCGCAGCTCGGAACGGGTCAGTCGATGTCGCGGCGCCAGGTGGTGAACAGGCCGATCACGAGCAGCACCACGGCGTAGCCGAGCAGCACGAGGCCGCCCATCCACCACTCGAGGGCGTCTGCACCCGCCGTGCCCATCGCGCCGAAGATGGTCTGCCCCACGAGCGCGTCGCTCGCGGCGCTGGGGAACCACTTCACGACCTCGCCGAAGCCGTCGACCACTCCGCCCAGGGTGCGGATGATCGGTTCGACGAACAGTGTCACCGCGAGCACGATCACGATCGCGGCGACCTGGTTGCGCACGACCGTGCCGACGCCGATGCCGACCACGGCCCACAGTGCGAACGCCAGCAGCATGCGGCCGACGAGCACCCACGTGTCGGAGGAGGCCAGTTCCGCGTCGATCCCGAAGATGCTCAGCACGCCCGCGCCCGCCGCGATCGCGGCGAGGGAGCCCAGGATGCCGTAGAGCAGGCCGACCAGGATGCCGACGACGAACTTGCCGCCGAGCACGACGCCGCGGCGCGGCGTCGAGAGGAACGTGGGGGTCAGCGTCTTGTGGCGGAACTCGGTGGTCACCATGAGGGTGCCGATGAGCAGGGGGAAGACGTATCCGACCGCGGAGGCCGTGCTGTAGACGAGCGCGGGGACGCCGTCGGCCGACATCGCGGGACCCGTGCCGCCGGAGAGGCGCCCCGAGGCCACGCCGCCGAAGACGAAGGCGAGCAGGCCCGCGGTGAAGGCGACGTAGACCATGAGCACGATGCCCAGCACCCACCAGCCGGCGGTGGTGAACTGCTTGGTGTACTCGGAGCGCGTGGCGGCGAGGAGCGTCATCGCGACACCTCCTGCTCGTGACGGACGAGGTGGTCGTCGTCGGGCGTCTCGCCGCCGTGCGCGACTCCCACCGGAACGATGTCGATCACCCCGGTGGAGGCGACGGCGTACGAGGGGCGGGGGACGTCGTCAGCCTCGGTGCGGGCGGGAGCGGCCGCGACGGGGGCGATGACCGCGACCAGCGCCGTCGACGGGCGGGGCTCGTCGGCGACGCGGTCCTGGGCGGAGGGCGCCGCGTGCACGGGCACCGCGTGCTCGGGCGCCGGCGCGGTCGTGGGGGCGTCCGCCGGTGTCGGGACGTCCGCGGTCGCGGCGACCGGCTCGGGCGCTGCCCCGTCGCCGGCCGTCGCGGAGGTGGCATCCGTCGTCGGTATCGACGTTCCCCCGGCGCTCGCGTGCACGCGCGCGCCGCTCACGAGTTCGAGGAAGATGTCCTCCAGGCTCGCGCCCTTGCTCTGCAGGTTCGACAGCGCGATGCCCGCAGCGGCGGCCAGGCCGCCGATCTCCACCGGTTCGTGATGGCGGATCGTGAAGCCGTTGCGCAGCAGCTGGTAGTCGATTCCCCGCTCGTCGAGCAGCCGCGACAGCGCGGCGCGATCGGGCGAGTCGACCACCGTGGCGTACTCGTCGGGGTCGGCGAGGTCTTCGATACCGCCCTGGAACACGAGGCGGCCGCGCGAGATGATCAGCAGCGCGTCGACGGTCTGCTGCACCTCGGCGAGCAGGTGCGAGGAGATGAGCACCGTGCGTCCCTCTTCGGCGAGGTGGCGCAGCAGGGAGCGCATCCAGCGGATGCCCTCGGGGTCGAGACCGTTCGACGGCTCGTCGAGCACCAGCACGCCGGGGTCGCCCAGCAGTGCCGTCGCCAGCCCCAGACGCTGGCGCATCCCGAGTGAGAAGCCGCCGACGCGGCGCCCGGCCACGTCGGCGAGACCGACGAGTCCCAGCACGTCGTCGATGCGGGTGGTGGGCAGGTTCGCGGCGCGGGCGTAGACCTTGAGGTGGTTCGCGGCCGATCGGCCGGGGTGGAAGCTCGACGCCTCGAGAGCCGCGCCCACCGTCTGCAGGGGGGAATCGAGGTCGGCGAACGCTTTGCCGCCGATCGTGGCGGTCCCCGACGTCGGGCGCACGAGCCCGAGCAGCATGCGCAGCGAGGTGGTCTTTCCGGCGCCGTTCGGCCCGAGGAACCCGGTGACCTGACCCGGCTCGATCCGGGCGGAGAGATCATCGACCGCCGAGACCGCTCCGAAGCGTTTGGTGAGGCCGGCGAGCTCCAGCACCTGTCCGTCGGGCATTCGGCACCTCTCGTTCGGTGGGCGTTCCGTCCATCTTCCCCGATCCGGGGCCGAAAACCCATCCGGCGGCGTGTGTAACGTGGCACCGTGCACGCACAACGATCCGCAGACGACAGCGTCCTCGTGGGGGGTCGTCGCGGCCTCGGCCACCTCACCCTCAACAAGCCCCGCGCGATCAACGCCCTCGACCTGGAGATGATCCGTGCGCTGAACGTCACGCTCGACCGCTGGGAGCGCGACACCGACGTCGACGTCATCCTGCTCGACGGCGCCGGCGACCGGGGCTTCTGCGCGGGTGGTGACGTGCGCGCGCTGCACGAGATGGTCACCGCCGGACGCGTCGACGAGGTGCACGCCTTCTTCCGCGAGGAGTACGCCCTCGACCACCGCATCGCCACGTCGCGCAAGCCCGTGATCGCGATCGCCGACGGCGTCTGCATGGGCGGCGGCATCGGACTGGCCGGTCACGCTGCCATCCGCATCGTCACCGAGCGCTCGCGCCTGGCCATGCCCGAGACGCGCATCGGCTTCACGCCCGACGTGGGCGGCTCGTGGCTGCTCGCCCGTGCCCCCGGCCGCCTCGGCGAGTACCTGGCCCTGACCGGCGGAACGATGGATGCCGCCGACGCGCTGTACGCGGGATTCGCCGACCACATGGTGCCCACCGCCCACCTCGAGGCGCTCTACGAGGCGCTGGAGAACCGGGCCGACCCCTCGAGTCCGACGGAGCTCGTGCTGCTGTTCGACGAGAGTCCGGAGCCGTCGCGCCTGATCGCGGCGCGGGAGTGGATCGACGACGCCTTCGCCGCCGCCGACGTGCCGGCGATCATCGACCGCCTGCGGGCACGGCCCGAGCCCGAGGCGAGCGAGACCGCCGACCTCCTCGCCGCGTCCGCCCCGACGGCGGTGGCGGTGACGCTCGAGGCCGTGCGTCGCGCGCGCGAGCTGCCCTCCCTGCGCGCCGCCCTCGCGCAGGAGTACGGCCTCGTGCTGTGGTTCGCGTTCACGCAACCCGACCTCGTCGAAGGGATCCGCGCGCAGGTCGTCGACAAGGACCGCACGCCGCGATGGACGCCCGCGCGGCTCGAGGAGCTGCCGAGCGGTCGCGTGGCGGAAGCCCTCGCCTATGAGCCGGAGCCGGCGCTGTGGTGACGCGCCGGCGGCCGGGATCGCGCCGGCGATGACCCCTCCGCGGCGCCGCTGGTCGTTCGGTCGAGCCCTCGACGGGTTCTTCTTCGTCTTCGCCGGTCTCGCCGCGTTCTGGCTCGCGTATCTCAGCTTCACCGAGTCGTTCTCGCTCGGATGGGCCGGCATCGCGATGGCGATCGCCTTCTGGGTGCTGCTCGCCTATCTCGTGCTGCCGCGGCTGCATCGCATCCTCACCGCCATCTACGTCCCCGACTACTTCATGGGGCGTACGCGCACGTCCGACGGGCTGTTGGGCGACCCCGTCAACCTGGCTTTCCTGGGCGAACGGGAGCAGATCGAGGACGTGCTGGCGGACGCCGGCTGGATCGCCGCCGATCCGGTCACCCTGCGCTCCTCGTGGCAGATCATCAGCTCGACCCTGCGACGGCGCAGTTATCCCGGTGCGCCGGTCAGCCCGCTGTTCCTCTTCGGGCACGTGCAGGATCTCGCGTATCAGCAGGAGGTCGCCGGATCCCCCGCGCAGCGGCACCACGTGCGCCTGTGGCGATGCCCCGACGGATGGCTCCTCCCGGGTGGACGCCGCGTCGACTGGCTGGCCGCCGGCACCTTCGATCGCGCGGTCGGCCTCTCGCTGTTCACGCTGCAGGTGACCCACCGGATCGATGCCGACACCGACATCGAGAGGGACCACATCGTGGGCAGCGTCGCCGGGGTCCGCGGGGTGGAGGTCGACGTCATCCGGGACTTCTCGACCGGATACCACGCGCGAAACGGCGGCGGAGACAGCATCACCACCGACGGCGACCTGCCCATCATCGACGTGCGAGCCGTCTCGGCGGTCGGTGGGGAGCGGACACCGTGAACGAGCAGCGGCATCCGCGCAAACGCGTGGCCTTCGAGCCGCCTCTGGATCCCACGGCGGGGGATGCCGCGATGCACCGCCCCACCGCGACCGTCGCGGGAGCGGTGCTCGTCCTCCTCCGCGCCATCGCGGGGGCCCTCTGGGCGGTGAGCGTGGCGTTCTCGCTCCCGCCGTGGCTGCAGCAGATCGCCGGCGCCGCCAGCGGCGATGCGAGCGCGTCGACCGACCCGGAGCTCGCCGCGTTCGCCGACCTCGGTATCGGCACCGCGGTCTTCCTGAGCGTCATGGGCGCCCTCTTCGTGGTGCAGGTGGTGCTCGGCATCCGGATCCTGTTCGGGGGCAACCTGTCGCGCGTGCTCGTCATGCTCATCTCGGTCGGTTCGATCAGCGCGAGCTTCGTGGGCTGGTGGGAGCTGGGGCTCGAGATCACCGTGCGCACCACGCTGCTGACGCTGAGCCTCGACATCCTCGTGCTGCTGGCGCTGTCGAGTCGCGACGCGGCGGCGTACGCGCGGCGCCCGCGCCGGAGCCGCCCCCGGGCGCACGGATCCCGCACAGGCGCGGCGCGTTAGCCTGAGAAGCGCCGCGCCCCGCGGCGGAACGGATGACGCACGTGTTCGACAGTCCTATGTCGTCCTCGGCATACGAGGTGCTCCGCGTCGCGGCCGATGTCGACGACGAGGGCCTGCGCCGCGCCTACCGGGTGCGCCTGCGCGAAACGCACCCCGACACCGGCGGCGACGCCGCCCTGTTCGTGCAGGTGCAGCGGGCATGGGAGCTCGTCGGCACGCCCGAGGCGCGCAGCGCCTACGACCGGGGCCAAGGAGCGGCGACGACCGGGGACTGGGGTGGCGCGCCGACGGCATCCACGCCCTCCTGTCCCGCGGACACCCGCCCGCGCGCGCGGTCGCACGGCCAGCCGGGCGGCTGGCGGCGTGAGCGCTACCTCGACCTGATCCGCGAGTGGGTCGGGCGCGGCGTCGACATCGCCGACCCCTACGACCCGGCGCTCGTGCGCTCGGCGCCGCCGGAGATCCGCCACATCCTCGCGGATGCGCTCGCCGAAGAGGAGACTGCGCGCCTGGTGTCGGAGCTCGGCATGGGGTACACCGTGTGGCACGACGTCTTCGCCGACCGCGACGGGGTGGATCCGGAGCAGAAGATCGACCACCTCGTGCTCGGCCCGAGCGGCCTGTACGCCCTGCTCAGCGAAGACTTCGGCGGCCCGGTCGGGGTACGCCGGGGCGAGATCACCGGTCCGAACGTCATCGGGGCGCCGGTCACGGAGCTCGTCTCCCGCGCCCGCGTCATCGCGCGTTCCGCGGGGGTGCGCTTCAGCGGGGCGATCGTCGTCCTGCCCGACGACGACGTGTTCGACGCGATCACGGAGCTCGGCAAGGTGCGGGGAACCCCCGTCGCGCTGGTCACGCGCAGCGCGCTGACGACGCTGCTGCGTCGCGGCATCACGGGCGCGCGCGAGGTGGGCGGCACCGAGCTGTTCGACATCCGCACGCGTCTGCAGCAGCGGGTCCGCCACGTCTGACCGGTGGTCCGTGTCGCGGAGCGTGCCTAGGGTGGGGGCATGAGTACCGATGAGACCTCGGATGCCACGGCATCCGCCGAGATGAAGCGCAAGTTCCAAGAGGCGCTCGCGAAGAAGAACGGTCAGCAGCGGTCGGGCCAGGCGCACCTCGACGGTCATTCCGCCGTCCAGGGCACGCACGCGGCCGTGACGAAGCGCGAGTTCCGTCGCAAGAGCGGCTGACCCTCCGCCGCCGCGCGAGTCGCCGGGAATCGTCGCCACCGGCCCGTCCGAAGCCACAGAACGTGGCGACTCGCGCGAGCGGGGTCAGCGCAGGGGCGCCTCGAAGAACGCCCGCTCGAGGGCCATCGAGCGGTCGTAGGCCGCGGCCATCGCGGAACGGACGGCGGGGGATGCCGCTCGCGCGGCGGCATCCACGATCCCCGCCGCCTCGGCCGACGACGCCGCGAACACCTCGTCGCCGTAGGCGCTGAGCCAATCGGCGTAGGCGTGGTCGGGGCCGAAGGTTCCGCGCCAGCGCGCACCGATGTCGGTGTACAGCACGAAGCAGGGGAGGATCGCCGCCACGAGCACCGCGTACGAACCCGTGCTCGACGCGGCGTGCAGGTGGTCGGTGTAGTCGAGGGTGGATGCCGCGGGCTCGAGACCCGCGGGGTCGACGTGCGAGCGGTGCAGCTCCGCCTCCTCGGCCAGGCACGACACCGACGCCGCGGCCCAGAAGCGCTGCTCGTCGACCGTGGGCGCGAGGGCCGCGACGCGGGCGAGGACGCGCGCGTACTCGCGGAGGTAGAGCAGATCCTGGCCGAGGTACCAGGCGAACGCCGCGCGATCGAGGGTGCCGGATGCCAGGCCCCGTACGAAGGCGCAGGCGTCGACGTCGGCGCGGATTCGGGCCGTGGCATCCCACCGCTCGGCGCTCCACGACCGGCCGAGGTCGATGTGCGGGCGCAGCTCGTGCAGGTGGTCGATCGGGCCGTTGCCGTGGCCGACGTGCAGCGCCTCGGCGTGCTCGAGCGCGCCGGTCAGCCAGCGCTTCGCGCGGGTCAGGGCGTCCGGCCACGACAGGCCGTGGGCGGCGAGGGTGGCCATGGCCGACGACAGCGAGCAGCCGGTGCCGTGGGTGTGCCGGGTGTCGACGCGGGGTCCGGCGACCGGATGCACGCCCGAGCCGTCGATGATGGCATCCGGGCTCTGCTCTCCGTCGAGGTGGCCGCCCTTGAGCAGGACGGTCGTGCGCGAGCGCTCGGCGAGAAGCTGCGCCTGAGCGACGGCGGCGTCCCAGGACGCGGCGCGCGGCTCCCCCACGAGCACGGCGAGCTCGGGGAGGTTGGGGGTGACGAGGTGCGCTCGGTGGCAGAGGGCGCGCACGGCTTCTTCGGCGTCGGGGTCGAGCAGGCGGTCGCCGCTGGTGGCGACCATGACCGGGTCGAGCACGACGATCGGCGGCTGCACCTCGGCGAGCCAGCCCTCGACGGTCGCCGCGACCTCGACGGAGCCGAGCATGCCGATCTTGACCGCGTCGATCTCGACGTCGTCGCTGACCGCGCGCAGCTGCGCGTCGAGGAACGCGGTGGGCGGCACGTGCACCTCGCGCACGCCTCGGGTGTTCTGCGCCACGAGCGCCGTGACCGCGGCCATGCCGTAGCCGCCGAAGGCGGCGATCGACTTGAGGTCGGCCTGCACGCCGGCGCCGCCCGTCGGGTCGGTGCCGGCGATGCTCAGGACGCGCGGGCTCACGCTCCCGCCTCCCACTCATCGCGGAGGTCGCGGACGACCGCGCCGGGATCGTCGGCGCCGCTCACCGCCGACACGACGGCCACGCCGGCCGCCCCCGCGCCCCGCAGAGCGGCGACGTCGTCGACGCCGATCCCGCCGATCGCCACGCAGGGCAGGGGAGTGGTTGCCGCGAGCGCGGCGAACCCGTCGACGCCGAGCGGGCGCGGGTGCTCGGGTTTGGTGGCGGTGGCGCGGATGACCCCGACGCCGAGGTAGTCCACGGTGTCGGCGGGGAGCGCGGCGGCGGCCGCGAGATGGGCGGGCGTGTTCGCGGTCCACCCGATGAGGGCGTCGGGGCCGAGCAGCGCGCGGGCGGCGTCGACCGGCAGGTCGCTCTGCCCCAGATGGATGCCGTCGACCCGCGCCCCGCGGTCGCGGGCGGCGAGCACGACGTCGAGGCGGTCGTCGACCACGAACGCGCACCGCCCGGCGACGACGTCGGCCAGGTCGAGGGCGCGCGCGAACAGCTCGCCGCCCGTGGCGATCTTGTCGCGCAGCTGCACGACGGTCACCCCCGCGGTGACCGCAGCATCGACGATGTCGCGCAGTCGCGCGAAGGGCACGCGATGATCGGTGACGAGGTGCAGCGAGAGGTCGCAGGTCATCGTCGGACCCCCGTCTCGACGGTGTCGGCTCGTTCCGTCTCGATGCCGACCGATCGCAGGTCGGACGGCTCGAGCGCGGCCAGCTCGTCGAGGAAGGCGACGGCGAACGACCCCGGACCGCGGGAGACGGATGCCGCCCGCTCCGACGCGATCGCCCAGATCGCGCTCGCGGCGATCGCCGCATCGAACGGTGCGGTCACCGCCGAGAGGGCCGCCATCGCCGCGCCGAGGGCGCAGCCGCCGCCGGTGACCCGGGTGAGCAGGACACTGCCGCCGATCACGCGCACTGTGCGCTCGGCATCCACGATGAGGTCGACCTCTCCCGACACGGCGACGGTCGCTCCCGTCTCCCGCGCCAGGGCTCGGGCGGCTTCGAGGGCGTCGTCGGGCGAGTCGGTCGCGTCGACGCCGCGGCCGCCCGCTCCCGATCCGGCGAGGGCGAGGATCTCGGAGGCGTTGCCGCGGATGATCGCCGGCCGTGCGGCGAGCAGCTCACGGGCGAGGGCGGTGCGGACCGGCAGGGCGCCGACGGCGACGGGGTCGAGCACCCACGGGGTGCCGGCGCCCACGGCCTCGCGGGCGGCATCCCGCTGCTCGGCGGTCGGGGTGCCGAGGTTCACCAGCACTCCGCCCGCGACGCCCGCGAACAGACCCGCCTCGCCGGGGATGTCGCACATGGCGGGGGCGGCGCCGAGGGCGAGCAGTGCATTGGCGGTGAAGTTCGTCACCACCGCGTTCGTGATGCACTGCGTCAGCGGAGCGGACCGACGGAGGGCCTCGAGGCTCTCGGCGGGGGCGGGCCCTGCGGGGGTGGACGGAGACGACGACGTGCGAACGACCATTCGCGACATCCCTTCGCTAGTACGAACTAGATCAGGTTCGACGGGTGTGTTCTCAGCCCTGGCGGGCACCCCGTGTCACTGCGGGCGACGCTAGCACAGGGGGTGGGCGGGGTTCACGGGTGGGCCGCGCGGGGCGCGGTCGGTCGTGGTGGGTGGTCGGTGCCGGCTGCTCGCGCGCGCTGACGCCCGTTGCGCCGCGGGTCGCCTCCCGGTGTGTGCGGCACCGCCCGTGCAGCGGGGTCGCATGCCGATACGTGCTGCGCGGCGCGGGTCGCCTCCCGGTGTGTGCTGCACCACTCGTGCGGCGGGGGTGCCCGCGTGCGGGTTCGCCGGCGCTGTTGCGAGCGCGGACCCTCCTGCGCGCTGCGGTGCGCGGGGTTCAGAACCGGGCGGAGAACCCGCCGTCGGTGTGCAAAAGCTGCCCGCTGACCCACCGGCCGGCGTCGGACAGCAGGAACGCCGTCACGGCGGCGATGTCGCGGGGAGTGCCGAAGCGCCCGAGCGGGTGGTACCCGGCCAGGCCGTCGCGGGTCTCGTCGTCCATCCAGCCCGTGTCGATCGGCCCCGGATTGACGACGTTGGCGGAGATGCCGCGGGGTCCGAGCTCGCGCGCGGCCGAGATGACGATGCGGTCGAGCGCGCCTTTCGAGGCGCCGTAGGGGAGGTTGCCGGTGGTGTGGTCGCTGGTGAACGCGACGATCGCCCCTCCCGTGTCGTCCACCTGCCGGGCGAACGCGGCGATCATCAGGAGGGTCGCGCGCGCGTTGACGGCGACGTGGCGGTCGAAGCTCTCTGCCGTGGTGTCGAGGATGCCGGACTCGACGCCGTGCGCGTGGCTGAGGACGAGGGCGTGGATCGGCCCGCGTTCGCTCGAGACGCGCTCGACGAGCTGCGTGGGTGCTGCGGAGTCGGCGAGGTCGCACGGATAGTCGCCGGAATCGATCTCGCTGGTCACGACGTCCCACCCGTCGGCGTGCAGGCGCGGGATGATCCCGGCGGCGATGCTGTTCGCGCGCGCGGCGCCGGTGACGAGGGCGAGGGGCATGGACGCAGGTTACGCCGTCGGTGCGCCGGGGGCGGGGCTCCGCGTGAGCGGAGGACGCGACGGTGAGCGATGTCGGAGCCGCGAGGGCGAACCGGGTGTGGTGTCGAGTCGCCGGCTGGGGGCCATCGCGATGTCCGGCGACGGGGGCGAGGTCGGATGGTGGGGTGTGGGCTTTCTGCAGGCCCGACAACGGGGTGGTGTCGGATGGTGCGTGTGGGCGGCGGGGTGTGGTGCGTCGAGGTCGTGGCGTGCGTCTCCGTGCCGCGGCAGGGGATGAGCACGGCGTGGGGGGAGCAGCGATCAGGAGGCTCGCGGGCGCGTTCGTCGAACCGGCCGACGGTGGGACGGTTGCGGGAGGCGGCCGTCAGAACGGCGCGGGAGCCTCATCCGGATCGGGTGGCGCGAGGTCGTCGGGAAGGAAACGGACCGCGGGGGAATAGGGCAACGGTTCGTCGGTGTACGTACGGCCGGTCGGCGAGGTCCACTCGAGGACTCCGCCGGGGAGTTGTCGAACTTTCCAGCGCGTGAACTGTTTCTGCGTGTGATGGCGCTGGCACAGATGGGCGAGATTGGCGACGGCGGTGGGGCCGCCCAGAGCATGGTCGACGGTGTGGTCGACCTCGCAGCGGACGGCGGGCACGATGCAGCCGGGCCACCGGCAGTGCCGGTCACGCGCCCGGAGGTGGCGGTCGATCGCAGACGTGCGGTGATATGTGTCCGTGTGGAGCACGGCGCCGGTGACGGGGTGGGTGAGGACGCGGTCCCACGGGGTGGCTGTGGACTCCGCGAGCGTGCGGGCGGTGTGCGCGTCGACGGGTCCGTGCCCGACCAAGTGAGCAGGATCGGCGTTCTCGGTGCCGGGGTCGAGGATGCTGAGCGCGGGCACCACCACCTGCACGCGCGCGCGAATGGCGCCGAGGGTTCCCGGGCCGTCATCCCCGCGGGTGGGGTCGGCCTCGGGGGCCGCCGTGAGGAGGAGATCGGCGAGGATGTCGGCGCGCAGCTGCGCGGTGGTGCGCTCGTCGGCGGGAGCGGTCGGCACGGGGGCGGTACCCGCATCGCGATGATCGATGACGGCGCGGGCCTGCTGAGTCAGTCGGTCGTGGATGCCGACGGCGAGGACCGTGGGGAGGGTGGCGATGAGATCGGACATGCCGTCGTCCCCCGTGACGACGCGTACGCCGCGGGTCTCTCGCCCGCGCGCGTGACGTTCGGTGAGGGTCGTGGAGTGAAGCTGCTCTGCCAGCACGGCCAGGCGGGAGCGGAGTCGGCCGGGGCTGAGCCCGGGTGCACGTGCGACGGCGAGCCTGTCGAGCTCGCTGCGCGTGTCGGGCGGGATCTCGCCGCCGATGTCGGCGATGACGTGCGCGTGGGTGCGACGGAGGAGGCCCGCCTCCCATGCGGCGAGGGTCGCGGGATAGTCGTCGACCAGGGTCATCGCGCGGATGATCTGACGCTGGAGCGACCGATCGGAGAGGCTCTCGGCCGCGGCGAGTTCCGACGCGATCTCGCGCAGCGCCAACTCGGCCGCACGCGACGAGGCGCGCTGGCCGGCCATCACGTCGAGGGCGAGGTGCCCGGCTTCGGCGAGGGCACGGGTGCGGGCGACTTCGGCGGCCGCCAGGCTCTTTCCTGCTCGCACGACCTCGTCGAGCACCGCGGACAGGGGCCGCGCCGGCCCGTCCGAGGTCGAGGGGGAGGTCTCATCGTGCATGTGTGCATGCTACCGGGGACCTCCGACATTACCCCAGGTCAAGAGACTCTTCTGTGGATAGATCGCTCGAGCGATGGGTTGGGGAGGAGGGGTCGCTGCCCGGCTTCCTCGGCCGTCTACCGCATCGCAGCCTGGACGGACCGCCCACCGATCTCCCGACCGTGTCATCGCCGATCCTCACGCGTCCGGCGACGGCTCCGTCGCCCACCGAGCGCCGCCCGGATTCGCAACCGCCGACCACCCCATCGCCGCGCCGAAACCCGGCGCCCTCACCCCGCGCCGAGGGCCGCGCGCACCAGAGCCACCGCGTCCGTCGGCGAGACGCCCAGACTCCGGACCGTATCGGCGTACGTCTTCGCCGCCTGAGCGGCGCGCGTCGCCGCCGCGTCGCCGCCGCCGACGATCGTGCCGGCGCGACCGCGGGTCTCGACGTACCCGGCCTCCTCGAGCTCGCGGTACGCCCGGGCGACGGTGTTGGCGGCGAGGCCCAGCTCGGCGGCGAGGGTGCGGACCGGCGGCAGGCGCGTCCCCGCGACGAGGGAACCGTCATCGATCGCGGCGATCACCTGCGCCCGCACCTGCTCGTACGGCGGGGTGGGCGATTCGGCATCCACGGAGAACTGCATGGGTCAGTCGTTCACCCCGAACAGGTCGAGCGGATGGGTCAGACGCCACCACGGGCTCGGCGGCTCGATCTCCGCCGCGAGTCGCACGTCGACGGTGGACGCGTCGACCGGCCCGGTCGCCGTGAAGGCCCCGACCGTCTCGCCCTCGTCGCGTGCTTCGCCGAGATCGAAGCGCGTGGAGGTCTGCGCGCTGGCGCCGTTCCACAGCACCACGGTCGCGTCGTCGGCGGTGACCAGATCGATGTCGTCGCTCCAGAGCGTCTCGACCTTGCCGACGACGGTTCCCGCGGTCACGGACGGGCTCGGCTGCAGCTCCTCCTCGAGGCGCGTGAAGAGGTCGCGAGTGGCCTGGTTGCGCGTGTCGGGTCCGGGCTGGCCGAGCACCGCCGCGTAAGCCCGGACCGTCGTCCCGGCGACCGTGATGTCTTTCGCGGTCAGGAGGTTCCACGCATCGAGGGTGCCGGTCTTGACCCCCACCACGCCGGGATCGCCCAGGAGCGCATTGCCGTTCTTGAAGGTGCCCGCACCCGGCAGGGTCAACTCCGGGGTGCGCACGATCTCCGCGATCACGGGGTTGGCCAGGGCCCGTTCGGCGAGCGCGATGAGGGCCGCGGGCGTCGCGGTGTTCCCCGCTTCGATGCCCGTGGGGTTGACGATCGTGATGCCGTCGATGCCCCGCTCGGTGAGGTAGGTGTTCGCGGCGGCCGAGAACGCGGCATCCGTACCGAAGAGATCGGATGCCAGGCGCTGGGCGTAGTTGTTCGCCGAGGCGATCAGCATGCCCTGCAGCATCTGCAGCTGCGTGAGGCTTCCGTCGACGGGCACGTCGAGGGAGGATTCGCCGCGGGCGCGGTACTGCCAGTAGTCGGCGCTGTCGGCCTGGGTGAAGGCGTACGTCTTGCCCTGCTCGCCGGGTGCCAGGGGCAGGCGGTCGAGCACCACGAGCGCGGTGACCACCTTCGTGATGCTCGCGATCGACTCGGGCGCGCTCGCCGCCGACGACAGGGTGCCGGGCACGCCGTCGATCGCGATCGCCGCCTCTCCGTCGGCGGGCCACGCCGGTTGCGCCGCGGGCGCCGCCGCGGGCTCGACCGCGACCGCGCGGGTCGTGGGCTGCACGGCGTTCAGCGGCCACAGCAGGGTCGTGGCGACGTACGCGGCGAGCATGAGCACGAGCAGCACCGGGGGCACGACCGTGGCGGGCCGGAGTCGTCGGCGACGCGCGCCGGAGAGCAGGTCGGCCTGTCGACTCGTCGCGCCCGACACGACGAAGGTCGGCGACGGACGCGGCGCCGACGCCTCGCCCGGATCGACCCACGACAGGGCTCCGAGCAGGACGGGGGCGTCGGCGGACGTCGGAGCAGCAGCCGTCGGCGCAGGGGCGGGCATGGTCGTCGGCGCGTCCGGCGCCGGGGCGACTCCCGGGACTGCCGGCGCCGGGTCGGCTCCCGGAACGGACGGCGCCGGTGCGGGTTCCGAGGCGGTCGCGGCGTCGGCGCTCGCCGGAGCGTCCGTGACGTCGGCGCCCGCCGGGCTCTCGGCATCCGTCGGGCTCTCGAGCGACGACTCGGCCGGGTCGCGCTGCGCGCGCCTCGCGGCCGGGGTCTGCTCGTGCACCCGCCCACGCTACCCCGGCCGCCTGTCTATACTCTTCAGCACAACCACGGGAGTCCGGTGAGCCGGGCTGAGAGGAAGCGAATCCACGCTTCGACCGTCGAACCTGATCCGGATCATGCCGGCGCAGGGAGGAGATCACATGCACACGTCCACGTCTGCCCGCACGGCCCCCGCTTCAGCCGCGTTCGCCGGGAACCGCTTCCGCTGGCGCGTCGTCGACATCGTCGTCGCCGCCGTCCTGGGCGTCGCGATCGGCCTCGTCTTCTGGGGTTGGAACACCGTCGGCGGGATCTGGTTCGGAGCCATGGATGCCGTGACCCCCGGCCTCGGCGGGATCGCCGTGGGCATCTGGCTCCTCGGCGGCGTCGTCGGTGGCCTCATCATCCGCAAGCCCGGTGCCGCGCTGCTCGTCGAGCTGATCGCGGCGATCGTCTCGGCCCTCATCGGCAACGTCTGGGGCATCACCACGATCTTCTCGGGTCTCGCGCAGGGCCTCGGCGCGGAGCTGATCTTCCTCGCCTTCCTCTACCTGCGCTTCACGCTCCCGGTCGCGATGCTCGCCGGCGCCGGCGCGGGGATCGGCGCGTGGGTGCTGGAGCTGTTCCTGACGCCGAACATCGTCAAGTCGCTCGAGTTCAACCTCATCTACCTCGGCACGCTCGTGGTCTCGGGCGCCGTGCTGGCGGGCGTGGTGGGCTGGTTCCTCGTGCGCGCGCTCGCCGCCACGGGCGCCCTGAGCCGATTCGCCGCGGGGCGGGAAGCACGCCGCGACGTCTGATGGCGCATCCCGCACGCGTCGACGTCGAGGGGTGGGGCTGGCGCTACGCCGGTCGCCGGCTGCCCGCGACGCGCGGGGTCGACCTGCGCATCGAACCGGGGGAGCGGGTGCTGCTGCTCGGTGCCTCGGGCGCCGGCAAGTCGACCCTCCTCGCCGGCCTCGCGGGGCTCCTCGGCGGCAGCGACGAGGGTGAGGCGACCGGTCGCATCGTCGTCGACGGACAGGCGCCCGAGGCCCAGCGCGGCCGCATCGGCCTCGTTTTGCAGGACCCCGAGTCGGGCATCGTCCTGTCGAGGGTCGGTGACGACGTCGCCTTCGGCTGCGAGAACCTGGGTGTGCCCGCGGCCGAGATCCGGGCGCGGGTCGCCGAGGCCGTGGCATCCGTCGGGCTCGCCGTTCCCCTCGACCGCCCGACCAAGGCGCTCTCGGGCGGGCAGAAGCAGCGTCTCGCCCTGGCCGGCGTGCTCGCGATGCGCCCGGGGCTGCTGCTGCTCGACGAGCCCACGGCCAACCTCGATCCGGTGGGCGTCGCCGGGGTGCGCACCGCCGTCGAGCGGGTGGTCGAGAGCGAGGGGACGACCCTCGTGCTCATCGAGCACCGCACCGCCGTGTGGGCGGACCTCATGACGCGCGTGGTGGTGCTCGCCCCGGGCGGCGGCGTGCTGGCCGACGGTCCGCCCGACCGCGTCTTCGCCGAGCACGGCGATGCCCTCGCCGCCGCGGGGGTGTGGGTACCGGGGCGCCCGGTCGACCTCCCCGTCCTGCCGCCGGTCGATCGGAGGGATGCCGTGCTCTCGGCCCGCGGACTGTCGGTCGGGCGCGAGAGGCGCGCCGTCGTGGCATCCGGGCTCGAGGTCGGGATCCCCGCCGGCGCGGGCACCGTGGTCACGGGACCGAACGGCGTCGGGAAATCGACGCTCGCGCTCACCCTCGCGGGACTGCTGCCGGAACTCGCCGGGGAAGTGATCGCGGCGCCCTCGCTCTCCGTACGCGGGATCTCCCGGCCGTCCCGGTGGCGGTCCACCGAGCTGCTGACGCGCATCGGCACGGTCTTCCAGGAACCGGAGCACCAGTTCCTCGCCTCGACCCTGCGCGACGAGCTCGCCGTCGCCCCGCGGGCTCTCAAGCGGTCGGCGGCCGAGGTCGATGCGATCGTCGACGAACTGCTCGAGCGGTTGGATCTGGCATCCCTCGCCCTGGCGAACCCCTTCACGCTGTCAGGCGGACAGAAGCGGCGCCTGTCGGTGGCGACCGTGCTCGCGGCGTCTCCCGAGGTCATCGTGCTCGACGAGCCGACGTTCGGCCAGGACCGCCGGGGGTGGACCGAGCTCGTCGCGCTGCTGCAGCGGGAGATCTCGCGGGGACGCACGGTCGTCGCCGTCACCCACGACGCCGACGTGGTGCGCCACCTCGGTCAGCATCGGATCGTCCTGGGGGATGCCGCATGAGCCGCGCCGCGGAGACGGTGCCGGTGCGGGAGCGGTCCGCGTGGCTCGACGGGGTGAACCCGGTCGCCAAGGTGCTCGTCGCGCTGGTGCTGGCCGTGCCGCTGCTGGTCACCCTCGACGCGGTGAGCGCGAGTACCGCCCTCGTGCTCGAACTGCTGTGCGTACCGCTGACCGGACTGTCGTACGCGGTGGTGCTCCGGCGGCTCGTGCCCGTGCTGGTGTTCGCGCCCGTCGCGGCGATCAGCATGCTCCTCTACGCCCGACCCGGGGGGACCGTCTACGGCACCTTCCTCTTCGCCACGGTGAGCGACGGGTCGATCGCCCTCAGCGTCGCGGTGCTGCTGCGCGTGATCGTGCTGGCGCTGCCGATGATCCTGCTCTTCGCCCGTACCGACCCCACGGAACTCGCCGATGCGCTCGCGCAGGTGGCGAAACTGCCGAGTCGCTTCGTGCTCGGCGTGCTCGCGGGAGCGCGCACGGTGGGGCTGTTCGTCGACGACTGGCGAACGATGGCCCTCGCCCGTCGCGCGCGCGGCGTGGGCGACCGCGGCGCGCTGCGGCGGTTCTTCTCGATGGCCTTCGTGCTGCTGGTGTTCGCGGTGCGCCGCGGAACGAAGCTCGCCACGGCGATGGAGGCCCGGGGATTCGGCGCCGACGTCGAGCGCACGTGGGCGCGGCCCTCGACCCTCTCGGCTCGGGATGCCGTCGCCGTCGGTTCAGCGGCGCTGCTCGTCGCTGTGGCGCTTGGGGTGGCGGTGGCGACGGGGGCGTTCCGTGTGGTGGGGACGTAACGACCCTGCCCCGTCGAGTGTCCAGGAAACGCCGTGCCCCGCGGAGTCGAGGCGGCGTGTCGTGGACACTCGACGCGCGCGGGCGGACGGTCTGCGGGTCAGAACACGTACTCGAAGCACAGCGAGCGCGGCATCGTCTCGATGTAGGGCTCGTACACCGGGATGGGGGTGAAGCCCGACGCGGCGTACATGCGCAGCGACTCGGGTTGCATCCTGCCGCTCTGCAGGATCACGCGGGACGCGCCGCCGCGGCGGGCGAGGTCGACGACCTGGGCGGTCAGTGCTCTCCCGACGCCGCGCCGACGGGCGGTGTCGCGCACGATCAGGCGCTTGAGTTCCCACTCGTCGCCGAGGCGCCGCAGCATCACGTGGCCGATCGGGCTGTCGTCGGCGTCGATCGCGAGCAGTGTCGCAACGATCTGCTCGCGATGCACGGCCAGCGCGGCGGTCCGCTTCGCGGCGAACTCGGGGGTGTCGTCGGCGTCGGCCTCGCGGTACCGCTCGTCGAGATCGTCGTCGAGGATGCCACGCAGGTACACGGCACGAGGGTCGTCGACGTCGACGGACTCGAGGTGGAAGGCGGGGGCGTTCACTCGTCGAGCCTAGCTTCGCGCTCGTCGCGGATGGACGCGCCGTGGCCGCGAGGCGACCCCGATGGCGGGCCGCCGCACCCGCCCGGCGCGTCGCGGACGCCGTCGATGCGGCGAGGCAGAATGAGGAGGGGGGAGGTGCGCAACGTGGAGCTCGCGCTGGGATTGGTGGCGGTGAGCGCGGCCGTCGCGACGGTCGTGTTCTTCGTCGCGATGCCGCGCATCGGAACCCCGGGCCGCACCACGCTCTTCCTGCGCTTCGCCGCCGTCGCCGGAGTGTGCGCCGTCGGATCGAGCGCGATGTACTTCATCTACACGGCGGGCGGTGGCATCCTGAGCCTCGTCCTGGGGGACGTGGCGATGGTGCTCGCGCCGTCGCTCCTGCTCGTCGCGGTGAGCGTCCTCGACGGCCGCAGCGCCCGGCGCACCTCGGCGGCCGTCGTCGCCCTGGCGCTGCTCGTGGCGATCATCACCGCGATCGTGTCGCTGCCCGGATCGCTCGCCGTCAAGGCCCTCGCGCTCGCACTCGCGTGTGGGGCCTGCGCCATCGCCGCGTTCCGTGCCGACATCGACCCGCTCGCGCCGGTGCGACTCATCGCCGTGACGACGGCGGTGTTCGCCGTCTACTGCGTCGTCCGGGTCGTCGTCGGAGCTGTCGCGGGATGGGACTCGCGCATCTACCTCGTGGGCTTCTCCTACGCCCCGGCGACGGTGCTGGGCGCCGCGGCGGTGGTTCTGTGCGGGGCGGCCGTCATCCGCCTGCGTTTCGGTGCACACGCACACGAGAAGGAGGTCGAGTGCCCCAACGGCTCGCTCGTCGTCGTCGGAGACTGGGAGCTGGCCGTCGCGGCGTACGGCGCGGATCGCGTGCACGAACTCGTCGGTCAACTCCGACAGGCGGCTCGCGGCCTCGACCCTCGAGCGCTCGAGGTTCCGCGCGGCGTGGAGCTGACGATCCCCGACCCGCTGTCGACGGTCAGCACCTGCCTGAAGAGCGACTACGGCTGGAAGGCCGAAGACGTGATCCTGCTCGTCGACGGCACCTCGACCGCGGCGATCCGGACGCAGACCGGCACCGTCCAGCGCCGGCGGTGGTGGGGGCTCAGGCGATCCTGAGTCTCGGCTAGGGTGGGACCCGGTTTCAGCTTTCGAAGGAGAACGCATGGATGTCTCAGGAGCCTCCGCCCTCGTCACCGGCGGTGCCTCGGGCTTGGGTCTCGCCACCGCGCGACGCCTCGCAGGTGCCGGCGCGCACGTCACCATCGTCGACCTGCCCTCGTCGTCCGGCGCCGAGATCGCGGACGAGCTGGAAGGCGCCTTCGCCGCGGCCGATGTCACCGACCCGGAACAGATCGCCGCGGCCGCAGCCCGGGCGGCCGAGGCCGGCCCGCTCCGCGTGGTCGTGAACTGCGCCGGGATCGCCCCTCCCGCGAAGGTGCTCGACCGCGACGGAGCGCCCTCGTCGCTCGCCGACTTCGAGCGCGTCATCCGCGTCAACCTCCTCGGCACCTACAACGTCATCGCGCAGGCCTCCGCCGTCATGGCGAAGACCGATCCGACCGAGGGGGGTGACCGGGGCGTCATCGTCAGCACCGCGAGCGTCGCCGCGTTCGACGGCCAGATCGGCCAGCCGGCGTACTCGGCGAGCAAGGGCGGCGTGCACGCGATGACGTTGCCGATCGCCCGGGAGCTCGCGCGCCACGGCATCCGGGTGTGCACCATCGCGCCGGGCATCATGGAGACCCCGATGTTGAAGGGGCTGCCGCAGGCCGCGCAGGATTCGCTCGGTCAGCAGGTGCCCTACCCCTCGCGCCTCGGCGCCCCCGACGAGTACGCGCGACTCGTCCTCGCGATCGTCGACAACGGCTACCTCAACGGCGAGACGATCCGCCTCGACGGCGCGATCCGGATGGCGCCGAAATGACCGACGGCATCCTGCTCCACGTCGAGGGCGGGCTCGCCCGGGTCACCTTCGACCGCCCCGCCTCGCTGAACGCGATGGACTTCCCCATGGCCCGCCGCTGGCGCGAGGTCGCGCACGAGGTCACCTCCGACGCGTCGGTCGGGGCGGTGATCCTGGATGCCAACGGCCCCGCGTTCTGCGCCGGCGGCGACGTGGTCGCGATGTCGACGAGCGGATCCTCCGGCGCCGAGGTGACCGAGACCGCCCGGGCCATCCACGACGGCATCCGCACCTTCGCCGAGGCGCCGCTGCCGATGGTCGCGGCCGTGCAGGGCGCCGTCGCGGGCGGCGGCCTCGGCCTCATGCTGACGGCCGATTACGTCGTCGCGAGCGAGAACGCGCGCTTCGTCAGCCGCTACGCCAACATCGGCCTCACCCCCGACCTCGGCGTCTCCACGCTCCTGCCCGCGGCGATCGGGCAGCGCCGCGCGCTGCAGCTGCTGCTGCAGGATCGGATGCTGGATGCCGCGCAGGCTCAGGACTGGGGCCTCGTCGCCGAGGTCGTGGCATCCGCCGACCTCGCGTCGCGGGTCGAGCGGATCGCCCGCTTCTGGCTCGACGGCGCGACCGCCGCCTTCGGGCAGGCGACGCGTCTCGTGCGAGTGGGTGCGGCGCGGACGTTCGCCGAGAACCTCGACGACGAAGCCGCCACGATCGGCGCGGCCTTCGACACCCCCGAGGCGCGGGCGCGGGTCGCCGCGTTCGCCGCCGCCTCCGCGAAAGGACGCTCGTGACACTCTCCGGCAAGACCATCTTGATGTCGGGCGGCAGCCGCGGCATCGGCCTCGCGATCGCGCTGCGCGCGGCCCGCGACGGAGCGAACATCGCGATGCTCGCCAAGACCGACACCCCGCACCCGAAGCTCGAGGGGACCGTGCACACCGCCGCCGAGGCGATCCGCGCGGCGGGCGGTCGCGCGCTGCCCATCGTCGGCGACGTGCGGGACGAGGCATCCATCACCGAAGCCGTGATACGCACGGTGGGGGAGTTCGGCGGCATCGACATCGTCGTCAACAACGCCAGCGTGATCGACCTCTCGGGCTCGCTCGAGCTCGCGACGAAGAAGTACGACCTCATGCAGGACGTCAACGTGCGCGGCACCTTCCTGCTCTCGCGCGCGGTGATCCCGCAGCTGAAGCAGGCCGAGAACCCGCATATCCTTTCGCTGTCGCCGCCCCTGAACGTCTCGGCGAAGTGGCTGGGCGCGCACACGGGGTACAGCCTCGCGAAGTTCGGCATGACGATGGCGACGCTGGGCCTCGCCTCCGAGTTCGCCGGCGACGGGATCGCCGCGAACACCCTCTGGCCGCGCACGACGATCGCGACCGCCGCCGTGCAGAACGTCATCGGCGGGGACCGTCTCATGCGCGTGTCGAGGACACCCGAGATCTACGCGGATGCCGCGTACGAGGTGTTGACCGCGCCGGCGCGCGAGCGGAGCGGGCAGACGCTCATCGTCGAGGACGTGCTTCTCGCCGCCGGGGTCACCGACTTCTCCGGCTACGCCGCGGTGCCGGGGACGCCGGATGAGGCGATGTACCCGGACATCTTCTTGGACTGACGCGGAGTCTGGTCCCTCCGACGGGCTCGGGGACCGGGGCTGCGGAGCCGATCCCCGCGACGGGCTCGGGGACCCGCGCGGGCCTCAGATCAGGCCGAGCTCAGCGAACGCGTTATGGACCCCGTCGTCGAGCACGGCGGTGGTGACGCGACCCGCGAGGCGCTGCAGCTCCGGCACCGCGTTGCCCATCGCGACCGGCGTGCCGACGACCTCGAACATCTCGACGTCGTTCCAGCTGTCGCCGATTCCGATGGCATCCGCGGCCGACAGGCCCAGCTGGGCGAGGACGGACGTGATCGCGGAGCCCTTGGTCACCCCGGCCTGCCCGATCTCGCCGTTCGACCCGCCAGGCAGGGGAATCGACCCCGGGATGACGTGGAACCCGTCGCCGAGCGCCGCGGCAGCGTGGGCGACGGTGTCGGTCGAGGGGCTGACGAACACGGCCTTCGCGACCGCGTCACGGTCGACGTCCGACACGGGGCGCGGTTCGCGCCACAGCGGCTGCTCGGCCGGCAGGCCCTGGGCCTCGAGCTCGGCGGCGCGCTGCGCGTGACGCTCTCGTCGGTATTCCGTCATGACCGGCCCCATGCCGTCGCTGGCATACACGCCGCCGTGGGTCTGGAGGAAGTAGTGGATGCCGTGGGCCTCGAAGTAGCGTTCGAGGGCCTCGACGTCGTTCCGCGGCATCGGGCGTTCCACGATGAGCTCATCGTCGCGCATCGCGTAGGCGCCCCCGTTCGTGATGGCTCCGTCGAAGCCGATCGCGAGCACGTCGGGATGGATGTCGCCCGCCGACCGCCCGGTCGAGAGCCACACGAGGTGGCCGTTCTCGCGCGCGCGGCGGATCGCCGTCGCGGTCGAGGGGGCGATCACGGAGCCGTGCTCGAGGATCGTGCCGTCGACGTCGAGGAAGGCGATGCGGGTCATGTGCGCTCCAGGGAGGATCGACTGCGGGCCGTGCGGCCCGGGCCGATCCGGTCGGGGGAAGGGATGCGTGGGGGTCGCCACCGCGGGGCGCTGCCGTGGTCACCGTATCGCGATCCGTCCCGGGGGAGCGCCGGGTGGTCCGGCATCCACCGCTTATCGTGTACAGTCGCCGGTGGACATGTGACTGGTCATGCAGGCAGGATCCGAACGCAGTGCGAGAGCACCGCCTTCGGGTCCTTTTTTGTTGCCCGGGCGGCATCGGAGTCGATGCCGCGACGCGTGTCCTTCGAACCAAGGAAGGACTTCGATGACCACCCAGGACAGCTCCCGCGCGATCCTCGAGCACGTCGGGGGAGCGGCCAACGTCGCGGCGCTCCACCACTGCTCGACCCGTCTGCGGTTCACCCTCGCCGACGAGAGCCGCGCCGACGAGGCCGCGCTCAAAGCCACTCCCGGCGTCATCGGCGTCGTCACCGGCACGCAGACCCAGGTCATCGTGGGCTCGGGCGTCGCGGACTACTTCCGCGAGATCGAGAAGCTCCGCAGCGGCGGCACCGGCACCCGGGCGGGTGCGCGGGTCGAGGCCGCGAAGCCGAAACCGACGCTCAAGCGCGCCGGGGCGGTGACGATGGACTTCGTCGTCGGCGTGTTCACCCCGATCATCCCCGCCGTCGCGGGTGCGGGCATCTTCAAGTCGTTCCTCATCCTCGCGGTGGCCCTCGGCTGGCTGCAGACGACTGATCAGACCTATCAGGTGCTCACCGCGATCCCCGACGCGGTCTTCTTCTTCCTGCCGCTGCTCGTCACCTACACCGCGGCGAAGAAACTCGACACGAACATCCCGCTCGCCCTGGGCATCGTGGGTCTGCTCGTCTTCCCGACGTTCGCCGGCCTGCTGACGCAGGAGGGCGGTGTGGCCCTCTTCGGACTGACCGTCCCCGCCATCGCCTACAACGCTCAGGTCTTCCCGCCGATCCTCGCCGTGCTGCTGCTGGCGGTGGTCGAGCGTCTCGCGCGCCGCATCAGCCCGAGCGTCATCAGCACGTTCCTCGTCCCGCTGATCTGCTTCATCGTCGTCGCCCCCGCCACGATCTTCCTGCTCGGCCCGCTCGGCTTCTTCCTCGGAACGCTGCTGACGGGTGCGATGCTCTGGCTCTACGGCACGCTCGGCTGGATCGCCGTGGCTCTGATGGCCGCAGCCCTGCCGTTCATCGTCTCGGTGGGCATGCACAAGGCCTTCATCCCGCCGACGGTGGCCACCATGGCATCCGCGGGTCGGGAGAGCTTCTACCTCGTCGCCTCCCTCGCGCACAACCTCGCCGAGGCCGGATCGAGCCTCGCGATCGCCGTGCGCACGAAGAACAAGACGCTGCGGGGAACCGCGATCTCCTCGGGGATCTCGGCCTTCTTCGGCATCACGGAGCCTGCCCTGTACGGCGTCACCCTGCAGAACCGTCGCGCGATCGTCTCGGTCGTCATCGGCGCGTTCGTCGGCGGCGCGTACCTCGGCATCGCCGCGATCTCGGCCTTCGCGCTGGTCAGCCCGGGAGCCGCGTCCATCTCGATGTTCATCGACATGGCCGACCCGTGGAACCTGCTGCACGCCGTCATCGGCGCCCTCGTCGCGATGGTGACCTCCTTCATCGTCTCGCTGGTGATCTGGAAGGACTCCGATTCCGCCACCGTGCGCCTGCTCGAGCAGCAGTCCGGCGCGTCCGTTCCCGCCCCCGACGCCGCAGGCGGGGTGGTCGCACCGATGACCGGCGAGATCGTCGCGCTCGGTGCCGTCGACGACCCGGTGTTCTCGGGCGGCATCCTCGGACCCGGGATCGCCATCCGTCCCACGGACGGCGAGGTGCGCGCCCCCATCAGCGGCGTCGTGTCGAGCCTCCTTCCCTCGCGCCACGCCCTCGGCATCCTCGGCGACGACGGCCTCGAGGTGCTCGTGCACGTGGGCCTGGACACCGTGCGACTCGAGGGTGCGCCCTTCATCGCCCACGTCGAGCAGGGCGACCGGGTCGAGGCGGGCCAGCGCGTGCTCACCGCCGACCTCGCCGCGATCGAAGCGGCCGGACTCGACATCACGACGCCCGTCGTCGTGCTCAACGGCGACGCGTACGACGTCGCCCCCCTCGCCACCGGACGGGTCGCCGCGGGCGACGCGCTGCTGGCCATCGACGCGAAGGAGACCGCGAATGGGATTGCCTGACGGATTCCTCTGGGGCGGCGCCCTCGCCGCCAACCAGGCCGAAGGGGCCTGGAACGAAGGGGGCCGCGGCCCCGCCGTGTCGGACGTGGCGAAGTACCGCCCGAACGTCGACCCGCGCGAGTACGCCGTGCACCACCAGCACACCCTCGCCAGCATCGCCGCGGCCATGGCGGACGACGACATCTCGTTCTATCCGAAGCGACGCGGTATCGACTTCTACCACCGCTACCGCGAGGATCTGGCGTTGTTCGCCGAGATGGGGTTCTCGGTGCTGCGCGTCTCGATCGCGTGGTCGCGGTTGTACCCCACCGGTGAGGAGCAGGAGCCGAACGAGGAGGGCATCGCCTTCTACCTCGATCTCTTCACGGAGATGCGCCGTCTCGGCATCCGACCGCTGGTGACGCTGTCGCACTACGACCCGCCCCTCGCCCTCGCGCTGAAGAACAACGCCTGGGTGGACCGCGGCACGATCGCGCTGTTCGAGCGGTTCTCGCGCACCTGCTTCGAGCGGTTCGGCCACCTCGTCGACCTGTGGCTGTCGTTCAACGAGATCGACGGGATCATCCGCCACCCCTTCACCTCGGGCGGCATCATCGACGAGACCGTCGAGGGCTCGCTGGAGCAGGCCTGCTACACCGCGCTGCACCACCAGTTCGTGGCGTCGGCATCGGTGACGAGGATCCTCCACGAGCTGTGGCCGGAGTCGGAGATGGGCTGCATGCTCACCATGCTCACCACCTACCCGAACACCTGCCACCCCGACGATGTCGCCGCCACCCAGGCCAAGGAGCGCCTGCTCTACCTGTGCACCGACGTGCAGGCCGGCGGCGCCTACCCGCGCCTGGCGCTGAAGGCCCTGGAGGCGAAGGGCATCGTCATCCCGTTCGAAGAGGGCGATGTCGAGCTGCTGCGCGCGCACCCCGTCGACTACATCTCCTTCTCCTACTACATGACCCTCACCGAGTCGGTGCGACCGGATGCCGAGCGCACCCCGGGCAACACCGTGCTCGGTGTGAAGAACCCGTTCCTGGAGTCCAGCGAGTGGGGCTGGCAGATCGACCCGGTCGGGCTGCGCATCTCGCTCATCGACCTCTACGACCGCTACGGCAAGCCGCTGTTCATCGTCGAGAACGGCCTGGGCATGCGCGACGAGCTCACCGACGACGGCCGGATCCACGATCCGTACCGCATCGACTACTTCCGCTCCCACTTCGCCGAGATGATCCGCGCCGTGGACGAGGGCGTCGACCTGCGGGGGTACGCGAGCTGGGCGCCGATCGACATCATCAGCGCATCGTCGTCGCAGATATCCAAGAGGTACGGTTTCATCCACGTCGACCAGGACGACCTCGGAAACGGCACCGGCGAACGACGTCGCAAGGACTCGTTCTTCTGGTACCGCAAGGTCATCGCCTCGAACGGGGCCGACCTGGCGTGATCGCCACCGCGGCGCATCCGCCGGGGTCGACGGAGACACCCATGCAGATCATCAAGAAGGTGCTGAACTCCAGCGTCGTGCTCGTCGAGGACGAGCGCGGCGTGGAGCGCGTGCTGCTCGGCAAGGGCATCGGCTTCGGTGCCAAGCCGGGCGCCACGGTCGCGCCCGAGGACACCGACCGCGTGTTCGTCGCGCTCGACGACACCGACCAGCGCAACCTCGTCGAGCTGCTGGCCCAGATCCCGGGGGAGTTCGTCGAACTGACCCGTTCGATCGTGATGGATGCCGAGGACGGTGGCATCCAGCTCGATCCGCACATCTATCTGACGCTCACCGATCACCTGCACTTCGCGGTGGAACGGCTGCGTCGGGGGCTGCGTGTCACGAACCGGCTCGCCTGGGAGGTGCGCACCGTCTATCCCGCGGAGTACGAGGTCGGCCTGCGCGCCCTCGCGCTGCTGCGCGAGCGCACGGGGGCGGCCCTCCCCGACGAGGAGGCGGCCAACATCGCGTTCCACCTCGTCAACTCCGAGGTGGGTCGTCCGGCCGTCGATTCGATGCGGGTGGTCGGCCTCATCTCCGACATCACCACGATCGTCACGCACTCCGGGGGAGTGGCCCTGGATGCCGACGACCTGCACACGCGCCGATTCCTCACGCACCTGCAGTTCTTCGCCGAGCGCCTGTTCTCCGACAGGCTCGCGGCGCAGGACGACGACCTGCTGTTCGCGACCATGACGGCCAAGCACCCGCGCGCGGTCGCCACGGCCGAGCGCGTCCGCGCGTTCGTGCTCCGCGAGCATCAGGTCGCGATCTCCGACGAAGAGGTCGGCTATCTCGCCCTCCACATCGCTCGCGCACAGTCGAGCTGAACACCCGAAAGGTCCCTCCCCATGGCACAGCGCACCGCCGTCTTCGGCTCCCCGTCCGGCCTGCATTCCCGCCCGGCCGCCACCTTCGCCCGTGCGGCCGCGGCATCGAAGCACACGGTGACCCTCGCCGCCGGCGACACCTCCGTCGACGCCCGCAGCATCCTCGCGCTGCTGCAGCTGGGTGTGAAGACGGGCGACGAGGTGGCCCTCGAGGTCGACGGGCCCGAGGCCGATCGCGTCGCCGACGAACTCCGGGCGCTGCTCGAGCGGGATCTCGACGCCGCCTGACCCTGACGGCGCGAGGGGTCGGTCGGGAGTCTCCCCCCGACTCCGGTGATCGGCCCCTCGCGCTCTTCTTTTCCGTCCGCCGCTCGAGCGACGCAGACGTACGTCCACCGGGGTCGCCCCCGGGGCTGACCGGGGTCGGCGCCCGGCATCCGTCGCGTGGCAGGGAACCGGTGTTCGCGCCGGTGTCCGGCTCCGCGCCCAGCCGCGTCGCAGCCGCGCCCCGGTACCCTGGAAACCATGACCGATCAGCCCCCCGTGCGCACAACCACGCCGCCGGTGCGCCCCGCGGGGGCGCCGGCCGACACCGGCATCCGCGAGACCCGTCCGAAGACCGGACGCCAGGTGCGCCCCGCGACCGAAGGATGGCAGCAGGCGAAGGACGACACCGGCCGGCCGCTCCTGCAATTCGCGAGCCCCAAGCGCGGCAAGCCGCCGGTGCACCTCGCCGACCTGACCGCCGACGAGCGCGTCGCCAAGGTGAAGGAGCTCGGCCTGCCCGGCTTCCGGGCGAAGCAGCTCGAGAAGCACTACTTCACGCACTACACGTCCGACCCGGCCGCGATGACCGACCTGCCGGCATCCGGTCGCGAGGAACTCGTGGCGGGCATGCTGCCTCCGCTGCTCACCGAGGTGCGCCGGCTCGAGACGGACCGCGGCGACACCATCAAGTTCCTGTGGAAGCTGCACGACGGCGCCCTCGTGGAATCCGTGCTCATGCGCTACCCCGGTCGCATCACGCTGTGCGTGTCGAGCCAGGCCGGCTGCGGCATGAACTGCCCGTTCTGCGCCACCGGTCAGGCGGGGCTGACCCGCAACATGTCGGCCGCCGAGATCATCGAGCAGATCGTGCGCGCCAACGCGCTCATCGCCGCCGGCGGCCTGGGCGGCAAGAAGAGCTCCGACCACTCGCTCGACCGCGTCTCGAACATCGTGTTCATGGGCATGGGTGAGCCGCTCGCGAACTACGCGCGGGTCATGCAGGCCGTGCGCGTGATGGTCGACAAGGAGCACGGGCTCGGCATGAGCGCGCGCGGCATCACGGTGTCGACCGTGGGCCTGGTCCCGGCGATCAAGAAGCTCGCCGACGAGGACATCCCGGTCACCTTCGCCCTCTCGCTGCACGCGCCCGACGACGGCCTGCGCGACGAGCTCATCCCGGTGAACTCGCGCTGGAAGGTCGACGAGGCCCTGGATGCCGCCCGCGCCTACTTCGACAGGACCGGGCGCCGCGTGTCGATCGAGTACGCCCTGATCAAAGACATGAACGATCACGCCTGGCGCGCCGACCTTCTGGCCGACAAGCTCAACGCCCGCGGTCGGGGATGGGTGCACGTCAACCCGATCCCGCTGAACCCGACTCCGGGGTCGATCTGGACGGCATCCGAGGTGCCCGTGCAGAACGAGTTCGTGCGTCGTCTGAACGACGCCGGCATCCCGACGACCCTGCGCGACACCCGCGGCAAGGAGATCGACGGGGCGTGCGGTCAGCTCGTCGCGACCGAAGAAGACGAAGCCGTCGCCGAGGCGATGCCGGTCGGCTGAGCCGCGGTGCGGGGAGCGCTCGTCAGGCGGCGACGGCCGTCACGACGAGATTGTCGACATAGTGCCCGCTGGCCGGATCCCACGCCCCGGCGCACGTGACGAGCCGCAACTGCGGCGTCGGTGTGGGGGCGTAGATGGACTCGGTCGGGAAGCTGTCCTTCTCCACGGTCTGCAGGCCGGTGACGACGAAATTCGCCGTCGAACCGTCCGCGCGCTCGACCGCCACGGTGTCCCCCGGGGCGAGTCGGGGGAGGTCGATGAACACTGCCGGCCCGGTCGGGGAGTCGACGTGGCCCGCGATCACCGCCGGGCCCACCTCGCCCGGCAGCACGCCCTTCTCGTACCAGCCGACCGCGTCGTAGTCCGCGGGCGCTTGGATCCACCCGTCCTCGCCGCGGTCGAGGCCGACGAGGTCGCTGCTGACCCCGATGGAGGGGATGGAGATGTGCACCGGCGGCGCTGTGTTGGCCGACGAGGGAGCGACGGGGTCCTGGAACCCCGCCGCGGCACCGACTCCCGGCGCGGTCGTGCTCTGCGCGGCCGCACCGCCGGCGTCGTCGGTGAGTGCCGGGCAGCCGCCCAGCACGTCACCCGAGAGCATGGCCGTGGTCAGGGCGTTCCACGCGGACCCGTAGTAGGTGGGGGTGGATGCCGCGGTGTCGGTCATACGCTCCAGGTCGGCGCGAGCGTCATCCGACCGTCCGTCCGCCGCCGCCGCGGCGGCCCGGGCGGCGTAGGCGACGGGGTGCTGATCGGTGGTGCGCGGCCCCGCGCCGGAGTCGAGCTCGGCGGGGAGGGCCTCGTCCTCCGGCAGGGCGGAGGAGACGCGTGCGGCCAGGGCGCGATCGGCGGGGTCGCAGGACTCGGCGAAACGGATCGCCGTGCGCGCCGCGTCGTAGCCGTACCCCGGTTCGCCGCCGCCTCCGGCGGAGCCGGCGATCGCCACGGATCCGTCCGCGGCGACGGTGGCCCAGTCGGTGGGCAGGGCGTTGGCGTCCAGTAGCGCGGCGGTCGCGGCGCGACTGCCCTCGGCCAGCTCCGCCCACCGGGGATCGCCCGACGCCTGTTCGAGGACCGCGTATGCCGCCGGCGACGCGTACGACGGGTTGTAAGCGTGCGGGGAGGCCGTGGCCCACGGACCCGGGAGCAGGATGCGTCCGAGCGAGGTCTCGGCCGTCATCTCGTCGAGCACCGCCGCGCCCAGCGCCACGCCCTGCTCGCGCAGGTCGTCGCGGCCGAAGGCGTCGCCGGCGAGGACGAGGGCCCGCGCGGCGTCCAGATCGGCATCCGAGGCGGGTTGCTCGTCGACGACGCCGCCGTCCTTCCATTGCCACGAGAGGAGGAGGTCGTCGCGTCGAAGGTTCGCGGTGGTCCAGTCCCAGATGCGGTCGAAGCGCGCCGGATCACCCGCGGCCACCGCCAGGAGCATGCCGTAGGCCTGTCCCTCGCTCACCGTGTCACCGCCCTGGTCGGTGCGGACGACCCGCCCGTCCTCGACATAGGCGTCGAGGAACGCCGTCGCCGAGGCGACGGTCGCATCCTCCGCGGAGGTGTCGGGTTCGGCGGGAACGCCGCACGCGGTCACCGTCACGACGACGGCGGCCGCGAGGGCAGCGCCGGCCAGGGCGCGGCGCGCGATGCTCACGCGACCGCCCGCACCCGGCGACGGGCCAGGAGGCCGGCCACGGCGACCAGACCGAGCACGCCGGCGACGCCCGCCACCGCACCGAGGGGCGTGGCCGAGGAGGGCGCGGTGCCGCCACCGCCGGTGTGGATGCCACCGACGGGCATGTCGGCGAGCGTCGCCGAGTCGGTGATGGCCTGCGCCGTCAGCGACCCCGTGGCGTCGTCGAGCACGAACACCGTCGACACGGAACCCGCGGGCAGGTCCACGGCCGAGGTGGCGGCCTCGTCGGCACCGGTGAGGGCGAGGTCCCACGAACCCGCGGGAACGGCGGCGTAATCGGTCGCGGCGCCGGCCGGCACGTCGCGCGCGATGACGCGTCCTTCGGCGGTGTCGACGTCGACGCTGGATTCGACCGTGGAGGCCTGCACCACGCGGACGCGTGCCTGGCCCTCCGCGGGCGCGGAGAGGTCGTCGTCGAAGACGGTGGTCTTCAGATCGGCGTTGCGGCCGTAGGCGGCTACGGTGAGGGGCTCGCCCTCGGCGATGTCGATCGACTGCTGCACGACGGGCTGGGTGCCGTCGGCCGCGTCGGAGGGGACCATCGACACGACGTAGGTGCCGTCGGCGAGGGGGATGTAGGGACTGACCGCGCCGTAGGCGACGTCGTCGAGTTCGTACACGACGGCGCCACCGGCGAGCGCGGTCAGCTGGACGTCGACGGACTTCGTGTCGGGCGAGAGGTGGGCCACGCGAGCCCATCCTCCCGGGGCGGAGTCGGCCGCGTGGGCTGCGGGGGCGACGGCTGCGGCGAGACCGGCGGCGACGAGGGCGGCCGTGGCTCCCGCGGCGATCCGCGTGACGCGGCGGCGGGGCGAGGTCGGTGAGGCGAAGCGGAACATGATGGTCCTTTCGTGGGGGGGAGAAGGGGATCAGTCGGCGGGGCGGGGGAGGAGGTCGACGGGCTCGTCGGGCGAGAAGGTGATGACGACGCCCGCGTCGCCGCGTTCGACCGACACGGGGCGGAGGGGGCCGGTGAGAGATTCGTAGAAGCGCAGCAGGGCGTCGGCTCCGGCGGCATCCGCCCGAGCGTCCTGTCCGGCGTAGGAACTGACGATGAGTTGCCGATGCACGCCGGAGGGGTCGCCCTCGAGCTGCGTGATGTCGGCCACATCGACGCGCCCCGAGGCCGAGAGCTGGCCGAGGGTGAGCAGGATGCGACCGTCGACCACACCCGAGGTGAGCAGGTCCTGCTGCTCCGCGGGGACGCCGACGTCGGGATTCTTCAGCACCTGCTGGCCGGCGACCGACCGTGCGGCGTACAGACCGTCGTCGGCGGCCTGGGCCAGGGCGGCCTGGTCGGAGTCGACCAGGCGCACCTCGACCTTCTGGGCACCCTCGCCGAACGAGGCGACGACCGCGCTGTTCTCGATCGCCTGGCGCACGGTCGGGAATTCGGTGGGGAAGGTGCGCATCGAGTCGGTGGTGATGACGTAGTCGTAGTCGCGCCACCCGTCCGGGGCGAGCTCCTGCACGTCGGAGTCGGTGTCGGCCTTGTAGTACCAGACGACGTTCTCGCGCTCGAAGCCGGCGCGCACGAGGTCGACCCACATCGCATCGTCGACGAGCATGCGCGAGTCGGCGGGGGCGTTCTGGGTCATCCAGGACTCCGCGTCCCGGAGCGGTCGGTCGAGGTCGGCGAGCAGGAACCCGCGCAACTGCGCCGCCCATAGGGGACCCGCGGCGATGACGGCGACGACCAGCCCGGATGCCACGGCGACACCCCCGAGGCGGCGGAGGACGCCGTGCGCGCGGAGCGCCTCCACCGCGAGCTGTCCCATTCCCGCCACGACGATCGTGGCGAACGGCAGCAGCATGATCACGTAGGGGACGGGGAGGTACCCGCCGCGGAACATGAACGCCGTCAGGGCGAGCAGGGTGACGGCCCACGGGCGCAGGCGCCGGACGAGCAGGGCGGCGACCGCGGCGGCGAGGGCGGTCACGATGAGCACGGCGTCGAGCTGCCACCACAGCCCCACGGTGCGTGCCATGAGGCTCTCGGGATCGAACAGCGAGCCGCTCCCCTCGCGCGACGCGAGCTGGAAGGCGAGGCCGTCCCACAGGCTCACGCGACCCGCTGCGGGCATGACCTCGCCCTTGACCGCGGCGAGGGCGACGTAGGTCAGTCCGATCAACCCCAGGACGGCGGCAGCGACCGACAGCGTGTACCGCCGCGTCGTGCGGTCCGCTCCACGCCACATGAACCACGCGACGAGCGGCAGGGCAAGAAGGTAGGTCTCCTTGGTCAGCACGGCGACGCCGAAGGCCGCGGCCGCGCCGATGTAGCCGGCGAGCTGGGCGCGTCGGCTCATGGCGAGCAGCAGGGCGGCGAGCAGCCACGCCGTCGCGATGTTGTCGAGGTACACCTGGCGGTGGAACTGCACAGCGAGCGGCGACAGCAGGAAGAGGGCGACCGCCACCGAGGCCGTGAGGCGTGCGAAGCCGATGCGCCGCACGAGGAACCACAGCAGCACCGCCGCGATCGCGCTGGCGACGAGCATCGCCTCGCGAGCGGCGATCACGGCCACGTCGTATCGGTTCCATGCGTCGGTGAGACCGGCCCACGCGGCGATCTGGATCCAGCCGAGCGGAGGATGGTCGTACCAGTAGGTGTAGTGCGTGAGCTCGCCCAGATTGCCGATGCTCCACGCCTGCGCGGCGTAGGTCCCCTCGTCGTCGATGCGCTGGGGCGAGCCGCCGAGGTTCGCGCCGTTGACGAGGAGGCCGAGGAGCAGGGGCGGCAGCAGCCACAGGGCGTCGCCGAGGCGCGCCCGCCAGGCCGGGACGCGTCGGCGGGCGTCGGGGACGGACCGGTCGTTGCGCAAGGGCGCCGCCGGGGAACGGTCGAGTGTCGCGGTCATCGGGTCGCCTCCGCAGCTGAGACGAGCTCGCGCTCGCCGGGTTCGGGGGTGGCGCCCTCGCGGTGGGCGCCGGTGTGCTCGGTCTTCTCCCAGCTGCCGTCACCGCGCAGCTGCCGCACGACGGAACGCACGGCGGCCGCGGCGAGGAACACCTGGTAGGGCACGAGTCCGAGGACGAGGCGCACGTAGTCGCGCACGCGCACCTTCTTGCCGTACACGCGACCGAACTCCGTGAGCCCCGCGGCCTCCGCCACGAGGGTGATGACGGTGGGCACCAGCGGGAGGAAGGTGATGAGCGCCACGGGTGTGGGGACTTTGACCAGCAGGATGAACGCGACGGAGATCGGGATGAGCAGTCCCGTCGCCGCCTGCAGGAACGGCATGTTCAGCAGGTACCGGGCGTACATGCGCTGCTTGAGCGTGGGGAGTGCCTTCCACTCGCCCTTGCCGAGCACCTGCAGGAAACCCTGGTTCCACCGGGTGCGCTGCTTGTACAGCGACTTCAGCGTCGGCGGGGTCTCCTCGCGGGTGACGTACTCCGGGTTGTAGGCGACGACGACCTTGGCGCCGTCGCTCGACAGGCGCACGCCCAGTTCGCAGTCCTCGGCCAAGCACTGGTCGTCCCAGCCGTGCGACCATTCGAGCCGGTCGCGAGTGACGAACACGGTGTTCCCGCCGAGGGGGATGAATTTCGAGCGCGCATGGAAGTGCAGGCGCGAGCGGAACCAGAAGTAGTACTCCAGGACATTGCGCAGCGACCACCAGCTGGTCTCGAAGTTCATCAGCTGCACGCCGCCCTGCACGACATCGGCGCCGGTCTCCTGGAACTTCGAGTCGACGACAGTCAGGAGCCCGGGGTGCACCTCGTCCTCGGCGTCGAACACGCCCACGACGTCACCCGTGGCGATCTGCAGGGCACGATTGAGCGCTTTCGGTTTGTTCTTGGGCACGCTGTCGTCGACGACGACCTTGATGAGCGCGGGATGCCGAGCGGCGGCCTGGCGCACGACCAGTTCCGTGCCGGGGTCGTCATGACCGACGATCGCGATGATCTCGAAGTCGGGGTGGTCCTGCTGGGCGAGCCGGTCGAGCGTCTGCCCCATCACCTCCTCCTCGTGGCGACCCGGGACCAGGAGGGTGAACCGGTGCCGCGCGGGGCGGGGTGTGGAGCTGAACTGCGTGGCCCGCAGGTCGTCGGCGGAACGCCACGCGTGCAGCATCCACCACAACGTCGTCGTGGCGACGATCGTCAGGGCGAGCGCGAGGACGATGATGCCGCCGTAGCCGAGCCACTCGCCCACCGACCAGTCGGGCAGGAAGCCACCCGTCACGGTGGTTCCGGGCTGGGCGGGAAGCGGGATGTCGGTGCTCCCCGTGGACCCCTGCCCGGGGGCCGGCGCGACGGGAGTCAGGAGCGGTTCGGGGGTGGGCTCGGCGGCGGTGATCGGGTGCACGTGCGGGAACGACAAAAGTCAACCTCCAGCGTCCACGTGGACGGTTCGAGGGCGGTAAGGGGACGTGCGGCGACCGGGGGCGAATCTCCCCGCACGAGTGGTCATCCGAGGCGGGAAGGGGGGATGGTTTGGAGGAGTCAGGGTTCTCCCAGCCTGCTCTGCGGTGTTTCCCTGCCCTGCCCACGGGGGACGACGGGGCGTCGGGGGCGTCGCGCGCCAGACTGGGCACATGAGCGATCACGTCGTGCGCGTCGAGAACCTGCGGAAGACCTACCGCGGCGGCGTCGAGGCGCTGCGCGGGGTCTCCTTCGACATCCGCCGCGGCGAGACGTTCGCGGTGCTCGGGCCGAACGGCGCCGGGAAGAGCACCGTCATCGAGATCCTCGAGGGCTACCGCGACCGCACGAGCGGCGAGGTGCGCGTGCTCGGCGTCGATCCGCACCGCGGCGGACTCGATTGGAAGGCGCGGCTCGGCATCGTGCTGCAGAACACCGGCGAGGCGCCCGCCGCCACCGTGCGGGAGATGCTCGCCCACTTCGCCTCGTTCTACCCGCGGCCCCGCGACGTCGACGAGGTCATCGCGTCGGTGGGGCTGACCGAGAAGGCCACGGTGAGTGTGCGGAAGCTCTCGGGCGGGCAGCGTCGTCGCGTCGACGTGGCACTCGGCATCATCGGTCGCCCCGAGCTGCTGTTCCTCGACGAGCCGACGACGGGCTTCGACCCCGAGGTGCGGCGGCAGTTCTGGGACCTCATCCGCCGTCTGCAGGGCGAGGGCACTTCGATCCTGCTGACCACCCACTACCTCGACGAGGCCGCCGAGCTCGCGGAACGAGCGGCGATCATCGTCGCCGGTGAGGTGGCATCCGTCGGCCGGATCGACGACCTCGGCGGTGCCGGGGCGCGCGTGCCGATCGTGCGGTGGCGCGAGGGCGGCGAGGTGCGCGAGGAGCGCACCCATGAACCCGGGGCGGTGGTCGCCGCGCTGGTCGCGCGCGGAGGCGAGCCCGAACGCCTCGAGATCGTGCGCCCGAGCCTCGAAGACGTCTACCTGTCGTTCCTCGGCGACGAGGCGCGCCGCACGACCGCGGCCGGGGGCGCGGCATGAGCCGCATCCTGCGTCTGGGCGCCTCCCGCATCGCGTTCGAGGTGCGCTCGTACTTCCGCCAGGGCGACTCGGTGTTCTTCACGTTCCTGTTCCCCGTGATGATCCTGCTGATCTTCGCCGTCGCGTTCGACGCGCAGACCTTCGGTCCTCCGGGCGATGAGGTGGATGCCGCGCAGTTCTACCTCCCCGCGATGCTCGCCGCCGGCGTGCTGCTGTCGGGTCTGCAGAACATGTCGATCGACATCGCGATGGAGCGCAGCGACGGCACGCTCAAGCGCCTCGGCGGAACGCCGCTGAGCCCGGTGTCGTACTTCATCGGCAAGCTCGGCCAGGTGCTCGTCACGGGGTTCCTGCAGTCGGTGCTGCTCATCGTCGTGGCGGCGGTGTTCTTCGGCGTTCCCGTGCCGACCGAGCCCGAGCGCTGGCTGACGTTCGCGTGGGTGTTCCTGCTGGGCGTGACGACCTGCGCGATCCTCGGCATCGGCCTGTCGGCGCTGCCGCGCACCGGCCGCAGCGCGACCGGCGTCGTCATCCCGATCGTGCTGCTGCTGCAGTTCATCTCGGGTGTGTACATCAACTTCGCCGCCCTGCCGGAGTGGCTGCAGAACGTCGCGAGCGTGTTCCCGCTGAAGTGGCTCGCGCAGGGTTTCCGGTCGGTGTTCCTTCCCGAGGGCTTCGCCGCCGCCGAGCCGTCGGGATCGTGGGACCACCCGCTGATCCTGCTGGTGACGGCGCTGTGGCTGGTGGTCGGTCTCGCCGCGGTGCGGGTGACCTTCCGGTGGATCCGCAAGGACGCGTAGGCGGCGGGCGGTCGGGCCGCGAGTTCTTCGCGGGAGGGGTCGAGGATTCGCGCCGCGCGGCGACACATCTCGATTTCCCACGCGGGGAGGGGACGCCACGGCCCCGGTGTCGGTGGCCGGGGCTAGCGTGGAGGGATGGTCGCTTATCGCTATCTCGGTAACAGTGGATTCAAGATCTCGGAGATCACCCTCGGCAACTGGGTGACCCACGGTTCGCAGGTCGGAGACGACGCCGCCATCAAGACCGTGCACGCCGCGCTCGACGCGGGGATCACGACGTTCGACACCGCCGACACGTACGCCAACACCGCGGCGGAATCCGTGCTCGGGAAGGCGCTCGAGGGGCAGCGGCGCGAGTCGCTCGAGATCTTCACGAAGGTCTACTTCCCCACCGGTCCCGGTGGCCCCAACGACACCGGCCTGAGCCGCAAGCACATCATGGACTCCATCAACGGGTCGCTGAAGCGCCTCGGCACCGACTACGTCGACCTCTACCAGGCGCACCGGTTCGACTACGAGACGCCGCTCGAAGAGACCTTCCAGGCTTTCGCCGACGTCGTCCGCCAGGGCAAGGCGCTGTACATCGGCGTCTCGGAGTGGACCGCGGAGCAGCTGCGCGAGGGTCATGCGCTCGCGAAGCAGCTCGGCATCCAGCTCATCTCCAACCAGCCGCAGTACTCGATGCTGTGGCGCGTCATCGAGGGCAAGGTGGTGCCCACGAGCGAGGAGCTCGGCATCTCGCAGATCGTCTGGTCGCCCATGGCGCAGGGCGTGCTCAGCGGCAAGTACCTTCCCGGTCAGCCCGTGCCCGAGGGCTCGCGCGCGACGGACGAGAAGAGCGGCGCGAACTTCATCAAGAGGTTCTTGAACGACGACACCCTCGAGGCCGTGCAGCGCCTGAAGCCCATCGCCGACGAGGCCGGGCTCACGATGCCCCAGCTCGCGATCGCGTGGGTGCTGCAGAACCCCAACATCGCCGCCGCCCTGGTCGGCGCGTCGCGTCCGGAGCAGCTGCAGGACACCGTCAAGGCGTCGGGCGTGACCCTGGATGCCGATGCCCTCGCCGCCATCGACGCGGCGCTGGGCGACGCGGTGTTCGCCGACCCCGAGAACACCTACGAGGTGTCGCCGAAGAAGCGCCTGGTCTGACGCGGTTCGCGCGGCGGGTCGGGCGTTCGCGCTCGGCCCGCTTTCGCGTGCGGCCCGCTCGGCGTGCCCGGCGCCCGGCGCCCGGCGCGGGCGGATCGGTCCGCGAGATGACCCGGGTTTCGCGAGAGCACACCCCATTCGGCGCAATCGCGGGTCATCTCGGGTGACACGCATCATGTCGGCGCGCGACGCGACAGCGGCGGCGGGGCGGAGGGCGGGTCGACCGGCCGGCAGGAGGTGCCCGCCGGAGCGCGGCCGGCGACGAGGGGCCGTGCCTCAGCCTGCGCACAGGAGAGGGCAGGGTCGGCGTCGTACCCTCTGCGAATGTCCTTTTCCGCTCACCGGCCGGGCCGCTTCGGCTCCGACGGCCGCATCGAGTTCACGACGGACGAGGAACGCGAGCAGTATCTCGACGACATCCTCGCCGCACAGAACGCGGCGAACCCCGACGCCGACGCGCGCGACCACACGTCCGAGCCGTGGGGCGCGCCGCCCGCCGACGACGAGCCGCGCGACCCCTTCGTCGACGACGCGGACGGCGATCCCCGCGATGACGACCCGCCCCGCGACCCGCGAGACGACGACCCCGCCGACGACCGCGACACCGTCGTGATCGACCGTGCGCCCGTCGACGCCGAGACCGACACCGAGCAGGTGCTCGCGGCTCCCGCCGTGGCATCCATCCCGGTGACCTCCGGGCCCCGCCAGCCGCGCTTGCGGCGCCACGACCCCCGTCGACCGCGTCTGTCGCTGATCCGGCGCATGGCCGTGCTCGGCGGTGCCGACAACGACGTGCTCGACGAGGTTCCCGAAGAGGTGCCGCGCTTCGTGCAGATGTTCCTCGTGCTCGCCGGGACCGCGCTCGTCTCGGCGCTATCGATGATGTTCGCCCTGCTCACCGGCGTGCGCGTGAGCATCCTGCTCGCGATCCCGCTGGCGCTGGTGTGGGGCCTCATCATCTTCAACCTCGACCGCTTCCTCACCTCGACGATGCGCTCCACCAAGAACGTGTTCCGGTTGCTGGGCCTGGCGTTCCCCCGCGTGATCATGGCCGCGCTCATCGGCATCGTCGTCGCCGAACCTCTCGTGCTGCAGGTGTTCCAGAACGACATCGCCCGCGAGGTGAACGCGACGAACGTCACCCAGGCGCTGACGGATCAGGATGCCGTGACGAACGGCCCCGAGAAGCAGGCCCTCGACGCCGCGTCCGCCCAGGTCTCGGCGCTCGAGAACCAGGCCGCGACCGGCATCGTCACCGGCACCTCGTCGACCTCGGCCGAGTCGGCCGCCGCCCAGCAGACCGTCGACCAGCTCACGCAGCAACTCGCGGCGCAGCAGAGCGTGATCGACCAGGCGCGCGCGGTGTACCAGTGCGAGCTGACCGGCCAGGGCGCCGGCACGGTCCCCGGCTGCACGGGGGTCGCCGGTGACGGCGCCAGTTCCGACGCCGCGCAGGCGCAGTTGCAGCAGGCGCAGTCGTCGTACGACGCCCTGTCGACGCAGCTGCAGCAGGCGCAGTCGACGCTGGCCGCCGCCAACACGGCCGGCGCGGAGGCGGCGGCATCCTCCGCCGAGCAGAACAAGCAGCAGGCCGAGGATCAGCTGCCCGCGGCGCGCGCGCAGTACGAGTCGGCGCTGCAGGCCTACAACGCCCGGGCCTCGTCGGTCGCCGACGGCAACGCCGGGGCCGTGGGCCTGCTGAGTCAGATCACGGCGCTCGAGCGCCTGTCCGACCGCGAGCCGGTGCTGCGCTGGGCGCACTACCTCATCGCCGCGCTGTTCTTCATGATCGAGCTGCTGCCCGTACTCGTGAAGGTGCTGACCGGTTTCGGCGGCCCCTCGCTGTACGAGAAGGCGGAGAAGATGCGCGGGCAGATCGCCCTCGACCGGGTGTCGGCTCGCACCTTCCGTAAGCGCGCCGACATCATCGCTGACGAGGCCCACCGCGTTCCGGCGGTCACGGCCTGATGGTCGCCTGGAGCGCGGGGCTGCTGCTGTACCGCCTGAGCCCCGCGCCCCAGGTGCTCATCGCCCACATGGGCGGCCCGTTCTGGGCGAAGAAGGAGGCGGGCGCGTGGTCGCTCCCGAAGGGCGAGTTCGACCCCGCCACGGAGGGGGCGTTGGATGCCGCCCACCGGGAGTTCCGCGAGGAGCTCGGCATCGAGCCGCCCGAGACGGAGTGGGCGGAGCTCGGCACCTTCGCCTACAGCAGCGGTAAGAAGGTCGTCGTCTTCTGCGGCGACGGCGCCGGGTTCACGGCATCCGGAGACGACTTCGTCTTCGGGGAGTTCGAGATGGAGTGGCCACCGCGCTCCGGTCGCACGGCGTCGTTCCCCGAGGTCGACCGCGCCGAGTGGATGGGCCTGGATGCCGCGCGCGACGCGCTCGTGAAGGGCCAGCGCCCCGCGATCGACGCGCTCGAGAGGGCGCTGCAGGAGCTCGCCGGCGCGTGACGCGCCTCTCCCGCTCCCGGGCCCGGCCCCCCGCGCGGCTGGTCGAGGCGCCGCTGCACCCGCTGTCGAGTGTCCAGAACACGCCGCTCCGCCTGGCGGGGCGCGGCGTGTCCTGGACACTCAACGAGGGTCGAGCCTCGCGGGGCGATGCGCTCAGGGGCGCAGCAGCACCTTGCCGACGCGGGGGGAGTCGCTCGCGCGGGCGGCCTCGCGGGCATCCTCGAGCGCGAAGGTCGCCGCGACCGGGAGGGTCAGGGTGCCGTCGGCGAGGTAGCGCGACAGTTCGCCGAACAGGCCGCCGCGGGTCTCGGCATCCATCGTCTTGCTGACGACGCTGCCCCAGAAGCCCTTCACGGTGGCCTGGCGGAAAATGATGTCGCCGGCCGAGAGCTCGAGTTTGCCGGCGCCCATCGAGCCGAAGATGACCAGGGTGCCGTTCTCGCTGAGCAACGACAGCACGTCGTTGCTGGCTGAGCCGCCGACCGAGTCGACGCCGGCGACGATGCGCGCGCCGTCGGCGAGGGCGAGGGCCGCGTCGCGCCACCCCTCGGCGTCGGTCGACACGACGTTGTCGATGCCCTGCTCCGCCAGCTCGGCGACCGCGCTCCGGCGACGCACGAGGCCGATCACGTGGATGCCGCGGGCCTTCGCGATCTGCGCGACCATGCGGCCGACGGCGCCGTTGGCGGTGTTCTGCACGATCCAGTCGCCCGCCTTCAGGTCGAGCGAGTGCAGCAGGCTGATGGCGCTGAACGGCATCGAGACCAGCTGGGAAGCGACCTCGTCGCTCAGTCCGTCGGCGACCGGGATGAGGTCGGCGGCCTTCGCGACGACCTGCTCCGCCCAGACGCCGAAGGTGCCGCCCGTGGCGACGCGCTGGCCGACGGTGAGGCCCTCGACGCCCTCGCCGAGCTCCTCCACCACGCCCACGGCCTCGGTACCGGCGCGCGCGGGCAGCTCGGGCTTGAAGCCGTAGGTGCCGCGGATGGTCCAGAGATCGTGGTTGTGGATGGGCGACAGCAGCACGCGCAGGCGTACCTCGCCGGGGCCGGGGGTCGGGGTCTCGACCTCTTCGACGCCGAGGACGTCGGCGGGCTCGCCGAACTCGTGGTGGATCACTGCGCGCATGGAATGCCTCCGGTGGTTATTTTGTAACGACCGGTCTAATATAGACCTCGACGCTGCGAATGCAACCGGAAGGCGTCCGCGTCCGGTTGCTTCGACGGGCTCGGCCACCTCCGCCGGACGCCATCGCGAGGCACAGGGAGAGAACAGGGAACATGGGCAGGATGCCGAGCTTCGAGCGCTCCGCCGTCGTCGACGCCGCGCGCGACGTCTTCTGGCGCCGCGGCTACGCCGAGACCGGCATCGCCGAGCTCGAGGAGGCCACCGGGCTCACGCGCTCCAGCATCTACAACGCCTTCGGCAGTAAGCGCGGGCTGTTCGACGCCGTGCTCTCCGCCTACCTCGACGACATCGTGCGCACGCGCCTGCGTCCGCTGGGCGGGGGAGATCCCGGCGCGCTCGAGGCGTACGTCGACGACATGCGCGCCGCCATCGACGCCGACGCCCCGCGCGCCCGCCTGGGCTGCCTGCTGCTCAACGCCGGGTCGTCGCCCCTCGCGAGCGACGATGCGGACGTGCGCGCCCTCGTGTCGGCTTACGCGGCCGAGATGCGTGCGGCCATCCGCGCCGCGGTCGCCGACCGGCGCCCCGACCTGACCCCGGATGCCGTCGGCGCCCTCGCCGCGGTCTGCGCCTCGCTCGTGGTGGCCGGCCTCACCCTCGCCCGCGCCGACCGCGACGCGGCGCTCGGCACCCTCGCATCCATCCCGACGACCCTGGAGTCGTGGGGGCGCGCCTGATCGCGCGAGTCGCCGAGAATCGTCGCCTCGGGTGCGGTCCGGGGATGATCTCGGTTTCTCTTTGTATACGTTCGTAGCGCTCCCGGGGGTGAAAACTATCCCTTGGGCGCCGCAGTGCATACACTGGGAAGGCGGCGAAGGAGGTGCGGCATGCGAGCGAGCGAACGCGCGTACGCGACGCTCCTCGACGAGATCCAGACCGGCGCCCTTTCTCCCGGCACGGTCCTCGGCGAGGTGGAGCAGTCCACGCGTCTCGGAGTGAGTCGCACCCCGCTGCGCGAGGCGCTGCGCCGCCTGGCATCCGACGGGCTCGTCGCCCAGGCCTCGCCGCGGGTGACCGTGGTCGCGGGCATCGACGCCGACGACATCCGCGCCCTGTTCGACCTGCGTCGCGCCCTCGAGACGGAGGCCGCACGGCTGGCCGCGCAGCGCGGCGACCGACGGGTCTTCCACGCGCTGGCCGCCGAGTTCGAGCGCGTCGACACCGCCGACGCCGACGACTACTACGCGCTGATCGCCCGGTTCGACGCGGCGATCGACGCCGCCGTCGACAACCCCTACCTCTCCGCGGCCCTGCGCAGCGTCCGCACGCACCTCGTGCGGGTCCGACGCATGGCCCGCGACAACCCCCTGCGGCTTTCCGCCTCGGCGCGAGAGCATGAACTGATCGCCCGCGCGATCGGCGGCGGCGACCCCGAACTCGCCGCCCACGCCACCCACGTGCACCTGCACAACGCCTTCACGACCATCCTCGAAGCCCTCACGGAGGACCCCTCATGACGATCACCCATCACGTGCGCGTGCACCGCAGCGACGAGAATCTCGCCCGCGAGGGCCAGCTCGCCTGGGCGCTCGCGCGCGTCGCGGTCGACCCGGTCGCGGTCGACGACGACGTGGTCGACATGATCGTCAACCGCCTGATCGACAACGCCGCCGTCGCCGCGGCATCCCTCACCCGTCAGCCGGTCAGCGCCGCGCGCCAGCAGGCGCTCGATCACGCGGTGTCGATCGGCGGACCCGGCGCGACCGTCTTCGGCTGCCTGCTCGAGCGGCGCACCAGCCCCGAGTGGGCCGCGTGGGCGAACGGCGTCGCCGTGCGCGAGCTCGACTATCACGACACCTTCCTCGCCGCCGACTACTCGCACCCCGGCGACAACATCCCGCCCGTGCTCGCGGTCGCCCAGCACACCGGCCGCGACGGCGCCGCCCTCGTGCGCGCCCTCGCCACGGCCTACGAGATCCAGATCGACCTCGTCCGCGCGATCTCGCTGCACAAGCACAAGATCGACCACGTCGCCCACCTGGGACCCGCGGCGGCCGCCGGCATCGGCACCCTGCTCGACCTCGACCAGGAGACGATCTACCAGGCCATCGGCCAAGCGCTGCACACCACCACCGCCACGCGCCAGTCGCGCAAGGGCGAGATCTCGACGTGGAAGGCGCACGCCCCCGCCTTCGCCGGGAAGATGGCGATCGAGGCGGTGGACCGCGCGATGCGCGGGGAGACCAGCCCCTCGCCGATCTACGAAGGCGAAGACGGCGTCATCGCGTGGATGCTCGACGGCCCCGACGCATCCTACGACGTCCCCCTGCCCGGCGAGGGCGAGAGCAAGCGCGGCATCCTCGACTCGTACACGAAGGAGCACTCCGCCGAGTACCAGGCGCAGGCGTGGATCGACCTCGCCCGCCGCCTCGGCACGGACCGGCCCGATCTGCGCGACCCCGCCAACGTGGCATCCATCGTCCTGCACACCAGCCACCACACGCACTACGTGATCGGGTCGGGAGCGAACGACCCGCAGAAGTACGACCCGACCGCCTCGCGCGAGACGCTCGACCATTCGATCCCGTACATCTTCGCCGTCGCCCTGCAGGACGGCGCGTGGCACCACGTCGACTCCTACGCCCCCGCGCGCGCCGGCCGCGCCGACACCGTCGCCCTCTGGCACAAGGTGACGACGGCGGAGGATGCCGAGTGGACGCGCCGCTACCACTCCGAGGATCCGAACGAGAAGGCCTTCGGCGGCCGCGTGGTCATCACCCTCACCGACGGTTCGGTCGTCGAGGACGAGATCGCCGTCGCCGACGCCCACCCGCTCGGCGCCCGCCCGTTCGCGCGCGAGGACTACATCCGCAAGTTCCGCATCCTGGCCGAGCCCGTGCTGCTGCCCGAGGAGATCGAGCGCTTCCTCGAGCTCGTGCAGCGTCTGCCCGAGCTGAGCCCGGCCGAGGTCATGCAGCTCACGATCGTCGCGAAGCCCGGCGTGCTGGCGCTGGCCCCCGCGCCGAAGGGGCTGTTCTGATGCTCTACGCCCAGAGCACCCCCCAGCAGAAGCGTCGCGCCCTGCGCGAGAAGCTGGCATCCGGAGAGCTCGTGCGGATGCCGGGAGCCTTCAACCCGCTCTCGGCCCGGCTGATCGAGCGCAAGGGCTTCGACGGCGTCTACATCTCCGGCGCGGTCATCTCGGCAGACCTCGGCCTGCCCGACATCGGCCTGACGACCCTCACCGAGGTCGCCGGCCGCGGGCAGCAGATCGCACGGATGACGGAGCTGCCGGCGATCATCGACGCCGACACGGGATTCGGCGAGCCGATGAACGTCGCCCGCACGATCCAGACGCTCGAGGACGCAGGCCTCGCCGGCACGCACATCGAGGACCAGGTCAACCCGAAGCGCTGCGGCCACCTCGACGGCAAGAGCGTCGTGGATGCCGACACCGCGATCAAGCGCATCCGCGCGGCCGTCGACGCCCGGCGCGACCCCGACTTCCTCCTCATGGCGCGCACCGACGTGCGGGCGGTGGAGGGCCTGGATGCCGCGATCGACCGCGCGAAGGCGCTGGTCGACGCGGGTGCCGACGCGATCTTCCCCGAGGCCATGCGCGACCTCGGTGAGTTCGAGGCGATGCGCACGGCGCTGGATGTGCCGATCCTCGCGAACATGACCGAGTTCGGGAAATCCGAGCTCTTCTCGACCAGGCAGCTGCAGGATGCGGGCGTGAACCTCGTCATCTGGCCGGTGTCGCTGCTGCGGCTCGCGATGGGCGCGGCCGGCCGGGGCCTGGACGCCCTGGCATCCGAGGGCCACCTGCGCGAGCAGCTCGGCGAGATGCAGCACCGCGCCGACCTGTACGACCTCATCGACTACGAGGGCTACACCCGCTTCGACGCCGACGTGTTCGACTTCACCGTCGAACGCTGAGGCCCCACCCGCACGTGCACGACTCGAAGGAGAGACGATGACCGACATCAACAAGGGCCTCGCCGGCGTCACGGTCGACGAGACCGCGATCAGCAAGGTGAACCCCGACACCAACAGCCTGCTGTACCGCGGGTATCCGGTGCAGGAGCTCGCGGCGACCCAGCCCTTCGAGGCGGTGGCGTACCTGCTGTGGAACGGCGAGCTGCCGGATGCGGCGCAGCTCGCCGCCCTGCGCGAGACGGAGCGCGCGCATCGGGCGCTGACCGACGACGTCCGGGCCGCGATTGACCTGCTGCCCACGAGCGCCCACCCGATGGACGAGGTGCGCACGGCCGTGAGCGTCATCGGCGCGCGCGAGACCGCGGGCATCTCGAACGTGATGGATGCCGTCGGCACCCCCGAGGAGAACCTCGAGCGCAGCATCCGCCTGTGGGCGCAGCTTCCCGCCGTGGTCGCGTACGGCCAGCGCCGCCGACGGGGCGAGGAGCTCATCGAGCCCCGCGACGACCTCGACTACGCGGCGAACTTCCTGTGGATGACGTTCGGCGAGGAAGCGCACGCTGTCGTCGTCGACGCGTTCACCCGCTCGATGATCCTGTACGCCGAGCACTCCTTCAACGCCTCCACCTTCACCGCCCGGGTCATCGCCTCGACGCTCAGCGACCTCTACTCCGCGGTCGTCGGCGCCGTCGGCGCGCTCAAGGGGCCCCTGCACGGCGGGGCGAACGAGGCCGTGCTGCACGTGTTCACCGAGATCGGTTCGGCCGAGAACGTCGGGCCCTGGCTCGACGCCGCGCTCGCCGAGAAGCGCAAGATCATGGGCTTCGGTCACCGCGTGTACAAGCGCGGCGACTCGCGCGTCCCCACGATGAAGGCGGCCCTCGACACCCTCGTCGCGCACTACGACCGCCCCGACGTCGCCGCTCTGTACGACGCCCTGGAGTCGCAGTTCGTCGAGCGTAAGGGCATCTACCCCAACCTCGACTACCCCTCCGGCCCGGCCTACGACCTCATGGGCTTCGACACGCTCACCTTCACGCCCCTGTTCGTCGCCGCGCGGGTGACCGGCTGGACGGCGCACATCCGCGAGCAGCAGGCGGCGAACGCCCTCATCCGCCCCCTGTCGGCCTACGTCGGCCCCGACGAGCGCCACGTCGAGGGATACGTCCCGGATGCCGCCGACGTCGATGCCCAGGAGCGCCCCGAGGAGGCGGCGGGCTGATGTCCGAGCCGCGGATCGTCATCGTCTCGGGCGCCCGCACGCCCATCGGCTCGTTCGGCGGTGCGCTGTCGGGCGTCGATGCCCACGAGCTCGGGGCCGTCGCGGTCACCGAGGCGTTGCGCCGCGCCGGGGTCGACGGGGCCGACGTCGACGAGGTCGTCATGGGCTGCATCGCCCAGAACGGCCCCGACGCCTACAACGCCCGCCGCGTCGCACTCGCCGCGGGGCTGCCCACCCGTGTGCCCGCCTTCACCGTCAACCGCCTGTGCGGCTCGGGCCTGCAGGCGATCTGGTCGGCCGCGCAGGAACTGCGCTGGGGCGGCATCGACGTCGCCGTCGCGGGCGGTGACGAGAGCATGTCGCGCACGCCGTTCCTCGAGTACGGCGCCCGCGGCAACGCCCGTCTCGGCGACCGGACGCTCCTGGACGGCACCCTCGCGATCCTCACCGACCCCTTCAGCGGTCGGCACATGGGCACGACGGCCGAGGTCGTGGCATCCCGCTACTCCGTCTCGCGCGAGCAGCAGGACGCCTTCGCCGTCGAGAGTCAGCGGAGAGCGGCGACGGATGCCGCGCGCGCGGCCTTCGCGGAGGAGATCGTGCCCGTGACCACCGGGGGGCGGAAGCCGGTCGAGGTGTCGATCGACGAGCACCCCCGCCCCGGGACCACGATGCAGGCCCTGGCGGGACTGCGTCCCGCCTTCGAGAAGGACGGGTCGGTCACGGCCGGCAATTCCTCGGGCATCAACGACGGCGCGGCGGCCACCGTGCTGATGCGCGAGGACGACGTGCGCGCGCGCGGGCTGACCGGGCTCGCGACGCTGGAGGCCGTGACCACGGCCGGCGTCGACCCCGAGATCATGGGCTACGCGCCGGTCATCGCGCTGCAGAGGCTGTGGGAGCGGACCGGGCTCACCCCCGCCGACGTCGACGTGATCGAGGTGAACGAGGCCTTCGCCGCTCAGGCGGTCGCGGTCATCCGCGACGCGGGCCTCGACCCCGAGAGGGTCAATCCGTACGGCGGGGCGATCGCCCTCGGCCACCCCGTCGGCGCGACCGGCGCGATCCTGACCGTGCGCGCGGCCCTCGATCTGCAGCGCCGCGACCTCGAGTACGCCGTCGTGACGATGTGCATCGGCGGCGGCCAGGCCCTCGCGGCGTTGCTGCGGCGGTACTGACCCCCGCCCGCGCGAGTCGCCAGGATGCGTCGCCCAGGGGCGTCCCGGAGCGACAGAAGCTGGCGACCCGCGCGAAGGCGGGCACCCGGGATACTGGGCCCATGAGTGTGTTCCTTCTCGGCGGCGGCCGCGATGTCGCCGTCTGCGCGTCGTTGCTGCAGGCCTTCGTGAGCGAGGCGCGGGAGCACGCCGCCGGTCGCGCGCCCGTGATCGCGCTCCTGCTCGTGCTCGAAGCCCACGACGACGCGTCGGTCGACCGGTTCCGCGGCGTGCTCGAGGCCGCCGGAGCGGCACCCGACGACATCCGGGTGCACGCGGTCGTCGAGGGAGAGACCTTCGCGGATGCCATGACGGACGCCGACGGTGTCTTCGTCGGCGGGGGTCTGACTCCGGCGTATCACGACGCGGTCCGCGGCATCCGGGAGGCGATCCGCGAACGGGTCGCGAGCGGCATGCCGTACGCCGGGTTCTCCGCGGGAGCGTCCATCGCCGCGGGTCCGGCGCTCGTCGGCGGGTACCGGGTCGGCGGGGTCGAGGTCGTGTCGGAGGACGCGGGCGAAGAGCTGGACGCCGTCGAGGTGCGCCCGGGCCTCGGGCTCCTCGACTTCGCCGTCGACGTCCACGCCGCCCAGTGGGGCACCCTCTCGCGTCTCGTCGCCGCGGTCGACGCCGGTCTCGTCACCGACGGTGTGGCCATCGACGAGAACACGGCCCTGGTGATCTCGGCGCAGGCGGCCCCGGCCGTGCGCGGCAGCGGTCAGGTCTGGCGCGTCGAGTCCACGGCATCCGGGGTGCACGTCCAGGTGCTCCGCGCCTGAGGCGCCACGCGGTCGTGAGGGGTCAGGAAGTATCGCCCGACGTGCTTCCCGGCGACGGCTTCCGACCCCCCACGCGAACGGGAACGGCCCCCACCCGCGAGGGTGAGGGCCGTTCCGGCGTCCGGCGTCAGACCGTGCGGCGCTTGCGCAGGGCGAACGCGAGCCCGCCCGCGACCACGAGGAACCCGCCCGCCAGGGCGAGGCCCCACGGCGCCTCGACACCCGTGTTGGCGAGGCCGCTGCCGGGGCGCTCTCCCGCGGGCCGGCCGGGCTGGTCCGGGGCGGGAACCGGCGTCGGCTCGGTGCCGGGCTGACCCGGCTGCGGAGTGGCATCCGTCGCGAGGACCGCACGCCCGAGCGGCGCCGGATCGACCACGGGGATCGCCTCGAAGTACGACAGCGTCGCGTCGAGGTCGATCTGCCCGGTGTCGGTGCGGTCGGTGCCCGCGGCGAAGGTCGGGAAGCCGTCGCCACCGTTGGCGAGGAACGAGTTCGTCACGACCGTGAAGGTGTCGGTGTCGGCGATCGCGCGGCCCTGGTAGGCCATCGAGACGACCGCGCCCACCCGCGGGTTCGACGGGTCCTGCGTGTATGTGTACGTGAACCCGTCGGACACGCCCAGGTGCAGTTTCGGCCGGTCTCCCGTGGCCTTCCACTGCTCGTTCAGGATGCTGCGGAGCTGCTCACCCGTCAGCGTCACCGTCACGAGCGTGTTGGCGAAGGGCTGCACGAGGGCGGCCTCCTTGTAGGTCACCACCCCGTCGTCGCCCTTGAGCAGGTCGGCGCGGAGGCCGCCCGGGTTCATCAGTGCGATCTGGGCGGTGGTGCCGGCGTAGGCCGGGTTCTTCGACGTCGCCCAGAGGTACACGTCGGCCACCCAGTTGCCCATCGACGACTCGACGCCGCGGTCCGCTCCCGAGGGGGTTCCGCCGCGCAGGATGTCACCGCTGATCTCGCCGACCGGCTTCGCGCCGATGACGTCGGCCTGCGCAACGTACGCGGCGACCTTGGCCGCGATGTCGGCATCCGGAGCCGCCGCGCCCGCGAGCGGGAAGGTCGTCCCCGAGATGGATGCCAGGGAGTCGGTGCGCGTGTCCCAGCTCAGCGACAGCTGCCCCATGGCCTTGCCGTACTCCGAGGCCTGGATGACGGGGCGCGTCCGGTCGGTGCCGGCCACCGGCAGGTCGCACGCGTAGGTCTGGTGCGTGTGCGCGGAGACGACGGCGTCGATCTCGGGAGAGGCGTTGACCGCGAGGGCGCCGAAACCCGCCTGGTCGGCGGCGATGGCGGCGCAGTCGTTCGACGTCGCAGCCCCCGAGTGCGTCAGCAGCACGATGACGTCGGCGAGGTCGCCCGCCGTGATCTCGTCGGCCACGCGGTTCGCCGCCTCGAGCTGGTCGCCGAAGTCCAGGTCGGCGATGCCGGCCGGGTCGACCATGGTCGCGGTGTCGGGGGTCACGGTGCCGATGAAGGCGACGCGCACGCCGTCGACGTCCTTGACGGCGTACTCGTCGAGTACGGGCTCTTTCGTGCCCTTCTTGTAGACGTTCGCGCCCAAGCCGAACTCCCCGCCGCCGTACTCGGGGAGCACGCGGTCGGTCAGGTCGGCGAAGCCGCGGTCGAACTCGTGGTTGCCGACGGCCGAGACGTCGAGACCCGAGGCCTTCAGCGTGTCGATCGTGGGGGAGTCGTCCTGGATGAGCGAGGTGAAGGTGGAGGCGCCGATGTTGTCGCCCGCCGAGACGAACAGCGTGTTCGGGTTGGCGGCCTCCTTCGCCTTCACGGCGCCGGCGAGGACGGCCGCTCCGGCCTCGCCCTGCGAGCCTGCCTCAAGGCGGCCGTGGAAGTCGTTGATCGTGAGGATGTCGATGTCCTTCACGTTCGGGTTCTCCACCGCGAACACGGTGGTGGTGCCCGAGACCTCGTTGCCCACGGCCACGAGCGGGCGGCCCGTCGGAGAGTCGGCGGCGGAGATGAACTCCACGCCCTCGGGACCGAGGTCGCCGGCCTTCGCCAGCAGCTCGCGGTCGGCGGTCTCATCGCCGGTCAGCCGGTCTTCGACCGAGACCGAGAAGTCGCGGTTGTTGACGTACCCGGCGTAGGTCGCGTTCTTCGGGTCGGTGATGTCGTAGGTCATCACGCCACCGACACGCTCGAGGCCGATGAAGGCGTAGGTGCGCCCGTCGACCTCGCCGATCGCGAGGTTCTCGGGCTCGGGGCCCTTGTCGTCGCTGCGACCCTCCAGATTCGACGCCGAGTGGTTCGAGTTGAAGAAATCGGGATTCGCATCGTGCGTGATGCGCTCGAAGTCGGAGCCCGAGTCGAAGACCTGCTCGCCCGCGGTGTTCCACACCGAGAACCCGCGCCCGCCGAAGGTGTAGAGCGCGGAGTAGCAGGTGCCCTCGGCGTTCAGGCCCATGTCGGTCGCGACGTTGAGGCGACCGAGGGCGGCGTCGCCGAGCGAGCCCGCGAGCGGGCTGTCGGCGCACACGGGCGCGAGACCGTCGGAGCCGAGATCCTTCACGCGGGCGGTGTCGGTGAAGTCGCCCCACTCGCGACCGTCACCCTCGTTGGCGGTGACGAGGTAGGTCTCGCCGCCGGACTGGTAGGCCTGGATGCCGTCGGGCATGTACATGCCGAACAGGCCGGGGTAGCTCTTCTCGTTGAAGGTCGGGGCATCCTTCGGGTCGCGGTCGCTCGCGTCGAGCGTCTCGACGCCGTAGTCCTTGAAGCCCAGGGACCGGATGCCGGTGACCTCCGCCGTCGCCAGGTCGACGACCGCGACGGCGTTGGCCTCCTGCAGCGCGACGTACGCCGTGGAGCCGGCGATCGCGACGTACTCGGGCTCGAGGTTGCGGCTCACGCGGTTGGCGGCGAGCGGCGTGGAGCCCTGGTCGGGGGCGGCGACATCGGGGCCGAAGACCCGGACGGCGGGGTCGAGGGACTTCGAGCCGCCCTGCTCGAAGGCTCCGAACCCGGCCGTACGCACGGCATCCTGGGTCGGGGCGGTCTTGGTGCTCGGCAGCGCGACGACGCCGACGGAACCCTCGGGGTCGGTCGTGAAGTCATCGGCCGGCTCGCCCTCGTTCGCGACGACCGCGAAGGAGCCGTCGTCGCTGATCGCGACCATGTCGGGCAGAGCGCCGACCGTGACCTCTCCGAGGATCGTGGGCGCGGCGGCATCCGCGTCGAAGAAGACCAGACGTCCGGGCGCGGTCTTGTCGGTGCTTTCCAGGGCGATGACGCCCAGGCCGTCGGCGCGGACGGCGAGGGAATTCGCGATCCCGGTGCCGGCGATCGAGTACAGCTTCGTCGGTGCGGCGGGGTTTCCGTTGTCGAGCACATCGACGGCCCCGGCCTGGGCGTTCACGACGAAGAGGCGGTTCTTGTACGCGTGCACGATCTCGGCGGCCGACTGGTCGAACACCCCGGTCTCGTACGTGCCGAGCGGACGCAGCGACACCGCGCCGTCGGCGGCGACGTCACGCACGGGATCGGAGACGAGAGCGGCGGATGCCGCGGTGGCGCTCGACAGAGCGAGAGCGCAGACCGCGGCGGTGGTCGCGCTGAACGCGACCGCGCGGCGGAGGAGGGGCGAAGGCATGGCTGTGTCCTCGGATGCAGGGGGGAGCTCGCGCGTCGAGAACGGCGCGAGGACGCCGCGGGGGCGGCGATGGCGGCGAGTCTGCCCGCGGGCGGTGTCGCCCGAGTGAACGACGGGGGAACGGCGGACCCGCACGGCTCGTCGACGTCGACGCAAGGGCGTCCGGGTGTCGACGGCGGGGATATCCTCTCGCCCATGACCACCGCGAACGGCGCGCACGCCGATGAACCGCACCGTCAGGGACTCTCGCAGCGCCTCAACTGGCTGAGGGCCGGAGTCCTCGGCGCCAACGACGGCATCGTCTCGACCGCCGCGGTCGTCGTCGGCGTCGCGGGAGCGACGAGCGACACCGGTCCCGTGCTGATCGCCGGTCTCGCGGCCCTCGTCGGTGGCGCGATCTCCATGGCGTTGGGCGAGTACGTCTCGGTGTCGAGCCAGCGCGACAGCGAGCACGCGCTCATCCAGAAGGAGAAGCGCGAGCTGGCCGACGACCCCGAGGCCGAGCTCGCCGAACTGGTGGGCATGTACGAGGCGCAGGGCCTCTCGCGCGACACGGCGACGCGCGTGGCGACCGAGCTCACGGCATCCGATGCTCTCACGGCGCATCTGGCGGTCGAGCTCAACATCGACGCCGACGACGTCGTGAGTCCGTGGGCGGCGGCTCTCGCCTCGGCGGTGGCGTTCACGATCGGCGCGCTGCTGCCGCTGGCCACGATCCTGTTCGCGCCCGTCGAGATCCGGGTGCCGCTGACCTTCGTCGCGGTGCTCATCGCGCTCGCGATCACCGGCTACATCGCGGCGTACATCGGCGGGGCCCGGCGGGGGCGGGCGGTGCTGCGCACCGTCATCGGCGGGGCGCTCGCGCTCGCGGCGACGTACGCCGTCGGCGCACTGTTCGGGGTGTCCGCGGGGTAATCGACCCCTCTACCATTTACTAGGACGTCCAGGTAATCTGAGCAGGCGACGACGCCGTCGCCTCACGAAGGAGAGCCGCATGGACACCACCCCTGCTCCCGTGCTCGACGCCTCACCGGTCAGCACCCTGTCGGCGGATGAGCGCGACGCCATCCTCGACGCCGTGCGCGACTTCGCCGCGACCGAGTTCGCCCCGCACACCCTCGAATGGGATGCCGAGAAGCACTTCCCCCGCGACGTGCTGCGCCGCGCGGGGGAGCTGGGTCTCGGCGGCGTCTACGTCAATGACGACGTGGGCGGCGCCGGGCTGTCGCGTGCCGACGCGGTGGCGATCTTCGAGGAGCTCGCCTACGGCGACCCCACGGTGACGGCGTACATCACGATCCACAACATGGTCGCGTGGATGATCGACACCTACGGCACCGCGGCCCAGCGCGAGCGGTGGTTGCCCTCGCTCGTGGCCATGGACGACCTCGGCGCCTACTGCCTCACCGAACCGGGCGCGGGATCGGATGCCGCGGCGATCGCCACCTCCGCGATCCGCCACGGTGACACGTACGTGCTCACGGGCGTGAAGCAGTTCATCTCGGGCGCCGGAGAGGCATCCGTCTACGTCGTCATGGCGCGCACCGGCGAGCCGGGGGCCCGCGGCATCAGCGCGTTCCTCGTCCCCGCCGACGCCGCGGGCCTGTCGTTCGGGCCGAACGAGAAGAAGATGGGCTGGAACGCCCAACCCACCCGCCCGGTGATCCTCGACGAGGTGCGCGTACCGGCGGAGAACCTGCTCGGCGGCGAGGGGCGCGGGTTCTCGATCGCGATGAACGCGCTCAACGGCGGGCGGCTCAACATCGCCACGTGCTCCCTCGGGGGTGCGCGGTGGGCGCTGGACCGGGCGGTCGCCTATGTGCACGAGCGGTTCACCTTCGGCGAGGCCCTCAGCGAGAAGCAGTCCGTGATCTTCGCCGTGGCCGACATGGCGACCGAGCTCGACGCCGCACGTCTGCTCGTGCGCGACGCCGCCCGGGCCTTGGATGCCAAGGCGCCCGACGCCGCGACCCGCTGCGCGATGGCCAAGCGTTTCGCGACCGATGTGGGCTTCCGCGTCGCCAACGAGGCCCTGCAGCTGCACGGCGGCTACGGCTACCTGCAGGACTACGGCATCGAGAAGGTGGTGCGCGACCTGCGCGTGCACCAGATCCTCGAGGGGACGAACGAGATCATGCGCCTCATCGTCGGTCGCAGCGTCCTCGCGGCGTGACACCGCCTGAGAGGCTGGGGCTCGTGCGGGGCGATTCGGTGGGCGTGGCGCGGGCGCGGACGGGGCCGGCCCGATTCGGGGCGGAATCCGCGCGTCGGAGCGTACGTGCCACGCCCCGCAGCGCGAAGCGCGCGCCGGGCTCGACAGCCTCGCGGCCCCGGCACGACGTCGACGGGCCGGCGGCGGAACCCCCTCGGCGGATGTCGGGGGCGCGTGCGAGCATGCCAGGAGCGGGGTCGACCGCGGTGACACGACGGGAGTGACATGACGGACCAGGATGCCGAGTACGAGACGATCCGCGTCGAGCAGCGGGGCCGCGTCGGGTGGATCACCCTCGACCGACCCGAGGCTCTCAACGCCTTGAACACGCAGACCATGCGAGACGTCGTCGCGGCGGCGGAGGCGTTCGACGCCGACGAGGGCGTGGGCGCGATCGTCGTCACGGGCAGCGAGAAGGCGTTCGCGGCCGGAGCCGACATCAAGGAGATGGAGCAGAAGTCGGGACTCGACATGATGCTCACCGACCACTTCGGGGCCTGGACGCGGTTCGCCGCGGTGCGCACGCCGGTCATCGCCGCGGTGTCGGGCTACGCGCTGGGCGGCGGGTGCGAGCTCGCCCTCATGTGCGACGTGATCCTGGCATCCGATCGCGCGAAGTTCGGCCAGCCCGAGGTGCAGTTGGGTGTCATCCCCGGAATGGGCGGGACGCAGCGGCTGGTCCGCGCGCTCGGGTACTACAAGGCCGCCGAGCTGGTGCTCACGGGGCGCATGATCGACGCCGCCGAGGCGGAGCGCGCGGGCCTCGTGTCCCGTGTGGTGCCGGCCGCCGAGCTGCTCGACGACGCCGAGAGCACCGCCCGCACCATCGCCGAGAAGCCCCTGCCGGCGCTCTACGCCGCCAAGGCGGCGCTCGATGTCGCTCTGGAGTCCACGCTCGCCGAGGGCGTGCGCTTCGAGCGGCAGGCGTTCGCCGCGCTCTTCGACACCGCCGACCAGAAGGAGGGGATGGCGGCGTTCCGCGAGAAGCGGTCGCCGTCGTTCACGCACCGATGAGCACGGTCAGCCCGGCCCACGCAGGCGACTACGTCGCCTCGCGGATCGGCGCGCCCGCGGGCGACCGGCGGGCGGGGGCGTGCGACGCGTCACCGTCGATGCTCAGAGCGGGTCGGGCACCGGGGCGGGGTCGGCGAAATCACCGGCGCCCTTGCGGAAGCGCGCGATGATGCGCACGAGAGCCCTCGCATCGTCGTCGTCGAGGCCGAGGTCGGCGAACACGTCGTTGAGCGCGGTCGTCGCCTCATCGACCCGTCGTCGCCCGGCGTTGGTCAGCGCGAGCAGTGCGGCTCGCCCGTCGGTGGGGTGCGGCTCACGCGTGACGTACCCGTCGCGGGCCAAGCGCTCGACGGTGTTGGTCACGCTCGTTGGATGCACCTGCAGGCGCGCGATCGCGCTCGCCATCGGCATCCGTCCCTCGCGGGTGAAGGCGAGCAGCCGCAGCATCTCGAAGCGCGAGAACGACAGATCGAAGGGCTTCAACGCCCGGTCGATGGATGCCATGAGCAACTGGTGCGCCCGGATCACCGAGGTCACGACCGTCATGCCGTCGGCCGCGTCGTCCCACCCGTGCGCGAGCCACTGGCGCTTGGCCTCGGCGATCGGGTCGACCGGCAGTCGTCGCGTCATGGATCCTCCTCGCCTGTCACGGTACCGCTCGGGCGGCGCGGCGGCCCGCTCTCCGCGGGGACGGCGGTGGCTGAGCCTTCCGAGGCCGGTCGACGCCTCTGCGCGACCCGGTCCCTTCGACGGGCTCAGGGACCTCCGCCTCGCCGGGGAGGGGCCGCTTCGCTGCTCGGCCGCGGGAAGGCGGTGGCTGAGCCCGTCGAACCCTCCGCGGGCTCGGTCCGGTCGGCGGGGTCGGCGACTCCCGGGCCCGTCCGTGAAGCAGTCATCCCGTCGCCGCGACGTCGCGGCATCCGTCCCCCGAACGAAGGAGCCGCGTCGATGAAGATCGTGGTGCTCATCAAAGAAGTCCCCGACACGTGGGGCGACCGTCGTCTCGACCTGGAGACGGGTCTGACCGACCGTTCCTCGTCGGCCCCGGTGCTCGACGAGATCGACGAGCGCGCGGTCGAGGCGGCGCTCGCGCACGCCGACGCGCACCCCGGCACCGAGGTCGTCGTCGTCACGATGGCCCCCGCCTCGGCCACGGCGACCGTGCGCAAGGCCCTGGCGATGGGGGCGACCTCGGCCGTTCACGTCGTCGACGACGCTCTGCGCGGCGCCGATCTGCTGCTGACCGCCGACGTGCTCGCCGCGGCGATCCGCCGCACGGGCTTCGACCTCGTGATCGCGGGCAACCTCTCCACCGACGGCGGGGGAGGAGTCGTCCCCGCCATGGTCGCCGAGATGCTCGGCGTGCCGCAGCTCACGGCGTTGTCGAGCCTCGAGGTCGCCGACGACTCCGTGTCGGGCGACCGCGTGAGCGATGCCGGGACGATGCGGGTGTCGGCATCCCTCCCCGCCGTGGTGTCGATCACCGAGGCGCTTCCGGAGGGGCGCTTCACGACCTTCAAGGGCATCATGGCCGCCAAGAAGAAGCCCTTCGAGACGTGGGATCTCGCCGAGCTCGGCGTCGAGGCCGACGACCCCGCACAGGCGCGCTACATCATGCTGTCGGTCACCGAGAGGCCCCCGCGCGCCGCCGGTACGAAGATCGTCGACGAGGGCGATGCGGGCGAGAAGCTCGCCGCCTTCCTCGTGGCCGAGGGGGTGGCGTGATGAGCGTCGCGCTGGTCCTGCTCGAGGTGCTGCCCTCGGGCGCACTCGCCGCCTCGTCGGCCGGGCTGCTGGCCGCCGCCGCGGAAGCGGGGGAGCCCGTCGCCGTCCTCGCGGCTCCCGCCGACGTGCTCGATCGCGCGGCGGAGCAGGCCGCGGGGTTCGGCGCGGTGCGCGTCCTCACCGCCGAGGTCGATCCCGCGGTGCTCACCGGCCCCGTCGTCGATGCGCTCGCCGCGGCGGTGGCCGCCGAGAGCCCCGACCTCGTGCTCGCCTCGAACGCGATCGAGTCGCGCGATGCCGCGGCCCGCCTCGCGGTGCGATTGCGCCTGCCGCTCGCGACCGACGTCGTCGGGGTCGGGCGCGACGACCTCGGCGTCGTCGCCCACCACGCGGCCTTCGGCGGTGCGTTCACGGTCGACGGGGCGCCGACCTTCGGTCCCCTCGTCGCGACCCTGCGCCCCGGGGCGGTGGACGCGCGCCTCGAGGCGCAGCCGCTCGCCGTGCGCGGCCTGCAGGTGACGGCATCCGGGGCTCCGTCCGCCCGGGTCGAGGACTTCTCGGAGACCGTGGCCCCCTCGACGCGGCCCGAGCTGCGCGGAGCGGGCGCGGTCGTCGCCGGTGGCCGAGGGCTGGGCTCGAAGGAGGACTTCGCGCTCGTCGAGCACCTCGCCGACGTGCTCGGCGCGGCCGTCGGTGCCTCGCGCGCGGCCGTCGACGCGGGGTACGCCCCCGCGAACACGCAAGTGGGACAGACCGGGGTGTCGGTCTCGCCGCGGCTGTACGTGGCCCTGGGCATCTCGGGGGCGATCCAGCACCGGGCGGGGATGCAGACGGCCGGCGTGATCGTAGCGGTCGACAAGAACCCCGACGCTCCCATCTTCGACATCGCCGACTTCGGTATCGTCGGAGACCTGTTCACCGTCGTCCCGCAACTCATCAGCGCGCTAGAGGCCCACAAGAAGTAGATGGCGTCCACACCCCGCACTCCGCGACGCGGGCTGCCGCGCGTCCCCGGTGGGGAGCCCTGGCCGCCCGCGGGTTCCGGCGCGTCCGTGCGAGACGGCGCGGATGCCGCGGTGGCTGCGGAGCAAGACGCGGGCTCTGCCGCGACCCCGCGAAGCGGTGCGGAGCTCGCAGACCCCGGGCCGCGACATGCGGGCGGTGCAACGACGTCACAGGCGCGGACGGAGGATGCGCGCCCCGAGCCCGGCTCGCTCGAGGTGGGGGTCGCTGCGGTGCCGACGGTGCGCCGCGGTCTCCCCCGCGAGCCGGGCGGCGAGCCGTGGCCGCCGGCATCCGCCTCGCCGGGAACGCCCTCCACGGGATCCGCTCGGCGCAGCGGGATCGCAGCGGAGACGCCCTCCCCCGCGGATCCGGTGCTCGCCTCCGATGCCGTCGAACCCTCGGGCGGTACCAGCGACTCCGACCCGGCCGCCACGCCTCCGGTGACGGATGCCGCGACCGGAGGTGTGCGCCGTGGGCTCCCGCGCACGCCGGGCGGCGAGCCCTGGCCGCCGGCACCCGTCGCGGTGGGCACGCAGCCGACGCCGGAATCGGGCCGGAGCGACGGGATCGGATCGGGGGCGTCCGCGGGGCCGACGTCGCGGCAGTCGTCCGAGCCCGGCGTCGTGTCCGCGACGGAGACGGCCGAGCCCGGGGCGCGCGCGACTCCCGCACCCCTCATGGCCTCCGCGCCCTCCGCGCCCGCGGCCCCGCGCCCTCCGCTCACCGTTCGCCGCACCGTCTGGCCCGGAGCCGCCGCGCGCCGAGCGGCCGCGGGACGCGACGCCGTTCCCGGAACGGCCGCCCGCGCGGCATCCGTCCCCGCCGGTGGCGCGGCCCGGCCGGCCTCGGCGTGGTCGCCCCCGGCCGCTCTGCGCGACTACTCGCCCGTGCAGCTCCTCGGCTCGGCCGCCGTGCTCGGCGTCTTCGCCCTCGCCCTCGTCGGCATCGTGGTGCTGCTCGCGCGTTTCGTGCTCGCGCTCGGGCCCGGGCGGGAGTTCCTCGCGGCGTTCCCCGGCGAGTACCCCCTCCCCGCATCCGCGCCCGTCGGTCTGCCCGCGTGGCTCAACTGGTCGCATTTCCTCAACAGCTTCTTCCTGCTGCTGATCATCCGCACCGGCTGGCAGGTGCGTCGCGAGAAGAGACCCTCCGCCTTCTGGTCCCCGCGGAACAACCGGAAGCGGCGCATCAGCCTCGCCCTCTGGTTCCATCAGGCGCTCGACATCCTGTGGATCGCGAACGGCGTGGTGTTCGTCGTGCTGCTGTTCGTCACCGGGCAGTGGATGCGGATCGTGCCGACCTCGTGGGAGGTGTTCCCGAACGCCCTCTCGGCCGCGCTCCAGTACGCCTCGCTCGACTGGCCCACCGAGAACGGATGGGTGAACTACAACAGCCTCCAGCAGCTGTCGTACTTCGCCGTCACCTTCGTCGCCGCGCCCCTCGCGATCGTCAGCGGCGTGCGCCTGTCGGGCGTCTGGCCGAAGGGTGCCGAGAAGCTCGACCGGCTGTACCCGGCCGAGTGGGCGCGGAAGGTCCACTTCCCGACGATGCTCTTCTTCGTGGCCTTCATCGTGGTGCACGTCGCCCTCGTGCTCGCGACCGGCGCCCTGCGCAACCTGAACCACATGTACGCCGCCCGCGGGTCGGTGGACCCCGAGGCGTTCACCGGCGACCCGACCGGACTGCTGATCTTCGCGGCATCCCTCGTCGTGATGGCGGCGGCGTGGATCGCCGCGCGCCCCGCGGTGCTCGTGCCGATCGCCCGCCTGTTCGGCGAGGTGAAGCAGCGCTGACGCCGCGCCCCCCGCGCCCCTGTCGCCGAGACCGCACCCGGTCGCCGAGACATCACCGGTCGCCGAGACCGCACGGGATCGGCAGCGAACGCATGCGGTCTCGGCGCGACCACGCGGTCTCGGCGGAAGCCCGCGACCCGTGAGGAGGCCCCGGGCCCCGGCCCGGCGTGCCCTCAGACGCGCGCGCGGAGGCCGGCGACGATGAGCTCCAGGCCGAACGCGAAGTCATCGCCGGCCAGGCCCGCCGGTGCGCCGGCGGAGCCCGCAGCGGCGATGCCGGAATCCGCGGCGGCGCTGCCGGAACGCGCGGCGGTGCGATCGAGACCCGCGTCAGCGAGACCGGATGCCGCGGCGAGATCGGGACGCGCGCCCGCGCTGTCGTACTGCAGGCGCTGCTGTTCGTGCCAGACGAATCCGAGCACGTAGTGCAGCACGGTCGTCGCGACCCGACGAGCGGTGCCGGCGTCGAATCCGGCGTCGACGACGGCCGACGACAGGCGCTCGACCGCGACGGACGACCCCAAGCCCATGGCGAGCGTGCTCGAGACCACCTCGGCGCCGTCGCGATAGGCGAGCAGGGCGTCGCGAAGGGCGTGCGCCTCGCGGACGAGATCGACGGCCGGGCCGGATGCCATCCGCCCGACGATCCGATCCGAGAGCTCTGCGAGGAGTGACTGCTTGTTGGGGAAGTGCCAGTACAGGGCGCTCGGCTGCACCTCGAGCGCCGTCGCGAGGCGACGCATCGTCAGGTCGGGAAGGCCGTGGTCGTCGAGGATGCGCAGGGCCGTGCGGGCGACGTCGTCGGCGGAGTGTCCTCGAGGTGCCATGGGGATGAGTATAGTGAACGCCGTTCAGGTGAACACTGTTCAGGAAGGCTCCCCATGACTCGCACCCTCGACGCCACCGACCTCGCCCGCGTCGCCGTCTTCGCCGCCCTCATCGCCGCGCTCGGGCTCCCCGGGAGCTTTCCGGTCTTCGGCGGCGTGCCGATCACCGCTCAGACGCTCGGCGTCATGCTCGCCGGTGCCGTGCTCGGCCCCTGGCTCGGCGCGCTGTCGGTGACGGTGCTGCTCGCCCTGGTCGCGGTCGGTCTCCCGCTGCTCGCCGGGGGGCGAGGCGGGATCGGCGTCTTCTTCGGCCCCACCGCCGGATACGCGCTCGGGTGGATCCTCGGCGCGATCGTCATCGGCCTCCTCGTCCACGCGGGAGGTCGCCGCCCGGTCGTCTGGCGCACCGCCCTGGCGATGCTGGCCGGCGGCGTCGGAGCGATCTACGCCCTCGGCATCCCCGTCCAGAGCCTCGTCACCCGACTTCCGCTCGGGGAGACCGCCCTCTCCAGCCTCGTCTTCGTGCCCGGGGATCTGCTCAAGGCGGCGCTGGCGACGGTGGTGGTGACCGCCCTCGTGCGCGCCTACCCCCGCGGCTTCCGTCGGGACTGGCGCGAGGCGGCCCCTGCGCCGGTCGCGGTCGGAACCACGGCGTGAGCACGATCCGCTGCGACGGGCTGTCGGCCCGCCTCGGCGGTCGCGAGGTGCTGCGCGACGTCACGCTCGACCTCACCGCCCGCACCATCGCCGTCGTCGGCGACAACGGTTCGGGCAAGTCCACGTTCGCGCGGCTCGTGGCGGGCCTCCTCCCGCGCTCGGCGGGAGAGCTGACCGTGCGGGGCCTCGATCCCGATCGGGATGCCGCCGAGTTGCGCCGCCGCGTCGCCCTGGTCCTCAGCAACCCCGACGCCCAGATCGTGATGCCGGTCGTCGCGGACGACGTCGGGTTCTCGCTGCGCACCGAACGCCTGTCGAAGGCGGAGCGCGCGGAGCGGGTGGCCCGCGCCCTGGCGCGATTCGCGCTCGCCGACGTCGCCGATCGGCCCGCGCACGACCTGTCCGGCGGGCAGAAGCAGCTGCTGGCGCTGTGCGGCGCGTTCATCCGCGAGCCCGACCTCGTCGTCGCCGACGAGCCCACGGCGTTCCTCGACGCCCGCAACGCGCGCCGCGTCGCCGGCCACCTCCTGGCCGACACCGGGCACGCCCTGATCCTCGCGACCCATGACCTGGCCCTCGCGCGACGGTGCGATGCCGCCGTGCTGTTCGCGGAGGGGTCCGTGAGCGCCGCGGGCGCGGCATTCGACGTGGTGGACGCCTACGAACGGGCGCTGAGGTGCTGAGCCTCTACCGGCCCGGCGGCGGCATCCTGCACCGGTTGCCCGCGGGCCCCACGATGCTCCTGCTCGCGATCGTCGCGCTCGGGCTGGCGTCGCTGCCGAGCGCGGCGTGGACCGCCGCCGTCTGCGGCGGAGCCGTGGTCCTCGCCTATGCCGTGTCCGGCCTCGGAGTGCTCGAGCTGGGGCGGCAGCTCCGAGGCCTGCGCTGGATCCTGGCGATCACCGCGACCGGCCAGCTCGTCTTCCTCGGCCCCGAACCCGCGTCGGCGAACACGGCGCGCGTCGCGGCGGCGCTGCTCATCGCGGCCCTGCTGCCGCTGACCACCCGCGTGGACGACATGCTCGACGCCCTCGAGCGCGGCCTCCGCCCGCTCCGCAGGATCGGGATGGATGCCGACCGCGCGGCGCTCCTGCTCGCGGTCACGATCACGACGGTCCCGGTCCTCGCGCGGCTGGCCGCCGAGGTGCGCGAGGCCCAGCGCGCCCGCGGCATCCGGCCGTCGCTGCGCGCGGGCATCCTCCCCTTCGTCGTGCTGTCGCTCCGGCACGCCGACCAGCTCGGCGAGGCGCTCGCCGCCCGCGGGGTGCGCTGACGTCGCCTCGTCCTCGCCGACGGCGTGGTTCGAGCGACTCGGCGCCCCGCTACGCCCCCGCCGCGCGGCCCGCCGCGAAGCCCTCGGCGTAGGCCTCGTCGGCGCCCTGGCGGAACATGTCGCGCACCGGGTCGCGCACGATCGAGCGCGCACCGGGAAGGTCGAGGTCTCCGACGAGGTCGGCGCGCCCGCGCACGATCGCGACGGGCCGGCGCGCGGCCTTTCCCTTGACCAGATCAGTGGCGGCGGCGATCTCGTCGGCCACGCACGGCAGGGTCACCACGAGGGGGCGGCCTTCGGCATCCACCGTTCCGCGGAGGTCTTCGAAGACGTGGATGCCACCGGCCCCGATCGCGTGATCGGTCTGGCCCTCGCGCCAGGCGCGGCCGAGCGTGTCGGTGATGATCACGCCCACGTGCGCGCCCGTCGCCGCGCGCAGCCCGGTGGCGAGGGCCCGCGCCGAGGCGTCGGGGTCGACGGGCAGCAGCAGCACGGTGCCCTCGGGGGTGTTGCTCGCGTCGACGCCGGCGGCGGCCGAGACGATGCCGAGGGGGTTCTCGACGATGCGCGTCACATGTCCGGTGGGGGAGGTGCGGGAGGCCACGAGGCGCACGGTCTCGCGCGTGATCGCGTCTTCGCGGTCGGCGGCCTCGATGATGCGCCCCTCCGCCTTCGACACGATCTTGCTCGTGACGACGACGATGTCGCCGTCGCGCAAGGGTCCGTCGACGGCATCCAGGATCACCCCGACGAGGTCGTCGCCGGGGGTGATCTCACGGATGCCGTCGAGGGCCCAGATCTGCAGCACGATCAGCGGACGAAGCGCACCTCGGTGAGCTCCTCGCCGAGGAAGGGCTCGGTGTGCGAGGCGCCGTCGAGAGCGAAGCCGTTGCGCGTGTAGAAGCGGTGCGCGCGGGGGTTGTCCTCGGCGACCCAGAGGTACAGGCCCTCGCCCTCCTCGACGGCGGCGTCGAAGAGCTGCTGGCCGATGCCCGTGCCGTGGTAGGCATCGAGCAGGTAGATGAAGTACAGCTCGCGCTCGCGCGGGGCGTCGTCATCGCGCGCCGGACCCGAGCCGACGAAGCCGACGATCTCGCCGTTCACGAGGGCGGCGTGCATGCGGTATCCGTCGCCCTGGGCGGCCCAGTGGGTCCAGAGCTCGGCCATGCGACGCGGGGAGACGGCCTCGAGGGCCGCCTTGCTGATGAGGTGGTCGTAGGTCTCGTGCCAGCAGGTGGCGTGCACGCGGCCCAGGGCCTCGGCATCCACATCGCGCACCGGACGGACGACGATGTCGGTTCGGGTTTCCGCAGTCATGGCGCGACTCTACGCGCGGGCACGGCGGAGGTGAAATCGGGGTGAGCGCGCGAGGCGATGGGGTAAGAGAGGCGTCTGTCCGGCGCGGTGTGCCACGATGCGCGGGTGCCGGATCGTCGCTCGTTCACCCCCGTCGAGGCCCGCATCGACGCGGTCGCGAACCGTCTGCTCGCCGGCGCGCCCACCTCGGGGGCACGGGCGCGGGCCGTGGAGTTCGCCGTCTTCGTGCTCAAGCAGGCGTGGGCCTGCGTGTTCGGGGCGGCCTTCCTGGTGGTCGTCCTCGCGGCGAAGCTCTGGTACCCCGACGGCGCCGCGCTCGCCCGCAACGACGCCCTCACGATCGCCGCGGTGCTGATCCAGGTCGCCATGGTCGCCGGTCGCCTCGAGACCCTGCGCGAGCTGCGGGTCGTCGTGCTCTTCCACGTCGTCGGTACCGTGATGGAGCTGTTCAAGACCGACGTCGGGTCGTGGATGTACGCCGCCGACGGCGTGCTGCGCCTCGGCGGGGTGCCCCTGTACAGCGGGTTCATGTACGCCGCGGTGGGCAGCTACATGGTCCGCGTGTACCGGCTGTTCGACCTGCGCTTCTCGCGGTACCCGCGACGGTGGCTCACCGCCGTGGTCGCGGCGCTCGTCTACGTCAACTTCTTCTCGCACCACTGGATCGTCGACCTGCGCTGGGGGCTCGTCCTGGCCGTCGTCGTGCTGTGGGGCCGCACGACCATGCACTTCCGCTTCTTCCGGGGGACGTTCCGCATGCCGCTGCTCCTGGCGTTCGCGGGCGTGGCGCTGTTCATCTGGCTCGCCGAGAACATCGCCACCTACGCGGGAGCCTGGCTCTACCCCTCGCAGGTGGGCGGGTGGCATCCGGTCGACGCGTCGAAGCTGTCGTCGTGGTTCCTGCTCATGATCGTCTCGGTGGTGCTCGTCACGTGGGTCTATCCGCCGCGCAGGCCGGATGCCGAGGAGCCGACGCCTCAGGGATCGACCGGTCATCCTGTGGATATGTGACAACGCAATCGCCGATCCGTCGTCGACTCGCTACGCTCGCCCCTCGTGAACGTCCTCTGGCGCACGCTTCTCGTGCTCGTCCGTGCCCGCCGTCGTCTGCGCCGCGAGGGGCCCATCGATCCGAACACGGTGGCGCGCCTGCGCATCCGCGTGCTGCCGACCGACATCGATCTGCTGCGCCACCTGAACAACGGGCGGTATCTGTCGCTGTTCGACCTCGGGCGCTGGGACCTGCTGACCCGCGCCGGACTGATGTCGGCGATGACGACGCAGGGCTGGTACGCCGTGGTGGCGGCTGAGACCATCACCTTCCGCCGCTCGCTGGAGCTCTGGCAGCGCTTCGAGCTCGAGACGCGCCTGATCGGGCACGACGACCGCGCCGTGTACCTCGAGCACCGCGCGCTGGTGAAGGGCGAGATCTACGCCCGCGCGATCATCCGGGCACGCATCCTGCGCCGCACCGGCGGGACCGTCCCGCACGACGAGCTCTTCGCCGCCGTCGGTCGGCCGGAGGGGCTGCCCGACATCGAGTCGTGGGTGCACGACTGGGCCGCGGGTTCGTCGCTGCCGTCGACGAAGCGCCCGGCGCCGAGCGTCTGGAGCTGAGCGCCGACCCCGCAGCCGCCGCCGAGCGGCTCAGCGACCGAAGCGCGCGTCGAGCCAGGCCACCTGCTTCATGAAGTGGCGATAGCCGCCGCCCTCGTGCCCGTTGTAGCGGTAGACCTCGATCGCGGTATCCGTGGATGCCAGCGCGTGGAACGACGCGAAAACGCCCGAGGGCAGCACGACGTCGTCCATCAGCGCGACCGAGAACAGCGCGGGAGCGGTGATGCGGCGGGCGAGGATCGCTCCGTCGACGTAGGAGAGGGTGCGCAGCACCGCGTCCTCGGCATCCCGGTGGACGGACAGGAACCGCGTGATCTCGGTGAAGGGGGCGAGGGGGGTGCGCACGATCGCCGACGGGAAGTCCGCGAGGAACGGCACGTCGGGCAGGAGCGCGGCCACCGCCTCTCCCGCCAGCGCCGCGGCGGCGATCGAGAGTCCGCCGCCCTGGCTCCCGCCGGTCACGGCGATGCGCGAGGCGTCGACGCCCTCCATCCGCGAGACCTCGTCGACCAGCCGCACGGCGTCGGTGTACAGCCGGCGGTAGTAGTAATCGCGGGGGTCGAGGATGCCGCGGGTCATCACGCCCGGGAAGGCGGCGGCCGATCCGTGCGGATCGGGGGTGTCGCCGACGCTCCACGTCGACCCCTGGCCCCGGGTGTCCATGATGACGTGGACGTAACCCGCCGTCGCCCAGGCGGTCTTCTCGCCGGGGAGGCCGCGTCCGCCGCCGTAGCCGATGAACTCGACGACCGCGGGCAGCTCCTCGTCGCCGTGCGGGCGCACGACCCAGCCGCGGATCTCGTCTCCGCCGAAGCCGGTGAAGGTGAGGTCCTGCACGCGGAGGGCTCGGACGGGCGACGCGACCTCGGCCAGCCGCAGGGGGCGAGCGGCCGCCCGGGCCTCGGCGAGCGTCTCGTCCCAGAACGCGTCGAGGTCGTCGGGCGCGGTGAGCGCGGGACGGTACTCGCGGAGCAGCTCGAGGGGAAGGTCGGTGAAAGTCTGGGCCATGCGGATCTCCGTCGATGTGGGGGCTGCACCGACAGTAGCGAAGGAGACGATCCGGTGCCCGTCACGGTGTCATCGCATTGCGGCCGGTCGTGCGCGGGTCGTCATCCGAGTGGTGCGCGTCGGATCCGCCGCTTGCGCGGCGGGCCGCCGGGATGCCACGCGCGCGATGCCTAGGCTGGCGCTCATGAGCACGAACGACCCTCGCGCCACCGGTCCTGCGCTCTCCTCCGACGTCGCCGAGCGTGCCGCAGCGCGGATCGCCGCGTTCTCGCCGCGCCCCGTCGCCCCCGCCCGTGGCGGCGACCTCGCCACCGACGCGGAGGCCGCGGACTTCACCGCCGCAGCCGTCGACGGCGTGCTCCGGCCCGAGAGTCTCACCGCGTCGGCCGCGGCCCTGCACCGCCTGGCCGAGGTCGTGCCCTCCTCGCTCCCGTGGTTCGTGCGCGGGGCGCTCCAGCTCGGCGGCGCGGTCGCCCCGGTGATGCCCACGCCCGCCGTGCCCCTCGCCAAGCGCGCCCTGCGCGATCTCGTCGGCTCCCTCGTCGTGGACGCGCGTCCCGAGCGTCTCGCCGCCGACCTCGCCGCGCTCGCCACCGAAGGGGAGACCCCCGATCTCCGCCTGGTCGGACCCGCCGTCCTCGGTGACACCGCCGCGCGACGTCGGCTCGACGGCATCCGGTCGCTCGTCTCCCGCGACGACGTCGAACGCGTCTCGCTCCCGCTCGCCGACGCGGTGGCGGGCCGGTCGGCATGGGCTTTCGACGCCGAAGTCGAGCACGCGGCCGAGCGCGTCCTGCCCCTGTTCCTCGACGCGCTCGCCGCCGGCACGCACCTCACCCTCGTCGTCCGCGACCGCGCCGAGCTCGACGTGACCGTCGCCGTGCTCACCCGCGTGCTCGAGGAACCGCGTCTGACCGGCATGCGCGCGGGCATCGCCCTCCCCGTGGCCGTCTCCGAGACGGTCGAGGCCGCGCGGGAGCTCGCGGCGTGGGCACGGCAGCGCACGCACGATGCCGGCGAGCGCCTCACGGTGCGTCTCGACGACGCCCCGATCGAGACCCCGGATGCCGCGACCTCCGCCCGCCACGGATGGCAGGCGCCCGCGGTCACCGCGCGCGACGACGTCGACGCCGCCCTGGTGCGCGTCCTCCGCGAAGCGCTGAGCACGCGCGCCCGCGACGGCCTGCGGGTCGAGGTCGCCACGGCCGACCCGGAGCGCGCCGCCCTCGCCCTCGCGCTCGGCGATGACGCCGGTGCCGAGGTCGCACTCGTGCTGCCGCGGGCCACGCCGTGGATCCCCGACGCCGCCTGCGTCCGGGCGGTGGCGGTCGTGCACCCCGACGACCTCGACGCGGTCGCCGCACCGCTCGCCGCTGCCGCCGCCGCGATGGTCGCGACCACTGCGGGGCTCCCGCCGGCTGGGCCGACCAGCGCCTCCGGCGAGGCGTCGGGCGACGAGGACGAGCCCGACGCCGCGACACCGGAGACCGCCGCGGTCGCCGCCCGCGCGCGCCGCGCGCTCGCCGGAGCCGACGCACCGCCGCCCGCGGGCCGCCTGCCGCTGCGCGACGTCGCGCCGGAGCCGGCGATCCTGCGCGACCCCGCCGATGCCGACGCCGACGACCCGGGTCTCACGCAGGCCGTGCTCGGCATCGCGCGCGAGGCCGCGGCATCCGAGGACACCTCCGCCCTGGGCCCCGACGTGCAGCAGATGCTGTTCGGCGGGCAGGCGTTCGTCGACACCGCGGTGTTCTCGGCACGAGAGAGCGCGGAGCTCGCCGGGGGAGCCGCGGGCTTCCGCAACAGCGCCGACACCGACCCGACGGTCGCCGCTGACCGCTCCTGGGCCCTCGCCGTGCTCGACCGCGTCGGCGGCTCGACCGCGGGAGATGCGACGGCCGCCGCGGGGCGCATCGACGACGAGAGCGGCCTCGACGAGGCCGTGACGCGCGTGCGCACCGGTGCCCATGTGTGGGGCGCGTTGGCCGCCGCCGATCGCTCGGCGGTCCTGCAGGCGGCGTCGCGGACGCTCGCCGCTCGCCGCGCCGAGCTGATCGAGGTGCTCGCGTCGGAGGGTGGCGCGCTTCTCGCCGAAGCCGACGCCGAGGTGAGTCAGGCGGTCGACGCCGCCGCGTACTACGCCTCGACGGCGAAGGAGCTCGACCGGGTGCCGGGGGCCGTGTTCGTCCCCGATCGCCTCACCGTCGTCGCGCCCCGGTGGAACGCCTCGGTGGGACTGTGCGCGGGCGAGACGCTCGCCGCCCTGGCCGCGGGGTCGGGCGTCCTGCTCACGCCCTCGCCGCGGGCGCGCCGCGCGGGGGCGGTCGTCGCCGACGCGCTGTGGGCGGCGGGGGTGCCGCGCGACGTGCTCGCCTACGTCGACCTGAACGAAGACGCCTCGGGCCGGGCGCTGATCGCCCACCCGGGTGTCGACCGCGTGCTGCTCTCCGGTGCCCGGACCACGGCCGAGCGCTTCGCCGCCTGGCGTCCCGCGCTGGCGATGCAGGCGCTCACCGCCGGTCGCAACGCCGTGATCGTCGCGCCCTCCGCCGACCTCGACGAGGCCGTGGCCGACATCGTGACCGGCGCCTTCGCGCGGGCGGGGCAGGCGGCCACCGCGGTGTCGCTCGTCATCCTCGTCGGTGCGGCCGCGCGCTCCGCGCGGTTCACGGACCAGCTGAAGGATGCCGTGTCCTCGCTGCGCGTGGGACCGGCCGACGACCCGCTGTCCGATGTCGGGCCCCTGGTCGAGGAGCCGACAGGCGAGGTGCGGCGTGCCCTGACCGTGCTCGGCGACGGCGAACGGTGGCTCGTCGAGCCGCGGGAACTCGACCTCGGTCCCGAGACGGCCGGGCGGTTCTGGTCGCCGGGCGTGCGCACGGGGGTCACCGCCGGGTCGCACCTGACCCGGGCCGCGGTGGCGGCTCCGGTGCTCGGCATCCTGCACGCCCCCACCGTGACGCGGGCGATCGAGCTGCAGAACGCGATCGGCTCGGGTTTCGTCGCGGGGCTGCACACGCGCGATGCGGCCGACCTCGACCTCTGGCTCGACACCGTGGAAGCCGCCGTGCTGCGGGTGAACCGCGCCTCGACGGGCGCGGTGGTGCAGCGCGAGCCGATCGGCGGGTGGGGCGAGGCGGCGGTCGGCAACGGTGCGATGTCGGGCGGGCCGAACCGGCTCGTGACGCTCGGCTCGTGGCGGCCCTCGACCGGCGGGGCGTCGTCGTCGACGCTGCACCTGCGCGGACTCGACAGTCGCATCACCGCGCTCATCGAGGCCGCGCAGCCGACCCTGTCGTACGAGGCGTTCGACTGGCTCCGCCGCGGAGCGCTGTCGGACGCCGTGGCGTGGGATCGCGAGTACGGCCGCGTGCGCGACGTCTCGCGGCTCGGCGTCGAACGCAATCTCCGCCGCTACCGTCCGGCCGACGTGGCCGTGCGGGCGACGGCCGATGCGTCGTGGCAGGCGGTGCTGCGCGTGCTCGTGGCGGCGGTGCGATCGGGCTCGACGTTCTCGCTCAGCACGCCGGTGGGGCTCCCCGCGGCCGTGCGGCACCTGCTCGGCGAGAGCGAGATCGCGGTGTCGGTCGAGAGCGACCAGGAGTGGCTGCAGCGCCTGGCGGGTGGCATCCCGGATGCCGAGACCGGCGGCGAGACGCCGATCGTCGCTCCGCGGCCGGGGCGTGTGCGCCTGGTGGGTCCCGCGGCGACGGTCGAGGCGGTGCGCGCGGCGGTCGCCGAGACGGTCGGCGCCGACGTGTCGCTCACCCTCTACGCCGACGAGGTGACGACGGCGGGTCGCCTCGAACTGCTGCCGTTCCTGCGCGAGCAGGCCGTGTCGATCGGCGCGTTTCGCTTCGGCCGCGTCGACCCCTGGAGCGCCGAGGTGATCTGAGGCGCGCTCTCGCTGCGCCCTGGGCGGCCCCTGCCCGGTGGTCGAGGTCACGGGATCTCGCCGAGGTCACGGGTCGTGGCGCGCGTGTTCGCCCAGGTCGCGTGGTCTCGCGCCGGTGCGGGGCGCGAGCGCGCGACCGGGGCGTGCGCCCGCGGCGGCGCCGGCCGTGGGGTGGTTTCGAAAACCCTGGGCGGCCGCGACGCGGGCGGGTAGCGTCGGAGGCCGAACGCGAGGAGCACCGATGACCGCTGCCCGACTCACCGTCGACCCCCGTTTCCCGATCGGCCCCGTGCGCCGCCGGCTGTTCGGGGGGTTCGTCGAGCACCTCGGCCGCCACGTCTACGACGGCATCCACGAGCCCGGCCACCCCGAGGCCGACGAGCAGGGCTTCCGTCGGGACGTCCTGGAGCTCGTGCGCGAGCTCGGGGTGACGATGATCCGCTACCCCGGCGGCAACTTCGTCTCGGGCTTCCGCTGGGAGGACAGCGTCGGACCGCGAGACCGGCGCCCACGCCGCCTCGACCTCGCGTGGCACTCGACCGAGACGAACGAGGTCGGCTTGCACGAGTTCGCCGATTGGCTCGACAAGGCCGGCAGCGAGCTCATGCTCGCCGTCAACCTCGGCACGCGGGGCACGCTCGAGGCGATCGACCTGCTCGAGTACGCCAACCTCCCCGGCGGCACGGCTCTGTCGCAGCAGCGCATCGACAACGGCCGCGAGTCCCCGTTCGACGTGCGCGTGTGGTGCCTGGGCAACGAGATGGACGGCCCGTGGCAGCTCGGCCACCGCTCCGCCGACGACTACGGCAAGATCGCGGCCCGGACAGCGAAGGGCATGCGACAGCTCGACCCGTCGATCGAACTCGTCGTGTGCGGATCGTCGGGCGCCCAGATGCCGACGTTCGGAGATTGGGAACGCGAGGTGCTGACCCACACCTACGACGACGTCGACATGATCTCGTGCCACGCGTACTACCAGGAGCACGACGGCGACATCGACTCCTTCCTCGCCTCGGCGGTCGACATGGACCGCTTCATCGACGCCGTCGTCGCCACCGCCGACCACGTCGGCGCCGTGCGGGGCAGCGCGAAGAAGATCGACATCTCCTTCGACGAGTGGAACATCTGGTACATGGACCGCGTCGAGTCCGTGAAGCCGACCGCGATCGACGACTGGCCCGTCGCCCCGCGCCTGCTCGAGGACGTCTACTCGGCCCTGGATGCGGTGGTCTTCGGCAGCCTCATGATCTCGTTGCTCGCGCACGCCGACCGCGTGGCATCCGCCTCCCTGGCCCAGCTCGTCAACGTCATCGCGCCGATCATGACGGAGCCCGGCGGCGCGTCCTGGCGGCAGACGACGTTCTTCCCCTTCGCGATCACGTCGCGGCTCGCGCGGGGAGAGGTGCTCCGCCCGCAGGTCGAGGCGCCGACGATCGAGACCGCGAAATACGGCACCGTGCCCGCGGTGGATGCCGTGGCCACCCACGACGCGGAGACCGGGGAGAGCGCCCTCTTCCTCGTCCACCGCGGGCGCGGCGACGCGGTCGAGCTCCGGATCGACGTGGCAGGTCTCGGAGACGTCGAGATCGTCGAGGCGCACGTGCTGCACGACGACGACCCGTACGCGAGCAACACCCTCGACGACCCCGAGCGCGTACAGCCCCGGACGCTCGAGACACGCTTGACGGACGGCATCCTGCACGTCACGCTCCCGCCCATCGCGTGGGCCGCGTTGTCGCTGCGGCGGGGATGACCGGCACAGACCCACGCTCACGATCTCAGCGATCCGCACGAACTCAGCCGTCTCGAGAGGGAAGCGGCTGAGGGTGTGCGCATCACCGAGGTGCACGCGGCGGACGGGCCTGGCGCGTCGCTCACCGCGGTGACACGCGGAACGCCCACCCCGCGGCATCCCGGATGCCGGCGAGGACGGGCGTTCCGGCGGCGTCAGGCCAGCTGCGCGCGGCGCTCCGCGAGCTGATCGAACGTCGCGAACGACTCGGCGATCGGGCTGCCGGTGAAGTGGCCGACCCAACCGTCGTCGTCGTGGAAGAAGCGCACGCTGACGTAGTGGGGGGAGGTGCCCATGTCGAACCAGTGCGTGGTGTTCGCCGGCACCGAGATGAGGTCGCCCGCCTCGCAGTACACCGCGTGCACCTTCTCGTTCGCGTGCAGGTAGAACACGCCCGCCCCCTTGGCGAAGTAGCGGTCCTCGTCGTCGTCGTGCGCGTGCTCCGAAAGGAACTTCTCACGGAACGGCGTCTTGAGGTCGTCGTAGTCGGCCTGCGCGGGGTCGAGGGCGACGACGTCGACGAGGGTGTACCCCTCGCGCTCCTTGACCTCTCCGATCTCGTCGGCGTACAGGGCGAGCACCTCGTCCTGCGAGGCGCCGGGGCCGACGTCCTTGACCTCCCAGCGCGAGAAGCGGGCGCCGAGTCCGGCGAGGGCGTCGCGGATCTCGGCCTCGTCGGTGGTCTCGAGGACGGGTGTGCTCGGGTCGGTCTCTTTCCAGACGGTCAGCAGGGTCATGGCCGCTCCTTTCGTGGGGTGTTCTCGGTGGGGTGGATGCCGGGCTCAGCGCGTCGCGACGGCGAAGCGCAGCAGCCACTCGGTGATCTCGAGGTGGCGACGCGCCGCGGCCACGTCGCTGCCCCAGGCGTACATGCCGTGATTCGCCACGATGAGCGCGGGCACCTCGGGCACCTCGGGGGTGGCGGGGCGGTACACCTCGTCGAACCAGCCGGCTTCGACGCTCATGTCCTGGTGGTTGCGGATGACGGGGATCGTCACGGTCTCGTCGTCGGCGAGGTGGCCGATGCCCTTGAGCATCTCCATGTCGCGGATCTCCACGCCGCCCGGCCAGCGGTGCCCGGCGACGACCGCGTCGAACGCGTGCACGTGGAACACCGCGTTCGCTCCGGTGCGCGCGGCGATATGGGCGTGCAGCCCGGATTCGGCCGACGGGGGACGAAGGTCGTCGGGGTCGATCGCCCGGCCGTCGGCGTCGATGAGCACGACGTCGGCGTCGGTGAGCAGCGACTTGTCGAGGCCCGAGGCGGTGACGGCCAGCACGAGCGGCTCGCGCTCGACGACCACGGAGAGGTTGCCCGAGGTGCCGCGCATCCAGCCGTATCCCGAGAAGCGGGAGGCTTCGGCGGCGAGGGCGGCACCGGCCTCGCGGACGCGGTCGAGGGAGGGGAGCGCGGTCATCGGGTCACCTCGATCTCGTCGAAGGATGCCACGGCGGGCGCGGCGAAGTCGGCCCCGGCCCACGGCTCGCCCGCGCGGTCGAGGGCGATCACCTGCCAGCCGGCCGCGAGGGCGGCCGAGACCTCGTCGGGGTGGTCGGTGAGGAAGAGGGCGCGTTCGGGGGCGACGCCGAGGGCGGCGGCGATGATATCAAATGACGCGCTCTCCTTCTTCGGGCCGGCCTTGACGGTGTCGAAGAAGTCCTCGACGAGCGGGGTCAGATCTCCTTGCGGCGCGTGGCGGAACCACGGCACCTGCGAGGCGACGGAGCCGGAGGAGTACACGGCGAGGCGGATCCCGGCCTCGTGCCACGCGTGAAGACGCGGGGGCACGTCGTCGAAGAACTGGGAGTGGATCTCGCCCGCGGCGAATCCCTCGGCCCAGATGATGCCCTGCAGGGTCTTGAGCGGGGTCGACTTGACGTCCTGCGCCATGAGGCCGCGCAGCGCCTCCGCGATCTCGGCGTCGGAGGCATCGGCATCCAGGCCCGTCTCGGAGATCGCGTCGGCGCGGGCGTCGCGCACGGTGTCGTCATCGCGGCCGAGCACCTCGTCGAGGCGCGGGCGGGCGTAGTCGTAGAGGTCGCCGAGGATGAAGCCGGCGGCCGAGGTGGTGCCCTCGATGTCGAGCACGACGACGTCGGCGGTGGCGGAGATGGTCACTGGGAGTTCTCTCTTTCGGGGGCGGGGGAGAGGAAGGATGCCACGGCGGCCGCGGCGAGGCGGGAGTGCTCGACGACCACGTCGTCGGAGGCTCCGGCGATGTGCGGCGTCAGCGTGACGTTCGGCAGGCGCAGCAGCTCGTCGTCGCCGGCCGGCGGCTCGTCGTGGAACACGTCGAAGCCGGCACCGGCGATGCGCCGCTCGCGGAGCACCTCGAGCAGCGCGTCGCGGTCGACGAGGGCCGCGCGCCCGGCGTTGACGAGGTACGCGTCGGGGCGGAGGACGGCGAGCTCGCGCGCGCCGATCAGCCCGGTCGTCTCCGGGGTGAGCGGCACATGCAGCGTGACGATGTCGCTCGAGGAGAGCAGGTCGTCGAGGTCGAGGTGCGCCACGTCGTCACCGAGGGCGCCCGGGGCGAGGAAGGGGTCGTAGACGGCGATGCGCATGCCGAAGCCCTGCGCGCGGCGCACCACGCGTCGTCCGACCGCACCGCCGCCCACGACGCCCAGCTGCCGCCCCGACAGGCCGATGCCGCGGAACCGCGCGTAGGGCTCGAACACGTCGTCCGCACTCCAGTTGCCTTCGCGCAGCCACGCCGAGGCGGCGGGCACATGACGCACGGTCGCGAGCAGCAGCGCGAGGGTGAAATCGGCGGTGACATCGGCGTTGCGACCCGGAGTGGTGCGCACCTCGACCCCGCGGGCGGCGCAGGCGGCCAGGTCGACGTTGGCGGGGTTGGCGCGGCAGGCGACGACCAGCGACAGACGCGGGGCCGCAGTCAGCGCCGCCTCGTCGATGCGGTCGAGCTCGGCGATGACGACGTCGGCCTCGGCGAGGATCTCGGCGAAGACGGGGTCGGCGGCCGCGCGCGCTCCGAGCGACTGCCCCGTCTCGGCCTCGGATGCCGTGGCGACGTCGCCCGGCAGGTCGGCGGCGATACGTGGATCGAAGGGGGCGGTGATGACGATGCGGGTCACGCGGGGGTCCTCTCGGGGGCGGGGACGTCGACGACGGTGGCGTCGAGGTGGGCAGCGGGGGCTGCGGCGTCGACGCGCTCCGCGGCGATGAGGGACTCATCGGGCGTCGGCGCTCCGACTCCGTCGGCGTTCGCGGCCGTTCGCGCGAGCGCCCGCAGGGCCGGCCACTCCGGGCGCAGTGCCGCGCGTACCCGTGCGAACACATCGCGCGCCGCCGAGAGGGCGGGCGACGCGCGAGGTGCGAATTCGACGCTGCCGACGGGGAACACCCGCACCGCCGCCTCGAGGTCGGGGGCCAGGCCCGCCGCGACCACCGCGAGCGTCGCCGCTCCGCGCGCCCCGACCTCGGGGTCGGCGGTGCGGACGATCGTCCGCTGCGACACGTCGGCCAGCAGCTGGCACATCAGGTCGCTGCGCGCGCCGCCGCCGCACACGGGGACGCGATCTCCCGCGTCGAGGAGATCGAGGCACTCGGCGACCGAGAAGGCGAGTCCCTCGAAGACGCTCCGCAGCAGCTGTGCGGGGGTGGTCGCGACAGTGGTCCCGACCCAGGATGCCGAAGCCGCGGCATCCACGAACGGTGCGCGCTCGCCGCTCGGCGAGCCGTACGGGAGATACACGACGCCGCCGCTGCCGTCGGGCGCGGTGCGCGCGAGACGCTCGAGCTCACTCCACCCGCGGTCGGACAGGCCCAGCGTGTCGCGCGCCCAGTCGAGATTGGGCGTGCCGACCATCGACGACAGGGCCTCGAGCACCTGGGTGCCGCGCCCGGTGGGGATGAGGATGCCGATGCCGCTGTCGGCAGCCGCCCGGTCGACGCGGTTGACGGCCACCGTGGCGGTCGTGCCGAGCACGACCCAGCCGTCCTGATCGGAGAGGGCGCCGAGACCCACGGGGCACGCGGCGGAGTCGACGAGCCCGACCGCGACGGGGACGCCGGCGCGCAGCCCGAGTTCGTCGGCGGCGGACGCGGTGAGGGCGCCGCCGCGCTCGTGCGGGGCGCGGACGGGAGCGAGCAGATGCGCGAAGCGGCGGTGGCCGAGCGCGTCGATCATGTCGTCGGAGTAGGCCAGGGTGGCGGGGTCGAGGTAGGTGCGCGACGCCTCGGAGGGGTCTGTCGCGATCTCGCCGGTGAGGCGCTGGCGCACGGCGTCTTTGCAGTTGAGGTGGTGCGCGGCACGGGCGAGCACGTCCGGCTCGGTATCGGCGAAGACGTCGAGCAGCACCGGAAGGGTGCCCGGGAAGCTCGCCGATCCGGTCGCGGAGACGACCGCGGCATCCCGTCCGTCGTGCTGCCACGCCGTGACCCGGTCGGCGCCTCGACCGTCGAGCCACAGCGCTGCCGGACGCACGGGACGACCCTCGGCATCGACGAGCCACGCGCCGTCGCCCTGGCCGGTCACGCCGACGGCGACGACATCGGGGCCCGCGCTGCGGGCCTGTGAGAGAGCCTGCCGGACGGCGCCGACCACGGCCTCCCACACCAGGTCGATGTCGCTCTCGGCCCCGCCGTCGGCGGTGCGCACGACGGCGACCGAGCGGTGCCCGGCGGCGAGGGTCTCCCCCTCGAGCGAGTACAGCACGGCCTTGACCGCCGTGGTGCCGGCGTCGATGCCGAGCACGGCGGGGGTCATGCCCCGCCTCCCGGAGTGGTGTCGCCGAGCCTCGGACGCGTCGCCGTCGCGGCTCCGGCCGGCGCGACCTCTTCTGCGGGGGCGCCGTGCGGGCGCCTCGCCGCGGGCTTGCGCTCGGCGGCCGCCCGCGCGCGCTGCGCGACGGTGTAGGCCAGCACGAGCGCGACCAGCAGTACCACGCCCTGCACCGCCGCCTTGACGTTGAAGTCGAGACCGAGCAGGTCCAGCCCGTTCGCCAGCACGCCGAGGAACAGCACCCCCACGACCGTGCCGGGCACGTTCGGGCGCGAGCGCGGGTGCATCGACGCGCCGATGAACACCGCGGCGATGGCGTCGAGCAGGTAGCTGAACCCCGCGAGCGGGGTGTACAGCCGCAACGACGCGCTGAGCAGGATGCCGCCCGCCGCGCACAGCACGCCGGCGCCGACGTACACCAGCACGCGGATCCGTCGGGTGCGCAGTCCCGCGACGACGGCCGCGCGATCCTGCAGGCCCATCGCCTGGATGCGCACGCCCGCCGGCGTGCGGTGGAGCAGAATGCCGATCCCCACCGCGGCGATCGCGGCGATGATCACCGGCACGCCGATCCCCAGCACATCCCCCGAGCCGAGGAAGGTGAAACCCTCGGGCGCGGCGCGGAAGCTGACGCTGGCGCCGCCGTTCGTGCCGATCTGCTGGGCGCTGCGGCCGATGAAGAACGTGCCGAGGGTCGCGAGGAAGGGCGTGACGCCGAGTCCCACGATGAGGAACGCGTTCAGTGCGCCGATGAGCGCCCCGCCGAGCAGACCGAGCAGGACGGCCACCGGCCACGGCATCCCGAACGACATCATCGACACGATCGCGAACCACGCGCCGAAGTCGACGGCCACGGCGGCCGACAGGTCGATGCCGCCGGAGGACACCACCACGGTGAGGGCGAGGGCCACGAGCACCAGGATGGCGACGCCGTCGAGCACGTTGAGCAGATTGCTGGGACGAAGGAACGCGTCGCTCGCGACCGAGAAGAACACGATCAGCAGCGCGAAGGCGGCGACGAAGCCGTAACGGGTGACGGTCGCCGCTGCGGAGCCGGCGACGCCGGACCACCGCGGGCGGGGCGCGGGGATGCTCACGCGCGGGCCTCCTCGTTCTTCCGGGCGGCGGCGGCGGCCACCACGAGCAGGATCAGCACGCCCTTGAAGCCGTCGACCCACGCGTTCGCGACGCGCGACAGGATCAGGCCGTTCGACAGGAGGGCGACGAACAGCGCGCCCAGCACGGAGCCGAAGACGGTGACCGTGCCGCGCCGCGTGAAGGCGGCGCCCAGGAACGTCGCGAGCACCATGTCGACCATGAGCCGCTCGTCGATCCCGGGGCTGCTGCCGGAGCCCCGCGCGATGAGCAGCAGGGAGCTGAGGCCGGCGACCGCGCCCGCGATGACGAACGTCGACATGATGTAGCGCCGGGTTGGGATGCCGGCGAAGGTCGCGGCATCCCGATTCCCGCCGACGGCCTGCAGACGGAGGCCGTACGGCGTGCGCGCCATGACGAAGACGAGCACGGCGGCGACGAGGAGCATGAGCACCGCGGCCAGGGGGATGCCCGCGACGCGCGTGTCGCGCACCGCCACGACGAGGGGATCGGCCACATCGATGCGGCGATTGCCGCTGACCACGCGCGTGATGCCGACGACGGCGACGTAGACGGCGAGCGTCGCGAGGATCGACGACAGCCCCACCCACCCGACCAGGACGGCGTTGAGCAGGCCGAACGCCGTGGTGACCAGGATGCCGAGGGCGAAGGCGACAGCGAACGGGGTGCCGAAGGTGGTCAGCTGATCGCTCACGATCGCGGTGGCGAGCGCCGCGGTCGCGGGGATCGACAGATCGATGCCGCCGACCACGACGTCGTCGCCGCCCCCGATCACGACGATGGCGAGACCCATCGCCACGAGGGCCACGGGGGCCGCCTGCGTGAGGCTCGCCGTCACGTTGGCGACGCCGAGGAAGCCCTTCGCCGTGACGGCGAGGTACACGGTCATCGCCAGCACGACCAGCAGTGGGCCGCGGCGGGCCAGCAGGCTGCGCACGCGCGGGACGAGGGCGGGGCGCTCGATGGTCGCTGCGCTCACGCGGCACGTCCTTCGCTCGGTCGGGCACCGCTTCCGGTGATGAGGGCGTTCACGCGGCATCCCCCTCCGCTCGCTCGTTCGTGCTTCCGGTGACGAGGGCACTGAGATGCGCGAGGGTGAGCCCCTCCGTCGTCACCTCGTGTGCCACGCGCCCGCGCTCGAGGACGACGACGCGGTCGCTCAGGCCGAGGACCTCGGCCGGGTCGGTCGAGACGACCACCACCGCGGTCCCGGATTCCGCGAGCTCGGACAGCAGGCGGTAGATCTCCTGCTTCGCGCCGATGTCGACGCCCACGGTGGGCTCGTCGAGCACGATCACGCGGGCACCCGCGGCGAGGCTGCGGCCCAGCACGACCTTCTGCTGGTTACCCCCGCTCAGCAGGCGCGTCTGCACGCTGGTGTCACGCGGCCGGATGTCGAGACGATCGGCCAGCTCGGCGGCGCGAGACCGGGACGCGGCGTCATCGAGCAGCCCCGCCCGGGTCGCCTCGGCGAGGGTCGAGAGCGTGAGGTTGCGCTGCGTCGAGAAGTCGAGCACGACACCGTCGTGGCGGCGATCGCGCGGAACGAGCACCACGCCCGCCTCGAGAGCTGCGGCGGGGCTCGACGGCCGGAACCGGCGCGCGTCGAGCGAGAGGTCGCCGGTGTGACGGTGGAGGCCGACCAGGGCCTCGGCCAGTTCCGACGCCCCCGAGCCGAGCAGTCCCGTGACCCCGAGGATCTCTCCGGGGCGCACATCGAGGTCGACGCCGTGCACGGCAGACCCGACGCGCAGGCCACGGGCGCGAAGGACCGGCTCGGCGGTGACGGCGGGGCGACGGGCGGGATAGAGGTCGTCGATCTCGCGCCCGATCATCAGGCGGATCATCTCGCGGCCGCTGTCGGGGCCCATCGCGTCGATGCGTCCGACGTCGAGCCCGCCGCGGAGCACCGTCACGCGGTCGCAGATGCGGGTGACCTCGCCGAGGTAGTGCGAGATGTACAGGCTCGAGATGCCGCGGTCGCGCAGGCGCCCGATGATCCCGAGCAGCTGCTCCGCCTCCGCGCTGGCGAGAGGGGCGGTGGGCTCGTCGAAGACGATGAGGCGCGCGTCGTCGTCCACGAGCGCGCGAGCGACCTGCACCAGTTTGCGCTCGGCGGGGCCGAGGTCGCGCACGAGTCGAGCGGGCGAGAGGCGGATGCCCAGCACCTCGTGGAGCACCTCGGCGACGCGGGCCTTCATCGCTCGAGCCCGCAGCAGCCCGCGCGCGCTCTGCTCGTTGCCGAGCCAGATGTTCTCGGCCACCGTCATGTCGGGGACGAGCTGGAGCTCCTGATGCACGAAGCGGATGCCGGCGGCGTGCGCGTCGGCGGACGTGAGACGCCCGGCATCCGCACCGTCGATCGCCACCGCGCCGCCGTCGCGCTCGTAGATCCCGGCGAGGATCTTGATGAGTGTGGACTTGCCCGCGCCGTTCTCGCCGACCAGGCCGTGCACCTCGCCCGGACGCACGTCGATCGAGGCGCCCCGGAGAGCCGGGACGCCCGCGAACGCCTTCGTGACGCCGGTCATCTGCAGGACCGGCGTCACGAGGGGGGAGGAGCTGATGGTCACTGGGTGTAGCCCAGCTCCTTCGAGACCTTCTTCGCCTCGTCGGGGCCGGCGACCGGGATGGTGTCGACGTAGCTGACCTTCTCGACCTCCTCGCCGAGGAAGTACTTGCCGACGTTGTCGGCCGAGATCGTCGCGATCTTGCGCGGCAGCTGCGCGATGTTGCCCACGAACGGGCTGTTGGGCTCGCTCATGATCTCGAGGGTGTCGGGGCCGGCGTCGAAGGCCGTGACCTTGACGTCGGTGCGGCCCGAGTCCTCGATCGCCTGCACGACACCGATCGCGGGCTGGTCCCAGCACGCGACGTGGATGTCCTGGATCGTGCCGACCGGGTACTTCTCCAGCAGCGCGAGCGTCTGCTGACGCGCGTCGTCCGGGGCGTTGGCGAACTGCTCCGCGAGCTCGGGCTCGATCAGCGTGATGTTCGGATAGTTCGTCGACAGCTCGTTCTTCCACGCGTCGTAGCGCTCTCCGCAGAACGACAGGCTCGAGCCGAAGGCGTTGAAGACGGCGATGTTGCCCTCTCCGCCGAGGGCCTCACCGGTGATCTTGCCCAGGGCCGTGCCGCCGACCTGGTTGTCGGACTGGGCGTTGTTCACCGCGTACTCCGAGGCGTGGTCCACCCCGAAGACCGGGATTCCGGCGTCGTGCAGCTGCTGGAGCTTGGGGTCGACCGACGCGTCGCCGAGGATCGTGATGACGGCGTCGACGTTCTGCGCGAGGAAGATGTCGTGGTTCTGCGCGTGCAGGGTGTTGTCGCGGTTGCCGTCGGTGGTCAGCGGCGTGCCGCCGAGCTTGGTGACCTCGTCCACCGCGCCTTGGAAGGCCTCGCGGTCCCAGAAGTGCTGCGTGCCGACGACGGCGATGCCGATCGTCTTCCCCGCGAGCGGCTGGTTCGGATCGACGCCGTCGCCGTTCGGGGCGGCGTCGCCTCCCGAGGAGACGGTGGTGCACCCGGCGAGGGCGAGGCCCGCCGCGACGACGAGCGCCGGGAGGGCGAAGAGGGACTTTCTCACGGTGGGCTCCTGTGGGGCCGGTGGGCGCTCGCGTCGGTGCGCGCGTCGCCGCGGATGCTGTGTGGGGACCGCCGGGCAGCGGTCTCTCGAATCGTAGGGAGGGGTCATCACGGCGTTCGACTCGGGCGTCACACGGTGAAATGAAGCCGTCACCGATGTGCCCCTCAGTAGGCTTCGCCCGTTCGCCCACCCGAGGAGACCCATGCCCCAGCCTGCCGCTCGCGTCGTCACCGTCGGACTCCACGTCGCCGACGTCCTCGGCCGCTACGTCGAGGCCATCCCGCCCGGACAGGGGCTCGCTCTGCTCGACGAGATCCGCCTCACCGTCGCCGGGACCGCGGCGGCCACCGCCGTCGATCTCGCGCGCCTGGGCGTCGCCGTCGCGACCGTCGGCGCCGTCGGCGACGATGCGCTGGGCGTGTTCCTGCGGTCGACGATGGCCGCGGAGGGCGTCGACGTCACCGGGCTCGCCGTCCGGCCCGAGCGTCCCACCTCGGCGACGATGCTGCCGATCCGACGCGACGGAAGCCGCCCTGCGCTGCACGTCATCGGCTCGAACGCCGCGATCCGACCCGAGGACCTCGCCTCCCTCGCTCTCGACGGCGTCGCCGTCCTCCACCTGGGCGGCTCCTGCCTGCTCCCGGGGATCGACGGACCGCCGAGCGTCGACCTGCTGCGTCGTGCACGCGAGGCCGGGATCGTGACGACGATGGATTTCATCCCGACCGGGGGTGCGGGCGATCGCGACGCGGTACTCCCGTGCCTGCCGTTCGTCGACTATCTGTTCCCGAGCGAGGAGGACGCCCTGTCGTTCGCCGGGACGCAGGCGCTCGACGAAGCCATCGCGTTCTATCTGGACGCGGGCGTGCAGACGCTCGTCGTCACCCGTGGCGCCGCGGGGGTGAGCATCAGCACGCGTGAGGAACGCGATATGCGCTTTGCGGCATATGCCGTCGACGTCGTCGACACGACCGGGTGCGGCGACGCGTTCAGCGCGGGATTCATCTGGGGTCTCCTGGACGGCGCGGGCGTCGGGGAAGCCGCGCAGCGCGGTCTCGCCTGCGGGAGCCTCGTCGCCACCGGCCTGGGCTCCGATGCAGGGATCCGCTCGGCGGCCGACGTCGCCCGGCTGCGGGCGGAGGGCGTCCGCGGGGCCGTGTGAGTCGGCATCCGGTGTCGTCCCTCGAGTGCGCGTCGACCAGGCGCAACCTCGATCCGAGGGGAGGGATGCCGCGTGTCGGCCGCGCATCGGCGAAGTCGCCGGGGCTGCGCGCCGGCCTCGTGAGACAATGACCACGGCGTGCTCGGACCGACCTTTCCCCGCACGGCGCCGCAGCGATTCGAGCGGCGCCTCCGGGTCGAAGGGCCACCGAGCCCCAGGACAGCGTCCGCCGCACCTTTCCTCCGAGGAGCAGAGATGTCCGCTACCCCCGCCACCGCCACCGAGGCGACGACCGAGCGCGTCCAGCAGCACCGCCGGTACCTCATGTGCAAGCCCTCGCACTTCACGGTGAGCTACAGCATCAACCCGTGGATGGAGCCCTCGCGTCCCACCGACACGGATCTCGCCGTGCAGCAGTGGCAGGCGCTCTACGACACCTACATCGAGCTCGGTCACGAGATCGACCTGATCGACCCGCTCGAGGGGCTGCCCGACATGGTCTACACGGCCAACGGCGGGTTCGTCATCGACGGGGTCGCGTACGGCCCCAAGTTCCGCTTCCGCGAGCGGGCCGCCGAGGCGCCCGCGTTCATCGAGTGGTTCGCCGCCAACGGCTTCGAGGTCGCCGAGCCCGTCGAGGTCAACGAGGGCGAGGGCGACTTCCTGCTCGTCGGCGACACGATCCTCGCGGGCACCGGCTTCCGTTCGACGGGCGACAGCCACCGCGAGGTCGGCGAGGTGTTCTCGCGCGAGGTCGTGTCGCTGACACTCACCGACCCGCGGTTCTATCACCTCGACACCGCGCTCGCCGTGCTCGACCCGGTCGAGGGCCCCGGCGGCGTCGACAAGGCGAACATCGCGTACCTGCCGAACGCCTTCGACGAGCACAGCCAGGCGATCCTGCGCGAGCGCTTCCCCGACGCCATCCGGGTCTCGGATGCCGACGGCTCGGTGTTCGGTCTCAACTCCGCCAGCGACGGGAAGAACGTCATCATCTCGCCGCGCGCGAAGGGCTTCGAGGCGCAGCTGCGCGAGCGCGGGTACACGCCCGTGCTCGTGGATCTGTCCGAGCTGCTGCTCGGCGGCGGCGGGATCAAGTGCTGCACGCTCGAACTGCGCGGGGGCACCCGATGAGCACCGCCGTCGACGACCTCGGCGCGCAGCTCATCGCCGCCGAGGGGGCGCATCTCGCACACAACTACCACCCGCTGCCGGTCGTCGCCGCGCGCGCCGAGGGCGTCTGGGTCACGGACGTCGAGGGCAAGCGCTACCTCGACCTGCTGTCGGCGTACTCCGCGCTGAACTTCGGCCACGGACACCCGGCGATCCTCGCCGCCGCCCGCGAGCAGCTCGACCGGCTGACGCTCACGAGCCGCGCGTTCCACAACGACAAGCTCGGCCCCTTCGCCACGGCGCTCGCGCAGTTGTGCGGCAAAGACCTGGTCCTGCCGATGAACACCGGAGCCGAGGCCGTCGAGACCGGCATCAAGGTGGCGCGCGCCTGGGGCTACCGCACGAAGGGCATCGCCGCGGACGCCGCGACCATCATCGTCGCCACCGGCAACTTCCACGGTCGCACCACGACGATCGTCGGTTTCAGCGACGACCCCACCGCGCACGACGACTTCGGCCCGTACGCGCCCGGTTTCGTGCACGTGCCCTACGGAGACGCGGATGCCATCGCCGCCGCGATCGACGAGAACACAGCCGCGGTGCTCCTCGAGCCCATCCAGGGCGAGGCCGGCGTCGTCGTCCCGCCGGAAGGCTTCCTCCGTCGCGTGCGCGAGATCTGCACGGAGAACGACGTGCTCTTCATCGCCGACGAGATCCAGTCGGGTCTCGGCCGCGTCGGAGAGACGTTCGCGTGCGACCGAGAGGGCGTCGTGCCCGACGTGTACCTCCTCGGAAAGGCGCTGGGCGGCGGCATCCTGCCGGTGTCTGCGGTCGTCGCGAACGAGGACGTCCTCGGCGTCATCCGTCCCGGCGAACACGGCTCGACGTTCGGCGGAAATCCGCTGGCCGCGGCCGTCGGCTTGCGCGTGGTCGAGATGCTGGCATCCGGGGAGTTCCAGACCCGCGCGAAGGCGCTGGGCGCGCACCTCGAGCAGAACCTGCGGACGCTCGTGGGCCAGGGCGTCACGGCCGTGCGCATCGCGGGGCTGTGGGCCGGTGTCGACATCGACCCCGCCGTGGGCACCGGTCGCGAGATCGCGGAGAAGTTGCTGGCCCGCGGCGTCCTGGTGAAGGACACGCACGGCCAGACGATCCGCATCGCGCCGCCGCTCACGATCCGCGCGACCGAACTCGATTGGGCCGTCGAGCAGCTCAAGCACGTGCTGGCGGCCTGACCGCACCCGCTCTCGCGTGAGGTGTCGGATTTCGTCTCTTCGGAGTCCGCTCCGGCGACGAATCCCGGAATCTCGCGCGTGAGCGTCACGCGACCGAGATCGTCGCCTCGTCCCAGCCGGTCGCGCCGTCGGGGGCGGGAGGGGCCTGGTCGGACGTCTGCGTGCTGCCGTCGGCCGAGATGGCGCGGCAGCGCGCGGTGTGCAGGCCGCTCGTCGCCTCCCACGGCAGGCTCCACTGCACCCACGTGTCGGCGGAGATGGCCGTCGCCAGCGTCGCCGGCTGCCACGGGCCGTCGTCGACCTGCACCTCGACACCGGCGACGCCGACGTGGTTGTGCCAGGCGACCCCGGCGATGACGGTCGAGCCGGGCTCCACGCGTGCACCCGCGCGGGGGACGTCGATGCGCGACTGCAGCTTCACCGGTCCGCGCTCCGACCATCCGCGCGGGGTCCAGTACCCCTCGGCGCGGTCGAAGCGCGTGACCTCGAGCTCGCTCACCCATTTCGTCGCGGAGACGTAGCCGTAGAGTCCTGGCACGACCATGCGCACCGGGAAGCCGTGCTCGATCGGCAGCGGTTCGCCGCTCATGCCGATCGCGAGCAGCGCGTCGCGGTCGTCGGTGAGCGCCTCCAGGGGACTGGATGCCGTGAACCCGTCGACGGAGCGCGAGAGAACCATGTCGGCCTCGGCGGTCGGCTTCGCCCGCGCGAGGATGTCGCGGATCGGCACGCCGAGCCACCGCGCGGTGCCGATGAGAGAGCCGCCGACCTCGTTCGAGACGCAGACCAGGGTGGCCACGGTCTCCTTCTGGGGGAGGGCGACGAGGTCGTCCCAGCGCAGCACCACCTCCTGCTCGACGAGGCCGTGCACGCGCAGCGTCCAGGTCGCGGGATCGACCTGGGGCACGACGAGGGCGGTGTCGATGCGGTAGAAGTCCGCCGACGGCGTGATGACGGGGGAGAGGCCGTCGATGCCGAGGTCGGCGGCATCCGGAACCGTGGTCGTGGTCGCGGGCTGCGGCAGGCGCAGGGCGGAACGCACGGCGCTGATCGCCCGCGCGCCGCCGCTCAGCGCCACCGAACCGAAGGCGGCGAGGGCGCCGGCCATGACGGCGACGCCCGAGAGGGCGAGCACGCCGCGACGGGTGACCCCCTCGTCCGCGCGCGGATCGGCGACGGGCCGCCGGGGCGGACGACGGAGGCGGCCGACCAGCAGGGCGCCCACGACCGCCGCCCCCGCTCCCGCGATGAGCGACGGCACCGGAGACAGCAGCCCCGCATCGGCGCGCGTCAGCGACACGACGGCGCCGAGCGCGCCGAGACCCGCGAGCACCACCCGGCCCCACGGCGGACGACGGTTCTCGAGCGCGCCGGCCACCCCGGCGACCACCAGCAGCAGGACGGCGATGCCGACCAGCAGCGCGGCCTTGTCGCCCGTGCCGAACAGGTCGATGGCCAGGTCCTTCGCCCACGCGGGGGCGAGATCGATCATCGCGCCCCCGATGACCGCGAAGGGACTCGCGGAAGGGGCGACGAGCGCCGCGGCGAGCTCGCCGAGACCCGCCCCGAGCACGGTCGCGGCGATCCCCGCGACGACGGCCGGGAGATCGCGCAGGCGGGAGGGAGCGGGGGTCACCTTCGGAGCCTAGGGAGCGCCGACCGCGCCGGTGCCGCCGGGGGCGGAACTCACAGCCAACCGGAACCGTCCGCGCGCATCCGGGCCCACCCACGCTCCGCAGCGGTAGCGTTCCCCCATGCGTGAGAGCCTGCGGCACGTCCGGCGCCCGGCGGCCGAGGGCACGCCCGCCTTCGACCTGGCGTACGTACGGACGGGACCGCGCGGCGCGACCCCTGTCGTGATCGTCCCCGGGGGCCCGGGACTGGCGTCGGTCCTGCCGTACCGCGGCCTGCGGCGACGGGCGGCCGGCGGCGGGCTCGATGTGATCATGATCGAGCACCGCGGCATCGGGCGCTCCCGCCGCGACCTCGACGCCCGCCCGCTCCCTCCCGCGGCGATGCGCATCACCGCCGTGCTCGACGACGTCGCGGCGGTGCTCGACGCGGAGGGCGTCGATCGGGCGGTGATCGTCGGCTCCTCCTACGGCAGCTACCTCGCGATGGCGTTCGGGGCGCGGCATCCGGAACGGGTCGCGTCGATGCTGCTCGACTCCGCTCTGCAGTCGGCCCACGACATCGACATCGAGCGCGCTGCCGTTCGAGGATTGTTCTGGGATGCCGACGACGACATGGCCCGCGGGGTGCGGCGTCTCGTGACGGCGGGGGTCTCGGAGCGCATCGTGCTCGACGTCGTCCGCGCCGCGTACGAGCTCGGCGGGACCGACCTCGTCCACCCGCTCGTGCGTCACGAGCCCGGTCTCGCGTGGCGGGCGCTGACCGCCTACGCCACGCGCGACGCGGAGATCGCCGACATCCCGCGCATCTACGAGTTCGACCTCGTGGGCACGATCGCCTTCCGCGAGTTGGGCTACGGGGGCACCCTCGACGGGCATCCGCTGGACCCGGTGCGCACCTACCTGCCCCTCGCCTCGCGCTACCCCGCCTTCGCGGGAGAGCCGTACGACCTGCTCGAGGCCGTGCGCGGGTTCGACTGGCCGCTCGTCGTGCTCTCAGGCGATCGCGACCTGCGCACCCCGGCCGCGATCGCCGAGCGGGTGGTCGCGTCGGCTCCGGATGCCACCCTCGTGCGCCTCCACAACGGTCACAGCGCCCTCGACACCCATCCGATGGCACTCCTGAACGCCATCCGGCGGCTCGTGCGCGGGCAGCAGGCGGCTCTCCCCGGCGATGAGCCGGCGCTCGACCGGCTGCCGCGCACCGGTGTGTCGGCGTCGTTCCCGTCGCTTCTCGTGCAGATCGCGCGGCTGGACGCCCTGGTCCGCCGCCGCGTGCTCCGCCGCCGCTGAGCCGCGGCGCCGACGAGCGGCATCCGCTGTCCGTCGGCGGGTCGGTGTCAAGGCTCTGTCGTGAAACGTTCCCCGCGCCGAGGGTGGGTCGGTGACAGACGGCGACCATCCCCGCTTCCCCCTGCTCCTCGCGCCCGGCGCGGTCGATCTCGACGGCGTCCGTGAGGCTCTCGAGCGGGCGGATGCCGTGGAGACCCTCGGCACCGATCTCGCCGCCACGCTCGCCTGGGCGACCGGGGTCCCCCGGCCGCGGTCGCTCGCGGCGACCTGGGAGCTGCTCGCCGGGGTCGCCGCCCGCGACGTCGCCGCGGCCCGCATGCTCGAGCCGCATCTCGATGCCCTCGCCATCCTCGACGAGGCGGCCGCCGACGGGATCGTGCTCGACACCGAAACGGACGGTTCGTGGGGGGTCTTCGCGGCCGAGGGGCCGGGCGCGCGCCTCGAGGCGCGACGGGATGCCGGCACCTGGACCCTGCACGGGACGAAGCCCTGGTGCTCCCTTGCCGCCGACCTCGACCACGCGCTCGTCACGGCCTGGGTCGACGACGACCACCGGCAGCTCTTCGCGCTCGACCTGCGCGGCCCGGCCGTGTCGGCGCGCTCGGGACCGTGGCACGCCCGGGGCCTCGACCGGGTCGTGAGCGCCCCGATCGACGTCGACGGCGCGATCGCCGTCCCCGTCGGCGATCCGGGCTGGTACCTGCGCCGACCCGGATTCGCGCACGGCGGGGTCGGTGTCGCGGCGTGCTGGTGGGGCGGGGCGATGCCCCTGCGCGACGCGCTCGCCGCGGCCGCCGCGGGGGAGCGGGCCGATCAGCTCTCGCGCGTGCACCTGGGACGCGCCGATGCGGCCCTGTGGGCGGCGCGCGCCGTCCTGGTGGAGACGGCGACGGTGTTCGACGGCGGCGGGTCGGCATCCCCGGGTCTGCGCGCCACCCGCGCGCGCACGGTCGTCGTCGACGCCGTCGAGCAGACGATCGCCGCGGCCGCGCACGCCCTCGGACCGGCGCCGCTCGTCGCCGACGAGGCGCACGCCCGGCGGGTGGCCGACCTCCAGGTGTACGTGCGTCAGCATCACGCCGAGCGGGACCTCGCCCGCATCGGGTCCGACGTCGCCGCGGGGGACGGAGGGTGGTGAGCTTCGACCACCGCGATCCGGGGACCGCCGAGAGCGTGTGGAGCCCCGCCCTGCGGCGCGAGCTCCCGGCGCTCGCCCTCGACGTTGACCGGCTCATCGTCGTGGCCGCGCATCCCGACGACGAGACCCTCGGCGCCGCCGGCGTGATCGCGACGGCCGCCGCCCGCGGCATCCCGGTCGACCTCCTCGTCGTGACCGACGGCGAGGGGTCGCACCCCGACTCGCCCACGCACAGCCCCGCGACCCTCGCCCTGGCCCGCCGCCGCGAACTGCGGGAGGCCGCGTCGATCGTGGGGATCGAGAGCGAGCCGGTGTTCCTCGGACTCCCCGACGGCGGCACCGACGACCACCGCGACGCCATCGCCGCGGCGGTGCTGCGCGCGGTCGACCGTGAGCCCTCCGACCGGGTGCTCGTGCTCTCGCCGTGGCGCGGGGACGGACACCGCGACCACCGGGTGGTCGGCGAGATCGTGGAGGACGTGTGCGCGGCGCGCGGGGTGCGTTCGCGCTCCTTCCCGATCTGGCTCTGGCACTGGGGCGGCGTCGACGACGTGCCGTGGGAGCGCGCGGAGCGCCTCGCCCTCGACGCGGCGGCTCGGGATGCCAAGACCCGCGCCCTCGACACGCACGCGAGTCAGCTCCAGGCGTTGTCGCCCGCGCCCGGCGACGAGCCGATGGTGCACGCGGGCATGCGCGCGCACTTCGAGCGCGACGGCGAGGTGTTCTTCGCCCCGGAGCCCGTCGCGGAACCGACCGCGCGGGACGCGGTGGCGATGCCCGCCGCGCCCTCCGTCGGGCAGGACTACTTCGACGACATGTACGCACGCCACGACGATCCGTGGGGGTTCGATTCGCGCTGGTACGAGCACCGCAAGCGCGCAGCGCTGCTCGCGGCACTTCCGCGCCGGCGCTACCGGGCGGTGTTCGAGGCCGGCTGCGCGACGGGCGCGCTCACCGCCGAGCTCGCCGATCGCGCGGACCGCGTCATCGCCGTCGACCTCGCCTCCGCTGCGCTCGAGCGCGCTCGCGCGCGCCTCGCCGACCGTCGGAACGTCGAGCTGCGGAGAGCGACGCTGCCCGCCGACTGGCCGGAGGGGGCGTTCGAGCTCATCGTGCTGTCGGAGGTGGCGTACTACTGGGCGGGCGACGACCTCGAGCGGGGGCTCGCGGCGGCCGTGTCGACGCTGAGCGCCGACGGGCACCTCGTCGCCTGCCACTGGCGGCATCCGGTCGCCGAATACCCGCGGAGCGGCGACGAGGTGCACGCCGCGATCGGCGCCCGACCCGACCTCGTGCGCCTCGTGCGGCACGAGGAAGAGGACTTCCTGCTCGAGGTGTTCGGGCGAGCGGGTGCCCGATCGGTCGCGGCCGAGGCGGGCCTGCTCGCGTGACGGCGCTGGCGGTGGTCATCCCGGCCCACGACGAGGAGGCGCTGATCGGTCGGTGCCTGGCCTCGGTCGAGCGGGCGGTGGCGCACGCGCGCGAGCGGGACTTCGGGCTGTCGGCGGTGGTCGTGGTCGCCCTGGACGCCTGCACCGACACCACGGCGGCGCAGGTGCGGCGCCGCGGGATCGAGGCGGTCGAGCTCACGGCGCGGCGCGTGGGCACCGCCCGCCGCCTCGGCGTCGAGCGGGCTCTGAGCCTTCTCGGGAGCGACCCGGCGCACACCTGGATCGCGATGACGGATGCCGATACCACGGTGCCCCGCGACTGGATCACGCACCAGCTCGAGCTGATGGATGCCGGTGTCGATCTCATCCTGGGCACGGTGCGTCCCGACTTCGCCGATCTCAGCGCGCGGCATGCGGCGTACTGGCGTGCGACGCACCGGCGCGGTGAACCCGCCGGCAACGTGCACGGCGCCAACCTCGGCGTGCGCGCGAGCGTCTATGCGCGGGCCGGCGGGATCCCCGATCTGGCCGAGCACGAGGACGTCGCCCTGGTCCGCGCGGTGCGGGCCATCGGGGCGACGGTGCGCGCGAGCGACACCCACGAGGTCGAGACGTCGGGGCGGTTCACGGGACGCACCCCGGCGGGATACGCCGCGTTCCTGCGCCGCGTGCACGCGTGGGTGGACTCCCCACCACTGGCCGAGACCGGCGCCTGACCCACGAGGCGGGGGTTCGTCAACCACCTCGGCGGTCTTCCGGTCTCGCTGCAGACTGGCCGTCCCCCGGAACGAGAGGCATCATCATGAAGGCACTGACCTGGCAGGGCACCCGCAACGTGAGCGTCGAGGAGGTCCCCGACCCCGAGATCCTCGAGCCGACCGACGCGATCGTGAAGATCACCTCCACGGCGATCTGCGGCTCCGACCTGCACCTCTACGAGCTCTTCGGCCCCTTCATCGACAAGGGAGACGTGCTCGGCCACGAGCCCATGGGCGTCGTCGTCGAGGTCGGCTCGGCCGTGACGAACCTCGCGGTCGGCGACCGCATCGTCGTCCCCTTCAACATCTCGTGCGGGCACTGCTTCATGTGCCGCCGCGGTCTGCAGTCGCAGTGCGAGACCACGCAGGTGCGCGAGTACGGCAGCGGCGCGGCGCTCTTCGGCTACACCAAGCTCTACGGGCAGGTCCCCGGCGGTCAGGCCGAGTACCTGCGCGTGCCGCTGGCCGACTACAACCACATCCGCGTCGGCGACGACCTGCCCGACGACCGCTACCTGTTCCTCAGCGACATCGTGCCCACCGCCTGGCAGGGCGTGAAGTACGCGAACGTCCCCGAGGGCGGCACGCTCGCGGTGATGGGTCTCGGCCCGGTGGGGCAGTTCGCCGCACGCATCGGCGTGCATCTGGGCTACCGGGTGCTCGCGATCGAGCCCGAGCCGGAGCGCCGCGCGATGGCCGAGCGCCACGGCATCCTGACCTACGACCTGACCGACACCGTCGTCGACGAGCTCATCGACCTCACCGAGGGACGCGGGGCGGACGGCGTGGTGGATGCCGTCGGCATGGAGGCCCACGGCAACGGCGGCGTCAAGCTCGCGCAGAACGCCGTCGGGCTGCTCCCCGACGCCCTCGCGCAGAAGCTCATGGACAAGGCCGGCCTCGACCGCCTCGCCGCGGTCTACGCCTCGATCGACCTGGTGCGCCGCGGCGGCACGGTGTCGCTGAGCGGGGTGTACGCCGGCGAGGCCGACATCCTGCCCATGAAGACGATGTTCGACAAGCAGCTGAACCTGCGCATGGGCCAGTGCAACGTCAAGCGCTGGATCGATGACCTGCTGCCGCTCGTCGAGGACTCCGCCGACCCCCTCGGCGTGATGGATCTGGTCACCCACCACGCCCCGCTGGAGGACGCTCCCGGTCTCTACGAGACGTTCCAGAAGAAGGAGGACGGCTGCATCAAGGTGGTGCTCCGCCCCTGATCCCGGGCGCGCGAGTCGCCAGGATCTGTCGCCCTGAACGCACCGGAAGCGACGATTCCCGACTCGCGTGTACGTATCGCGGATGCCGGAGGGTCAGACCCGACCGGCGTGCACCGCCTCGAGCGCCTCGGCGTCCGCCGGGGTCATCCCCTCGATCGGCTCGCCGTTCCACACGATGTCGTCGCCGAGGGCCGCGAGGATCTCCTTGCGATCGCCGTGCGAGATCTTGGCGCCGTGCACGATGGTCGCGGGACTCCACAGCATCGCGGCGTCGTCCCACCACCCCGCGCCCACGTCACGGACGTGCAGCAGGTCGTGCAGCGTCTTCGGCAGGTGCTTCAGCGGCTCCGTGAACGCGTCGGCGAGCACGGCGAGGGTGATCTGCCGCTCCGTGCCGGGCACGGCCACGACCGGCTCGGCGAGCTCGCCCTGGATGGCCTTCGACACGTCGTCGGCCTCGAGCAGGATGACGCCGTTCGTCGGCCGCGGGTTGCACTCGATGATCTTGTAGTCGGGGGCCGCGGCGCTGCCGTGGTCGACGAAGTCGAACGAGATCTGTCCGGTGAAGCCCGGGTCGAGGGTGTCGACGAGCTGCTGCGTGTAGCGGAGCGTGTCGGTGCTGTCGACGGCGATGAACGCGATCGCGGTGGAATGCGCCCACTGCTCGGCGGCCTTGTACGTGGTGTGCGCCTGGACCTTGCCGTCGACGACGACGCTGTAGGTGCACACCATCGGTCCATCGACGAAGGGCTGCACGAGCCACGGCTGCTCGGGCGTGGGGACGCACTCGTCGACCGGGATCTTGCCCGCGAGCGGACCGGTGTTGGTCAGCAGGCCGACGCCGCCGCGCGAGAACGCCGCGCGGGCGAAGTAGCGCGGGAACGAGGCGATCGCCTCGCGCAGCTCCTCGGGCGAGATGACGACCACCGTCTCGGGGATGGGCACCCCGGCATCCTGAGCCAGGCGCTGGAAGCTCGCCTTGTCGTGCAGGCGCGCCAGATCGGCGAAACTGCCGGCGTACAGGCGCACGCGCGCGGGAAGGTCGGCCACGCGGGCGGCGAGGTAGAAGACCTCCTCGAACGTGGGGATGATCACGTCGATGTCGTGCTTCTCGACGTAGTCGCTCACCGCGGCGATGAAGGCGTCGGTCTCGAACCGCGGCGACGGGGTGGCGAGGTGTCCGGAGAGGAAGCGCGAGTGGTTGCCCACGGCGCCGTCGTAGGTGTCGCTTGCGAACACCGTGTGCCCGACGCTGCCGAGCTTGCGGATCAGGTCGAGGGCGAAGGTGTTACGGGAACTGGTGACGAGCACGCGCATGGAGGCACCCCTGGTCGTTGCGGCGGACGGTGGGCGTCACTCTATCCATCGGCTGTGCGGACGTGGGAGAGGTGTGGGGGAAACGTTCCCGCAACACGGTGCTGAGTAGAGTCTCAGCATGGGTGACCTGTTCGACGGTTACGGCTCCACGCTGGCGCCGCGCAAGACCGCATCCGGCATCCCGGCGTACGACGAGATGTTCGGCGTCCCGGCCTCGCCCGGAGACGCCGCCCCCTCTCGCGAGGCGTACCGGGAGCTCTACCAGACGCTCGCGCAGATGACCCAGGAGGAGCTGCGCGGCCGCACCGAGTCTCTGGCGAGCTCGTACCTGGCGCAGGGCGTCACGTTCGACTTCGCGGGCGAGGAGCGGCCCTTCCCCCTGGATGCCGTGCCCCGGGTCATCGCCTACGACGAGTGGTCGCGCATCGAGGCGGGCGTGAAGCAGCGGGTGCGCGCCCTCGAGGCCTTCCTCGACGACGCCTACGGCAATCAGCACTGCGTGCGCGACGGCATCCTGCCCGCGGGTCTCATCTCGTCGTCGCAGTACTTCTACCGCCAGGCCGCCGGCATCCGCAGTGCCAACGGCGTGCGCATCCAGGTGTCGGGCATCGACCTCATCCGCGACGAGCACGGCGAGATGCGCGTGCTCGAAGACAACGTGCGCGTGCCCTCGGGTGTCTCGTACGTCATCTCGAACCGTCGGGTCATGGCGCAGACGCTGCCCGAGCTGTTCGTGTCGATGCGCGTCCGCCCCGTCGGCGACTACCCCAACAAGCTCCTCGCCGCGCTCAAGGCGTCGGCCCCGCCCGGGATCGACGACCCGAACATCGTCGTGCTCACCCCGGGTGTCTACAACTCGGCGTACTTCGAGCACACGCTGCTCGCGCGTCTGATGGGCGTCGAGCTCGTCGAGGGACGCGACCTGCTGTGCATCGGCGGCAAGGTCTTCATGCGCACCACGCGCGGACCGCAGCGCGTCGACGTCATCTACCGCCGCGTCGACGACGACTTCCTCGACCCGCTGCAGTTCCGCGCCGACTCGATGCTCGGCGCCCCCGGCCTCATGCTCGCGGCGCGCCTGGGCAATGTCACCATCGCCAATGCCGTGGGCAACGGCGTCGCCGACGACAAGCTGCTCTACACGTACGTGCCGGATCTCATCCGCTACTACCTCGCGGAGGAGCCGATCCTCAAGAACGTCGACACCTGGCGGCTCGAAGACCCGGGCGCGCTCGAAGAGGTGCTCGATCGCCTGCCCGAGCTCGTCGTCAAGCCGGTCGACGGCTCCGGCGGCAAGGGGCTCGTCGTGGGCCCCGACGCCTCGCCGGCCGAGCTCGACGCGCTGCGCAAACGCCTGCTCGCCGATCCCCGCGGCTGGATCGCGCAGCCGGTCGTCATGCTCTCGACCATCCCGACGCTGGTGGAGGACGGGATGCGACCGCGGCACGCCGACCTGCGTCCCTTCGCCGTCAACGACGGCGACGACATCTGGGTGCTGCCCGGCGGCCTGACCCGCGTGGCCCTCCCCGAGGGTCAGCTCGTGGTCAACTCGAGCCAGGGCGGTGGCTCGAAGGACACGTGGGTGGTCGGCGGATCCGCGCCGTCTCACGTCGAGTACGGCCAGGGCAACGGCGTCTCGGGTCTCGTCGCCGACCAGGCGGCGGTGACCGAGGCGATCCCGATCATCTACGACGGTCAGCCCGCGCCCACCACCTCCCCGCGCGACCCGCGCCCGGGCTCCGGCAAGGAGCAGCAGGAACAGCAGCAGCAGGATGCCGGGGTGCAGCACGGCCCGCAGGCGGAGCAGCAGCAGCAGGCGCGCGAGGGGGTACCGGACCCCTCGACACGCTCAGGGTGCTCGGTGCGCCCAGGGTCCTCTGTGCGCTCGGCCGCGCCCGCTGGTGACGGAGGGGAGCGGGGATCATGCTGAGCCGCATCGCGGAGAGCCTGTTCTGGATCGGGCGCTACATCGAGCGCAGCGACGGCACCGCGCGCATCCTCGACGTGCACCTGCAGCTGCTGCTCGAGGATCCCTGGATCGACGAGGACACCGCGTGCCGGTCGCTGTTGAGCGTGATGGGCTCGGCCTGGCCCGAGAACGTCGACTCGGTGCGCCGCGACGACGTGCTGGCCCGCCTCGCGGTCGACCGCATGAACCCGTCGAGCATCGCCTACTCGCTCACCGCGGCCCGCGAGAACGCCCGCCGCGCGCGCGAGATCGTCTCGACCGAGCTGTGGGAGATCCTCAACACCACGAATTCGCGGATGCCGCGGCGGCTGCAGACCGACAAGGTGCACGAGTTCTTCCAGTGGGTGCGCGAACGCGCCGCCCTGGCGATCGGCATCGTCGACTCGTCCACCAACCGCGACGAGGCGTGGCAGTTCTTCACCCTCGGCCGCAGCATCGAGCGCACCGACATGACGGCCCGCCTGCTCGCGACCCGGTCGCTCACCGAGGTGTCGGGGCCGTCGTGGACCACGATCCTTCGGTCGTGCGGCGCCTACGAGGCCTACCTGCGCACCTATCGAGGCATGCCGAGCGCCCGCAACGCGGCGGAGTTCCTGCTGCTCGACCGCCTGTTCCCGCGCTCGATCATCTACTCGATCCAGCGGGCCGAGGACTGCATGAGCGCGATCGACCCGCGCGCCGACCGTGTCGGGCACTCCAACACCGTGCTGCGGGCCCTCGGTCAGATCCGCAACGACCTCGAGTACCGGCCGGTCAGCGACGTGCTCACCGACCTGCCGGAGCACATGCAGCGCGTGCAGACGGTCACGCGCGAGGCGTCGGAGGCGATCCGCTCGCGGTTCTTCCCGACGCAGGCCGAGCCGAGCTGGATCGGGGAGATCTCATGATGGATGCCATGACCGCGGCGATCGCGACAACCCCGGGGGGTCTGCGATGAAGCGCCTGCGCATCGAGCACCAGACCGGCTTCGTGTACCCGGGCGACGTCGTCGCCTCGTACAATGAGGCGCGCATGCTCCCGCACTCCACCGACAGCCAGTTCGTGCTGAGCTCGTCGCTCGACATCGAGCCCTCCACCTCGGTCAACCAGTACGTCGACTACTTCGGCACGCGGGTCGCGGCGTTCGACGTCCTCTCGCCGCATGCCGCGCTCACGATCACGGCGCGCTCCTTGGTCGAGGTGCGCCCTCGACCGATCGAGCACGCCGACATCACGTGGGAGCAGCTCGCCGCCGAGGCGGACCGATCGATCTCGACGGTGGAGCAGTTGTCGCAGACCCGCCGCACCACCCCGCACGCCGAGGTGGCCGAACTGGCGCGGTCCATCGCCGCCCAACACGACCGTCCCGGCCCGGCCGCGCACGCCATCGCCGAGGCGATCGGGAACGCGATCGAGTACATGCAGGGCGTCACGGGCGTGACCTCCACGGCGATCGACGCGTGGGAGGCCCGTAAGGGCGTGTGCCAGGACATCGCGCACGTCGCCATCGGAGCGCTGCGCGAGGTCGGCATCCCGGCCCGCTACGTCTCGGGCTACCTGCACCCGAAGCCGTCCGCGGAGGTCGGCGAGGCGGTCACGGGCGAGTCGCACGCGTGGGTCGAGTGGTTCGCGGGCGACTGGCAGGGCTTCGACCCCACGAACAACATCGAGATCGGCGACCGTCACGTGCTCGTCGGTCGCGGCCGCGACTACAACGACGTCCCTCCGCTGCGCGGCGTCTACGCCGGCCCCGGCAAGAGCAACCTCAAGGTGAAGGTCACGATCACGCGCGAGACCTGACCGCCGCGGTCGTGTCGGCGAGTCAGACGGCGTCCGCCAGCCGGGCCCGCACCTCGCGGTGCAGACCTTCGAGCGTGCTCGCCTCGCCGCGGTCGTAGCGGCGCGCCCACTCGTCGAGGGTCGTCCGCATCTCGAGGCCGGCCACTCCGAGGGCCGTGCGCACGTCGAGCTCGGCGAGCCCGACCCGTTCGGCGATCTCGGGGACGAAGCGATCGGCCGAGGTGACCTCCCGGCGCACGGCGGCGCCGAGCAGGGCGGGCTCGTGGGCGATGAGTCGCCGCACGCGCAGGTACCGTTCGCGCGCCTGGGCGTCGGCATCCAGGAGCTGGAGTTCACGGGCGAAGACGTCGCGCAGAGCCGAGAGGAGGGCGCGGATGCCGTCGCCGGTGTCGCCGACCCCCGCGAGGGCGTCGGCGAAGCGGCCGTCGTCGATGAAGACCGCGTCTTCCTTCGTGCCGGCGAGGCGGAAGAACGTGCGTGCGGAGACGCCCGCGCGCGCGGCGATCTCGTCGACCGTCGTGCCCTGCACCCCCTTCTGTTCGAAGAGGTCGAGAGCGGCGGCGCAGATCTCGACGGCGGTCTCGCGGCGGCGGCGGTCGCGCAGGCCCTCGACGGGGGCCGCGGGAGTGCTCATGTCCGATACAGTAGTCCATGTCTTATTGGCAGTAACTGCCAACTTGTCGGAACCTGCTCAGATTGGTCGCCCATGGTCTCCACCGGAACCGTCCCCACCACCGCCACGCCGCCCGGCAGGAGCGACGTCCGCCCCGGTGCGGTCATCGCCCTCCTCGTGGTCGCCGCCTTCGTCGTCATCCTGAACGAGACGATCATGGGCGTCGCCCTGCCCGAACTGATGCGCGAGCTCGACATCGCCGCCGCCACCGCGCAGTGGCTCACCACGGCCTTCCTGCTCACGATGGCCGTGGTCATCCCCACCACCGGGTTCCTCATCCAGCGCTTCCCGCTCCGCACGCTCTTCTTCACCGCGATGGGGCTATTCACCCTCGGCACGGTCGTCGCCGCCGTCGCGCCGGGCTTCGGTGTGCTGCTGCTCGGGCGCATCGTCCAGGCGTCGGGCACGGCGATCATGATCCCGCTGCTGTTCACGACGGTGCTCAACGTCGTCCCCGCCCACCGGCGCGGGCGCATGATGGGCCTCATCTCGATCGTCATCTCGGTGGCCCCGGCCGTGGGGCCCACCGTGTCGGGACTCATCCTGTCGGTCTTCCCCTGGCGTGCGATGTTCGTCGTCATGGTGCCGATCGCCCTCGTCGCGATCGCGCTCGGCGCCCGCTGGGTGCAGAACCTCACCGAGACCCGGCGCGTCGCCCTCGACGTGCTCTCGGTGGCGCTGTCGGCCCTCGCCTTCGGCGGCATCATCTTCGGACTCTCCAGCATCGGCGAGGCCGCCGGCGGACACGCCCTCGTGCCCGTGTGGATCCCCCTCGTGGTCGGTGCGGTCGCGCTGGCCGCCTTCGTCGTCCGGCAGGTGCGGCTCGGCGCGACCGAACGCGTCCTGCTGAACCTCGCCGTCTTCCGCCACTCGACCTTCACCGTGGCCGTGATCCTGGTCGTCGTCGCCATGACCACCCTCTTCGGCGTGCTCATCCTGCTGCCGCTGTACCTGCAGAACGTCCTGGGCCTGGGAACCCTCCCCACCGGCCTCATGCTGCTGCCGGGCGGACTGCTCATGGGTCTCATGGCGCCGATCGTCGGCAACCTCTTCGACCGCTTCGGCGCGCGCCCGCTGGTGCTCCCGGGCGCGGTCGTCGCGAGCGTCGCGCTGTGGGGCTTCGCGACGCTCTCGGCCACGACGCCGATCGGCTTCGTCATCGCCGTGCACTGCGTCCTCAGCCTGGGCCTGGCGCTCATGTTCACCCCGCTCATGACCTCGGCGCTCGGCTCGCTGCCGCGTGCGCTCTACCCGCACGGCTCCGCGATCGTGTCCACCGTGCAGCAACTCGCGGGAGCGGCGGGCACCGCGGTGTTCGTGACCCTCATGACCGTCGGCGCCGCGTCGGCGGCCGGCGGGGGAGCGGGGGCCGTGGATGCGACGGCCTCCGGCATCCACACCGCCTTCTTCGTCGCGGCGTGCCTGTCGATCGCGGTGGTCGTGCTCGCGGCGTTCGTGCGGACGCCGAAGCAGGCCGAGGCCGTGGAGGGGATGCCGGCGCACTGACGCCGGCGCGGGGGCGTCGGGCTACGGCGCCCCCGTGGACGCTCGGGCGACGAGCTCCGGCGCGAACACCGTCTGCCGCGTCGGGCGCCCGGGATCGTCGGCCTCGTCGAGCAGGATGCGCATCGCCGTCCCCCCGATGAGCGCGCTCGGCTGGCGGACGGAGGTGAGCGGCACGGCCGCCGCGGCGGCGAAGGGGATGTCGTCGAAGCCGACGACGGCGATCTCGTCCGGCACCAGCATGCGGCCGTCGACGACCAGGCCCTGGAGGAGTCCGAGGGCGAGGAGGTCGTTGGCGGCGAAGACCGCGTCGGGGCGATCGGCGCGGTCGCGGGCCAGGAGCCGCCGCCCGGCGGCCACTCCTTCGTCGACCGTGAGCGCGTGGGTGGGGACGACCTCGAGCGTGGCGGGGTGGGCGCTGTTCTCGACCGCGCTGCGGGCTCCGGCGAGACGGTCCGTGACCTGACGGATGTCGAAGGAGCCGCCGACGAAGGCGATCCGGCGACGACCGCGCGAGAGCAGGTGCTCGGCCGCAAGTCGTCCACCGGCCACGCTGTCGACCGAGACCGACGAGAAGCGTCCGTCGCCGGAGAAGCGGTCGATCAGCACCGACGGGATGCCGCGGGCGCGAAGCCGCGTGAGTCGCGCGGTGACGTCGCCGAACGGCGCGATGAGCAGGCCCCGCACCATCTGCTGCTCGAACAGGTCGATGTACAGCGTCTCCCGGGCGGCGTCCTCGTCGCTGTTGCCGTGCAGGACGGCGAGACCGCGCGCGGTGGCCTCGTGTTCGGCGCCGCCCACGACGTCGGCGAAGAAGGGGTTGCGGCCGTCGAGTGCCACGAAGCCGACGGTCGTGCTCACTCCCGCGCGCAGTTGGCGCGCCGCGTCGTTGCGCACGTAGCCGAGCTGCTCGATCGCACTGTTGACGCGTTCGACCGACGAGGCGGAGACGGCGTCGGGGCGGTTGAGCACGTTCGAGACGGTCCCGACCGACACGCCCGCCAGGGTCGCGACATCGCGGATGCTCACCGACACGGCGCCTCCTCACGTCACGATCCGGTCTCGACGCGATCCCGACTTGACCACGTCGTCGGGCTCACCCTACAGTGACTGGCATCCGATCTGAAACGTTTCAGATTCGACCCGGGAAACCGGACCGACCCTCAATGAGGAGGCCGCATGGCTGACGCGATGGACGCGACCCACGCCCCGTCCGACCACGCCCTCGAGCTGCGCCGCGTGATGAAGTCCTTCGGCCCCGTGGTGGCCCTGCGGTCGGGGAGCCTCGTGCTCGACCGTGGTTCGATCCACGCGCTGATCGGCGAGAACGGCGCGGGCAAGTCGACGCTCGTGAAGATCATCGCGGGCCTCTACCGTCGCGACGACGGCGACTTCCTGCTCGACGGCGAGAGCGTCGATTTCGTCAGCACCGCCCAGTCGAAGGCCGCGGGGATCGCGGTCATCTACCAGGAGCCGACGCTGTTCCCCGACCTGTCGGTCACCGAGAACATCTTCATGGGCCGCCAGCCCACCGGCCGTCTCGGACGCATCGACCGCGCCGCGATGCGCGAGGAGGCGACGCAGATCTTCGCCCGCCTGGGCGTCGCCCTCGATCCCGATCGGGTGACCGAGGGGCTCTCGATCGCCGACCAGCAGATCATCGAGATCGCCAAGGCCATCTCGCTCGACGCTCGGGTGCTGATCATGGACGAGCCCACCGCGGCGCTCAGCGGCGTCGAGGTCGAGCGGTTGTTCGCGGTGGCGCGGAGCCTGCGCGACGAGGGCCGCGCCCTGCTGTTCATCTCGCACCGCTTCGACGAGGTCTTCGCCCTGTGCGACACCGTGACCGTCATGCGCGACGGGGCATACGTCCACACGACGCCCCTGGCCGACACGACGGTCGACGACCTCGTGCGGCAGATGGTCGGCCGCGACGTGACCGAGCTCTTCCCGAAGCTGCCGTCCACCCCCGGCGAGGTCGTGCTCGAGGTCGAGGGGCTCACCCGCAAGGGCGTCTTCCGCGACATCTCGTTCACGCTGCGCGCCGGCGAGATCGTCGGTCTCGCCGGACTCGTCGGCGCCGGGCGCAGCGAGGTCGCCCGCGCGATCTTCGGCGTCGACCCCTACGAATCGGGCACCGTGCGCCTCGCGGGCAGCATGCTGCCGAAGAACGCCGTGCGTCAGGCGACGGCACGCGGCCTCGCGCTCGTGCCCGAAGACCGCCGCAAGCAGGGGCTCGTCCTCGACGAGGGCGTCTCGCGCAACATCACCCTCGCGATCCGACAGAAGCTCTCGCGCTGGGGACTCCTGCGCAGCTCCGATGAGAACCGCGCGGCGCGCGAATGGGCGAGCCGCCTCGAGGTCAAGACGGCGGCCCTGGATGCCACGACGGGAACGCTCAGCGGCGGCAACCAGCAGAAGGTCGTCATCGGCAAGTGGCTCGCGACGCAGCCCAAGGTGCTGATCGTCGACGAGCCCACCCGCGGCATCGACGTCGGAACCAAGAGCGAGGTGCATCGCCTCCTCTCCGAGCTCGCGCAGCAGGGCCTCGCGATCCTCATGATCTCGAGCGAACTGCCCGAGGTCCTCGGCATGGCCGACCGCGTCCTCGTCATGCGCGAAGGACGACTGACGGGGGAGTTCGCGCGAGCGGATGCCACCCCCGAGGCCGTCATGTTCGCCGCGACCGCCGAGGCGGGGGCATCGCTGTGAGCGCGGCATCCTTCCTCCCCGTCCCGACCACCCCTGAAGCGGAGAGCCTCCGATGAGCACCGCCACCCCCGTCCGTCCGGGCACCAGCCCCGCGGCGAAGCTCGTCTCGCACGTCGCCACGGCGCGCGAGAGCGGCATCGTCCTCGCGCTCGTGCTGATCATCGTCGTGGCGACGCTGAACAACCCGACGTTCCTCTTCTCGCCCGACGGCTTCCGCGACCTGCTGCTCACGCCGTCGCTGCTGCTGCTCGTCGCCGTCGGGCAGGCGATCGTCATCATCACGCGCAACGTCGACCTGTCGGTCGGCTCGGTCGTGGGGCTGACCGCCTATCTCACCGGACGCCTCTTCATCGACGTGCCCGGGCTGCCGCTGGTGGTCGTCTTCCTCGCGGGCATCGTGGTCGGCGGCATCCTGGGCTTCGTCAACGGCGCGCTCGTCGCCTACGCGAAGGTGCCCGCGCTGGTCATCACCCTCGGCACGATGTACATCTACCGCGGGATCAACGTCGCGTGGGCGGGGAGCAACCGCGTCAACGCCTCCGACCTGCCCGCCGACTTCCGCGGGCTCGGGACGGGCCAGATCCTCGGCATCCCGATCCTGACGATCCTCGCCGTCGTGGTGCTGATCGTCGCGGCCTGGTACCTGCGCAACCTCCGCAGCGGGCGCGAGCTGTACGCGATCGGGTCCGACCCGGCCGCCGCCCACCTGTACGGCCTCAAGGTGAACCGCCGCATCATCGGCGCGTTCGTCACCAGCGGCGCCCTCGCCGGTCTCGCGGGCGTGCTCTACGCCGCCCGGTACGGCACCGTCGCCTCCAACGCCGGTTTCGGCTGGGAGCTCCAGGCGATCGGGGCGGCCGTCATCGGCGGCGTCGCGATCTCGGGCGGCGTCGGCACCGTCTGGGGTGCGGCCATCGGCGCCTACCTGCTCCTCACGATCAACCGCGCGCTGCCGATCCTCGGCATCGACGACTTCTGGCAGCGCGCCGTGGTCGGCGCGCTCATCCTCGGCGCCATCGTGCTCGACCGCGTGCTGGCCGTCCGGCAGTCCCGCAAGCTCACCGCAGAGAGGGAGACGGGTCGATGACCTCCACCACCGTCGACGAACGCGCCCGCACCTACCGCGCGCACGGACGCCCGTTCTGGCGTCGCGCCCTGCTCACGCGCGAGGCCGCCATCATCGGCATCCTGCTGCTCGTGATCGTCGTCTCGCTGGCGACGGTGCGCAACTTCGACAGCCCGCTCACCGTCACGTACCTGCTGCGCGACATCGCACCGATCCTGTTGATCGCGCTGCCGATGACGCTCATCATCATCACCGAGGAGATCGACCTCTCGGTCGCGAGCATCGTCGGTCTCTCCAGCGTCACCGTCGGCGTCCTCACGCAGGCGGGCTGGCCGTTCGAGGTCGCCGCCCTCGCGGCGATCGTCGTGGGCCTGGTGGCCGGGGCGATCAACGGCTTCCTCGTGACGGTCGTGGGACTGCCCTCGCTCGCCGTCACGATCGGGACGCTCGCGCTCTTCCGCGGCATCGCCGTGGGCCTCCTCGGCACCGAGGCGGTCACGGAGTTCCCCGAAACCTGGACCGACCTCGCCAAGGCGAACATCCCCGGAACGCCCCTGCCGCTGATCATGATCCCGTTCGCGGTGCTCGCGATCGTGTTCGCCGTGCTGCTGCACCTCACCCCGTTCGGGCGGTCGCTGTACGCGATCGGCCTCAACAAGGAGGCCGCGCAGTTCTCCGGCATCGACGTGGCCCGCACGAAGTTCGTCCTGTTCGTGCTCAGCGGCACGGTCTCGGGCTTCGCGGGGGTCTACTTCACCCTGCTCTACAGCAACGCCCGCGGCGAGAACGCCATGGGCATGGAGCTGCAGATCATCGCCGCAGTGCTGCTGGGCGGCGTGTCGATCTTCGGCGGCCGCGGCGCCCTCCACGGCGTGATCGCCGGCGTGCTGCTCATCGGCACCCTCGGCAGCGCGCTGCGGCTCGCGGGGGTGACGAGCGACATCATCAACGTCATCACCGGCGTGCTCCTCGTGCTCTCCGTCGTGTCGGCCAGCCTGCTCGCCTGGGTGCAATCCCGCCGAGCGGCCGCCCTCGGCAAGCGCAGGAACGCGCGTGCCTCCGCCCCCGCCGCCACCGTCTGACCTGCTCACCACACCCGCATCACGAAAGGAAACAACGATGTTCGCATTCACGCGCAAGACCCGCGTCGGCACCGCTGCCGCCGCTCTCGCCCTGGCGGTCACCCTCGTCGCCACCGGCTGCTCCGGCGGCTCCGGCGGAGGCTCCGGTTCTGGGGGCGACGGGGGCAATCTCGCGATCACCTTCCTGCCGAAGAACCTCGGCAACCCGTACTTCGAGACCTCGAACAAGGGCGGCGAGGAGGCCATCGGCGAGTTCGGCGGCACCTTCGAGCAGGTCGGTCCGAGCGAGGCGACGCCCACGTCGCAGGTGCAGTACATCCAGACCGCGGCTCAGCAGGGCGTGGGCGGCCTCGTCATCTCGGCGAACGACCCCTCGGCCATCTGCGACGCGCTCGACGAGGCACGCAGCGCCGGCGTCAAGGTCGTCACGTTCGACTCCGACACCGACGCGAAGTGCCGCGACCTCTTCATCAACCAGGCGACCGCCGAGGGCATCGCCAAGGTGCAGGTCGACCTCGTCGCGAAGCAGATCGGCGACGCCGGTCAGGTGGCGATCCTGTCGGCCGCGGCCAACGCGACGAACCAGAACGCCTGGATCGAGCTCATGAAGGCGGACTTCGCCGCCAACCACCCGAACATCGAGCTCGTCGACGTCGTCTACGGCGACGATGACGACCAGACCTCGTTCGACCGCACCGCGGCCCTGCTGCAGACGTACCCGAACCTCAAGGGCATCGTCTCGCCGACCACCGTCGGCATCGCCGCCGCCGGTCGCTACCTCTCGACCTCGGAGTACAAGGGCAAGGTCGCGCTGACCGGTCTCGGCACGCCCAACCAGCTCCGCGAGTACGTGCAGGACGGCACCATCACCGCGTTCGCCCTGTGGAACCCCGCCGACCTCGGCTACCTGTCGGCGTACGCGACCAAGGCGCTGATCGACGGCACCATCACGGGTAAGGAGGGCGACTCCTTCGAGGCGGGCAAGCTCGGCGAGTTCACCGTCGGCGCCGACGCCACGGTCCTCCTCGGTGACCCCTACGTGTTCGACTCCTCGAACATCGCGGACTTCGACTTCTGAGTCGACGCCCCGCATCGGCCCCGGCCGCCCTCGTGGCGGTCGGGGCTTCGGCGTTCCGGGGGCTTCGGCGTTCCGGGGGCGTCGGTGTTCCGGGGTGTCGGTGTTCCGGGACGTCGGCGTTCCGGGTCCGCGGTCGGCCCCGGGCCTCGGCGGTTCCGCGGCTTCCCCGCCCCGCGGCGGCCGGCCCCGCGAGCGTCCACGAATCCCGGATGCTGTGGAGGCGGTCTCCGGGTGTCTCAGACACTCGACCGGGGGGGCTTCCCGTTGAGCGTCCAGAACACGCCGCGTCCGCGGGGCGGTGCACGGCGTGTTCTGGACACTCAACGGTGGGAGCGGAGGCGCCTGACGGGGCGGGCCGACCGGCTCGCGGGAGCACACCTGGCCGCGCGACGGGACGGACGGACCGGCTCGCGGGAACGCACCCGGCCCGCGCGACGGCGCTAGCGGCTCGACGCCCGCACGACGAGCTCGGGTCGGAAGCGCACCTGGCGCTCGGCGGGGTCGAGCTCGCCGTCGAGCTGGCGCAGCAGCAGATCGACGGCGGTCGAGCCGATCTCCTCGGCGGGCTGACGCACCGAGGTGAGCGGCACGACGGTGGCGGCGGCGAAGTCGATGTCGTCGTATCCGACGAGGGCGATGTCGTCGGGCACGCGGATGTCGCCGAGCATCGTGAGCGCCTGTAGCACCCCCACGGCGAGCAGGTCGTTGGCGGCGAAGACGGCGTCGGGGCGGTCGGAGCGCTCGCGCAGCCCCTCACCGGCCGCGCGGCCGGCGAGGACCGTCATGGCGGCCGTCTCGATGATCTCCAGCGTGGCGCCCTCGACCTCCGCGACCGCGCGGCGCGCGCCGGTGAGGCGGTCGGCGACCTGGCGGGTGGCGAGGGGGCCGGCGACGAAGGCGATGCGTCGCCGCCCCTGCGCGAGCAGGTGGGCGACGGCGAGGTGGCCGCCCTCGACGTCGTCGACCGAGACGGTGCACACCTCGCCCGCGGCGGCCTGTTCGTCGACGAGTACGACCGGGACGCCGGCCGACGCCAGGTGCTCCACGACGTCGCCGTCGGCGTCGGCCGGGGTGAGCAGCACGCCCGCGACGCGCTGCTCGCGGAACTGGTCGAGGTAGAGGCGCTCGTGGTCGCCGTCCGCACCGCTCGAGCCGAGCAGCACGATGTACCCGTCGGCCGCGGCGCGGGCCTCGGCCCCGCGCGCCACCGCGGCGAAGAAGGGGTTGCCGACGTCGAGCACGATGAGCGCGAGCGACCGGCTGCGTCCCGCCCGCAACTGCCGGGCGGCGTCGTTGCGGACGTAGCCGAGGGCGTCGATCGCGGCGCGGACGCGCTCTACGGCGGCGGGCGAGACGGTCGCGCGACCGTTCAGCACGTTCGAGACGGTCCCCACCGAGACACCCGCGTGCGCCGCGACGTCCTTGATCTTCACCGCCATGATCCGTTGACGATATCGCACCGTCCGACGCGCTGTGGTATCGTGCGATGAAACGATTCATTCTCGAGGGAGAGAAGACCCACCCCATGTCCGCACAGACCACGCGCGTCTGCTTCGAACTCCGTGTCCACCCGGAGCGGGTCGACGAGTACGTCGCCCGCCACACCCCGGTCCGCGCCGACATGCTCGCCGAGATCGCCGCAGCCGGTCGTCGCAACTACTCCCTCTTCCTCGGTGCGGGCGGACGCCTCATCGGCTACTACGAGACCGACGACGACGCGGCCGCGCAGGCCTATCTCGCCGCGTCCCCGGTCGCAGCCGCATGGGAGGCCGAGATGGCCCCCTTCTTCCTCGGCCTCGACGGGCGCCCCGACCAGGCGGCGGCCACGCTCACCGAGGTGTTCCACCTCGCCGACCAGCTCGCCGCGGCCGCGCCCGCGGCATCCGTTCCCTCCGTCAACGCCGAGTCCTCGGCATCCGCCCCGACCGAAAGCACCCGCCCATGACGACGCTGTCTCCCGAGATCCTCTCCACCCTCGAAGGCCAGGCCATCGAGCTGCCCTCGTGGGCGTTCGGCAACTCCGGCACGCGCTTCCGCGTGTTCCCCACCGCCGGGACGCCCCGCGATCCGTTCGAGAAGATCGCGGATGCCGCAGAGGTCAACCGCCTGACGGCGCTCGCCCCCTCGGTGGCCCTGCACATCCCGTGGGATCTCGTCGACGACTTCTCGGCCCTCCGCCGCCACGCCGAGGACCTCGGCGTGAAGCTCGGCACGGTGAACTCGAACACCTTCCAGGACGAGGACTACAAGTTCGGCGCCCTCACCCACCACGACGAGCGCATCCGCCGCAAAGCCATCGACCACCACCTCGCCTGCATCGACGTGATGGATGCCACGGGCTCGCGCGACCTGAAGATCTGGCTCGCCGAGGGCTCGAACTACCCCGGCCAGAACGACATGCGCGGCCGCCAGGACCGCCTGCAGGACTCGCTGCAGCAGATCTACGCGCGCCTCGGCGACGACCAGCGTCTCGTGCTGGAGTACAAGTTCTTCGAGCCGTCGTTCTACCACACCGATGTTCCCGACTGGGGGACCTCCTACGCCCAGGTCGCCTCGCTCGGCGACAAGGCGATGGTGTGCCTCGACACCGGTCACCACGCGCCGGGCACGAACATCGAGTTCATCGTCATGCAGCTCCTGCGCCTCGGAAAGCTCGGTTCGTTCGACTTCAACTCGCGCTTCTACGCCGACGACGACCTCATCGTGGGCGCGGCCGACCCGTTCCAGCTGTTCCGCATCCTCACCGAGGTCGTGCGCGGCGGGGGCCTGAACAACCCCGACGTGGCCTTCATGCTCGACCAGTGCCACAACATCGAGGACAAGATCCCCGGGCAGATCCGCTCGGTGCTGAACGTGCAGGAGATGACGGCGCGCGCGCTCCTCATCGACCGTGCCGCTCTGGATGCCGCGCAGCAGGCGAACGACGTGCTCGGCGCCAACGCGGTGCTCATGGACGCCTTCTACACCGACGTGCGCCCGGCCCTCGCCGAGTGGCGTGAGTCGCGCGGGCTTCCCGCCGACCCGATGGCCGCGTTCGCGGCATCCGGCTACCTGCCCCGCATCGCCGAGGAGCGCGTCGGCGGCACCCAGGCCGGCTGGGGCGCCTGATCGACTCCCGGGGCGGCGCGTCACCCGCTGCCCCGGGCCTCGAGGCGGCCTCACCACCGTCTCGACCCTCCTCCCACCGTCGGCCCGCCGACGGTCCTTCGACCACCGGGGCGGTGGGCCCTGAATCACCGCCGCCCCCGGTTCTCCTTCCCGTCGCTCTCACCCGTGAGGAACGTCATGACCAGCTCCACCGCCGCCGACCTCGTCGCGCGCAGCAACCGCCTCGGCTCCGACCCGAAGGTCACCAACTACGCCGGCGGAAACACCTCCGCCAAGGGCACCGACATCGACCCCGTCACCGGGGAGCCGGTCGAGCTGCTGTGGGTCAAGGGTTCCGGGGGAGACCTCGGCACGCTCACCGAGAAGGGCCTCGCGGTGCTGCGGCTCGACCGCATGCGCGCGCTCGTCGACGTCTACCCCGGCATCGAGCGCGAAGACGAGATGGTCGCGGCCTTCGACTACTGCCTGCACGGCAAGGGGGGCGCCGCCCCCTCGATCGACACCGCGATGCACGGACTCGTAGATGCCGCCCACGTCGACCACCTGCACCCCGACGCGGGCATCGCGATCGCGACCGCGGCCGACGGCGAGGCGCTGACCTCGACCATCTTCGGCGACAAGGTCGTGTGGGTGCCGTGGCGTCGCCCGGGCTTCCAGCTGGGTCTCGACATCGCCGCGATCAAGGAGAAGAACCCCCAGGCGATCGGCACCATCTTGGGCGGTCACGGCATCACGGCGTGGGGCGACACCTCCGAGGAGGCCGAGCGCAACAGCCTGTGGATCATCGACACCGCGCAGGCCTACATCGACGAGCACGGTGCGGCCGAGCCGTTCGGCGGGGTGCGCGCGGGCTTCGCCGCCCTGCCCGAGGCCGAGCGCCGCGCGAAGGCCGCGGCCCTGGCCCCCACCATCCGCGGTCTCGCCTCGACCGACAAGCCGATGGTCGGTCACGTCACCGACTCCGACGTGGTGCTCGACTTCCTGGCATCCGAGAAGGCTCCCGCCCTCGCCGCGCTCGGCACGAGCTGCCCCGATCACTTCCTGCGCACCAAGGTCAAGCCGCTGATCCTCGATCTGCCGGCCGACGCCTCGGTCGAGGATTCGATCGCGCGCCTGAAGGAGTTGCACGTCGCGTACCGCGAGGACTACCAGGCGTACTACGACGCGCACGCGGATGCCGACAGCCCCGCGATCCGCGGTGCGGACCCGCTCATCGTGCTCGTGCCGGGCGTGGGCATGTTCTCGTACGGCGCGAACAAGCAGACCGCGCGCGTGGCGGGCGAGTTCTACGTCAACGCGATCAACGTCATGCGCGGCGCGGAAGCGCTGTCGACCTACGCTCCGATCTCGGATGCCGAGAAGTTCCGCATCGAGTACTGGGCGCTGGAAGAGGCCAAGCTCCAGCGCATGCCGAAGCCGAAGACGCACCAGGGGCGCATCGCCTTCGTCACGGGAGCGGCATCCGGAATCGGCAAGGCCATCGCGACCCGCCTCGCCGCCGAGGGCGCGTGCGTCGTCGTCGCCGACCTCGACCTCGAGAAGGCCCGGGCCGTCGCGGCCGAGCTCGGATCGACCGACGTCGCCATCGGGGTCGCCGCGAACGTGGCGGATGCCGAGGGCGTGCAGGCCGCGATCGACGCCACGGTCCTCGCCTTCGGTGGTATCGACCTCGTCGTGAACAACGCGGGGCTCTCGCTGTCGAAGCCGCTGCTGGAGACCACCGAGAAGGACTGGGACCTGCAGCACGACGTCATGGCCAAGGGGTCGTTCCTCGTGTCGAAGGCGGCGGCCAAGGCCCTCATCGAGCAGAAGATGGGCGGAGACGTCATCTACATCTCGTCGAAGAACAGCGTCTTCGCCGGCCCGAATAACATCGCCTACTCCGCGACGAAGGCCGACCAGGCGCACCAGGTGCGACTCCTCGCGGTCGAACTCGGCGAGCACGGCGTGCGCGTGAACGGCATCAACCCCGACGGCGTCGTGCGCGGCTCGGGCATCTTCGCCGCCGGCTGGGGCGCCAACCGCGCCGCCACCTACGGCGTCGACGAGAAGGACCTCGGTCAGTTCTACGCCAACCGCACGATCCTCAAGCGCGAGGTCGTCCCCGAGAACGTCGCCGACGCGGTGTTCGTGCTCACCGGACCCGAGCTCTCGCGCACGACCGGCCTGCACGTGCCCGTCGACTCGGGCGTCGCCGCGGCCTTCCTGCGATGAGCGGGGAGACCGCGGGCTCCCCGGCGCGCGGCGGCATCCGCGCCGTCGCGGCCGTCGATCTCGGCGCGACGAGCGGTCGCGTGATGATCGGCCGGGTCGGCGACGGCGTGCTCGAGCTCGAGCAGGTCGCGCGCTTCCCGAACGGTCCGGTGCAGCGCGCCGACGGCTGGCACTGGGACGTCGAGGCCCTGTGGGGTCACGTGCGCGAGGGGCTCGCCGAAGCGCGGCGCCGAGAGCCGTCGATCGAGAGCGTCGGCATCGACTCCTGGGCGGTGGACTACGGCCTGCTCGGCCCGGACGGATTGCTCGCGGAGCCCTTCCACTACCGCGACGAGCGCACCGCACGCGGGGTGGATGCCGTGCACGCGGTCGTTCCGTTCGAGGAGCTCTATCGACGCAACGGTCTGCAGTTCCTGCCGTTCAACACGCTCTACCAGTACGCCGCCGACCCCCGCGTCGTCGACGCCGAGGCGAGCCTGCTCATCCCCGATCTCCTCGCCGCGCGGCTCACCGGCCGACGCGTCGCGGAGCGCACGAACGCCTCGACGACCGGACTGCTCGACGTGCGCACGGGGGAGTGGGATCTCGCGCTCGCCGAGGCGCTCGGCATCCCGTCGTCCGTTCTACCTCCGCTCGTGGACCCGGGTGAGACCATCGGGGTCGCCGGCTCGGGAGCGCCGGGCCTGCCCGTGGTCGCCGTCGGATCGCACGACACGGCTTCGGCGATCGTCGCCGTGCCGCTGTCGACGCCGCACGCCGCCTACATCTCGTGCGGCACCTGGGGGCTCGTCGGTCTGGAGCTCTCCGCGCCGATCGTGACGGATGCCGCCCGCGCGGCGAACTTCACGAACGAGGGCGGGGTCGACTCTCGCGTGCGGTTCCTCCACAACGTCACGGGGCTGTGGCTCCTGAGCGAGACGGTGCGGGCCTGGTCGGAGCGCGACGGCGCCCCGGTCGACCTGCCGGACCTGCTCGCCGAGGCGGCGACCGTCTCGACGCCCGCGCACCTGTTCGACGCCGACGACCCCTCGCTCGCCGCCCCGGGTGACATGCCGGCGCGCATCGCGGCCCTGCTCTGGATGCCGGAGCCCCGCGCCGAGGCGCGCGCGGCGTTCGCGCGGGTCATCGTCGAGAGCATCGCCGATGCCTTCGCCCGCGCCGTGCGCACCGCGGGCGATCTGGCCGGACGCGAGGTCGACGTCATCCACCTCGTCGGCGGGGGTGCGCTCAACGCGCTCCTCTGCCAGGCGACGGCCGACCGCAGCGGCCTTCCGGTTCTGGCCGGTCCGGTCGAGGCGACCGCACTGGGCAACGTGCTCGTGCAGGCGCGCGCCCTGGGCTGCTTCGGCGGTGACGCCTCGCTCGAGGACCTGCGTCAGCGCGTCGCCGACGCCTTCCCTCCGCGGCGGTTCGCTCCCCGCTCCTGAGCCCCCTTCCCGCCCGCGAGGGTGGGGCGTACTATGTGGTCAGACCACACGAAAGAGAGATCTCCATGGTGCAGCGACAGCTCCCCAAAGTCGGCGAGCTCCTCGAGCTCATGCAGTTCAAGAAGCCCGAGCTCGACGCGCGCAAGCGCCGCCTCGACGCGGCGCTGACGATCGCCGACCTCCGCACGATCGCGAAGCGTCGCACCCCGAAGGCGGCCTTCGATTACACCGACGGCGCCGCCGAAGGCGAGCTCTCGCTCGACCGGGCGCGCCGCGCGTTCGAGGACGTCGAGTTCCACCCCGACATCCTGCGTCCCGCGGCGGACGTCGACACCTCGTGCAAAATCCTCGGCGGCCCCTCGGCGCTGCCCTTCGGCATCGCGCCCACCGGCTTCACGCGCCTGATGCAGACCGAGGGCGAGACGGCGGGGGCGTCGGCTGCGGCGGCCGCCGGCATCCCGTTCACCCTGTCGACGCTCGGCACCACCTCGATCGAGGGCGTCAAGGCGGCCAACCCCGTCGGGCGCAACTGGTTCCAGCTCTACGTCATGAAGCAGCGCGACATCTCGTACGGCCTCGTCGAGCGCGCCGCCAAGGCCGGCTTCGACACCCTGCAGTTCACCGTCGACACCCCCATCGCCGGCGCCCGCCTGCGTGACAAGCGCAACGGCTTCTCGATCCCGCCGCAGCTCACCGTCGGCACGATCGTCAACGCCATCCCGCGCCCGTGGTGGTGGATCGACTTCCTCACGACGCCCAAGCTCGAATTCGCCTCGCTCAGCACCACCGGTGGCACCGTCGGCGAGTTGCTGAACGCCGCCATGGACCCGACGATCAGCTACGACGACCTCGACGTCATCCGTGGCATGTGGCCGGGCAAGATCGTCGTCAAGGGCGTGCAGAACGTCCAGGACGCCGCGCGCCTGGTCGACCTCGGTGTCGACGGCATCGTGCTCTCCAACCACGGCGGTCGCCAGCTCGACCGCGCGCCGATCCCGTTCCACCTGCTGCCGAAGGTCGTGCGCGAGGTCGGGAAGGATGCCACGGTCATGGTCGACACCGGCATCATGAACGGCGCCGACATCGTGGCATCCATCGCCCTGGGGGCCAAGTTCACCCTCATCGGGCGCGCGTACCTTTACGGCCTGATGGCCGGTGGACGTCAGGGCGTCGACCGCACCATCGCGATCCTGCGGAGCGAGATCGAGCGCACCATGACGTTGCTCGGCGTCTCGTCGCTCGAGGAGCTCGAGCCGCGCCACGTGACGCAGCTCACGCGCCTGGTCCCGGTCGGCGACCAGGCGGTCGACGCGCGCGTCTGACCGACCGCGCGACGTCCGAGCCGAGAGCGATGCGGGGGCGGAGTTCGCCTCCTCCCCCGCATCGCCGACGAATCGGGAGAAAGTACTTGCCATAAAGGAAAGTACTTGCAAGACTGAAGGAGTCGAAAGGACTCCCATGGACGCCCACCCCGCGGTCACCGCTTCCGAAGCCCGAACCCTCCTCGCCCGCGCGGAGCGCCTCAGCAGGTCCGCTCACGACGCGACCCGCTGGCCCTACATCACCTTCATCGTGGCGCTGGGCGTGGCGACGTCCATGGGGACCTTCGCCATGGCCCTCGCGACGGGCGATGCGTTCGGTCTCGCCTACGTCGGCACCCTGGCCGTGACGTTCGCACTGCTGCTCTTCTTCGTCATCAGCATCCAGGGGCGTGCCGCGTTCGCCCGCAGTCGTCGGTGGACCGCGTACATCGCCGCGTGGTTCGCCTCCTACGCGATCGCCCTGGCCGTCGTCATCTGGGCGCACGGGTCCGTGCTGCTCGCGGGCGTGGCATCCGGAGTCGTCCTGCTCGTCTCCCTCGTCTGCGCGGCGCGCGAGGCTCGCTCATGACCACGGCTGCCCGGCATCCACGGCACCGTCTCGACGACCTGCTCCAGAACTCCGTGCGCCTCTCGATCATGGCCGCCCTGGACCGCGCGACGACCCTGAGCTTCAAGGAAGTGCGCGATGCCGTGGAGATCACCGATTCCGCGCTGAGCAAGCAGGTGTCGGCGCTCGAGGCGGGGGGATACCTCTCGGTCGGGAAGTCGTTCGCGGGCAAGATGCCGCGCACCTCCCTGACCATGACCGCGGAGGGTCGCACGGCGTGGCGGAGTCACCTCGCCGTCCTCCGTGAGATCGCCGGCGTCGACGCCTGATCCGCGAGCGCCGGGCGAGCTCGCCACGCGCTCACGCCCTCTCGTCGATCCTCTCCTCCGCGCCCTCGCGACGCCGCGCGCCCGCCCCGAGCGTCGCCGTCGAGGCGAGCCCGAGCACGAGGAAGCCCGCCGCCGTGAAGGCGGCCGCGCGGGTGCCGTCGCTGAACGCGGCGCGGGCATTGATCGCGAGGTCCTGCGTCTCGGGCGACGCGGCCAGGCCCGCGATCGCCGCGCCGGCGCTGTCGACCACCTGCGACACGACCTGGTCGCGTTGGGCGGCGGGGATGCCGCGATCGTCGAGGGTGGATGCCAGCACCCCCGCCGTGGTCGAGAAGAGCACGGTCCCGAGCACGGCGACGCCCAGGGCCGCCCCGAGCTGCCTCGAGGTCGATTGGGTGCCCGACGCCTGCCCGCTGGCCGACGGGGGCACCTCCGCGAGCACGACACCGGTCAACTGCGCGGTGGCGAGGCCGACACCGACCCCGTACACGAAGAGGAAGGGGATGAGCGGGCCCCAGGTGGCATCCGGGCCGATCGTGAACGCCACCCCGGCGACGCCGATGATCTCCGCCAGCAGGCCTCCGCGCACGATCCAGACCGGGGCGACGCGCCCGCTCAACGCCCCGGCTATGCCGCTCGCGACGAACGAGCCGATCGCGAGGGAGAGCAGCAGCAGGCCCGTCTGCAGCGCGTCGAAGCCCACGACGAACTGCAGCCAGAGCGGGAGGGCGAGGATGATGCCGAACTCGCCGAGCGAGACGACGGCTGCGGCGATGTTGCCGTTGCGGAACGAGGCGATGCGGAACAGCCCGAAGGCCAGCAGGGTCGGCTCTCCGCGGCGCTGTCGCCGCAGGCCCCACGCGATGAACGCCACGAGGGCGACGAGGGCCAGTCCGAAGGCCAGAGGAACCGGTGACAGGGCGAGCGGCCAGGTCCAGTCGCCGATCGTCGGTGCGGAATCGAGCGTCCACCATCCGTAGGTGCGCCCCTCGATGAGCCCGAAGACGAGCGGGGCCATCGTCAGCACCGACAGCAGCGCACCCACACCGTCGATGCGCTCGACGCGATCGCTGCGCGACTCGGCGACGGTGAACAGCACGCCGATGACGATGAGCAGTCCGAGCGGGATGTTGATGCCGAACGCCCACCGCCACGAGAACGCGGTGGTGAGCCAGCCGCCCAGCAGCGGGCCGACGGCCGCCATGCCGCCGATCGTGGAACCCCACACGGCGAAGGCGATGCCGCGCTCGCGCCCGCGGAAGGTGGCGTTGATGATCGACAGCGTCGTCGGGAGGATCATCGACCCGCCCACGCCCTGGATGAGGCGGGCGAGGATGAGCAGACCGCCGGTCGGCGCGAGGGCGGCGGCGATCGACGCGACGGCGAAGACGACGACGCCCAGGAGCATGAGCCGTCGTCGACCGAACCGGTCGGCGAGGCTGCCGAAGACCAGCAGCAGCGAGGCGAAGACGAGGGTGTAGGCCTCTTGGACCCACTGCACCTCGGTCGAGGAGATCTTCAGTTCCTCCACGATCGAGGGCACGGCGACGTTGACGATCGTCGAGTCGACGATGATCAGCGAGACGGCGATGCTGATGAAGACGAGGCCCGCCCAGCGGCGCCCGTCCGGGTTTCCGTTCATGTAGCTAGATTATCTAGCTAGATTATCGAGGGAAAGGGCTTGCTCCGATCCGTTCGAGCCTCGCCGGCGGGTGTCCCTCGCGGGTCGGTGGATCCCCTGTCCCTGTCCGCGCCGTCGGGTGCAGCCGACCGGGGCGGACAGGATCGCCTTCGGCGAGCGGGGGCAGGGGAGCGCGCGGCTCAGCGGATCAGGCGCCGTGGCGCGGGCGGAGGGCCGATCGTTCGCCCGGCGGGAGCGGGATGGGCGTGGTCCCGGCGATCTCGTCGCTGAAGTCCTCGGGCTCGGGGTTCACGACGGCGATGGGCCGTGTCTCGTCGACGGTGAGGCGGAAGCGCTTCGTGTCGTGCCGGTGCACGCGCCCCGAGGCGAGGGTCCACGTGACACCGATGCCGCACGCGACGAGGGCGACGCCGGCCGCGAGCGCGATGGCGGCACGCGGGCCGAACTCGGCGGCGACGGCGCCGACGATGGGCGCGCCGACGGGGGTGCCGCCGAGGAGGATCGCCATGTACAGCGCGAGCACCCGCCCGCGCAGGGCGGGGTCGGTCGTCGTCTGCACGTAGCCGTTGGCCGTCGTCAGGGTGGTCACCACGCAGAAGCCGGTCAGCACGAGGGTCGCCGCGTACGTCTCGTACGAGGGGGCGAAGACCGAGAGGGCGGATGCCACGGCGAACCCGCCCGCGCCCAGGATCACCACGCGCATACGGGCGCGTTCACGGCGCGCTGCCAGGAGGGCGCCGGTCAGGGAGCCGATCGCGACGAACGAGCTCAGCAGGCCGAAGCCGTCGGCGCCGCGCCCGAAGGCGAGGGCCATCGTGGAGGCGAAGATCGGGAAGTTCATGCCGAACGCGCCGAGCAGGAACACCATGATGAAGATCACGACGAGGTCGGCCCGGTGGGCGACGTAGCGGAAGCCGTCGGCGAGCCGCGCGGGCCCGCCCCGGCGGTGGTGCACCACGAGCTCGTGGGGTCGCATGATCAGCAGTGCGGTGATCATGGCCAGGAACGTGAACGCGTTGACGAGGAACACCCACCCGGTGCCGATCGCGACGATCATGACGCCCGCGACCGCCGGACCGATCAGGCGTGCGGTGTTGAACGACGCCGCGTTCAGGGCGACGGCGTTCGAGGCGTTCTCCTGGGCGACGACGTCGGACACGAACGCCTGCCGGGCGGGGTTGTCGAACGCGGTCACGACGCCGAGCGCGAGGGCGAAGCCGAACATCATGGGCAGGGTCATCACCCCGGTCAGCAACAGGATGCCGAGGGTCACGGCCAGCAGCAGCAGCGCCGACTGCGTGCACATGATGAGCTTGCGGCGGTCGAAGCGGTCGGCCACCCACCCCGTCACGCTCACGAGCAGGAGCGGTGGCGCGAACTGCAGCGCCATGGTCACGCCCATGGCGGCCGCGTCGTTGTCGGTCAGCTGGGTGAGCACGACCCAGTTCTGGGCCGTCGCCTGCATCCAGGCCCCGACGTTGGAGACGAGGGCGCCGATGAACCAGACGCGGTAGTTGAAGATCGACAGCGACCGGAACATCGACGAGCTCATCTGTCGGCCACCTTCCTCATGATCACCGCGGCGCGGGCCAACGTGTCGCGTTCCTCGGGGGAGAGCTCGGCGAGGGCCTCCTCCACGAAGGCGTCACGGCGTCGGACGGTCTCGTCGACGATCGTGCGCCCGAAGTCGGTGAGGTCGATCGTCACGCGGCGACGATCGACCTCGTCGGGGATGCGGCTGATGTAGCCCGCCTCCTCGAGCAACGACACCGTCCGGTTCATCGACGGGGCGGTGACGCGCTCACGATCGGCCAGCTGGCCGAGCGTGTGCGCACCGTGCACCGTGAGGGCGGCGAGGACGGCGAACTGCCCGTCGCTCATGGTGTCGACGGCCCGCTGCGCCCGGAGGCGGCGGGCCAGACGGAACGTGGCCATGCGCAGCTCGGAGGCCGCGGCGCTGAAGTCATGACTCAGGTCGGGAAGGGGGGATTCGTCGACGCGATCATTCATGTTCCTGCCTTCGAGGGTAGCTCATTAGTCTTGCTAACGGAATGGATGCCGCGCTTCGCGGCCGCGCGGCCGCGCGTTCCGGCCGCACCTCGAGCACGCGTCGCCCCTAAACTCGGCGCATGCCCGAGTTCGTCGACGCCTACGGCATCCCGATCGTCTATGACGTCCACGAGGCCGCCGAGCCGCGGGCCGTGGTGCAGCTGCTGCACGGCGTCGGTGAACACGCGGGTCGCTACGGCGCTCTCATCGACGCCCTCGTCGCCGACGGCTACACGGTCTACGCCGACGACCATCGAGGACACGGGCGCACCGGGCTCCGCCAGTGGGGCGGCGACCACCGGCGGCTCGGACGGCTCGGCCCCGGCGGTCTCGGTGCCGCGCGCGACGCGGTGTGGACCCTCACGCAGCTCATCCGCGAGGCGCATCCCGACCTGCCGCTGGTCCTCCTCGGCCACTCGTGGGGGTCGTTCCTCGCGCAGATGCTGCTGGACCGGCATCCGGACGCCTACGACGCCGTCGTGCTGAGCGGGTCCGCCCTCCGCTGGCCGGGGGCGCTGAACGCCGGCGACCTCAACGCCCCGTGGAAGCACGTGCGCGGGTCGGGGATGGAGTGGCTCTCGAGCGACGAGCAGGTGGGCCGCGACTTCGTCGCCGACCCCCTGACGACCTCGGAGCCGCTGATGAAGCTCTTCGGACCCCTCGAGGCGGCCAAGCTCTTCGGTCGGCCGCGGCGCGATCTCGGCCACGACGTGCCGATACTGCTCATGGTCGGTCGCGACGACACCGTGGGCGGTCCGCGCAGCGTCCACCGGCTGGCGGACGCCTACCGCGACCGGTCGGGTCTCACCGACGTCACGACGCTGGTCTATCCGGGCGCGCGGCACGAGATCTTCGCGGAACGGGAGCAGGATGCCGTCCGCGCCGACCTCCTCGCGTGGCTCGACCGGCGGCTGCCGGCGCGGGGCTGAACCGCGCCCCCTCACGGACGACGGATGAACGGCGAGGGCCGTTCGGCGGGGGTCGAGTCGTCGCGTGCCGTCGAGGCGGCAGTGCTGAGGGAGCTCGCCCGCCGCGGCTGAGCGCTCACCGGCTCGGACGACGGGCGTTCCGGGCGACGCGGCGCACCTGCTGTTCGCTGAGCGATTTCTGCATACGCACGAAGCATCTTTTGGTTGCCATTCCGCAAAAGCCCGGATACTGTCGGAAGAGCCAGGACACCTCGACGACGAGTACCCCCTCACCACCCCGGGTCGCCCTCCATCCCCCTCGGAGCGCCCCGCTCGAACGGCCCCTCACCCCGGGGCCGTGCCGTCGTGTGCGCCCGGCCATCACGTCCCTCAACGAAGAACGGACCACACGAGTGAACACTTCGGATACCCCCCACGCCCCGGAGGTCGGCGCCTGGTTCATCGGCGCGCGCGGCTCCCTCGCCACCACCGCGACCCTCGGCATCCACGCTCTCGCCCTCGGTGCGGCGGCGCCGGTGGGGCTCACCACCGAGACCGACGCCGTGCGGGTCGAGGAGTTCCCCGCGATCGGCGGGATCGTCGTCGGCGGCCACGACATCTCGACGACCCCGCTCGAGGAGCGGGCGGCCCAACTCGCCGCGGGCGGAATGTTCCCCGCCGCCCTCGTCGAAGCGACGCGTGGCCGCCTGCGCGAGACGGAGGAGAACCTGCGCCCCGTGCCGACCCTCACCACCACGCAGCAGGAGGAGATCGATCTGCTCGCGGCCGACATCATCGACTTCCGCGACCGGCACGACCTGCGCGAAGTCGTCGTCATCGACGTCTCGTCGACCGAGCCGCTGCCGCCCTACCACCCCTGCTTCGACGACGACGATCTGCTGCAGACCGCCCTCACCACGCCCGGCGTGCGGGTTCTGCCGCCGAGCTCGCGCGCGGCCCTGGCCGCGATCGCGGCCGGCGCCGCCTATGCCGCCTTCACCCCCTCCGCGTCGCTCACGCTCCCCGTGCTGCGCGAGCGCGCCGACCGCGCCGGCATCGCCTACGCCGGTCAGGACGGGAAGACCGGCGAGACGCTGCTGCGCACGGTGCTCGCTCCGATGTTCGCGGCGCGCGGGTTCCGTGTGCAGTCCTGGGCCGGTACCAACCTCCTCGGCGGAGGTGACGGGGCCACCCTGGCCGACCCCGAGGCGGTGCGTTCCAAGCTCGTGTCGAAGAACCGCGGACTGCACGCCCTCGTCGGCGACGACGTCGTGGCCCCTCTGCACATCGACAATGTCCCCGACCTCGGCGACGTCAAGACCGCGTGGGACCACGTCAACGCCACCGGCTTCCTCGGCAGTCGCGTGACCTTGCAGACGACCTGGAGCGCATACGACTCCGCCCTCGCCGCCCCGCTCGTGATCGACCTGGTCCGTTCGCTCTCGCTCGCCACCCGCGCCGGCCACGCGGGGGTCGTGCCCGCCCTGGGCTGCTTCTTCAAAGACCCGTGGGGCAGCGACGTGCATGGTTTCGGTGACCAGACCGCGCAGTTCGTCGCCTGGGTGCACGAGACCGCCGCCGCCGTCGCGGCGGCCCGGGTCGCCGCGCCGTGACGCGCGTCGCGGACTACCTCGACCTGGTCCGCGCCCCCGCGTCGCTCACCGTGCTGGGCGACGCGCTCATCGGGGCGCTCGCCGCGCGCGGTCCGGGCGCCGGCGGAGCGGCGCGCGGGGCGGCGCTCGCGGCCTCGTCGGTCTGCCTGTACAGCGCGGGCATGGCCGTGAACGACTGGGCGGATGCCGACCTCGATGCGCTCGAGCGGCCGGAGCGCCCCATCCCCTCGGGGCGTCTCAGTCGTCGGCGCGCGCTCGCCGTCGGGGCGGGGCTGACGGTGACCGGGGTGGGGGCAGCGTTCGCGGCGGGCCGCGCGTCGGGCATGGTGTCGCTCGCCCTCGCGGCCACGCTCTGGGCCTACGACGTGGTGCTCAAGCCCACGGCCGCGGGGCCGGTGGCCATGGCCGTGTGCCGCGGACTCGACGTGGTCCTGGGCGCCGCGGGGCCCGGCTGGCGTGCGGCGCTGCTTCCCGCGGGAGCGGTGGCCGTGCACACGGTGGCCGTCACCGCCGTCTCGCGGGGCGAGGTCTCGGGTTCCACGCGTGGCACCGGCGTCGCCGCGGTCGGGGCCAGCGTCGCCGTCGCGGTGTCCACTCTCGTCGGGCGCTCGAATCGCCCCGCCGCGCTGCTGGGGGCGACCCGCTACCTCGCCGCGGTGCTCCCCGGGCAGATCGCCGTCGCCCGCCGACCCGGCGCGGCCGAGGCCCGTGATGCGACCAGGGCCGGCATCCGTTCCGTCGTGCCCCTGCAGTCGGCCCTCGCGGCTCGCGCGAGTGCGCCCCTCGCCACGGCAGCGCTTCTCGGCGTCGAGGGGGCGGGCCGCCTCCTCGGACGCCGCCGATCCGGAGGAGACATCACATGAGCGTGGACTGGACCTGGGGCTACGGCACGAACGGTTTCACCGACCACCCGCTTCCCTCGGCGCTCGATGTGCTCCAGCACCACGGCTATCGTGCCGTCGCCCTCACGCTCGGGCATCCCCATCTCGACCCCTTCGCCGCCGACTGGCGTGAGCAGACCGAGGCCCTCGCGGTCGATCTGCGCCGCCGGGGGCTGCGCGTCGTCGTCGAGACCGGGACGCGCTATCTGCTCGACGCGTTCCGCAAGCACCGTCCGACCCTCGTCGACCGCGAGGCGGGGCCGCGCATGGACTTCCTCCGTCGGGCGATCGAGATCGCGGCGATCCTCGACGCCGACTGCGTGTCGCTGTGGAGCGGCGTGGTGCCCGACGACGTCTCGACCGAGGCGGCGCGCGTCCTGCTCGACGAGCGCCTCCTCGCTTTGACCGCGGATGCCGTGGCAGCGGGGGTGACCCTCGCGCTGGAGCCCGAACCCGGGATGCTCGTCGAGACCGTCGCCGATGCCCTGGCCGTGCGCGCTCGCCTCGGTCATCCCACGGCCCTCGGCGTGACCGTCGACCTCGGTCACTGCGTCGTCGTCGAACCCGACGGCGTCGTCGGCGCCCTCCGCGCCGCAGGATCGCTGCTGTGCAACGTCCAGGCCGACGACATGCTCCCCAGTGCCCACGAGCACCTCCCTTTCGGCGACGGCGAGCTCGACCTGCCCGCGGCCCTCGCCGTCCTCCGCGAGATCGGTTACCGCGGTGTGGTGGCCGTCGAACTGCCTCGTCACGCCCACGCGGCCCCCGAGCTCGCCCGTGCGAGCATGGCGGCGCTGCTCGCGGCGTCCGAGACACCGCGTCCCACGGTCGCCGCAGGTCCGAACGAGGGAGGAGCCGTCGCTCCGGGGCGACCCTCCGCTCTTCCGACGCCCGTGCCCCACCCCTGGACCACCCGCGCCGTCGAGGCGGTGCAGACGGATGCCGCCCGCGCGGCACGCCTGTTCGCCTCGGCCGGACGCGAGGTGGGGCGAGAGCCGCTGTCACCGGAGCCGTTCGCCCCCACCGCCGACGACGTGTCGCGGGCCGCGATCGTCGCGGCACTCGCCGACTCCGGAGCCGACCCCGATGTGGTCCGCGCTCTGTACCGCCGGGGTGACGATGCGGAGCGCCGCGGAGTGCTGCGCGGTCTCGACGCGCTCGCCGCGCCGTCCCCGGGCTGGCGCGAAGCGGGCCTCGAACTCGTCGTCGACGCCCTCCGCGCCAACGACACCCGTCTCGTCGCCGCCGCCCTGGGCCGGTTCGCCGCCGCGCACCTCGACGACCACGCGTGGCGCCACGGCGTGCTCAAGTGCGTGTTCCTCGGCATCCCGCTCGTCGTCGTCGCCGGCCTCGCCGAACGCGCCGACGACGAGCTCGCCGCCATGGGTGCGCGCTTCGCCGAGGAACGCCGGGCGGCGGGCCGCTCCGTGCCGGCCGACCTCGCTCTCCTCTCACGCTCCACCGATCACCTCCTCGCCGAAAGGGCCTGACATGCGCATCTTCGACCCCCACATCCACATGTCCGCCCGCACGACCGACGATTACGAGGCGATGTACGACGCGGGCGTCCGCGCCCTCGTCGAACCGGCGTTCTGGCTCGGTCAGCCCCGAACCAGCGTGGGGTCATTCCTCGACTACTTCGACGCCCTGATCGGCTGGGAGAGATTCCGCGCCGCGCAGTTCGGTATCCGCCACCACTGCACGATCGCGCTGAACCCCAAAGAAGCGAACGATCCACGGTGCCGCGAGGTCATGGCCGAGCTGCCGACCTACCTCGCCAAAGACGGCGTGGTCGCCGTCGGCGAGACCGGATACGACTCGATGACCCCCGAGGAGGACGAGATCCTGCGCGGACATCTCGCCCTCGGCATGGAGTTCGACCTGCCGGTCCTCGTGCACACCCCACACCGTGACAAGGCGGTGGGCACGCAGCGTACCCTCGACGTCGTCGCCGAGTCCGGCATCCCGATCGAGCGCGTCCTCGTCGATCACCTCAACGAGACCTGCGTCGATGCCGTCGCCGACAGCGGGGCGTGGATGGGCTTCTCGATCTACCCCGACACGAAGATGGACGAGCGGCGTGTGGTCGCGATCATGCAGCGCATCGGCCTCGACCGCGTGATCGTCAACTCCGCGGCCGACTGGGGCCGATCCGACCCGCTCAAGACGGCCAAGACGGGCCTCGCGATGCTCGACGCCGGCTTCAGCGACGACGACGTCGACCGCATCCTGTGGCGTAACCCGCGCGACTTCTACGCGCAGAGCGGTCGGGTGAACACCGACCCGATCGAGGGGTTCGCCCCGGCGAACCAGGGCCCCGACGTGTTCGAGGGCAATTCGGTTCTGCGCGGCACGGCCACGCGTCAGGGGGCGTGATGCACCTCTCGTACTGCACCAATGTCCACCCGGCGGAAGACCTGCCCGGCATCGTCCGCCAGCTCGACGAGAATGCCGGCCCGGTGCGGCGAGAGGCGGGTCTCGACCGTCTCGGCGTGGGATTGTGGCTACCCGTCGGCACGGCGTCGCTCCTCGCGCGCGACGGCGAGGCCCGGGCGACGCTCGCCGCCGCACTCGAGCGCAACGGCCTCGAGCTGCGCACGATCAACGCCTTCCCCTACCGCGGGTTCCACGACGACGTCGTCAAGCTCGCGGTCTACCGCCCCGACTGGACCACGAGAGAACGCCTGGACTACACGCTCGACTGCGCACACGTGCTCGCCGCGCTCCTGCCCGACGGCGCGGACGGCAGTATCTCCACGCTCCCGCTAGGATGGCGGGATGGGTGGGGCTCCGCCGACGACGACGCCGCCGAGGCCTCGCTCGTCCGACTCGTCGACGGACTCGCCGCGCTCGAGCGCGAGACGGGGCGCACGGTGCGCGTGGCCATCGAGCCCGAGCCCGGCTGCATCCTCGACGACGTCGCCGACATCGTCGCCTGGCTGAGCGCGCGTCCGCGCCTCATCGCCGACGGCCGGATCGGCCTGTGTCTCGACACGTGCCACCTGGCCGTTTCGTTCGCCCCTCCCGCCGAGGCCGTCGCCGCCGCGGTGGCGGCCGGCATCAGGGTGGTCAAGGTGCAGGCCTCCGTGGCCCTCGAGGTGCCCGACCCCTCGGATCCCCGCACGGAAGCCGCTCTCCGTCCCTTCGCCGAGGAACGCTACGTGCATCAGGTGCGCGAGGCCGGGGGCACCCGCGCAGCCGACGACCTGCCCGAGGTCCTCGACGCCGCCGAGGCGTGGCCGAGGGATCGCGCGTGGCGGGTGCACGTCCACATCCCCCTGCACGCCCGTCCCGCGCCGCCCCTGCGCGCGACCACTGAGGTCCTGGAAGCTGCCGTCGAGGCGGTGCTGTCCACCCCCGACGGCGACCGGGCGCACCTCGACGTCGAGACGTACACGTGGTCGGTGCTCCCCGAGCAGATGCGACCCGGCACCCTCGTGGAGGGCATCGCCGCCGAACTACGTTGGGCGCTCGAGAACCTCCCGCGCGCACTCGCCGGGGCCGCGGCCGCCACCGCCGCGGATGGAAGCCGCGCATGAGCAAAGTCCTCCTCCTCGACATCGTGGGCCTCACTCCGCGCGCACTCGCCTCGATGCCCCGCTTGAGCGCGATCGGACGCGTCGGCGGGCAGATGGGGCTCGACACCATCCTCCCGGCGGTCACATGCAGCGTTCAGTCGACCATGCTCACCGGGCTGGCGCCGCGCGAACACGGAATCGTCGGCAACGGCTGGTACTTCCGCGGTCTCGGCGACCCCCTGCTCTGGCGCCAGCACAACAAGCTGGTCGCGGGTGAGAAAGTGTGGGACACCGCGCGCCGCGCGCGACCCGGGCTCACCGTCGCCAACCTCGGTTGGTGGTTCGCGATGGGGGCGACGACCGACGTCACCGTCACCCCACGGCCGATCTACCACGCCGACGGGCGGAAGAGCCCCGACGCGTACGTCCGCCCCGCGGTCCTGCACGACCAGCTCGTGGGGGCGCTGGGGGAGTTCCCGCTGTTCCAGTACTGGGGGCCCACCGCCACGATCCGCAGCAGCGCGTGGCTGGCCGAGGCGACGCGCGGCCTCGTCACCGGGCGCTGGGGGCCGTCCCCCGATCTCGCCATGGCCTACCTCCCGCACCTCGACTACGACCTCCAACGCTTCGGCCCGAACGCGCCGGAGGCCGACCGCGCCGCGCGGGAGCTGGACGACGCCATCGCGCCGCTGCTGACCGACGCCGTCGACCGCGGCTACTCGGTGCTGGCCGTGTCGGAGTACGGCATCGAGGAGGCCTCGCGACCGGTCGACATCAACCGTGCGCTGCGCCGTGAGGGTTTGCTCGAGGTGTATGTGCAGGACGGGCGGGAGCACCTGGACCCCTGGACCTCACGTGCGTTCGCCGTCGCCGACCACCAGGTCGCGCACGTCTACGTTCCGGATGCCGGCGACCTTCCGCGCGTCCGCTCACTGCTACAGGGGCTCGACGGGGTCGACGACGTGCTGGACCGTGAGGCGCAGGCCCGCTACGGCCTCGATCACGAGCGCGCCGGCGAGCTCGTCGTGGTGGCCGAGCCGGGGGCGTGGTTCACCTACTATTTCTGGCTCGACGACGCTCGCGCGCCCGAGTACGCCCGGGGCGTCGATATCCATCGCAAGCCCGGCTACGACCCCGCCGAGCTGTTCTTCGACCCCGCCGACCGCCTCGCGAAGGCCAAGGCGGGAGCGAACCTCGTGAAGAAGAAGCTCGGCTTGCGCTATGCGATGAGCACCGTACCACTCGATCCCACGTGCGTGCGCGGGACCCACGGGCGCCTGCCCTCCTCGCGCGCGGACGCCCCGATGATCATCAGCAGCGATCCCGCGCTGCTTCCCGATGTCGAGTCGCTGCCCGCCGCGGGTGTCCGTGATCTGGTGCTCCGCGGCCTGCGCGTCTGACGCGGGGCACGCGTCCAGAACAGGCATGCCGCGGGGCGGGCTGTTCGCAGCGGAGACGACCCCACCCGATGGCATCCCTCCTCCGCGGCGGCCGCGGACGCACGGAGGGCCGGACGCCTCACGCGCCCGGCCCTCCTCTTCGCTTCCGGCTGCTCGCCCCGATCAGCGCCGGCTGAACGCCGCGTCGAACGCCGCCCCCGACGGTTCGTACGACGACAGCTTCCGCACGAAGCCGAGCGCCTCGGGCGCTCCGACCAGGCGGTCCATGCCGGCGTCCTCCCACTCGACCGACAGTGGACCGTCGTAGCCGATCGCGTTCAGCATGCGGAAGGCGTCCTCCCACGGGACGTCGCCGTGGCCGGTGGAGATGAAGTCCCAGCCGCGACGGGGGTCCGCCCACGGCAGGTGCGACGACAGGCGGCCGTTGCGGCCGTTCGACAGACGCTTCTTCGTGTCCTTGCAGTGCACGTGGAAGATCTTGTCCTGGAAGTCCCACAGGAACGCGACCGGATCAATGTCCTGCCACACCATGTGCGAGGGGTCCCAGTTCAGCCCGAACGCCTCGCGGTGCCCGATGGCCTCGAGCGCCCGCTTCGTCGTCCAGTAGTCGTAGGCGATCTCCGAGGGATGCACCTCGTGGGCGAAGCGCACGCCGACCTCGTCGAAGACGTCGAGGATCGGGTTCCACCGGTCCGCGAAGTCCTGGTACCCGGCATCCACCATCTCCTCGGTGGCGGGCGGGAACATCGCGACGTACTTCCAGATGCTCGACCCGGTGAAGCCGGTGACCGTCTTCACCCCCAGCGCGGAAGCCAGGCGGGCGGTGTTCTTCAGCTCCTCGGCGGCGCGCCGGCGGACGCCCTCGGGGTCGCCGTCGCCCCACACCCGGTCGGACACGATGTCGCGATGGCGCTGGTCGATGGGGTCGTCGCAGACGACCTGGCCCTTGAGGTGGTTGGAGATCGTCCACACCTTCAGGCCGTGGCGCTGAAGCACGTCGAGCTTGCCCTGGACGTACTGCTCGTCGTCCCAGCGCCAGGGGTCGAGGTGATCGCCCCAGCAGGCGATCTCGAGGCCGTCGTAGCCCCACTCGCCGGCGAGTCGGGCCACCTCCTCGAACGGCAGGTCGGCCCATTGGCCCGTGAACAGGGTGATCGGTCGCGTCATCGCGGGGAACCTCTCATCGGAAGGGAACGGGGAATGTTTCAGGATGCCGCGTACGCGCGGTCGGAAAGGGTCGACGGTGCGAGGGAGGGTTCGACGCCCGTCCAGACCCCGTCCGCGTCGGAGCTGCGGGCCACGGCATCCAGGACCTCCTGCACGTGGAGACCGTCCGCGAAGGACGGGCGCGGATCCTCGTCGGCGGCGACCGCCTCGACGAAGTCCTTCGCCTGGTGCGAGAAGCCGTGCTCGTAGCCGAGCATGTGACCGGTGGGCCACCAGGCGCCGACGTAGGGGTGCTCGGGTTCGGTGACGAGGATGCGGCGGAACCCCTGCTCCGTCGCGGGCAGCGTGGCGTCGTAGAACTGCAGCTCGTTGGGACTCTCGAGGTCGAACGACAGCGAGCCGAGGGAGCCGGAGATCTCGACGCGCAGGGCGTTCTTGCGGCCGAGACGGAATCGCGAGGCCTCGAACGAGGCGAGGGCGCCGTTCTCCAGCCGACCCGTGAAGAGGGCGAGGTCGTCGACCGTGACGGCGCCGCGCCCGGCGCCGGCCGAGCCGGAGAGGCCGGAGGCGGAGCCCAGCACGGGGCGCTCCGACACGATCGTCTCGAGCAGACCCGCCACCCGCGTCACCCGCAAGCCGGTCATGAACTCGGTGATGTCGACGGCATGGGCGCCGATGTCGCCGAGCGACCCGGAGCCGGCGCGATCCTTCTGCAGGCGCCACGTCAGCGGCGCGTCGGCGTCGCTGAGCCAGTCTTGCAGGTACTCGGCGCGCACCTGACGGATGTCGCCGAGGCGGCCGGTGGCGATGAGATCGCGGGCGAAGGTGGTCGCAGGCAGGCGTCGGTAGGTGAAGCCGACCATCGAGCGGATGCCGTATCGCTGAGCGGATGCCGCGGCCTCGGCCATGCGGCGGGCTTCGTCGACGGTGTTGGCGAGGGGCTTCTCGCACAGGACGTGCTTTCCCGCCGCAAGCGCGGCGATGGCGATCTCGGCGTGGGAGTCGCCGGGGGTGACGATGTCGACGGCGTCGATGTCGTCGCGTTCGAGCACCTCGCGCCAGTCGGTCGAGCTCTCGGCCCACCCCCAGGTGTCGGCCGCGGCCCGGGTGCGGGCGGCGTCGCGTCCGACGAGGACGCTCATCTCGGGGGCGAGGGGGAGATCGAAGAAGCGGGGTGCGACGCGCCATCCCTGGGAGTGCGCGGCGCCCATGAATCCCGCGCCGATCATGGCGATGCGGAGGTGCTGGGTCACGATGAGGGTCTTTCTGTGGGAGATGGAGGACGGGGCGCCCACGGCGACCGTGGACGCCCCGAACCGATCAGGACTCGAACGACAGATCGATGAAGGACGCCACGTTGTCCTTCGTCACGACCGGGGCGTCGAGCACGATGCGGTTGGGCACGCTGGGGGTGATGAGGTCACCCGCGGTCTTGCCCTGCGCGATCAGGCGCGCGAGCGCGATGCCGTCGGCCGCCTGCGTCGACGGGTAGATGACGGTCGCCTGCAGGGGAGTGTCGCCGGCCTCGATCGCCTCCATGGCGTTGCGGCTCCCGGCGCCGCCGACCATGAAGAACTCGTCACGGCCCGAGGCCGTGATGGCGGCGAGCACGCCGATGCCCTGGTCGTCGTCGTGGTTCCAGATGGCGTCGATCTTCGGGTTGGCCGAGAGCAGCTGCGATGTCGCCGACTCCCCGCCCTGGACGGTGAAGTCCGCGGCCACGCGGGGACCGACCTCGAGGCCGCAGTCCGACAGCGCGTCGGCGAAGCCCGCCGAACGATCCTGCGTGAGCGGGAGGGAGTCGATGCCGGCGATCTCGGCGACGACAGCGCTGCTGTTGCCCTCGAGCTGGTCGCAGACGTAGGTTCCGGCGCTGACGCCCATCCCGTAGTTGTCGCCGAGAACGGTCGAGCGTGCGGCGAAGGGGCTGGAGAACTCGCGGTCGACGTTGATGACCGGGATGCCGGCGTTCATCGCCTTGATCGCGACCTCTGTGAGGGCCGCGCCGTCGCTGGGCAGCAGCACGATGGCGTCGACCTTGTTGTTGATGAAGGTCTCGACGGCGGCGATCTGCGCGCTGACGTCGTTGGTTCCCTCGGCGACCTGCAGATCGACGTCGGGGAAGCTCTCGGCCGCGGCCAGGGCGCCGGAGTTGATGGCGCCGAGCCACCCGTGGTCGGCGGCGGGACCGGAGAAGCCGATGGTGACGGTGTCGCCGGTGGCGGCGTTCTCTTCGGCGCTGGTGCCCTGATCGACGACATTCTGGGCGTCGTCGTTCGAACCGGTGCAGCCGGCGAGCAGGCCGACCGACGCGAGGACGGCGACCCCCGTGAGAACCAAACGGGAGCGCGTCTTCATCTGTGAGCGCATGTACTTCCTCCTTGAATGTGATGCAGCTGGGGTCATGGCAGCCCCGGGTCATCCCGAAGGAAGGGTCCGCTCTGACGCCGCTCACGCTAGCAGAAGTGGCAGTGCGGTAGTCAACTTTTGATAACAGACCGATAAAAGTGAGCGACGCCTCTCCGAAGCGCCCGATAGCCGGTCCAGCAGGGCACGTGTCGGGGCGGGGGTTTTGCGCGATCTCCGCATTATCGAGTGTCGCGCGCCAAGCGGGCGGCGTGTTATGTTCGCCACGTGATCAAAGTTGACCATGCATCGTCATTACTCGACGTCCGCGGAGTGACCAAGTCCTTCGCCGGCGTGCAGGCCCTTCGCGGCGTCGACCTCGAGGTGCGGGCCGGCGAGGTCCACTGCGTGCTCGGCCAGAACGGGGCGGGCAAATCCACCCTGATCAAGACGCTCGCCGGGGTCCACCGCCCCGACGGGGGTGAGATCAGCTGGCAGGGGGAGACCGTGGAGATCGCCGGTCCCCAGGCCGCCATCGACCTCGGCATCGCCACGATGTACCAGGAGCTCGATGTCGTGGACGGGCTGACCATCGCGGAGAACATCTTCCTCGGGCACGAGCTCGCCCGTGGCGGCTTCACGAAGAGGTCCGCGGCGGCGCGACAGACCACGGAGCTGCTCCGCCGCCTCGGTCACGCGGGCCTCTCCCCGCACGCCGAGGTCGGCACGCTCAGCGCCGCCAACAAGCAGATCGTCAGCATGGCGCGCGCGCTCTCGCACGACATCAAGCTCATCATCATGGACGAGCCCAGCGCCGTGCTCGACAGCGAGGAGGTCAAGAACCTGTTCGCCGTCGTCCGGGAACTCACCGCCGAAGGCATCGCGGTCGTCTACATCACGCACCGCCTCGAGGAGATCCGGCAGATTGGCGACCGCATCACGGTGCTCAAGGACGGTCGTACCACCGCGGTGGGTCTGCCGGCCGCCGAGACCCCCACGCCGGAGCTGATCCGGCTCATGACCGGACGCGAGATCACCAACGTCTTCCCCGAGCGCGTCCCGGTCGCGCCCGACGCCCCGGTCGTCCTCGAGGTGACGGACCTCTCCCTCACCGGTGTCTTCTCGGATGTGTCGTTCTCCGTGCGTGCAGGAGAGGTGGTCGGCCTCGCCGGGCTCGTCGGCTCCGGCCGGTCGGAGATCCTCGAGACCGTCTACGGCGCTCGTCGCTCGTCGGGCGGCAGCGTCAGCGTCAGAGGTGTGGCGCTTCCCCGCGGGTCGGTGTTCGCCGCCGTCCGCGCCGGCGTCGGACTCTCGCCGGAGGAGCGCAAGAGCCAGGGTCTCGTGCTGGACGAGCCGATCTTCGTCAACGCGACGATGGCGTCGATGTCACGCTTCGCCAGAGGCGGCTTCCTCGACGATCGCTCTGCGCGCCGGGTGGCGCAGGAGCAGATCGAGGCTCTCGAACTGCGGCCCGCCGACCCCGACCGTGCGGCCCGGACGCTCTCCGGCGGCAATCAGCAGAAGATCCTCCTCGCCCGATGGCTCATCCACGGCACCGAGGTGCTGTTGCTCGACGAACCCACCCGCGGCGTCGACGTCGGCGCCCGCGCGGAGATCTACACCCTCATCCGCGACCTGGCCGCCGCCGGGAACGCGGTCGTCGTGGTCTCCAGTGAGATCGAAGAAGTGCTGGGCCTGGCGGACGTCGTGCTCGTCGTGTCCGACGGCCAGATCCTCCGTACGCTCCCCTCCCACCAGATCGACGAGCACGGTGTGCTCGACCTCGTCATGAAAGGATCCGCCGCGTGAGCGAGCCGACCACCCCGACCCGTGCGCGCACGGTTCCGACCGAGGCCGGCACGGCCCCGGTCACCTCCACCGCGGCGTCGCCCGTGAAGGCCTTCTTCTCCGGCTCCGCCGGGCGCAACGTCGGCCTCGTCGTCGCCCTCGTGGTGATGCTCATCGTCGGCGCCATCACCGCTCCGGGGACATTCCTCACGGTCGACAACATCTTCGTGATCCTCCGACAGGCATCGATCACGGGGGTCGTGGCCATCGCCATGACGCTCGTCATCATCGCCGGTGGAATCGACCTCTCGGTCGGATCGGTCGTGGGCCTCGCCTCCGTCGTCGGCACCCTCGCCGTCGTGCAGGACCTCGCCGATTCCATGCACTGGATCGTGTTCGTCGTCTTCGCCCTCGCCGTCGGTGCGGCCGCGGGCCTCGTCAACGGCATCGTGATCGCGTACGGCAACGTCGTGGCGTTCATGGCGACCCTCGCGATGCTCGTGGGTGCGCGCGGTCTCGCGGAGATCCTGGCCGAGCGTCGCACGCTCGTGGTCGAGGACCGCAGCTTCATCACCTTCATGAACGCCGACATCCTGGGCGTGAACATGCTCATCTGGATCTTCCTGATCGTCGCGGTGCTCGGATGGGTGCTGCTGAACCGCACCACGTTCGGTCGTCGCACGGTCGCGATCGGCGGCAACCGCGAGGCGGCGCGGCTGGCGGGCATCAACGTCAAGCGCCATGTCATGTGGCTCTACGTTCTCGCCGGTCTGGCCTCCGGTATCGCCGGCGTGATGTTCCTGGGTCGCACCACGGCTGGAAGCTCCACGAACGGCCAGCTCCTCGAACTCGATGTCATCGCGGCCGTCGTGGTCGGGGGGACCCTGCTCGTCGGCGGCCGCGGCACGATCGCCGGCACCGTCTTCGGAGTGCTCATCTTTGCGACGCTGACGAACGTGTTCATTCAGAACAATCTGTCGTCTTCGGTTCAAGCCGTGGCGAAAGGTGTCATCATCGTGGTCGCGGTGCTTCTCCAGCAGCGCTTCTCCCGCCCACCCGGGCGGGGCTGACGACTTCCCCTGCCGACGGCGGCTGCGTGATCCGCGTAGCCGCCGTCGCCACGTGGATGGAACAGAAGACAACTAGTGGTGTACTGAGGGCGTGAAGAGGATGACGACAGATTCGATGCAGTCGGTCAACGGCGTGAGCCAGTTGTTCCAGCTGCTGCGAGACGGCGTTCCGCGCACCCGCGCGGAGCTGGCGAAGTCGACCGGCCTGGCTCGATCCACGGTCGCGATGCGCGTGGACGAGCTGATGCGCATGGGTCTCATCACCCCCGTGGCGGATGCCGTGTCGACGGGCGGTCGCCCGCCCTCGCAGTTCGCGATCAATCCGGCGGCCAAGGTCGTCGTGGCCGTCGACCTCGGCGCCTCGCACGGAACGGTCGCCATCGCCGACCTCACCGGCAAGGTCCTTTCCGAGCGGACCGGCGACATCGACATCGCGCAGGGCCCCGAGCCCGTGCTGACCTGGCTGGTCGAGACCGCCTCCGCACTGCTGACGGAATCGGGCCGCTCGGTCTCCGACGTGGCGGCGATGGGAATCGGCGTCCCCGGTCCCGTCGAGCACTCCACCGGCCAACCGGTGAACCCCCCGATCATGCCGGGCTGGGACCGCTTCGACATCCCCGGCTGGATCTACGAGCACATGCCCGTGCCCGTCCTCGTCGACAACGACGTGAACATCATGGCCCTGGGCGAGCGCAGCGTCGCGTGGCCCAGCGTCGACCACTTCATGTTCGTCAAGGTGGCCACCGGTATCGGCACCGGCATCATCTCCGACGGTCGCCTCCAGCGGGGCGCTCAGGGCATCGCCGGCGACATCGGTCACGTCCAAGTCGCCCGGGGCGCGGACATCCCCTGCCAGTGCGGCAACCGCGGGTGCCTCGAGGCTCTGGCATCCGGTCCGGCAATCGCCCGCGCCCTCCGGGCGCAGGGCATCGACGCCCACACCGGTTCCGACGTCGTCGACCTCGTCAAGCGCGGCAACATCGACGCGATCCAGGCCGTGCGTCAGGCCGGACGCGACATCGGCGAGGTGCTCACCACCTGCGTGAGCCTCATGAACCCCTCGGTCATCGCGATCGGCGGGTCGATGGCGCGCGTCGGCGAGCATCTCATCGCCGGAGTACGCGAGGTCGTCTACACGCGGTCGACGCCGCTGGCGACCGAGTATCTGTCGATCGTGCAGTCCATGGCGGCGGAGAAGGCCGCCGTGCTCGGCGCGAGCATGCTCGCCGTCGAGCACGCGCTCGCGCCCGAGTCGCTCAACGCGGCATTCCTGCGCGTCTGAAGCCATACGCGCTCCGCCGCCCCGAGTGCTCGGGGACCGGGGAGAAGATCCTCCCGCTGTCGCGCTGAGAGGGCTCGCGGGGTCCGTCCGAGCGGCTGGCCCGGCCTTCGGTGACGGGCCGGCGAACACCCCTGCCGCTCTCTTGGGGTCGTATCCGTAGCGCATCCTTTCCCCTCCGGAGCACGCGTCGGATCGGTGGGCTGCGCGTGCGAGCGTCGACTCGCGCAGACCCCTACGCCATCGCGCAGAACGCCCGCCATCTCGATGGCGGGCGTTCGTGATCATCACCCGCGGCGCAGGGTGTCCCTCCCCGCGCCGCGGGCGGTCTCACGGGGCGCGGCGCGCGGACCGCGTCGACGGGTCGTCGAGCCCGGGCGCGGAGGGAGACTCCACTGCGCCGGCCGCGACGAGCGCGCTGGTCCCGCCCGCCTGGGCCGTCGCCGCGGCCACGGCGGATGCGATCTCTCGGGCGTGGGCCGCCTTGCGGCGGCGGGCGGCGACGATGCGCCAGACCACGATCAGGGCGAGGACGGCGAGGATCGCCATCGCCGTCCACGGCATCGCGGCGGTCGCGGCGGTCGCCTGCGACACGAGGGGATCGAAGGTCGACGGCTCCGTACCGGCGAGCGTCCGCGTGACGACCTGCGAGGTGGCGGTCACCTCGGCCGCCAGCAGACCCAGAGGAGCGACGCCCGCGACCTCGACCGTGCGTTCGAGCGAGCTGCCGGGAAGGAGTTCGGGTGCGTCGTCGGCGGCGGTGACGCGGGCCCAGCCGAGCGGGCCGCTCAGGGCGACGTCGACGTCGGGGTCGAGGCGCGCGTTTCCGGCGTTGGTCAACGTGTAGCGAACGGTCGCGGAACCCGCCTCGAGCGGGTTGGCGGTGCCGTGATAGTCGACCGAGACGCCGTCGACGGTGAGCGCGGGGGCGAGATCGCCGAGCACACGCAGGTGCATGCGCGAGCCGAGACGGCGCTCGGTGACGGTCCCGGTGTCGGAGGTAACCGACATGGATGCCACGATCCCCGCGGCGTAGTCGCCGGGTGGGGTGTCCGAGGGCACAGCGACGGTGAACGGCACCTCGGCGTCCGCGCCGCTGTCGAGTGTCAGCTCCGTGGTCTCGATCGAGACCCAACTGCCCAGGTCGGTCGACGCGGAGCCTCCCGCGAGGATGTCGAGCGCGCCGTCCTCGGTGAGGAAGCCGTCGGCGGCGTATACCTGGAGCGTGATCGGCTCCGCGCTGCGGTTGGCGACGTACAGCGCATCCCCGACCGTGCCCCCGGGGGCCAGGTCGTAGGCGTAGTTGGGCCGGTCGCGCCCTTGCGCGGTGTCGGCGGGTTTCACGCTCCACGTCACGGTGGTGTCGGGCGCGGCCGCGGCCGACGCGGCGACGGGCGTGCCCAGCGCGAGCGCGAGGCCCGTGATGAGCGACAGGAGGAGACGGAACGGACGGGGGGACATCGCCTGGGACATGGGCGGGGCTTCCTGTGAGAAGGGAGGGACCGTCGGGGTCGCGGCGGTCAGACGGCCGCGACCCCGACGGGTGGGGATCAGCTGAGGGCGGTCAGCGTCACGGTCGCGGTATAGGTGCCGCGGGGGGTCTCGAGCGGGAGCTTGAGATCCAGGTCGGCGCCCACGAGCGAGGAACCGCGCTCGTGGCCGTCGTTCGCCTGTGCGAGGGTGCGCGCGACGGACAGGCCGCGACCTTCGTCGAAACCGGATGCCACGGGGGCGCCCGCGACGGCACCTCCCTGCGTCTCCACGATCTCGGGCGTCCAGCCGAGGTACTTGCTCGACACCTCCTGGCCGCCGGCGGTGAAGTTCGACACCTGTGCGGTCAGCGACCATCCCGGGTTGCCGGCGCGGGTGTCCTGGATACGGATCGGCACGATGGCGCCGCTCGCGGCGTAGTGGTCGAGCGCCTCGCTCGCCACGCCCAGGTCGACGAGGGCGGAGGTGCCCTCGATCGACCACGTCAGCTCACCCGAGCCCTGCTCCGGCACGGTGACGGCGATCGACTGGTCGCCCGCCGGCGGCTCGGCCGGGGCGGTCCCGGTGTAGTCGCCGGACGTCGTGCCCGCCCGTACGCCTTCGCCGAACGCCGCAGCCGGGCTGTTGCCGTCGAGAGCGAGTGCCCCGTACACGGTGGTGGCGGCGACACGGAGGTTCGCGTTGTTGCCGGTGAGCGACAGGCCGCCTCCGATGGTGTTGGCGAACGCGTCCACGCCGCCGTCGGCGGTCGCGCCGATGAGCACATCGCGGCCGCTGCCCGCAACGGTGACGTCGCCCTTCACGATCGCGCCCGAGACCGAGACGCCCCAGGCCGAGCCGTCGACGCTCACATCGGCGCCGACGGAGGTGCGCACGATGTCGACGTAATTCGCCTGCCGGGTGCTCAGCGAACCGGTGATCGAGCTGTCGACGACCTCGACGTCGATCCCGCCGGCTTCGACCGAGCCGCCGACCCGCAGGTCGTTGACGTAGAGGAAGCCCACGGTCGTGTCGACGGAGTAGGCGCTGACGTCTCCTGCGACGGTCGTGCCGTCGAGCGAGACGCCGTACGCGTCGGTGGCGACGACGTCGCCGGTCACGGTGACCGAGGTCGCATCCAACCACCCGCCGGCTTCGACGATGACGTCGCCCTCGACGGTCGCGCCGCCGAGCACGCAGTCAGCGCCCCCGGGAACGACGAGGTTCCCCGAGATGGTCTGGCTGCCGAGATCCTCCGCGCACGTCAGATCGGCGGCGTAAGCGGGGACGGCCACGACGCTGCCCCCGATGACGAGGAGCCCGACGGTGGTGAGTTTCGTGATTCTGTTCATCTGTTCTTCCTCGTCGCTCAGCCGCGCAGGGCTGCGATGTTGTCGTAGCTGCGGTCGGCGTTCGCCAGGGAGTCGCCGGGATTGACCGGCACCGTGGAGGCGTTGTCCTGCTCGAACATGCCGAAGCGCTGGCCGCGGTCGCGCAACTGCGACAGGAACGCCGTGTAGTCGATGTTCCCGGCGCCGAACTCGACGATGTCGTAGCCGTTGGCGCTGTTCGGGTTGAGCTTGCCGTCCTTCAGATGGAGGATCGGGAACCGCCGGGGATCACGTTTGATGTAGTCGATCGGCTCGAACCCGGGGTACAGGTGCTTTCCGACGTGCGCCCAGTAGACGTCCATCTCGAAGAACACCGTCTCGGGGTCGAGATTCGCCCAGTAGAGGTCGTAGACGCGCTCGTTCGTGTCGGTGGTGAAGCCCCACTCCTGAGCGTGGTTGTGCAGATAGAGCTTGATGCCGGCCGCCCGCCCCTTCTCGCCCATCTGGTTCCACGTGCCGATGGCCTGCATCCAGGGATCTTTTGCGAGAGGTCCGCCGTACCCGCCGGCGATCGGTCCGCCCTGGCCGAGGTGCGGCATGCCCAGCACGTGCGCGATCTCGAGCTGCTGGTCGATGTTGGCCGGGGTGAGGTTGACGTGCGCGCCGGTCGCCCGCAGGCCGTTGTCGTCGAGCAGCTGTCGGATCTCCTGCGGCGTGATGGCGCCGAGGTTGCCCTGGGTGTAGCCCGCGAACTCGATCTCCGAGTAGCCGATGCGGGCGAGCTCCTCGAATACCGCGCGGAAGCCCAGCGAGCTGACCTTGTCGCGGACGGTGTAGAGCTGGATGCCGATGCGGTTGACGGGGACGAGACGCTTCCCGGCGCTGACCGGGGGAGCGGCCGCCGCGGCGCGGGCGCCGAAGGCGGTGGATGCCGAGGCTGCCGCGGGCATGGCGGCGGCGCCGATGCCGACGGCGACGGACGACGCCGCCAGGGCCTTGAGCAGGGTGCGCCGGCTCATGGGCCGATCCGGCACCGTGGGGTGCGCGTGGTCGTGGTGGTGACTCATGACTCTCCTTCGAGGTGGGTCCGCCCCGGGCCGGGGACGACCGTGAGGGTGGTGGGGGCCGCGGTGCGCGACCCCCACCCGGGTGTTACTTCTTGACGGTCAGGTTCGCGCTGCCGCTGCTCTTCGCGATCCCGGTCGAACCGGTGTACGACGCCTGCACCTGGTAGGCGCCCTCCGCGCTGAGCTTGGGCAGGGTCATCTGGGCGGTGCCATCGGCGCCGAGCGTGCCGGTGAGGGTGGCGACGACCGTGTTGTTGCGACGGATGGTCACCGTGGCGTCGCCGGTCGGGACGATGCCCGTCGACGAGGCCACCTGGACCGTGGCGGTGGCCGCCACGGCGGGCTTGACCGGCGTCGGCGAGACGGCGACCGAGGTCGCCGACTTCGCCTGCGACACCGTGAGACGACCGATGCCGGCCGATCCCTTGAAGGTCTCGTCGGCCCCGTAGGTGGCCCGCAGGGTGTGCGTGCCGACCGGCAGGTCCGCCGGGAGGGCGACGACGGCGTTGCCCTCGGCGTCCAGAGTCGCGCGACCGAGCTCGGTGTCGCCGACCGTGAGCGCGACCTCGCCCGTGGGGGCGCCGCCCTCTCCGCGCACCGACACCGTCACGTCGCCCGGGGCGCCATAGGTGACGCGCGGGGAGCCGAGCGAGACGAGCGTGCGGGTGTCGACTGTCGGCTCGTCGGGAGCATCGAGGTCGATCGTGAACGACACCGAACCGAGCTCCGACACGTTGCCGCCGGTGTCGGTGGCCCGGTAGCGGATGTCGTAGGCGCCGTCCTGATCGAACGTCACCCCGTACTGCTGGTTCGCCGCCAGGTTCTCCCAGGTCGCGCCGTTGTCGCGCGAGTACTGGACGCTCGCGAGCGTGCCGTTGTCGGCGGCCTGCACCGAGAAGCGCACGGGCTCGTTGAACACGCCGCCCGCACCTGTCGGGGTGGCGGGGTCCAGCGTGTGCGCGACCGTCGGCGGTGTGACGTCTCCGACGCCGTCGCCGACCATCGTCAGCGCATCGACGGCCAACTCGTCGGCCGAGGTGACGTAGAGCGCTCCGGTGCCCTCGGGGGCCTCGAAGGCGATTTCGACGTCCTGCCAGCCGGCGCCCGCGGGGATGGTGGCGGTCGCGAAGGGCTCGGCGTCGGCGGCGCCCCAGCGCAGCTGGACCTCCCCCGCGCCGGTGGCGCGGACCACGGCACCGTCGATTCCGGCGAAGTTCACCGGGTCGTAGGCGAGGTAGTCGCCTGCTCCGAGTCCGCTCACGGCGTTGCCACCCGAGGCGTCGGCGTCGGCGTACGTGGTGACGCCCTCACGACGGATCGCGTGCTCGGCCTGCTGCTGCTTCGGATTCAGGCGAACGGTCGCCTCGCCCGTGGCCGCGGGCAGACCGTTGGCGCCCGCATCCGTGTAGGTGACCACGACCGCGCCGTAGAGCAGGGCACCGGGGCCGTGCTCGGGCGAGTTCGGGTCGGTGCGGAAGACACCCGTGCAGCCCGTGCCCGAGACCTCAGGGTGGGCGTGCTCGTCGTGACCGAGACCATAGGTCCAGCTCACGCGCGAGCATTCCGTGGCGTCGCCGTCTTCGGCATCCGTCGTCGTGACCTGGAACGGGATCGCTTGACCCCAGTCGAAGAACGCGCCGTCGCCGGGGAAGGCCACGGTCACCTCGGGCGCCTGGTTGCCCACCGACATGGTGCGCGAGGTCAGGCCGAAGCGTCCACCCGGGTCGGACACGCGCAGGCGGGCACTGTACGTGCCCAGTTCGGTGTACGTGTACGAGGCGGTCGCGCCGGTCGCGTCGTAGGTGCCGTCACCGTCGAAGTCCCACTCGTAGGTGAGGGTGTCTCCGTCGGGGTCGGTCGAGGGCGACGCGTCGAACTCGACGGTCAGGGGGGCTTGCGACGACGAGGTGGGCGTCGCGGTGAAACGCGCCTGGGGCGACTTGTTCCCGGCGACGTAGTCGATGCGATACAGACCGGCATCGGGGTTGGCGCGGAAGAAGCCGTCGCCGTAGTCGAGCACGTACATCGAGCCGTCGGGCCCGATCTCCATGTCCATGGGGTTGTCGTGCGGCGGCTGACCGAGGGTGCTCAGGGCGGCGTTGGGCAGGAAGTCCTCGATCCCGCTGACCTCGAAGGTGTCCCAGTCCAGTGTGAACGCGGCGATGTAGTCCTGCGAGAACTCACCCATGAACGCCTTGCGATCCCAGTGCGGGGGGAGCTTCGTGGGCGAGGGGTTGTTCTCGTCGTAGTGGTAGACGGGTCCGCCCATGGGGCCCTGGCCGTTGCCGGCGCCGAAGTCCACCAGTTCGTCCCACGGCTGGTCGCCGGGGTTGTCGCCGTACCAGAGGGTCGCGGGCTGCGCGGGGGGCAGGTCGGTGAGGCCGGTGTTCCAGCGCGACTCGTTCTTGAGGTCGGTCGGGTCGAAGAACGCACCCGGCGTCGCCGTGGCGAAGTCCCAGTCGTTGTACGCCTGGTTGTCGGCGTGCACGTAGGGCCAGCCGGCGTTCTGCGGCTCGTCGAGGCTGATGGCGTTCCACTCCACCAGACCCATGGGTCCGCGCCCCGCGGTTTCGGCGACGGCCTTCGTCGCGTCGGGGCCGTAGTCGCCCCACGACAGCGAGTTGGTCTCGACGTCGACCTCGATGCGGAACGGGTTGCGCACACCCATGACGAAGATCTCCGGGCGGGTCAGCTCGGTCCCGGGGGCGAAGAGGTTGCCCTCGGGGATCGTGTACGAGCCGTCGTCCTCGACGTGGATGCGCAGGATCTTGCCGCGAAGGTCGTTGGTGTTGCCGGCACCGCGCCGCGAGTCGAAGCCGGGGTTGTAGCCGGGGGCGTCGTTGTTGGGCGCGAAACCGTTGGCTCCCGGGGTGGATGCCGGGGTGTTGTCGCCAGTGCTCAGGTAGAGGTTGCCCTCGCCGTCGAAGCCGATGTCGGCGCCGACGTGGCAGCACTGTCCGCGCTGGACTTCGATGTCGAGGATGGTCTGCTCGGTGGACAGATCGAGCTGGTCGCCGTCCCACTGGAAGCGGGCGAGACGGTTCACACCGACCCACTGGTCCCAGTACGACTCGTCGGCGCCCGCGGGCAGCGTGTTGGGGGAGTTTCCCGCCGGGGTGTCGGCCACGCCGTCGCCGTCCGCGTCGCGGGGCGAGTACACGAGGTAGACCCAGTTGTTCTCGGCGAAGTCCGGGTCGAGGGCCACCGTCTGCAGGCCGTCTTCCGAGTTCGCGTAGACGTCGAGCGTGTTGGTGACCCGCGTGACGCCCGTGGCGGGGTCCGTCAGGCGCACGTCGCCGTTTCGCGCGGTGTGGAGCACGCGCTTGTCGGGGAGGACGGCGAGGTCGATCGGCTCGCCGACGTCCTTCGTCAGCAGCACGCGCTCGTAATTGCTCCAGTCGAGGGCGCCTTCGCCCTCGCCCGTGTCGCCGGGGTCGGGCGTTCCGGGATCGGTGGGATCGCCGTGATCGCCGCCCGGGTCGGTGGTTCCGTGGTCTTCCCCCTCATGCGCGAAGGCGGGGGCGGGCACAGCGGCGAAGACGCCCAGTCCCAGTGCGGTGGCCGCGAGGGCCGCCGTCAACCGGGACCGGACAGCCGGATGCCGAGAAGTAGAGTTCATCGTGAAACAGCTCCTGTGAATGCGTTCGAGTTGTTTTCACCGGGTCGCCACGCGTCGCTGCAACGACGTCTGTGGCGGCCCGGGCTCTTCAGCGGTGGCGGTCGGCCACGCGCGATCTGCTCCTCCGCTCTTCGTCGAGTTCGGATGGGACGCCGAGCACCGCTCGGTGCGGCGGTGGTTGGGCGAGCCTCGGGGGGATGAGCGCCCCAGGGGGTGGGCGATTGCTCTGGTCGTCATCTTGACCGATGTTTGTCCATAGGTCAATCAAAAGTTGCGTACGTAACGACCAACAAAAGGACGATGGTCCTGGGTCTTGTGATGCGCCGCCGATGAGGGCTAGCATCGCCGAACGATCCCACTCGCCGACGACGACGCCGGCACGGCCGAGGAGGCCCCATGTTGCACGGACTGACCGGATGGCATCTTCTGATCGTGCTCGCGGTGGTGGTTCTGCTGTTCGGCGCGGCCAGACTGCCCGCTCTCGCCAAGAGTGTGGGCCAGTCCGCTCGCGTCTTCCGCGGAGAGATCAAGGCGATGAAGGACGAGGGTGCCGCGCCTTCTGAGCCGCCGGCGGCCGCGGTGCGCGACGAGCGCCTTCCCCGGGAGACGCTGCTCGAGCCGCCCGCTCGCAGCTGAGCATCCATGCGCGCCCGCCGAGGGGACCGCTTCCCATGACCTTCGGTCTCACGATCGAGAAGCTCCTGCTCATCGGCGTGATAGCCGCGGTGATCATCGGCCCCGAGCGGCTTCCCGCGGCGGCCGAGTCTCTGCGCGCCTTCCTCACGCAGGCGCGCCGTCTCGCACGTTCCGCGCAGGAACACGTGCGGGATGAGCTCGGGCCCGAGGTGAGCGACGTCGACTGGCAGCGTCTCGACCCGCGTCGTTACGATCCTCGTCGCATCGTGCGAGAGGCCCTGTTCGCAGAGCCCGACGTACCCGCCGCGAGCTCGGCTCCGCCGTCGTCCGCGACGGATCACGCCGGTGGGACCGAGGCTCCGGTCCCCGCCGCCACGGGTCAGCGCGTTCCCGCGACGCCTCCCTCGCCAGGGGAGTGAGTGCGAGCGGTGCCCGCTCCGGCTGACACCCGTCGAAGCGCACCGAGGACCGTGCGCACCGCGGCGTAGGCCAGCGCATCGGGGCGGGCGAGGGCGTCGATGTGCCGCACGAGCTCGAGGTCGGACAGTGGTCGCAGCGCGAGGCCGTCGACGGCGAGAGAGGCCGACGTCGTGCGAGGCAGGATCGCGATGGCCGCGCCGGATCTGACCACCTCGGCTGTGACCGAGAACTCGTTGATGCGGTGGGCGACCTGCACGGGGCGGCCCGCGTGGGCCGCGAGGTGCTCGAGGATGCCGGCGAGGGGGAAGCCCTCCTGCACCGATACCCAGGTCTCACCGGCCACGTCGGCCGCCCGCAGCTGCTCCCGGCTCGCCAGGGGGTGCCCCGCGGGGAGGGCGATGTCGAGTGGCTCCGTGAGCAGCGGGGTCGCCACGACCCGGTCGGTCGGCCAGGGTGCGTCATGCGGTAGGCGATGGGCGATCACGATGTCGTGGTCGGCGGTGAGGCCCGGGAAGTCGCGGTGCGCGACGTCGGCGTCGGCGAGCCGCAGGGGAGGTGTGCTGCCGACCTCCCGCAGGAGCGGACCGAACAGCGCCAGACCTGCGCTATGGAACGCAGAGATGCGCACGGGGCGCCGCTCGCTGTCGAGGAACGCCCCCACGGCCTCGCGCGCATCGGTGAGCGCCTCATCGACCCGAGCGCCGGCCGCGGCCAGGGCCTCGCCCGCGGGCGTCAGTACGAGCACCCGTCCGCGCCGCACGGTGAGGGGAACCGGGACGTGCGACTGAAGGGTGGCGAGCTGTTGCGACACCGCCGACGCCGACACGTGCAGTGCGGCGGCGACCGCGACGACGCTGCCGCGGTCGCGCAGTTCACGGAGAACACGGAGGTGAACGACATCCATAAGCCTCAACTTATTTGACGATTAAAAAAGATCCCGTTGTTCTTCAACTTCACCTTCACGAAGCTGGGCGGGTGGCCCGCCGTGCTCCCGAACTCCTCGTCGATCTCCTCCTTCTCGCCGTCGCGGCCGCATGGGGGGCGAGCTTCCTCGCGGCGAAGGACCTGACCGATCAGGCGGGGGTCGCCTCCGCCGTCGCCCTCCGCTTCCTGGTCGCCGCACTCGCGTTGGCGGTCGTCTGCCTCGTGCGGCGCGAGCGGATGCCGCGCGGCCGAGGCCTCGCGGTCGCCTCTCTTCTCGGCTGCACCCAGGCCGCGGTGATCGGCTTCGAGACCTGGGGTGTGCACCTCACCTCGGCCACCAACGCGGGACTGCTGATCAGTCTCGCCCTCGTCTTCACTCCCGTGCTCGAAAGTGTCGCCGCGCGCTCGTGGCTGCCCCGGTCGTACTTCGTCGCCGCGGTCGCCGCCGTGGCGGGGGTCGCCCTTCTCGTCTCGGGTGGGGGGCTGCGCTCACCCTCCTGGGGCGACCTGCTCGTCATCTGCGCCGCCGTCGTCCGGGCCGTGCACGTCACCGCCAGCGCCCGGCTCACCCGCGGTCGAGGCGACAGCACCGCGGCAGTGGTCTGCGTGCAGCTCGCCGTGTGCGCCGCGCTGTCGTCGGCGATCGCCGGGGCCGACCTCCCGCGTGCGATCGGCGGGCTCTCGGCATCCGGATGGGTCGACGTCCTGTTCCTGGGTCTCGTGTGCTCGGTGTTCGCTTTCGTCGTGCAGTTGTGGGCCGTGCGGCGCACGTCGGCGACGCGAGCCAGCATCCTCATGGGCACCGAGCCCGTGTGGGCGCTGGCCGTCGGCGTCATCCTCGGCGGAGAGGCCGTGGGCCTGCCCGGGTGCGTGGGGGCCGCGCTCATCATCGGAGCCTCGTACGCGGGGCAGGCGATCGAGCGCCGACACCGCCGCGCCCTGGTCGCCGAGGCCCCGCGACCGGTCAGGAGCGCGGTGCCGCCGAGGGGCGCACCCACGATCTCGCGGTCGCGCTGATTCCCACGACCACGAGAACGATCGCCAGCCCGATCGAGGCGACGTCGCCGCCCGTGAGGGCGAGATCGTCGACCGGGCCGGCCGGGATCGCGCACCCCGTGACGCACGCCGCGTCGGGGGCGTGCGTGATCTCGACGGTGAGGAGCATCTCGCCTTCGCCGCCTGAGAGCTCCGCGGACCACGTCGACGGCGGCGCGAGCGCGCTCATGACGCCTCGACCGTCTCGCGGCGGCCCTCTTCCCGGGCGCGGGCGATGAGGTCGTCGACCCGGCGCCGCGACCGCCGGCGGCCGGTCGATGCGGCGAGCCCGATCAAGACCAGACCCAGGATCGCGAGCAGGTGCAACCACGGCACGGCCCACACCACGAGAGTCTGGGTCGCGGGCGCGACGACGAGAGACGAATCGGGTACGCCCGCGCTCACCGCGACCTCGACGAACAGCAGGCCGAGCGGCCACGCCGGTCGCGCTTCGCTGCGCACCGCGCGGGATTCGCCGGGGAGCAGCGTGCCGCGGTCGGAGGCGATGGCGTCGACCGTGTCGGTGAGGGCGAGTGCGGTGTTCCCGCTGTTGCGCACCGTGTAGTCGTAGGTCATCGTCCCGGGAGCGAAGAGGTTCCACGAGGGGGTGTAGTCCGCGCGCAGGCCGTCGACCGTGAGCGCGGGTGCGAGATCGCCCGTGACGCGGGTGGAGACCCGGAAGCCGACCCGGCTGTCGACGCCCACGCGGGTTCCGTCGGCGCCGGGCGAGGAGGAGCGGACGGATGCCGCCACCCCGGCCGCGTGATCGCCGGGGGTGGCGTTCTCCGGCACGACGATGTCGAACGCAACGATGCGGGTCTCGTTCGGGGCGAGGGTGACGGTGGGCTGGACGGCGATCCACGTGCCCGCGTCCGCGGACGCGCGATCGGCGGGCAGCATCGTGAAACGGCCGGTGTCGGTGTAGTACCCGTCGGCGGCGGTGAGGGCGAAGGTGGCTTCGCGCTCGCTGAAATTCTTCACCGCGAGGTGTTGGGTGACGCGTTGCCCAGGATCGAGTTCGACCTCGACCACCCGTCGTCCGTCGGGTCCGTCGGCCGCCGACGGCGTCACCGACCAGGTGACGGGGGCATCGGGCGCGGTCGTGGCGGCATCGGTCGTGGCGGCGGCGGCGGGGCTGCTCGACACGACCGCCGCGGCAGCTACGAGGAGTCCCCCCAACAAGGCGGACACCCCTCGCACGGCCGCGGCGCTCATGGATGGCCTCACTCCTCGAGCAGCGTCAGGGTGATGGTGGCCGCGTACGCGCCCGGGGCGACGGTCGACGGTGTCTTCAACAGCAGGTCTGCACTGGCGGAGTACGAGCCGCCTGCGGCGGCCTGTGAGCGGTCGGCGATCGAGAGCAGCTCGGCGTCGACGAAGCCGCCCGTACCGGGGGCGACGGGGTCGCCTTCGGCGACGAGCTGCGTGCCGCCGTCGGGGTTGCCGGAGAGGATCTTGGGGAACCACCCGAACGCGTCGGCCGCGACGATGTCGGGCTGGTCCGCGTCGCCGGTGAAGTCGGTGATGGCTCCCATGACGTACCAGTAGGAGTCGGGGTCGACGTCTTCGGGCTCGCGGGTGTCGGTGACCGTCACGGTGGGGAGGGTGCCGGCGAAGGTACGGTGCGTTCCCGACGACGGGCCCTCCGTGAGCGAGGTGCTGCCGTTCGCGACGGTGAGGGCGAGCACCCCGGGCTCCGCGTCGGGGGCGATGTCGACCTGGACGTCGACGGTGTCTTCTCCGGCGGCGAAAGCGGTGCCGCCCCCGGCGACGGCGAGGATGCCGATGCCGAGCGCGGCGACGCCGATGCGGGCCGAGAGCCCGCCACGCGAGAGAGAGGTCATGAGTACTCCGTTCTGACACCGCGCAGCGGTGGATCGTCGGCGGTCGCCGGCGGGTGAGGTGCGCGATCGGGCACGTCGCGGGAAGCCCAGGAGAGTCTCGTGGCGACGCTGTCACGACTCGGTTCGGCGGGGTCGATGCGACAGTAGTGCGCTCTTCTGTCAGCGTCAAGCAAAAGGTGTCGAGCGAGAGAACAATCTCAGGAGGACTGTCAAGGCGCGGATTCTCGCGAGATTATCCTCCGATGCGTCCTGATCAATACGACCCGGGTTGCGCTGTCGGGAAACCTGTCAGCATTTTAGAACACAAATCTGTCAAGTTTTGTAGACGTGCCGGCATAAGGCTCCTACGATGACCACCGTCGAGGATGACCCGTGCGATCTGAGCGGTCGTCGTCGCCCTCCGACGACGATCCGAAGGAGCAATGATGCCCGTACCCGCTGTATCGACCGGCCCCCGCCGGCGCAGCACCCGCGTCGCGAGGACCCTCGCGGCCGGTCTCCTGGGCGGAGCACTCGTGGCAACAGGAGCGATCCTGCCCGCCAGTGCCGCCGTCGCCCCCGCCGTCAACACGCCGGCGGACCTCCCCCTGCAAGAACCGGGTGTCACCCTGCGCACCTACATCACCCCGCCGCTGGGCGAGCTCTGCACGCTCAAGTCGGGCCAGACCCCCAACGTCGACAAGAAGATGTCGTCGATCGACTGGCTCACCGACGAGCAGTTCGGCGCTGCGGACAACTTCATCACCCACGCGTTGGCCAATCTCACGGTCGATCGGCCGGGTGACTACACCTTCCGCCTCACGAGCGACGACGGCTCGCGCCTCACGCTCGACGGAACCCTGCTCATCGACAACGACGGCTTGCACGGCGCCGAGTCGGTGGAGGCGACCGCGACACTCGACGTGGGCGTGCACGACCTCTTCGTGGAGATGTTCGAGGCGACCAACGGTCAGCAGCTCACGCTCGAGTGGAAGACGCCCGGAGACACGGCCTTCGCCGTCGTCCCCGAGAGCGTGCTCAGCACCGAAGCCGGCGTCGTGCGCGTGACGGCCCCCGGCACCAAGTATTGCGAAGGCAGCAGCGATTCCGCGGGCGACGGCCTGCGCCTCGACGCGGTCAATCCCGATTACACGCTCGTCGACCTGCGGCCCGAGGGATTCACCCCGAAGGTCTCCGGTCTGGCGTTCCTCGGTGACGGCGACCTCGCGGTGCTGACCACCGGATCCGTCAACTCCGGGGGCTGGGACACCTCGACCCCCGGCAAGGTCTACGTGCTCAAGGGCGCGCAGCAAGCCGACGGTCCCGAGGACGTCACGGTCGTCGAGGCGGCCGACGGCCTGCTCAACCCCATGGGCATCGACGTGATCGACGACAAGATCTACGTGTCCGAGCGCTACCAGCTCTCCGAACTCAGCGACGGCGACGGCGACGGCTCCTACGAGACGAAGCGGAAGGTCGCCGAATACCCCTCGGGCAACAACTTTCACGAGTTCGCCTTCGGCCTGATCCACGACGAGCAGAACTTCTACGTCAACCTCTCCGTCGCGATCGACAACGGCGGCGCCACGACCGATCCGCAGCCGGCGAGGAACCGCGGCACCTCGGTGAAGATCGATAGGGCCACCGGCGCCATCAGCTATGTCGCGGGCGGTCTGCGCACCCCGAACGGCGTGGCCTTCGGTCCCGAGGGCGAGCTCTTCGCAATGGACAATCAGGGCGCCTGGCTCCCCGCGAACAAGCTCGTCAACATCAAGCAGGACCGCTTCTTCAACCACTACACGAACCCCGCGGGCCCCTTCGATCAGAACCCCGTGACCCCTCCCGTGGTGTGGATCCCGCAGAACGAGATCGGCAACTCGCCCAGCACGCCCATCATGCTGAAGGACGGGCCCTTCGCGGGTCAGATGATGTTCGGCGATGTGACCTACGGCGGTCTGCAGCGCGCCTTCCTCGAGAAGGTCGACGGAGAGTTCCAAGGCGCGGTGTTCCGCCACTCCGCGGGCTTCGAGGTGGGCGTCAACCGCGTCATCGAGGGCCCGGACAAGTCGCTGTACATCGGCGGAACCGGTGAGGGCGGCAACTGGGGCGAGGCGGGCAAGCTCACCTACGGGCTGCAGAAGCTCGTCCCGAAGGCACAGCGCAGCACCTTCGACATGACGTCCATGAAGGTCGTCGAGGGCGGGTTCGAGATCGAGTACACCCAGCCCCTCTCCGACGAGACGGTCGCGAACCTCGCCTCCGCGTACACGGCCGAGCAGTGGCGCTACCTGCCCACTTCGACCTACGGCGGCCCCAAGATCGATGAGGAGATCCTCTCGCTCACCGGTGCCAGGGCATCCGAAGACCGGAAGACGGTGACGCTTTCGTTCGACGGGCTCAAGGAGGGACGCGTCGTGCACGTGCGCTCGCCGCAGCCTTTCGCCGCCGAGGACGGCCAGAAACTCTGGAGCACCGAGGCCTGGTACACGGTGAACTCGCTGCCGGGCTACGTCTCTCCCGCCGATGAGGGCTGGTACGAAGCCGAGGAGGCGCGTCTGATCGGTGGCGCCAAGTTCGACAACGAGCACAGCGGCTACTCGGGGGCGGGTTTCGCGGGCGGCATGTGGCAGGCGGGTTCCGCGTTCGAGTTCACGGTCTCCGCCGAGACCGCGGGCACCGTTCCCGTCAACGTCCGCTACTCCAACGGCCCGAACCCGGCGCCGGGGACGAAGGACGTGAACCTCTACGTCAACGGCCAGAACCTCGGCAAATGGGACTTCCCCTCGACGGGTGATTGGAAGACGTGGGCGACTGCCACGCGCGACATGCCCCTCGTGGCCGGCGCGAACACCATCGCGCTGAGGTTCGACACAGGCAACAAGGGCAACATCAACGTCGACGTGCTCTCGATCGGTACCATCGACCGCTGCGCTCCGGCACAGGTGGAGGACGGCTACCGCTCGCTCTTCGACGGCACCCTCGCCAGCCTCGAAGCCGGGTGGCGCATGGCCGGCCCGGGCGGATTCGGGCGCCAGGACGACTGCAGCATCCGCGGTCAGGGCGGTCTGGGCCTGCTCTGGTACACAGCCGAGAAGCTGACGGAGTACAGCCTGAAGCTCGACTGGAAGCTCATCGCCGACCACAACGGGGGCGTCTTCGTCGGGTTCCCCGACCCGAAGAACGACCCGTGGGTCGCGGTCAACCAGGGCTACGAGATCCAGATCGACGCGACCGACGCCGCCGACCGCACCACCGGCGCGATCTACACCTTCCAGGGTGCGGATGCCGCGGCCGTCGAGGCCTCGCTCAAGCCGGTCGGTCAGTGGAACGCGTACGAGATCGTCGTGAAGGGGAAGAACATCCAGATCTTCCTCAACGGCACGCTCGTGAACGACTTCACCAGCACGGATCCCGCTCGCGATCTGTCGCAGGGCTTCGTCGGCCTGCAGAACCACGGCGGGGGCGAAGCGGTGTCCTACCGCAACGTCCGGGTGAAGGACATCGACGAGCCGGCGCCCCTCGCGGTGACGGCGTCGGCCGAGGTCAAGTGCGTCGCCAAGAAGGCGTCGGTCACCGCTCGCGCGACGAACACCGACACGGTGCCTGTCGACGTGACGCTGAAGACGGCGTGGGGCGAGAAGGTCGTGACGGGCGTGCAGCCCGGGGCGACGGTGTTCCACACCTTCACGACGCGTCTGGCCGCGGTCCCCGCCGGAGAGACGACCGTCAGCGCGACCGGCGACGGTCGCATCGGCTCGGCGACGGCCGCCTTCGCGGCCAAGAGCTGCGGCTGATCCCCCCGGCACCCTCGGTGGCGGACTCCGTGTCCGCCACCGAGGGCGCTCCCCCTTCTCCCGAAAGCAGAGTGATGCTCTCCCGCCTCGGCCGCCGCGTCAGCCGCCATCGCCTCCTCGTCGTCGCCGCGTGGGCCCTTCTGGTCGTCATGGGCGCGACGCTGGCCGGCGATGTGTTCGACCGCACCGTCTCGGTCGCCGACGCCCCCGCGGGAAGCGAATCGCTCCGCGCGAGCGAGCGTCTCGACGCCCTCGACCCCGAGGGTGAACTCGTCACCGCCGTCCTGCGCGGAGAGGACTTCTTCTCCCCGACGGTGCGCGACAGCGCGACCGCGGTCGTGGGAGCGATCCGCGCCGTCCCCGGCGTCGTCGACGTGACCGACGCCTACACAGCGGGCGGCGCCATCGGCGACGACGGCCGCTCGTCGCTGATCGTGGTCGAGCTCGATCGCGCTCTCACCGGGGAGGCGGCGGTCGCCACGGCATCCGAGGTCTCTGCTCTCCTGCATGCGATCGCCGTACCCGAGGTGCTCGTGGGAGGTCCGCTGCTGGCGGAGCAGGCGTTCGTCGACCGCGCCACCACCGACGCCGCCCTCGGCGAGGGCATCGCGGTCATCCTCCTCATCGTCCTGCTCACGGTCGCGCTCGGCTCGATCCGCATCGCCCTCGTCCCCGTGGTCGCCGCTCTCGCCGCGATCGCGCCGACCCTCGCGGTCCTCGGCGGTGTCGCCCGCGTCACCGATGTGAACGAGTTCGCGGTCAACGTCGTCACGATCCTCGGGCTCGGGCTCGCGGTGGACTACAGCCTCCTCATCGTTCTCCGTCTGCGCGATGAGCGCGCGGGAAACCCGGATGCCGCGGTCGACGATCTCGTCGGCCGCACCCTCGCCGGCGCGGGACGGGCCGTGCTCGTCTCGGGGCTCGCGGTGGGCATCGCCCTCATCGGCATCCTCGTGCTCGGTGACCCCCTGCTCTCCGGCATGGCCCTCGGTGGCGCGGTGGTCGTCGGGTTCGCGACCCTCGCGGGACTCACCCTCGTCCCCGCCTGCCTTTCACTCGCGCTCCGGGCGCTCCCCGCGGCGGGGCAGCGCACCTGGGCACGCCCGTGGGCCCGTCGACCGCGCGCACCGCGCGCGAGCCTGCTCGCACGATCGACCGCGCTGGCGCAACGCCGCCCGACGGTCGTCGCCCTGGCCGCGACAGCGATCCTCCTCGCGCTCGCCGCGCCCGTGGCATCCCTCTCCCTCGACGACTCCGACATCCGCTCCCTCCCCGCCTCCGGCGAAGAGCGCCGCGCGTACGAGGCCAGCACGACCGGGTTCACCGGGATCGGCGTCGAGCCCGTCACGGTGGTGCTCGAGGGGGCGGTGCAGCAGGCCGAGGTCACGGGTGTCCTCGACCAGATCGCCGCCTTGCCCGAGGTCGCCGACGCCGACCTGGTGCAGGGCCTGCCCGCGGAGGTGACGGCGGTCGCATTCACCCCCGTCGGCGACACCGCGACAGGACCCGCCGCGCAGCGCCTCGTCGAGGCCGTGCGGGCGATCGATGCCGCGGTGCCGCTCGCCGTGACCGGCCCCGCCGCGGCGTTGATCGACTCCCGCGACCACCTCCTCGATCGGCTGCCGTGGGCCGCCCTCGTCGTCGCCGCGGCGAGCTTCGGGCTGCTGTTCGCGCTCACCCGGTCGGTGGTGATCCCGGTGAAGGCGCTCGTGCTCGCCGCGCTCACCGTGGCCTCGACCCTCGGGGTCTTGACCGCTGTCTTCGGCTGGGGCTGGGGCGCACCGGTACTCGGCTTCGCGCCCACCGGCACGCTCGATGTCACGACCCCTCTGCTCATCGGTCTGCTGGCGTTCGGTCTGACCATGGACTACGAGGTGTTCCTGCTCGCGCGCATCACCGAACGCTGGCGCTCGCGGGATCGCGCCGCCGACCCCCGCGTCGCCAACGCCGAGGCCGTCCGCCACGGCATCGGCCGCACCGGGCCGGTCGTGACCCTCGCTGCTGCGGCGATCTGCATCGTGTTCCTCGGCTTCGCCTTCGGCGGGCTCGTGGCGATGAAGGAGATCGGCATCGGGATGGTGGTGGCCGTGATCCTCGACGTCACACTCGTACGCGGGCTGCTGCTTCCGGCTCTCATGACCCTCCTCGGTCGCGCGAACTGGTGGCCCGGCGGGCGGTCGGCCCGGCGGTCGTCGTCCGACGACACGGCATCCGTCCCCGTCGTCCGGCCCGGCGCCGAGCACGTGCACGATCGGGGTGAGCCGGTGCGGTCGTAGGCTGGACGCATGCACGGCGAGTACAAGGTCCCGGGGGGAAAGCTGGTCGTCGTCGACCTCGAGGAGCGCGAGGGCCGCATCCACGGCTTCCACCTCGCGGGCGACTTCTTCCTCGAGCCCGACGACGCCCTCGACGACATCGACGCGGCCGTGAACGGCCTGCCCGTCGAGTCCGACGTGCCCACGATCGCGGCGGCCATCCGCGCCGCCCTGCCCGAGGGTGCGCAGCTGCTCGGCTTCACGCCCGAGTCGGTCGCCACGGCCATCCGCCGCGCGCTCGTGACGGCTCCCGGCTGGGCCGACTTCGAGTGGGAGGTCGTGCACGACGCTCCGGTGTCGCCGCGCATGAACCTCGCGCTCGACGAGGTGCTGACCGCCCGCGTGGGCGCGGGGCTCCGCAAGCCCACGCTGCGCCTGTGGGAGTGGAACGAGAACGCCGTCGTGATCGGCTCGTTCCAGTCGCTGCGCAACGAGGTCGACCCCGAGGGCGCCGAGAAGCACGGCTTCGACGTCGTGCGCCGCATCTCGGGCGGCGGTGCGATGCTCATGGCCGCGAACTCGATCGTGACGTACTCGCTGTACGTCCCGGCATCCCTCGTGGCCGGCATGACCTTCGCCGACTCGTACGCCTTCCTCGACGACTGGGTGCTGCAGGCGCTGCGGTCGCTCGGCATCGACGCGGTGTACCAGCCGCTGAACGACATCGCCGGTCCCCACGGCAAGATCGGCGGCGCCGCGCAGAAGCGCCTCGCCAACGGCGGCGTGCTGCACCACGCGACGCTCAGCTACGACATGGACGGCCAGGTGCTCACCGAGGTGCTGCGCATCGGCCGCGAGAAGCTCAGCGACAAGGGCACCGTGTCGGCGGCCAAGCGCGTCGACCCCCTGCGCAGTCAGACCGGCCTGCCGCGGGACCAGGTCATCGACCGCTTCATCCAGACCTTCACGACGCTCTACGGCGCGACCGAGGGACGCATCACCGACGAGGAGTACGCCGAGGCCGAGGCCCTGGTCGAGACGAAGTTCGCCACCGACGCGTGGCTGCAGCGCGTCCCGTGAGCATCGACGCCCTGCCTGACGCCCCCGAACCCGGCCGCGTCGAGATCCACCACGCCGACAACCTGACCGTCACTCCGGCCTACACCGACGGCTCGTTCGCCCTCGTCTACCTCGACCCTCCTTTCAACACGGGGCGTACCCGCTCGAAGGCGGTCGAGTCGGCGACCTGGACGGCGCCGGTCGAAGAGCCTCAGGATGCCGCCGAGCCGGAGCCCGCGGGATCCGTCGACGATCCGAACATGCTGACGTTCCCCGAAGACGAACCGCCCCCGCCGCCGGTGGTGCAGCGCGGCTTCCACGGGCGTGAGTACGCGCGCCTGCGCGGTGACCTGCGCACCTACGACGACCGCTTCGACGACTACTGGGGCTTCCTCGAGCCGCGGCTCATCGAGGCGTGGCGCCTGCTCGCCGACGACGGCACGCTGTACCTGCACCTCGACTACCGCGAGGTGCACTACGCGAAGGTGATGTGCGACGCGCTGTTCGGGCGGGACAAGTTCCTCAACGAGCTCATCTGGGCGTACGACTACGGCGCGAAGACCAAGCGCCGCTGGCCCACGAAGCACGAGACGATCCTCGTGTACGTGAAGAACCCCGCGACCTACTTCTTCGATTCGGATGCCGTGGACCGCGAGCCGTACATGGCCCCGGGCCTCGTGACCGCCGAGAAGGCCGCCCGCGGCAAGATGCCCACCGACGTCTGGTGGCACACGATCGTGCCGACGACCGGACGCGAGAAGACGGGGTACCCCACGCAGAAGCCCGAGGGCGTGCTGCGGCGCATGGTGCAGGCGTCGAGCCGCCCCGGCGACCGCGTCCTCGACATGTTCGCCGGCAGCGGCACGCTCGGGGCGGTCGCGGCTCCGCTCGGTCGTGACGCCGTGCTCATCGACGACAACGCGGATGCCGTGTCCGTCATGCACACGCGCCTGGAGCCGTTCGCGGGCTGACGCGCCGGACCCTCGGGCTGACGCGCCGCGGCCTCGTCGAAGCCCTCCGCTCGTCGCACGCCCCGGCAGTCCCGCGCATCGCGGCCCGCCACGCCGGGTTCCGGCTCGGCCGCCCCCGACGTCGCCGCCCGCGCCTAGGGTGAGCGCATGGAATTCGGCATCTTCGTCCCCCAGGGCTGGCGTTTCGACCTCGTCGGCATCGATCCCTCCGACCACTGGCGCGTCATGAACGCCCTCGCCCAGAGCGCCGACGACGGCCCCTGGGCCTCGCTGTGGGTCTACGACCACTTCCACACCACGCCCGTCCCCAGCGCCGAGGCCACGCACGAGGCGTGGACGCTCATGGCCGCCTTCGCCGCGGCGACCGACCGCGTGCGCCTCGGCCAGATGTGCACGTGCATGGGCTACCGCAACCCGGCCTACCTCGCGAAGGTCGCGGCGACCGTCGACGCGATCTCGGGAGGCCGCGCCGAGATGGGTATCGGCGGTGGCTGGTACGAGCACGAGTGGAAGGCGTACGGCTACGGCTTCCCGCCCATCGCCGAGCGTCTCGGGCGCCTCCGCGAGGGCGTCGAGATCATGCATCAGGCGTGGACGACAGGGGAAGCCACCCTGTCGGGGAAGTACTACGAGGTCGACGGCGCGATCGTGCAGCCGAAGCCGCTCCAGCCCGGCGGCATCCCGCTGTGGATCGCCGGCGGCGGCGAGAAGGTCACCCTCAAGATCGCGGCGAAGTACGCCTCGTACACGAACTTCGGCGGCTCTCTCGAGGAGTTCGACCACAAGTCCGAAGTTCTGCGCGGGCACTGCGAGACCCTCGGTCGTGACGCGGGCGAGATCACGCGCTCGACGAACTTCAACACGATCGTCGCCGAGACCGAGGCCGAGGCCGACGAGCGCCTGGCCGCGGTCGTGGCGCGTCTGCGCCCGCACGTGGGGGACGAGCGGGCGGATGCCATCGAGGCCGACTACCGCTCCTCCGACGGTTTCGGCACTCCGGAGCAGATCGTCGAGCGCCTGCGCGAGCGCGCCGACCACGGCCTCGGCTACGCGATCCACTACTTCCCCGAGGCCGCGTACGACACCTCCGGCATCTCGCTGTTCGAGCGCGAGGTGATCCCCGCTCTCTAGGAGCGCCCGTCGGGCGGCTGTTGTGCCCGAGAGCAGCCGCCCCGATGCTCCGGTGTCCGTGCCGCGCCGCGCCGCGCCCGCCGACGGTTTCCGCGGCCCGCCACGCCTGCCGGCGGTCTCCACGCTCCGTCCCACCCGCCCCGACGCACCGCGCGTCAGACGAGCGGATCCACGTCGGCGTAGGCGGCGACCTCGATGGGCGGGACGGATGCCGTGACGTCGAACACCCGCGCACGCCGACGCGCGGCATCCCACGCCGGCCAGCCGGGATCGCCGTCGCGCACGAACGCGACCGCCGCGCCGTGCACCTGGGCGCCGAGTGCTCGCGGAGGGGCATCCCCGGCGATCGCCGCAACGCCGTCGCCGTCGAGGTGGTCGAACCAGAACGGCACGTCGAGGCAGTGGCACGCCCCACCGAACATCGGCGACGGCCAGGCGAAGCGGTAGACCCAGGTCGCCGGTGTCGACCCCGAGGCCGAAGGAGCGTCGGCAGCGATCCTCGCGGAGGCCGCCCGCGCCCGCGCCACCCGCAGCACCGTCGCCCGGATCACCCGGTCCGTCGCGTATCCGCCGAGGACCGCCGCGGCGCCCCGACGCCGCGTGCGCTCGAGGTAGGCGCGCCGCCGCGAGCGCCCGAGACCGAGCACGGCCAGCGCCAGCGACACGGGCACGACCCGCAGCGCGGCCCGGTAGCGAGAGGTCAACATCGTGAACTCGTCGTCGGTCGAGCCGATGACCAGGGGCACGCCGGGCTCCTCGGCGAGAGCGTCGAGCGGATGCCGCGGCAGCACATCACCGTCGATCACCGGCCCGAGCGGAAGCCCCTCATCGAACAGCGCCGTCAGCGCCGCGAGGGCGCGTCCGCGCGGCGGCTTCCCGGCGGCTTTCTGCAGCGCGATCAGCCGTTCCTCCGGCACGGTCGCGAGCCCCTCGCGGTCGGCGGTGACCCCGGCCAGCGACGCCACGCGTTCGGTGAAGCGCCGGGCGGAATCGACGGCGACGGCCCCGATCGCCGGCGAGATCGCCATCGCGCCGCGGAAGAGTCCGGATGCCGCGGGGCTCGCCATCAGCGCGAGCACCGAGCCGCCGCCCGCCGACTGGCCCGCCACCGTCACGCGCGTCGGGTCGCCGCCGAAGGCGCCGATCTCGTCGCGTACCCACTCGAGGGCGGCGATTTGATCACGGAGGCCGCGGTTCGCGGGTGCCCCCTCGATGAGGCCGAAGCCGTCGAAGCCGATCCGGTACGAGATCACGACCGTGATCACGCCGTCGCGCGCGAACGCGTCGCCGTCGTACCACCGGCTCGCGGGCGATCCCGAGGTGTAGCCCCCGCCGTGGATCCACACAAGCACCGGGAGGGTGGCATCCGGCTCTCGATCCGCGGGCGCGAAGACGTTGACGTTCAGGGTGGCGTCGCCCGGGACGCTCGGCTCGGGGATGAGGGTGATGCCGGCGTCACCCCGCTGCGCGGTCGCTCCGTAGGCGATCGCGTCGCGCTCGCCGTCCCAGGGCTCGACGGGGACGGGGGCCGCGAAGCGCAACGGCCCGATCGGAGGCTGGGCGAACGGGATGCCGAGGAACACGGCGGTCCAATCACGGCGGAACCCCCGCAGGCGTCCCTTCGAGGTGGTGGCGAGCACGGCGGCATCCATTCCCCCATCCTGCCGGTCCGGGCTCACCCCCGACCGCGGTCCCATCCGTTCAGCGCGAGGAACGTCTGGCTCGCCCGCCGGAACATCGACCGGGAACCACTCGCGCCCCTCGGGCGGATACGGTTGGTCCGCGTGCGCGGCGGCGGCGCACAACTCCGGAGATTCGTGCCTGTTTCGGCCTCGGTGGGCGGGTTCGCGCCCGAATCGCAGGAGTTGTGCACGCGCCGCCGCGCGTGCCCCGCGGCCCGGCCTGCCTCGACGCCGCGTGGCCCGCGCGCGTCACGCGTCGCGGCGCGCACCCTCCGAGGGGGTCACCGTGAACACGTTCGGGGCGCGGAACCCGGATGCCGCGAACGCGGCCCGCACGGCATCCGTCGCCACTGGGATCAGGCCGACGGGCATCAGTGCGATCGCCGCGCCGCCGAAGCCGCCGCCGGTCATCCGCGCGCCGAGCGCACCCGAAGCGAGCGTCGTCTCGACCGCGAGATCGAGCTCGGGCACCGAGATCTCGAAGTCGTCCCGCATCGAGGCGTGCGAGGCGACGAGCAGGTCGCCGATCGCGGCGGGACCGTCGGCGTCGAGGGCGGCGACGGTGTCGAGCACGCGCTGGTTCTCGGTCACGACATGGCGGACCCGGCGGAAGGTGACGTCGTCGAGGATCTCCGCCGCGCGGGGCAGGTCGTCGACCGTGAGATCGCGCAGGGAGTCGACTCCGAACGCGGCCGCCCCGCGCTCGCACGCCTCGCGACGCTCGCGGTAGCCCCCCGTGGAGTGCGCGTGCTCGACGAGCGTGTCGACCACGAGGATCGCCAGGCCCGCGTCGGAGAAGCCGAGCGCGACGGGACGCGTCTCGAGCGTGCGGCAGTCGAGGAAGGTTGCCGCGTCGGCGACGCCGAGCATCGAGGCCATCTGGTCCATGATCCCGGTGGGGGCGCCGACGGCGTCGTTCTCGGCGGTGCGTCCCACCCGGGCGAGCGCGACCTTGTCGAGACCCGCGTTCCACACATCGTTGAGGGCGGATGCCACGGCCCCCTCGATCGCGGCCGACGACGACAGGCCGGCACCCACGGGCACGTCGGAGGCGAGGGCGATGTCGACACCGCGCGGCACGGCATCCGGGGCCTCCCGACGCAGCGCCCACGCCACGCCCAGCGGGTAGCCTGCCCAGTCGAGGCCGCCGGCGGCGATCCGGGCGTCGAGGTCGGCGAGCGAGACCTCCACCGGATCGGGGGCGAACGTCGAGGTCACGCGGATGACGTCGTCGGAGCGTACCGCGACGGCCGCGGCGGTGCGCTGCGCGATCGCGAAGGGGAAGACGAAGCCCTCGTTGTAGTCGGTGTGCTCGCCGATGAGGTTGGCGCGACCGGGAGCCGACCACACCCCGGCCTCCGGGGCGTCGGTGAGGGTGGTGAGAAGGGTGCGGGCGTCGTCGACGGCGGTCATACCGTCACCTCCGGAACGGTGTCGAGGGCGGCGCGCAGGCGCTCGGCCTGCGATTCGGGGGTCACGTCGCCGATCCAGGCGCCCATGGCGGCCTCGGATCCGGCGAGGTACTTCAGCTTGTCGGCGGCGCGACGGGGGGAGGTGATCTGCAGGTTGAGGCGCACGGCATCCCGGCCCCGTCCGACCGGCGCCTGATGCCAGGCGGCGATGTAGGGGGTGGGGGTGTCGTAGAGCGCGTCGATGCCGCGCAGCAGTCGCAGGTAGAACGGGGCGAGCTCGTCGCGCTCGGCGTCGGTCGTCTCGGCGAGGTCGGCGACGTGGCGGTGCGGGAGCACGTGCACCTCGATGGGCCAGCGCGCGGCGAAGGGGACGAACGCGGTCCAGTGCTCTCCGCGCAGCACGACGCGCTCGCCGCCCTGCTCGAACTCCAGGATGCGCGCGAACAGGTCGATCGAGGTGCGCGAGATCGTGTCGAGCAGGCGGTGCGTGCGCGGGGTCACGTACGGGTAGGCGTAGATCTGCCCGTGCGGGTGGGGGAGCGTGACCCCGATCTGCTCTCCGCGGTTCTCGAACGGGAACACCTGACGGATGCCGGGCAGAGCCGACAGCGCCGCGGTGCGGTCCGCCCATGCCTCGATGACGGTGCGGGCGCGGGTGCGCGAGAGCGAGCCGAACGACCCCTCGTGCGCGGGGCTGAAGCACACGACCTCGCACCGGCCGACCGAGGTGCGCGTGCGGCCGAGGCCGAGGTGCTCGAGGTCGTCGTCGCCGCGCGGCGGGTCGACGGCGGTAGGGGCGTCGCCGACGGCCGCGTCGAGGGCGGGGCCGAACGACGGGGACTTGTTCTCGAACACCGCCACGTCATAGAGCGACGGGATCTCCGAGGGGTTCGTCGGCGTCTGCGGAGACAGCGGGTCGAGGTGGGCGGGGGGCAGGAACGCTCGGTTCTGCCGATTGGATGCCACGGTGATCCAGTCACCGGTCAGCACGTCCTGCCGCATGGTCGCCGTCGTCGGCCGCGGGTCGAGGGTGCGGGCGTCGACCGCGCGCTCGGCGCCGAGCGTCGTGTCGGGGTCGTCGAAGTAGATGAGCTCGCGTCCGTCGGCGAGGCGGGTGGGCCGCTTGACGACGCCGGCGCCCAGGGGCTCCGCGGTGAGGCTGTCCGTGTTCACGATAACACGCTACATCCGGGCCGTGATATCGTCAACATCGAGGGGGCGTGATGCGCGTATCCATGGCCGATGTGGCCGAGAGGGCCGGAGTCTCGGCGCAGACCGTGTCGCGCGTGGCCAACGGCAGCCCCCGCGTCGACCCGGCCACGCGTGCCCGCGTCGAGAAGGCGATGGCCGACCTCGGGTACCGCATGCACCGCGCCGCCCGTGCGTTGCGCACGGGTCAGACCTCCACCATCGGTCTCGTCGTGTCGACCCTCGCATCCGTCGGCAACTCCCGCATGCTCCAGGCCATCTCCGAGGCCGCCGCCGCCCGTGACTATGCGCTCGCCGTGGTGACGGTGGGCGAGCGCGGTATCCGCGACGCCTTCGCGCGGCTGCGATCGCAGGGCGTCGACGGGGCGGTGGTGCTGAACGAGGCGACCGAGCTCGCCCGCGACGTCGACCCGCCCGCCGACCTCCACGTGGTCGTGGTCGATTCGCCGCCCGACGCGCGTTTCTCGATCGTGCAGACCGACCACGCCGCCGGCGCCCGCGCCGCGACCGCGCATCTGCTGGCGCTCGGCCACGACACGGTGCACCACCTCGGAGGGCCGCGCGGCTCGTTCGCCGCGGCCGAGCGCGAACGAGGGTGGCGCTTCGCGCTCGCCGACGCCGGGCTCGTCACCCCCGAGCCGGTCCGCGGCGATTGGACCTCGGCGTCCGGTCATCGGGCGGTGTCGCACCTGCTCGAGGCGACGGCGATCTTCGTCGCCAACGATCAGATGGCGCTCGGCGCGCTGCGGGCCCTCGCCGATGCGGGGCGGCGCGTTCCCGAAGACGTCTCCGTCGTCGGCTTCGACGACATCGCGGATGCCGCCGAGTTCCGTCCACCCCTGACCACGGTGCGCCAAGACTTCGACGCCCTCGGTCGGCGCGCCGTCACGGCGCTCGTCGGTGCGATCGAGGGAGGGGAGCCGATCGCCGAGACGGTTCCCGCGTCGGTGGTCGTGCGCCGGAGCACCGCCCAGGCCTGACGCGCGCCGGGGTCGGGGGCCCCGGGTGTGCTCCCCGGGGTGTGCACCGTCAGCGCGGCTCGCGCCAGCCCTGCTCCAGGAGGTGGAAGCCCGCCTCGATCGTCGCCGCGGCGTCGTCGTGCTCGAACGCGAGGATCTGCAGTTGCAGCACCATCCTCGCGTAGACGCGGGTCTCGGCATCCGGCTCGCTCTGCCCGGTCGTCGCGGCGATCGCCGCGGCGAGGGCGTCCTCGTGACGCAGCCACATGCGGGAGGCGTAGTCGCGCAGGGCGGGGGTGCCGGTGATGAGCTGCATGAACTGGCGGCGGTGCTCGCCGGTCGGGTCGAAGGCGAGGCCGATGAGCTCGCGGCGGTAGAGGTCGCGCAGCGCCTCGGACACGGTCGTGCCGGGGGTGCGGTCGCGCACGGCGGCGACGAGCAGATCGCGCTGCGCGTCGTCCTCGTCGAAGACGAGCGCCTCCTTCTGCGGGAAGTGCGCGAACACGGTCGTCGGGGAGACGTCTGCGGCGTCGGCGACCTCGCGGATGCTGACCTCGTCGAACCCCCGCTCCACGAAGAGCGCGGTCGCGGCGTCGGAGATGGCCTTGCGGGTGGCGGCTTTCTTGCGCTCGCGGCGCCCGACGTCGGTGCTCATGCGGGCAGTCTACCGGGATGGGTCCATAACTGTATTGACAACAAAACTGGTACGAGTACAGTTACGGCGTGACTTCGCTTTCCTCCTCCCCCGTCCCCGGCCGCCGCGCCTGGGTGATGCTCGTCGTCATCACGACGCTCACCACCGCCGGCATGACCGTCGTGCTGCCGGTACTGCCCTTCGTCGTCCTCCGGTACGTGTCGAACCCCGCCGACCTCGCCGTATGGGTCGGCATCCTCGAGACCGTCAACGCGCTCTGCGCGTTCCTCGTCGCGCCTTTCCTCGGCCGCATCTCCGACCGCTTCGGGCGTCGCCCCGTCATCATCGTCGCCGGGTTCGGGGCAGCCCTCGGCTTCCTGCTCTTCGGTATCGGGGGCGCCCTCTGGGTGCTGCTGCTCGGACGCATCGTGCAGGGCGTGACCGCCGGCGACCTCCCCGCTCTCTTCGCCTACCTCGCCGACATCACCCCGCCCGAGAAGCGCGCTCGCCGCTTCGGCATCCTCGGGGCGACGGCCGGCATCGGCACGATGGTCGGGCCCGCCCTCGGCGGCACCCTCGCCGCGATCGACGTCGACCTGCCGGTGTTCGTCACCGCGGGTCTCGCGCTGACGGTGGCGATCCTGAGCATCTTCCTGCTGCCCGAGAGCCTCGCCCCCGACCGGCGGATCGCCTCTCTCGACCTGCGCGCGGTGCACCCCTTCGCGGTCTTCCGCGGCGTCTTCCGTCGACCCGAGCTCCGCGGGCTCATGGTCGGCCTCATCCTCGTGGGCCTTCCGTTCGGCTTCTTCGTCAACAACTTCAGCGTGCTCGCCCTCGATGCGATCTCCTGGAGCCCCACCGCGATCGGCCTGCTCACCGCGTGCGTCGGCATCATCGACATCGCGATCCAAGGGGTGCTGCTGGGCTTCCTGCTGCCGCGCATCGGCGAGCGCGGCGTCGTGGTCAGCGGGATCGTCGCGCAGGCGGTCGGACTCGTCGCCCTCGCCGGGGTCGCGTCGCTCCTGGCGCAACCGTGGCTGTTCGTCGTGGGCGCCCTGACGCTCGCCGCGGGCCAGGGGGCGGCGCAGGCCACCATGGACGGATTGCTCTCCAACGCCGTCGGCGACGACGAGCAGGGCTGGATCGCGGGTGCCGCGCAATCTCTCAATGCCGCGGTCGGGACGGTCGCGCCGCTGATGGCGGGACTGCTCTACGCCCACGTCGCCCACGCGGCACCGTACGTCCTGGGCGCGGCGCTCATGATCGCCGCCGCCGCGGTGGTCGCGAAGGCGCGCTTCGCGAGTCCGTCGCTGCGGGCGACGGCGGATGCCGTCGTGCCGGTGCCGATCGCGGAGTGAGCCGACCCGTCATCCGTCGCGTGCGGGGTGTCGAGCCGCCGCTCAGGTGTCGCTGCGTCGGAGAGTGCCCGACGCAGCGACATCCGAGCCGCGGGGCTGGTCCTACCGAGCCCTGCCGGCGATGGCTCAGCCGTTCCAGGGGGCGATCACGTCGATGATCCACACGACGCCGAAGCGGTCCACGAGCTTGCCGTACAGCGGCGAGAACGCCGACGGTCCGAACGGGGCCAGGATCTCGGCATCCTGGCTCAGTCCTTCCCATGCGGCGCGCACCTCGTCGGCGTCGTACCCGCGCAGCGCGAGGTAGAAGGGGTTCGCGCCCCGGTCGTAGGCGAGCGAGCGCTGGATGTCGTACGCCATCACGTGCACGCCGCTGGGCGCGACCATCTCGCCCCACACGATCTGCTCGCGCTGCTCGGGAACTTCGGCCGTGTCGCCGTAAGGGACCGCCGTGACGGTTCCGCCGAACACCTCCGCGTAGAAGGCGAGGGCGTCGGCCGCGTGGCCGTCGAAGTTGACGTGGAGGGTGGTGGTGAGGGTCATGTCGATTCCTGTCTGACGCCGGGAGGTTCCGGATGCCCTGACTCTCCCGCGCATTGCGGACAGGGATGGTCCGCAATGCGACGCAGAATGGATGCCATGCCGGAGACCTCCGCTCCCTCGACCTCGCGGCGGCTGCTGTCGCTGCTGACCGTTCTGCAGTCCCGCCGCGACTGGTCGGCGGCCGCGCTCGCCGGTCGTCTCGACGTGAGCGAGCGCACGATCCGCCGGGACGTCGACCGCCTCCGTGAACTCGGGTACGACATCGATGCGACGCGCGGGCCCGCGGGCGGCTACCGCTTGCGCGCGGGGGCGCATCTGCCGCCCGTGGCCTTCGACGCGGATCAGGCCGTCGCCGTCGCTGTCGCGCTGCGGGTCGCGGCGTCCGCGGGCGGTCCCCTCGCCGACGCCGCCGATGAGGCGCTGAGCGTCCTCTCGCGCCTGTTGCCGGCGCCGCTGGGGCGTCGTGCGCAGCGCTTCGCGGTCGAGGTGATCGCGCCGGCGGGTGCGGTCGGCGTCGACCCTTCCGTGCTCGGCGCGATCGAGGCGGCCATGGAGGCAGCGGAGGAGGTGCGCTTCGACTACTCCGGCTCGGAGGGGCCTGCGCGAGTGACCGAGCCGCACCATCTGGTGTGGTCCTCGGGACGGTGGTACCTCATCGGCTTCACCCCCGAGCGCGACGACTGGCGCATCTACCGCGTCGATCGGATGACGCTGAAGACCCATCGCGGCCGCCCGTTCCCCCGACGCGCGCTGCCCGGCGGAGATCCGGTGCGCTACCTCGAGGGGCGGTTCCGCGGGGGCGACGAGACGGGACGCTGGCCCTGCCGGGGCGAGATCGTGGTCGCCGCGGAACGCGCCGATCTCGCGCCCTACGTGGGGGACGGCAGTCTCCTCGCCACCGATGACGGCCGCACCCGCGTGTCGCTGGGCTCGTGGTCGTGGGGTGCCCTCGCCGCGGAATGCCTCCGGTTCGACCGGCCGATCGCCGACGCCCGCCCGGCCGCCCTTCGCGCGGCCCTGGTCGAGGCGGCGCGGCGAGCCGAGGCCGCGGCGGCGTCCTGATCCCCCACGCCGCTTTCCTCCCCGCTCCGCTCTCACCCCTCACCCCGCCCCACCGCGGCGGGATCCGGAAACGCAGGACGCCCGCGGATGCCGGAGCATCCACGGGCGTCGCCGGAAGAAGGAAGCGTTACTTCTTCACGGGGATGGACTGCGACTCCAGGGCGCCGATGGTGGCATCCTGGCCCTTCTGGAGGGCGTCGGCGAGCGTGCCGCTGCCGCTGACCGCGGCCTTGAAGCCGTCGGAGACGTCGGCGTAGGTCTTCGTCATGGTCGGGCCCCACACGAAGTCGGGCGTCACCTCGGTCGCGGCCTTGGCGAAGACGTCGTAGATCTTCTGTCCGCCGTAGAATTCGACGCCCTGCGTGAGCGAGGGGAGCTTCAGGCCCTCGGTCGTGGCGGGGTAGATGTTGGCCTCTTCGTTGAGCACCGTCAGCGCCTCCTCGGAGGTGTTCAGCCACAGAGCGAACGTCGTCGCCTCGTAGGGGTGCTCGCTGCCCTTGAGGACGGCGATCGACGATCCGCCCCAGTTGCCCGACACGGCGTCACCGGCGTTCCACTGCGGCAGGTCGGCCACGGCCCATCCACCCGCGGTGTCGGGAGCGCCGCTCGAGATCGAGTTCGCGCCCCAGACGGCGGAGTTCCACGTCCAGACCTGGCTGGAGTTGTAGGCGTTGTTCCACTCGTCGGTCCACGCGGGGTAGGTCGAGACGAGGTCCTGGTCGATGAGCGACTGCCAGTAATCGGCGACCTTCTCCGACGCCGGGTCCGTGAGCGAGACGGTCCAGCCGTCCGCGTCGTTGCCGAACCACTGCCCACCGGCCTGCCAGACGAAGCCGGCGAACTGGTTGATGTCGGACTGCGAGAAGTTGGTGATGTACCCGCCGAGCGCGCGGATCTTCTTGGCGGCCTCGGTGTATTCGTCCCACGTGGTGGGGATCGCGATGCCGTTCGCCGCGAAGAGGTCCTTGCGGTAGAACAGCGCCATCGGGCCGATGTCCTGCGGGATGCCGTACACGGCGCCGTCCTCGCCGAGGGCGACCTGGTTCCACGCCCAGCCCACGAACTGGTCCTTCGCCGCGACGACGTCGGAGCAGGCGGCGATGTTCTCGACGCCGTCCTGCACGAGGAAGTTGGGGAGGGCGTCGTACTCGATCTGGCCGAGGTCGGGGGCGTTGCCCGCGGCGATCTGGTTGAAGAAGTTCTGGTACGTGCCGTTGTTGCCGTTGGGGCCGGTCTGCACCTTGACCTGGATATCGGGGTTCTCGGTGTTCCACAGGTCGACGGCCTTCTCGATGCCCGGGATCCACGAGGTGAACTCGAGGGTCACGGGACCGTCGGCGGGGGCGCAGTCGGCGGCCGCGGCGCCGTCGCCGCTCCCGCTTCCGGCGCAACCGGCGAGGAGCAGAGCCGACAGGGCGACGCCGGATGTCGCCGCGAGGATTCTGTGCTTCATGGGGATGCCTCTTTCTCTGGGTGCCCGGACGCGCCGTTTGCGCCCGGGGTGGGGGCGGCCGCAGCCGCCGAACGGATCACTTCAGCGCGCCGGTCCCGAGACCGTTGCGCCAGAAGCGCTGGAGGAGCAGGAAGATGACGATGAGGGGGATGACCGACAGCAGGGCGCCGATCAGGACGAGCCCGCGCAGTTCGGGGATCTGGTTGAGCTGGTTGTTCCAGCCGTAGAGCCCGAACACCACGGGGAACAGCTCCTCGCTACGCAGCATGATCAGCGGCAGGAAGAAGTTGTTCCAGATCGCGACGAACTGGAAGAGGAACATCGTGACCAGTGCCGGACTCATCAGCCGCAGGCTGACGGTGAAGAACGTGCGGATCTCTCCGGCGCCGTCCAGTCGGCTGGCCTCGAGCAGCTCGTCGGGCACAGAGGATGCCGCGAAGATGCGCGCGAGGTACACCCCGAACGGGCTGACGAGCGAGGGCAGGAACACGGCCCAGAAGGTGTTCGTGAGCTGCACCTGGCTGAAGATGAGGAACAGCGGCAGGGCGAGCGCGGTGGCCGGCACCAGGACACCGCCGAGCACGACGTCGAACACGAGCTCGCGGCCCGGGAAGCGGTACTTCGCCAGCGCGTACCCGGCCATCGCGGCCAGGAGCGTCGCGACCGCTCCGCCGAGGCCGGCGTACAGCAGCGAGTTGCCGAGCCAGCGCAGGAAGATGCCGTCGCGGTAGGCGAACAGATCGCCGATGTTCGACAACAGCCGCATGTCGGCGAACCACAGGGGGTTGGTGGTGAGGATGTCGCCCGTGCTCTTGCTCGAGGCCACCAGCAGCCACCACAGCGGCAGCAGGAAGTAGACCGTGAAGACGGCCATGACGAGCATCGCCGAGGTGCGCGAGACGAGGGGCTCGCGCACCGCGCCCGAACGGGTCGCGCCGGAGCGGGGGCCGCCCGCGCGGGGGCCGAGGGGGCGTCGGGAGGTGGTGACGGCGCTCATGCGTTGCCCTTCTTCTGCATCCACTTCATGAAGCCGAACGACAGCACGAAGGTGGTCACGGCCAGCACGACCGAGAACGCCGCCGCGAGATTGGCGTTGGGGATGGATGCCGTGGCGTAGACGGTCATGTTGGGAGTGAAGGTGCTGGTGACCGCGGAGCTGAACGAGCGGAAGACCTGCGGCTCGGCGAGCAGCTGCAGCGTGCCGATGATCGAGAAGATCGCGGTCATGACGATCGCGGGCCGCACGAGCGGGATCTTGATCGACCACGCGATGCGGAACTGCCCCGCACCGTCGAGGCGGGCCGCCTCGTAGATCTCACTGGGGATCGACAGCAGCGACGAGTAGATGATCAGCATGTTGTAGCCGACGTAGACCCACGTGACGACGTTCGCGATCGACCACAGCACGAGGTCGGCGCCGAGGAAGTCGACGTTCCTCGTCAACGCGGTGAACGGCGAGAGGTTGGGCGAGAACAGCGAGCCCCACATGATCGCCGCGATCACACCGGGGACCGCGTACGGCACGAAGAAGGCGAGACGGAAGAACCGCTTGCCCTTCAGCAGCGGCGAGTCCAGCAGCAGCGCGAAGATCAGCGCGAGGCCGAGCATCACGGGCACCTGCACGACGCCGAACGCGAGCATGCGCAGCATCGACGCCCAGAACGCTTCGTTCTGGAAGACGAGCGCGTACTGCTGGAGCCCGCCGAAGACGAGTTCGGCCTTGCCGAACGTGCCCTCGCGGCGCACCACCAGAAGGGACTGCACGATGGCGAAGACGATCGGCAGGACGTAGAAGAGGACGAACAGCACCGCGAACGGCGCCAGCAGGATGACGATCGCGCTCTTGAAGGGCACGCGCGGTCGGCGCGGCCTCGGGGCGCTCGCGCGTTCGGCCCGCGCGGGAGCGGGAGCGGTGGTGGTCACGAGGCCTCCTCGATGATGCGGACGGCACCGGCGGCGACGGTGACGAGACCGTCGACGCGCTCGCCGGTGAGCGCGTCGCGTCCGTGCGCCGCGATCTCGACCGACTCGGTGGTGTGGTTGATGACGAACGTGAAGGCGCGGTCCCCGCCCGCCCGGCGCACGACCTCGACCCCGGTGACGGCGTCGAGGGTGCGGATGCCGGATGCCGCGGCGATGCGCAGGAGGAGGTCGCGGTAGGCGTCGGCCGACGGGAGCGTCGCCAGGTACCACGCCGAACCGTCGCCGACCGCGCGGCGGGTGCGTGCGGGGAGCCCCGCCGCGGGACCGTCGACGAAGAGCGCGTCGATCTCGGCGTCGACCGTGCGCAGACGCTCCGACCACACCGAGCCGGTGCTGCCGTCGTCGAGCGTGACGACCTGCGCGGGCCCCAGCGGGGCGAACTCCTCCGACACGATCCCGAGCAGGTCGCGGAAGGCGCCCGGGTACCCGCCGAGCCGCACCCGGTCCTGCTCGTCGACGATGCCGCTGGCGAAGGTGATGACGACGGTGCCGCCGGCCTCGACGAATCGCGACAGGCGATCGACGTCGGCATCCCGCACGAGATGGAGGGCCGGGACGACGATGAGACGGTAGGCGGAGAGGTCGGCGCCCGCCGAGACGACGTCGGTCGAGATCCCGGCGGCGGCGAGGGCCCCGTGCGCGGCGTGCACCTGGTCGAGGTAGCGCAGGTCTTCGCTCGGGCGGCCCTCGTTCTCGAGCGCCCACCAGCTCTCCCAGTCGAACAGCACGGCCGCGTCGGACGCGACGCGCGTCCCGGCGACGGGCTGCAGCGCACGCAGGGTACGGCCGACCTCGAGGACGCTGCGCCACTGCGCGGTGTCGGTGCCGGCGTGGGGGAGGAGGGCGGAGTGGAACTTCTCGGCGCCCTGGGCCGAGGCGCGCCACTGGAAGAAGCAGATGCCGTCGGCGCCGCGCGCCACGTGCGAGACGACGTTGCGGAGCAGCTCACCCTCGCCCTTGGCGAGGTTGTGCGGCTGCCAGTTCACCGCGCCGGTCGAGGTCTCCATCAGCAGCCACGGGGTGCCCGCGGCGATGCCGCGCGTGAGATCGGCCGCGAACGAGAGCTCCGCGATCGGGTCGGCGAGTCGCCGGTCGAGGTAGTGGTCGTTGGCGATGACGTCCATCTCGCCGGCCCAGGAGAAGTAGTCGAGCGCCCGGATGTGCGCGGTGACCATGAAGTTGGTGGTGACCGGGGCTGCGCTGCGCGCGCGGATGATCTCGGCTTCGGCGCGGTACAGCTCGAGCTGCTGGTCGGAGGAGAAGCGCTGGAAGTCGAGCAGCTGCCCGGGGTTGCGCAGCGACAGCGCGGCCATCGGCGGGAGGATCTGCCCCCAGTCGCTGTAGCGCTGGCTCCAGAACGAGGTGCCCCAGGCGGTGTTGACGGCTGCGACGGTGCCGTACCGGGCGCGCAGCCAGTCGCGGAACGCCGCGGCGCTGGCCTCGCAGTAGCACAGGGCGTTGTGGCATCCGAGCTCGTTCGAGACGTGCCACATGGCCAGGGCGGGGTGCTCGGCGTAGCGCTCCACGACGCGCCGGCTCAGCTCGGCCGCGTAGCCGCGGAAGACCGGGGAGCTCGGGCAGTACGCCTGGCGGCCGCCGGGGAAACGCCGTGTCCCGTCCTCGGCCACGGGCAGGATCTCGGGATGCCGAGTGGTCACCCAGGGGGCGGGCGAGGCGGTCGCGGTTCCGAGGTTGACCCGGATGCCGTGCGCGTGGGCGAGGTCCATGACCTCGTCGAGCTCGTCGAAGTTCCAGATGCCGTGGTCGGGGTTGATCCAGGACCAGCCGAAGATGTTCACGGCCACGAGCCCCACGCCCGCTTCGCTCATGAGGCGCATGTCGTCGTCCCACACCGCGCGGTCCCACTGCTCGGGGTTGTAGTCGCATCCGAACACGAGGCCCTCGCGGGTCAGGGCGTCCAGCGCGGCGCCCGCGCGGGTCGGGTCGGTCGCTCGGTCGCTGTCGCGATCGAGCGGGGCCAGATGATCGACGGCAAGCATCCGGTGGGCGCTCCTTTGCGGGGTTCTGTGAACGTGCACACACCGGAGATGCAGAACATCGAACGAGGATGTGTGAACGTGCACATACTGACACGCCGTACCGCCGTCGTCAACTCCCGCGTCCCGCTAGGCTGACCCTCATGACGCCTCCTCCGCCCGGGCGCCGGCGCAGCACGGTGCATGACGTGGCGAAGGCCGCGGGGGTGTCGCGGGGCACGGTGAGCCGTGTCCTCAACGGCGGATACGTCTCCGATCAAGCGCGCGAGGCGATCCAGACCGCGATCCGCGAGGTCGGGTACGTCCCCAACACAGCCGCCCGCAACCTCGTCCGCCAGCGCACGCAGGCGGTCGGCTTCATCGTGCACGAGCCGCACTCGCTGTTCCTGGAAGACCCGAACATCGGCGGCATCATGCTCGGTGCCAACACGGCGCTGTCGAAGGCCGACTACCAGATGGTGTGCGTGGTCGTCGACACCGAGCGCGACACCGACCGCGTCGCGCGCTACCTCAGCGGAGGCTTCGTCGACGGCGCGGTGATCGTCTCGGCACGGCATCACGACCCCATCACCGACGTCGTGGAGCGCCTGGGGCTGCCCGTCGCCTATGTCGGCCACCCCCCGGGCATCTCCCGCCCGTGGGTGGGCATCGACAATCTCGGAGCGGCGCGCGCGATCACCGAGAAGCTGCGCGCGACCGGTCGTCGACGCATCGGCATGATCGCCGCGGCTCTCGACCGCGACTCCGGCAGCGACCGCCTGGCGGGCTTCCGCGAGGCCTTGGGCGCCGACTTCGACGAGGATCTCGTCGAACCCGTCCCGCTGTACGCCTTCGCCGACGGCGAGGCGGGCATGCGGCGTCTGATCGAGCGCGCGCCCGACCTCGACGCCGTCTTCGGAGCGTCGGATGCCGTGGCGGCCGGCGCCGTGCAGGCTCTGCGCGCGGCGGGGCGACGCGTGCCCGACGACGTGGGCGTCGTGGGCTTCGACGACAGCGCCTGGGCGCTGCGCACCGACCCCCCGCTCAGCACGGTCGATCAGCCCGCGGAAGGGTTGGGGGCGGCGGCCGCCGAGGCGGTGCTGCTGCAGCTCTCGGGCGGAGTGGCGGATGCCGACGGCATCCTGCTCGACGCTCCGGTCGTCTGGCGCGGATCGGCCTAGCGCGGAGGGGTCAGCCGGCGGCGGCCCACGGCATCGGGCGATCGGCGTCGCGCGAACTGTCGTCCGGGATGTGGGGCAGGGCCTCCCCGCCCGCGCGGATGCACAGCCAGCGCAGCTCGCCCGGGCTGTCGGGGAGAGCGCGCCAGACGCGCCACACGCCCTGACCGACACGGACGACGCTCCCCGCGCCGACGTCGACGACGTCGTCTCCCAAGCCCATCTGTCCGCGCCCCTCGAGGAAGACGTAGAGCTCCTCGACCCGGCTGTGCGTGTGCCAGTACCCCGCGTCCTCGCCGGGGAGGAGGGCGTTCGCCGTCATCCCGATGAACTGCATGGTCAGCTCGTGGTCGACGACGCGTCGACCGTCGCGCGAGCGCTCCGGCACGAACCCGCCGAAGTGCTCGCGCCACGCGGCCATCGTGCCGATGTCGGTGATCTCGTAGCCGCTCATCGTCGCTCGCTCTCCGCCTCGGGGCCGGATACCCGCCAGCCGTCGCCGACGCGACGATAGATCGTGCGCCGGTGACGGCGATCGGGGGAGCCCTGCCAGAACTCGACCTGGTCGGGAACGAGCCGCCACAGCACCCACCCGCCCGGCGCGATCCCGTCGCGGGCGGCGGCGGATCGCGCAGCGAGATCGGCCGCGGACTCCTCCGCCGATGCCTCGACCACCCGGCCGCGCGCGCGGACGGACCGCACGACGGACGGCCACCAGAAGGTCAGGGCCGCGACGGGCTGCGCGGCCAGCTGCTCCGCCTTCGCCGAGTCGCGCGGGCCCGCGAAGGCCCAGCCTCCCGGATCGAGGTCCTTGAGGATCAGCACGCGGGCGTCCGGGATGCCGCGGGCATCCACCGTCGAGAGGGTGGCACCGTGCGCTTCGGCGACACCCGCCTCCACCGCCCCGCGGATCCATCGCTCGAACAGCGGCTCCGGCGTATCGGGCAGGGGCGCGGCATCCGGCTCGGGGGCCACCCCGGTGAGCGAGGGGAGCGAGCGGAGCCAGGCGGCCATCGTCATGACCCCATCCTGCTCCTCCCGCGCGCGACGCGCGTCTGCGCACACGCGGAAACAGGCGATCCGCCGAACAGGACCGCCCTCCCGCGGGTGGTCCTGCACGCGACGGATCGCCTGTTCCGGAGGGACGGCCGGCCTACTCCTCGAGCTGCCCCAGCGACGGCTCCGCGACGAAGCGCGCGACCGGATCCACCGCGTGCTCGAGCTCGAGCACGACGATCTCGTTCGCGCCGGCGCGGGTCGCCGGTCCGGGCACGTAGAGCGTGTTCTGCGGCGCGTTGTTCCAGTACCGACCGAGGAAGAAGCCGTTGACGAAGGCGAAGCCCTTGCCCCACGAGCCGGTGTCGAGGAACAGGTCGACGGGCGCGTCGAGCTCGAACGTCCCGCGCAGGAACGCCCGACCCGCCGAGCCCGAGCCCGAGCCCGAGCCCTCGACGGTGTCGAGGTCGATCGGCGTCGCGGTCCAGCCGGTGAGCGGGGCGCCGTCCAGCGTCACCGCGCCGATGAGCCCCTTCGGCTCGCCGAGACGATCGGCGTAGTTCACGCGTCCCTGGTCCTCGACGAGCACCGTCAGTCGCGCGCCCGCGGGGATCATCAGCGCGCGCTCGCGCAGCGACCGCGACAGCCGTCCCACCGCGATCCCGTCCACGTGCACCCAGGCGAGGTCGCGCACCTCGTCGAACACGAGAGCCGCGCGACCGGTGAACGACGGCAGCTCGACGTCGTACCGCACGAGAGGACCGAGGTGCCCGAGCTGCTCGAAGGTGGCGGGGGAGTCGATCGGGGCCGTATCGGCGGCTGCCGGCATCCACTCGCCTTCGCCCGACAGCGTCACCTCGAACGACGGGGCCGTGGGCCGCGGCGCGGGAACCTCCGCCGACACGGGCGCGTACTTCGCGATGACCTCGCGGAACGCGTGGAACTTCGCCGTCGGATGGCCCGACTCGTCGATGGGTGCGTCGTAGTCGTACGAGGTCACGATGGGGTCGAACCGGCCCTTGTCGTTCGCGCCGTTCGTGGTGCCGAAGTTGGTGCCGCCGTGCACCATGTAGATGTTCACCGAGGCCCCGGCCGCGAGCAGCACGTCAAGGTCGTGGGCGGATGCCGCGGGGTCGGTCGTGTGGTGGATGCTGCCCCACCAGTCGAACCACCCGTCCCAGAACTCGCTGCACATCAGCGGTCCCGTGGGCTGGTGCTCGCGGAGGGTCGCGAGGCGCTCCTCCGACCGCGAACCGAACGAACCCGTGAGGTGCAGTTCGGGCAGGCTCCCCGCCTCGAGCATCCACGGCATGGGCTGGTCGACGGTGGTCAGCGGCACGGTGATGCCGGCGTCCTTCGTCACGCGCACGAGCTCGCGCAGGTACTCCTTGTCGGAGCCGTACGCGCCGTACTCGTTCTCGATCTGCACGAGCACGACGTTGCCGCCGCGATCGATCTGGCGCGGGGCGACGATCTCGTACACCCGACGCAGGTACTCGGTCACGGCCTCCACGAACTGCGGTTCGGAGCGACGGATGCCGATCCCCGGCGTCGAGGTCAGCCACACCGGCAGCCCCCCGTTGTGCCACTCGGCGCAGATGTACGGTCCCGGACGCACGATCGCGTGCAGCCCCTCGGCGGCGATGAGGTCGAGGAAGCGGCCCAGGTCGTTCCAGCCGGTGGCATCCCATTCGCCCTTCACGGGCTCGTGCGCGTTCCACGCGACGTAGGTCTCGATGGTGTTGAGCCCCATCGCCTTGGCTGTGCGGATGCGGTCGGCCCAGTGCTCGGGGTGGATGCGGAAGTAGTGCAGCGTGCCCGAGATGACCTGGTGCGGTCGCCCGTCGAGCAGGAAGTCGGTCTCGCCGATGGTGAAGGTCGTCACGGTGTCTTTCGGGTCAGTCGGTGAGGCGCGCCGTCAGGCGCACCCAGGCGAGGGCGGGGAGGGTGAAGCGCAGGATGCCGTCGGCCCCCACGTCGACGGACAGGGGCTGCGGGGCGACGGGCTCGCCGGCGGCGGAGTTGGTGGTGTGGCGATCGCCGCCCTCGGGGACCGTGATCACGACCGCGTCGACCTCGGCCACCGCCCCCAGGTCGAGCTCGACCGGGGTGGGGGCGTCGAGGTCGCGGTGGGCGAGGAAGACCGAGACGGCATCGCCGTCGACGGTGGCGACGGCATCGACCGCGTCGACGGACCCGTGCCGCGCGGTGTCGATCGTGGCGCCCTCGACGACGGGGTGCACGACGCGACCGGATGCCGCCCGCGCGGTCAGCGCGAACGGGTGGAACGTGCTCTGGCGCCAGGCCGCGCCCCCGCCGGGCTCGGTGCGGATCGGGGCGATGACGTTCACCAACTGCGCGAGGTTGGCCATCGAGACCCGGTCGGAGCGGCGGATGAGCGTGATGAGCAGGGAGCCGACGACGACGGCGTCGGTGACGGTGTAGTCGTCTTCGATCAGGCGCGGGGCGACGGGCCAGTCACCGGTGAAGACGCGGGGCTTGTCGACCTCGTTCCAACGGGTCTGGTTCCACACGTTCCACTCGTCGACGCTGATGCCGATCGTCCCGCCGTCGGGGGTGGTGGCGCCGACCTCGTCGATGATGTCGACGACGTCGGAGATGTAGCGGTCGAGGGCGGCGCCGCTCGCGAGGAAGCTCGCCGGGTCGACCGGGTCTTCTTCGTAGTACGCATGCACCGAGATGTGATCGACGAGGCCGGCGGTGTGACGGAGCACCGTGCGCTCCCACTCCCCGAACGTGGGCATCTCGTGGTTCGAGCTGCCGGCGGCGACGAGCTCGACGGTCGGATCGATGAAGCGCATCATGCGCGCGGTCTCGGCGGCGAGGCGGCCGTATTCGTCGGCGGTCTTGTGGCCGATCTGCCAGGGCCCGTCCATCTCGTTGCCGAGGCACCACAGGCGGATGCCGAACGGTTCCTCGCGTCCGTTCGTGCGGCGCCGGTCGCTGAGCGCCGTGCCGGAGGGATGGTTCGTGTATTCGAGCAGGTCGGCGGCTTCGGCGACACCGCGCGTGCCGAGGTTGACCGCCTCCATGACCTCGAGGCCGGCGGCATCCGCCCACTCGGCGAACTCGTGGAGCCCCACCTGATTGGTCTCGGTGCTGTGCCACGCGGCATCCAGGCGCACGGGGCGCTCGTCACGCGGGCCCACCCCGTCTTCCCAGCGGTAGCCCGAGACGAAGTTGCCGCCGGGGTAGCGCACGACCGTGGCACCGAGCTCACGGACGAGCTCGAGCACGTCCGCACGGAAGCCTGCGGCGTCCGCGGTGTCGTGGCCGGGGGAGTGGATGCCGTCGTACACGCAGCGGCCCATGTGCTCGACGAACGAGCCGAACAGGCGGCGGGGGACCTCGGAGCCGACTGCGGCGCGGTCGACACGGATGCGGGTGGGGGTGCTCATGGCTCTCCTCGGGAGGGAAAGGGAGGGGGCGGGCCGCATGCCTTCGCTGCGGCCCGCCCCGGAGTTGCTTCTTACTTGTTGACCGAGAAGCCCTGGTCGTTGCCGTACTGGACGAGCTGGTCCTGCCACGTCGTGAGGCCGGCGTTCAGATCGCTCTTGTTGGCGTACGCCTGGCCGACGGTGTCGCTGTAGATGCTGTTGGCGTAGACCTGGAAGGGCAGGTAGCTGAAGCCCTTGACCACGTCGCTCGACGCCTGCGTCAGCACCTGGTTGATCTGCTGGCCACCGAAGTAGTCCGACTTCTGGTCGACGAACGACGAGTCGCTCAGCTGCGCGGTGGTGGAGGGGAAGCCGCCCGACTCCGCGAAGATCTTCAGGCTCTCCTCGTCGTTGTTCAGCCACTTCAGGAAGCCGGCCGCCAGGGCGGGGTTCTTGCTCTGCTTGGTCACGGCCTGGCCGCCGCCACCGTTCTCCGCCGTCGCAGGCTTGCCGTCGTAAGTCGGGATCGGGGCGACCGCCCACTTGCCGGCGCCGTCCTTCACCGAAGACTCCAGGACGCCGGGCATCCAGGCTCCGATGACGAGCGAGGCGATCGAGCCGTCTCCGAGGCCCTTGAACCACTCGTCGCTCCAGCTGGGCGTGCTCGAGAGCAGGTCGCCCTCGATCAGGCGGTTCCAGTTCTGGGCGAACTTCTTCGAGCCCGCGTCCTGCAGGTCGATGGTGACGTCGGTGCCCGCGTCGCCGGTGGTCGTGAAGGGGGTGCCGCCGGCCTGCCAGATCATGCTGGTGGTGAAGCCGGAGTCACCGGTGTCGGCGGTGATGTACTTGGTGGGGTCGGCCGCGTGCAGCTTCTGGGCGGCGGCGTAGTACTCGTCCCACGTGGTGGGCACGGCGATGCCGTACTGGTCGAAGACGCTCTTGTTGTAGAACAGGGCCATGGGGCCCGAGTCCTGCGGGAGGCCGTAGATCTTGCCGTCGAAGTCGACCGAGCCCCAGGGGCCCGTGGCGTAGTCGCCCTCGAGGTCGGCGAAGCCGTACGACGACAGGTCCAGCAGCGAGTCCGAGAGCGCGAACTGCGGGAAGGCGTAGTACTCGATCTGCACGACGTCGGGGGCGCCCGAGCCGGCCTTGATCGCGTTCTGGAGCTTGGTGTACTCCTCGGTGTTGGTGCCCGCGTTGACGTAGTTCACCTTGACGTTGGGGTACTTCTTCTCGAAGGCGGCGACCTGCGCCTCGGCCGACGGGGTCCACGACCAGTACGTGAGCTCGCCACCGGCCTCGAGGGCCTTCTCGATGTCGTCGGCCGAACCGGCGGCTGCGCCGCCGGCGTTGCCGCCCGAGCACGCGGTGAGCGCGCCGACCGACAGGGCGGTGGCGGCGACGGCGAAGACGGTCCGCCGCATGGCGGAGCCCTTGCGCATGAATGTCATCGGTTTCCTCTACTTCGTTGTTGTGGATGGTGTTGCGGATGCAGGTGCGACGTCCCGCGGAGGGGCGATGCGCGGTGGGGGGTCAGCGGATCACTGCTTGACGCTGCCCGCGCTCAGGCCCGACTGCCAGAAGCGCTGCAGCACGAGGAACGCGGCGACGATCGGGAGGATCGACAGCAGTGCCCCGGTGATCACGAGGTTGTAGATGGGCTGGGCGCCCACGCCGATGGCCTGCGCGTTCCACTGGTTGAGCCCGACGGTGAGCGGGTACCAGGTGGGGTCGCTGAGCATGATCAACGGCAGGAAGTAGTTGTTCCAGGTCGCCACGACCGCGAACAGCAGCACCGTCACGATGCCCGGTGTGAGCAGGCGGATCGAGATGGTGAAGAACGTGCGGAACTCGCCCGCGCCGTCCATGCGCGCGGCCTCGAGCAGCTCGGTGGGGATGGCGTCGGTGGCGTACACCCAGATGAGGTACAGACCGAAGGGGCTGATGAGCGAGGGGATGATGATCGCCCACGGGGTGTTGGTGATCCCGAGCTGGCTGAACAGCAGGAACGTCGGCACCGCGAGGGCGGTTCCCGGCACCGCGATCGCGCCGAGGACGACGGCGAAGACCGCCTTGCGGCCACGGAAGTTGTACTTCGCCAGACCGTAACCGGCGAGAGTGGCGAGCAGCGTCGCGCCGCCCGCACCGACCACGACGTAGAGCAGGGTGTTGCCGAGCCAGCGGACGAAGATGCCGTCGCGATAGGTCAGCGTCTGCGCGATGTTGTCGAACAGCGCGAAGGTGTTGCCGGGCCCGAGGCCGAAGGTCGTGAACAGGTCGGGCTGCGTCTTGGTGGCGTTGATGACGAGCCAGAACAGCGGGACGAGCGTGTACAGCAGGTACAGGCCCATGACGATGCTCAGCACGATCGACTTCTTGCCGTGCGTGGGAGAGGTGCGCGCGAAGCGCGTGCCGGCCCGGCCGCTGCGGGGCGTGGTCACGGCGACGGTGTCGGTGCGGGGTGCGGTCGCGGTGGTCATCGCGTCTCCTGACGTGAGCCGCGCAGCTGCACGACGTAGGCGATCACCGCGGTGATGACGCCCATGATGATGGCGATCGTGGCGGCGTAGTTGTACTGCTGGCCGGCGAACGAGAGGTTGTAGGCGTACATGTTCGGCGTGAAGAACGTCGAGATCGTGTTCGGCGCCAGAGGCTTGAGGATGTTGGGCTCGTTGAACAGCTGGAAGCTGCCGATGATCGAGAAGATCGTGGCGATGACGATGGCGCCGCGCACCGCGGGGATCTTGATGGAGAAGATCGTGCGCCACGCGCCCGCGCCGTCGATGGACGCCGCCTCGTAGAGCTCGCTGGGGATGGTCTTCAGCGAGGAGTAGAAGATGAGCATGTTGTAACCCACGAACTGCCAGGTGACGATGTTGCCGATCGACAGCAGCATCCACTCGGGGAGGAAGGGCTGGACGACCTGTCCGCCCAACAGGTCGTTGAGGTTGCGGGTCAGGCCGAACTGGTCGCCGTAGATGTAGCCCCACATGAGCACGGCGACGACCGCGGGCACGGCGTAGGGCAGGAAGATGACGATGCGGTAGAAGCCCGCCGCGTGCAGTCGGGCGCTGTCGATCGCGAGCGCGGCGGCCAGAGCCAGCAGCAGCATGACCGGCACCTGCACGACGAGGAACACCGCCACCCGCCCGAAGCCGTCCCAGAATTTGGGGTCGCCGAAGGCGGTGATGTAGTTCTCGAAGCCGACGAATGCGTTGCCGCCGATCAGCTGGTCGCGGAACAGGCTGAGGTAGACGCTGTAGGCCAGGGGCGCCAGGAACACGAGCGCGAAGACGAGAGCGAAGGGGGCGACGAACAGCCAGCCTCGATCGTCGATTCGGGTGCGTCGCTTGCGCCGCGGGGAACGCAGGGCGGGCGGGGGTGCCGCAGTGGTCGTCATCGTCCGGTGCCTCTTCGTTGGTGCGCATCCCGGCCGGGTCGTCGAGATGTTGACGTAAACATAACCCCCGCGCGCTAGGGTGTCAACGTCAACATCCCGAGGGGGCAGGCATGAGCGAAACGACGACGACGTCGACCGCGATCCCGACGCGCGAGCGTCGGAGAGAGGTGTCGATGGCCGACGTTGCCGCGGCGGCGGGGGTGTCGGGCCAGACGGTCTCGCGCGTGGCGAACGAGCGTGCGAACGTCGATCCCGAGACGCGTCAGCGCGTGCTCGACGCGATGTCGGCCCTGGGGTACCGCCCCAACAGCGCGGCGCGCGCCCTGCGCTCCGGGCGGTTCCGCAGCATCGGCGTGATCATGTTCTCGCTGAGCTCCTACGGCAACACCCGCACCCTCGACGCCCTCGCCTCGATGGCGGCGGCATCCGGGTACTCCATCACCCTCATCACCGTGCAGTCGGCGTCGCAGTCCGACGTGTCGGGCGCCTTCCTCCGTCTGCGCGAGCACGCCGTCGACGGCATCGTCATCCTGATCGAGACGCACCGCCTGGGCGAGAACGAGCTGTCGATCCCGTCGGGGCTGCCCGTCGTGGTCGTCGACTCCAGCGCCGACTACCCGTACGCGGTCGTCGACAACGATCAGGCGCAGGGGGCGAAGCTCGCGACCGAGCACCTGCTCGACCTCGGCCACGAGACGGTGTGGCACGTGTCGGGGCCGCCGGAGTCCTTCGCGGCCGAGCGCCGGCGCGACGCCTGGCGCGAGGCCCTCGAGCAGCGCGGATGCCGCGTGCCCGACGTGCAGATCGGCGACTGGACGGCCGAGTCGGGGCACCGCATCGGCCTCGCGCTGGCCACGATGCCCGAGGTGACGGCCGTGTTCGCGGCGAACGACCAGATGGCGCTCGGCGTCATCCGCGCTCTCCACGAGACCGGGCGCGCCGTGCCCGGCGACGTCAGCGTCGTCGGCTTCGACGACATGCCCGAATCGGCGAACTTCTGGCCTCCGCTCACCACCGTCCGCCAGCGCTTCGAGCGCGTGGGGGAGGAGGCGATGACGGCGCTCATCGCCGACATCGAGGGCACCGGCGGCGAGCACGCGCGCACGCTCGTGCCGACGTCGTTGGTGCGGCGCGCCTCGTCCGGCCCCGCTCGCTGAGCGCACGCCGGAGGCGTTGTGCCACTCCGGGTCGTCGGCTAGGTTGGGTGTTGACGTCAACATGTTGACGTCAACATCACCACCTGCGAGGCCGCACTGTGGCGGCCGGATCGGAAATGACGATGAAGTCAGCTCGACTGTTGTCGATGACCTGCGCTGTCGCCCTGGCTGCCGGCGGGATCGCGGCCACCACCGTGGCCCCCGCCGCCTCGGCCGCTGCCGCGCCCCCCTCCGCCGTGCGGATCACGCCCAACCCCGCGTCCGCGGCGGAGCCGTTCGAGGGCTGGGGCACGAGCCTGGTGTGGTTCGCGAACGCCACCGGCAACTACCCGGCCGATGTGCGCCAGAAGCTCTTCGACGCGGTGTTCGGCGAGGACGGCCTGAACCTCAACATCGCCCGGTACAACATCGGGGGCGGCAACGCCTCCGACGTGCCCGCGTACCTGCGCCCCGGAGGCGCCGTGCCCGGGTTCTGGAACCCCGACCTGACGGCGAGCGACGCCCAGGGGGCCATCACCTCCGACTACGCCGACCGCGCGCGGTACAAGGCCGCGTGGAACCCCGACGACCCGAACGCCTACGACTTCGACGCGGACTCCGCGCAGCGCTGGTGGCTCGACGCGCTCAAGGACAAGGTCACCCACTGGGAGGCCTTCAGCAACTCTCCGCCGTACTTCCTCACGCAGAGCGGCTACGTCTCCGGCGGCATCAACGACGCCACCAGCGAGCAGCTCGCTCCGGCCGACATGGACAAGTTCGCCGGCTATCTCGTCAACGTCGTCGACGAGCTCGAGAAGACCCACGGCATCCACTTCGACACGATCGACCCGTTCAACGAGCCCAACACGAACTACTGGCAGACCCAGATCCCGAACGGGGCGAAATGGCCCACCGGTGGTCGCCAGGAGGGCGCGCACATCGGCCCCCAGGCGCAGGACGCCATGGTGAAGGCGCTCTCCGCGCGGCTCGCTCAGCCGAGCACGACGACGGATGCCGTCATCTCGGCGATGGACGAGACCAACCCCGGGATCTTCGCGTCGAACTGGAACGCCTGGTCGGCGCAGTCGAAGAGCCTCGTCGACCAGCTCAACGTGCACACCTACGGCACGAGCGGGCGCCAGGTGGTGCGTGACATCGCCAAGGCCGCGGACAAGCCCCTGTGGATGAGCGAGGTCGAGGGCAACTGGACCGCCGGGGGATTCACGACCAACGACATCACCAACGGCATCGGCATGGCCGAGCACATCGTCGGTGACCTCCGCGAGCTCGAGCCGAGCGCGTGGGTGTTCTGGCAGCCGGTCGAAGACCTCTACAACATGCAGAAGGTCGAGAACCTCAACTGGGGGAGCGTCTACATCGACTTCGACTGCAACGCCGAGGGCAAGTCGCTCCGCCGCATCGCCGACGGCGAGGCGGACCCGTCGTGCAAGGTCCTGACCAACGAGAAGTACAACACCGTCCGCAACTTCACCCACTACATCCACCCGGGCGATCGCCTGATGTCGACCGACAACGCGCAGTCCACCGCGGCGATCGACGCCGACGGGCAGGGGGCGACGATCGTGCACGTCAACTCCGACGCATCGGAGAAGACCGTGCAGATCGACCTGAGCGACTTCGCGACGATCGCTCCCGGCGCCACGGTCACCCCCGTCGTGACGACGCAGTCGACGGCGGCGCAGCCCACCGTCAACGCGCTGAAGGAGGGCGCGAAGGTGGCCGTCGACCCGACCACGCGCACGGCGACCGTCACGGTGCCGGCGAAGTCGGTCACGACCTTCGTCATCGACGGTGTCTCCGGCGTCTCCGCCGATGCGGCGGCGTTCCGCGGCGGCCAGACGGTGCAGATCACGGGCCTGCAGAGCGGCCTCGCCCTGGACGCGTCCTCGGGTCTCGCGATCCGCGCCACCGCGACCACGGCCGAAGCGGCGCGGGCGCAGTCCTGGACCGTGCGCACCATCGACGGCGAGGGCACGAACCGCCACCGCTTCACCCTCCAGAACGGAACCGGGAAGTTCCTCGCCTCCCGCACCGGCGGCACCGCCCTCGTCGACTCCGACCCGGCCGCAGCCGCGGGCGATCCTTCGACGCAGTGGATGGCCTCGACGACCGACGGCCAGTACTACTCGCTGCTGAACGTCGCGAGCGAACGCGTGCTCGACGTCAACCAGGCCAGCACCACCCCCGGGGCGACCGTGGGTCTGTGGACGAGCAACGGCGGCGGCAATCAGCAGTGGAAGATCGCCGGTACCACCGTCGTCGGCACCGACCCGGTGTCGGCGGCCACGGCGGTGGGCGTGACCCCGACGCTTCCCGCGACCGTGACGGTCCGCTACGCCGGCGGCATCCAGCGCACCGCCGCGGTCACCTGGCAGCTCGACGACGTCGACGTGTCGAAGCCCGGAACCGTGTCGGTCCGGGGAACCGGCACCGACCTGTTCGGCGGCGCGTTCGAGGCGACGGCCACCGTCGAGGTCGGTCCCTACACGGCCACTCGTCCGGCATCGGTCACCGTGGCGGCGGGCAGCGCGGTCTCGGCGGTGCGGAGCCTGACCGACACCACGGTCGAGGCGGAACTGCATCCCTCGGGCTCCGGCTTCGCACTCCCTGTCGAGTGGGACTGGGACGGCGTGACGGATTCCGCGCTCGCGCAGCCGGGCACCGTCACGGTGCCGGGTGTGGCGACCGGCCCGGCGGGCGAGCGTCTGGAGGCGACGCTGACGGTGATCGTCACCGCCGCGTCGGAGCGCAACGTCGCCCCGCAGAGCGCGCCCTCGGCGACGTACACCGAGTCGGGCTACCCCGTCGCCAACACCATCAACGGCATCACGACCGACAAGGGCTGGTCGAACTGGCGCGGCGGTTCGAAGAACACGCAGGACACCCTGAGCTACGTCCTCGCCCAGCGCGAGACCCTCAGCCGGGTGTCGGTGCAGTTCTTCAAGGACGGCACGACCCTCAGCTGGCCCACGACCCTGCGCGTCGACCACCGCGTGAGCGGAGGCGAGTGGGTGCAGGGTGACGAGGTCGCCGTTCCGAGCCCGTCCAGTGGCGCCCCGAAGGTCGACGTTCCCGTCACGGGTGCGGCCGACGAGGTACGCGTCATCCTGAACGCGCGCCCGCAGACGCACATGATCGTCTCGGAGGTCGAGATCAACGCCGTCTCGGCGTCGCCCGCCGGTGTCGCCGATCTCGCACGCCTCACCGTCGGTGACGCTCCGGTGGAGGGCTTCGCGCCCGGCACCCTCGCCTACACCGTTTCGTCCACCGGAGCGGCGTGGCCGACCCTGCACGCCCTGGCCGTCGACCAGGATGCATCGGTCGAGATCACCCCGCCCGGTGACGCCGATGGCGTGGGCACCGTTCGGGTGACCGCACCCGACGGGACCACGCGCTCGTACACGGTGACCGTCAACCGCGCCGTCGGCATCGGCACCCCCGTCGTGACCGGCGAGGCGCGCGTCGGCTCGACCGTCCGGGCCACGGCCGCGACCGATCCGGCGGATGCCGTGCTCTCGTTCGCCTGGCTGCGCGACGGTGCGGTGATCGACGGGGCCACGGCCGACGCGTACGTACTGACCGCCGCCGACGAGGGCCGCGAGATCTCCGTGGAGGTCACGGCCTCCGCGCAGGGCTTCACCGCCGCGTCCGCGCGCTCGGCGTCGATCGTGCCGGAGGCGGCACCGGTCGACCCGGGCACGGGTACCGACCCGGGCACGGGGACCGGCCCGGGTGCCGGTACCGATCCCGGAACGGGTGCCGGTGGCGGTTCCGGAACGGGTGCCGGTGGCGGTTCCGGTTCGCCCGCCGGCTCCGGCTCGTCGTCGGGTTCCGGCTCGACGGCGGGTGGCTCCTCGAGCGGGCTCGCGAACACGGGCATGCACGCCGAGGGCGTCGCCGTCACGGGTGCGGGTGCGGTGCTGCTGCTCCTGCTCGGCGGGGTGCTGCTGTGGCGCCGCCGTCGCGGAGCCGGCTCCACCGAGAGCTGACCCCGAGAACACGCGGCCGCGTCGTTCGCCCTCGAGCGAGCGGCGCGGCCGCGCCATTCCCACGCTGGTCACCCGGCCTCGGGATGGGACGCGGTCAGCGTGGAGCGGGCCCCGGGCGGTGCACGCCCCGCGGGCGATAGCGCAGCGCATCCGAGCACTCGAGCAGATCGGCGAGGTACCAGACGATCGCTAGCCACATCTCGGTGCCCTGCAGGCAGGGTTCGCCGGCATCCAGCTGGAAGGAGAGGCCCGCACCCGCGTGCCATCCGGTGAGGGCGTGCCGCAGCAGATCGTCGGCGAGGGTGCGCACCTCGTCGCGGCGGTAGCCGGTCGAGCGGGTGAGCCACAGCGGGTGCGCGATGTCGAGCACGGTGCAGGCGTTGCGACGGTCGCGGCGCATCCACCTGTCATCGCGCGCGTGCCGCAGCACCGTGTCGATCACGGCCTCGGGGTGCGGGACGTCGAGCCCGACCTGGGCGAGCGTGCCGCGGGCGGCACGGTAGAAGCCGTTGACGAGCAATCGGAGGTCGCCCCCGACGCCGGGGCGGCCCCACATGCCCGTGCCCGGGTCGGCGCGGAGGGCGAGCCACCCGAACAGCGCCTCGGCGACCCCCGGGGGAATGGCATCCTGCCGTCGGCCGCTCCAGTGCAGGGCCGTGCCGATCGCGTCGACGTGGTGTCCCGCGCGCCAGGGGTCGGTGTCCCACGGCAGGGCGTCGAGCCGTGCGATCAGGCCCGCCGCGTCCGCGTCGACGACGTCGGCGAGGGGGTGGGCGAACCGGCCGCCCAGGAGGTCGAGGGCGTACCCGGCGCTGAGCACGCCGTACGCCGCGTCGGGGTCATCCCACAGCGTGGCCGCGTCGGTCGTGAGACCGGTCGCGGGGCGCTGCTGCGCGGCGATCACCTCGATCCATCCGGCGCGGTCGTCGCCCGGGGGAGGCGCGTCGTGCAGCAGGGCGGAGAGCTCGACGGCGTCGCACACTGCGCGCAGGGTCGGGGCGGCGTCGGGGCGATCGCGGAAGCCCCCGTCGACCGCGACGCGGCCCAGCACCGCGGGAAGTTCGTCGCGCGCGCGATCGGCGAAGGCGGTGAGGTCGTCGCGCCGCGAGTCGCCGGCCCGCTCGGGCGGGACGCGCCAGCGCAGGAGGCGGGCCGGGTTGCCGCCCACGATCGCTCCGGCGGCGACGTCCTTCGTCACCACGGCTCCCGCCGCCAGCACCGCGTGATCGCCGACCGTGACGCCGTCGAGAACGACGACGTGCGAGCCGATCCACACGTCGGACCCGATGCGCACGCCCCGAGAGGTCAGGGGCTGGCGGAACACCTCGGTGCCCGGTTCGAACGAGTGGTTGAAGCCGATGATCGAGGTGTGGGCGCCGACCCGGACCGCGTCGCCGAGACGTACGTCACCGCGCACGACGGCGTACGGGTTGATCGAGCAGTCCGCCCCGATGGCGACCGTGCCGGTGAGGTACGCGCCGGCGGCGACGTAGGAGCGGTCGCCGATCGCGAAGGCCTCGGGATCGAGGCCGGCGTGCTCCGAGAGGAAGACGTCGTCGCCGATGAGCCAGTCGGGATGCGCGGACTTCAGCGCGGCGAGGTGCGTCCGAGCGCGCTCCCGCTCCTCGGGAGGGGCCTCGGTCGCGAACGTCCACGGCGAGAAGTCGCGCGCCGAGGGCGTGCTCACGATCGCGGGGCGGCCGTCGAGGCGCGCACATTCAGGCGCGGGCTGAGCTGCACGCGATGCACCGGCCGGTCGGGCTGGGCGATGCGCCGGGCGAGCAGTTCGACTGCGGCTTCGCCGACGCTCGCGCGCGGTGGACTGACGGCGGTGAGGGCGGGGGTGAACAGCTGGGCGACCTCGTCGTCGTACGCGATGATCGACAGGTCGTCGGGCACCGAGATCCCCCGTGTCAACGCGAGATCGACGAAGGCCATCGCTTCGGGGTCGGAGTGCACGAGCAGGGCCGTGACGCCGGTGGCGAGCGCCGAGTCGAGGGTCGCGTTGACCACATCGGAGAAGTCGGGGCTCGTGCGGTCGGGCAGTGTCTGCTCGAAGTGGTCGGCGGGGGTGAGGGCGAGCTCCTCGCACGCGGTCTGCCAGCCCGCCGCGATCTTGCGGGAGGTGGGGGAATGACGCGAGAGGATCAGCCCGACCTTGCGGTGGCCGAGGGTCGCGAGGTGCCGGGCCGCGAGCAGGGCCCCGAGCGCGTGGTCGGTCGTCACCGACTCCATCGGGATGCCGCCCGCCCCGGGCACGGCGTCGCGTTCGACGAGGACGCTCGGCACGGGGCAGTCGGCCAGCCAGCGCATGACGTCGCCGGCGTGGGCGGTGTCGGTGTTCGGCGCGACGATCAGCCCGCGGACGTCGCCGCTCGCGACGAGGCGGTCGAGCACGGGACGTTCGTCCTGCAGCTCGTACGAGGCTCCGCGCAGCAGCGTCGTGTAGCCGAGGCGTTGCGCCGCCGTCTCCATCCCCCGCACGACCCCCGGCCAGTAGTAGGCGAGAGAGGGGACGAGGACGGCGATCGATCCGGCCTGCGTCTCGTCGGCGGAGGGCTCGGGGCGCGCCGGTGTGCTCTCTCCGGCCACGGCCCCGCCGTGCACCCGACGCAGCACCCCCTCCTTCTCGAGCTGGGCGAGGTCGCGGCGCAACGTCACCGTGGCGACCCCCAGGTCTTCGGTGAGCTGTGAGATGCGCACGGCGCCGTCGCTGTGCAGCGTGCTCAGGATGTGGGCGCGGCGTTCCGCGGCCAGGGGCTGATGCCCGGTGGTGTCGGTCATGGGAGGTCCTCGATCGGTGTGTCCAGTTCTACCGTGAGCCGGAGCTGTGTGCGGGATGCCAGGGGAAGGGCGAGGCGCGTGAGTCGCTCGCCCCACACCTCGGTGAGCATCGGATCGTCGAGGTCCCGCACCTCCTCGGTCGCCTCGACGTCACTCGGCCATCGCAGACGGACCGGGCGTGCTCCCCCGATCGGAGTGACGCGCGCACCGCCCGATTCGAGCCGGACAGCGCCCGCGACGAGCACGTGGAGCACCGTGTCGGTGCCGGTGGGAGCGCCGTCGGCGAAGACCCATGCGTCGGCGATCTCGACGCGATGCTGCGTGCGATCGAGCGTCGCGCGCCGCCGCCACGACGCGAGGCCGGCTTCGGGGTAGGCGTCCGCGAGCTCGAGCGAGAACGTCGTCCGCGCGTCGCCGATCTCGGCCGCGGCACCGCGCGCAGCGGCATCCCTCCCCGCCGGTTGCGTGCGCCCGCGCACGACGGGCACGTTGTGCCATCCGCTCTGCATGGTCCAGATGTCGTAGCGGTCGGGGCCGAAGGTGGCGGCGGTGTAGGTGGGTCGACCGGCGTCGACGATCACCGGCACGCCGTCGACGGCGACGAGGAACGAGCCGACGTCGTTGTGGTTGTGGTGCTCGGCGTTGTGACCGCCCTTCGCGACCAGCGCGAGGCCGGCGGAGGAGCCTTCCGCCTCGCGCGCGAGCACCACTTCGGTCGAGGGCAGCCACACGTCGCGCGGAAGGGGAGGGGCGCCGGCGGAGGCCGTCACCCAGGCGGCATCGGTGAGACCGCGCAGCAGCCGGCCGAGGCCCTCGCGCTCCGTCGCGGCGGGTGATCCCGGATGCCGGTGGCTTCCGGCCAGGGCGGCGGCGTCGTCATCGCCGTAGCGTCGGGCGGCCCGCTGCAGGGCGTGCCAGGGCTGATCGGCGGGCGGCCGGGCCTGGCCGTCGGCGTGGTTGACGAACCAGTCGCCGCCGAGGTGCGAGCGGTGGGGGAAGGCCACGGTCTCGCGCAGCGAGGCGATGCCCGTCGCGTCGACGGCACCGGCCGTCGCGTGGGCGAGCACGTCGAGTGCCTCGAGAGCGCGGCACGCTCCGTTCCACCAGTACGCGTACCCCTCGTCGATCGCGCCGTCGGCGGGCAGGGCGGCGACGTACCGGTCGAGTCCCTCGACGGCGAGGCCGACGACCCGGTCGCGCTCCTCGGTCTCGGCGGGGGCGTCGAGCAGGCGCAGGGCGGCGACGACGACGTTGCCGTGGATCCAGGGGTTCCAGTTGTGGACGTCGCCGTCGAGGCCGATCCAGTGCCAGTCGCGTCGTCGCTGGAACGGCTCGAAGACGCGCACGCGCGCCTCGTGGCGGATCCGGGCGCGGATGCCGGGGGCACGGTCGTCGAGGGCGGCTCCGAGGAGGTGGTCGATCCACGCGAGTTGAGCCACGGCCTCGCCCGCGCCGAGGTCGACGAACGGGTCCGTCACGGTCGCGAGGACCGACCCGTGCACCCGTCGGGTGTCGTCGTGGGCGGGCCAGCACCACGAGCTCTGCTCGCACAGCAGCACCACGCCGTCCACGACCTCGTCGATCGCGTCGTCGTCGAGGGTGACCGCCGCGGCCACCGCGGCGCGGCTGAGGCGCCGTTGGCGCGCGAAGGCGGCGTCCTCCCATGCGGTGCGGTCGCCGTCTCGGTGGACGCGCGCCGCGTCGCTCGCGCGGGGCTGCGGCCAGGGCGTGGCGCGCTCGGCGTGGGCGCGGGTCAGGACCCGGTCCGCGGCGGCCCCGTCGACCGTGCCGCGCTCGCGGTCCCAGACGGCGCGGACGTATGCCGGCGGGACGGGGAGGGCGTCATCGGGGGTGACCAGTTCGGCGCTCTCGACGACCGCGGCGAGCGGGCCGCGGAACGCGGCGGTGGGGAACGGCATCGGTCTCCTTTGAACGGGGTGCATCGCTTAAACGATCATAAACGATCATTAGGATTCAGAAAAGATGTTGCTGTGTTGTTTTCTGATTGATACGCTCGCACTCGTTCACCCCATGGCTCGGGTGGACGGACGGCCTTCGAAGGAGAACCCGTGGCGACTTCCGCTCTTCCCCGCCTCGCCGGTGGGCAGCGCAGCGACTGGCTCGCCGTCGCCGACGCCCTGCTCGACGCGGCGTTGCGGCACGCGAGCCCCGGGCGCGGGCGCATCGTGTTCCCGGGCGCCGAGGGGGGCTACGGTGCGGCCGTCGACGGCCTCGAGGGCTTCGCCCGCGTCTTCCTCCTCGCCGGGTTCCGCATCGCCGGGGCGCGCGGGCAGGACGTCGACGAGCTGATCGCCTTCTTCGCCGAGGGCGTGCGGACAGGGGTCGACCCCGACGCGGCCGACCGATGGGTGCGGATGGACGAGCACGCGCAGGCCAAGGTGGAAGCCGCGTCGCTCGCCCTCGCCCTCGATCTGACGCGGGAGTGGATCTGGGACACCCTCGACGCACGCACGAGAGATCGAGTCATCGCCTACCTGGCCCCGGTCGTGGGCGACGAGACCTACCCGCAGACGAACTGGGTGTGGTTCCGCATCGTCGTGCAGACGTTCCTCCGCTCGGTCGGCGGGCCCTGGTCGGCCGCCGACATCGTCGCGGATCTCGCCCGCCACGATTCCTTCGTCCGCGAGGACGGATGGCTCTCCGACGGCGACGAGCGCGCCTTCGACCACTATGTCGGCTGGGCGTTGCACGTCTACCCCGTGCTCTGGCCCCGCATGACGGGGGCGGCCGACCTGGCCGGCGAGCGTCGGGCGCTCGACGTCGCACGGCTGGACCGGTTCCTCCTCGATGCGGTGCACCTCGTCGGAAGCGACGGATCGCCCCTGCTGCAGGGCCGCAGCCTCATCTACCGCTTCGCCGCCGCAGCGCCGTTCTGGGCGGGGGCCGTCGCGGGCGTCCCGTCGCTCGGCGCGGGGCGTCTGCGTCACGCGGCCGGTGCGATCGTCGACCACTTCGTCGCCCGTGGCGCACCCGACGGCGACCACCTGCTGACGCTCGGATGGCACCACGAGTGGCCGGCTCTCGCTCAGTCGTACTCCGGTCCCGGATCGCCCTACTGGGCGGTCAAGGGACTGATGGGCATCATGCTCCCCGCCGATCACGACGTCTGGGCGGCTCCCGACGAGCCCCTGCCGATCTCTGAGGCCGACGACCTCCGCGCCGTCGTCGCCGCGGGCTGGATCGTGTCGGCCACGCGCGCCGACGGCATCGTGCGCGTCATCAACCACGGCACCGACAAGGCACGCCCCGGAACGCGCACGGCGGACTCCCCGCTCTATGCGCGCATCGGCTACTCCACGGCAACGGCCCCGCTGCTCGACGACCTCGCGTGGAGCGACCCGCTCGAGCAGGCCGTCGTCCTCGTCGACGCCGCGGGACGCGCCACGCATCGCACCGCCCTCGAGCCGCTCGGCGCGACGGTGCACGAGGGCGTCGGCGTCGCCGCGTCGGCATCCGACGTGCACCTCATCGACGTCACCCCCACGACGCACCGCCACGGTGCCGGCCTCGCGGGCGCGGCGCAGTCCCTCGGGCGGATGACGGTGACCTCGCTCGCGCGGGGCGCGTGGGAGGTGCGCATCGCGCGACTCGATCACGTCGCTCCGGGCGTCGACCTCGACGCGCTGCGCGTGCGGATGGGCGGGTGGGCGCTCGCGGGTGCCGAGCCCGCGCACGCGACCTCGACGGGCGCGGCCGAGGCGCACGCGGACGGCCGGGTGTCCGGCATCCGGGCCCTCACCCCCGAGGCCACCTCGCGCGTGACGGTCCGTCGTGGGGCCAGCCCGCTCGGGGAGACGGCCGCCATCCCCGTCCTGACCTGGGACGCCGCGGTCGGGGTGCCGTTCGCGGCGCTCGTGACCCTGAGGGGCGACACGACCGCCGAGGCGGCCGAGCCGCGGCTCGCGATCGAAGGCGCGGGCGAGGACACCGTCGTCGACGTGACCTGGCCCGACGGCCGGCGCACGCGCACCCCTCTCACAGACTCCGGAGCCCCGCGCGGGGCGCACCGGCACTCCCGGGCCCGAAGCGGTGCCCGGCACGCAATCGCAAAGGAGCAGCACGCATGAAGCGCAAGATCGTCGTCGCGACCGGGGTGGGCATCGTCGCCGCTCTGTCGTTGACCGCCTGCAGCGGCGGATCGTCGGAGGCCCCCGCCCAGAGCGGCCCCGTCACGCTGTCGATGTCGGGGTGGAGCCTCAGCACGACGCCCGAGTTCCAGGCCCTCGCCGACAAGTTCCACGAAGAGAACCCCGACATCACCGTCGAGGTCAAGGAGTACGACTCCGCCAACTACGACACGCTGATGACGGCCGACCTCGCCGCCGGTTCGGGTCCCGACATCGTCACCCAGAAGAACCTCAAGACCTTCATCACCTACCAGGCCGGTGGACAGCTCGCCGACGTCTCCGACGTCGAGCTGCCCGGTGACATCGGCGGGGCGCAGGCGTTTGAGGTCGACGGCGCGACCTGGGCCGTGCCCTACCGCCAGGACTCGTGGGTGCTGTTCTACAACAAGGACCTCTTCACCCAGGCGGGCGTCGCCGAGCCCGACGGCTCGTGGACGTGGGACGACTACGAGAAGGCCGCCGAGCAGCTGACCTCGAAGCTCGGCGCCGCCGGCTCCGCCGCCCTCGGCACCTACCAGCACAGCTGGCAGTCGACCGTCCAGGGCTTCGCGAACGCGCAGTCGCCCGATGTCGACATCCTCTCGGGCGACTACGGCTACCTGAAGCCGTACTACGAGCGTTCGCTCGGCCTGCAGTCGGCCGGCGCGCAGGTGGAGTACAACACCGTCACCGCCAACAAGCTCACCTACCAGGCCGAGTTCGGCAAGCAGCAGGCCGCGATGATGCCCATGGGCACCTGGTACGTCGCGACCCTCATCGCTCAGCAGGCCAAGGGCGAGGCGGACCCGTTCTCGTGGGGCTTCGCCCCGATCCCGCAGTACGACTCCTCCACCACGGGCGAGTCGGAGACCCCCGTCACGTTCGGCGACCCCACCGGCTTCGCGATCAACAAGGCGGCGGATGCCACGAAGCTCGCCGCCGCGAAGAAGTTCCTCGCCTTCGCCGCCGGCGAGGAAGGCGCGCAGGTGCTCGCGGGCCTGGGCATCACGCCGGCGCTGACGAGCTCGAGCGTCGCCGACACGTACTTCGCCGTCGCCGGGGCGCCCACCGACGAGCTGTCGAAGTTCGCCTGGTCGACGCACGAGACCAAGCCGGAGAACCCCACCTCGGCGAAGACCGCCGCTGTGCAGAACATCCTGCTCGACCTGCACACCGCCGTGATGTCGGGATCGACCTCGATCGACGACGCCATCACCACCGCCGAGAACCGCGTCAAGAGCGAGGTCGGCGTCGGCTGACCCCGCAGGTCGGTGACCGGCCCGGATCCCTCCGGGCCGGTCACCCCTCACGATCTGGAGACACCATGGCGACCATCGCCGACACGCGCCCCCGGGCGTCGAAGACCGAGCCGAGCCGGCCCCGCCGCCGCTCGCGTCTGACGCTGCGCAGCACCCTCATCGGGTGGAGCTTCATCCTCCCCAACTTCCTGGGCTTCGCGGCCCTGACGCTCGTCCCCGTCGTCGTGCTGTTCTACATGTCGATGACGAACTGGAACGTCTTCGGTTCGTCGGCGTTCGTCGGCATCGCCAACTTCCAACGGCTCATCGGCGACGGCAGCTTCCGCATCGCTCTGCTGAACACGCTCTACTACGCGGCGCTGCACATCCCGCTGACGATGATCGTCGCGTTGGGCCTCGCCCTGCTGCTGAACAACAAGCTGCGCGGGGTGGCGTTCTTCCGCACCGCGGCCTTCTTCCCCTACATCACCTCGATCGTGGCGATCGCGGTGGTGTGGAACCTGCTCTTCAGCCCCGAGTACGGGCCCATCAACGAGATCCTTCGCTTCTTCGGCCTGCAGAACCCGCCGGGATGGCTCACCTCCTCGGAATGGGCGATGCCCGCCGTCGTCATCATCAGCACGTGGCGCGACATGGGCTACTACATGATCCTGTTCCTCGCCGGGCTCCAGACCGTGCCCCGCGAGCTGCATGAGGCGGCCCGCGTCGACGGTGCCAACGTCTGGCAGCGCTTCGTGAACGTCACCCTGCCGTGCCTGCGTCCGACCACGTTCTTCGTGACCGTGATGCTCACGATCAACTCGTTCAAGATCTTCGACCTCATCCTCGTCATGACGCAGGGCGGCCCCGGGCAGTCGACGCTCGTGCTGTCGCAGTTCATCTACCAGAAGGGCTTCCAGGAGAACCAGTTCGGCTACGCCTCGGCGGCATCCATCGTGCTGTTCCTCCTGTGCATCGTCGTGACGCTCGTGCAGTTCTTCATCAACAAGAAGCGGGACGCCTGATGACCGATCTCCTCGTTCCCGACGCCACCCGCACGCTCGTCACCGCGGGGGCCACGCCGCCGCGCCGTCGACCCGTCGCCGGTGCCCACCCCGCCCGCCGCGTGGGACGCATCGTCGGCTACGCCGTGATGATCGTCGCGGCCGCGGCCCTCCTGCTGCCGTTCTTCTGGATGATCATGAGCTCGCTCAAGACGCCGAACGACGTCTTCAGCGCCCCCGTGAAGTGGTTCCCCGAGACGTGGGTGTGGAGCAACTACATCGACATCTGGACGCAGTCCGGCATGCTCACGTGGATCCGCAACACGCTGCTCCTGGCCGTGGTGGTCACTTTCCTGCAGGTGCTCACCGGCTCCTTCGCCGCGTACGGGTTCTCGCGGATGCGCTTCCCGGGCCGCGATGTGCTGTTCCTCGTCTACATCGGGACCATCGCCGTCCCGTGGCAGTCGTACATGATCCCGCAGTTCATCCTGCTGTCGAACTTGAAGGTGTCGAACACCCTCTGGGCGATCATCCTCATTCAGGCCTTCGGCGCGTTCGGGGTGTTCCTGATGAAGCAGTACTACGACACGATCCCCGAAGACCTCTCCGAAGCCGCCCGCCTCGACGGGCTCAGCGAGTACGGGATCTGGGCGCGGATCATGCTGCCGCTGTCGGTCCCCGCGATCGCGAGCCTCACGCTGCTGACGTTCGTGAACACCTGGAACGACTACCTCGGACCCCTCATCTATCTGCGCAACCCCGACCTCTGGACCATCCAGCTGGGGCTGCAGAGCTTCGTCAGCACGCTGTACGACGCCAACTACGCCCTGCTGTTCGCGGGTCTGACGATGTCGGTCGTGCCGATCGCGATCGTGTTCCTCTTCGGACAGAAGTACTTCGTCGAGGGCATCGCGACGAGCGGGATGAAGGGCTGATCATGCGCCGCATCCCCCACGACACCTACGCGAGCGTGTTCTCGACGGTCTACCTCGGGCTCATGGTGAACGTGCTCCTGCTCGTCACCTGCGCGCCGCTGGTGCTCCTGCTGCTCACCACCGATCCCGCGCAGACGTGGCCGCTCCTGCTCATCGCCCTGCCGCTGTGCGCCCCCGCGCTCGCCGGCGCCCTCACCGCTTTCCGTGCGCACGGGATGGGCGAGGGGCGGGTCGTCCGCGCCTTCTTCGCCGGCTGGCGGCGGACGCTGCGCAAGGCGCTCGTCGTCGGTGCGCTGGCGTCGGCCGTCCTCGCGATCGTGCTCGTCGACGTGCGCGCCGTGTCGGCGGCATCCTGGGCCGTCGTCGTCGTGCCGCTGTGCGGCACGGTCGCGCTGCTGGTCGTGGCCACCGCGCCGGTCGCGCTCACCGCGCTGGTCGAGGCTCCGGGGACGCCGCTGCGAGTCCTGCTGTCCACGGCTGCCGTGCTGGCCGTCCGTCGCTGGTACCTGAGCCTGGTCAGCGTGCTGGTGCTGGCGGGTCAGGCCGTGCTGTTCACCACCTCGCCCGCGTTGGCGCTGGGCCTGACCGCCGCGCCCGCCCTCTACCTCGTGTGGGCGAACGCCCGCTTCAGCCTCCGCCCCGTGCTTCCGGCCGACTCCTCGGTCGCCGCCGTCTGAACCGAAGGACTTTCCCCCGCATGACCACTTCCCCTCCGACCGCTGCGGCCGCCGCGCGCGTCGACACCCCTCGAGCCGCCGTCGACCGCGCCCTCGCGCAGGTGTTCGACACCGTCCGTGCGAACATCGAGGCGTTCGGCATCCGTTACCCCGACGACACCACCCGCGCCAACCGCTATCCGCTGCGTCCGGCCGTCCCCGGCTTCGCCGAGGGGGAGAACCGCGGCTGGACGACCAGCTTCTGGCCCGGCATGCAGTGGATCGCGTGGGAGCTGACCCGCGACGAGGCGTTCCGCGACGCCGCCCTGGCGCACGCCGCCGACTTCGGACGCCGCGTGCGCGGGGAACGCGACCTCGACACGCACGACCTGGGCTTCCTCTACACGCTGTCGTGCGTCGCGCCCTGGCGCCTGCTCGGCGACGACGAGGCCCGCGCGAGCGCTCTCGCCGCGGCCGACCACCTCATGACCCGCTACCTGCCGTCGGCGGGGATCATCCAGGCGTGGGGCGACCTCGCCGATCCCGCGCAGCGGGGGCGCACGATCATCGACAGCCTCATGAACATGCCGCTGCTGACGTGGGCGGCCGAGCAGACCGGCGACGCGCGCTACAGCGACGTCGTCGCCCGCCACACGGCCGAGCTGCGGCAGCGCATCCTGCGTCCCGACGGCTCGACCTTCCACACCTTCTACTGGGATGCCGAGACCGGCGAGCCCCTGCGCGGCGCCACCGAGCAGGGCGCCTTCGACGACTCGTGCTGGGCGCGCGGACAGGCGTGGGGCATCTACGGGTTCGCGATGAACCACCGGGCGACCGGCGACGCCGCGCTCCTCGACGCCTCGCGCACCTGCGCCGAGTACTTCCTCGCCCACCTCCCCGCCGACGACGTGCCCTACTGGGACCTCGTCTACGGCGACGACGCCGATGCGCCGCGCGACAGCTCCTCGGGCGCGATCGCCGTGTGCGGGCTGTTCGAGCTCGCCGCGGTCGATCCCGAGGGTGCCGAGCGCTGGCGCGCCGCAGCGGAGAGGATCCTGGCCTCCCTCATCGCGCGGTACACCCCGGAGCGGGCCGAGGACGCCGACACGGTGCTGCTGCACAGCGTGTACGACCTGCCGAAGAACGTCGGCGTCGACGAGGGCACCCTGTGGGGCGACTACTTCTACCTCGAGGCGCTCGCCCGCGCGGCCCGACCCGAGTGGCGGCCCGTGTGGTGAGGCTCGCGCGCGTCGACGATCGCTCGGCGGCCATCGTGCCGGGCCCTTCGGGCGACCACGTGCTCGACCTCGGCCCGCGCCCCGTCCCCGAGCTGTTCGCCGAGCTCGACGGCATCCGTTCCCTCGTGCAGCGGACGGATGCCGCGACCCTGCCGCGGCTGGATCCCTCGACGCTGCAGGCGCCGGTGGCGCCGCGGACGATGCTCTGCCTCGGCTACAACTACCGCGGGCACGTGCCCGACGGCGTCGACCCCACCGCCGACGACCCGGCCAGTCCCGACGTCTTCGTCAAGACGGCGAACACCTTCGGCGGTCCCAACGACCCCGTGGTGATCCCCGCCGTCGCCGACGACGTCGACTACGAGGGCGAGATCGCCGTCGTGATCGGTCGGCGCGCGCACGCGGTGAGCGTCGACGACGCCCTGTCGTACGTCGCCGGGTACACGCTGCTCAACGACGTCTCCGACCGATCGTGGCAGCGCAAGCAGAGCCAGTGGGCGCTGGGCAAATGCTTCGACGGCTTCGCCCCGCTGGGGCCGTGGATCGTCACGGCCGACGAGGTCGACCCGCAGAACCTGCTCGTCGAGGTCGTGCGCGACGGCGAGGTCACCGTCTCGCAGTCCACGGCGACGACGATCTTCTCGGTCGCCTTCGTCGTCCATCACCTCAGCCAGGTGCTGACCCTCGAGCCGGGTGACGTCATCTCCACCGGCACGCCGCAGAAGCTCCCCGCCGCGCAGGCGGCGCACCGCCCCCTCGCCCCCGGCGACGCGGTGACCGTGCGCGTGGGCGGCCTCGGCGACCTCACCACCCGTTTCATCGCACCCCCGGGAGAGCCCGCATGATCCTCGACACCTTCCGCCTCGACGGCCGCGTCGCCGTCGTCACCGGCTCGAGCCGCGGGCTCGGGCAGGGCGCCGCCCTCGCGCTCGCCGAGGCCGGCGCCGACCTCGTGCTCATCGACCGGGGCGACGCCGCGCACACCGCCGAGCTGGTCCGCGGGCTCGGGCGACGTGTGCACACGATCCACCGCGACTTCGTCTCCGCCTCGCGCGACGAACTCGCCGCCGCGATCGACGAGGCCGCCGAGGTGCTCGGGCGCATCGACATCCTCGTGAACAACGCCGGGACGATCCGTCGCGCCCCCGCCGCCGAGCACGGCGCGCAGGACTGGGACGACGTGCTCGCGGTCAACCTCGACGCGGTCTTCCACCTCTCGCAGGCCGCCGGACGACGCATGATCGCGCAAGGGTGGGGCCGCATCGTCAACGTGGCGTCGATGCTGTCGTTCCAGGGCGGCATCCTCGTTCCGGGTTATGCCGCCAGCAAGCACGCCGTGGCGGGACTCACGAAGGCGCTCGCGAACGAGTGGGCGGCCTCCGGCGTCACCGTCAACGCGATCGCGCCGGGCTACATGGCCACCGACAACACCGCCCCCATCCGCGCCGACGCGGACCGCGAGGCCTCGATCCTCGGCCGCATCCCGGCCGGCCGCTGGGGCACGCCCGCCGACCTGCAGGGGGCGTTCGTGTTCCTGGCCTCCGACGCGGCCGCCTACGTCACCGGGGCCGTGATCCCCGTCGACGGCGGGTGGCTCGTGCGGTGACCTGAGCAGCCGTTCCCCCGCGCGACACCCCGCCCCGCGCTCGACCCGAGCGCCCCGCCCCGCCGCATCCGGCAACGCCCGGCCGGCCCCCGACCCGCCCGGCTCGCCGGGCTCGACCCCAGGAGAACCGCATGACCGCCTCCATCCCCCAGCGCTACGCCACCCACCCCGAGCAGATCCCGGGCATGACCACCGCGCAGCTGCGCGAGCGTTTCCTCATCGACGACGTGTTCGTCGCCGGAGAGGTGCGGCTGACCTACACGCACCACGACCGCATCGTTCTCGGCGGCGCCGTGCCCGCGGGCTCGGAGCTCGCGCTCACCGGCTACCCCGAGATCCGCAGCGAGTACTTCCTCGAGCACCGCGAGATCGGCATCGTCAACGTCGGTGCGCCCGGCACGGTCACAGCCGACGGAGAGGCGTACGAGCTCGTCACGGGCGCGTGCCTGTATCTCGGCCGAGGCGTTCGCGACGTGGTCTTCGCCGACGCCGCGACGGGCGAGGGGGCGCGGTTCTACCTGTTCTCGGCCCCCGCGCACACGGCGTACCCGTCGGCGCTCGTCTCCCCCGGCGAGGGCACGGTGCGCGAGCTCGGCGACCAGGTCACCAGCAACCGCCGCACCCTCAACCAGTACATCCACGAGAACGGTGTGAAGAGCTGCCAGATCGTCATGGGCGTGACGCAGCTGCATCCCGGGTCGATGTGGAACACCATGCCCGCGCACACCCACGACCGCCGCACCGAGTGCTACCTGTACTTCGACCTCCCCGCCGACGCGCGCGTCGTGCACCTGATGGGCGAGCGCGACGAGACGCGGCACCTCATCGTGGGCGACGACCAGGCCGTGATCTCGCCGAGCTGGTCGCTGCACTCGGGCGTCGGTACGGCCGCCTACTCCTTCGTGTGGGCCATGGCGGGTGAGAACCAGTCCTTCGACGACATGGATGCCGCCCCCATCACCGACCTGCGGTGATGGTCGCCCCCTCGCCCACGCCCTCGCCCGTGCTCCTCGCCGTCGGCGAGACGATGGCGATGCTCGCGCCCTCCGACGGGGGAGGGGTCGTGGATGCCGCGACCTTCCTCGTCGACGCGGGAGGCGCGGAGTCCAACGTCGCCGCCCACGCGGCGGCGCTCGGGATGACGGCGCGATGGGCGAGCCGCCTCGGACGCGACGCCCTCGGCGACCGTGTGCTGCGGCAGGTCTCGGCGCGCGGGGTCGACACCACGGGCGTGGTGCGCGATGCGCGGCATCCGACCGGGCTCTACATCAAGGACCCCGGACGGGGGGTGCGGTACTACCGGGCCGGGTCCGCCGCCTCGCATCTCGCCCCGACGGATGCCGATTCCCTCGCGCTCGACGACGTCGACGTGCTGCACGTCTCGGGCATCACCGCCGCCCTCTCCGCCTCGGCGCGCGCCTTCCTCGACGTGGCCATCACGCGCGCCCGCGCGGTCGGCGTCGCGGTGAGCTTCGACGTGAACCACCGGGCGGCGCTGTGGCCCGCGGCGGAGGCGGGTGCCGTGCTCGCCGCCCTCGCGGCCCGCGCCGACGTCGTCTTCGTCGGTCGCGATGAGGCCGAGACGCTGTGGGCGACCCCGACCGACGGTGACGTGCGCGCCCTCCTGCCCGCGGTGGCCGAACTCGTCGTCAAAGACGGTGACGTCGGGGCCACTGTCTTCGAGTCGGAGCGGCGCACCTTCGTACCCGCGCTGCGCGTCGAGGTGCTCGATGCGGTCGGGGCCGGTGACGCCTTCGCCGGGGGCTACCTCGCCGCGCGCGCCCGCGGACTCGACGCCTCCGCCCGACTCGCGGCCGGACACGAACGCGCCGCCCTCACCCTCCGCACCTACGGCGACTCGATCCACGACACGGCCGCACTCCCGACCCCGCACCTCGACAGGACCTCCGCATGACGCCTCCCGATGCCACCGCCGCGTGGTTCGACGACACTCTCGCCTCCGCTCCGCTGATGGCGATCCTGCGCGGCATGGGGCGGGAGCGCTCGCTCGCGCTCGCCGCGACGGCGTGGGACCTCGGCATCGACAACGTCGAGGTTCCCCTGCAGACCCCGGCCGACGAGGAAGCCCTCCGCGCGGTGTGCGCCGCGGGGGCCGAGCGCGACCGGATCGTCTGCGCCGGAACGATCGTCGACCCCGCCCAGGTGCCGATCGCCGTGGCGGCCGGTGCGCGTTATCTCGTCTCGCCCGGACTCGATCCCGCCGTGGTCGCCGCGGCCCGCTCGCACGGCATCCCGATCCTCCCCGGCGTGGCGACGCCGAGCGAGGTGCAGCTCGCCGTCTCGCTCGGGTTGCGCTGGCTCAAGGCGTTCCCGGCGACGTGGCTCGGGCCGGCGTGGTTCCGCGTGATCCGCGGCCCGTTCCCCGACGTGCGGTTCGTCGCGACCGGCGGCCTCGACGCGGGCAACGTGTCGGACTTCCTGGATGCCGGGGTGCGCGTCGCCGCGGTCGGCTCGGCTCTCGAGGACCCCACGCAGCTGCCGCGCCTGGCCGCTCTGCTCTCGCACGCCTGACCCTCCCCGTCGCGTGAGGTGCCAGGAATCGTCGCTCACCGGGCCCGGCGAGCGACGGTTCCTGGCACTTCGCGCACATCCGTGCAAGCCCGACCCGCGAGGGCGTCGGCGGGAGAAGATTGACCGTCCGCAACGATCCCACCGAGGAGACCCATGCACGTCAACGCCTACGCGGCGTCGTCCGCGACCTCGCCCCTTGAGCCCACGACCATCGAGCGCCGCGACGTCGGCCCGAAGGACGTCCTGATCGACATCGCCTACGCCGGCATCTGCCACTCCGACATCCACACCATCCGCGGCGAGTGGGGCGACGTGCCCTACCCCCTGACCGTCGGCCACGAGATCGTCGGCACGGTCGCCGAGGTCGGCTCCGAGGTGACCAGCCACAAGGTCGGCGACCGCGTCGGCGTCGGCTGCATGGTCAACTCCTGCCGCGAGTGCGAGAACTGCCTCGCCGGTGAGGAGCAGTACTGCGAGAAGGGCAACATCGGCACGTACGGCGCGAAGGACGTCGACGGCACGATCACCCAGGGCGGCTACAGCGAGAAGATCGTCGTCGACGAGCACTTCGTGCTGCGCGTTCCCGAGTCGATCCCCTACGAGAAGGCCGCGCCGCTGCTGTGCGCCGGCATCACCACCTACTCGCCGCTGAACCACTGGAACGCCGGCCCCGGCAAGAAGGTCGCCGTTGTCGGCCTCGGCGGTCTCGGCCACATGGCCGTCAAGATCGCCCACGCCATGGGCGCCGAGGTCACCGTTCTCTCGCAGACGCTCAGCAAGAAGGACGACGGCCTGAAGATGGGCGCCGACCACTACTACGCGACGAAGGACGAAGAGACCTTCTCGACGCTCAAGAAGCACTTCGACCTCATCATCAACACCGTCAGCGCCCCGCTCGACCTCAAGCAGTACCTGGGCCTGCTCGCCCTGAACGGCACGATGGTCAACGTCGGTGCCCCGCCGGAGCCGCTGCCGATCCAGGTCTTCACGCTGTTCACGAACCGTCGTTCCTTCGCCGGTTCGTCGATCGGCGGCATCCGCGAGACCCAGGAGATGCTCGACTTCTGCGCCGAGAACGGCATCGCGCCCGAGACCGAGCTCATCTCGGCCGACCAGATCAACGAGGCCTACGAGCGCGTGCTCAAGAGCGACGTGCGCTACCGCTTCGTCATCGACGCGAAGACCTTCGCCCCCGCGTGACCCTCGCGTCCTGAATCCCGGCTCCGGCCCCGGATGCCACGGCCCCGACGCTCTTCGGAGTGCCGGGGCCGCGGCGTTCCCGGGCTTTCCCTTGCCCCGACGTTCTGCTGAGCGCTCGGGGCCGCGGCATCCTCCGCCTTCCCCCTTCCCCCCCGCTCCGATAAACGCCATTCCTTCGCGTAAACGCGGTGTCGCACCGTGTCTCGTGAGGAACCGCGTTTATCGGCGGGGGTGGGGCCGTGGCCGTCCGCCTCCGCTCTGCCGCGGCGCCCCGCTCTGCCGGGCCCGTGCGCTGCGCGACCCCCGGACACACGAAAGCGGCGCCGCCCCGAGGGGCGACGCCGCTGACGAACCGTGTGGGTCAGGCCTGGCCGAGAGCGGCCGACACGACCGCGCGGGCCTCTTCCTGCACCTCGCGCAGGTGCTCTTCGCCGCGCAGCGACTCGGCATACAGCTTGTAGACGTCTTCGGTGCCGGAGGGACGCGCGGCGAACCACGCCGACTCCGTCTGCACCTTCAGGCCGCCGATCGCGGCGCCGTTGCCGGGCGCGTGCGAGAGCTTCGCGGTGATGGGTTCACCGGCGAGCTCGGTGGCGGTCACGGCATCCGGAGACAGCTTCGACAGGGCCGACTTCTGCGCGGGCGACGCGGGAGCGTCGACGCGCTGGTAGGCCGAGGCGCCGAACTCGGCCTCGAGCTCGGCATAGCGCTGCGAGGGCGTCTTGCCGGTGACGGCGAGGATCTCGGCAGCGAGAAGGCAGAGCAGGATGCCGTCTTTGTCGGTGGTCCACACGGTGCCGTCTTTGCGCAGGAACGACGCACCGGCCGACTCCTCACCGCCGAAGGCGACGGAGCCGTCGAGCAGACCCGGGACGAACCACTTGAAGCCCACCGGCACCTCGAGCAGCGTCTTGCCGAGCGAGGTGGCGACGCGGTCGATGATCATCGACGACACGAGCGTCTTGCCCACCGCGGCATCCGTCGGCCAGCCCTCGCGGTGCGAGAAGAGGTAGTCGATCGCGACGGCGAGGTAGTGGTTGGGGTTCATCAGCCCCGCGTCGGGGGTGACGATGCCGTGCCGGTCGGCGTCGGCGTCGTTGCCCGTGAGGATGTCGTACTCGTCGCGCGCGGCGACGAGCGAGGCCATCGCCGAGGGCGACGAGGGATCCATGCGGATCTTCTCGTCCCAGTCGAGCGTCATGAACTTCCACGTCGGGTCGACCTCGGGGTTCACGACGGTGAGGTCGAGGCCGTAGACCTCGGCGATGAGCGCCCAGTACTCGACCGACGCCCCGCCCAGCGGGTCGGCGCCGATGCGCACGCCGGCGCTCTTGATGGCGTCGACGTCGATGATGGATGCCAGATCCCGAACGTACGCGTCACGGAAGTCGTACTGACCGAGGCCGTCGAGGTCGATGTCGGCGTGACGGGTGCGCTGCACGCCGTCGAGGCCCGCGGCGATGAGCTCGTTCGCGCGGTCGGCGATCCAGCCGGTGGCGTCGGTGTCGGCGGGGCCGCCGTGCGGCGGGTTGTACTTGAAGCCGCCGTCGCGGGGCGGGTTGTGCGAGGGGGTCACGACGATGCCGTCCGCCCGGCCCGGATCGTCGGTCGCACGGTCGCGGTTGTACGTGAGGATCGCGTGGCTGAGCGCCGGGGTGGGCACCCACGCGTCGCGGGAGTCGACGCGCACGTCGACGCCGTTCGCGACCAGCACCTCGATGGCGCTGCGTTCCGCCGGCAGCGACAGGCCGTGCGTGTCGCGACCGAGGAACAGGGGGCCGGTGATGCCTTGCGCCGCGCGGTAGTCGACGATCGCCTGGGTGGTGGCGAGGATGTGGTCCTCGTTGAAGCTCGTGCTCAGTGACGAGCCCCGGTGACCGCTCGTGCCGAAGGCGACGCGCTGCTCTGGCACCGCGGCATCCGGCTTGCGGTCGTAGTAGGCGGCGATCAGTTCGTCGATGTCGATGAGATCGGATGCCTCGGCGGGCTGTCCTGCGCGACTGCTCATGCGCCCAGTCTGCCCGCTCCCTCCGACATGCGCACACGCCGTTGCGCATTCACGGCGAATCCGTCGTCGTGCGGCGCCCCCGCCGGCCACGAAGAGAGGCCGTGCGTCGCCGGTCTAGGCTGTACGCCGTGCTGCCCGACACAGAGACCGTGCCCGCCCGCCGTACCTACAGCTACCTGGGACCCGCCGGCACGTTCACCGAAGCCGCGCTCGCGCAGGTCCCCGAGGCCCGCGACCAGGTCTGGCGGCCCGTGCGCAACGTCGGCGAGGCGCTGGCCGACGTCGTCGAGGGGCGCTCGGATGCCGCGATGATCGCGATCGAGAACTCCGTCGACGGCGGAGTGTCGACCGCGCAGGACGCCCTGGCGACGGTCCCGGGTCTGCGCATCGTGGGCGAGTACCTCGTGCCCGTGAACTTCGTGCTCGTGGGACGGCCCGGAGCGACCCTCGCCGATGTGTCGCTCATCGCCGCGCACCCCGTCGCCTACGGGCAGTGCCTCGGCTGGCTGAGCCGGAACGTCCCCGCGCACGCCCACCTTCCCGCCGAGAGCAATGTCGCCAGCGCCCTCGGTGTGCTCGACGGCACGAGCGCCGCAGACGCCGCGATCGCCGCACCCGGCATCGTCGCGCACCACGACCTGACGGTCCTCGCCGAGGGCATCGGCGACAACCCCAACGCCGTCACGCGCTTCGTGCTCGTCAGCCGCACCGTGGCTCCCGCGCCCCCGACCGGCGCCGACAAGACCTCGCTCATCGTCGAGCTCCCCGAAGACCACCCCGGTGCCCTGCTCGAGCTGCTCGAGCAGTTCGCCACCCGGGGCATCAACCTCAGCCTGCTGGCATCCCGGCCCATCGGCGACGCCCTCGGCCGCTACCGCTTCGTCATCGACGCCGACGGCCACGTGCACGACGAGCGCATGGCCGACGCGCTGCTGGGGTTGCGGCGCTTCAGCCCGAAGGTCATCTTCCTGGGCTCGTACGCGCGGGCCGACCGCGCGATCGTCCGCTACCCGCCCCGTTACGGCGACGACGTGTTCGTCGAGGCGCGCGATTGGCTGCGCGGCCTGCTGAGCGGCGAGCCCGAGACCTGAGCACCGTAGGCGGGCTCACCCCGCTCGCATCTCGCGGTCTCGCTGAGCCCGAGCCTCCTCGCAGGAGCGAAGGTCCCTGAGCCTATTGGAGGGCCCGGGACCCGCGGTGACTCCGGTGGCTTCGACTGGCTCAGCCACCTCAGCGTCATGCTGCGATCGCCGCCGGCGCCGCGATCAGCTCGAGCGTCTGCGCCCGGCCCTCCGACCCCTCGCCGTCGTACGCACCCGCGACCGGCGAGACCATGATCTCGTCGACGCCGTGCTGCGCGGCGAACGCGGCGAGCTGACCCTGCACCTCGGCTCCGGTTCCGACGAACCACTTCTGCCGCGTCGAGGCCATGATCGACTCCGCCATCGCGTCGAACGGATCGGCTTTCGCCTGCTCGACCGTCTCGAGCGGCACGAGCGGCTTGTTCGTGCGCAGGCGCGCCATCATGCGCAGCTGCGGCACGGCCCGCTCTTCCGCCTCGTCGGCCGTGGGCGCCGCCACGACGTTCGCGGTGACGAACGTGCGGGGACCCTCTCCGGACTCGTTGGGCACGAACTGGTCGCGGTACAGGTGCAGCGCCCGGTCCAGCCCCTCGCCGGCGAAGTGGTTCGCGAACACATACGGCAGACCGAACGACGCCGCGAGCTGAGCGGAGTAGTCGCTCGACCCCAGCAGCCACACCTGCGGCACCCCGGATGCCGAGGGCGTGGCCTTCACCTGGTACTCGCTGCCGGAGGTGAAGCGCACGGTCGCTCCGTCGGGGGACGTGAGCGCCATGATGTCGGTGACGTGGTCGGGGAAGCGCGAGACGTCGCTCGTGGTTCCCGAGCGGTTCAGCAGCTGCGTGATGACCGGGTCGCTGCCCGGCGCGCGGCCGATACCGAGGTCGATGCGGCCGGGGGCGAGCGCCTCGAGCGCCGCGAACTGCTCGGCGACGATGAGCGGCGAGTGATTCGGCAGCATGACGCCGCCCGACCCCACGCGGATGCGGCTCGTGCGCGCGGCGGCAGCGGCGATGAGGACCGGGGGAGTGGTGGATGCCACGGAGGGCATGTTGTGGTGCTCGGCGAACCAGTAGCGGCGGTAGCCGAGGCGGTCGGCGCGCTCGACGAGATCGAGGGCCGCGCTCACCGCCTGCGCGCTGGTCTGCCCGTGACGCACGGGCACGAGGTCGAGAACGGAGAGGGAGGGGATCGCGTCGTTCACCCTAAGCTCAACGCGCATCGGGTGGAGCGTATTCCGCTTCCGCGGGCGCGCAACCCCCGTGACCGACGGGCCGGGGCGTTCCTAGGGTGCCGCGCATGAGCGATGAAGTCCCAGTGATGCGCACGGTGATGGCCGTCGACGACGCGACGTTCTCGCTCGCGCCCGGACAGGATGTGGCCGACCTCGAGCGACGGATCGAATCCGCCGTGCATGACGGGGGGCGGTTCGAGCGCTTCACCGTGGCGGGCGACCGGGACGTCCGCGTGTTGTTCACCGCTCACACGCGCGTCGTGCTCTGGGGTGAGGAGACTCCGGGAGAGACGGCGACGATCGAGCCCGTGTCGGTCGAATGGGAAGAGGGCTGAGGAGCCGGCATCCATCCCCAGCTTTCTCCCAGGAAGAATTCCGTGACGAATCGTCTCCGCCGCGCGTCTCACCTATGACATCGCGGGACACACGGTCCCGGAACGACGGAAGGAAGCGAACATGGCTGAGAGCACCACCACCGCCACCCCCACCCCCGCCACGAAGGACGGCGGCTCGACCGTCATCGTCGACGCCGTCGTCGCCAAGGTCGCCGGTATCGCCGCGGCCGAGGTCCCCGGCGTCCACGCCCTCGGTGGCGGCGCCGCCCGCGTGATCGGCAACATCCGCCAGGCCGTCGGCGCGAAGGACCACGCGCAGGGCGTGAGCGTCGAGGTCGGCGAGACCGAGGTCGCCGCCGACATCGCGATCCAGGTCGACTACCCCGAGCAGCTGCAGCGCGTGGCCGCGAACGTGCGTTCGGCCGTGCACCAGGCCATCACCGAGCTCGTGGGCATGAAGGTCGCCGAGATCAACGTGACCGTGGTCGACGTCTTCATCCCGGGAGACGACGACGAGGACGACGCCGACGAGCAGCGCGTCAACTGACATCGGTTTCGAAAGGGGCGTCACCGCGAGGTGGCGCCCCTTTCGCGTGCCAGGATGCCGAACCCGGTCGGTGTGGATCATCCTCACCGCGGTGTTCGGCGTCACCGTCGCCTCCGGGCTACACGGGCGGGGCGATCCGGCGACGAGCAGGACGAAGCCGGCGGTGGCGACTCGCGCGGAACGGCGCCCGCGCAGACGTGACCCGCCGGCTCAGCCCCCGTGCCGCACGTGCGCGTAGGCGTCGAGCGCGCGCTTGCGGGTCTCGCCGAGGTCGACCATCGGCTCCGGCGGGTCCTCACCGAGGTACTCCGGCGCCCACTCCCGCACGTAGGCGTCGTGCGGGTCGAACTTCTTGCGCTGCGTCTCGGGGTTGAAGACGCGGAAGTAGGGGGCGGCATCCGCGCCCGATCCCGCGACCCACTGCCAGTTGAAGGGATTGCTCGCGGCATCCGCGTCGACCAGGCAGTCCCAGAACCACTGCTCGCCGTGACGCCAGTCGATCAGCAGGTTCTTGATGAGGAAGGATGCCGTGACCATGCGCACGCGGTTGTGCATGACGCCGGTCTTCCACAGCTGACGCATCCCGGCGTCCACGACGGCCACACCGGTGCGTCCCTTCTGCCACGTCTCGAGGTGCGAGCGGTTCAGCTTCGGCCACGGGAAGTCGTCGAAGTTCCGGCGCCAGTTCACGGTGGCGATGTCGGGGGAGTGGTACGTGACGTGCCACGCGAACTCGCGCCAGACGAGCTCGGACAGGAAGCCGCTCGCGCTCTTCGCGTGCTCGCCCGAACCCCGGTGTTCGACGGTGTCGTGCCACACCTGATACGGGCTCAACTCGCCCCACCGGAGCCGCGGAGACAGGTTCGAGGTGGCTCCGCCGGCGAATTCGTCGCGGTACTTCGAGTAGTCGCCGAGGTCGTCGTCGAGGAACTCCCTCAGCCGCGCCTTGGCCGCCGGTTCGCCCGGCTCCCATGTCTCGCGCAGGCCCTGGGCCCAGTCGGGCTTCGTCGGCAGCAGGCCCCATGAGGACAGGTCGTCGGAGTCGACGGATGCCGACACCCCGGGTATCTTTCGCGCCTCCGGCATCGGCGGCCTCGGCGCGGGCAGCTTCTGAACGGCGCGCGAGAACGGGCTGTACACGCCGTAGGGCTTGTCGCTCTGCGTGCGAACGGTCCACGGTTCGTAGAGGAGGTTCGCCGCGAATGAGGCCACGGTGACGCCGTCGTCGCGCAGCTTCTCCTTGATACCTGCGTCGATCTCGCGCTCGACCCCGCCGTAACGGCGGTTCCAGAAGACGGCGCCGGCGCCGACCTCGTCGACCACCGCCGGGAGCACCGTCGCCGCCGCCCCCCGGCGCAGCACGAGCGTCGCGCCGCGGTCCTCGAGCCGTTCGGCGAGGGATGCCAACGACCCGTCCAGCCACCACCGCGCCGCCCCGCCGATCTCGCGCACGCCGTCCGATTCCTCGTCGAGCACGTACAGCGCCACGATCGGCTCGTCGCGGTCGAGTGCCGCACGCAGAGCCGGATTGTCGGTCAGGCGGAGGTCGTCACGGAACCACACGATCGAAGGCGTTGCCATTCCCCGACGCTATCCACCCCGGCATCCGCCCCTCCGGGCTTGACACCCGCCCACGCTCCCGAAACCACTCGATCGTGACGAGATCACTCGGGCCGGGACCGCCGGAGCGTGTGATGTCGCGCGGGCCGTGTGCTCTCGCCGGATGCCGGAGCCGCAGCGCGCCGGAACGCCGCGCGTCAGATCGAGGAGACGTCGTGCCCCTTCGGCAGCGCCACGATGAGACCGCCCGCCACGATGCGCGTGTAGATGCGCGTCGCCTCGCCGAATTCGTCGCCGTCGAGCTCGATCGGTTGCGCGGGCGCGGTCGCGAGCTCGATGCCCGTGCCCCGCAGGTACCGCACCGAGGAGTCCTTGCGGCGTTCGAGCACGCGCCGGCCGGCGCGGAACCTGCGCAGCACCGAGTTGTCCCACACGATGCTCCGCCACACGCCGAGCCAACCCACTACTCCGGTCGGCTGCAGCACGGCGACGTCGAGGCGACCGTCGGCGATCGAGGCGTCGGGGATCAGCGCCACTCCGCCCTGCAGGGCGCCGCAGTTCGCGAAGAGCACGCTGTGCACCTTCGCCGAGTGCAGACGGTGACCGTTCAGCTGGTACATCACGCGGAACGGCTTCGCGTTGACCAGGGACCGGGCGGCGCCGTCGACGTAGGCGACCCACCCGACCTGCTTCTTCAGGTCGTCTCGCGTGTTCTGGATCATCGCGGCATCGAGGCCCATGCCGGCCATGACCGAGAACCCGTGCTCCTCGATCTCGCCGTCGGCGCGGCGGATGCGGGCGAGCCCCGTGTCGATCGAGTGGACGTCGCCCTCGAACGTCGCGCGGATCATCGCGTCGGTGTCGGTCAGCGGGAGGTTGAGGTTGCGGGCGAGGAGATTGCCCGTGCCGCTGGGGACGATCGTAAGGGGGACGCCGGTGGAGGTGAGCGCCTCGGCGACCGCGCGCACGGTGCCGTCGCCGCCGGCCACGAGCACGGCATCCACCTTCTCGTCGAGCGCCGCGCGGGTCGCATCGTCGCCCAGGTCGTCGACGGTCGTCTCGTAGAACAGCGGCTCAGCCCACCCGGCTTCGCCGGCGAGTTCGGACACCCGGGCGCGCAGCACCTCGGGCTCGACCTTCGTGGGGTTGTAGACGAGGGCGGCACGCTTCTTCTGCGTGGTCTCGGCGTCCATCGGGGCGTCCTCGCCCTCGGCGTCCACGCGCTGGGTCTTGCCGGGGAGCTCGGCCGAGGAGTCGGGGTCGACGTCCTCCGGCTGATGGATGGTGTCGTCGGGCTCCGCGGCGTCCTTGGGGTGCGGGACGTCCTTGCGCGGATGATCGGCCACGTCGTCGCCCAGGCGGGCGGCGTCGAAGTGCTCGTGCGAGCCGTCGGCCGCGGCCGCGTCGGCCTGCACGTCGGCGGGGGCGTCGTCGGGGACGTTCTCAGGGGACTCCGCGTCGTCACGCGGCTCGTCAGGGGCGGCCATGGCATCCACCATAGGACCGCGCGGGCGGTCGGAACCCGCCGAGGAGACGGGGTTGACGGCGGGATGCCGCACGCGCATGTCTCCCTTCGTTCGGCGGAGCGTCGAACGGCGTGAGGCGATGCCGGCACGCTCGGTCGTACCCGCCGGTCGTCGATCGATGCGCCCCGCTCGACGCGGAAGGAGCGGTCGAGCGCGACCGTAGGATGGACGCGTGATCGACCTGACTCTGCTGCGTGAAGATCCCGAGCTCGTGAAGCGCTCCCAGATCGCCCGCGGGGAGTCGCCGGATTCGGTGGACGAGGCCCTCGCCGCCGACCGCGACCGCCGCGCCGCCATCACCGCCTTCGAGGAGCTGCGCGCGTCGCAGAACGCCCATGGCAAGCGCGTCGCCCACGCGCCGAAGGACGAGAAGGCCGCGCTCGTCGCCGAGGCCAAGCAGCTCAGCGAGCAGGTCAAGGCTGCACAGCACGCCGTGACCGCCGCCGAGGAGGCCGCCGAGGCAGCGCTGTCGAAGATCGAGAACATCGTGCTCGAGGGCGTCCCGGCCGGCGGAGAAGACGACTTCATCACTCTGCGCACGCACGGCGAGGTCCCCTCCTACGACTTCGAACCGCGCGACCACCTCGAGATCGGCGAGCTGCTCGGCGCGATCGACATGGAGCGCGGCACGAAGGTGTCGGGCAGCCGCTTCTACTTCCTCACCGGCATCGGTGCGCGGCTCGAGCTCGCGCTCATGACCCTCGCACTCGATCGGGCTCTGCAGGCGGGCTTCACCCCCATGATCCCGCCGACGCTCGTGCGCCCCGAGGTCATGCGCGGCACCGGCTTCCTCGGCCAGCACGCCGACGAGGTGTACCACCTGCCCAAGGAAGACCTCTACCTCGTCGGTACGAGCGAGGTGCCCCTCGCCGGGTACCACATGGACGAGATCCTCGACCTGGAGCGCGGCGCGAAGCGCTACGCCGGGTGGTCCACCTGCTACCGCAGCGAGGCGGGCTCCTACGGCAAGGACACCCGCGGCATCATCCGCGTGCACCAGTTCAACAAGCTCGAGATGTTCGTCTACACCGACCCGGCGGATGCCGAGGCCGAGCACGACCGTCTCGTCGCCATGCAGGAGGGCATGCTGCAGGACCTGGGGCTCGCTTACCGCGTGATCGACGTGGCCGCCGGCGACCTCGGATCCAGCGCGGCGCGCAAGTTCGACATCGAGGCCTGGGTCCCCACGCAGGGCGCCTACCGCGAGCTCACGAGCACCTCCAACTGCACGACGTACCAGGCCCGGCGCCTCGAGACCCGGTTCCGTCCCGCCGACGGCGGGAAGACGCAGCCGGTCGCGACCCTCAACGGCACGCTCGCCACCACGCGGTGGATCGTCGCCCTGCTCGAGACCCACCAGCGTGAAGACGGGTCGGTCCTCGTACCCGAGGTGCTGCGCCCCTATCTCGGCGGCCTCGAGGTCATGGAGCCGATCGCATGACCGACGAGGCCGCCCTGCCCGCCACCGGTGCCGTCGAGAGCGCGCCGAAGCAGGAGGCGGTCGACGTCGTCGCCGACCTGGCCGACGACGCCCGCGCCGGACGCATGCTCATCGCGCTCGACATCGACGGCACCGTGCTGCTCGAAGACGACACGCTCAGCCCCGGAGTCGTCGAGGCCGTCGCCCACGCGCAGGCGGCGGGTCACGAGGTCATGCTCGCCACCGGTCGCAGCTGGGACAGCACCCACACGATCATGGATCGCCTCGGCATCCGTCCCGAGTACGCCGTGTGCTCCAACGGCGCGATCGTCATGCGACGCGACGGCGATGACGGCGACTACGTCCGCGCCCACGTCGAGACCTTCGATCCCTCCGAGGTGCTGACCCTGCTGGGCGAGCACCTCGCGGGCGCGCACTTCCTCGTCGAGCTCCCCGACGGCAAGCGCCTGTTCACCGACTACCTCGACGACTGGAACCTCGAGAAGGCCGACAGGGTCGCGTTCGCCGAGCTGTCGGCGCAGCCCGTGTGCCGTGTGGTCGTGGTGGCCCCCGAGCAGACCGACCAGGACTTCCTCGAGCTCGTCGAGCGCATCGGCCTCACGCAGGTCTCGTACGCGATCGGCTGGACCGCGTGGCTCGACATCGCCCCGAAGGGGGTCGACAAGTCCACGGCCCTCGAACTGGTTCGCGGGTGGCTGGGCATCGCGCCGGAGCGCGTGCTCGTCATGGGCGACGGCCGTAACGACATCGAGATGATGCAGTGGGCGGTCCGCAACGGCGGTCGCGCGATCGCGATGCACCAGGGTCCGCCCGAGGTGCACGCCGCCGCGGGTGAGGTCGGCCTCTCGGTCACCGAGGGCGGCGTCGCCGCGATCCTGCGCGCGTTGTGATCGCGCCCGCCACGCGTTCGCCCTGACGCGCCACGCGAGGTCCCTGAGCCTGGCGAAGGGGCCGGCCCCACGTCCGACCCCAGCCGCACGGTGAGGTCCCTGGATTCATCGAAGGGACCGGCCCCACTCCTCAGACGTGCGCCGCGTGTCCGGCGCGCACCGCGCGGTGATCCGCGATCCGCGACGCCTCCCACGCGACCAGCCCCACCGGCGGTAGGAGCAGCAGGGCGACGGCCCACGTGGCTTTGAGTCCGACGCCGTTGTGCGGATCGCGCACCGCGACGACGGCGGCGAGCAGGGATGCCGCGTACACGAGCGCGAACACCGCCAGAACGATCTGCGAAGACAGGGTGGTGACGATCATGGGATGCCTCCTCATCTCAGACGGCCCGGCGGGTCGTGGTGGGCTGATGAGGTCCGGTCTACTCCTGCCCGAGGTGACAGGCGTCCGCCCGAGGCGAATGGATACCCCGGACATAGACGGCGTTCAGCGGCGGAAGGCGCCTCGTCGAATGGGCGTGGCCGCCCACGCCGTGGCGACCGCCGCATCCAGCACGGCCCGGTCGGCGCGGGCGAGCTCACGGTGCGCGCGCACGAGCGCCGCGCGCGCACCGTCGGCGAACACCGCCGCGTCGCGCGGAGAGGATGCCGCGAGCGAGGCGAGGCATTTCTGCAGGCGCACCTGCACCTCGAGGAGCCCCGCTCCGTCGCGCGCCAGGGGACGGAAAGCGTCGGCGACGAGGTCGGGAAGCTGCGGGGCCGGGACGAACACATGATCGTGATCGATGTCTTCGGCGCGCTCGGTGGTGAGGGCGCGCGAGAACACGCGCTGAAGCGCGGCGATCACGTCGATGGCCGTCCCGGGATCGTTCGTCGCGGGGGAGAGGGCGCGCGTTCCGATCTCCGCGAGCGCGATCACGCCGAACCGCGGATCCTGCTCATACGTCCGGTGGTGCTCCACGCGGAAGGCGCGGACGACCCCGGCGATCACGTCGTCCCCGGGGTCGCCGGTGACGAAGGCGAGGGGCACGCGCGAGTCGGCGGTCCGCCCGGGGGTGGCGCGCACGTGGATCTCGACGTCCGCCTGCCGCGCCAGTCGGTCGAGCCCCGCGACGTCGATGTGGGTGACGTAGCCGACCTCGTCGGCGTGGACGGCGACGGCGTCGACGGGAACCGGCACGGCGGCGCGGGCCCCGAGGGTCGGATACTCGGCGTGGAGTTCGAGCGACAGAGCCGCCGCCTTCTCGACGCGGTCGATGACGTCGGCCATCCGCCCGAATGTCGACAAGTGCGAGATCCACCGCAGCAGCGTCACGACGACGATGGCGATGATCACGAGCGTCGCGACGAAGAGGATGGACCGCCCCTGCTGCTCGTAGTAACCGGTGGAGAGCGCGACGATGCCGACGAGCGAGAAGGCGAACGCCCCCACGAAAGTCGAGACGGCGTTCTGCGAGGTCGGATCGGCGATGAGCAACTGCGTCGACCGTGGCGTCGCGGTCGTGGTCGCCGACGAGAAGGCCGTCACCATGGCGGTCACCGAGAAGGTGCTGACGGTCAGCATCGCCGTCGCGATGATCTGCAGGAGGGAGTCGACGGCGCCGTCGCCCAGCGAGAAGCTGAACGAGAACGGCAGGAGCGGGCCGATGAAACGGGCGGCGAGGGCGACGACGATCGCGATGACCGTGAAGATGGCCGCGCGCACCCACACTCGGCTTCCGAGCCGGAGGAAGAAGGATGCCAGCGCTCCGCGCGTTCTCGTCGCCATGCGTCCGAGGCTACCGAGCCCCGGCGTCACACCACGGGGGCTGGACGCCGTCATCGCGGGCGGTCGGTAGACTCGGCTCGTCCAGGAGGGTTGTCCGAGCGGCCGATGGACCTGGTCTTGAAAACCAGTGGGCAGCAATGTCCCGTGGGTTCGAATCCCACACCCTCCGCAACGCGAAACGCGGGCCCCGCAGGGGTCCGCGTTTCGCGTTATGACCGGCTGAGCGGGAGTCGAACGGGGGTGGGCCCACGCCGCCGGAGGCTCCGCACGCCGCTGCGCGGCGTGTGGAGGGGCGGTGGGGAGAATCCCACACCCTTCGCGTTATAACCGGCTGAGCGGGAGTCGAACGGGGGTGGGCCCACGCCGCCGGAGCGGGTGAAACGCCCGGTCCTCACGGCATTCACAGCCGTGGATCCCTAGTATTGCTGCGACCTTCGGCTGCCGCGCCGGGGTCGACGTGCTGCCGGGCCGGTGGCATCCGTCGTGAAAGGACCCGAGTGAGCAAGACCACCACCCCGCGCGGTCCGAGGACCGTCGCCCGCCACGGGCGGCTCACCTCGCCCGGTCCGCTCGGCCAGCTGTTCCGCGGTCTCGCCATCGTTCTCGCCGTGCTGCTCGTCTCGGGCGGAACGGTGCTGGCATACGCCGCGGTCGACCTGACTCGCAGCTTCACCGCCGACGCCGTCGAACTGAAGAACCAGCCCGCGGTACCGCCGGACCTCGGTGAGCTCAAGGGCGGCGTCAACATGCTGCTCATCGGCACCGACGAGTGCGAGCCCGAGTTCGCGGAGCTGTTCGGCGACCGGTGCACCGGCGCCGACTCCGAGGGCAGCCTCAACGACGTCAACATGCTCGTGCACATCTCCGACGCGCCGCGCCGCGTGACCGTCATCTCGTTCCCGCGCGACCTCATGGTGCCGATCCCCTCGTGCACAGACAAAGACGGCGTCGAGCACTCCGCGATGAGCAAGCAGCAGATCAACAGCGCCTTCTCCTACGGCGGCCTGTCATGCGTCGTGGAGACGATCTCCGACCTCAGTGGTCTCGAGATCCCGTTCGCCGCGAAGGTCAGCTTCGGCGGCGTCATCAACATCACGGATGCCATCGGCGGCGTCGACGTGTGCATCGCGAACGGCATCAAAGACCCGTACACGGGCATCGACTGGCCCGCCGGTATGCGCACCGTGGTCGGTCTCGACGCCCTGCAGTTCCTGCGGACCCGTCACGGCGTCGGCGACGGCGGCGACCTCGGCCGCATCTCGAACCAGCAGCAGTACATGTCGCGACTGGCGAACAAGCTGAAGAGCCAGGAAGTGCTCTCGAACCCCGCCACGCTGTACAAGCTGGCCTCCACTGCGCTGCGCAACGTCGATCCCTCGACGTCGCTGACCAACCCGCTGACCCTCGTCCAGATCGCCTCGGCGGTGAAGGACGTGCCCTTCAGCGAGATCGTGTTCATCCAGTACCCGACCTACACCGACCCGTCCGACCCGAACCGCGTCGTCCCCGACCGCGGAGATGCCGACACCCTGTGGGCCGCGCTGGCCGCGAACCAGCCCCTGCAGTTGTCGGGCAACCTCAGCGACGGCGACGGCGTGATCGCCGACGCGAACGCCACGCCGGCCCCGTCCGACACCGCGGCTCCCGCGCCGACCGACGCCGCGACCGACGCCCCGTCGGCGGGTGCCGACGCGACCGCGACCCCGGGATCGACCCCGGGCACGGTCGTGCTCCCCGAGGGCATCGCGGGTCAGACCGCCGCCCAGGCGACGTGCTCGAACGGCAACGTGCGTCAGTGACGCCCGGCCCCGCTGCCCGGCATCCGGACTTCGGTTTCGGATGCCGGGCGGCATCCGGTTAGTATTGACCGGTGTGCTCGCGCCGCAAGGTTCGATCACCTGGAGACGTCGCATAGTCAGGCCTAGTGCACCACCCTGCTAAGGTGGAGTCCCCGTAAGGGGACCGAGGGTTCAAATCCCTCCGTCTCCGCAGAAAAAGCCCCGGTTCGCCGGGGCTTTTCTCGTTCCGGGTGCCGATGTCGTCGGCGACCGCCGGTCTCACCCGCGCCGCAGCTCCAGGGCGCTGAGCCCCGGCATCCCGAGCCAAGAGCGACCGTCGGGGGCGTCGACGACGGTGAGCAGCACCGCGTCGCAGGAGCGGCATCGCACGACCGCGCCCATCGCGGACGCGTAGACCCAGGCGGTGGCGAGCAGGCCTCGGATGCCGCAGTGCGTGCAGCGCACCTCGGAGCCGCTGGCATCCCACCCCAGGAGATCGTCGAGGCGCCCGGCCAGGGCGTTGCCGTCGAGCACGGTCATCACGAACCTCCGAACCGCTCGGTGCGCACGCGCGACGGTGCGTGACCCTGCTCGATCAGCCACCCCGCCACGGCCTCGACGAACGGCGTCGGACCGCAGACGAACACGCGTGGATCCTCTGCCGCGGGGATCACCGCGGCGCGCACCCGATCGGCGGTCAACCGCCCGGGCGGGATCGCCGATGCCGCCGGGGCGCTGCGGGTGTAGACGACCTCGAGGTCGAGGCGGTCGTCGCGCGCCGTGAGCGCCGTCAGTTCGTCGCGGAAGAACATGTCGTCAGCCGATCTCACCGAATACAGCAGGCGGAAGGGGGAGGCGTCGGCGCCCTCGGCGTGCTCAGACGCCATCGCGAACAGGGGGACGACCCCCGACCCTCCCGCGATCAGCTGCACCGGTGCGGGGTCGGCCGACGGCGTCCACACGAAGAAGGCGCCGAGCGGGCCGTGCACCTCGATGCGGTCCCCCTCGCGCAGCTCGTGCACGAGGAAGGGAGATACCTCTCCGTCGGGCACCTCGTCGACCGCGAGCGTGATCCGCGTCCCCTCGCCCGAGGAGGCGATCGAGTACGAGCGGCTCGCCTGATAGCCGTCGGGGGCGGTCAGTCTGACGTCGAGGTGCGAACCGGCGTCGTTGCCCGGCCAGGTGGGCACGTCGAGCTCGATGCGCCGCGCGGTCGACGTCTCGGGGCGCGTCGCGACGACGGTGGCCGCGTGCCAGGATGCCGGTCGACGCGTCACCCGTACCGTTCCTCGCGCCAGGGGTCGCCGTGCAGATGGTACCCGTTCTGCTCCCAGAATCCCGGCTTGTCGGATGCCATGGTGATGAGTCCCTGCACCCACTTCGCACTCTTCCAGAAGTACAGGTGCGGCACGAGCAGGCGGGCGGGGCCGCCGTGCTCCGGGGTGAGGGGCGCGCCGTCGGCCTCGAAGGCGATCCAGCTCTTCCCCCCGAGCAGATCGTCGAGGGCGAGGTTGGTCGTGTACCCGCCGAAGGAGTGCACCATCACGTAGCGGTGGCTCGTGTCGACCTCGGCGAAGACGCGGTCGAGCGAGACGCCGCGCCAGGGCATGTCGAGCTTCGTCCAGTGCGTGACGCAGTGGATGTCGACCGTGACGTCCTCCATGCCGAGCGCCTGGAACTCCTCGAGGTTCCAGCGATGGACGCCCTTCTCGGTGCCGATCGCGAACTCCCACGCCGCGGCGTCGACCGCGGGGGTCGGCCCCGCCGACAGCACCGGCCAGTCCGACACGAGGGTCTGGCCCGGGGGCAGGCGGGGATCGCGTTCCCGACGACGACCGCCGAAGCCGCGGGTGATGAATGACATGTGCTCCCCCTGCCGATCCCGTGAGGATCACCCTAGCCACGCCGACGGGCTCTCGACAGGGGACGGGCGGCGACGCCAGCCACCGCGGCATCCACCGCGCACCCGCTAGTGTCGTCCCGCGGCGTGCACACGCCGGCATCCTCACCCCCCGGGAGATACGCACATGTCGGTCGGTCTGCTCGCCGTCGTCGATGACATCCTCAGCGCCGCGATGCGCGCGAGCGCCAAGACCGCGGGCGTCGTCATCGACGACGCGGCCGTGACCCCTCAGTACGTGCAGGGATTGTCCCCGGCGCGGGAACTGCCCGTGGTGTGGAAGATCGCGCTGGGCAGCATCATCAACAAGTACGTGATCATCATCCCGATCGCGCTGCTGCTGACCGCCTTCGCACCGTGGGTTCTGCCGTACCTGCTCATCATCGGAGGCTGCTTCCTGTGCTTCGAGGGCGCGGAGAAGGTGCTCGAGTGGTTCGGCGTGAGCCACGGTGAGCACGACTCCGACGAGCCCCGCGACGAGAAGAAGCTCGTGCTGGGCGCCGTGCGCACCGATCTGATCCTCAGCACCGAGATCATGCTGATCGCGTTGTCCAGCCTCGACCCCGGGCTCAGCATCTGGATGACGCTCGCTGCACTCCTCGTCATCGGCCTCGCCATGACGCTCGTCGTCTACGGCGCCGTCGCGCTCCTCGTGAAGGTGGATGATATCGGGCTGCGGTTCATGAAGAGCCCCTCGCGCGCGGTCCGACGCTTCGGGGTGCGGGTCGTGGCATCCATGCCCGCCGTCTTCCGCGTCATCAGCGTCATCGGCACCGTCGCGATGCTGTGGGTCGGCGGGCACCTCGTGCTGCAGAACCTCGAGGAGACGTTCTGGGCGGGCCCCTACGAGCTCGTCCACCTCGTGACGCACGCGATCGAGGCGGCGGGTCCGGTCGTCGTGTGGATCGTGGAGACGGCGATGTCCGCGGTCTTCGGGCTGGCGCTCGGGTTGATGATCGTCGGGGTGGTGACGGGGGTGCAGCGGGTCGTGCGCCGCGGGCAGCCGATCGCGCACTGATCCGGATCGGCGGCACGGGGACCGCGACCAGGCTCAGTCCAACCGCGAGTGCTCGCCCAGGCGGTGCCACGTGCGGTTGTGGTAGACCAGCGCGGCTCCCGGCTCGCCCGGCTCGAGGTCGCGCTCCACGTCGACCTGCAGGGCCTGGGCGGCGATCACGGTGGAGCCCCCGGCATCCATGCGGCTGACGATCTTGCAGCGCAGCCACGCACGCACGCCGTGGTACACCGGCTCGCCCGTCGCGAGGCGCGACCAGGTCGACGTGTCGGCGAAACGGTCGAGCCCGCTGGTGGCGGCGGTGCGGGCGAGGCCGATGTCCTCCGCGTCGAGCAGGTGCACCACGATCGTGTCGGCGGCGATGATGGTCGGCGTCGCCGACGACAGGGCCGAGACCGAGAAGATGAGCAGCGGCGGGTCGGCACTGACCGACGACACGCTCGAAGCGGTGAGGGCGACCGGGCCGTTCTCGCCGTAGGCGGTGATGACCGCGATGCCGCCCGGGTGGCCGCGGAACGCGCGCTTGAAGTCGTCCGCCGAGACCGACGTGCCGATGGCGGGCGTGCTCTCCGGGGTGCTGTGCGGAAGCGAAGTCATACCTACGACGGTAGGCGCTCGCGCGGGGACCGGCGCCATCGCGCGCAACACGGGGAAACGCGTCCGGCGGCGTCGAACGGGTCGATGCCGCCTTTGTGAGGCTTCACATTTACCGATCCGTGACCTGTCCGCGCCCCGCATCGCTTGACAGGGGCCGTTGTGTGAGCGCTAACATTCCCTCACGGCTCACCCGAGGGGCTGCATCACATGAACCGGCATCGGAGCCGGCGAAACGAGGAGGTTTCATCATGAAGGCGAAGAAGATCATCACGGGTATCGCGCTGGTCGGGGCGATCGCATTCACGGCGACCGGTTGCGCCGGCGGCGGCGGGGCGGGCGGCGGCGGTGGGGACGGCGTCATCACGGTCGGTTTCGCGCAGACCGGCTCCGAGAGCGGCTGGCGCAGCGCCAACACCGAGTCGATGAAGGAGGCGTTCAGCGAGGCCAACGGCTTCAACCTCATCTTCAACGCCGCCGACAACAAGCCCGAGGCGCAGATCGCCGCGGTCCGCAGCTTCATCAACCAGGGCGTCGACGCCATCGTGCTCGCCCCCATCGTCACCGACGGCTGGGACGACGTGCTGAAGGAGGCGAAGGATGCCAACATCCCCGTCATCCTCGAAGACCGTACGGTCTCGGCATCCGAAGATCTCTACGCGAGCTGGATCGGCCTCGACTTCAAGAAGGAGGGCGAGACCGCCGGCAAGTGGGTCGCCGACAACTTCGGCTCGACGCCCACCAACATGGTCGTGCTCGAGGGGACGACCGGTTCGTCGGCGGCCACCGACCGCGCCGCCGGGTTCGACGCGGCCATCGAGGGGACCGACATCAAGGTCCTCGACTCGCAGACGGGCAACTTCACGCGCGCCGACGGCAAGACCGTCATGGAGGGCTTCCTGCAGAAGTACGGCTCCCAGATCAACCTGCTGTTCGCGCACAACGACGACATGGGTCTGGGTGCGCTCGAGGCCATCAAGGCCGCGGGCATGACCCCCGGCACCGACATCAAGATCGTCACGATCGACGCGGTGAAAGACGGGATGACCGCCCTCTCCAACGGGGAGTTCAACTACATCGTCGAGTGCAACCCGCTCCTGGGCGAGAAGACCGCCGAGGTCGTCAAGAAGGTCGTCGCGGGCGAGTCCGTCGACAAGAGCTACATCGTCGAGGACCAGGCCTTCGACCAGGAGCAGGCCAAGAAGGTGCTCGACAGCCGTCCCTACTGATCGCGGCTCCGGGTCGTCGACTCCCCTCGGCGGCCCGGGTCCTCCGTCGCAGTCCCCTCCCCGCGTGCGGGGCCGGCAACCGGCCTCGCACGCCCCACGGCTCTTCAGAAAGCGATCGAGCATGACAAGCGAACGTGCCGCCGTCGTGGCCATGCGCGGCATCAGCATCCGATTCCCCGGGGTGAAGGCGCTCGACGGCGTCGACTTCACCCTCTATCCGGGGGAGGTGCACTCCCTCATGGGAGAGAACGGTGCCGGGAAGTCCACCCTCATCAAGGCCCTGACGGGGGTCTACAACATCGACGAGGGATCCATCCGCGTCGACGGCGACGAGCGGCTGTTCCGTTCGACCGCCGACGCGCAGGCCGCGGGGATCGCGACCGTCTACCAGGAGGTCAACCTCTGCCAGAACCTCACCGTCGGCGAGAACGTGATGCTCGGCGAGGAGGTGCGCCGGGCCGGGGTCGTCGACTGGCGGGCCACCCACGCGGCCGCCGCGACGCACCTGGCCGAGCTCGGGGTGCACATCGACACCCGCTCGATCCTGGCCAGCCACTCCATCGCCGTCCAACAGCTCGTCGCGATCAGTCGCGCCATGGTGGTCGACACCAAGGTGCTCGTGCTCGACGAGCCCACCTCCAGCCTCGACAGGGGTGAGGTCGAGCAGCTGTTCGGCGTCATCCGAGACCTGCGCGGCCGAGGGGTCGCGATCCTGTTCGTGTCCCACTTCCTCGACCAGATCTACGAGATCTCCGACCGGCTCACGGTGCTGCGCAACGGCACGTTGGTGGGGGAGTACCCCGTGGGCGAGCTCGGGCGCGAGCAGCTGGTGGCCAAGATGATCGGCCGCGAGCTCGGCGAGTTGGATGCCATCTCGGCCAGCGCCGAACGCCCGATCGACCGAGCGGGCGTCCCCGTGCTCCGCGCGAGCGGACTCGGACGCAAGAATGCGCTCGAGCCCGTCGACCTCGACGTGTTCGGGGGCGAGATCGTCGGACTCGCGGGACTGCTGGGCTCCGGCCGGACGGAGCTGGCGCGCCTCCTGTCGGGCGCCGACCGCGCCGACGAGGGCACGATCGAGGTCGACGGGACGCCCGCGCGGACCGGCTCGCCCCGTCATGCCCTCGACAGGGGCATCGCGTTCTCGTCGGAGGACCGCCGCGCCGAGGGGATCGTGGGCGATCTCACCGTGGCGGAGAACATCATCCTCGGCGTCCAAGCCCGGCGCGGGCCGCTGCGCCGGATGGGGGCGGCCGAGAAGCAGGCCATCGTCGACGAGTACATCACCGCCCTCGGGGTGCGCCCGGCGAACCCCGACGCCCTCATCCGCAACCTCTCCGGCGGCAATCAGCAGAAGGTGCTGCTCGCCCGCTGGCTGGCCACGGCCCCCAAGCTGCTGGTGCTCGACGAGCCGACCCGTGGCATCGATGTCGGCGCCAAGGCCGACATCCAGCGCAAGGTCGCCGAATTGGCCGAGAAGGGGCTCGCCGTCGTCTTCATCTCCTCGGAACTCGAGGAGGTGCTGCGCATCTCGCAGCGCGTGGCCGTGCTGCGCGACCGTCGTAAGATCGGCGAGCTCACCACCCGCGACGTCGACCTCGACGGCCTGGTGGCCTACATCGCCGACGGGCAGCCCGAGGGGCTTCCCGTCACCGTCCCCGAGACACCGTCGTCCGATCGGGAGAAGATCGCATGAAGAGATTCCTCACTCACCGCCTCGTCTGGCCGATCGCGGCGTTGGTCGCCCTCATCGCGATCAACACGATCTCGCGGCCGTCCTTCCTCAGCGTCACCGTGCAGAACGGGCAGTTCTACGGCTCGCTCATCGACATCCTGCGCAACAGCGCACCGCTGATGCTCGTGGCCCTCGGCATGACGCTCGTCATCGCCACCCGGGGCATCGACCTCTCGGTGGGCGCCATCATGGCCGTGTCCGGAGCGGTGGCGCTGACGATCATCGAGGCCGCCCCCGACTCGGGCAACCTCGGCGTCGTCTTCACCGCGATCGCCGCCGCCGTCGGCGTCGCCCTGCTGCTCGGGGTCTGGAACGGCTTCCTCGTGTCGGTGCTCGGCATCCAACCGATCATCGCCACCCTCGTGCTCATGCTCGCGGGTCGTGGCGTCGCCCTGCTCATCACGGGCGGGTTCATCACCACCATCAACAGCGACCCCTACAAGTTCATCGCGGGCGGCTACGTCCTCGGCCTCCCGTTCGCGTTCTTCGTGGCACTCGCCGCGGTCGTCGTGGTGGGCGTCCTCGAGCGGCGCACGGCGCTGGGCATGCTGACCGAGGCGGTGGGCATCAACCCCGAGGCCAGTCGCCTGGCGGGTGTGCGCTCGCGCGGCATCATCTGGGGCGCCTACATCGCCAGCGGCGCGCTCGCCGGGATGGCCGGCATCCTGTACAGCTCCAACATCATGGCGGCCGATGCGAACGCGGCCGGGCTGTACATCGAACTGGATGCCATCCTCGCCGTCGTCCTGGGTGGTACCTCGCTCGCGGGCGGCACGTTCAGCATCGCGGGCACGGTGGTCGGCGTCTTCACCATCCAGACGCTCAAGAGCACCATCACCTTCCTCGGCGTCCCGCCCGCGGTCAGTCCGGTGTTCATGGCGGCGGCCGTGCTGGTCGTCGTCCTGCTGCAGTCGCGGCGCTTCCGCGCGTTCTTCCACACGGCCGGCCGCGGTGCCGTCCGCCCCCTGTCCCGTCGTCCCGATGCGAAGGTGCTGTCCTGATGGCCACTCTCACCGAAGAGCGCCGCGTGGCCACCGTGCCCGCGAGCCCCTACCGCCGCTTCCTCAGCCGCCACGTCTCGTGGGTCCCGGTGTTCGCGGCCGTCGTCATCCTCGTCGTCATGATCGCCGGTGCAATGTGGTGGTTCCCCAACTTCCAGCTGCCGCGCATCCTGTCGTCGATCCTCCTCGACAACGCCTATCTGCTCGTGCTCGCGGTGGGGATGACCTTCGTCATCCTGACCGGCGGAATCGACCTCTCGGTCGGCGCCGTCATGGCGTTCACCGGCATCCTGTGCGCGAAGATGCTGTCCGACGGCGTCCCGGTGGCGGTGGCCCTGCCCGCGATGATCCTCATCGGCGCGGCGATCGGACTGCTCATCGGCGTCCTCGTGCAGTTCTTCGACGTCCAGCCGTTCATCGCCTCGTTGATCGGCATGTTCCTCGCCCGCGGTCTGGCGTTCGTGGTGAGCCTGGAGTCGATCAAAGTCGACAACGAGGGACTGCTGTGGCTGCAGTCCACCCGCTTCTCGTTCGCGGGCTGGTACATCACGCCGACGGGCGTCATCGCGCTGCTCACCGTGGCGCTCGCCGCCTTCGTGCTGCGCTACACCCGCTTCGGGCGGACGGTGTACGCCGTCGGCGGCAACGAGCAGTCGGCGCGACTGATGGGACTCCCGGTCGTGCGCGCCAAGCTGTCGGTCTACGTCATCAGCGGGGTGTGCGCCGGTCTCGCCGGCATCGTGCTGACGGCCTATTCCGGCGCGGGCTACCCCCTCAACGGCGTGGGGACCGAGCTCGACACGATCGCCGCGGTCGTCATCGGCGGCACGCTGCTCACGGGCGGCAGCGGGTTCGTGATCGGCTCCATGATCGGGGTGTTCGTCTACGGTCTCATCCGCACGATCATCTCGTTCTCCGGCGCCGAGCAGTCGTGGACGCGCATCACCGTGGGCGCGCTGCTGCTGCTGTTCGTGGTCGTCCAGCGCGTGATCGTCTCGCGCTCGGCACTGCGGCGGTGACACGCTCGCGACGCGTTCGCACTCCCGCTCGGGCGCGGGCATGATGGAGCCCATGTCCACCGTCGCTCCGCCCCTCCTCGAGGTGCGCGGAGCGACGGTGCGTTTCGGCGTCGAGAGCGCCCTCGCCGACGTGGACTTCCGGCTGCGGCCGGGCGAGGTGCACTCGCTCATGGGCGAGAACGGCGCGGGCAAGTCGACGCTGATCAAGGCGATCACCGGAGCCCTGCGACTCGACGAGGGCGACATCCTGCTCGACGGGCAGCGGATGCGATTCTCCTCGCCCGCCGACGCGCAGTCGCGGGGCATCTCGACCGTCTACCAGGAGATCGACCTGCTGCCCAACCTCACCGTCGCCGAGAACATCTCGCTCGGGCGGGAGCCGCGCCGTTTCGGCGTCATCGACCACCGCGAGATGCGCGCGCGCGCCGAGAGGGCGCTCCGTGCCCTCGGCGTCGATGTCGATCCCGCATCGGTGCTGTCGTCGCACCCGCTGGCGGTGCAGCAGCTCGTCGCCATCGCCCGCGCCGTCTCGACCGAGGTGAAGGTGCTCGTGCTCGACGAGCCCACCTCGAGCTTGGATGCCGACGAGGTCGCCGAGTTGTTCCGCGTCATCCGCGACCTCAAGACGCAGGGGATCGCGATCGTCTTCGTCTCGCACTTCCTCGACCAGGTCTACGAGATCTGCGACCGGGTGACCGTCCTTCGCGGGGGGCGCCTGGTCGGCGAGTACGCGACGCGAGAACTGCTGCGCATCGACCTCGTCGAGAAGATGCTCGGCGCCGCCGCCGACGCCCTCGCCCCGCTCGGGCAGCGGCCCGTCGAGCCCGCGGAGGGGCCGAGCGTGCTGAGCGCGCGGGGACTGGCATCCGGAACGCGCCTGCGCGAGGCCGACCTCGACATCGGCGAGGGGGAGGTCATCGGCGTCGCGGGGCTCCTCGGTTCGGGGCGCACCGAGCTGGCGCGGTCGATCACGGGCGTCGATCGCCCCGACACCGGAGAGGTCGCGATCGACGGCGAGGTCGCGCGCCTCGACACCCCTCGCGAGGCGATCCGCCGCCGGGTGGCGTACTCGTCGGAGAACAGGCGCACCGAGGGCATCATCGGCGACCTCAGCGTGCTCGACAACATCACGCTCGCCCTGCAGGCGCAGCGGGGGATCTTCCACCGTCTGAGCACGGCGCGTCGTCGTGAGCTCGCGGTGAGCTGGGTCGAGGCGTTGCACATCCGACCCGCCGACATCGACCGGCCCGTCTCGACGCTGTCGGGTGGCAACCAGCAGAAGGTCCTCCTGGCGCGGCTGCTCGCGCTGTCCCCGCGGCTGATCGTCCTTGACGAACCGACCCGCGGTATCGACGTCGGAGCGAAGGCCGAGATCCAGCGGTTGGTCGGTGAGCTCAGCGACAACGGCCTGTCGATCGTGTACATCTCGGCCGAGCTCGACGAGGTGCTGCGCGTGGCGCATCTCGTCGCCGTCATGCGCGACGGCGTGCTCGCGCAGATCGTCCCCGCCACGGGACTGACCTCCGACGCGCTCCTCGCCCTCGTCGCAGGTCACACGACCTCGGAAGGCGGCGCCGGTGGCTGACGACAAGGCCTCGCGCACCGCCAACATCTTCGACGTCGCCCGACTCGCCGGCGTCTCGCACCAGACGGTGTCGCGTGTGCTCAACGACATGCCGAACGTGCGCCCCGCGACCCGGGCGCGCGTCGAGCAGGCCATCGCGCAGTTGCGGTACAGCCCCTCGCCCGCCGCGCGCGCCCTCGTGACGCGCCGCACGCGCACGATCGGTCTCGTCACCCCGGGCACGGTCGACTACGGTCCCTCGTCCATCGCGATGAACTTCAACTTCGCCGCCCGTGCCGCCCGGTACAACGTGGATGCCATCAGCTCCGCCCAGACCGACGCCGCCGAAGTGCGGGTCGCCATCGACGGCCTGTTGAAGCAGCGGGTGGATGCCATCGTCCTCATCGTCATCGACGCCGAGGTGCTCGCCGCGATCCAGGCGCTCGAGCTCGACGTGCCCGTCGTCGCGGCGGCCGCGACCCCGCGACCGCACCCGCGGCTCGTCGCCATCGATCAGTACCGCGGTGCGCGAGCCGCCGTCCGGCATCTCCTGGAGTCGGGCTACACGACGGTGCGGCACATCGCCGGGCCGGCGCGGAACCCCGATGCGATCGAACGGCTGCGGGGCTGGCGCGAGGAGATCGCCTCGGCGCGCGCGCAATCGACGCCGCCCCTCCACGGGGATTGGACCGCTGCGAGCGGCTATCGCATCGCCTCCGAGACCGACCTCGCCCCCGGCGAGGGCATCTTCGTCGCGAACGACCAGATGTCGATCGGCGTGCTGTCGGCGTTGCGCGAGAGGGGGCTGCGCGTTCCCGACGACGTCGGCGTCGTCGGGTTCGACGACATCCCCGAAGCGTCGTTCGTCTACCCCTCGCTGACGACGGTTCGACAGGACTTCGCCGCTCTCGGGGAGATCCTCATGCAGAAGGTCCTGCTCATGGTCGAGGAGCCCGACACCGTCAGCGAGACCACGCCTCTGCCCACGCGGCTCGTCGTGCGGGACTCCGCCCCGACGCGTTCCTGACGCCCGGTGCAGTCGTCGTCCGGCGGATGAAATCCGGCATCGGATGTTGACGTCAACAGGGGTGTGAGCGCTAACATTCTGGCATCCGTCGTCGACGACGGTGCATGCAATGTCGCATTCACGAGAGGACCCCCACCCCCGTGCCCACTCTCCCTCGGATGGCGCTCCCGCGTCGTCTCCCGTCCTGGACGCTGGCCGTCCCGATCGTCGCCGCCCTCGTCACGGCGCCGATCACCGCACCACTGATCGCCCATGCGGAGGTTCCGTCCGCGGGGCTGATCGTCTCCTATCCCCTCGACGAGACGTCGGGCACGGTCGCGCACGATACGTCCGGCAACGGTCGTGACGCCGCATACGTCGGGGGGCCGACGCTGGGCGGCGCCGACGGCGTCCGCCTCGACGGCGACGACGACTACGTGAGCCTTCCCAACGACGTTCTCAAGGGACTCACCTCCGTCACGATCAGCACCGACGTGATCGTGCGACCGGAGCAGTCGGGCAATTACTTCATCTGGGGCCTCGGCAACACCACCTCCTGGTACGGCAACGGCTACCTGTTCGCCACGGGCAACCCCGCGCGTACCGGTATCGCGAGCGGCAACTGGTCGACCGAGCAGGAGACCCGCGGGTCGAGCAACCTCGAGCGCGGCGTCTGGAAGACCCTGACCTACACCCTCGACGCCGGCAGCAAAACCTCCCGCCTGTACCTCGACGGCGCCCAGATCGCCGAGAACACGAACACGACCACCACCCCCGGCTCGATCGGCGGCGGCACGACGACGGCCAACTACCTGGGGCGCTCGAACTACACCCCCGACAAGCGCCTCGCCGGCAGCCTCCGCGACTTCCGCATGTACGACCGCGCGCTGTCCGCCGACGAGGTCAAGGGACTCGTGAGAACGCCGGAAGACACCGCGGCCGCGCAGGCGGCGCTCGACGCGCTCATGGTGACCAACATCGATGACGTGCGCGGCAATCTGACGCTGCCTTCCTCCTCGCGGGGGCTCGACGTCACGTGGTCGTCGGCCGACGCCGACGTCATCACCGACGGAGGCGTCGTGACGCGGCCGGATGCCGACACGACTGTCGCGCTCACGGCATCCGTCACGAAGGGCGCCGTCACCCTCACTCGCACGTTCTCGGCCGCCGTCCGCAAGGCCGCGAACATCGGACCGTTCGCGGGGTACACGTTCGCGTACTTCACGGGCAACTCCGTCGCGGGCGAGAACATCTTCTTCGCGGCCAGCAACGGCAACAACGCCCTGTCATGGACCGAGCTGAACAACGGTCGGGCCACGCTGACCTCCGCGTTCGGGGAGAAGGGGCTGCGCGACCCGTTCCTCATCCGCTCTCCCGAGGGGGACACGTTCTACCTCATCGCCACTGATCTGTCGATCGGCCGGAACGGCGACTGGGATCGTTCGCAGCGTCAGGGCTCGAAGTACATCGAGGTGTGGGAGTCGCACGACCTGATCACCTGGAGCGCGCAGCGTCACGTGAAGGTCTCTCCCGACACCGCGGGCAACACGTGGGCACCGGAGGCGTACTGGGACGACGCGCTGGGTGAGTACGTCGTCTTCTGGGCGTCGAAGATCTACCCGGCCGACGACCCGAACCACACCTCGAACGTCGCGAACAGCATGATGTACGCCACCACGCGCGACTTCGTCACCTTCAGCGACACGAAGGTCTGGCAGGGCGGCACGTCGCGGATCGACTCGACCGTGATCAAGGCCGACGGCGTCTATCAGCGCTTCACCAAGGACGAGGGCGGCGCCACGGGCTGCACCGACATCATCCAGGAGAGCTCGACGGTGCTGACCGCTCCGCTGGACCAGTGGTCGCCCGTCACCACCTGCATCGGCAAGAACGCCGGCACGGGTGCCGTCGAGGGGCCGAGCATCTTCAGGTCCAACCCGGGCGACGTCAACGGCGACACGTACTACCTCTTCGTCGACGAGTACGGCGGGCGCGGCTACATCCCGCTGGCCACGGCCGACATCGCCCAGCCCGACTGGAAGGTGCCGGCCAGCTACCGCCTGCCTGCCAGCCCGCGCCACGGCACGGTCATGCCCGTGACGGCCAGCGAATTGGCCGCCCTCCGAGCGAACCTGCCCCAGCCCCTCGAGGCCAACGCCCAGGGCCAGCTGCTCAGCTACGACTTCACCGACGGTTCGGGCAGCACCCTGCACGATCGCTCGGGTGCGGGTCGTGACGCGCAGATCGCGGGCGGAGCCGCGTGGAGCAACGGCGCGCTGACGCTCGACGGCGTGGACGACTACGTCGACCTGCCCGACAACGTGCTTGCGGGTGTCGGCGACTTCTCCGTCACTATGCAGGCGCGGGTGGACTCGGCGCAGCGCAACCCCTACTTCCTGTACGGGTTCGGCAACACCGGTGGCGACGGCGCCGGCAACGGCTACCTGTTCGCCACGGGTAACAGCGTCTACCGCGCCGCTGTGTCCACCGGCAATTGGAGCGGCGAGCAGGAGGCCAAGTCGTCCGCGGCGCTGCCGCGTGACCGCTGGGTCACACTGACGTACACGCTGAGCGGGTCGACGGCCCGGCTGTACCTCGACGGGCAGCAGGTCGCAGTGAACACCAACGTCACGGTTCGCCCCGGTGACATCGGAGGTGGCAGCACGCTGGCCAACTACATCGGCAAGTCGGTCTACACGAATGACAACCTGTTGAAGGGGCAGGTGCGCGAGTTCGCGCTGTACAACCGCGCGCTGTCGGCATCCGAGATCGCCGGGCTGAATCCGACGCCGACGCCGACGCCGACCCCGACGCCGACGCCCACGTCGACGCCGACCGCTACGCCGACACCTACGGTGACCCCGACCCCGACCCCAACGCCCACGTCGACGCCGACACCTGCGGTGACGCCGGAGCCGACCTCGACGCCGGAGCCGACCTCGACGCCGGCTCCGACCGCGACGCCGGAGCCGACGGCCACGCCGGAGCCGACGAGCGACCCCACGGCAACCCCGACCGCGTCGCCCACGAGCACCCCGGATGCCACCCCCTCGGTGTCCGTCTCGACCACCACGGTCGAGCGCGGAGGGATCGTGCGCGTGACGGTGACGGGTCTCGCCGCGGGTGAGCAGGTCACCGCGGAGCTGCGCAGCGACCCGATCCGCATCGCCGGCATCCCCGCCGCCGATGCGAGCGGCCGCGTGGCATTCGATGTGCAGATCCCCGGCGGCCTCGCCGCGGGCAGCCACACCATCGTCGTCTACGGGGCCGACGGCTCGGTGATCCGGAGCGTTCCGATCACCGTGGTGGCCGCGGGGCAGCTCGCCGCGACCGGCGCGCAGGCGCCCCTGGGCGCGGGTCTGGTCGCCGCGTTCCTGGTGGTCGCCGGTGGCGTGGTGTGGACGATGCGTCGCCCGCGCCGCACCGACGCCTGATCCGCTGAACGGAAGGAAGACCCCGGATGCCCTGGCATCCGGGGTCTTCCTCGTGCACGGTGCGCGGGCCGCCCGCCGTGCCCGCCCCGGGCCGTCCGCGCGGGGGAGGGCGCGCTGCCGGGACGAATGCGTGAGCGCGGTGCCGAGACGGCCGCCGGCGCGGCCTGCTTCACGCATGAACGCGATCCACGACCATGAACGCGGTGAGCACGCGTTTCTGCGCGCGGATCGCGTTTATGCGTGGGGTGGAACACGGCGCGGCCCGGCACGGCGCGGCCCCGCACGGCGCGGCGCGCGGGACGGAGGAAGGGCCCCGGATGCCGTGGCATCCGGGGCCCTCATCGAGCGAGAGGATCAGCCGAGCAGCGGAACCGCACCGACGAGAACGCCGACGGCGAGCATCACCAACGAGACGATCGTCGCGCGCCACAGCACCTTCTTGTGGTGGTCGCCGAGGTTGACGCCGGCGAGCGAGACGAGCAGCAGGATGGCCGGCACGAGCGGGCTCTGCAGGTGCACGGGCTGACCCGTGATCGAGGCGCGGGCCATCTCGACGGGCGCGATGCCGTAGTTCGCGGCGCTCTCGGCGAGCACCGGGAGGATGCCGAAGTAGAACGCGTCGTTCGACATGAAGAACGTGAACGGGATCGACAGCACGCCCGTGATGACGGCGAGGAACGGACCCATCGACGCGGGGATCACCTGGGTGATCCAGTCGGCCATGGCGGTGACCATTCCGGTGCCGTTCAGCACGCCGACCAGGACACCCGCGGCCAGCACCATCGACACGACGCCGACGATGCTGGGCGCGTGGGCGACGATCTCGTCGGCCTGCCCGCGCAGCTTGGGGAAGTTGACGATGAGGGCGATCGCGGCACCGACCATGAACACGAAGGCGAGCGGGAAGATGTCCATCACCAACAGCACCATGACGGCGACGGTGAGCACGAGGTTGAACCAGATGAGCTTCGGCCGGAGCGTCGCGCGGTTCGGGTCGAGCATGGTGTCGGCCATCGCGGTGTCGGCGGCCTCGACCAGCTGCGGGGCGGCGATCGCGTCGCGACCCCCGCGGACGGTCACGATGTTGCCCGTGCGCAGCGAGGCGAGCGCGCCGGGCTTGTGCTCCGCGCCGCGGAACATCTTCGGGGCGCCCAGACGACCGAAGCCGCCGGGGCCGTCGATCTTCGAGGTGTCGACCGAACCCGCGAGGCGCTTGCGCTCGGACAGGCCGAGGAACCAGGCGAAGGCGAGGGCGACGACCAGGCCCGCGAGGAGCGAGGGGATCATCGGCACGAAGACGTCGGTGGGCTGCAGGCCCAGCGCCGTCGCGGCGCGCACGGTGGGGCCGCCCCACGGCACGATGTTCAGGGTGCCGTTCATCAGACCCGCGACGCAGGTCAGCACCACGGGGCTCATGCCCAGGCGCAGGTACAGCGGCAGCATCGCCGAGGTGGTGATGATGAAGGTGGTCGAGCCGTCGCCGTCGAGCGACACCGCGCCGGCGAGGATCGCCGTGCCGAGCACGATCTTGGCCGGGTCGTCGCCCAGGAAGCGCGTGATCACGCGGATCAGGGGATCGAACAGGCCGACGTCGATCATGATGCCGAAGTACATGATGGCGAACAGCAGCAGGGCGGCGGTCGGTGCCATCTTGCCGATCGCGTCGATCACCATGTCGCCGAGGCCGAAACCGGCGCCGGCGATGAGGCCGAACACGGTCGGCACGATGATGAGGGCGACCATGGGGGTCATGCGCCGCGTCATGATCAACGCCATGAACGACAGCACCATGAGGAAACCGAGGGCGACGAGCACGCCGTCGGCGGGCGTGTAGGCCACCGCGTACTCTTCGGCCTCGGCCGCAAGGATCAGGGGGGTCATCGCGACTCCTTCGTCGTGGATGTGGGCGCCCGGTGCGCCATCGATCTGCCGACCGTACGGATACCGGGTCCTCGGGCGCGCGTTTGCTCGCATTGAGCGTCGTTATGCGCGTACCGTGTCTTCTGCGCATTTCGCGCATGACGACGTCGCCGACCGGGAGGTGCGCATGCGATTCGCCACCCGGATGCTCGTGGTGCAGGTCGCCACCCAACTCGTCGTCGTGGCGGTGTGCACGGCCGTGTTCGCGTGGCTCGGGGTGCAGCAGCTCAAGGCGGAGGCCGATTCGTCGGCCCTCAACATCGCCCGCTCGGTCGCCGAGGCGCCCGACGTGCGCTCGCTCGTGACCGCGTTCTCCGCCGACCCCGGAACCCCCGATGCCGCCCAGCTGCGCGACGGGACGCTGCAGCATTACGCCGCCGACGTCACCGGGCGCACGCAGGGGCTGTTCGTCGTCATCACCGACGATCACGGCATCCGTCTGGCGCACCCCGACCCCGACCGGCTGGGGGAGGTCGTGAGCACGAGCTTCGCCGACGCGCTCGCCGGTCGCGAGGTGGTGACCTGGGAGACCGGCACGCTCGGCGAATCGGCGCGGGCGAAGGTGCCGATCTATCCGCCCGGCGGAGGGGCGCCGGTCGGCGAGGTGAGCGTGGGCTTCGAACGGGCCAGCGTCTTCGACGACCTCCCCGCGCTGATCGTCGGTATCGCCGTGGCGGTCGCCCTCGCCGTGGCCATCGGCGCGCTCGTGGCCCTGCTGATGCGACGCCGGCTCGAGCGGCTGACCCTGGGCGTGCAGCCGGAGGAGCTCGTCGCGCTCGTGCAGACCCAGACCGCCGTGCTCGAGGGAGCCGATGAGGGCGTCGTCGCCCTCGACGAAGCCGGTGTGGTGCGGGTGTGCACGGCCACCGCCGAACGCCTGCTGGGTGTGACCGGCGCCGTGGGGCGACCGATCGCCGATCTCGGTCTCGCGCCGGCCGTCTCGGCAGCGCTGTCGGGCGCCGGGGCCGCGACCGGGCTGCCGCTGGGCGACCGCGTCGTCTTCGTCGACGTGCGGCCCGTGCGACGCGGGGCGCGCGCCCTCGGCCGGGTGGCCGTTCTGCGCGACCGGACCGACGTGATGGCCCTCTCGGGCCGCCTCGACAGCGTGCGCGCCATGGGCGACGCTCTGCGCGTGCAGCGGCACGAGAATGCCAACCGGCTGCACGCCGCCGTGGGGCTCCTCGACGCAGGCCGGGTCGAGGAGGCGCGGGGGTTCCTCGCCGACCTCGTCGATCGGGGCTCGGTCGATTGGGCCGTGCCGGGGATCGAGCTCGTGGGGGACGCCATGCTGCAGTCCTTCCTCGGCGCGAAGGCCCTCGCCGCCCGGGAACGCGGTGTGGCGTTGCGCGTCGCCGACGACACCTTCTCGAGGGAGACGATCGACGACGTCGAAGACGTGGTGGCGGTGCTCGGCAACCTCATCGACAACGCCGTGACGGCCGCTGCGGCTGCCCCCGCACCCCGCGAGGTCGAGGTGAGCGTGCTCGACGATCGCGACGCGGTGGTGATGACGGTGTCCGACAGCGGGGGCGGGATCGCCGACGTCGACGAGATCTTCGCGCAGCGCGAGCGGGGAACCGACGTCGACACCGACAGGGTGCACGGTCTCGGGATCGGGCTGCCCCTGTCGCGCGAGTTCGCCCGGCGCCGGGGCGGGGACGTGTGGGTCGTCGACGCGGGTGACGAGGAGAACGGCGCCATTGTGGCGGCGCGCCTGCCCGGCGTACGCCGGAGCCGCGACGACGTGGAACGAGAGAGAGGCGACGCGTGAGCGGCATCCGGGTTCTGGTGGTCGACGACGACTTCCGCGTGGCGGGGCTCCATCGCGAGGCGGTCGCCGCGCGGCCGGGGTTCGTCGCGCTGGAGCCGGCGCGCACGATCGGCGAGGCGCGCATCGCGATCGCGGCGCACGCCCCCGATCTCGTGCTGGCCGACGTCTACCTGCCCGACGGCGACGGGATCGACCTGGTGCGCACCCTCGACGTCGATGCGTTCGTGCTGTCGGCGGCGACGGATGCCGCGACGGTGCGCCGCGCATTCTCGGCCGGTGCCCTCGCGTACCTCGTGAAGCCGTTCGACACCCGTGTGCTGGCCGAGCGCCTCGAGCGCTACGCCCGGTATCGCAATCTGCTGACGAGCGTCCGACCGCTCTCGCAGGACGACATCGACCGCGCGGCATCCCTCATGCGCGGCGAGCGCGAGGGGGCCTCGCTCGCACGGTCGGCGACCGAGCAGACGGTGCTGGGGGCGCTCGCCGGAGACGAGGCCTCGGCGTCGGAGGTGGCCGAGCGCATCGGGGTCTCGCGCGCCACGGCGCAGCGACACCTCACCGCGCTCGCGGAGCGGGGGCTCGTGCAGGTGAGCCTGCGCTACGGGTCGACGGGTCGCCCCGAGCACCGGTTCCGCGCGGGCGGGTGAGGCGCGGCACCCGGTCTGCGGTGGGCTCGGTCCCTTCGACAGGCTCAGGGACCTGGGTGCGGTTCGGGGACCTGGGTGCGGTTCGGGGACCTGGGTGCGGCTCGGGGACCTGGGTGCGACGCAGGGACCTGGGTGCGGGAGTGGCCTGGCGCTCAGGCCTCCAGCACCGCCCAGCCCCGCGGGCCCAGCTCGACCCGGTCGCCGACGAGCGTCCCGTCGCCGGTGACGACCGTGCGGGCGTCGGCGGACGGAAGCGACACCGGTTCGTCGCCGATGTTCAGCGTCACCACGACCGCGTCGTCGGCGGTCGCCGTCCGCAGCACGATGCTGGTGTTGGTGAGCTCGACCACGTCGGTGTGCGCACGCCAGAGCCACGGCTTGCGGCGCCGCAGGGCGATGAGCGCCCGGTGCGCCTCGAGGACCCGCGCGTCGCCGTCCACCGCGTCGGGTGAGGCGGGGAACTCCGGCCGCACCGCGTCGTCGCCGCCGAGGCGCTCCTCCTTCACCGCGGTCCAGCCGAATTCGTCGCCCGCGTAGACCGATGGGGTCCCGGCGACGGTGAACAGCACCGCGAGGGCGTGCGGCACGAGGTCGGCGCCCACCGACGAGGCGATGCGCGTGACGTCGTGGTTTCCCACGAACGTCTGAGGGACGAACACGCGCAACAGCTCGTCGTGCCGTTCGATCGCGTGACCGAGCTCGAAGAGGTTCCCGTCGGCGATGCCGTGCCAGATGCCCTGCCACAGCTCGTACTGCGTCAGGGAGTCCATGCTCGATTCCTGCACGATCCGCGCCGCGTCGCCGTGGATCACCTCGCCGAGGAACCACGCGTCGGGGAAGCGCTCCCGCACGCGCGGCAGCACCTCGGCCCAGAAGGTCGAGGGCACCGCGTACGCCGCGTCCAATCGCCATCCGTCGACGCCCCGTTCGAGCCAGTGGCACATCACCTCGACCACCAGGTCGGCCACGGCGGGGGAGGAATGATCGAGGGCGACGAGCGCGTCGTGCCCCTCGAAGACGTCCGCCTCGAACCGGTCGTCGATCCACCGCCCGCGGAACAACTGCGGTGCGTCCTCCGTCTGCTCGCGGAAAGCAGGGTGCCCGCGCCCCACGTGGTTGAAGACGCCGTCGAGCAGGATCCGGATGCCCCGCTCCCGCGCCGCACCCACGAGACGGTCGACATCGGCGTCGTCTCCGAGCCGCGGGTCGATGCGGAAGTGATCGACGGTGTCGTAGCCGTGGGTCTCGGACGCGAAGACCGGCCCCAGCAGCAGACCGTTCAGCCCGAGCTCGATGACATGGTCGAGCCACGGTTCGAGACGGTCCAGGCGATGCACGGGCTCGGCATCCGGGTCCACGCCGTCGCGGATCGGCGCACCGACGAACCCCAGCGGGTAGAGGTGCCACCAGAGGACGTGTTCGGGCCATTCGGGCATGCGACCGACGCTACCGAGGTCGCGCGGATCGCGAGGCGGGGTTGCGGCGGTCGCCGAGGGGCGCGTTCAGGCCCGCGCGCGAGCGTCGGGCGCGGCGAAGGCGAGGAGGTCGAGCGCATGGGACCGCGCGGCGTCGACGGCCGCGGCGACCGCGCCGATCGAGACGATGTCCGCGCCGAGGGGGGATGCCACGATCTCGGGCGCCGGGAGGTCCAGAGCGCGGGGGAGAGCGGCTCGTGCCGCGGCGATGATCGGCTCGGCGCCCGCGGCGATCGCGCCCGAGACCACGACCCTTCGTACGTCGAAGAGGCTGCCCAGGGTCGCGGCGACGATCGAGAGCGCACCGCCGACCTCCTGCGCGACGGCGAGCGCCCCGGCATCGCCCGCGCCGGCGAGGTCGAGGACGGTCTTGGCGTCGAGCGCGGCGGGGTCGATCGTCGCCAGAGCCGATCCGGCGGGAAGGCGCCCGGTGGCACGGGCGTCGCGGGCCGCGTCGACGCACCGCGGCGCGAGGCCCTCGGCGCCGCCCACGCCGGTGACCCGATCGAACGCGACGGTCTCGCCGGCGCCGCCGTGAGCACCGCGCAGCAGACGCCCGTCGACCCAGATCCCCGCACCGAAACGTTCGCCGGCGAGGAGGGCGATGAAGTCGTCGGCGCCGACCGCGGCGCCGTGCGCACGCTCGGCGACGGCCGCGAGGGAGGCATCGTTCTCGACGCGCACCACCGGAGCCCACTCGGCGAACGTGTCGACGAAGCCCGGGTTCATGCGCTCCCAGAATCGGTCGTGATGAACGGGGGAGCGACCCGATCGATCGACGGGCGCGGGGACGCCGACGCAGAGGGCGGCGATGTCGGACCGGTCGCGGTGCGCCCGGGTGAGGGTCGCGTCCACCGTCGCCTCGGCGGCTCGTCGACGGCGTTCCGGAGAATCCCGCTCGGGGTCGACCGCGAGGCGCGAGGTCGCGAGCGCCCGTCCGCGCAGATCGGCGACGGTGGCGGTGACGTGCCCGCGGCCGGCGTCGACGCCGACCACCACGGCCGAGTCGGGACGGAACGCGAAGCGGCGCGCCGGGCGCCCCTTCGAGTACTCCCCGACGGTGCGGGCGTTCGGCATCTCGGCGAGCAGGCCCCGCTCGACGAGCTCGTCGAGCACGTCGATGGTCGTCGACCGCGTCAGGCCGACCGCCGCCATGACGTCGCTGGCGGTGAAGGCCTCGGCGTCCCAGGCGTGGGCGAGCACGGCGTCGAGGCTGCGTCTGCGCAACGAGGCCGCCGCCGATGTGGCATCCGACATCAGATCTTGACCCCTTTCGCGTCCGATGCAATACTGCCCTCATCAAGTTGATTTGGCGAGTAAATTTACTCGGCGACACAACAAATTCGCAGTGCAGCGAGGAGGATGCAGGTGTCGACGAAGACGAGAGCGGGGCGGCGGTGGCTCGCCGCGGCCGCGGTGGGGGTGCTCGGGGCGAGTCTGCTCGCCGGCTGCACGGCCGACGGGCGCGAGACCATCCGCTTCACCTTCAGCAAGCGCGAGGCGCTGTCGTTCATGAACGACGTCGTCGCGCAGTACAACGCCTCGCAAGACGAGGTCCGCGTCGAGATGGACAGCTCGGGCGTCGACGTCGTCTCGGCGAGCTTCGTCCGCGGCAACCCGCCCGACATCATGCTCGCCAACTACAACTACGAGGTCGCCCGCTTCGTGCAGCGCTGCGCGCTCAGCGACCTCTCCGGCACGACCGCCGCGGGCGCGGTCCGCGAGGATCTGCAGCCGCTCATGGACCAGTACGGCTCGTGCGAGGGGCGCACCAGTGCGCTGCCCTACTCGGTCATGGCCGCCTCGGTCATCTACAACAGGCAGATCTTCGAGCAGCTGGGCCTCGAGGTTCCCACCACGTGGGACGAGCTCATCCAGGTGTCCGACACTCTGAAGCAGAACGGCGTGACCCCCTTCTACGGCACCTTCAAAGACGACTGGACCGTGGCGCAGGGCTGGTACGACTACTCCGTCGGTGGCTCGCTCGACGTGATCGACTTCTTCGACGGCCTCGCCGCCGAGGGCGATCAGGTCGGGGCCGATTCGACGGTCTCGTTCGCGAAGGACTTCACCGAGCCGATGGACCGCATGCTCCAGCTCGCGCAGGACTACACGAACGAGGATGCCGAGAGCCGCGCTTACGGTGACGGCAACCTCGCGTTCGCGCAGGGCCAGGCGGCGATGTACCTGCAGGGTCCCTGGGCGCTCGGCGAGATCGCGAAGACCGCGCCGGACCTCTCCGTGGGCACCTTCCCGCTGCCGATGACCGACGATCCCGCCGACCTCAAGGTGCGGGTGAACATGGACCTGGCCGCGATCATCCCCGAGGCCTCCCGCCACCAGGATGCCGCCCGCGACTTCCTCGAGTACCTCTACCAGCCCGAGATCATCGAGGCCTACAACGAGTCGCAGCTCGGGTTCGCGCCGACCACGGACGCGCCCTCCCCCAGCGACCCGCGGGTCGCCGGCATGGTCCCGTACTACGAGCAGGGTCGCATCTACCAGGGCGCCTCGGTGCTCGTGCCCAAGACGATCCCCACCTTCAACTACGCGCAGGCGATGATCTTCGGCGCCTCGCCCGAGGCCACCCTGCGCACGATGGACGAGGACTGGTCGCGGCTCGCATTCCGCCAGCCGCCCGCCTCGACGACGGATGCCGCTGGCGAGGAGGCCGCGCGATGACCACCACCACCACGATCGTCACGGGTGGGAAGGCGACGGCTCGCCGTAGCTCGCGCCGTATCGAGCCCATCTACTACCTGTTCCTGCTGCCGACCCTCGTGCTGTTCACGCTCGCGATCACGATCCCGGGTCTGATCGGCATCTTCTTCAGCTTCACCGACTCGATCGGTCTCGGGGAGTGGAACTTCACGGGGCTGACGAACTACGTCGCGATCTTCAGCGACCCCGCGATCCTGCAGGCATACCTGTTCACCTTCGGGTTCTCGATCGCCACCGTCATCGTCGTCAACGTCGCGGCCTTCCTGCTCGCGGTGGGCCTTACCGCGCGGATCCGCTTCACGAAGGCGTTGCGGACGGTCTTCGTCATCCCGATGGTGATCTCGGGCATCATCATCGCCTACGTCTTCAACTTCCTCTTCAGCAACTCCGTGCCGTCGGCGGGCGAAGCCCTCGGCATCCCGTGGCTGCAGACGAGCCTGCTCGCCAACCCCGATCTGGCGTGGGTCGCGATCGTCATCGTCACCGCGTGGCAGGCGATCCCCGGGACGCTGCTCATCTACATCGCGGGACTGCTCTCGGTCCCGGGCGACGTGTACGAGGCGGCCGGACTCGACGGGGCCAGCAAGACGCAGCAGCTGCTGCGCATCACGCTCCCGCTCGTGGCCGGCTACGTCGTCATCAACGTGATCCTCGGCTTCAAGGGGTTCTTGAACGCGTACGACATCATCGTCGGTCTCACCGGCGGCGGCCCGGGGACGGCGACGCGCAGCGTCGCGATGTCGATCATCCTGGGCTTCAACGGCGGCGACTACGCCTATCAGATGGCCAACGCCGCGCTCTTCTTCGTCGTCGCCGTCGTCATCTCGCTCCTGCAGCTCTCGCTGACGCGGGGAAGGAACACCCTGTCATGACCGCTCTCAACCAGCCCGCCCTCGCCTTCGAGCAGGCCGAGCTCGCCGTCCCCGAGCGCCAGGGTCCCGCGGGCTCCGGCCCCCGGCGCTCGCGCTCCCGCCGCGTCGGCGCCGAGCGCATCAGCTGGTCGACGACGACCATCCTCGTGCTGTGCTCGCTGACGGTGCTGCTCCCGCTGTACGTCACCGTCTCGATGGCGCTCAAGAACGGCACGCAGGTGGTCGACGGCAACGCGTTCTCGATCCCCTCGCCGATCAGCTTCGACGGTTTCGTCCAGGCGTGGACGCTCACGAAGTTCCCGGTGGGCCTCGCGATCTCGCTGCTGGTCACCGCGGGCACGGTCGTGGCGACCATCATCCTCGCCGCGTTCGCGTCGTACGCCATCGCGCGCAACTGGGACCGGAAGCTCTTCCGCTATTCGTTCTTCTACCTGCTCGCGGCGATGTTCATCCCGTTCCCGGTCATCGCGCTCCCGCAGATCCAGCTGACCGGGCGCCTCGGCCTCGACAACCCGCTCGGCGTGATCATCCTCGCCACGATGTTCCAGCTGAGCTTCAGCGTGCTGTTGTTCACCGCCTTCCTGCGCTCCATCCCGCTCGAACTCGAGGAGAGCGCGCGCATCGACGGCGCCACCACCTGGCAGACGTTCTGGCGTCTCATCTTCCCGCTGCTCGCACCGATGAGCGCCACGGTCGGCATCTTCGCGTTCCTCTACGCGTGGAACGACTTCATGATGCCGTCGCTCATCATCAGTGACCCGGCCCTTCAGACGCTGCCGGTGCGCCAGAACCTGTTCCAGACGCAGTTCAGCAACAACTACAACGTCGCCTTCGCCTCCTACCTCATGGCCATGGCCCCCGCGATCGTCGCCTACCTCTTCACCCAGCGATGGGTGATGGCCGGCGTCACGCAGGGCGCCGTCAAGGGCTGAGCAGACCATCCCCTCCCCGAAAGGACCCTTCGTGACAACCGCCGCACCTTCCGTGCACGCCCGCGCGCTCTCCGACACCCCCGACTGGTGGCGTCAGGCCGTGGTGTACCAGGTCTATCCCCGCAGCTTCGCCGACACGAACGGCGACGGCCTGGGAGACATCCCCGGCGTCACCTCTCGCGTTGCGTACTTGGCCGAGCTGGGGGTGGATGCCATCTGGCTCAGCCCCTTCTACCCGTCCGACCTCGCCGACGGCGGTTACGACGTCGCCGATTACCGCGACGTCGACCCGCGGCTGGGGACCCTGGCCGACATGGACGAGCTGATCGCGCAGCTGCACGCCCACGGCATCCGCGTCGTCGTCGACATCGTCCCCAATCACACCTCTGACAAGCACGCCTGGTTCCAGGAGGCGGTGGCCGCCGGTCGCGGCTCGGCCGCGCGGGAGCGCTACATCTTCCGCGAGGGCACCGGTCCCGACGGCTCCGAGCCGCCGACCGACTGGGTCTCGGTGTTCGGCGGCCTCGGGTGGGAGCGCGTCGCCGACGGCCAGTGGTACTTCCACAACTTCGACGTCTCGCAGCCCGATCTGAACTGGTCGAACCCCGAGGTGCGCGCCGACTTCGTGAAGACCCTGCGCTTCTGGAGCGATCGCGGCGTCGACGGCTTCCGCATCGACGTGGCCCACATGCTCACGAAGGACCTCACGGAGCCGCTGCCCTCGCGGGCGGAACTCGAGGCGATGCCGATCGACGGTACGCACCCGCTGCTCGACCGCGACGACGTGCACGAGGTCTACGCCGAGTGGCGTGCCGTGTTCAACTCGTACGACCCGCCGCGTACCGCGGTGGCCGAGGCCTGGGTCCACCCCTCGCGGGTCCCGCTCTACGCCAGCGCCGAGAGCCTCGGACAGGCGTTCAACTTCGGCCTGCTGGAGGCCGACTTCGACGCCGGGCAGTTCCGTCGGATCGTGGCCGACAACCTCGCCCTCGCCGCTCGATCGGGGTCCTCGACCACGTGGGTGCTGTCCAACCACGACGTCGTGCGCCACGCCACGCGGTACGGCCTGCCCGACGCCGAGCGCGGCACCGACGGACGCCCGACGCTCAAGCACGGCAACGAGTGGCTGCTGTCGGGCGGGCAGTCGCCGACCCTCGACGCCGAGCGCGGCGAGCGTCGCGCACGAGCGGCGGCGCTGTTCGTGCTGGGCCTGCCGGGGTCCGCGTACCTCTACCAGGGCGAGGAGCTCGGGCTGCACGAGGTGGCCGACATCCCGGATGCCGAGCGCCAGGACCCGACGTTCTTCCGCAGCCCCGGGGTCGACATGGGCCGTGACGGATGCCGCGTGCCCCTGCCCTGGACCTCGTCGGGGTCGGCGTTCGGATTCGGCCGGGGCGGCGCGCACCTGCCGCAGCCGGAGTGGTTCGAGACCTACGCCGCCGATGTGCAGGACGGCGATCCCGCATCGACGCTGTCGCTGTACCGCCGGGCCCTCGCCCTGCGGCACGGATTGCAGACCGAGGAGCGGCTGGAGTGGATGGACACCGACCGCGCCGACGTGGTCTCGTTCTCCCGCCCCGGCGGGTGGACCGTCGTGACGAACTTCGGCACTGAGCCCGCCGCGCTTCCCGCGGGTGAGGTACTGCTGTCGAGCGGCCTGCTCGCGGGAGACGTCCTGCCGGGTGAGGCGACGGTCTGGATGCGACGCGCCTGACCCCCGCACGGAAGCCCCGGCGCCTCGTGCGCCGGGGCTTCCGTGCGGGGAGGCCTCGACCCCGTCGAGCGTCCAGAACACGCCGGGCTCGCCGGCCGCGCGCGGCATGTCCTGGACACTCGACGGGAGGAGTCCTTCCCGCGTGCGCTCAGGGACGGCGGATCGAGTCGCGGATCACCACCGGCATCTCGACGAGGTGCTGCCCCTCGGGTGGGCCGTCCGGCGTGAGCAGGAGCTCGACGGCGCGGCGGCCCATGTCCTCGTGCGGAAGACCGATCGTCGTCAGCCCCGGACGCAGGTAGGCGGCGAGCTCGTCGTTGTCGAACGACACCAGCGACACGTCGTCGGGCACCCGCAGCCCGGCATCCCCCAGGGCCTGGAGGGCGCCGAAGGCCAGCCGGTCGTTGAGGCAGACGATGGCCCGCGGGCGCATCCCCTGGGCGAGCAGCCGCGCGGTGAACTCGTAGCCGGGGGCGGGCTCCCACAGCCAGATCGACTCCTCGTGCAGGAATCTCGCCCCCGCGTCGGCCATGGCCGCGGAGATCCCGCGCACGCGCGCCGCCACCGTGGCCGAGCGGAACAGATCGCGTTCCGCCTCCGCGTCGTATCCGAGGAGCAGGATGCCGTCGCGGATCCCCGCATCGAGGAGGAGCTCGACCGCCCGTCGACCTCCGGTCTCCTCGTCGGGAAGCACGCTGCAGCGGTGCAGCTCGTTGGTGGCGTTCAGCATGACCGTGCGCAGTCCCGTCGGCAGGCGGGGGACGAACGTCTCCCGCGCGCGCATCGACGCGAAGATGATGCCGTCGACCTGACGGTCGAGCAGGGCCGAGACCGCCTCGGCCTCGCGTTCGGGCTCACCTCCGGTCTCCGCGACGAGCACGACCTGGCCGGCGGCCTCCGCCGCGCCGAGCGCGCCCTTGATGAGCCCGCTCGCGAAGCGGGTGGTCGCGACGAGGTCCGACACGAAACCGACGGTGTGCGACGTGTCGGTGCGCAGCGCCCGCGCCGACATGTTGGGGCGGTAGCCGAGCTCCGCGGCAGCGGCGTGCACGCGCTCGTGGGCGTCCTTCGAGAGGCGGGTGTCGGGACGACCGTTCAAGATCATGGAGGCCGCCGCGGGGGACAGGCCGGCTCGCCGGGCGACGTCGGCCAGTGTGACCCTCTTGCCCATCGGTGCTCCCGTTCTGCGGCATCGGCGCCGCGGTCACGATCTTCGCAGTGATCTTGACAGCGCTCCGTGCGTCTGCGTAAATGATGCTGCTAAATCCTTTCAGCACAGGTTAGCGCACCAGCAGTCCGCCGCCGGAACAGCCCGAGCGCCGGCAGCAGCACAGACGAAGGAGTCGACATGAACACCCGCATCCCGCGCCGGCGCCGAGGGGCATCCCTCGCCCTGCTCGCCATCGCCGGCCTCACCGGCGCCGCCCTGACCGGGTGCGCGCCCGGAAGCGCGGCCCCGGCCGCGCAGAACGACGTCGAGGTGAGCACCGAGCTCACCAGCGACCCCGTCCAGCTCACGATCGCCGACGAGACGGGCTTCCCGGTCACCGACAAGCTGACCGAGGAGTTCACCAAGCAGCACCCGAACGTCACCTTCACGATCAACCGCGACACGTTCCAGAACCTCACCGCGAACGCCCCCAAGCTTCTCGCCAGCTCCACCCCGCCCGACCTCATCCGCCTCCCCACCCTCGGCGACACGGTGCGCGACGGGCTCGTGGCCAACCTCGACCCCTACTTCGACGCCTACGGGTGGGACGCCTGGCCGGCGTCGCAGCTCGCGCCGCTGCGCATGAACCACGAGGGCGTCCGCGGATCCGGGTCGCTCTACCAGCTGGGCCTGGGCTACAGCATCACCGGCATTTACATGAACACCACGCTCGCCGACCAGCTCGGCATCGACGCCCCGCCGCAGACCCTGTCCGAGCTCGAGGACGACATGGCGAAGGCGAAGGCCGCCGGCATCCTGCCGATCATGGCCGGCGACAAGGACGGCGTCGTCAACTTCGTGGTCCAGGCCGCGATGAACCAGTACGTCGACAAGGACCAGTTCCTGTCGTGGATGTTCAACGAGCCGGGTGCGCGCTACGACGAGTCCGGCAACGTCCAGGGTGCCGAGCTCGTGCGTGAATGGGCGGATGCCGGGTACTTCCCGTCCGACATCAACGCGATCGACTACTTCACCTTCACCAGCCGCTTCTCGGCGGGCGAGGGTCTGTTCACCTTCAACGGCAACTGGGAGGCGGCGAACTACCAGAAGGCGCTCGGCTCCAACGTCGAGTTCTTCCTCGTGCCGCCGGCCGAGGCCGAAGCCGATCACGTGGCCATGGGAGCGGCGAACTCGTTCTCGGTCGCAGCCAAGTCGCCGCACATCAACGAGGTCGCGTACTTCCTGAACTGGGTGCACACCGATCCGACCGCGCGCCAGATCATCGTCGACGTCACCGGTGCGTCGCCCGGCGGCGACCCCGCCCAGGAGCTGCCGAGCGTCGAGTCCGGCTCGCTGATCGAGAACGCGCTGAAGATGTCCGCGCAGATCGGCGCTGAGAACGGCCAGGTCGACTTCATGGCCAACACCACCGCGGGCATCTACGCGGGCTCGATCATCCCCGAGTCGCAGCTGCTGGTGACCAGCCAGATCACCGGCCAGGAGTTCGTCGACCGCGTGCAGAAGTTCTACGACAGCGAGGTCGGGAAGTAATGACCGACCGTGCGGTCGCCGTCGCGGCGGCCCCTCGACACGGCGATGCCTCCTCGGCGACGGCGACCGCACCCGTTCGCCGGGCCGCTGCACGCGCAGTGGCCCGGCGGGCGACCCTCGTCGGCTGGGTGCTCCTCGTGCCCGCCCTCGCGTTCTACGTCGGATTCGTCATCTGGCCCCTGCTCCAGGGGGTGCAGTACTCGTTCTACGACTGGAACGGCATCGGTCTCGCCCGCTGGGTCGGCTTCGAGAACTACCTCACGGTGTTCACCGACCCCGACCTGCTCGGCGCGATCCGCAACGCGTTCATCCTGATCGCGTTCTTCACGTTCATCCCGGTGGGGCTCGGGCTCGTCCTCGCGACCCTCATCCGCGGCATCCGGTACAAGGCCTTCGCCGCCACGGCGCAGACGGTGCTGTTCCTGCCGCAGATCATCCCGCTCGCCGCCGCCGGTATCGCCTGGTCGTGGATGTACGCCCAGACCGGTGCGGTGAACCAGATCCTCGGCTGGGTCGGGCTCGGCTGGATCACCCGCCCGTGGCTCGCCGATTACGGCACGGCGCTGCCGGCCGTGGGCCTGATCGGATCGTGGGTGCTCACCGGTCTGTGCACCGTGCTGCTGCTCACCGGTCTCGGCAAGATCGACGTCTCGCTGTACGAGGCGATCCGCCTCGACGGTGCCGGGTGGTGGCGCGAGTTCTTCACCATCACCCTCCCCGGCCTGCGTCAGGAGATCGCGGTGCTCGTCACCGTCACCGTCATCGCCGCCCTGTCGAGCTTCGACATCATCTACACCTCGACCCAGGGCGGTCCCGGCCGCGCGACCCTCGTGCCCGGCCTGTCGATCTTCCGCATCGGCTTCACCCAGAGCGATGTGGGCCTGGCCTCGGCCTTCGGCATCGTGCTCATGGTGCTGGTGCTGATCGTGGTGCTCCCCATCCAACGCCTCTCGAGAGCGAGCGACTCGTGATCGCCAGCCGTACCGAGCGCGTGCTCGGCATCCTCCTGCTCAGCGTCGCCGCGATCGTGACGCTCCTGCCGCTGATCAGCATGTTCTCCGCGGCACTCCAGCCCGCCGACCAGAATCCGACCGGTCTCACCTGGCCGACCGATCCGCAGTGGGGCAACTTCGCCACCGCCTTCGAGACCGGCCACGTGTGGCAGCTCATGGGGTCGAGCCTGGTGATCGTCCTCGGCGTCGTCCCCCTGAGCCTCGTCGCCGCCACCCTGGCGGGCTTCGCGCTGGGCTCGCTCCAGGTGCGCTTCGGCCGCGGCATCCTGGTGTTCTTCGTCCTGGGCCTGACCATCCCGTTCGAGGCGCTCATCATCCCGCTCTACTACCAGGCGCAGTCGATGGGCACCGTGAACACCCCCTGGGCGGTGATCTTCCCGCTGATCGGGCTCTACATGCCGTTCGGCGTCTTCTGGATGCGCGCGCACTTCATCAACGTGCCCCGCGAGCTGTCCGAGGCGGCCCGTGTCGACGGTGCCTCGATCTGGCGGGAGTTCCGCAGCATCCAGCTCCCGCTCGCCGCTCCCGCGCTCTCGGCCCTGGCGATCCTGCTGTTCATCTGGACGTGGAACCAGTTCCTGCTCCCGGTCGTCCTCATCGCCGACCCCCTGCAGCGCACGGTCGCGGGCGCCCTGACCTTCTTCCAGGGCCAGTACTCGCTCAGCATCCCGCTGCTCAACGCGGGAGCGCTGATCATCATCACGCCCGCCGTCCTGCTGTTCCTCGTGTTCCAGCGCCAGTTCATCCGCGCCCTCGTGCAGGGCGCGGTCAAGGGCTGATCACGCCCTTCTTCCCCGAAACGGACCTCATGACGTTCACGCTGCCCGACCACTGGGTCTGGGATTTCTGGCTCGCCCGCGACGGCGACACCCACCACATGATGTTCCTCCAGGCGCCGACGAGCCTGGGCGACCCCGACCTGCGTCACCGCAACGCCAGCGTCGGCTACGCCACGAGCGACGACCTGCGCTCGTGGACCGTCCACGGAACGGTGCTGGAGCCCTCCGGGGGAGATGCTCCGGATGCCACGGCCACCTGGACCGGCAGCATCGTCGGGGCGGATGCCGACTGGCGCATGTTCTACACCGGCTCGCGGTTCCTGCGCGAGGGCGAGATCACGAACGTCGAGACGGTGCTCGCGGCATCCTCGACCGATCTGGCGACGTGGGTGAAGGATCCCGAGGTGGTCGTGGCCGCCGACGCGCGCTGGTACGAGACGCTCGACGCGGGCACCTGGCACGAGGAGGCCTGGCGCGATCCGTGGGTGTTCGCCGATCCCGACGGCGAGGGATGGCACATGCTCGTCACCGCCCGCGCCCGGGACGGCCGCGGCCGCGACCGTGGGGTCATCGGGCACGCCTGGTCGCGCGACCTGCACCAGTGGGAGGTGCGCCCCCCGCGCAGCACGCCGGGCGCCGGTTTCGCTCACCTCGAGGTGCCGCAGGTGGTGCGGATCGCGGGGCGGTGGGCTCTGGTCTTCTCCTGCGACGCGACTCATCTGGCCGGTGACCGCGTCGGTCAGGCGGGAGGCATCTGGGCCGTGGCCCTCGACGACCCGCGGGGTCCGTACCCCGTCGAGCGTGCGACGCTGGTCGCCGACGAGCGGCTCTACAGCGGTCGCGTCGTCGCCGACGACGCCGACGGCCAGGCCGTGATGCTGGCCTTCGAGAACGTCACGACCGACGGCGCGTTCGTCGGCACCCTGTCCGACCCGCTCCCGCTGCGCTGGGACGGCGACCGTCTCATCGTCGCGGAGGTCGTCCGGTGACCGCGGTGCAGGGCGTCGTGGCCCCGGGATTCGAGCCGGCGGGGGAGGCCTTCGCCGCCGCATTCGCGGGGCTGCCCGAGATGGGCGCGGCCCTCGCGATCCGCGTCGACGGACGCACGGTCGTCGACGTCTGGGGCGGCACAGCCGACAGCCGCGACGGTCGGCCGTGGGAGAGCGACACGCCCTCCGTGGTGTTCTCGTGCACGAAGGGTCTGATGTCGATCCTCGCCGCGCGGCTCGTCGAAGACGGGATGCTCGACCTCGACCGTCCGTTGGCCGAGCTCTGGCCCGAGTTCGCGGTGCACGGCAAAGACCGGGTGAGCGTGGGCGACGCCCTCGCGCATCGGGCGGGCGTCTCGGCCCCGCGGGTCGACGTCACGCGCGCGCAGCTGCTCGATTTCGACGCGATGACCCGGATCGTCGCCGCGCAGGAAGCGCTGTGGGAGCCCGGTGCCGGCTGGGCGTATCACGCTCTCACCCACGGCTGGCTGTCGGGCGAGATCGTGCGCCGGGCCGGCGGCGTCGCCCCCGGCGAGGCGTTCGCGGCGATGGCGGAGGCGGTGGGCGGCGGAGCGTGGCTCGGGATGCCGGCCGAGGTCGCGGCATCCGCTGCTCACCTGCGCGTCGGGCCGACGCTCGACGCCCTCGTCGCGCGGCAGGCGGCCGAGCGGGACCCCGGCGTCGTCGACTGGCTGGACCGGGCGATGACGCTCGGCGGCGCACTGCCGGCCACGCTCGTGACCGACGACGACGGATTCAACGCCGACGACGTGCGGGCCGCCGTGATCCCGGGGGCGGGCGCCGTCGCCACCGCCCGGGCGGTCGCGGCGATGTGGTCGGCCACGGTCGTCGAGACCGACGGCATCCGTCTGCTCCGTGACGACACGCTCGACGAGGTCACGCGAGAGCGCACGGCAGGCGCACCCGTGTTCGCCGCGCCCGCCCCGTGGCCGCGCTGGGCGGCGGGCTTCCAGCTGGACTCCGACGCGCGCCGCTACCTCGGCCCGACGAGCTTCGGCCACGACGGGGCAGGCGGTCAGGTGGCGTTCGCCGACCGCGCAGCCCGCGTCGGCTTCGCCTTCGTCACGAACTGGATGGAGGCCGACGACTCCCGCGCCACGAGGATCGTCGACGCCCTCCGCGCGCTGGTCTGACCCCTCCCTGCGCGAGGTGCCGAGATTGGTCGCTTCCGGGCATCCCGGAGCGACAAATCCCTGCACCTCACGCGCGGGAGCGGACCCAGGCGTCGTCGCGCTGCTCGATCGCGCCGGCCGCGGCGAAAGCCTCGAGCCATCCGCCCATCGGCCATGACCCCCACCGCGCGTGAAAGGTCGCGCCGTTGCGGAGGATGTCGTCGAGATGCTGCCACGGGGGAGACGACACCGGATGCCACTGGTGGAAGGCATCCGCCCCGCCCACCCAGCGCATCTCGACGTCGGCGGCGCGCGCCGTCCACGCGAGATCGGTGTCCTCGGCGCCGTAGCCCTCGTAGCCGGGGTGGAAACCGCCGATCCTGTCCCACGTCGCGGGGGTGACGGCGAACGACAGCGACCAGAACAGGTCGTACTCCTCGCGGGATGCCGTGCGCGTCGCGCCCGGCTCGAGCGCAGGGCGCGCGCGGTGCGGGCGCACGAGGAACGGCAGGTCGGAGGCGGATCCGGGGCGCTGCACGCTCGCGAGGTAGGTGACCGCTCCGGCGAGGATCGCATCCGGGTGCGCGCGGGCCGCGTCCCGGTAGGCGGGCAGCAGGTCCGCGCCCGGGAGGCAGTCGACGTCGAGGAAGACGAGCAGCTCGGCGCCGGCCGAGACGGCCGCGGCGGCGGCCCGATTACGGCCCTCTCCCACGCGCATGCCGTGGGGCCCCGGGGGCACGTGCAGCGTGAGGGTGTCGGCATCCGGAATGCCGTCCGGCGGCGACGCGTCGAGCCACGCCTCCACGCGCACGATGTCGGTCGCCACCTCGGCCAGCACGCGGCGCTGTCGCTCGAGGTGCTCGGCGCGCGCCCTCGATGCGACCGTGATCACCGCGGTCTTCACGGCAGCACCGCCTCGACGGCGGCGGCCATGCGCTCTGCGCCTCCGGCGACCTGCCAGCGCGACCAGTCCGGTTCGCCGTCGGCCGCGGCCTCGACGAGGGCGACGAGTTCGGCCGCCGTGACGGTGGCGTCAGCCCGATGAGCCAGTCCCCAGCGGTCGAGGGCGTCGGCGGTGTGGATCTGTTCGTCGAAGGGGCGCTCCTGCGCGATGACCACGGCGCGCGCACCCGCGGTCGCGAGGTCGGCGACGCTGTTCTGCCCGGCGGCGCTGATCACCACGGTGCTGCGCGAGAGCAGCGGCCACGGATCGTCCACGCGCGAGGTCGCGTCGTGGCCGACGGCCGAGACGTCCCACCCGCGCTCCCGCAGGCGGGCGGTGGCCTCCGCCCGTACGGCGTCGTCGAGCACGCGACCGAGCACGAGAACCGCGCGCTCGGCGCGGGCGCCCTCCGGGGAGCGCCCGTCGTACCGCGAGATCCCGCCCGTCCACACGACTCGGTCACCGTGCGCCGACAGGCCCGCGGTGGGCACGGCGCCGTGCGCCCACGGGGCCACGATGCGGTCGGCCAGGGCGTACGCGAGCGCGTGCGGGGCGTCGGTGCGGGCACCCGGCTGGGTCACCGCGACGGTGCGCAGGCCCAGCAGGCGCGCGAAAGCGACCACTTCGGCGCTCACGTCGACGACGAAGGCCTGCAGATCCCGGGTGACGGATGCGGCGGCGATCGTCGCGAGGCGGGCGCGATGACCGGGGTGGCCGTGCGGGGCCCAGTGCAGGTGTCCGCGGACGGTCGGCTCGGCGTCGCGCGGGTCGTGGAAAGACCCGTCCGCGCCCTCGAACTCATCGGCGTCGGGGGGCAGCTCCACCCATTCCACCTCGGCGGGCAGCGTCGTGGGCCGCGGCATCGACGAGAACGCCACGACGGGCGAGCGCAGGTGCGGCTGCACCGCCAGGAAGCGCGCGACGTGGCCGTAGCCGTGATGGTGGACGTACCAGCCGATCACCACGCCACCGCCGGCGCGCGCCGCACCGGGACCGGCTGCGCGGTGTGGGCGAGCACGCGCTCCACCTCGCGATAGCGCTGGGCCAGCGAGTGCTGCCGCACCGCCGCGCGGCGGGTCCACACGCGGGTGAGCGGCTCCTGCGCTCCCTCCGCCGCCAGGCGGGAGGCGGCCTTCGCGAGGGCGACGACGTCGCCCGGCATGACCGTCGCCGACCCCGGCATCCCGCTGAGAACCTCCGACACGCCGCCGATGTCGAACGCGGCGACGGGCGTACCCGTGGCCAGCGCCTCCGCGATGACGAGGCCGAAGGGCTCCTCCCACATGGGTGTCACCAGGGCGACGGCCGACGACCCCACGAGTCGGCACAGGTCGGGCTGACGCAGGGGACCGACGTAGCGGGCGTGGGCGCCCAGGCGCGGGGCGATCTCCTGTTCGAAGTAATCGACGTCGCCGATGCGCCCGGCCAGCACGATGTGCGCTCCCGCCTCCCGTGCCGCCTCGATCGCGAGATGCGGGGCCTTCTCCGGTACCACGCGCCCCGACCAGACCCACGAGGAGCCGCCGGTTCCGCGGGTCCACTGGTCGGTGTCGACGCCGTTCGGGAAGACGAACGCGTCCACGCCCTCGACCGACCACGCGCGCGCCGTCGCCTGGCTCACCGCGACGAAGCGGTGAGGGCTGTCGCGCACGTCCGCGGCCGCCTCGAGCATGGGCTCCAAGGGCGGGGTGTGCAGCGTGGTCACGACCGGGATGCCGGCTTCCCGGCTCCAGCGGATGGGTGCCGGGTGCAGGCTGTGATTGTCGACCACGTCGTAGAGGTGGCGATCCGCGATGAGGCGCTCCCGCGCCGCGTCGTAGGCGGCCTCGACCGCGTCGACGTACCCCGCGGGGTACTCGGTGTCGGACGACTCCTCGGGGCGGTTCCACTCCGGGGTCGGCAGCCGGAACTCGGGCACGTCGCCGAGGAAGTCCGAACCGTCCGCGGCGCACAGCGTCACCTCGTGGCCCCGTTCGCGCAGCCATCGCACGCGATCCCACACGCACGCTTCGAGGCCGCCGGCGTGCGGCTGGCGCAGGGCGTAGCGCGAGGGTGCCACCACCAGGACCCGCAGGGCCTTCCCGATCCGCATCACGCCGCCTCCTCCGTCGCCATCGCGCGTCGGTACAGCGCGAGATGCGCGGCGCGCACGGCATCCCGTTCGCCGAGGCGCTCGGTGCGCCGACGTCCGATCTCCGCCGCCCGTTTCGGCGAGCCGGGTGTCGACCACGCAGCGTTGGTGGCATCCACGATCGCCCGTGCGAGCGACACGGGCTCTCCGACGTCGAAGCTGTGGAAGTCGCCGGGGTGCTGGGCGGCGATGTGCCCGACGCGCGTGCCGATGACGGGCACGGCGAGGTCGTAGCAGAGCTCCGCCCACCCCGACTGGGTGCCGTGCCGGTAGGGCAGCAGGCACGCGTCGAGGTCCGCGAGCCAATGCGAGAGCGCCTGGTCATCGAGGCGGGCACCGCGCTCGACGGTGACGCCTTCGGCATCGCGGGCGAGCAGGTCGATGGATGCCGCCGCCTCGGCGTCGCGGACGTTCTCGTTCATCCGCACGACCGCCTCGACCCGCGCGCCCTGGGCCCGCAGATCGGCCACGGCGCGCACCAGCGTCGCGGTGGTGCCCACCCCGTCGATGTTCGGGCGCAGATCGCGCAGGTGCACGCCGACGCGCGTCGCGGCGTGCGCCGCGCCGAAGGGGCGGTCCGTCTCGGCGAGCAGGGTCGGGTGGACGATCACCGTCGGGCGACGACGGGTGAGCGCGAAGACCTCGTCGGCGGCCGTCCCGGTCAGGGTGATGAGCTCGTCGGCCGCCTCGGCCAGCACGGCGAGCGAGGCGCGGTGGGCCTCCTGCGACAGCAGTTGGGGGTTCTCGAGGTCGTGCACCGTGTAGACCAGGGGCCGCCCCAGGGCCCGCAGCGTGGCGACGGTCTCGGAGAGTTCCTCGGGCGTGTACGACTCGATGCCGAAATGCACGTGCACCAGGTCGAAGTCCGCCGCATTCGCCCGAAGCCACTCCGGCAGGAGGATCTGCGGCGGCCACCACTGTCCGGCCGGGGCGCCCGGGGGAGGCGGATCGGCGAGCAGGAGCACATGCGCGGGATCCGCGACGGCGGTGACGTAGGGGTGCGCCGAGGGGACGGCGGCGACCCGGACCGGGGGGACGGTGCTGGTGACGATCTTCTCTTCCTCCTCGTGCAGGCATGCGTGACGGTGCGTGTACCGCATCGCCAGGCACATCGCAATGCAACGGGGCGGTTGGGACGACGATGACACCGACGGATACGTTCACATCATGGGTGGCGACATGGCGCGGCTGGGAAGCCTTGCGGACCACGGCGAAGCGGTGATAGCGCGCCGGGCCCACTACGCCGGGTTCTACGGAGACGCTCCGCTGCCCTCCGGCTACGGCCTCGTCGTGGGCAACTGTCAGGCCGAGTCCCTACGCCTGGTGATCTCCTCCGAAGCCCTCCCGACGGTACGCATGCCCGCGGTCCACGAGCTGTCGGCCGACGACACCGCGAGGGTGCACGACCTCCTCCGCGGCGCGTCGTTCCTCGTCACCCAGCCGATCCGCGACGACTACCGGGGGCTCGCGCTGGGAACGGCGCAGCTCCGGGCGTCCCTCGCGCCGTCAGCCCGTGTCGTCACCGTCCCGGCCGTCCGGTTCGCGGGCCTCCACCCGTTCCAGGCGGTGCTGCGGCTCCCCGACTTCCCCGAAGATCCACCGCTCGTGGCCTACCACGACGTGCGAACCGTCGCCGAGGCGGCGCGCATCGACATCCCCGCCGCCCTCGAACCCCCCGCGGTGCGCGAGATCGCCGAGGGCTCCCGTGCCGAACTGCGTCGCCGCGAGGCGCGGGGGCTCGACGTCGTGGCATCCGATCTGTTCGCCCCCGTCGTCGAGGATCTGGCGCGCACGGTGAATCATCCCGGCAACGCCCTGTTCCTCCCGCTCGGCGAGCGGATCGTCGCCGCCCTCGGCGCGCCTGGAGGGGCCGTCGATCCCGGGCGCCCGATCCTCGCTTCGGTGCGCGCGCCGCTCGAGGACTGGGTGGTCGACGCCTGGAACCTGGATGCCGCGCCCCGGCCCGACTGGATCGTCGCCGGAGAGACGCTTCCGGCCGACGTCGTCCGCGAGGCCCACCTCGCCTTCTACCGCGAGCGTCCCGCCCTGCTGGCCGCCGTCGTCGACCGCATGGCACCGTTGCTCGCCACCTGGGCGGCCGCCGCATGAGCCTGCAGACCCCGGATGCCGCGCCCCCGGTGCTCCTGGTCCACCCCGGGCCGCACGGGGTCGCGGTGTACGCCCGGGAGATCGCCGCCGAGGTGGTCCGCCTGACGCCCGGGGCCCGCATCGCCACGCCCGACGCGCTCGCCGTGCTCGCTCCGGGTTCGCCCGTGCACGCCCACGTCACCGACCGTCTCTGGGGTGCCTCGCCCGAAGAGGCGACGCGCACCGTCGTGGCGCTGGCCGCTCGGCATCCGCTCACCGTCACGTTGCACGACGTGCCGCAGGAGTCCGACGGCGAACGCAATCGTCCCCGTCGCCGCGCTTTCTACCGCGCGGTCACCGAGGCGGCACGCGCCGTCGCGGTCAACAGCGCACACGAACGCGAGCTCCTCCGCGAGGAGGACGTGTGGCACGGCGACATCGCCGTCGTGCCGCTCCCGGTCGACGAGCGTCCCGCGTCCGTCGCCTCCTCCGACGACGGCGTCGGCGTGCTCGGCTACTTCTACCCCGGCAAGGGTCACGACGAAGCGCTCGCGGCCGCCGTCGCGGCGGGCGTCCCCCGGCTCACCGTGCTCGGTCGCGCCTCGGAGGGGCACGCGGCCGACCTCGACGCGTTCGTCCGCCGCGCGGATGCCGTCGGCGTCTCCGTCGAGGTGACCGGATGGCTCGACGACGCCGACATGGCCGCACGCGTGGCCCGCGTCGCGGTGCCGGTGATCGCCCACCGCCACGTGTCGGCGTCGGGCTCGCTGACCTCGTGGATCGGATGGGGTCGTCGTCCCCTCGCCGTGCGCAACCGCTACGTCGACGAGATGGCGCAGCTGCGCCCCGGCACCCTCGCCGTCGTCGAGTCCGAGGCGCTCGCCGGGGCCATCGCCGCGGCCCGCGCCGACGCCTCGTCGACCTGGCACGGCGTCGCCCCGTTGCCCTTCGGCCGCGCCGACGCCGCCCGCGCCTACCTGCGGTGGTGGGGAGGGCTTGCGCCGTGACCGCCGACATCCCCGAGGGATGGAACGACCGGATGCCATGGGTCCCGGGCAACCGATGGGACCTGGTGTCCCACCGCGAGCCGGAGCCCCCGCGGGTCACCGTGGTCGTCACCCACTACGCGCAGCCCCGGGAGCTCGCGCGCACGCTCACCGCGCTCGCCCGTCAGGACCACCCGGCCGATCGCCTCGAGATCGTCGTCGCCGACGACGGGTCCCCCGAATCGCCCGTCGTCCCCGACGGCGTCCGGCTCGTCCGTCAGGACGACCGCGGCTTCCGCGCGGCGGCGGCGCGGAATCTGGGGGCCTCGGTCGCCACCGGCGACGTGCTCTGCTTCCTCGACGCCGACACGACGCCCGAGCCCGCGTACGTGCGCACACTCACCCGCTTGCCGGCTCTGCTGCCCGAGGCGGTGACGGTCGGACGCCGCCGTCACGCCGATCTCTCCGGCGTGGCGGTCGATGCGCCGATCGCCGAGGTCGCGCCCGCCGTCGAACTGGACGAGCCCGCCTGGCTGCGCGAGGCCTACGCGGACAGCGGTGATCTGCTCCGTGCCGACGACCGTTCGTACCGATACGTGATCAGCGCGGTGCTCGCCTGCTCCCGTGCGCTCTTCGACGACGTCGGAGGGTTCGACGAAGCCTTCTCCGCCTACGGGGGAGAGGACTGGGAGTGGGCGCATCGCGCCTGGCAGGCCGGCGCGGTACTCGCCCATGTCCCGAGCGCCGTCGCCTGGCACGACGGACCCGACTGGGCCGGACGCGACGACCGCGACCGCGCGGAGGAGGGCAACAGACAGAGCCTTCAGCTCGCCCAGCTGATCCCCATCGACGGATCCGCCGGCCGTGGTCTTCTTCCCCGCACACCCGACCTCGAGGTGCGTGTCCGCGGCGACCTGACCGCGGCGGCCGCTTTCGTCTGCGCCGACTCGATCCTGTCCGCCTTCCCGCGGGCGACGGTGACGATGGATGCCGTCCCCCCGGGGAGCGCGCTCTCGAACGACCCGCGCGTGCGGGCCGACCGTACTCCGCTCGACGCCCGCGTCGTCCTCGAGCTCGATGTCCCCCTCGTCATCGTGGACGACGCCGAACTCGTCATCGCCTTGGCGTCACTGAGCGGGAGCGACGTCGGCACCGTCATCCTGAGGACGACGGACGGTGCGACGGTGGGCCGTGCGCGCAGCAGACGCGCTCGTCGCCGTGTCGCGCGGTGGGCCCACGACGAAGGGCTCGCCCGACGGACCGTCACGGTGGACGGGGTGCACGTCCTCCGTCCGCAGCCCCACGTGGAGGCGTGGGTCGGGGGATGGGGGAGCGTCGGACGGTTCGTGTGAGGCCCGCCGCACGGCGACTCTCGAGGCCGGGATGCGGTCGCGACACGCCCGGGGTGTGTGCTCGATTCGACGGGGTGGTCGTTCGGGCGTAACTTATTACTTGTTCGCCCCACAGGGGAGAGCGGAGCGGCC
>NZ_JBFBHF010000003.1:0-742045 GCF_040701795.1 Microbacterium sp. NPDC089190 | reverse complement strand
CGGGCACATTCTGCCCGTACGGTGACAGCGCCGGTACGCACCCCCCTTCCTTTTGGTATCGGAGGGGGACGCGTACCGGCGCTTCGCCGTACCCGGACGGCTAAGGTCGACGGAGTGAGCGAATTCGCGGGGCACCTTCCCGGCAGCCGCGACTATCGGCGGCTTCTCATCGGGCTCTTCTTCGGCGGAGTGGCCACCTTCGCGCAGCTGTATTCGACGCAGGCGCTTCTGCCGGCGATCTCGGCGGACGTGGGGACGCCTCCCGCCGGTGCCGCGCTGACCGTGTCGGCATCCACGATGGGTCTGGCTGCGGCGGTGATCCCGTGGTCGATCGTCGCTGATCGCATCGGACGCGTGCCTGCCATGGCCATCGGGCTCATCGCTGCGACGGTGCTCGGGGCGCTCACTCCCGTGGCGCACGACATCGTCGTCCTCCTCGTGCTGCGCCTGCTCGAGGGGGCCGCCCTCGGCGCCGTCCCGGCCGTCGCCCTGGTTTACCTGAGCGAGGAGGTCGATGCCCGCCACGTCGCCGCAGCGGCGGGCTCCTACATCGCGGGGACCACCGTCGGCGGCCTGAGCGGGCGCGTGCTGTCCGGCTGGGTGGGAGAGGCGGCCGGTTGGCGGTGGGGGGTGGCATCCGTCGTTCTTCTCTGCGTGATCGCGGCGGTGGTGTTCCTCACGCTGGTTCCGGCAGCCCGGGGCTTCGTCCCGGGCCGTCATCGCGCGGTGCGGGGGCCGTCGATCCGTCGCCGCCTGGCGGTGAATCTGCGTTCATCGATGCAGCTGGCCCTGTACGCGCAGGGCTTCCTGCTGATGGGGGCTTTCGTCGCGGTCTACAACTACCTCGGCTTCCACCTGAGCGCGCCACCGTTCTTGCTCGCCCCGGCGGTCATCACCCTGCTGTTCCTCGCTTACCTGGCGGGGACGGTCTCGTCTCCTCAGGCGGGAGCGCTGGCGGTGAGACACGGTCGCCTCCCCGTTCTCATCGCGGGGACCGCGGTGATGGCAGCCGGGGCCGCACTGATGCTCGTGCCCGCGGTCGTCGCCGTGCTGGCGGGCCTGATCGCCTTCACCGCCGGATTCTTCGCGGCGCACGCGGTGGCATCCGGATGGACGCCGGTCGCGGCGGTACCGGAGGCGCGGGCGCAGGCCTCGTCGTTGTACTACCTCGGCTACTACGCCGGCTCGAGCCTGTTCGGGTGGGCGCTGGGCATCGTGTTCGGCGCCGCGGGGTGGGGTTGGTTCCTGGGGGCGGTGCTGACGATGTGCGCGACGGCCCTCATCCTGGCTCTGCTGGTGCTGCGCGGCGGGGGCCGGCCGGTCGCATCCGCCTGAGCATTCGTGCCGATTCATCGACACGCGGCATCCGGAGGTCAATGCCCACGTCCGACACGGAGGGAACCGACTAGCGTCGAAGGTGACGTGAGGGAGGTCGGGAGTGGACGACGCCGAAGAGCGCACCATGACGGATGACGAGCTGGTCGACGCGCAGCAGCACGCCGCCGCGGACGACATCGACGAGGCGGGCGAGACCGTCACCGAGATCAGTTACGACGAGCAGCGGTATCCCGCACGCCCGCGACGACTGCGTCCGCGGGATCAGTTCCGGGGCGGGACGCTGCGACGCTTCCTCACCGACCCGCGCAACGCCAACGGCGGCAATCCGTCGTACGTGGAGTGGCTGGTTCGTCAGTCGATGCTCAAGGACGCCGACGTGCTCAGTCGGCAGTTGTCGGGCCAGCCGTCGATGTGGCGGAACCCCTACGCGCGTCCGGACGCCCGACGGGCGATCGAGTCGACCGACGTCTGGTTCACCGCGTACCCCATCTCGCTGATCACTCGGCCGGGGGAGTCGTTCCTCGACGCGCTCGGTGACGAGGCGCTGTGGGAGGCGTTCGAGTGGGTCGGGATCAACGGCATCCACACGGGTCCCGTGAAGCGGGCGGGCGGCATCACGGGCTGGCAGGAGACGCCCAGCGTCGACGGGCACTTCGACCGCATCAGCACGCAGATCGATCCCGAGTTCGGTGACGAGAACGCGTTCCGCCGCGTCGCGGACGTCGCCGAGTCGCACGGCGGCAGCGTGATCGACGACATCGTGCCCGGGCACACGGGCAAGGGGGCGGACTTCCGCCTCGCCGAGATGGCGTACAAGGACTATCCCGGGATCTACCACATGGTCGAGATCCCGCGCGAGGACTGGGCCCTGCTGCCGGAGGTCCCGGCCGGGCGCGACTCCGTCAACCTCGACGCGGAGACCGAGCGCGAGCTGAGCGCCCGGGGCTACATCATCGGCGAGCTGCAGCGCGTGATCTTCTACACGCCCGGCGTGAAGGAGACCAACTGGAGCGCCACGGCGCCCGTGGTGGGAACCGACGGGCTCGAGCGCCGCTGGGTGTATCTGCACTACTTCAAGGAGGGCCAGCCCTCGATCAACTGGCTCGACCCCACGTTCGCGGGGATGCGCCTGGTGATCGGCGACGCCCTGCACTCGCTCGGTGACCTGGGAACGAGCGCGCTGCGACTGGATGCCAACGGCTTCCTCGGCGTCGAGAAGAGCGCGGAGGGTCTGCCGGCGTGGTCGGAAGGCCACCCCCTGTCGCACGCGGCGAACCACATCATCGCCGGGATGGTGCGCAAGGTCGGCGGGTTCACGTTCCAAGAGCTCAACCTCACGATGGAGGACATCCGCGATACGGGCGCCGTCGGAGCCGATCTGTCGTACGACTTCGTCACCCGGCCCGGGTACCACCACGCGCTCGCGACGGCGAACACGGAATTCCTCCGCCTCGCTCTGAACACCGCCCTCGAGACCGGTGTCGAACCCGTGCAGCTCGTGCACGGGATGCAGAACCACGACGAGCTCACCTACGAGCTCGTGCACTGGGCGACGACGCACCGCGACACCGTCTACCCGTTCCGCCACGAGGAGCACACCGGTGGCGAGATCGCCGAGATGGTGCGGGCCGACCTGACGCAGAAGCTCACGGTCGACGCGGACTACAACCTCGTCTTCACGCAGAACGGCATCGCCTGCACCACGGCATCGCTGATCGCCGCGACGCAGGGGAAAGCGACGCTCGACGACATCACGGATGCGGACATCCCCGCGATCCGCGACGCGCACCTGCTGCTGACCAAGTACAACTCCTGGCAGCCGGGGGTGTTCGCGCTCTCGGGATGGGACCTCACGGGTTCGCTCACGCTGCCCGCTGACGACGTGCGCCATCTCATCGCGTCGGGCGACACCCGGTGGATCGAGCGAGGCGGCCACGACCTGCTCGACGTCGCTCCGGAGGCCGTCTCCTCGGTCTCGGGGATGCCGCGGGCCCGCTCGCTGTACGGATCGCTGGGCGATCAGCAGGCGAACCCGGAGTCGTTCCTCTCCGGGCTGCGCGACGTGCTCCGCATCCGCGGGGACCACGGCATCGCCATCGCCACGCAGGTCGACATCCCGCAGGTGGGGCACCCCAGCATGCTCGTGATGGTGCATCGCCTGGACGGCGGGGATCGCCGCGCCGAGGACGCCCCGCTGCAGATCACGGTGCTCAACTTCTCGGGCGAGACCATCGAGGGCACCGTGCGTTCGGAGTTCCTCGTGCCGCAGAGCACGGCCGTCGACGCCGCCACCGGAGACGTCGTCGGTCGCGTGGACGAGCTGCAGAGCTTCTCGCTCGAGCTCGGCCCGTACGCGGGGCTCTTCCTGGTGCTGGAGGCGCCCGAGACCGACGACTGAGTCGCGGCGGGGAGCGGTGGCCCGACGGGCCGCTCTCCCCGCCCCGTTCGGCGGGCGCGACGATGTCGGGGGCTCGGCGTAGCGTGTTCGCGTGCCCACCTCCGCCTGCCTCGTGCCCGGCTGTCGACGAGACGTCGATGCCGACGCGCCCGTGCGCGTCTGCACCTGGCACCTCGCTGTCGGGGCGGACTGGGCAGCGGCGACCGACGGCGTCACCGACCTGTTGCCCACGCCGTGCCGGCTCTGCGGGTCGCGGCTGGGCGTGCGCTGGCCGAGCGGGTGGTTGTGCGCCGTGTGCGAATGGCGTCACGGTGAACCCGTCGACGGGGAGCTCCCCCCGCCCCGGGTCGATATCGTCTACTACCTGAGATTCGAGGACCGAATCAAGATCGGAACGAGCGCGCAGCCGCGACAGCGTCTCGCCGCCGTGTGGCACGACGAGCTGCTCGCATTCGAGCCGGGGGACCGCCTCGTCGAGAGACGTCGTCACGCCCAGTTCGCCGACGCGAGGTTCGGCCGCACGGAGTGGTTCCGGCGCAGCGCGGCGCTGGACGCGCATGTCTCCGGGTTGTCCGCCGGGGTCGACGACCCGTGGGCGCTGTACGCGCGGTGGACGAGCGAGGCGATCGCGCGTCGCGGCTGACACCGTCGCGGCGGACACCGTCGCGGCTGAAATCCGTGCGGGTGACGGCGTCGGGGGAGTACGACGCGGTGAGCGCGGTGACAACCCCTCCCTCCTCCTCCGATCCGCGTCGTAGCGTGAAGCGACGACGAGGAAGGCCGAGACATGGGACTTTTCGACCGGTTGTTCGGCTCAGGGGACGACGCGTCAGACCGCACCCCGCCCCCCGCACCCCGTGGCGGGGCTAGCGGGATGCGCGATGCGGGGGGACGATACGCGCCGCCGCCGCCCGCCCAGGCCGACTCGACGGCATCCGGTTCCCCGGACGACCAGCGGGCGATCGAGCGCTACCGCTATCTGCTGCGTACGGCGCCGCCCGAGACGGTGGAGCAGGTGCACGCCGAGGCCTTCGAACGCCTCACGCCGGCGCAGCGCCGCCAGGTGCTCGACGAGATGTCGTCGGGGTTGGCGGCGTCGGAGCGGCCGGCGAGCGATGACCCTCGGGCCCTCGCCCGCGCGGCCACGCGTGCGGAGTACTCGCGGCCGGGCTTCATGGAGCGGACGTTCGGCGGTCGCTCCTTCAGCGGCGGAGGGGCGGGGCCCGGGTTCGGGTCGATGCTCGGCGCGTCGATGCTCGGCACGATCGGCGGGTACGTGGTGGGCTCCGCCCTCGTGGGCGCGATGTTCGACCCCGGATACGACGCCGGCTACGCGGACGGCGTCGCCGCGGACGCGGGAACCGATGGTTCCGGAGGCGATGCTGCGGCGGATATGGGCGGCGGCGATGCCGGCGGCTTCGGTGGGGGAGATCTCGGCGGAGGCGATTTCGGGGGAGGTGACTTCGGCGGCGGAGACTTCGGGTTCTGATCCGTGAGACCCGCGCCGGCGGCGAACGTCGGCGTGCCGCGGTCCGAGCGCGCGTCCGAGGCTCGGTGAGACGATATCGTCGAGGCCATGGCGCCCCGCATCTCCCGTGTGCGCCTCGGTCTGCGGCGCAGCATCGTGGCGAACCAGATGCTCCTTTCGGCGGCCGCGCTCATCGGCATCCTGGTGTCGATCGCGGTCGGGCACGTGGTCGACCCCACCCTGTTCCTCGCGGGTGCGTCCCTGCTCTTCGCCGGGGCGATCGCCGCGGTCCTGCTGCCCTGGGACCGCGTGTCCCAGCTGTGGGCCGCCCTGCTGCCGATCGTCGACGTCGTGGCCGTCGCCCTGATGCGCGAGAGCGCGCCGCTCGCGGGTCTCGGACTGCTCTGGGCCTTCCCGGCGCTCTGGATCGGCACGGTGTTCGGGGTGTGGGGCATCGTCGCGATCTCGGTCTCGGTGACGATCGTGATGGTCCACCAAGCCGTCGTCATCGACCTGCAGCGCTTCACCGCCTCCACGCTGCTGCTGCCGTTCGTCGTCGCCGCGCTGTCGACCATCGCCCACTTCACCGCGCGTCGCTCGCAGGCGCAGCGCGAGCTCCTCGAGAAGCAGTCCGCGGAGCTGCGCCGCGCCGTGGAGCGCGCGCGTCGGCAGGAGGATCTCGTCACGGAGGTTCTGGATGCCGTCGATTTCGGCGTCACCCGCGTCACGGCGGCCGGAGAGTTCGCCGTCACGAACGCCGCTCACGCGCGACTGCTGAACACCACCGACGTGCTGGGGCGGGAGGTCGAGGTCTTCGCCGCGGACGGCTCGACGCTGATCGCCGCGGATGCCACGCCTCTCGCCCGTGCGCGAGCCGGCGAGGTGTTCGAGGGCGAGATGGTCTGGTACGGCGGGCCGGGGGAGGACCGACGCGCGCTGAGCGTGACCGCGCGCCGCCTGCCGGCGGCTGAGACCGGCGAGATCAGCGCGGTCATCGTCTCGCGCGACGTCACGGTCGAGGAGCAGGCGCGTCGCGCGCGGGAGGACCTCGTGGCGAGCGTGTCGCACGAGCTGCGTACGCCGCTCACCTCGATCATCGGCTACCTCGAACTCGCGCTCGACGACCCCTCCATCGCCCCCGGCACCCGCGACCGGCTGACCGTGGCCGAACGCAACGCGTCGCGTCTGCTGGAGTTGGTCGCCGACATCCTGGCTCTGTCGGCCACCTCGCGCGAAGGAGTGGGGGTGGAGCTCGAACTCCGATCCGCCGATGTCGCGGCGGTGGTGCGGGCGGCGATCGAGTCGATCGCCCCACGCGCCGTGGACCACGGCGTGCACATCGACGCCTCGGGCGTCGTCGAGGCGCGAGCGGTGATCGACGCGCGCCGCGTGCGTCAGATCGTCGACAACCTCCTGTCGAACGCGATCAAGTACATCCCCCGCGACGCGGCGGTGAGCGTGGCCGTGCAGCAGGACCTGCACTCGGTCTCGATCGTCGTGGCCGACGATGGCCCCGGGATCTCCGTCACCGAGCAGGGCCGCCTGTTCGAGCGTTTCTTCCGCGGAGACGCCGTGCGCAATTCCTCGGCGCACGGCAGCGGCCTCGGTCTGGCGATCAGTCGCGACCTCGCCCGGGCCCACGGCGGCGAGATCACCGTGCGGACCGCCCCCGGCGAGGGCGCCGTCTTCACCGTGCGGCTGCCTCGAAACCCCCGGGAGGGCGAGTGATCTTCGACGTTCTGACGCTGCAGGCCTCAGCAGCCCTCGTGATCGTCGTCTCCGCGGTCATGTACCTGCTCGACACGATCATGCTCAAGGACGGCCTCCCGGGGCGGCTGTGGGCGAGCGCCTACCTGTCCGGCACTTTCTCCGCCGTCTGCTACCTCGCGTGGCTGCTGCTGCCCGACGTGTTCGTGGCGGTCGCCGTGGGCAACGGGGCGTTCGTCGGTGCGACGGCGTTCATCTGGCTGGGGTGCGTGGCCTTCAACGGCCGCCCCCTTCGCGTGCCCTCGATCGTCGTCGGCGCGGTCATCCTCCTCGTGGTGGTGTCCGCCCTGGCAGCCGGTCCGGCCGGTGGCGACTGGGCAGGTGCCATCCCGTTCTTCCTGGGCAACGCGCTGTTCGCCGTTCTCGGAGCCGTCGAGACGCGCCGCGGCGCCATCGGGAGGCGGTGGAGCGCCGTGGGGCTCACCATCATCCTCGCGATCGAGGCGGTGTGGTTCGTCAGCCGCACGGCGGTGTTCATCGTCAGCGGCCCCGAGAGCGACCTCTTCCGGACGGTGTTCGACACCCGCGTCTCCGCTCTGCTGACCATCACCCTCGTGATCGCCGCGGTGACGGTGACCTCCGTCCTCCGGGCGAACGAGTCGACCCTGCGCGGCTCGCCCGACGTCCGCCGACTCTCGGTGGATGCCAACGGCGTGCTGTTCCGCGAGTCGTTCGAGGCGACGCTCGCCATCGTCTGCGCACGGGCGGAACTCGCCGGTGAGGGCGTGTGCGTGATCGGCATCCGGATCGACGACCTGAAGCGCGTCTCGGTCGCCTTCGGCCCGGAGGATGCCGAGCAGCTCGCCCGCGAGCTGCGCGGAGCGGTGCGTCGGTACTCGCCCACGATGGCGCTGGTGGGGGAGGCCGATGCAACAGGCCTCGCGGTCGCCTTCACGACCGGTCCGACCACCGACATCGGGCGCGTCGCACGCGCACTGCACGACAGCGTCGTGAGCGATCTCTCGCGCCTCGGTACCGCGGTGGTGCCCGTGGTGGGGGTCGGCGTCGCTGTCACGGCGGACCACGGTCACGATTCCCGCGCGCTCACGCTGCGGGCCGACGAAGCGGCCGCGCGGGCCGCCGTCACGGGCGAGCAGTCCTTCCGGATCGGCTGAGAGCGGCCGTCAGGCCCCGGCGGCCGCGGCCAGGTCTTCCACCCGCTGGCGCAGCTCGCGGGGTCGGAACGGTTTCGTCAGGTAGTCGTCGGCTCCGGCCTCGCGCCCCGTGCGCTGCTCCGCCTCGTCGGCGCGGGCGCTCACCATGAGGATGCGCGTGTCGCTGAAGGCCCTGATGCGCCGTGCGGTCTCGAAACCGTCGATTCCCGGCATGCTCACGTCGAGCGTCGTGACCACCGGCGCGTGGAGTCGGACCAGTTCGATGCCGTCGAGTCCGGTGCTCGCGGCGTGCACCGTGAAGCCCGCGCTCTCGAGCACGGTGGACACGAGCGTGCGGATGTCGAGGTCGTCCTCGATCACCACCGTGGTGCGGGCATCGGGCATGGCGGAGCTTTCGTCGGGCGGGTCCGGGAGCGATCCCACCTGGGGGAATCGTAGACGACGCAGCGCCGTGACGCTCGGGAGTGCCCGGGACGTCGTGTTGTGGCATCCTCTTCGGGTGCCTCTTCTCGCGCTGACGGGTGGGATCGCCTCCGGGAAGTCCACCATCGCCGCCCTCCTGGCCGGGCGCGGCGCCGTGGTCGTCGACGCCGACGCCATCGTGCGCGAGGTGCAGGCGCCCGGATCGCCGGTTCTGTCGGCGATCGCCCGCGAGTTCGGAGACGACGTGCTCACGGCCGAGGGAGCACTCGATCGGCCCGCTCTCGGAGCGCGGGTGTTCGGTCACCCCGACCGATTGGCCGTTCTCAACGCCCTCGTGCACCCCGCGGTCAGGGCGGAGTCGCAGCGGCGCTTCGACGAAGCCTTCGCCCGCGACCCCGCGGCCGTCGTGGTCTACGACGTCCCGTTGCTCGCCGAGGCGCGCGCCGGGGACGCGTGGGATCTCGTGATCGTCGCTCATGCGCCGGCCGAGACGCGCGTGCGGCGGCTCATCGAGGGTCGAGGACTCTCCGAGGCGGACGCCCGTGCGCGCGTGGGCTCGCAGGCGTCCGACGAGGACCGCCTGGCGCTGGCCGACGTGGTGATCGACACCTCGACGACGATGGATGCCACGCGGAGCCAGGTCGACGACCTCTGGGCGCGGATCTCCCCGGCGGACTGACCGCGGTCACGGGGCACGTCGTCGCCGCGGTCGCATCCCGCCGTCGACGGGCCGACGAGCGGCCGAGAGCATTCGCGCTCGCCCACGGCGAACGCAACCCGACCCCGATGTCGGAGGCCCCGCCTACGCTGGAATCATGCAGCCCACTCGCTCCGTGCGTCCCTTCGAGGTCATCAGCGAATACTCCCCGTCCGGCGATCAGCCGCAGGCCATCGCCGATCTCGCGGGCCGCATCAACGCGGGCGAGACAGACGTGGTGCTGCTCGGCGCCACCGGAACCGGCAAGTCGGCGACCACCGCCTGGCTCGTCGAGCAGGTGCAGCGTCCGACCCTGGTGCTCGCGCACAACAAGACCCTCGCGGCGCAGCTTGCGAACGAGTTCCGCGCGCTCATGCCGAACAACGCCGTCGAATACTTCGTGTCGTACTACGACTACTACCAGCCCGAGGCCTACGTGCCGCAGACCGATACGTTCATCGAGAAAGACAGCTCGATCAACGCCGAGGTCGAACGGCTGCGTCACTCGACGACGAACTCGCTGCTGTCTCGCCGCGACGTCGTGGTGGTCTCGACGGTCTCGTGCATCTACGGCCTCGGTGCGCCCGAGGAGTACCTGCGCGCCATGGTCGCCCTGCAGGTGGGGGAGCGGTACGACCGAGACGCGCTCATCCGCAAATTCATCTCGATGCAGTACAACCGCAACGACGTCGACTTCTCGCGCGGCAACTTCCGCGTGCGGGGCGACACGATCGAGATCATCCCGGTCTACGAGGAGTACGCCATCCGCATCGAGATGTTCGGTGACGAGATCGAGGCGCTCTACACGCTCCATCCGCTCACGGGCGACGTCATCGAGAAGATGGACTCCGTGCCGATCTTCCCGGCGTCGCACTACGTCGCGGGGACCGAGACGGTGCAGCGCGCCATCGGCACCATCGAGCACGAGCTCGACGAGCGGCTCAAGGAGCTCGAGTCGCAGAACAAGCTTCTCGAGGCGCAGCGTCTCCGCATGCGCACGACCTTCGACCTCGAAATGCTGCAGCAGCTCGGCTTCTGCTCGGGTATCGAGAACTACTCGCGTCACATGGACGGCCGCATGGCCGGTGATCCGCCCCACACGCTGCTCGACTTCTTCCCCGACGACTTCCTGCTGGTGATCGACGAGTCGCACGTGACCGTGCCGCAGATCGGCGCGATGTACGAGGGAGACGCATCGCGCAAGCGCACCCTGGTGGAGCACGGCTTCCGTCTGCCGAGCGCGATGGACAACCGTCCGTTGCGCTGGGACGAGTTCAAGGAGCGCGTGGGGCAGACCGTCTATCTCTCGGCCACCCCGGGGCGCTACGAGATGGGGATCGCAGACGGAGTCGTCGAGCAGATCATCCGCCCGACCGGACTCGTCGACCCCGAGATCATCGTCAAACCGTCGAAGGGGCAGATCGACGACCTGCTCGAGGAGATCCGGGTGCGCGTCGAGCGTGACGAGCGCGTGCTGGTCACCACCCTCACCAAGAAGATGGCGGAGGAGCTCACCGACTTCCTGGGAGAGCACGGAGTGCGCGTGCGCTATCTGCACTCGGACGTCGACACCCTGCGCCGCGTCGAACTGCTCACGGAGCTGCGCGCCGGCGTCTACGACGTGCTCGTCGGCATCAACCTGTTGCGCGAGGGTCTCGACCTGCCCGAGGTCTCGCTGGTGGCGATCCTCGACGCCGACAAGGAGGGCTTCCTGCGCAGCGGCACCTCCCTCATCCAGACGATCGGCCGTGCCGCGAGAAACGTCTCGGGCGAGGTGCACATGTACGCCGACAAGGTGACCGACTCGATGCGCAACGCCATCGACGAGACGGAGCGACGTCGCGAGAAGCAGATCGCGTACAACACCGAGCACGGCATCGACCCGCAGCCGCTGCGGAAGAAGATCGCCGACATCACCGAGGTTCTCAACCGCGAAGCGACGGACACCAAGAAGCTGCTCGCCCGAAACGACAAGGCGGGCAAGGGCAAGTCGCCCACGCCCTCGCTGCGTCGCACGGGGATCGCGGCCGAGGGCGCGGACCAGCTCGAATCGACCATCGCCGACCTCACCCAGCAGATGCTCGCCGCCGCGGCGGAACTCAAGTTCGAGTTGGCCGGGCGTCTGCGCGACGAGGTGCAGGACATGAAGAAGGAGCTTCGCGCGATGGAGCGGGCCGGGCACGCCTGAGCCGGGGGAGCGACCGATGGACCAGCGCGTCACCCTGATCACCCTCGGAGTGCAGGATCTCGCCCGTGCGATCACCTTCTACGGGGCGCTCGGTTGGCAGGCCCATCCGACGTCCGTCGATGGCGAGGTGGCTTTCTACGACACCGGCGGGCTCGTCGTCGCGCTGTGGGCTCGAGATGCCCTCGCCGCGGACTCCGGGGTCACCGACGGCGGCGGGTGGGGTGGCGTCACCCTCGCGCACAATGTCGGCACCCCGGCCGAGGTCGACGGCATCCTGGAAGCGGCTCGATCGGCCGGGGCGCGGCTCGCGCGCGGCGGAGCCCCCACCGTCTGGGGCGGCTACTCCGGGGTCTTCGTCGATCCGGACGGCCACCCCTGGGAAGTGGCGGTCAATCCCGGATGGCCGTTGGACGACCTGGGCCGTCCACAACTGGGGTGACGAAGGCGAGCGAGGAACCCGCCGTGGTCAGGGGCAGTGCAGCAACGGCTTCGGTCCCGTCCGGTCCACCGAATGCTCGGCCATCGCGTGGCCGCACAGGGGGCAGGGGCGTCCGGTTCGCACGGGCTCGGGCGTGGTCTCGTAGGGGCCGACCGACGCCGGCCCCGCTACGCGGATGAGGCGGGTGTTGAGGTACTGGTACCAGCCGCCGGCCTCGCGTACGCGTGCGCGCAGGGACGGGCGGTCGGCATCCTTTCGTGTCATGATTATTAGTGTACTAACTGTTCGAAGGAGGAGGCCGTGGAAGATCCGCTGAAGCTGGAGAACCAGGTGTGCTTCGCCCTCGTCACGGCCGCACGGAACGTCGTGTCGATCTACCGGCCCGTGCTGGAGCCGCTCGGGCTGACGCACCCGCAGTATCTCGTGATGCTCGCCCTGTGGGAGGACGCGCCGCGGTCGCTCGGGACGCTGGCCGCGGAACTCGCCATGGAGCCGGCGACCCTTTCACCCCTGGTGAAACGCCTCGAAGCGCAGGGACGGGTCGTGCGTCGGCGTCGTGTCGACGACGAGCGCGTCCTCGACATCGACCTCACCGACGAGGGGCGGGCGCTCCGCGCCGCGGCGCTCGAGGTGCCGGGCAAGATCATGGAGCGCGTCGGCGCCGACGAGCGCTCGCTCATCGCCCTGCGCGACGGTCTCGCGCCGTTCGCGTCTCCCGTGCGGGACTGAGCGACCTCGCCTTCCGAGCACGGCGACGGTGCGCGAGCCTCGCACATCCGTGCGCTCGGGGCGAACCCGGGGCCGATGTCGGAGGGTCGACCTAGACTTAACAGGTGCCGATCGTTCCTGTCTCTTCGCCCTCGTCGTCCGCGAATTCCGCCACCAGCGGCAAGCTCAGCGTCCGGGGTGCGCGCGTCCACAACCTCAAGGACGTCGACCTCGACATCCCCCGCGACTCGCTGGTCGTCTTCACGGGACTCTCGGGCTCAGGCAAGTCGAGCCTCGCCTTCGACACGATCTTCGCGGAGGGTCAGCGGCGGTACGTCGAGTCGCTGAGCGCCTACGCCCGTCAGTTCCTCGGGCAGGTCGATCGCCCCGACGTCGACTTCATCGAGGGCCTCAGCCCCGCGGTGTCGATCGACCAGAAGTCGACGAACCGCAACCCCCGCTCGACGGTCGGCACGATCACCGAGATCCACGACTACATGCGTCTGCTGTGGGCCCGTATCGGTGTGCCCCACTGCCCGGACTGCGGCGCGCGCATCCAGCGGCAGACCGTGCAGCAGATCGCCGACCAGCTCATGGAGCTGCCCGAGCGCACGCGGTACCAGATCGTCGCCCCCGTGGTGACCCAGAAGAAGGGCGAGTTCGTCGACCTCTTCAAGGAACTCAGCGCGAAGGGATACGCCCGCGCGGTCGTCGACGGCGACCTCGTGCAGCTGTCCGAGCCGCCGACCCTCAAGAAGAGCTACAAGCACGACATCGCCGTCGTGGTCGACCGTCTCGTGGCATCCGGAGACATCCTCAGCCGCGTCACCGACTCGGTCGAGACGGCGATGGGGCTGGCCGGCGGCATCATGCAGGTCAACTACGTCGACGAAGAGGGCGACGACGCCTGGCAGTCGTTCTCCGAGAAGCTCGCGTGCCCGAACGGGCACCCGCTGCAGTTGACCGAGATCGAGCCGCGGACGTTCTCGTTCAACGCCCCCTTCGGCGCCTGCCCCGTCTGCTCGGGCCTGGGCACCCGCATGTCGGTCGACGTCGACCTCATGCTCGGCGACGAAGAGCTCTCGATCCGCGACGGCGCCATCCTTCCCTGGACGACGCAGGGCAAGGGCCTGTTCCAGTACTACGAGCGGCTGCTCGAAGGTCTCGCGCGCGACCTGAAGTTCTCGCTCGACACCCCGTGGAAAGACCTGTCGAAGGACGTGCAGCAGGCGGTGCTGCGAGGCGAGAACTACAAGGTCACGGTCAAGTGGAAGAACCGCTACGGGCGTGAGATGCGGTACTCGTCCGGGTTCGAGGGCGTCGTGCCGTACATCGAGCGTCAGTACCTGCAGGCGGAGTCCGACACCCAGCGGCAGCGCTGGGCGGAGTACCTTCGCGAGGTGCCCTGCGCGGTGTGCGACGGCGACCGCCTCAAGCCCGAGGTGCTGGCGGTCCTCGTCGACGACACGTCCATCGCCGCAGCCTCGCGCATGAGCCTGGCCGACGCGCGCGAGTTCTTCTCCCAGCTCACCCTCACCGACCGCGAGGCGACCATCGCCGCGGCCGTGCTGCGCGAGATCCGCGCACGCCTCGACTTCCTGCTCCAGGTGGGTCTGAACTACCTGAGCCTCGGCCGCGCGGCCGGCACGCTGTCCGGCGGCGAGGCGCAGCGCATCCGCCTGGCCACCCAGATCGGCTCGGGCCTGACGGGCGTGCTGTACGTGCTCGACGAGCCGTCGATCGGTTTGCACCAGCGCGACAACCGCCGCCTCATCCAGACGCTCGAGACCCTGCGCGACCTCGGCAACACGCTCATCGTCGTCGAGCACGACGAGGAGACCATCCACGCGGCCGACTGGGTGGTCGACATCGGACCCCGCGCCGGCGTCGACGGCGGCAACGTCGTGCACTCCGGGCCCCTCGCCGAACTGCTGACCGACGAGCGCTCACTGACGGGGGCGTACCTGTCGGGCCGTCGCGCGATCGAGGCGCCCCAGACGCGTCGCAAGATCGACAAGAAGCGTCAGGTCACCGTCGTCGGGGCGCGGGAGAACAACCTCAAGAACGTCACCGTCGACTTCCCCCTCGGCGTGCTCACCTCGGTCACCGGCGTGAGCGGTTCGGGCAAGTCGACGCTGGTGAACGGCATCCTGTACGAAGTGCTCGCCTCGAAGCTGAACGGCGCGCGCCGCGTTCCGGGCAAGCACACGCGGGTCACCGGTCTCGACAACCTCGACAAGGTCGTGCACGTCGACCAGGCGCCGATCGGCCGCACCCCGCGCTCCAATCCCGCGACCTACACGGGTGTGTTCGACCGGATCCGCACCCTCTTCAGCGAGACCCCCGAGGCGAAGGTGCGCGGTTACCAGGCGGGGCGCTTCAGCTTCAACGTCAAGGGCGGTCGCTGCGAGGCGTGCTCCGGCGACGGAACGCTGAAGATCGAGATGAACTTCCTCCCCGACGTCTACGTCGACTGCGAGGTGTGCCACGGCAAGCGGTACAACCGCGACACGCTGTCGGTGCACTACAAGGGGAAGAACATCGCCGAGGTGCTCGAGATGCCGATCTCGGAGGCCGCGGAGTTCTTCGAACCCATCCAGGCCATCCACCGCTACCTCAAGACGCTGGTCGACGTGGGCCTCGGCTACGTGCGGCTCGGGCAGTCGGCCACGACGCTCTCGGGCGGCGAGGCGCAGCGCGTCAAGCTCGCCACCGAGCTCCAGCGTCGCAGCAACGGCCGCTCGATCTACGTGCTCGACGAGCCCACCACGGGTCTGCACTTCGAAGACGTCTCGCTGCTGCTGAAGGTGCTGAACGGCCTGGTCGACAAGGGGAACACCGTCATCGTCATCGAGCACAACCTCGACGTCATCAAGAGCAGCGACTGGGTCATCGACCTCGGGCCCGAGGGCGGCGCCGGCGGCGGCACGGTCGTCGCGACCGGAACGCCCGAGCAGGTCGCGAAGGTCGAGGAGAGCCACACCGGCGCTTTCCTGGCCGAACTGCTCGAGACCGGACGCACGGGCGCGCAGCGCAACACCGCATCGGATGCGGACAGCGCCGAGCGGGAGCTCGTGAGCGCGGCGGGCTGAGTCATGGCCCCTGCACCTGCATCCCGGGAGCGGATGTCGCAGCTGCCCTATCGCCCGAAGGCGGGGGAGATCCCGACCAATCCCGGGGTCTACCGGTTCCGGGATGCCGACGGGCGCGTGCTGTACGTCGGTAAGGCGAAGAACCTCCGCGCGCGACTGTCGAACTACTTCGCGCCGCTGTACTCGCTGCACGAGCGCACCCGCCGCATGGTCACCACGGCGGCCAGTGTGGAGTGGACGGTCGTGCCCAGCGACGTCGATTCGCTGCAGCTCGAGTACATGTGGATCAAGGAGTTCGATCCGCCCTTCAATGTGCGCTACCGCGACGACAAGTCCTACCCGTTCATGGCCATCACCCTCGCGGATGAGGCGCCGCGCGTCATCGTCACCCGCAATCACAAGATCCGCGGGGCCAAATACTTCGGGCCGTACCCGAAGGTGTGGGCGGTGCACGACACGATCGACCTGATGATCAAGGTCTTCCCGATCCGCACGTGCAGCGACTCGTCGTACAAGAAGGCGATGGCCTCGGGTCGCCCCTGCTTCCCGGGGCAGATCGGCCGCTGCGGCGGACCGTGCTCGATGAAGGTGACCGTCGAGGAGCATCGCGCCGTCGTGAACGACTTCATCTCCTTCATGTCGGGCGGCGATCAGCGCTTCACGCGCGAGCTGACGGCGCGCATGAAAGAGGCGTCGGCGGCGATGGACTACGAGTCGGCCGCCCACTACCGCGACCGTCTGCAGGCGATCGACGCGGTGCTGGGCAAGAGCGCGCTCGTTCTGGCTCCCGACACGGATGCCGACCTCTTCGGCATCGCGGAGGACGAACTCGCCGCGACCGTGCAGCATTTCGTCGTGCGCGGAGGCCGCGTGCGCGGTGTGCGCGCGACGACGATCGAGAAGGAGATCGACATCTCCGGAGCGGAGCTCGTCGACCAGGTGCTGCAGCGCACCTACGGCGACGCGGATGCGTCGGACATCCCCCGCCAGGTGCTCGTGCCCGAGCTGCCCGATGACGCCGAGCAGCTGGAGGACTGGCTGCGCGAGCGACGGGGCCGGCCGGTGACGCTGCAGATCGCGCAGCGCGGGCGCAAGGCCGATCTGCTCAAGACCGCGACCCTCAACGCGCAGCAGGCGCTCATGCTGCACAAGACCCGCCGCACGAGCGATTACGTCGCCCGGTCGCAGGCCCTCACCGACCTGCAGGAGGCGCTCGGGATGAGCGAGGCGCCGCTGCGCATCGAGTGCTTCGACGTCTCGCACCTCGCGGGCACCAACGTCGTGGCATCCATGGTCGTGTTCGAGGACGGGCTCCCGCGAAAAGACCAGTACCGTTCCTTCGGCGTCGCCGAGACCACCGACGACACCGACTCGATGTACCAGGTGCTCACGCGTCGTCTGGCCTACCTCGACCGTCCCGACGAGATCGAACCCGAGACGGTGAACGGCGCGATCGTCGCCGCCCCCGAGTCGGAGGAGGCCACGAGCGACGGCGACGTGGTCACCGCCCGCAAGCGTCCGCGCTTCGCGTACCGCCCGCAGCTGCTCGTGGTCGACGGCGGACAGCCGCAGGTGGCCGCCGCGGCGCGGGCGCTGGCCGACGCGGGTCACGAGGAGATCGCCCTCTGCGGCATCGCCAAGCGCCTCGAGGAGGTGTGGCTGCCGGGTGAGGAGTACCCCGTCATCCTGCCCCGCACCTCGGAGGCGCTCTACCTGCTGCAGCGACTGCGCGACGAGGCCCACCGTTTCGCCATCGTGCACCAGCGCAAACGTCGGAAGCGTGACATCACCAGCGTGCTGTCGGAGGTGCCGGGTCTCGGTGATGCCCGCATCAAGGCTCTGCTGCGCCACTTCGGCTCGGTGTCGGCGCTCAAGAACGCCAGCCCGGACGAGATGACGGTGCTGCCCGGTATCGGGCCGACCCTGGCAGAGGCGATCCACACGCATCTGGCTCGATAGGCTGAGGACGAGGACGGGAGGCGATCACCATGGAACCGGCACGCGACGAGCCAGGTGAGGTGCTGATCGTCACGGGCATGTCGGGCGCCGGCCGCTCCACGGTGGCGAATGCGCTCGAAGACCTCGACTGGTACGTGGTCGACAATCTGCCGCCGCGCATGCTGCGCCCTCTGCTCGAACTCACCGAACTCGCCGGTGGCGCCGTCCCCCGCGTGGCGGTCGTGGTCGACGTGCGCGGACGCTCGTTGTTCGGCGATCTTCCCGAGGCGATGCGGACGCTGCAGGCCGGACGCCAGGTGCGCGTGGTCTTCCTCGACGCCTCCGATGCGGTGCTGGTGCGCCGCTTCGAGGCGGTGCGACGGCCGCACCCGCTGCAGGGCGACGGCACGATCCTCGACGGCATCCGCCGGGAGCGCGAGCGCCTGGCTCCGGTTCGCGAGGCCGCCGACGTGGTCATCGACACGTCGAGCCTGAACGTCCACCAGCTGTCGTTGCGCACGGTCGCGCTGTTCGGCGAGGAAGGGGCGGCCCGTCACACGATCACCCTGATGAGTTTCGGCTTCAAGTACGGGCTGCCGCCCGACGTCGACCTCGTGGCCGACATGCGCTTCCTGCCGAACCCGTTCTGGAACGACGAGCTGCGTCCGTTGACCGGCGAAGACCCCCGCGTGCGGGAATACGTGCTGGGGCAGGAGGGCGCCTCGGCGTTCCTGGACGCGTATTCGGCCGCGCTGCGGCCCGTCCTCGAGGGATATCAGCGCGAGAACAAGCGGCATTCCGTGGTCGCCGTGGGGTGCACGGGGGGTAAGCACAGATCGGTGGTGATGGCGCGCGAGCTCGCTGCACGTCTGGCCGATGTTCCGGGTGTGGCCGTCCGCGTGGCTCACCGCGACCTCGGTCGCGAGTAGGCTGTAACGTCGTCCCCGCCGCCCCCACCCGAGGAGAATCGTGCCCCTGACCGCCGACGTGAAGGCCGAGCTCATCACCGTCCGCGACCCGCGCCCGACCGCGCGCGTCGCCGAGCTCACGGCCCTCCTGCGCTTCTCCGGTGGTCTGCACTCCATCGCCAATCGCGTCGCCGTCGAGGCCGAGTTGGACTCCGACATCCTCGCGCGTCGCGTCGCCCGCGACCTGATGGAGCTGTACGGCGTGCGCCCCGAACTGCACCACGTGCAGGGCTCCGGCGGTCGCAGCGGCGGTCTCTTCGCCGTGCGCGTGATCGAGGCGGGTGAGACGCTCGCGCGTCAGACGGGGCTGCTCGACCAGCGACGTCGCCCCGTTCGCGGTCTGCCCAACAAGCTCACGACCGGCTCGCGCCCCGACCTCAGCGCCATCTGGCGCGGCGCGTTCCTCGCGAGCGGCACGCTGAGCGATCCCGGCCGGTCGGCTGCACTCGAGATCTCCTGCCCCTCGTCCGAGGCGGCGATGGCCCTCGTCGGCGCGGGTCACCGCATCGGCATCCCGGCCAAGGCCCGTGAGGTGCGCGGCGTCCCCCGCGTCGTCGTGCGCGACGGGGAGGCCATCCGCGGCGCCCTCTACGAGATGGGTGCCCGCCGCACCGCGGGGGAGTGGGATCAGATGCGCCAGCGCCGCGAGGTGCGCGCCGGCGTGAACCGTCTCGTCAACTTCGACGACGCGAACCTCCGCCGATCGGCCCAGGCCGCCGTCGCCGCGTGCGCGCGCGTCGAGCGCGCCCTCGAGATCCTCGGCGACGAGGTCCCCGACCACCTGCAGCAGGCGGGCGAGCTGCGTCTGGCTCACCGCGACGCGAGCCTGGACGAGCTCGGCCATCACGCCGATCCGCCGCTGACCAAGGACGCCGTCGCCGGGCGTATCCGCCGTCTGCTCGCGATGGCCGACAAGAAAGCCGAGACCGAGGGCATCCCCGGGACCGAGGCCGCGGTCCCCGTCGGCGCCGACGACTGACGGATCTCTTCCGGATGCCGCGTTCCCGGCATCCGTGATCCGATCGCGCAGGGTGTGCGGCCGAGCCCCTCGCCTCTCCGGCTGCCCCGACCCCCCGCTCATCCCGATCCGGCCCGCGCGAGGGGAGCCCGCCCGGGCCGAGCCCGCCCGGACCGAGTCCGCGCCGGCTCGGGTGCGCCGACGTGCCACCGGTCCGGGGGTCCCCGACGCCCGACGACGCGCCCGGGCCGCTACCTTTCGTCACGCGGGGAAGCAACCCTGTGGGTTGCGCGTTGGCCCTCAATAGGATGAAGACGTCACCCTCGCTGCGCGATCCCTCAGCTCGTCGTCTTGGCGGAGAGGTTTCGGCGGCGCCCGATTCGGAAGTAGAGAACATGGCGAAGTACACGCTGCCCGAACTGCCCTACGACTACTCGGCGCTGGAGCCGCACATCAGTGCGACGATCATGGAGCTGCACCACAGCAAGCACCACCAGACCTACGTCAACGGCGCCAACACCACCCTCGACCTCCTCGCCGAAGCGCGCGAGAAGGGCGAGTTCGCCAACATCAACCGCCTGCAGAAGGACCTCGCGTTCAACCTCGGCGGTCACACCAACCACTCGATCTTCTGGACGAACCTCTCGCCCAACGGTGGCGACAAGCCCACCGGCGACCTCGAGTCGGCCATCGACGATCAGTTCGGCTCGTTCGACGCCTTCCGCGCGCAGTTCACCGCCGCCGCCCTCGGCGTGCAGGGCTCGGGCTGGGCCGGCCTGTTCTGGGACTCGATCGGGGAGAACCTCGTCATCCAGCAGTTCTTCGACCAGCAGGGTCAGATCGTCGCCGGTACCGTTCCGCTGCTGCTTCTCGACGTCTGGGAGCACGCGTACTACCTCGACTACAAGAACGTGCGCGCCGACTACGTGAAGGCCTTCTGGAACATCGCCAACTGGGCCGATGCGCAGGAGCGCTTCGCCGCCGCCCGCGAGAAGACCGCGGGTCTGCTGGTACTGTCGTAAACGGTGCGGCGTCCCGGTGGGACACCCACCGGGACGCCGTTGTCCGCCAGCGAAACCGCAATCACGCGCTCATCGCGCACAACTGATTCAGGAGATATTCCGTGACCGTCAAGATCGGAATCAACGGCTTCGGCCGTATCGGACGCAACTACCTCCGCGCGGCTCTCGCGCAGGGTGCCGACCTCGAAATCGTGGCGGTGAACGACCTCACCGACAACAAGACCCTCGCGCACCTCCTCAAGTACGACTCCGTGGGCGGCGTGCTGTCCGAGGACGTCTCGTACACCGAAGACTCCATCACCGTCGGCGACAAGACCATCAAGGTCTTCGAGGAGCGCGACCCCGCCAACCTCCCCTGGGGCGAGCTGGGCGTCGACATCGTCATCGAGTCGACCGGCCGTTTCACCAAGGCCGAGGACGCCAAGAAGCACGTCGCCGGTGGCGCCAAGAAGGTGCTCATCTCGGCTCCCGCCACGGGTGACGACGCCACCATCGTCATGGGCGTGAACGAAGAGACGTACAACCCTGAGACCGACGTCATCATCTCGAACGCGTCGTGCACCACGAACTGCCTCGCGCCCCTCGCGAAGGTGTTCAACGACGCCTTCGGCATCGAGCGCGGCTTCATGATGACGGCTCACGCCTACACGGCCGACCAGAACCTGCAGGACGGCCCGCACAGCGACCTGCGTCGTGCCCGCGGTGCGGCGATCAACATCGTCCCCGCCTCCACCGGCGCCGCGAAGGCCATCGGCCTCGTCCTGCCCGAGCTGAACGGCAAGCTGAGCGGCTCGTCGTACCGCGTTCCGGTTCCCACCGGCTCCATCGTCGACCTCACGATCGTCACCCCCACCGAGGGTCTGACCGTCGACCAGGTCAACGAGGTCTACAAGAAGGCCGCCGCCGAGGGGCGCCTCAACGGGATCCTGCAGTACACCGAGGACCCGATCGTCTCGAGCGACATCCAGGGCAACCCGCACTCGTCGATCTTCGACGCGGAGCTGACCAACGTCAGCGGCAACCTCGTCAAGGTGTCGTCGTGGTACGACAACGAGTGGGGCTACTCGAACCGTCTCGTCGACCTGACCGAGTACGTCGCCGAGCGTCTCTGACCCTCCATGGCTCTGCGCACCCTCGATTCGCTGGGGTCGCTCGCCGGCACGCGCGTCATCGTCCGTTGTGATCTGAACGTCCCCCTCAAGGACGGCGTCATCACGGACGATGGCCGCGTGCGCGCGTCGCTGCCGACCCTCAATGCACTGATCAACGCCGGCGCGCGCGTGGTCGTGTGCTCGCACCTGGGCCGCCCCGACGGGGCGCCCGACCCGAAGTACTCGCTCGAGCCGGTCGCGCAGCGCCTGTCCGAGCTGCTCGGCCAGCCGGTCGCGTTCGCGCGCGACACGGTCGGCGAGTCGGCTCAGGATGCCGTCGCCTCGCTCGAGGACGGAGAGGTCGCGGTCATCGAGAACCTCCGCTTCAACGCGGGGGAGACCTCGAAGGACGAGTCCGAGCGTCAGGCGTTCGCTCGCGAGCTCGCCGGTCTCGGCGATGCCCTCGTGTCGGACGGCTTCGGCGTCGTGCACCGCAAGCAGGCGAGCGTCTACGACCTCGCCCAGTTGGTGCCCTCGGCCGCGGGCCTGCTCATCCAGAAGGAGCTCGAGGTCCTCGACCGCCTCACCGAGAACCCCGAGCGTCCGTACACGGTCGTGCTCGGCGGATCGAAGGTGAGCGACAAGCTCGGCGTCATCGAGCACCTGCTGCCCCGCGTGGACAAACTCCTCGTCGGCGGCGGCATGATGTTCACGTTCCTCGTCGCCGAGGGGCACAAGGTCGGATCGAGCCTGCTCGAACAGGACCAGATCGACACCGTGAAGGGCTATCTCGCCACGGCGAAGGAGCGCGGCGTCGAGATCGTGCTGCCGGTCGACGCGGTCGTGGCGGCGTCGTTCTCGGCGGATGCCGAGCACGTGGTCGCCGATGCCGACGCCCTGGAGGACACCGCCTTCGGCGCCTCCGGTCTCGGCCTCGACATCGGGCCGCGCACGGCGGAGATCTTCGCCGACGCGATCCGGGGCTCGCGGACCGTCTTCTGGAACGGCCCGATGGGCGTGTTCGAGATGAAGGCGTTCGAAGCCGGCACCAAGACCGTCGCCCAGGCGCTCACCGAGGTCGACGGCCTCAGCGTCATCGGCGGCGGCGACTCCGCGGCGGCCGTGCGTCAGCTCGGTTTCTCCGACGACCGATTCGGTCACATCTCCACCGGCGGAGGCGCCAGCCTGGAGTTCCTCGAAGGCAAGAAGCTCCCCGGACTGGAGGTCCTCGGATGGCAACAGTGAACAGAACCCCCCTCATCGCGGGCAACTGGAAGATGAATCTCGACCACCTGCAGGCGGTCGCGTTCGTCCAGAAGCTGCACTGGACCTTGAAAGAGGCCAAGCACGAGAACGGCAGCGTCGAGGTCGCGGTGTTCCCGCCGTACACCGACCTGCGCACCGTGCAGACGCTCCTCGATGCCGACAAGATCGAGTTCGCGCTCGGCGGTCAGGATTTGTCCGCGCACGACTCCGGTGCCTACACCGGTGAGATCTCGGGCCAGTTCCTGGCGAAGCTCGACGCGACCTATGTGATCATCGGTCACTCCGAGCGACGCCAGTTCCACCACGAGACCGACGAGGTCGTCGCGGCCAAGACCCAGGCGGCACTCCGTCACGGTCTCGTGCCCGTGATCTGCGTGGGCGAGACCTCGGAGGACCTCGAGAAGTTCGGCGCCAGCGCCGTTCCGGTCGGGCAGCTCGAGGTCGCACTCGAGGGTGTGTCGGCGGACGCCGACATCGTCGTGGCGTACGAGCCGGTCTGGGCCATCGGCTCCGGCCAGGCGGCGACGCCCGACCAGGCCCAGGAGGTCTGCGCCAAGCTGCGTGCCGTCGTCGCCGACAAGCTCGGTGCCGATGCGGCCGCGCGCACCCGCGTGCTCTACGGCGGCTCGGTCAAGTCCGGCAACATCGCCGGGTTCATGCGCGAGCCCGACGTGGACGGCGCGCTGGTGGGCGGTGCGAGCCTCGTCGTCGACGAGTTCGCGGCGATCATCCGCTTCCAGAAGCACGTCGGCGTCTGACGCCCTCCGGATGCCCGCGGCAGCACGCCGCGGGCATCCGTGCGTCTGAGACGCGTCCCCGTATACTTGACGCTTGTGCGGTCGTCCCGTCCGCTCGCGAAAGGCTTTCGACAGTGCAGATTCTCGAGTTCGTCCTGCAGGTGCTCCTGGGCGTCACCAGCCTCCTGCTGACCCTGCTCATCCTGCTCCACAAGGGTCGCGGCGGCGGTCTGTCCGACATGTTCGGCGGCGGCATGAGCTCCGCCCTCGGTTCGTCGGGCCTGGCTGAACGCAACCTCAACCGTTTCACGATCGTGCTCGCGCTGGTGTGGTTCATCACCATCGTCGGTCTCGGTCTGCTGACCAAATTCGCGGAGATCTGACATGGCCACTGGCGGCAATGCCATCCGTGGCTCGCGCGTCGGCGCGGGCCCCATGGGCGAACAGGACCACGGCTTCCACGCCGACCGCGTCGCCGTGTCGTACTGGGACGCCCTCGGCAACGAGACCGTTCGCTACTTCGCGGCGGGCATCCCCGACGACGAGATCCCCGAGACGATCGACTCGCCTCACTCGGGCCTCCCCGCGGGTCGCGACAAGGCGAACCCCCCGGCACTGGCCAAGGCGGAGCCCTACAAGACGCACCTCGCCTACGTGAAGGAGCGCCGCAGCGACGAAGAGGCCGCTTCGCTCCTCGACGACGCCCTGCAGCAGCTGCGCGAGCGTCGCGGACAGTAAGCCCGCTTCGCCTCGCTTTCCACGGAAGGGCCGGATGCCATGGCATCCGGCCCCTCCGCGTTCACGGCGTCCGGGAACGGACGTCGTCTTCGCACGCCGTCCCCGGACCGGTCGCCTTTCTCGGCGAGGCCTCACGGGGCGTACGCGTGCCGCACGGCGTCCGCTCAGCGGACGGGGGAGTCCGTGACGATCGTGGTCCACGGGCCGGGCGGGACGTCGGCGTCATCGATGAACGCCCAGTCGACGCGGTCGCCGTCGCCGTCGAGCTCCGCGTAGCCGAGACAGCCGTTGAGGGCGGGAGAGACATCGAGGCCCGCTCCGTTGTAGCGCTCGTTGGCGGGTCGGCGGTCGTCGGAGCCGAAGACGTATGCGCTGTCGCGGTATTCGCCGGGTCCGGCATCCTGGATCTGCCCGTAGCAGAGGCGGTCGCCCTTGCGAAGGACGACCCAGCGGTTCTTCATCAGGCTCGCTCGGCGGTCGTCGACGACCGTGGCGTAGGGCGATCGGTCGGCCCAGGGGATGACCTGACCGCGCATCGCGAACCCCTCGTCGTCGTTGACGTCGTCGAAGGGGAGATCGAGGTAGAACGGGTTCTGCCGCGGCGTCATGCGGGTGGGGAAGTAACCGTTGTCGGCGGTGCGGGTCTCGGTGCGGCAGTCGTCACCGTCGACGACGCCGTCGCACCCGCCGTACGAGGTGAGCCAGTCGGAATCGTACGTCGAGATGCGCTGACTGCCGTCGGAGGCCTGGGGGTCGAAGACCTCGCCGACCCAGAAGGTCGTCGAGACGATCCCGGTGTGCCAGGGATAGCCGGTGTCGGGCAGCGGCGCGAGCGTGGGCGCGCAGCCGGTCGCGCCGACGACGGCGACCACCGCGAGGGCGATCGCCGCCGTCGAGCGCGAGCGGGGTGTCATCCGGTGACGTCGCTCTCCGTCGGACGGAACACCTCGAGCGGACCCTGTGGCGTCGACGGTGCTGACGTGTCGATCGGGGCCGTGGCGCTCATGACGGTCAGCGGCGGGGCGCTGGAACTGTCGTAGAGGCCGAGGTCGTCGGTGCGCAGCGTGCCGTTGCCGAAGATGTTCAGCGCGAAGCTGATGCCGGTGTATCCCGACGGGATGGGAGCCGTGGTCCAGTCGGCTTCGGTCCAGGCATCGGCCGCGGCGAACCAGGGGCTCGATGTCCAGTACGACCAGGACCCGCTCGCCGACCGGAGGTAGACGGCGAACTGCGTCGGCCCGCTCGCCTGATACCACTCACGCAGCGTGTACGTCCGTCCGGGGGTCACCGTCGGCGAGCACTGGCCGAGGTCGAACTGCGGCAGGAGCTTGGCGTCGCCGTCGACGTACCCCGTCATCGAGATGCCGCTGGCGATGTTGCCGGTGTGCGCGGGGGAGCCCGTGCTGAAGGAGGGCGTGTTGGTGCCGTAGCCCCCTCGCATCCAGCAGTCGGGGGCGCCCGTCTCCATGCCGGGGTTGACGATGCCGTTCGTCGAGCCGGTGGCCGCCGGCACGGCGGGACCGTCGACGACGGGCTTCGTGGTCCCGCCGATGACGCTTCCGATGGTCTTCACGACCGTGCCGGCGGACTGCCGGGTCTTCAGCCACGACAGGAACTGGCTGAAGGTCGACGTCGTCACGGCGAGGTCGCTGCAGGCGTCGTCGCACACGTCGTGGAACGTGTACTGCACCCACCCGCCGCCGTTCTTCTCGGCGTTGGTCACGCCCTGCTTCAGGTCGGCGAGCGTCCAGGTGGCATCGACCTGATCGAGCGCGGCGAGGGCGAACGGATCGGGCGGAGGCGTCTTCTCGGCGTAGGCGCAGTCGGGGCAGCCGAAGCGGCTCTTGATGTCGCCGAGCAGGCGACCGCTGTTGTATCCGCATGTGGCGACCGCCTTCTCGACGTCGGGCGTGCTCGAGGCGAAGGGGTAGGCGAAGCTCTTGACCGTGAAACCCCACGAGGTGAGGTTCTTGCGGTCCAGGCAGATCTGCCGGGTCGCCTCGTCGACGCTCACGTCGGCGAGGTCGGGGTGGTTGACGGTGTGCCCGCCGATCTCGTGACCGGCGTTCTTGAGCTTCGTGAGGTCGGCGCGCGTCATGTGCCCGGCAGCGCCGATGTAGCCGGACGGGACGTAGAAGGTCGCCTTCATCGCGTTGGCCTGCAGGGCGGGCAGCGCGTTCAGCTGGTCGGCGTTGGCGTCGTCGAAGGTGAGGCTGACCACGGTGCGGGTCGCCGCTTCGGCGGGCGGGGGCGCGAGCGCGACCGAGGCCCCCGCCACCACCGCGAAGGCCGAGACGACGGCGAGGACGCGCCGCCATCTCGGGGGCGCGAGCGTGGGCGGGCGTCGGCGTTCGATCCGGAGGTCTCGTCGGAGCATGGGCTCTGCCTTTCGTGGGGGGTGCGGAGGGTTCACGACACCGTCACCGACTTGGCGAGGTTGCGGGGCTTGTCGACGTCGCGATGCAGACGCACGGCGAGCTCGCGCGCGAACATCTGCAGCGGAACCACGGTCTCGAGCGGTCCCCACGAGGGTCCGGTGCGCGGCAGATGCAGCGGCACTCCGCCCACGGTGAGCACGCGTTCGCCGATCCGGATGACGCGACCTCCGCGTGCGGCGACTTCGGCGATGTCGACATCGAGCCGCGGATCGCCGTTGTCGACCACGAACACGGGGGTGCCGGCATCCACCAGGGCGAGGGGACCGTGCTTGAGCTCGCCGGCGGGGTGGGACTCCGCCCAGCGGTACGACAGCTCCTTGAGCTTGAGGGCACCCTCGGCGGCGTAGATCAGACCCGCGCCGCGGCCGAGGAAGAGGAACCCCGACGCCCGGGCGTACTCGGCGGCCAGCTGCGCGCTGGGTCCCCGCCAGGCGTCGAGGGCGGCGGCGAGCGCATCGGGCGTCGCGGCCAGGGCGCGGAGGTCTGCGCCCAGGCACGCCGAGTCGGCGCGGTCGAAGGCGGACAGTCCCGACAGGGCCACGCAGACCCCGGTCAGCACCTGCGCGACGAACGTCTTGGTCGCGGCCACCCCCACCTCCGGGCCGGCGAGGCAGTCGATGACCGCGTCGGAGCGGCGGGCCAGGGTGGAGGAGGAGCTGTTGGTCAAGGCGAGCAGGGTGCCGTGCCGGGGCGGCAGGGCGTCGAGGGCGCGCAAGACGTCGGCGGTCTCGCCGGACTGGCTCATCGCGATCACGAGGGTGCGCGGCTCCCACACCTCGTGCGCGGCCTCGCTGGCCACGAGGGTGCGCGTGGGCAGACCGCCGAGACGCCCGAAGACCCCCGCGACGGCGCGACCGGCGTGCAGCGACGTGCCGCAGCCGATCACCGTGACCCGGTCGATGTCGTCGAGCGACGGCAGGCCCAGGCCGCGCCACAGCGACCCGTCGACGATGCCCGGGCCGAGGGCCTCGAGCACCCGGCGGGCGACCACGGGCTGTTCGTCGATCTCGTTGCCCATGTGGTCGCGGTGGCGACCGGTGCTGGCCAGCAGCGCCGTGCGGGGGACAGGCCACAGCCCGCGCGGTCGGCAGCTGCCCCCGGCGCGGTGCCAGCGGATGCCCGCGGCGTCGATCTCGACCACGTCGTCGTCTTCGAGCACGCGGAACTCGGTGACCTCGGGAGCCACCGCCCCGACATCGCTCGCGAGGTAGGTGCCCGTGCCGTCCTGGGCGGAGATGAGGGGGGAGCCGTGCGCCGTCGCCGCGAGGGTCCCTGTGCGCGCGTCGAGGGCGACGACCGCCCACGAGCCCGAGAGGTGGCCGGCCGCGTCGGCGAGCGCGTCGCCGAGTCCCACCCCGGGGCGCTGAGCCTGCTCGATGAGGTGCACGATCACCTCGCTGTCGACGCCCGTGGCGAAGCGGTGCCCGGCGGCGACGAGTTGCGCCCGGAGGACCTCGGCGTTGTCGATGATGCCGTTGTGCACCACGTAGAGCCGGCCGCTGCAGTCTTCCAGCGGGTGGGCGTTCGCCTCGCTCACCTCTCCGTGCGTGGCCCACCGGGTGTGCCCGATGGCCGCGGTCGTGGCGTCCGTGCTCTGTTCTCCGGTGACCACGGCGAGGGCCGCCACGCCGCTGAGCGTACGCGCGTGCAGGGTGGTGCCGTCGGGCCGTCGCGCGGCGATCCCGGCGGAATCGTAGCCGCGGTACTCGAGGCGTTCGAGGGCGGAACGCGCACGGGATGCCGCGGCGGCGGGGCCGCGGTAGGCGGTGATTCCGCACATCAGACGACGCCCCGGAACGAGCCGGCGCCGGCGAGGGGCATGGCATCCGACCCGAGACGCTCCCGAGAGAGCAGATCGGCAGCCACGCGCATGATGGTCGTGGTGAGCGGGGTGGTGGGCTCGTAGCCGACGAGGTCGTGCGCCTTGGTGTTGTCGGGGACGCGGCGACGCATGTCCTCGAAACCGGCGGCGTAGGCCTGCTCGTAGGGGACGAGCTCGATCTCGCTGCGACTGTCGAGGGTCGCGATGATCTCGCGCGCCAGGTCGAGGATCGAGATCTCCCGCGACCCGCCGAGGTTGTAGGCCTGTCCGCGGGCACGGGGATCGCGTTCGATGCGCACCATGGCGGGGACGACGTCTTCGACGGCGGAGAAGCAGCGCGTCTGCAGGCCGTCGCCGAACACCGTGAGGGGGTGCCCGCGCAGCGCCTGGCCGACGAGGTTGGGCAGCACCATGCCGTAGCGGCCGGTCTGACGCGGACCCACGGTGTTGAACAGGCGGACGATCGCGACGTCCAGCCCCTCCTGATCGCAATAGGCCTTGGCGAAGGCTTCGTCGATCCCCTTGGCGCCGGCGTAGGTCCACCGCGAGAGCAGGGGATCGCCCAGCACGCGGTCGGAATCCTCGCGCAGGCGGTCGGCGGTGTTCTTGCCGTAGACCTCGCTCGTGGACACCAGGAGCACCGACGCCTTGTGCTCGATCGCCGCGGTGAGCACGTTCTCGGTTCCGTGGATGTTGATGCGCAGGCCCCGCAGCGGCTGCTCGACGATGAGCTTGACGCCGACGGCGGCGGCGAGGTGGAACACCCGATCGCAGGAGTGCATCGCCTGGGCGACGGTCCTGCTGTTGAGGATGGATCCGTGGATCATCTCCAGCCGGGGGTTGTCGGCGACACCGGCCAGGTTGCGCGCCGACCCGGTGGAGAGGTCGTCCAGGACGACGACGTCGTCGCCGGCCGCGAGGAGGTGCTCGACGAGGTGGCTGCCGACGAAGCCGGCGCCGCCGGTGACCAGCGTGCGCGTGCGTCCGCCCGCCGACGCGGGGAAGACCGGGACGCCGCTCACAGCAGCACCCGCCCTGCGATGTCGGTGCTGCGGTAGGTGCCGTCGACCACGAGGGCGTCGCCGTCGAGCCACGCCAGGTCGCAGTCGTGATGCCGCGTGTGCACGAGCACGACGTCGGGATGGAATCCGCCCGGGTCGGCGAGGGAATCGCGCTCGCGCCCCGAGTCGAGGTGGATGTGCGGGGCGTGGGTGTCGACGTACTGCACCTCGGCACCCACGTCGATCAGGTGGTCGATGATCTCGAGGGCGGGCGACTCGCGCAGATCGGCGACGTCGGGCTTGTACGTCACCCCGACCACCAGGACGCGGGCCCCGAGCGTGCCCTTGCCGGCGCGGCCCAGCACGTCGCGGATGCGTTCGACGACGCGGCGCGGACGGGCGGCGATGCGCGTCATCGCCTCGGTGATGACGCCGGCGTCGACGTGCAGCGCCTTCAGCTGCCAGAGCAGGTAGTGCGGATCGCACGGGATGCAGTGCCCGCCCACCCCGGGACCGGGATAGAACGCCATGAATCCGTAGGGCTTCGTGCTCGCCGCCTCGATCACCTCGGTGACGGGCACGTCGAGCGCGCCGCAGATGTCGGCGAACTCGTTCGCGAGCGCGATGTTGACCGCGCGGAAGGTGTTCTCGAGCAGCTTCGTCATCTCGGCGGTCGCGAGGGAGGAGACCCGGTGGACGCGGGCGGCGTAGCGTGCGAGCAGCTGCGCGCCCTGCTCCTCGCAGCGGGCGGTGGCCCCGCCCACGACACGCGGGACGACCTCCTGCGCGAAGCCGACGTTGCCGGGGTCGATGCGCTCGGCGCTGAAGGCGACGAAGACGTCGTGGCCGATCTCGAACCCCCGCTCGCGCAAGGGCTGCTCGACCAGGTCGTGCGTGCAGCCGACGTAGGTGGTGGAGGTCAGCATGACGAGCTGCCCCGGGCGGGCCGCGGCGACGACGGTGGCGCACGCGGCCCGCAGGGGAGCGAGGTCGGGGACCTGCTGGTGGTCCACCGGCGTGGGGACGCACACCACGATGGCGGCCGCCCGCGACAGCTCGGTCACGTCACCGGTCAGGCGGAACGCGCCGGGACGCCGCAGCGCGGCATCCAACCGTTCTCGATCGGTGTCGATGAGGTCGGCGCCGCGGGCGGCGATCGTGCGCAGCCGGCGTGATGAGACGTCGAGCGCCAGGACGCGAGAGCCGCTGGCGTGATAGGCCAGCGCCGTCGGCAGCCCCACGTACCCCAGGCCGACGATCGCGACGTCGAAGTCGAATCGGGGCGGCGCGGCGGCGACCGGGGGCGGCGACACGGGGGTCGCTTCGGCGCGCACATCGAGTGTGGACATCGTCATCCTCCAACAGCGGGGTCCGAGGGGGCGATGGGGGGCCAGGCCCCCTCGGACGATTCGGGTGGTGCGGGTGGGAGGCGGCCGATCGGGTGGGTCGGCGCTGATCCGGGGCCCACACTGATGCGGGCCGGGTGGGATGGTCAAGGACGCCGGGCGGATCGTGCGGGATACCGCCGACCGCACCGTGCCGTGCGGGAAACCGCATCGACGAGTGCGGGCCGGCTGCGGCGCCGCGGGCCCGTTCTGCGCGTACCGTCGGGCGCAGCCTCGACCCGAAGAGGAGGACCCCGTGAGCCCCGCCCTGCCCGCGCACGACCTCGCACGCCCCCCTGCCGTGTCCCCCTCGCGCGCCGCCGACGAGGGGCGGATGCCGTGACCGTGACGTTCGCCGTCGTCATCGCCGTCGCGACGGTGGGCGTGTCGACGCTGGCGTGGGGGACCGTCGGCATCCTGCGCCTGCTCGCCGAGTCCCGCATCGCGTCGCCGTGGGGCGCACCGTCGATGTTCTACCGGTCCGACGAGGTGGCCGTGCTGATCGCGGCGCACAACGAGGAGCTGGTCATCGCGGAGGCGGTCGGCGCCGCGCGACGCCTCGTTCCGCCCGGCAACGTCTTCGTGGTCTCGGACGGGTCGAGCGACGACACCGTCGGGCGGGCGCGACGCGCCGGAGCGACGGCCGTCGACCTCGTTCCGAACCGCGGCAAGGCCGGCGCCATCCGGGCCGGGCTCGAGCGCTTCGGCATCGCCGCCCGCTTCCCCCTCCTGCTCCTGCTCGACGCCGACTCCCGCCCCCGCCCGGACTACCTGCGCACCGCCCTCCCCTTGTTCACCGACGACGGGGTGGTCGCTGTCGCGGGCCGCGCCACGACCGCGGCCGACACCCCGCGCACCGTCGTCGGCCGCGTGCTCACGGCGTATCGCGAGCGCACCTACGTCTGCACCCAGTACCTGCACAAGTTCGGCCAGGCTGCGCGGGGCGCCGACGCGGTGGCGATCGTGCCGGGCTTCGCGAGCCTCTACCGCACCGACGTGTTGGACCGCATCGACATCGATGCCCCGGGGCTCTCGATCGAGGACTTCAACATGACGTTCGAGGTGCACGCGAAGCGCTTGGGGCGCATCGCCTTCCATCCCGGCTGCGCGGTGGCCGAAACGCAGGACCCGGCGACCCTGCGCGACTACACCGCACAGGTGCGCCGGTGGAGCCTGGGCTTCTGGCAGACGGTGCGGCGGCACGGTGTGCGCTACGGGCTGTTCTGGACCTCGGTGGGCGTCTTCGCGATCGAGACCGTCGTCTCCAGTCTCGTACTCGCCGCGGCGCTTCCGGTGCTGCTGTTCGCTGGTCTCGCGGCCGTGGCCGCGGCCGTCCTCACCGGACCGGCGGCGCAGACCGCGGCGGCGCTGTCGGCCGCTCTGCCGGTCGGTCCGCTCGCGCTGGCCTTCCTACTCGTGGACGCGCTGATGACGGTCTTCGCCTGCGCCCTCTCGCGCACCCGGCCGCGCGTGTGGATGCTGCTGTTCCCGCTGCTGCGGGTGTGGGACGCGCTGCTGTGCCTGCGGGCGCTGATGTCGGCGTGGGGGCGTCCCTCCGACGGGCGCTGGCGCAGCCCGGACCGCCGGCCGGCCGCTGTCGCGCCGGCAGCGGGGGGAGCGGATGCCGTGACCTCGGCATCCGTGTCGGCCCCTCGTCGCGAGTTCCGGCGCCGGACCTCCGCGACGCCGTCGCCCGGCGCGATCAGGGCGTCGCCGCTCCGCGCAGCAGCGAGACGAGGTGGACGCGCGAGGTGACGCCGAGCTTGCGGTAGACGCGCGTCAGGCGCAGTTCGACCGTGCGCAGCGAGACGAACAGCGCCGACGCGATCTCGCGGTTGCGCAGACCCTGCTCCACCAGGGCCACGACCTCCTGCTCCTGCGGCGACAGCGCGCGACCGCGCGCCGGAATCGTGCTCGTGCGCGCCGCGGGGGAGCGGTCCGCCGTCGGCAGGCACCGCTCGCGCGTCGCGTGCAGGGCCGAATGCTCCGAGGGGGCGTCGGTGCTGCGCAGGACGGCGTCGGCGTCGCGGAACGCCCGCGCGCCGTCCTCCGCGGAGCGGCAGACGGCGCGGGATCGCGCCACGGCGAGGGTCGTCCATCGGCGCGGATGCCGGGCCGCGGCCGCTTCGAACCGCGCGAGCTCGCGGCGGGCCTCGGCCCCGCGCCCGGTCAGCCACAGCGCCTCGATCAGATCGGCGTCGATGCGCAGCAGCGACGGATCATGCGTCGCCGCAGCGTCGCCGGCCCCGCGGAGCAGGTCCACGGCATCCTCGTACCGTCCCTCGGCGAGGGCGAGCCTCCCCTCCAGCGCCGCGAAGAACGGCAGAAGGGCCGTCGTCCCCTCACGCCGGCACAGGTGGCGTCCCCGTGCGATCAGGTCGCCCGCGCGCGCGTCGAGAGGGTCGGCTGCGGCCGCCTCGGCGCACAACAGGGTCGTCGCGGCGTCCTCCGCGCGGCCCGGGGCCCACTCGTGGCGCCAGGCCGCGACGGCCTCGCGCACCGCCGACGCGTCGCCGCCCCGCACCTCGCAGACCACGAGCAGGCGCAGGACGCGCTCGCGCCACAACGGGGCCACCCGGGGAACGCGCTCCAGCAGCTCGGTCGCCTGACGCCGCGCCGCGGCGTACTCCTCGCGCAGCATGCGCACGCTCGCCGAGAGCGAGGCGATCTCGACCGGTGCATCCGCCGCAAGTACGGCCGGGTCGAGGGGCGGCGGCACGTCGCGACCCGGCGCCGGGGCGCCGCAGCCGAGTTCGGCGACGAGCAGGCGCAGCATCGCGGTCTCGGTCGACGCGGCACCTGCCGCGGCGATCGCGTCCAGAGCCTCGAGCGCCGCGGCGAGCTCCCCGCGCCCCAGATGCAGTCGGGCGCTCTCGCAGAGCAGGCGCTCCGCACCGGCGGTCCATCCCTCGGCGTCGACGCGGACGAGGACGTCGTCGATCACGTGGTCGACGTTCGCCCCTGCGCGCAGGCGGGCGATCGCCGCGCGCACACGGACGGCGGCATCGTCGCTGCGACCCGCGCGCCGCAGATAGTGCTGTCCGAGCAGGTCGAGCCCCTGGAGCACCAGCGCGCCGCCGAGATCGACGAGTCCTCGGGTGCGGCCCTCGGGGTCGAGTCGACCCGACAGGGCGCGTTCGGCGAACTCCACAGCGGATGCCGTCTCCCCGGCGCGCGCGAAGCCCACCGCCGCGGCGAGGAGCGAACCGCGGTCGCCGTCGGGCTCGAGGAAGCTCTCGTGCCACAGCTGGGTGGCACGGTCGCGGTCGCGATGATCGTCGGCCGCTTGGGCGTGCAGTCGGCGCCGGTCCTCCGGCGCCATCGCCGCGTGTCGCCGCAGACGGAGCGCGGGATCGCTCATGCGGGCCAGGTCGTCGTGCACGCGGACCGTGCCGTCGTCGATGAGCTGGTCGACGTCGGCGCCCTCGGCGAGGGCGGTGAGGCGCAGTCGCTCGTAGTCGTAGACGGGACCGATCGACAGCAGGTCGAGCACCGCGTCCGCGCGTGCGCCGCGCGGGGAGAATGCCTCGCGCCGTGGGCGACCGCTCCGGTCGTCCGACAGGCGCAGCGGGAGGGGCAGCGCGTCCTCACCCGCCGCCTCCGCCGCCGTCAGCCGCACGCGAGACAGCACGCCGGGGTCGCCGCCGGTGAACATCACGACGAGGTGGCGTACGGCGGCCGCGCTCGCGGGACCGACGATCTCGCGTGCGAGGTCGGACGCGGCCTCGAAGGCGAGGGGCTCGAGGCGCACGTGCGGCAGCGCGGCGACTTCGTGGCGGTGTCCGGGGGCCCCCACGGTGGCGAGGATCGTGACCCCCGTGCCACGAAGACGCCCGAACACGTACGACAGCACCGTGAGGCTCGCACCGTCCATCTCATCGAGGTCGTCGATGACGAGCACGCCCGCGTCGTCGCGGATGAGGTGCAGTGTCCGGCTCACCTCCTCGGCCATCAGGTGCTCCGGCCAATCGCGACCGCGGTCCAGGATGCCGTCGATCGCGGCGCCGCGCGCGCCGCCGAGTCCGGCGGCGACGGCCGACAGGCCCGAGTACGGCCACATCCGCTCGCTCGGACTGACGGCGACCAGGTTCGCCCGGTGCTCCCGGGCGAGTTCGGCCGCCAGGGCCGATTTGCCCATTCCCGCCTCGCCGACGAACACGCAGGCGGCTCCGGTGCGCAGTCCGACGGTCGTCCGTGCGATATCGAGCTCGCGCCCGCGACCGAACAATGGCATCCCACGCTCCCTCTCGCGCGAACCGGCGGGCGACGATCACGATCGTCGCGCCGGTTCAGGATGCCCCCCCTGCAGGAAGGGTAAGCCGCCGCACCGTCGAAGACAAGAGCCGGAGGATTTCTCCCCGTTCGCACGGAAGGGGCCCGGATGCCGGGCATCCGAGCCCCTCGTGCCGTCAGGGTTCCGACGACGAAGTCTTCTCGCCGCAGCCGCGGCGTGAGACCTCGCGTGGTCGGAGTGCGCGGGCGGGGGTACCGGAGGTCAGTACTCGCGATCGATGAGCTGCGGCGGAACCTGATCGGCGGCGACCTCATCGACGAAGAAGGCCGTGCGACGACGGCCCTTCGCACCCGCCGCGGGGACGCTCTGATAGCTGGCCCCGGCGAGGGCCAGCCCGAGGGCTGCGGCCTTGTCGGCGCCGGCGATGACCATCCACACGCGCTTCGAGGAGTTGATGACCGGTCGCGTCAGCGAGACGCGGTCGCTCGGCGGCTTCGGTGAATCGCGCACAGGCACGGTGGCGCGATCGGTGACCGAGATCTCGGGCCGGTCGGGGAACAGCGAGGCGATGTGCGCGTCGGGGCCCACTCCGAGGAAGCAGATGTCGAACGACGGCCAGGGGCCGGTCTCGCTGCGGTCGGAGGGGGCGAACTGCGCCAGTTCGTCGGCGTATGCGATCGCCGCGGCATCCAGGTCGAGTCCGTCGTCGCTCGAGGCGACCACGTGGATGTTCTCGGCCGGGATGTCGAGGTGGTCGAGGAACGCTTCGCGCGCTTGCTTCTCGTTGCGGTCGTCGGAATCGCGCGGAACGAAGCGCTCGTCGCCGAACCAGAAGTGCACGAGCGACCAGTCGACGTCGGCGACGCGCGCATCGCTTGCCGCGGTGCGCAGCACCGCTGCGCCCATGGTCCCGCCGGTCAGACAGACGTGCATGCGCTTGCCCTCGGCGACGCGCTTGACGATCCGGTTCATGAAGCGGGTCGCGACGTACTCGGCGAGCGTGTCGGCGTCGCGCTTGATGATGACGCGCTTGGCCGAGCCGTTGTCGGTCATGACGCGTCCTGCTCGCTCGCCGCGAGCAGCAGGTCGTGCCCCTCGGTGATGACCCGCCCGTAGAGCAGGTCGGGGTCGAGACGCCGCAGCTCCTCCGCCAGGCACTCCCGCAGGGTGCGGCGGGGGAAGGCGAGGTCGTGCGTGGGCTGCCCGGGCTGCGTGAGTACCGCGATGCCCGCCTCGGGACGCTCGAGGAGCGTGTCGCCACTCGGGCGCGTGAGGCGCACCGACTTGATGCCGCTCGCCCACTCGTCGGCGGGCAGGTAGGCGTAATCCACCGGAGCTTCGAGCTTCATGCCCAGCCACGCCGCCAGCAGGGCGGTGGAGGGGGAGTCGGCCGCACCGCGCACCTCGACGGCGGTGACCGGCTCGAACGGCGGCTGGTCGAGCACCGCGGCCAGCTGCTCGCGCCACCGGGTGACCCGCGTCCAGGCGAAATCGGTGTCGCCGGGCGCGTAGTGCTCGCCGAGCCGCGCGACCCAGGCAGCGGGATCCGCCTGCGACGAGGCATCGGTGATGCGACGCTGGGCGATGCGGCCGATGGCCGAGCGCGAGGGGTTCTCAGGGGCTTCGGCCGGCCACCACGCCACGACGGGCGCGTCGGGCAGGAGCAGGCCCGTCACGAGGCTCTCGGCGTTGGAGCCGGCCGCGCCGTGGGCGCGGAGCACGACCACCTCGCTCGCACCGGCGTCGCCGCCGACGCGGATCTGCGCGTCGAGGCGCGGTTCCTCGTCCTCGTCGCCGAACAACACGGCGATCACGCGCATCGGGTGCTCGCGCGAGGCGTCGTTCGCGGCCTCGATGACTTCTTCCTCGGCACCGTGGTGGGTGACGATGATGAGCGTCAGCACGCGCCCGAGGGCGACGGCGCCGCCCTCTTCGCGCACGCTCACGAGGCTCTTCGAGATCGCGCTGACGGTGGTGTCGGGCAGATCGATGATCACGGGCGCCTCCAGGTGCGGCCGTCGCGGGCGAGGAGCTCGTCGGCGGATGCCGGCCCCCACGACCCGGGCGAATACTGTTCGAGGGGACCGCCCTCGGCGGCCCAGAACTCCTCGATCGGGTCGAGGATCTTCCAGCTGAGCTCGACCTCTTCGTGCCGCGGGAACAGCGGCGGGTCGCCGAGGAGCACGTCGAGGATCAGACGCTCGTAGGCCTCCGGGCTGGCCTCGGTGAAGGCGTGGCCGTAGCCGAAGTCCATCGTGACGTCGCGCACCTGGGTGCCGTCGCCGGGGACCTTGGATCCGAACCGGATCGTGACGCCCTCATCGGGCTGGACGCGGATGACGAGCGCGTTCTGTCCGAGCTCCTGCGTCTGGCTGCGGGAGAACAGCTGCTGCGGCGCCCGCTTGAACACCACGGCGACCTCGGTCACGCGGCGTCCCAGGCGCTTTCCGCTGCGCACGTAGAACGGCACGCCCGACCAGCGGCGCGTGTTGATCTCGAGCTTGATCGCCGCGTACGTCTCGGTGACCGACTCGGGGTTCATCCCGTCTTCCTCGAGGAAGCCGAGCACCTTCTCGCCGCCCTGCCATCCGCCGGCGTACTGACCGCGCGCGGTGGCCTCGGCCAGATTCTCCGGCAGGCGGACGGCGGCGAGCACCTTTTCCTTCTCGGCGCGCAGGTCCGCGGCGTTGAAGCTGATGGGCTCCTCCATCGCGGTCAGGGCGAGCAGCTGCAGGAGGTGGTTCTGGATGACGTCGCGCGCCGCGCCGATGCCGTCGTAATACCCCGCACGACCGCCCACACCGATGTCCTCGGCCATGGTGATCTGCACGTGGTCGACGTAGTTGCGGTTCCAGATGGGCTCGTACAGCTCATTGGCGAAGCGCAGCGCGAGGATGTTCTGCACGGTCTCTTTGCCGAGGTAGTGGTCGATCCGGAAGATCGAGTCGGCCGGGAACGCGCTCTCGACGACCTCGTTCAGCTCGCGGGCCGAGGCGAGGTCGTGGCCGAAGGGCTTCTCGATGACCACGCGGCGCCAGCCCGAGGTGTCCTCGGCCTTGTCGCCCACGAGACCCGACGCCTTCAGCTGGGTGGTGACCAGCGGGAAGGCCTTCGGCGGGATCGACAGGTAGTACGCGTGATTGCCCATGGTCCCGCGCTCGGTGTCGAGCTTGTCGACGGTGTCGCGCAGGCGCACGAACGCCTCGGGGTCGTCGAACTCGCCCTGCACGAAGCGGATGCCCTCGAGGAGCTCCTTCCACGTCTCCTCGCGGAACTCCGTGCGCGCGTACTTCTTCACCGACTCGTAGACGACCTTCGCGAAGTCCTGGTCCTCCCAGTCGCGGCGGGCGAAGCCGACGAGCGCGAATCCGGGGGGCAGGAGTCCGCGGTTCGCGAGGTCGTAGACGGCCGGCATGAGCTTCTTGCGTGACAGGTCTCCCGTCACGCCGAAGATGACGAGCGCGCTGGGCCCCGCGATGCGGTTGAGTCGGCGATCCTCGGGATCGCGCAGAGGATTGTGACCCGGTGTGATCTCTACGACCATGCTTACTGTGCCGCCTCGAAGAGTGAGAGCACCTCGACCTGCGGGTCGGTCAGCGTCAGCGTGACGACGGGACGGCCATGAGCCTCCGCCAGTACGCTCGCGTCTCCCGCGGCCTGTGCCTGGATGAGTTGTCCGAACGTGAACGGCCGCCCCGGGATCTCGAGGTCGACATCGGTGCGTTCGATGATCTGGAGGAACACCCCGTTGGCGGGGCCGCCCTTGTGGTACTGCCCGGTGGAGTGCAGGAACCGCGGACCCCATCCGAACGTGGTGGGACGACCCGTGTCGGCCGCCACCAGCTCGCGGAGCCCCGACAGCTGAGCGAGGTCGAGACGGTTCACGTACGCCTGCACGCTGACGTACCCGTCTGCGGGGACGCGGGCCCAGAGCGCCGCGAGCACGCCGGCGACGGTTCCGCTCTCGGCGAGGGCCGGGTCGGACACGCGCACCTCGACGCCGTCGGCGACGAAGGCCGCGGCGGTGGGGGCGGGCTGCGACTCGAGCAGGCCCCGCGTCGCCTCCTTCGCCGACTCCACGTCGGGCTGGTCGAACGGATCGATGCCCAGGAGGCGGCCGGCGATCGCCGTCGCGTACTCCCACACGACGAACTGCGCGCCCAGCGAGCCGCTGACCAGCACCTCGCCGGTGTGGCGCTCGAAGAGGTGGAACGCATCGGCGTCGTCGACGAAGCGCACGACCTGCAGGTCGTCGGGCTTCGCCTCGAGCTCGGGCGAGACGGGGAGCAGCACGACGGGCAGGATGCCGGTGCCGTCCTTGCCCGTGGACTCGGCGACGAGCTGTTCGATCCAGTCGGGCAGGCCGATGATGTGACTGCCGTCGGTGACGAGGCCGAGCTTGTCGCGTCGGTGCGCCCCGCCTCCGGCGATGGCCGCCGCGAGCACGAGGGCCGGGTTCTCGGGGGAGTCGATGGCGACCTCGAGGAGGGTCGCGTCGGCTTCGTCGAGCAGATCGTCGATGTCGACGCCGGCGAGACCCGCCGGCACGAGTCCGAAGGCGGTGAGCGCGGAGTATCGTCCGCCGACCTCGGGGTCGGCGAGGAACACGCGGTAGCCATCGGCGCGGGCCGACCGCTCGAGCGGGGAGCCGGGGTCGGTCACGACCACGATGCGCCCCGCGGGGTCGATACCGACGTCGCGGAAGGCGGCCTCGAAGGCGCGCTTGGCGGAGTCGGTCTCGATCGTCGACCCCGACTTGCTCGATACGACGAGCACCGTCTGCTCGAGTCCGCCCGACTCGGCGTCGCCGTCGATCGCGGCGAGCACCTGGCCGGGGGCCGTGGAGTCGAGGATGACGAGCGGTACGCCGGACGACTGCGCGATGACCTCGGGCGCGAGGGACGATCCGCCCATGCCGGCCAGCACCACCCGGGTCACGCCCTGCGCGACGAGCTCGTCGCGCAGGGCGGTGATCTCGGGCACGAGCGGGCGCGAGACGGAGACCGCCCGCACCCACCCGAGCCGACGAGAGGCCTCGTCTTCGGCAGCCGCGCCCCACAGGCTCGCATCGCCCGCCGTGATGCCCGACGCGATGAGCGACGCGGTCAGACCGGGAAGCTCGGCGTCGACCACCGACTTGACGTGGCCGGTGACCTTGACGGCGAAGCTCACTTGGCGGCCTGGGCGCTTCCGGCGTCGAGGGCGGTCTTGACCGTGTCCTGCAGCTCGTGCCACGACGCGATGAACTTCTCGACGCCCTCGTCCTCGAGCGTCTGCGTGGCGTCGGCCACGTCGACGCCCGCAGCGGCGAGGCGGTCGAACACCTCATGCGCCTCGGCGTAGGCACCGGTGACGGTGTCTCCGGTGATGACGCCGTGGTCGAACGTGGCCTCGAGCGTCTTCTCGGGCATCGTGTTCACGGTGCCGGGGGCGACGAGTTCGGTCACGTAGAGCGTGTCGGGCAGGGCGGGGTCCTTGACACCCGTCGAGGCCCAGAGGGGACGCTGCACGGTCGCACCGGCATCCAGAAGCTTCTTGGCACGGTCGTCGGAGAACTTCTTCTCGAACAGCTCGTAGGCCAGGCGGGCGTTGGCGATACCGGCCTTGCCCTTCAGCTCTGCGGCCTCATCGGTGCCGATCGCGGCGAGACGCTTGTCGATCTCGGTGTCGACGCGCGACACGAAGAACGACGCCACCGACTGCAGGGTCGTGATGTCGTGGCCGGCGGCCTGCGCCTTCTCGACTCCGGCGAGGTAGGCGTCGATGACCTCTTCGTACCGCTCGAGGCTGAAGATGAGCGTGACGTTGACCGAGATGCCCGCACCGATGACCTCGGTGATCGCCGGCAGGCCGGCCTTGGTCGCGGGGATCTTGATGAGGACGTTCTTGCGGTCGACGCGCGCCGAGAGGTCCTTCGCCTGCGCGACGGTGCCCTCGGTGTCGTGGGCGAGGTCGGGGGAGACCTCGATCGACACGCGACCGTCGACGCCGTTCGTGGCCTCGAAAACGGGCAGGAAGATGTCGCATGCGTCGCGCACGTCGTCGGTGGTGATCGAGAAGATCGCCTCGTCGACGTCGGCGCCCGCCGCGGCGAGCTCCTTGACCTGACCCTCGTACGCCTCGCCCTTCGAGAGGGCTCCGGCGAAGATGGTCGGGTTGGTCGTGACGCCCGAGACGTTGCGCGACTCGATCAGCTCGGCGAGGTTGCCGGACTGGATGCGTTGACGCGACAGGTCGTCGAGCCAGATGCTGACGCCCTGAGCGGCGAGGTCTGCGGTGGGAGTGCTCATGTGTGTCGGTCCCTCTCGATTACTTCTTCGCCGCGGCGAGCGACTCGCGTGCGGCCTCGACGACGTGCTCGGTCGTGATGCCGAACTTCTGGAACAGGGTCTTGTAGTCGGCCGACGCACCGAAGTGGTCGATCGCGACGGAGCGGCCGGCGTCGCCGACGATGCCCGCCCAGCTGAGCGCGGAGCCCGCCTCGACCGAGACGCGCGCCTTCACCGACGACGGCAGCACCGACTCGCGGTAGGCCTCGTCCTGCTCGGCGAACCACTCCAGCGACGGAGCCGACACCACGCGGGCGTGCACGCCCTCGGCGGCGAGCGTCTCGCGCGCCTCGACGGCCAGCTGCACCTCGGAGCCGGTGGCGATGAGGATCACGTCGGGCTCGCCGTTCTTCGCCTCCGCCAGCACGTAGGCCCCCTTGACGGCGCCTTCGGCGGAGGCGAACTCGTCGCCGGATGCCGCGCCCTCGCCGCGGGCGAAGACCGGGATGTTCTGACGGGTCAGGGCGATACCGGCGGGACCGGCGGTGCGGCGCAGCATCTCGAGCCACACGACGGAGGTCTCGTTGGCATCCGCGGGACGCACGAGGGCGAAGTTCGGGATGGCGCGGAGCGTCGCGAGCTGCTCGATCGGCTGGTGCGTGGGGCCGTCCTCGCCGAGCGCGACGGAGTCGTGCGTCCAGACGAAGATCGTCGGGATGTTCATCAGCGCGGCCAGACGCACCGGCGGGCGCATGTAGTCGCTGAAGATGAGGAAGGTGCCGCCGAACGGACGGGTGTGTCCGTGCAGGACGATGCCGTTGAGGATCGCGCCCATGGCGTGCTCGCGGATGCCGAAGTGCAGCACGCGGCCGTAGGGGTCGCCCGACCACTCGTGCGTCGACCACGAGGCGGGGATGAAGGACTTGGCATCCTTGATCGTCGTCAGGTTGGACTCGGCGAGGTCGGCCGAACCGCCCCAGAGCTCGGGGAGCGAGGCGGCGAGGGCGTTGATGACGGTGCCCGAGGCGGCGCGGGTGGAGACGTCCTTGCCGGCCTCGAAGGCGGGCAGCGCCTCGGCGATGTCGGCCGGGAGCTCGCGGGCCTGCAGGCGGTCCCACAGCTGCTTGCGCTCGGGGTGGGCGGCGGCCCAGGCGTCGAACTTGTCCTGCCAGGCGGCCTTCTCGGCCTCGCCGCGCTTCACGAGCTCGCGCGTGTGCTCGAGGACGTCGTCGGCGACGGCGAAGTGCTGCTCGGGGTCGAAGCCGAGCACCTCCTTCGTGGCCTTGAGCTCGTCGGCGCCGAGGGCGGAGCCGTGGATCTTGCCGGAGTTCTGCTTGCCGGGCGAGGGCCAACCGATGATCGTCTTGAGGATGATGAGCGAAGGCTTGCTCGTCTCGCCCTTGGCGGCCTCGATCGCGGCGTGCAGCTCGGCGACGTCCTCGACGTACTGACCGGTCTTCTTCCAGTCAACGGTCTGCACGTGCCAGCCGTACGACTCGTAGCGCTTCTGGACGTCCTCGGTGAAGGCGACGTTGGTGTCGTCCTCGATCGAGATCTGGTTGGAGTCGTAGATCGCGATGAGGTTGCCGAGCTCCTGGTGGCCGGCGAGCGAGGAGGCCTCGCTGGTCACGCCCTCCTGGAGGTCGCCGTCGCCGGCGATCACGTAGACGAAGTGGTCGAAGGGGCTCTCACCGGCGGGGGTCTCGGCGTCGAAGAGACCGCGCTCGTAGCGTGCGGCGTAGGCGAAGCCCACCGAGGAGGCCAGACCCTGGCCGAGGGGGCCGGTGGTGATCTCGACGCCGTCGGTGTGTCCGTACTCGGGGTGGCCGGGGGTCAGCGAGCCCCAGGTGCGCAGCGCCTCGAGGTCCTTCAGCTCGAGGCCGAAGCCGCCGAGGTAGAGCTGCACGTACTGGGTGAGCGACGAGTGCCCGGCGGAGAGGATGAAGCGGTCGCGACCGGGCCAGTGGGTGTCGGCCGGGTCGTGGCGCAGCACACGCTGGTACAGCAGGTAGGCGGCGGGGGCCAGCGACATGGCCGTTCCCGGGTGGCCGTTGCCCACCTTCTCGACGGCGTCAGCCGCCAGGATGCGTGCGGTGTCCACCGCGCGCCGATCGATCTCGTCCCATTCGAAGTCCGACAACACGGTGCCTTTCTCGATCCTGCGCCCGATTCACAAACCGACGTCCGCGCTCGTCACCGTAGGAGTGGGAGGGGGGTGGGGTGTCGGCGCGGGGCGCGCGTTCTTCGCCAGCATAGCGAGAACGACCGACGCCGTTGCCGTTCGTGACGGGGGTCGACAGGCGGCCGTGCGTGTGGTGGGGATGGCATAGAATCGTGGTGATTACATACGCGCTACCCCGGGGGACGATGGACATCTCGACGACGTCGCACGTCATTGCGACGACCGATCGCCGCTCCGTCGGACGCACCCTCCGGGCCTACGTCGCTCTGACGAAGCCCCGCGTCCTCGAGTTGCTGCTGGTGACCACCGTTCCGGTGATGATCCTCGCGCAGGGCGGGCTGCCGAACCTCTGGCTGATCCTCGCCACCGTGATCGGCGGCTCGCTCAGCGCCGGTTCGGCGGCCGCGTTCAACATGTACCTCGACCGCGACATCGACGCGCACATGCAGCGCACGGTGAACCGACCGCTGGTCACCGGCGAGGTCTCGCCCCGGGGGGCTCTGACGTTCGCCTGGACGCTCGCGGTCTTCTCCACCGTGTGGCTGCTGGTGTTCACCAACCCGCTGGCGGCGGGCCTGTCGGCGGTCGCGATCTTCTTCTACGTCGTGATCTACACGATGATCCTCAAGCGTCGCACCGAGCAGAACATCGTGTGGGGCGGCATCGCGGGGTGCTTCCCGGTGCTCATCGGTTGGTCGGCGGTGACGGGCTCGCTCTCCTGGGCGCCGTTCATCCTGTTCGCGCTGGTGTTCCTGTGGACGCCGCCGCACTACTGGCCGCTGTCGATGAAGTACGCCGCGCAGTACGACGAGGTCGACGTCCCCATGCTGGGCGCCACCCGCAGCGGTTCGCAGGTCGGCCTGCAGGTCATCCTCTACGCCTGGGCGACCGTCGCCTGTTCGCTCCTTCTCATCCCCGTCGCTTCGATGGGCCTGGTGTACAGCGTGTCGGCCCTCGTGTTCGGCGGCTGGTTCATCTACGAGTCGCACCGCCTCTACGCCCGTGCGGTGCGCGGCGGCGAGCCGCGGCCGATGCGCGTCTTCCACGCCTCGATCACCTATCTCACGCTGCTGTTCGTGGCGATCGCGGTCGACCCGCTCCTCCCGTTCTGAGCACGAGTCTTCAGGAAGCGCCCGCCCCGTCTCGGGGCGGGCGCTTCCTCGTGCGGATGCCGGGTCCTCGGCGTCATCCGCCACGTGCGACCTGCGCGCGGCGAGGTCAGAGAGCGGCGGCCACCGAGGTGGTGGCGCCCGTCAGCGGGCGGCTCATCTCGAGGAGCCCGCCGTCGTCGGGCTGCGGCTCCCGCCCGAGGACCCGCAGCTCCTCGACGCGCCCCGTGGGGACGAACCCGTTCCGCGCGTAGTACCGGCGAGCGGGCACGGCGTGCTCGGCCACCCAGAGGCGGAGGACCGTTCCGCGCGAGCCCGCCCAGCGCAGGATCGACTCGAAGAGCGCGTCGGTGACGCCGGCGGCCCTCCCTCGCGCGTCGGGTGTCACGTAGACGCCCGTGAGGACGGGCTCGGGGCCGTGGGCGTCGCCGATCTGCGCGCACATCATCCCGAGCCAGCGTCCCGTCTCGTCGTCTGTCGCCACGACGCTGGTGGTGTCGGGCTGACCGCCGCGTCGGGCTCGCATCCGCCATCCGTCTTCGGGGATGCTCAGCGTCTCGTCGACCGTCGCCGTCCAGGAGACCGGGTTGTCGGTGGCGTTCTCGAGACGGAACGTCCGCAGCTGCGGCCAGTCTTCTTCCCGCGTCGTTCGGAGGGTGAACATGTCTTCAGCGTAGGCACGCTCGTCGGCGCCCCTGGACGCGGAAGCGCCCGCCCCCGAGGGGAGCGGGCGCTTCCGGGACAGCGTCAGCGACGCGTGGCGTCGTCTCCGGTGTCGAGCGTGGGCTCGTCGTGGCGGGCGGCCGCCGCGGCCGCCGGAGGAGCCGTGGCGGTCGACGGGGTCTCGACGTCGGCATCCTCCACCGCGAGGGGCGCAGCGGTCGTGGCCGGCGCGAAGGGGGCGGCGGGAGCGGTGCTGTCGGCGGCGGTCTCGTCGTCGCTGTTCCAGTCGATGGTCTCGATCGCGACGTCGGGGCGACGGGTCAGCGTGGCGGCGGCGCCCAGGGCCAGCACGAGGGCGATGCCGATCGCACCGGCGCCGAGTACGGCGGCGCCGACGACGACCCACGACTGACCGACGTAGACCTGCACGACGGTGGCGTTCGGGTCGTTGAGCACCTGCTCCATCGCATCGATCCCGTTCAGGACGATCGCGAGTCCACCGCCGATGGCGGCCAGGGAGGCGACGACGAGCACCCAGAACGGGATGCTGGTCACCAGGCGGGGGCGGGTCTTCATGGGGAGTACTCCTTGTCGTTCCGGCGCGGGGGCACCGGACTGGCGTTCCCCGACGCGGTGGCATCGGGAATGCCCGGGCTGAACCCGGAACGTCAAGGTTCTCTCACCGGTCCTGGCGGGGCCTAGGGGTCGCCGATGAATGCCCTATGAGCGTATAAGGGGGAGCGGGGCGTCAGGCGCGGGCGTCGGCGGTGGCGCGACCGCTCTCGGCCGAGGCGGCGACGACCGGGGTCTTCAGCCGCAGCACGACGACCGTCATGGTCGCCGCCGCGAGGGCCGCGAGCACCATGTGCGTGCCGACGGCGATCTCGGGGAGGCCGTTGCGCGCCTGGTAGAGGCCCACCGCGATCTGCACGAGTTCGACCGCCAGCAGTGCGGTCGCCCAGCGTCGGACGGGCAGACGGAGGCGCCAGGCGGCGACGACGACGACGAGCGTGAGGGCGAACAGGGCGTATCCGGGCCAGGCGTGCACGTGCTCCAGCACCTGCGCGTCGAAGCCGTTGCGCACCGAGGCCTCGTCGCCGGAGTGGGGACCCGCACCGGTGGTCAGCACCCCGAAGCCGATGGTCAGCGCCAGCACGCCGGTGGTCGCGTGCACGAGCCCGGCGAACCAGCGGGGCACCGACAGCGTGCGGGGCCCGGCCGGCTGGTACATGCGCACCAGGAAGGCGGCGCACACGGCCACGAGCACCACCGAGGCGACGTAGTGGAAGCCGACGATGAAGGGGTTCAGGCCCGTGAGCACCGTGATACCGCCCACGACCGCCTGCGCGATGATTCCGCCGAGGACGATCAGCGACAGCACGAACAGGACGCGGCGCTCGTGACGCATGCGCCACACGAGCACGACCACGGCGAGGGCGAGGATGCCGACCAGGCCGGTGAGTGTGCGATTGCCGAACTCGATGATGCCGTGGATGCCCATCTCGGGGGTGTTCACGAGCGAGTCGGGGGTGCAGCGCGGCCACGTGGGGCAGCCCAGGCCCGATCCCGTCAGACGCACGGCCCCGCCGGTGCCGATGATGAGCACCTCGGCGATGAACGACAACCACGCGAACACCTTCACCCGGCGGTCGACCCGCGTGGGCAGCCACGCGCCGAGGCGCCGCAGGACCGCGGGGACGCGGGACGGGGAGGGGGAGGACGGGGCGGAGGGCATGCGTACGGCTTCCTGGCGTCGGGGCCGTCCCGGCGTTCGGGAGAGCGGGACTGCCATGCCGGGAGCGGGTGTTGCCTGTAGAATCGAAGGGTCCGTGTGCAGCGCTCACGCGATCCGCACAACAGACAGTCTAGGCGCGCAGCCAGCGCCTTCGAGCGGGCCCACCAGCGACGAACCTGGGACTTCGACCGGAGTCCGGAATGTCGGGGCGGATGACACCGTTGAGGCCCGAGAAGGAGAGTGATCACCATGTCCGATGTCCTCATCGACCGACCAGAGCTCGAGAGCCTGGGGCAATACGAGTTCGGCTGGCACGACACCGACGCCGCGGGCGCCGTCGCGCAGCGCGGCATCAACGAGGACGTCGTGCGCGGCATCTCCTCGCTGAAGTCCGAGCCGGAGTGGATGCTGAAGACCCGTCTGAAGGGGTTCCAGCTCTTCGGCAAGAAGCCCATGCCGACCTGGGGCGCCGACCTCAGCGACATCGACTTCGACAACATCAAGTACTTCGTGCGCTCGACCGAGAAGCAGGCGCAGTCGTGGGAGGACCTCCCGGAGGAGATCCGCAACACGTACGAGAAGCTCGGCATCCCCGAGGCCGAGCGTCAGCGCCTCGTCGCCGGCGTCGCCGCGCAGTACGAGTCCGAGGTGGTGTACCACCAGATCCGCGAGGACCTCGAGCAGCAGGGTGTCATCTTCATGGACACCGACACGGCGCTGCGTGAGCACCCCGAGTTCTTCGAGGAGTACTTCGGCACGGTCATCCCCGCCGGCGACAACAAGTTCGCGGCGCTGAACACCGCCGTGTGGTCGGGCGGCTCGTTCGTCTACGTCCCCAAGGGCGTGCACGTCGAGATCCCGCTGCAGGCGTACTTCCGCATCAACACCGAGAACATGGGTCAGTTCGAGCGGACGCTGATCATCGCCGACGAGGACAGCTACGTCCACTACATCGAGGGCTGCACCGCCCCGATCTACAAGAGCGACTCGCTGCACTCGGCCGTGGTCGAGATCATCGTGAAGAAGAACGCCCGCGTGCGCTACACGACGATCCAGAACTGGTCGAACAACGTCTACAACCTCGTCACCAAGCGCGCCGTCGCCCACGAGGGCGCGACCATGGAATGGGTCGACGGCAACATCGGCTCCAAGGTGACGATGAAGTACCCCTCCATCTACCTCATGGGCGAGCACGCCAAGGGCGAGACCCTGTCGGTCGCCTTCGCCGGTCCCGGTCAGCACCAGGACGCCGGCGCGAAGATGATCCACATGGCGCCGTACACGCAGTCGTCGATCGTGTCGAAGTCCATCGCCCGTGGTGGCGGTCGCGCCGGTTACCGCGGTGAGGTGCGAGTGGATGCCAATGCGCACCACTCCGCCAACACCGTGCGCTGCGATGCGCTGCTCGTCGACACGATCTCGCGCAGCGACACCTACCCCGCGATCGACATCCGCGTCGACGACGTGCAGCTCGGCCACGAGGCGACCGTCTCGAAGGTCAGCGAGGAGCAGCTGTTCTACCTGCAGTCGCGCGGCCTCCCCGAAGACGAGGCCATGGCGATGATCGTGCGCGGGTTCATCGAGCCCATCGCCCGCGAGCTCCCGATGGAGTACGCGCTCGAACTCAACAAGCTCATCGAGATGGGCATGGAAGGCAGTGTTGGTTAAGTGACGACTGCGACCGAAACTCCCGCAGCCGCCGAGGGTCACATCGACCCGGCAGCCCTCGTGGCATCCGTCGTCCCGGTGCAGACGCGCTCGGAGCGGAAGACCTCGTTCGACCCGGCCGACTTCGGCACCCCCACGGGCCGCGAGGTCAACTGGAAGCTCAGCCCGATCGACCGGCTCGCGCCGCTCTTCGTCGACGAGGCCGGTCCGACCGGCGTCATCACCGTCGACGTCGAGGCGCCGGCCGCGGTCGAGCAGCTGCGCCTCGCCGCGGGCGACGCCCCGCGCGGCGAGCACTTCCGCCCGGAGGACCTCCCTGCCGCCCTCGCGTGGACGCACGAGGCCGAGGCGCCTCTGCTGCGGATCCCCGCGAACGTCGAGCTCGATGAGCCCGTCGTGGTGCGTCTGACCGGCACCGGCGGCCTCGCGCACGCTCATGTCGTCATCGAGGCGCAGCCGAACTCGCGCGGCACCGTCGTGCTGCGACACGAGGGCACCGCGACCCACGCGCAGAACGTCGAGATCATCGTGCGCGACGGAGCCGACCTCACCGTCGTCTCGGTGCAGCGGTGGGACGACGACGCGGTGCACGCGGCATCCCACCAGGCGCGCGTCGACCGCGACGCCAAGCTCACGCACGTCGTGGTGAGCTTCGGCGGCGGCGTCGTGCGCGTGAACCCCTCGGTCGAGCTCTCGGGCCCCGGCGCCGAGGGGCGTCTGTACGGCCTGTCGTTCTCCGACGCCGGTCAGCACCTCGAGTCGCAGGTGTACCTGCACCACAAGGGCCCGCACACCGTCGGCGACGTGCTCTACAAGGGCGCGTTGCAGGGGGAGAGCGCCCGGAGCGTCTGGATCGGCGACGTGCTGATCGGACCGGATGCCACGGGCACCGACTCCTACGAAGCCAACCGCAACCTCGTGCTCACCGACGGCGCGCGCGCGGATTCGATCCCGAACCTCGAGATCGAGACGGGCGACATCCAGGGCGCCGGCCACGCCAGCGCCACGGGTCGTTTCGACGACGAGCAGCTGTTCTACCTGCAGGCCCGCGGCATCGCCGAGGACGAGGCGCGCCGCCTGGTCGTGCTCGGCTTCCTCAGCGAGATCGTGCAGCGCATCGGCATCCCCGAGCTCGAGACCGAGCTCATCGAGGCGATCGAGCACGAGCTGGCCGAGGGGACCGCCGCGTGAGCGCGTCGCGCGTCTGCGCCCTGAGTGATCTCGTGCAGGACGAGGCGCGTCGCGTCGAGATCGACGGCGTCGCGATGGCCGTCGTGCTCGACGGCAACGGCGACGTGCACGCGATCGGAGACGTCTGCACGCACGGCGACATCTCGCTGTCCGACGGTTTCGTCGAGGGCGAGACGCTGGAGTGCTGGGCTCACGGCTCGGCGTTCTCGCTGAAGACCGGCCGTCCGCTGAACCTCCCGGCCTACGAGCCGGTTCCCGTGTACGAGGTCGTGATCGACGGAGACGACGTGCTCATCGATCCGTCCGTCACCAAGGCGACGGCCTGAGCCGCGCCGACACCAGAGACTTTACGAGTAAGGAACACCATGTCTGTCCTCGAGATCCGCGACCTCCACGTGACGGTCGAGACGGAGAACGGTACGACCCCGATCCTCAACGGCGTGACGCTGACCATGCGCACCGGTGAGACCCACGCCATCATGGGCCCCAACGGCTCCGGCAAGTCGACCCTGGCGTACACGATCGCCGGTCACCCCAAGTACACCGTCACGAGCGGCTCGATCACGCTCGACGGTGAGGACGTGCTCGAGATGAGCGTCGACGAGCGCGCTCGCGCCGGTCTCTTCCTGGCGATGCAGTACCCCGTCGAGATCCCCGGCGTCACGGTCACCAACTTCCTGCGCACGGCCAAGACGGCCATCGACGGCGAGGCGCCGGCGATCCGCAGCTGGACCAAGGACGTCAAGGGCGCCATGGAGAACCTGCGCATGGACGCGAAGTTCGCCTCGCGCAACGTCAACGAGGGCTTCTCCGGCGGCGAGAAGAAGCGCCACGAGATCCTCCAGCTCGAGCTGCTCAAGCCGAAGATCGCGGTGCTCGACGAGACCGACTCGGGCCTCGACGTCGACGCGCTGAAGATCGTGTCGGAGGGCGTGAACCGCGCGAAGGAGCAGACCGACCTCGGTGTGCTGCTCATCACGCACTACACGCGCATCCTGCGCTACATCCGTCCCGACTTCGTGCACGTGGTGGTCAAGGGCCGCATCGTCGAAGAGGGCGGCCCCGAGCTCGCCGACCGACTCGAGGAAGAGGGCTACGACCGCTTCCTCGAGGCCGGTACGCCGATCGACGCGTAAGATCGTTACATGACCGCAACCCTCGCTCCCGAGAAGTACGACGAGGTCACCGAGGCCCTGAAAGACGTCATGGACCCCGAACTGGGGATCAACGTCGTCGACCTCGGCCTCATCTACGACCTCGCGTGGGACGACGAGAACGACGCGCTCGTCATCCACATGACCCTCACCTCGGCCGGGTGCCCCCTGACCGACGTGCTCGAAGAGCAGACGGCTCAGGCCCTCGACAACGTGGTGGACCGCTTCCGCATCAACTGGGTGTGGATGCCGCCGTGGGGCCCCGAGCGGATCACCGACGACGGCCGCGACATGATGCGCGCCCTCGGTTTCGCGATCTGAGACCCGACTCTCGAACGCCCATCCCTTCGGGGGTGGGCGTTCGTCGTCGCGGCCCTTGGTCGTTGCCGGCCTGCGCCGTGTGTCGTCGTCTGACGCGCGCGCTGCGGGCCCTCGGGGCCGTCGTTAGGCTTTTCGCATGAGCGTCACCCCCCTGCAGGCCCTGCCCCTGGACCTCCTCCGTCAGCGCTCCAGCACGAAGTGGCGCTCGTACGGCGACGACGTCATCCCCATGTTCGTCGCCGAGACCGACTTCCCGCTCGCCCCCGCGATCACCGCGGCGCTGCAGCGTGCGGTCGAGATCGGCGACACCGGGTACACGCCGCCCCGCCCCGGCATCGATCTCGATTTCGCCGCCTACGCCCACCGGCGGTGGGGCTGGACGATCGATCCGGCACGCGTGCGCTGGACGGGGGACGTGATGATGGGCGTGGTCGAGGTGCTCCGCGCGGTGACGTCGCCGGGCGACCGCGTCGTCGTGACGCCGCCGGTGTACCCGCCGTTCTACGACACGGTCGAGGAGGCCGGGGCCGTCGTGGAGCGCGTCCCCCTCGTCGACGACGGGGAGCGATGGAGCCTCGACCTCGGCGGGATCGAGGACGCTCTGGCATCCGGGGCCCGCGCGGTGCTGCTGTGCAACCCGCACAATCCCACGGGCACGGTGCACACGCGCGACAGCTTGGCCGCGCTCGCACGGCTCGCCCAGCGGTACGGCGCGAGCGTCGTCAGCGACGAGATCCACGCGCCGCTGACGCACGCGCCGGCGGCGTTCACCCCGTTCCTGGATGCCGGGCCGGAGGCCGCCGCGGTCGGGTATGCGGTGACGAGCGCGAGCAAGACCTACAACCTCGCCGGGCTCAAGTGCGCGGTCATCGTCACCGGGGCGGAGGAGACCGCGCAGGTCGTGCGCGCGCTGCCGTGGGAGGTCGAATGGCGCGCGGGTCTGTTCGGCGTGATCGCCAACCGGGCGGCGTTCGCGGCGGAGAGCGACCCCTGGCTCGACTCCCTGCTGGCGGCTCTCGACGAGAACCGACGACTGCTCGCCGACCTGCTCGCCGAGCACCTCCCGCTGGCCCGCTACCGTGTTCCCGAGGCCGGCTTCCTCGCGTGGGTCGACGTGTCGGCCTACGGGTGGGGCGACAATCCCGCGCCCTTCCTCCGCCGCGAGGCCAAGGTCGCGTTGCACCACGGCCCGCTGTTCGGCACGGAGGGGATCGGCCACGTGCGCATCAACGTCGGGTGCGCGCCGGAGGTGCTGCGCGAAGCGATCGAACGCGTCGGGGCGCTGGTGCCGCGGCCCTGACGTCGGCGGGCGTCGTGCACGCGGGCCCCGCCCCGGGGCGCCGCGTCGCGCAGTGGTCGTCCACCGGCGAGGTTTCCGGGGCAGCGCGCCTGGCATCCGAGGATAGGTAAGGATATCCTTATCGGGTGAAGACCGCCACGCGCCCCGCTTACCGTCCGTACGTCGCCGTGGTGAAGTCCGCCCGCCGCCTGTCGCCCCACTTCGCCCGCATCACCTTCACCTCTCCGGATTTCGAGGTCTTCGGCATCGATCGGCGCGACCAGCGCGTGAAGATCGTCCTCCCCGGCGCCGACGGTCGCCTCTGCGACATCGGGCAACACGACCCCGAGGCCATCGACAACGGCGAGTGGTACACGCGGTGGCGCGACCTGCCGGAGGACGAGCGGATGCCGTTCCGCACCTACACCGTGCGGCGCATCGATCCCGCGGCGCTCGAGCTCGACATCGACTTCGTGCTGCACCACGACGCCGGCCCCGCCGGTGCCTGGGCGGAGTCGGCGATGGCGGGTGACAGCATCCTGGTCGTCGGTCCCGATGCGCGCAGCGACGATTCCGCGCAGGGCATCGACTTCCACCCGGGGACGGCGCAGCGTCTGCTGCTCGCGGGTGACGAAACGGCGGCGCCGGCGATCTGCGCGATTCTCGAGGGACTCGGTCCCGGCTTCGTCGTCGACGCCTTCGTGGAGGTGCCGACGATCGACGACGCGCTCTCCGTCGGCCCGGGCGCCCTGCCCGTCACCTGGCTCGCCCGCGACGACCGCCCGCACGGCGAGGCCTTGATCGAGGCGGTCGAGGCGTGGGCCGCGGGTTCCCGGGCGGTGCTGGAGCGCGCCGCCGCGCCGCGCCCGCAGGAGCTCGAAGACATCGACCTCGACGTCGACCTGCTGTGGGACAGCCCGGCAGACGGCGAAGGGGAGTTCTACGCGTGGATCGCGGGGGAGTCGCAGACGGTGAAGACCCTGCGACGGTTGCTCGTCCAGGGGCACGGCGTCGATCGCAAGCGCGTGGCGTTCATGGGGTACTGGCGCGAGGGCCAGGTCGAGCGGACCGCCTAGGCGACCCGCACGAAAGGGCCCGCACGGGGATGCCGTCCGGGCCCTTTTGCGTGCGCGAACCCGCGTCCGCGTCCCGTCATGTCACGTCAGCGCGAGGGCGTCGCGGTCTCGTGCAGGGTGTGGTGGCGCCCGATCGGCACGATCATCGGGCGGCCCGTGAGGGGATCGGGGACGACGCGACTGCGCAGCCCGAAGACCTCCTGCACGGTGGCTTCGGTGAGCACCTCGGCCGGGTCGCCCGCGGCGACGATACGCCCCTCCGCCATCGCGACGAGGTGGTCGGCGTACCGCGCGGCGAGGTTGAGGTCGTGCAGCACCATCGCGACGGTGGTCCCGCGTTCGCGGTTGAGGTCGGTGAGCAGGTCGAGCACGTCGATCTGGTGGCTGATGTCGAGGAAGGTCGTCGGTTCGTCCAGCAGCAGGACATCGGTCTCCTGCGCGAGGGCCATCGCGATCCACACGCGTTGACGCTGTCCGCCGCTGAGCTGATCGACGTGCCGGTCGGCGAGGTGAGCGGTGTCGGTGGCGTCGAGCGCGCGCGCGACGGCGTCGTCGTCGGCGCGCGTCCAGCGGGACAGCGCGCCCTGGTGCGGGTGGCGACCGCGACTGACGAGGTCGGACACCGCGATGCCGTCGGGAGCGACCGGTGACTGGGGGAGCAGCCCCAGCACGCGCGCGACCTGCTTCGTCGGCATCCGATGGATCGCCTTCCCGTCCAGCAGCACCTGACCGGTGGTCGGGGAGAGCAGACGGGCCATGGCCTTCAGCAGCGTCGACTTGCCGCACGCGTTGGCGCCGACGATGGCCGTCACCTTTCCCGGCGGGAGGGAGAGGTCGAGCGCGTCGACGATCGTGCGGTCTCCGTATCCGAGGGTGACGCCCTCGGCGGTCAGGCTGCGCTCGACGGTCATCGTGACGTTCCTTCCACGCGGGAGAGGGGAGGGACCGGCTGTCCAGGGAGAGTCATAGCGACGTTCCTTCGGATCGGCTGCTGCGGACGAGCAGGAAGATGAGGTACGGCGCGCCGAGCACGCCGGTGATGACGCCGACCGGAAGGCGGGTGCCGAAGGCGTACTGCGCGGCGAAGTCGGCGACGAGCACCAGCAGGGCGCCGACGAGACCCGCGGGCACGATCGGTGAGCCCACCGGACCGAGCAGGCGCACCGCGATGGGACCGGCCAGGAACGACACGAACGCGATGGGGCCTGCCGCCGCCGTTCCGAAGGCGAGGAGCCCGACGGCGGCGACGATCAACAGCAGGCGGCTGCGCTCGACGGGGAGCCCGATCGCCGCGGCGGTGTCGTCGCCCATGCGCAGGATCTCGAGGCGCCCGGAGAGGATGACCAGCACCGGGCCGAGCACGACGACCGCGAAGAGCACCGGCAGGGCGCGGTCCCAGGTGGCGTCGTTCAGATTGCCGGTGATCCAGCGCATCGCGGCGGGGAGATCGTATTGAGCGGCGCGCGCGATGACGTACGAGACCACGGCCTGGCACATGGCGGCCACGCCGATGCCGATGAGGATGAGGCGCGCCCCCGAGCTGCCGTCGCGGTAGGCGAGGAGGTAGATGATCAGCGCGGCCGCGAGAGCCGCGGCCATGGCCAGGAACGACACCGCCGTCTCGCCGAGGCCCAGCACGACGATGCCGATCACCGCGGCGGCGCTGGCGCCGGTGTTGATGCCGATGACGTCGGGACTCGCGAGCGCGTTGCGCAGCATCGTCTGGAACACGACGCCGCCCATGCCGAAGCACAGGCCGGTCAGCAGTCCGGTCATCGCGCGCGGAAGGCGCAGCTCGCCGACGGTGAATGAGGCTCCCGCGACGCGCTGGCCGGTCAGGACGCCCCAGACCTCCGCCGGGGAGTAGAAGGTCTGCCCGAGCATGAGGCTGAGCACGAACGCCACGACGACGAGAGCGGCGAGCGTGCCGGTGACGGCCGCCCAGCGGCGGCGGCGACGACGTCGACCGGACGAGACGGATGCCAGGGTGTCGGGCGCGGCGGGCGGCAGAGCACCGGGGTGGGTCAGGGACGCGCTCACAGGGCCCTCATCTTCTGTCGGCGGACGAGGGCGATGAAGAACGGGGCGCCGACGAGCGCGGTGACGATGCCGACCTCGATCTCCTCGGGGCGGGCGACGACGCGTCCGACCACGTCGGCGAGGGTGAGCAGGGTCGCCCCGCCCAGCGCCGAGACGGGGAGCAGCCATCGGTGGTCGACGCCGACGATGAGGCGGAGCATGTGCGGGACGACGAGCCCGACGAAACCGATGGGGCCGGCCACCGCGGTCGCGGCGCCGCACAGGACGACGGCGCCGCCGGTGGCGATGAGGCGGGCGGTGCGCACGCGGGCTCCGAGGCCGGTGGCGAGCTCGTCGCCCAGCGCGAGGGTGTTGAGGGCGGGGGCGGAGCCCAGGCAGACGAGGAACCCGACGAGAAGGAACGGCGCGACCTGGCCGATGGTCTCGAAGGTCGCGCCCCCGACGCCGCCGATCTGCCAGAACCGGAACACGTTCAGCACATCGGTGCGCGGAAGCAGGATCGCACTCGTGAGCGAGCTGAACGCCACGGCGGTGACCGCGCCGGCGAGTGCCAGGCGCAGGGGCGTGGCGCCTCCGCGTCCGAGTGAACCGATCGCGTAGACGAGGACGGCGGCGGCACCGGCTCCGAGCATGCCGATCCAGATGTACATCGAGGGCGAGCTCAGGCCGAAGAAGGCGATGCCCGTGACGATGGCGAGCCCCGCGCCGCCGTTGATCCCGAGGATCTGCGGATCGGCGAGGGGGTTGCGGGTGGCGCCCTGCAGGACGGTGCCCGACACGGCGAGGGCGGCGCCGACGAGGATCGCGAGGACGGTGCGCGGGATGCGCTTGGCGACAGCCGCGCTGGAGGCGGTGTCGGTGGAGCCGCCGAGGCCGGCCCAGACGTCGGCGGCCGTGACGTCGCGCGCGCCGAAGGTGACGGACAGGATCACCGCGACGACGAGGAGCACGACGAGAGCGGTGACACCGACGACGCGTCGCCGCCCCCAGTGACGCACGGGTGCGCCGCCGGGGGCGGTGACGGTCGGAGCGAGAGCGGTCATCGCGCCGACGGACGGAGGACCTGCATCAGGACGCGGCCTTCTCGGCGGCCGCGCCCACCAGTGCGATGTAGTCGTCGCCGTAGGTGGTGCCGATGTTGAGCGGGGTCGGGGTGATGGCCGACGACAGGGTCGATCCGCTCTCGATCACGGCGATCGCGCCGTTCTGCACGGCGGGCACCTTCGACAGCAGCGGGTCGGCCTGCATCGCCGCGATCATGTCGTCGCTGCCGTACGCGACCATCAGGTCGACGTCGGAGAACTTCTCGATCTGTTCGGTGCTGGGCGTGAACCAGAACGTCTCCGACGCGGAGGACTCCTCGGACACGTACGACGAGGGAGCGAGGCCGAGCTCCTGCAGGTATCCCATGCGCGGGTCGAGCGTGCTGTAGAAGCCGAGCGTCGACAGGTTCGTCGGGTCGAAGTACGTCAGCAGCGACTTCTTGCCCGCGAGGGCGGGGAACTTCGCCGCCTGGGTGCTGATGTGCTGCTCCTTCTCGGCGACGAGCGCGTCGGCCTCGTCCTTCAGTCCGAGCGCGGTGCCGTCGAGGGCCGTCATCTCCTGCCAGGTCGTGCCCCAGGCGACACCCTGATAGGTGACCACCGGTGCGATCTTGCTCAGCGTGTCGTACTGCTCCTGCGTCATACCCGAGTAGGCGGCCAGGATGACGTCGGGCTGGGCGTCGGCGATGGCCTCGTAGTCGTAGCCGTTCGACTCGTCCATGAGAACGGGCGTCTCCGCGCCGAGCTCGGCCAGCTTGTCCTTCGTCCAGGGGAGGAGTCCGTCGCCGTCCTCGTCGCCGTAGATGATCTTGGGCATCGCGACCGGGACGACCCCGAGGGCCAGGGCGACGTCCTGGTTACCCCAGTCGACGGTGACGACGCGCTCGGGCTTGGCGTCGATCGTGGTTTCGCCGAAGACGTTCTCGATCGTGACGGGGAATCCGGCATCCCCGGACGCGGCTTGCTCCTCGCCCGGGGCGGCGGAGGTACCGGCGCAGCCGGTGAGGACGAGGGCGGAACCGACGGCGAGGGCCGCCAGAGCGCGGAATCGGGACACGAAGAGCCTCCTGCGTGTTAGGTAAGGATAGGCTTAGTTTAGGTCAGGCGTCGGGTGAGATTGCAAACCCGGATGCCGATCGCCCGGGCCGTCGTCTCGACGCCGAGACAACGGCATCCGGGGCGTTCGACGACCCTCGGCGTCGGTGATCCGCTCGCGAAGACCGCGGAGGAGCAGCGTTGTCGGCGGGCTCGCACGAGGTGCGCCGTATACTGGGTGGCTGGCCTCTCTCGGCCACTCACCCTTCCCCGACTGAACGGACGTTCGCTGTGCTCGCCGTGCACGACCTCGAGATCCGCGTGGGCGCCCGCGTGCTCATGTCCGACGTGGCGTTCCGCGTCTCCGACGGCGACAAGATCGGCCTCGTCGGGCGCAACGGTGCCGGCAAGACCACCCTCACCAAGGTGCTCGCCGGCGATCTGCTGCCCTCGAACGGTGGCGTCGACCGCTCGGGTGAGCTGGGCTATCTCCCGCAGGACCCGCGCTCGGGCGACCCCGAGATGCTCGCGCGCACGCGCATCCTCGACGCGCGCGGTCTCGGCTCGCTCGCTCTCGGCATGCACGAGGCCTCGATGGCGATGGGCGACGACGATGCCGCGGTGGCCGCCAAGGCGATGAAGAAGTACGCGCGCCTCACCGAGCAGTTCGAGGCCGCCGGCGGGTACGCGGCGGAGGCCGAAGCGGCATCCATCGCCCACAACCTCTCGCTCCCCGACCGCATCCTCGACCAGCCGCTGAAGACCCTCTCGGGTGGTCAGCGGCGCCGCATCGAGCTCGCGCGCATCCTGTTCTCGGACGCGCAGACGATGATCCTCGACGAGCCGACCAACCACCTCGACGCCGACAGCGTCGTGTGGCTGCGCGAGTTCCTCAAGGGGTACAAGGGCGGCCTCATCGTCATCTCGCACGACGTCGAACTCGTCGGCGAGACCGTGAACCGCGTGTTCTACCTCGACGCCAACCGCCAGGTCATCGACGTCTACAACATGAACTGGAAGAACTACCTGCGCCAGCGGGTGGCCGACGAGGAGCGCCGCAAGAAGGAGCGCGCCAACGTCGAGAAGAAGGCCACGGCGCTGCAGCTGCAGGCTGCCCGGTTCGGCGCGAAGGCCTCGAAGGCCGCGGCCGCGCACCAGATGGTCGCGCGCGCCGAGAAGATGCTGTCGGGCCTCGACGACGTGCGCCAGGACGAACGGGTCGCCAAGCTCCGCTTCCCCAAGCCCGCGCCGTGCGGCAAGACGCCGCTCATGGCCTCAGGCCTGTCGAAGTCGTACGGGTCGCTGGAGATCTTCACCGACGTCGACCTCGCGATCGACCGCGGCTCGCGCGTCGTCATCCTGGGACTCAACGGTGCGGGAAAGACGACACTTCTGCGCATCCTCGCGGGCGTCGACCAGCCCGACACCGGGCAGCTCGAGCCCGGCCACGGCCTGAAGATCGGCTACTACGCGCAGGAGCACGAGAACCTCGACGTCAACCGCTCGGTGCTCGAGAACATGATGTCGTCGGCGCCGCACATCACGGCGACCGAGGCGCGCAAGGTGCTGGGGTCGTTCCTGTTCGTCGGCGACGACGTGCTGAAGCCCGCGGGCGTCCTCTCGGGCGGCGAGAAGACGCGTCTCTCGCTCGCGACGCTCGTCGTCTCGTCGGCGAACATGCTGCTGCTCGACGAGCCCACCAACAACCTCGACCCCGCCTCGCGCGAGGAGATCCTCGGCGCTCTCGCGCACTACGAGGGCGCCGTCGTTCTCGTCTCGCACGACGAGGGTGCCGTCGAAGCGCTCAACCCGGAGCGCGTGCTCATCCTGCCCGACGGCGTGGAAGACATCTGGGGCCGCGACTACGCGGACCTCATCACGCTCGCCTGAGAGGAGTCGATCCCGGATGCCGTGACCTGCGGCATCCGCTCGCGGTCAACGGGCGTCGAGCAGGGCGTCCTCGTCGTCGGCGTCGCGGTCCTTCGGGCGCTTGCGCGAGCGGTGGAGGGCCACCGGGTCGACGCGGCGTCGATCGGGCGTCGCCGCCGAGGTCGCCACTGCGGGGACACTCTCGGGAAGCTCGTCGTCGTCGGCTTCCTCCCGGCGGAGCTTGCGCTCGTTGATGATGACGTACGTGATGAAGCCGAAGCCCATGACGGCGAAGAGGATCCACTGGATCGCGTACGACAGGTAGGGTCCCGGATCGTTGCTCGGCGGATCGATGGGCAGGGGGGCCGTGGCCGGGGCGGGGGACTCCGACATGAGAAGGCCGTACGCGCCCTGCTCGAGTGGTCCCGTCTGCGCGGCGACGAGCCCGAGGTTGATCGTCGGCACCTGACCGGCCTCCGCGGTGCGGCCCGACGTCGGTGCCGCCTCGCCGGGGCGAAGGCGCACTTCCACGACCACGTTCCCGGACGGCGGGGCGGGGATCTCGTCGGGATCGGCCTGGCGATTGCCGGGAGGGAGCCAGCCGCGGTCGACGAGGAAGACGCGTCCGTCGGTCAGACGGAAGGGGACGAGCTGCTCGTAGGCGGCCGAGCCCCCGTGCGCGCGGTTGCGGACCAGGAGCTGCTCGTCGGCGAGGTACTGCCCCTCCAAGCGCACGGGGCGCCACTCGTCGGACGGGGTGAGGTCGGCACCGGGGGCGAGGAGGTCGCCGAGGGCGACGGCGGGCGCGTCGTAGTTGTCGGCGACGAGCTGCAGCTGCTCGCTGCGCTCCGCGTTGCGGGAGAACTGCCAGTTCGAGAGGAAGGCGCACGCGATGGCGAAGACGATCGCGACGCCGACGTACATCGCCCAGCGGGCGAAGGCGGGCATCTCGCGGGCGCTCACGCGGACGCTCCGTCCTCGCGCGCGTCCCGCGCGCTCACTCCGGGTCGTGCAGCCACGTCATCCAGCGTACGTCGCACGGGCGCTCAGACCGATTCGGCCGCGAGCGCAGCGACCTCGACGGGGAAGTCGCGCGCGGTGAGGAACTCCCGCAGGTAGGCGACGTGCTCGTCGCACGCGACCCAGATCTTGCGGCGGTCGGCACTGTGGATCCGCGGATTGCGCCACCGGATCGCCCACCTGGCGGTGTCGCGGCATCCGGCCCGGGAGCACTCGGCGGCCGCGTCGCCGAGGGGCGCGTCGGCGAGGGGAGCGTCGCCGTCAGGCGCGTCGCTCACGGGCGCGTCGCTCACGGGCGTTCGTCGCGGGGCCCGCCGAGGCGCGGGGTCTCGGCGATGCGGATGACGACGGGGCCGTCGGGCGCGGCTGCGGCAGGAGCGGGTGCGGGGCGGGGCGCCTCGATCGCGCGCTCGGGGCTGATCGCGGTGGTGTCGGCCGCGTCCTGACCGACGTTGGCGACGATGACCGCGAGGTAGGGGAGGAAGATGGCGCCCGCCGCGAAGACGAAGGTGTACCAGCCGTAGGGCGTGACGACGGCCATCGCGATGAAGCACGCGATGCGGATCCCCATCATCACCATGTATTTGGCGAAACGGCTGTCGGCGTCCTCCCGGGGAGCCTTGGGGAGCGACGTCGCTGACTGGGCGGCGCGGTTGGTCTTCACAGTGGTCTCAGGGTACGCCCGCGCGGACGGGGGTCGGCGCGTTCGAGCGATGGTCTTCTCGATGTCATGGCAAGCGAAGGCGGAACGTCGGAGGATCCATCGCGCCGAACACGGACGCGAGCGGTCAGACGCCGTAGCGCGAGCCGGACGACCCGGCGGTGACCGCGACCAGGATGACGAAGCCGATGACGATCAGCGCTCCGAGCCCGAGGCTGATGTAGCCGATCAGCAGACCCGCGAGGCCCATGCCGCGTCCGCGCTCGCCCGACGCCTTGATCTGCTTGAGCGAGATGTGCCCGGTGACGATGCCCACGATCTGCCCGATGACGGGGATGACGAAGATCCCGACGAGGGATGCCACGAGGGACACGATTGCGAGGGGGTTCGTGCGGGTGGGCGCGGTGCCGTACCCGTACGAGGCCGTTCCGTACGCCGACCCGCCGTAGGCCGGGGCGCCGTACGCGGGAGCGCCGTAGGCGGGGGCGCCGTACGTGGAGCTCGCGGTGCCGGTGGTGTCGTAGGGCGGGGTGGCGGGCTCGCCGGAGGCGGCAGCGGGGTACGCGGGAGTGCCGGAGGGTGCCGCACCGTACGCGGGGGCGGCGGCGTCGGGGGTGTCGTACGAGGCGGCCGGGGCGGACTCGCCGTACGCCGAAGCCGTGTCGTGTGCCGGGGTGTCCACGTCGGTACGGCTCTCATCCGCATCCGTGCGCGGGGTCGCGTCGCGGTCCGACGCGTCGTCGCGCGGCGCGTAGGGCGATCCCGACGGGTCGGGAACGGGCGTGCCGGTCCCCGTCGCCTGCTCGGGCTGGTTCGGGGCGGGGGTGCGGTCGTCGCTCACGGTGATCCCTTTCGTCGTGCTCCATCCAGCGTTTCAGCGGCGCTCGGCCCGTGTCAAACCCCGCGACGCTCCCGGCACCACGACGGCGCGGCGCCGCCGGCAACACGGCGCGGTCGGGGGACGCGGCTGTCGGGGAGAGGGCGCGCGGTCGACGCGCGACGTTGTCGGCAGGGCGCTGTCGATAGGCTGAGGCGGTTCCGTCTCTCGCAAGCCCAGGAGTTCCGCCATGTCTCAGGACCGCGTCGTCGTCGTCACCGGAGGGAACCGGGGGATCGGTCGCGCCATCGCCGAACGCTTCGTCGCCGAGGGGTGGAAGGTCGCCGTCACCGCCCGCTCGGGCGAGGGCCCCGAGGGGACGTTGACCGTGCGCGCCGACGTGACGGACGCGGCAGCCGTCGACGCCGCCTTCTCGCAGGTCGAGGCCGAGCTCGGTCCGATCGCGGTGGTCGTGGCGAACGCCGGCGTCACCAAGGACACGCTGCTGCTGCGCATGAGCGAGGACGATTTCGACAGCGTCGTCTCCACCAACCTCGGTGGGGCGTTCCGCGTCGTCAAGCGCGCGTCGAAGGGCATGCTGAAGGCGCGCTGGGGCCGCGTCATCCTGATCTCCAGCGTCGTGGGGCTCTACGGCTCGGCCGGGCAGATCAACTACGCCGCGTCGAAGAGCGCGCTCGTCGGCTTCGCCCGCTCGCTCACCCGCGAGCTCGGCGGCCGCGGGATCACGGCGAACGTCGTCGCTCCCGGCTTCATCGAGACCGACATGACGGCGGAGCTGCCCGCCGACACGCAGGCGGAGTACAAGAAGAACATCCCCGCGGGTCGGTTCGCCTCGCCCGACGAGGTCGCGGGCGTCGTCACCTGGCTGGCCGGGGACGATGCGGCCTACATCTCGGGCGCCGTCATCCCGGTCGACGGCGGCCTGGGCATGGGGCACTGACCGTCCGCACCCAGCCGGATGCCCCTCGCGCGGCGTCCCTGAGGGGCGCAGCGCGACCGTGCTCACCGCACGGCGGTGAGGTGCTGCGTGACCGTGCTCACCGCACGGCGGCGGCGAGGCGCTGTGCGAATCGTTCGGGCTGCGAGAACTGCGGCCAGTGGCCGGAGTCGAGGTGGATCACCTCGGTGTCGCGTACGCGGGCGAACTCCCGCGCGAAGGCGTCCCAGTCGGCGAGCATGCGCGGAAGCGTCTCGGCGTCGAGGCGGCCGGAGAGCACCGTGACGGGGATGTCGTAGCGACGCTCGTCGGTGAGGGTCAGGGACGAACTCGGCACGCGCCCGGGCACGTCGACCACCTGCGCGGCCGTGCGGCGGCGGGTGTCGTCGTCGAGGTCGGAGACGTCGTCGTCGTCGAAGAACTCCCACCCCGGGAAGGGGACGACGCCGTCTTCGATCGGGAACTCCGAGATCATCGCGCCCGGTGGCGGGACGACGCTGTCGACGAGCACGATCCGTCGGACGCGCTCGGGGCGACGATCGGCGGCTCCCCACACGACGTTGCCGCCGCCGGAGTGGCCGACGAGGACCACCGGGGCGTCGAGCCGGTCGATCTCGGAGACCACCGCGTCGACCCAGTCGTCGACGACGAGGTCGCCGACGGCCGGACCGGGCAGGGTGAGGGGAAGCGGGCGGTGGCCCGCGCGGCGGAGCGCGGGCAGCACCGCATCCCACGACGACGCATCGAGCCAGAGACCGGGTACGAGGATGACGTCCATGACGGCAGCGTAGGACGCCCCTCCGACGTCGGCCAGGGGCGGCGTCGGCGCGGGGTCACGGCACGACGTCTCGCGGCCCGCGGTGCGGGGGATGCCCCTCGGATGCCGTTGCGCTCAGCGGGGGAGGACGGCGATGACCTGCGCCAGGTCGACGTCGCCCACGACGAGGTCGGCGCGCTCGCGCACGGCGGGCTTGGCGTTGAAGGCGAGACCGAGGCCCGCGACCTTCATCATCTCCAGGTCGTTCGCGCCGTCGCCGATCGCGAACGTCAGTCGCAGGGGGACGCCGTGCTCGTCGGCCCAGCGGCGGAGCGTCTCGGCCTTGGCGGTGGCATCCACGATCTCGCCGTCGACCTCGCCGGTGAGCGCACCGTCGGCTGCGACGAGACGGTTCGCGCGCCAGACGTCGACGCCCAGGCCGGGGGCGACGGTGTCGAGCACCTCGTGGAAGCCGCCCGAGACCACACCGACCACGCCACCTCGCTCGTGCACGGCGGCGATGAGGTCGTGCACACCCGGGGTCGGTTCGATGCGGGCGACCGCCCGGGCGAACGCGTCGGTCGACACGCCCGCGAGCGCCTTCACACGGGAGCGGAGGCTCGTGGCGAAGTCCACCTCGCCGCGCATGGCCGCTTCGGTGGCGGCGGCGACCTCGTCGCCACGACCCGCCTCGTCGGCGAGGAGTTCGATGACCTCGTTGCGGATGAGGGTCGAATCGGCATCCAGCACGACGAGGAAGCGAGCGGTCGAAGTCACGCGCTCGACCCTAGCGCGTGGCGTAGCGGCCCGGGGGCGCCGGCTGTCGCACGGCGTCACGGTCGGGTCCGGCCACGGACGGCGGCCGTAGGCTGGAAGCTTCCGCCGCCTCCTGAGAAGGGACCTCCCATGGCCGACGTCGAAAGCTTCACCCTGGACCACACCGCCGTGCTGGCGCCCTACGTCCGCCTGATCGGCACGGAGTCGGGCCCCCGCGGCGACGTCATCAGCAACTTCGATCTGCGTCTCGTGCAGCCCAACGAGCAGGAGATCCCGACCGGCGGCCTGCACACCATCGAGCACCTGCTCGCGAGCCTCGTCCGCGACCGCATCGACGGTCTCATCGACATCTCGCCCTTCGGCTGCCGCACCGGCTTCCACGTGATCATGTGGGGCGAGCCCGACGTGGAGGCGCTGGCGAGCGCCATCACCGACTCGCTGCGGGCGATCGCCGACGACGTCACGTGGGACGACGTCCCCGGGACCGACGCCTTCAGCTGCGGCAACTACCGCGACCACAGCCTCCACAGTGCGCGCGAGTGGTCGAAGGCCGTGCTCGAGAAGGGCATCTCGCGCGACGCGTTCGCGCGCGTCGGCGTCTGAGAGACCCGCAACGAGAGAGGGCGGCGACCGTGGTGGTCACCGCCCTCTCTCGTTGCGCGGGTCAGGCGTGGACGTGCACGTCCTTGCCGACGACGGTGATCCCCGTCTCGGTCACCGTGAACCCTCGGGCGAGGTCGCGTTCGCGGTCGACGCCGATGGTCGCCCCCGGCTCGAGAACGACGTTCTTGTCGAGGATCGCGCGATGGATGCGAGCGCCCGCGCCGACCTGCACGCTGTCGAAGAGCACCGAGTCGGTGATCGTCGAGCCTCCGCCGGCGAGCGCCCACGGGCCGACCACGCTGCGTTCGAGGTGGGTTCCCGACAGCACCGAGCCGAGCGACACGATCGAGTCGATCGCGTTGCCGATGCGTCCGACCGAGTCGCGCACGAACTTCGCCGGCGGGGCGTTGAAGGTCTGCGAGTAGATCGGCCAGTCGGTGTTGTAGAGGTTGAAGATGGGCAGGGTCGAGATCAGGTCCATGTGCGCGTCGTAGAACGACTCGATCGTGCCCACGTCGCGCCAGTACGACTGATCGCGCGGGGTGGACCCGGGCACGTCGTTGCGCTGGAAGTCGTACACGGCCGCCTCGCCGCGGTTGACGAAGTACGGAACGATGTCGCCGCCCATGTCGTGGGCCGAGGTCGGCAGCTCGCCGTCGTGGGTGACGGCTTCGACGAGCGCGTCGGCGTCGAAGATGTAGTTGCCCATCGAGGCGAGCACCTCGTGCGGCGAGTCGGCCAGCCCCTCGGGGTTCTGCGGCTTCTCGAGGAACGCGCGGATCTTCGTGGGGTCGCTCGGATCGGTGTCGATAACGCCGAACTGGTTCGCGAGCGAGATCGGCTGACGGATGCCGGCGACCGTCGCGCGCGCATCCGAAGCGATGTGGGCGTCGAGCATCTGCTTGAAGTCCATGCGGTACACGTGGTCGGCGCCGATGACGACGACGATGTCGGGCTTCTCGTCGCGGATGAGGTTCATCGACTGCAGGATCGCGTCGGCGGAGCCCGAGAACCACCGCTTGCCGAGGCGCTGCTGGGCGGGGACGGATGCCACGTACGCGCCGAGCATGGGCGACATGCGCCACGTCTGAGAGATGTGGCGGTCGAGGCTGTGCGACTTGTACTGCGTGAGCACGACGAGCTGGCGCAGGCCCGAATTGATGAGGTTCGAGATGGCGAAGTCGATGAGGCGGTACTGGCCGCCGAAGGGGACGGCGGGTTTGGCGCGATCCGCCGTCAGGGGCATGAGTCGCTTTCCCTCGCCGCCGGCGAGGATGATTCCGAAGACCTTCGGCGCTGCAGGCATGGCACCACACTAGGGGGCGGAACAGGATGCCGGAACACGTCGTCGGCGTGCCTTCCGCTGTACTACGGTTCGTCTCATGCGCGTCGACATCGTGACCAAGGAGTACCCGCCGGAGATCTACGGGGGAGCCGGGGTCCACGCCACGGAGCTGGTCAAGGCGCTGCGCGCCGAGGGCACCGAGGTGCAGGTCCGCGCGTTCGGCGCGGAGCGCGACGCGGCCGACACGACGTCCTACGGCGTCCCCGCCGAGCTCGCCTCCGCGAACGGCGCGATCCAGACCCTCGGCACCGACCTCGAGATCGTCACCGACGTCGCCGGCGCCGACGTCGTGCACTCGCACACCTGGTACGCGAACTTCGCCGGGCACCTGGCATCCCTCCTCCACGGGATCCCGCACGTCGTGACCGCCCACAGCCTCGAGCCGTTGCGGCCCTGGAAGGCCGAGCAGCTCGGCGGCGGCTACGCCGTGTCGAGCTACATCGAGAAGACGGCGTACGAGGGGGCCGCGGCGGTCGTCGCGGTGAGTTCGGGGATGCGCGACGACATCCTGCGCAGCTACCCGTCGCTCGATCCCGCCAAGGTGCGGGTCATCTACAACGGCATCGACACCGAGGCGTGGCATCCGGTGACGAACGACGCGTTCCTGGAATCGGTCGGGATCGATCCGTCGCGTCCCTCCGTCGTCTTCGTCGGGCGCATCACACGGCAGAAGGGTCTGCCGTACCTGCTGCGCGCGGTCGAGCAACTGCCGCCGGACGTGCAGGTGATCCTGTGCGCGGGCGCCCCCGACACCCCGCAGATCATGGCCGAGGTGCAGGAGCTCGTGCGCGGCCTGCAGGCGACCCGCGACGGCGTGGTGTGGATCGAGCGTCTGCTTCCACGCGACGAGCTGTGCGCCATCCTCACCGCGGCGACGACGTTCGTGTGCCCCTCGGTGTACGAGCCGCTCGGCATCGTGAACCTCGAGGCGATGGCGTGCGGAGCGGCCGTGGTGGGCACCGCGACCGGCGGCATCCCCGAGGTCGTCGTCGACGGCGTGACCGGTCGTCTCGTGCCGATCGACCAGGTGCAGGACGGCACCGGCACGCCCGTCGACCCCGACCGCTTCGTCGACGACCTCGCCCGCGTGCTCACGGAGGTCGTGGCGGATGCCGAGACCGCCCGCGCGTTCGGCGAGGCGGGGCGCCAGCGCGCCGTCGACGCCTTCAGCTGGGGCGCGATCGCGCAGGAGACCGCGGCGCTGTACGCCGAGGTCGCGGGGGCGTCGCGGTAGCTCTGCACGTCGGCCGTGTGGCATCCGGGTGGTGTCGTCGCGCCCGTTAGGCTAGCTGCATGCCTCAGGTGCTCGAGTTCTCCGACGTCGTCGTCCGCCGGAACGCGCGGGACATCGTGTCCCACCTCGACTGGACGGTGTCGGATGACGAGCGCTGGGTCGTGCTCGGGCCGAACGGCGCCGGCAAGACCACCGTTCTGCAGCTCGCCGACACGTTGCTGCACCCCACGTCGGGGGCCGTGACCATCCTCGGCGAGCGACTCGGGCGGACCGACGTCTTCGAGTTGCGTCCGCGCATCGGCTTCGCCTCGTCGGCGATGGCGCGACGCGTGCCGCCGGAGGAGACCGTGCTCGACGTCGTGCTGACCGCGGCCTTCTCGGTCGTCGGGCGCTGGCGCGAGGACTACGACGACATCGACGAGCGACGCGCGCTGCGCGTGCTGGCCGAGTGGAAGCTCGACCACCTCGCCGACCGCACCTTCGGAACGCTCAGCGACGGCGAGCAGAAGCGCGTGCAGATCGCCCGCGCCGTCATGACCGATCCGGAGCTGCTGCTGCTCGACGAGCCGACCGCGAGCCTCGACCTGGGGGCGCGCGAAGAGCTGCTGAGCCTGCTGTCGGGCTACGCGCAGGCGCCGACGACACCCGCGATGGTCATGGTCACGCACCACGTCGAGGAGATCCCCATCGGGTTCACGCACGTGCTGCTGCTGCGCGACGGCGAGGTCGTCGCATCCGGACCCCTCGAAGAGGCCCTCACGGCCGAGAACCTCTCGGCGACGTTCGGTCTCGACATCACCCTCACGCACGACGCCGGTCGGTACGCCGCTCGCGCGGTGTAATCCCGGGCGGCGGGGCCTCTCGGCGTCGGCTTCGGCTCGGGCCTGGTAGACTCTTCCGTTGGTGCCTCCGGCGCCGCAGACTTTGACGTCCTGGCAGAATCCAGGGCACCACTTCTCAAAGGACCTCCCATGCAGACTGACATCCACCCCACGTACAAGGCCGTCGTGTTCCGCGACCTCGGTTCGGGCGACACCTTCCTCACCCGTTCGACCGTCTCGAGCGACAAGACGATCGAGCTCGACGGCGTGGAGTACCCCGTCATCGACGTGGAGATCTCGTCGGCCTCGCACCCGTTCTACACGGGCAAGCAGCGCATCATGGACTCGGCCGGTCGCGTCGAGAAGTTCAACCAGCGCTTCAAGAACTTCGGCGGTCGTTGATCCGCAGCGGTTCCGCGTCGAAGCCCCTCGTCCTTCAGGACGGGGGGCTTTCGTCTTTCCCGGAGCCGGAGGTGACCGGGGCGCGGTCGCCCTCACCCGCGCTTCGCGGGCAGGAGGGGCTTCGGCGGGTCGGTGCTGAGGATGGGGGACGTCGTCACCGGGGCGCGGTCGCCCTCACTCACGCCATCCCTTCGCGGGCAGGAGGGGTTCGGAATCCCGCGGCGCGACCTCGCTTCTCAGCGGATCGGCCACGCCCCGTCGAGCGGCGGAGCGGCGGCATCCAGGCGGCCGATCTTCACGAAGTACTCGGTCAGGCTCGCGGCCTGCGCGCGGGCCCACGCGATCTGGCGGGTGTGCAGCTCGTCGAGGGTCTGCGGCATCCACGGTCCGAACTTCTCGGCGAGAGCCAGTGCCAGGCGCCCGGCGGCGACCGCGTCGGCGCAGGCTTCGTGAGCGGATTCGAGCGGGACGGCGTAGTGCTCGGCGACGACCGACAGGGTGCGCTTGCCGCGACGGTACCTGTCGTAGGTCTTGTCGACCACGAGGGGGTCGATCACGGGTGAGGGCGCGTGGATCGGCGCGACGCCGTGGCGAACGGCTTCGTTCTTGAGCAGCGAGAAGTCGTACGGAGCGTTGTAGGCCACCACCGGGATGCCGGCGGCGAACAGCGCGGCGAGGGCTTCGACGACCTCGGCCACCACGCGCGGGGCGGGGGCTCCATCGGCGCGAGCCCGCTCCGTGGTGATGCCGTGGATGGCCGCGGCTCCGGCGGGGATCTCGATGCCCGGGTCGGCGAGCCAGTCGCGGGCGTCGATGACGTTGCCGTCGACGTCGAGCACGCCCACGTGGGCGGTCACGATGCGATCTCTCTCGACGTCCACGCCGGTGGTCTCGAGATCGAACACGCCGATCAGGCGCGCCCACTCGGGCGTCTGGAAGAGGGGGAGCGGCTCGGCCTGCCACAGGGTCATGGGGTCACCGTAGAACGAGGTTCCGACATGGACGGCGAGGCGCGCAGAAGGGTGCGGGGAGGAGGTCCCGGATGCCAGGCGGCGGCGTGAGCGCCGGGCGCGCGTCCTGAACGCCGGGCGCGGCGGGAAGCGCCGGGGCGGCGTTCGCGTCGACGCGCGTCCCGGATGACGAGGCGCGACAGGAAGGATCGCGGCCGACGGTGCCGGGACGTGGTGGGGGAGGATCGCGCCCGGCGGTGTCGGGACCCCCTCGTAGACTCGACCCATGCCGAATCCCTACGCCGAGCGCCTCGCCGAGATCGCCGTGGAGCGCCGCGAGACCGCCGTCCTCGGCGGCACCACGGCCTACTGGGTCTACGGAGACGACGCCGCTTCGACGACGATCGTCGCGGTGCACGGGTTCCGCGGCGAGCATCACGGACTCGACCCCGTCGTGGCGCACCTGCGCGGCATCCGGGTCATCTCACCCGACCTGCCCGGCTTCGGTGAGACGGCGCCGCTGGCGGGTCGCGCGCACGATCTCGAGACGTATGCGCAGTGGTTGCGGGCGTTCGTCGAGGCGGTCGCGCCCGGCGCGGTGGTGCTCGGGCACTCGTTCGGGTCGATCGTGTCGGCCGCCGCCGTGGCCGGCGGGCTCGCGACGCCCCGGCTCATCCTCGTCAACCCGATCGGCGCGCCCGCGCTGGAGGGGCCGCGCGGCATCCTCACGCGACTCGCCGTCTTCTACTACCTCGCCGGAGCGAAGCTCCCGCGCGCTCTCGGCGAGGGGCTGCTGCGCAACGGTCTCATCGTGCGGGTGATGAGCAACGCCATGGCCAAGACGCGCGACCCGGAGCTGCGGCGCTTCGTGCACGAGCAGCACGACGAGTACTTCTCCCGCTTCGCCGACCGCGACGTGCTGCACGAGGCGTTCGTGACGAGCGTCTCGCACGACGTCCGCGAGTTCGCGCCGCACATCGCGCAGCCGACGCTCCTGATCGCGGCCGAGAAGGACGACATCACTCCGATCGAGGCCGAGCGGCACCTCGCCACCCTCTTCCCCGATGCGGAGTTGGTGGAGATCCCCGAGGTCGGGCACCTCATCCATTACGAGACGCCGCAGGCGGCGGCATCCTCGATCCGGACGTTCCTCGGCGACGAGTGACGCGAGCTCTGCCGCGCCAGAACCGCACTACGCCGTCTCGGCCTTCCGCTTCCGATACGCGATGACGTTCATGCGGTTGCCGCAGTTGCCGGAGTCGCAGTAGCGCTTCGAGCCGTTCTTCGAGAAGTCGACGTACACGCCGTCGCAGTCGTCGGCGTCGCACACGCGGATGCGGGCGTACTCGTCGGCGCGGATGACGTCGACGAACGCCATGGCCGTCTCGACGAGCATGCGCTGGGCGAGGTGGTCCGACGCCTCGGAGGCGTGGATGTGCCAGTCGAACTCGTCGTGCCGCACGAGCTGCGGGAGGGCGCGTCCGTCGCGCAGCATCGCGTTCACGAGGGGCACCGCGTCATCGCGATCGACGTTCCACAGTGCTTGGATGCGGCGCCGGATGCCGCGCACGGCGGCCAGCTCGCGCTCGTCGCGGGCGCGCGAACCGGTGTAGGTGTGCCGCTCGGCGAAGTCGTCGAGCTCGGCCATCGTCGTGAGGGTGTCGACCCCGCTCACCTCGGTGTGGGGCAGGGTGTTGACCAGTTCGACGGTCGCGCGCAGCACCAGTTCGGTGTCACGGATGAAGACCATGTTGACTCCTGACATTCTCAGGTCGTACTGTCACGAGTGTACTCACTCTTGACTCCTGACAGCAGGCCCGCATGACCACGTCGTCCGTCACCCTTCCCCGTCCCGTCCGCCACGGCTCCGGCGCCGTCACGGGGCTGCTCATCGCCGTCGCCTCGGCGCTGGCCTTCTCGTCCAGCGGCCCCTTCGTCAAACCGCTCCTCGACGGAGGATGGTCGCTCGGGGCCGTGCTGCTCGTCCGCATGGGCGTCGCGGCTCTCCTGCTCTCGCCCGCGCTCATCACGGCGATCCGGCGTCAGCGAGGGTTCCTCCGGCGCCACGGCCTGCTCATCGTGTCGTTCGGCCTGACCGCGGTCGCCGGCTGCCAGCTGTTCTACTTCGCCGCGATGCAGAGGATGCCGGTGGCCGTGGCGCTGCTGATCCAGTACATCGCCCCGGTGCTCATCGTGATCGCCGTCTGGGCGCGCACCCGCCGCGCGCCGTCGAAGGCCGTGCTCATCGGCTCGGTCGTCGCGATGGCCGGACTCGTCCTGGTCGTCGACATCAGCGGGGCGCGATTCGACCTGCTCGGCACGCTCTTCGCCCTGTGCGCCGCCGTCTGCGCAGCCGCGTACTTCGTGATCGCCGGCCGCGCGGGCGACGACCTCCCACCCCTCGCCCTCGCCGCCGGCGGCCTGCTCACCGGGACGCTGCTCATGGGCATCCTCGTGGGGGTGGGCGTGCTCCCCTTCGCCGCGCCCTCGATCACGGTGTCGCTCGCGGGGCTGCAGGTTCCCGGCATCCTGCCGCTGCTGTGGGTCGGCGCGGTGGCGACCACCCTCGGCTACGCCCTCGGGGTGATCGCGGTGCCGCTCATCGGATCGCGTCTGGCGTCGTTCGTCGGCCTCAGCGAGGTGCTGTTCGCGCTCGGCTTCGCGTGGCTGCTGCTGGGCGAGACGCCCGCGCCGATCCAGTTCGTGGGCGGCGCGTTGATCCTCGTCGGGGTGGTGCTGGTGCGACTGGATGCCGGGAGCCCGGCCGAGCCGGCGACCGAGACGGCGAGCATCCCGGTGGTGCCGGCGCCGTGAGCCGGCGCGGGTTCCGGTCCCTCCGACGGGGTCCGGAACCTGGGGTGCTGCGGGGTGCGCAGGGGCGGGTCAGATCTCCTCGCGCGCCAGCTGCATCAGCGGCCCCACGCGATAGCCGATGACCTCGCCCATCACGAGCGAGGTCTCGGTGCGCTCGACGCCCTCGATCGCGAGGATGCGCGCGTCGGTGTCGAACAGGTGCTGCGTATCGCGGCACGCGACGCGCACGAGCAGGTCGACCTGGCCGCTGAGGCCGTGGGCCTGCAGCACCTCGGGGACTTTCGCGAGCTCCTCGCGGATCGCGGGGAGCTCGGCCTGACGCACCGTCACCTGCAGGAACGCCTCGATCGGGAAACCGAGCGCCTCGGCCGACAGTGTGCGCTCGAACGACAGGAATACGCCGCCGCGTTCGAGGCGGCTCATGCGGGCCTGCACGGTGTTGCGCGAGAGGCCGAGCTTCTCGGCGAGCGCGACGACGGTGGCGCGCGGGTCGGCGGACAGGGCGCGGAGGAGGTCGAGGTCGACCGCGTCGAGCTTGCTCATGGTGCGAAACATTAGCAGTGTCACCGCCCTCCGCAATGGGCACCTTGCTCAATATGACGGCGAGGTCTTGAGCGGGGTGCATTCCGCGCGTACGGTCGGCCTCGTCGGCGGAGTTGCCGACGCCCGGACCGCCCCGGCTCTCACGAGGAGCCCCGGGCCGCACCTGGAGGGATGACGATGACGTACACCCAGACCACGCCGGAGCAGGGAGCCGCCGACCGCGGATCCACCGGCACCCGCGGCGACGTCGACGACGTCTCGCGCCTGCTCGAGCCCGACGGCTCGCGGATCCCGGATGCCGAGCTCGACCCGTGGATCGCCGACCTCTCGCCGCACGAGCTGCGCGCCCTCCACCGCGACATGGTCCTCACGCGTCGCCTCGACGCCGAGGGCGTCGCCCTGCAGCGTCAGGGTCAGCTCGCCCTGTGGGCCCCGTGCCGCGGCCAGGAAGCCGTGCAGGTCGGCACCGCGCACGCCCTCGCCCCCGGCGATTTCGTCTTCCCCAGCTACCGCGAGCACGGCGTGCTGCTCGGCCGCGGCGCCCAGCCCGCCGACTACGTGCTCGCCTGGCGCGGTGAGGAGCACTCCGCCTACGATCACACCACGATCAACGCGGCGCCCCCGCAGATCATCATCGGCGCCCAGTCGCTGCACGCGACCGGCTGGGCCATGGGCGCGCAGCGCGACGGCTCCACCGACGTGGCCGTGGCGTACTACGGCGACGGCGCGACCAGCCAGGGCGACGTCAACGAGGCGATGATCTTCGCCTCGTCGTTCCGCGCCCCCGTGGTCTTCGTCTGCTCCAACAACCAGTGGGCGATCAGCGAGCCCGTCACCGTGCAGGCGAAGTACCCGATCGCGGGTCGGGCGCCGGGTTTCGGCATCCCGAGCATGCGCATCGACGGCAACGACGCCCTCGCGTGCGTCGCCGCGATGCGGTGGGCCCTCGACCGTGCGCGTCGCGGCGAAGGCCCCTCCTTCATCGAGGCGGTGACCTATCGCATGGGCCCGCACACCACGAGCGACGACCCCACGCGCTACCGTGACGCCGCCGAGGTCGAGGCGTGGTCGCAGCGCGACCCGATCGCCCGGTTGGAGGCCTACCTTCGTGCCGAGGGCGTGCTCGACGACTCCGCCCTCGACGAGGTGGCCCGCGCCGCCGACGCCCTCGCTGCCGACGTGCGCGCCGCGTGCATCGGCGCGACCACCCGTTCGCCCGAGACGATGTTCGACCACGTGTACGCCGAGCCGCACCCCGGCCTGGAGCGGCAGAAGGCGGAGTACGTCGCGTACCTCGCGGGGTTCGAGAAGTGACCGCGCTGACCCTCGGTTCCGCGATCAACGCGGGCCTGGCGGAAGCCCTCGAGCGCGACGAGAAGGTCCTCCTCATGGGCGAGGACATCGGCGCCCTGGGCGGCGTGTTCCGCGTCACCGACGGCCTGCAGCAGCGCTTCGGTGCACAGCGGGTCGTCGACACCCCGCTCGCGGAGGCGGGCATCGTCGGCACAGCCGTCGGCCTCGCCCTGCGCGGCTACCGCCCGGTCGTCGAGATCCAGTTCGACGGCTTCGTGTACCCGGCCTTCGACCAGATCGTCTGCCAGGTCGCGAAACTGCACTACCGCAGCAACGGTCGGATCCGGATGCCGCTGGTGATCCGCATCCCGTGGGCCGGGGGAGTCGGCGCGGCCGAGCACCACTCCGAGTCGCCCGAGGCGTACTTCGCCCACACCGCGGGACTGCGCGTGGTCGCCCCGAGCACCCCGCAGGACGCCTACGTGATGCTGCAGCAGGCGGTGGCATCCGATGATCCCGTCGTCTTCTTCGAACCCAAGCGCCTCTACCACTCGAAGGGCGAGGTCGACCTGGACGCCGATCTCGCCGACGCGCCGCCCCTGTACCTCGCGCGCGTCGCCCGCGAAGGCACCGACGCGACGATCGTCACCTACGGTGCCCAGGTGCGCACGGCCCTCGACGCCGCCCTCGCCGCGGAGGACGAGGGTGTCTCGCTCGAGGTCATCGACCTGCGCTCGCTCTCGCCGATCGACATGAACACCGTCGCGGCATCCGTGCGCAAGACCGGGCGCGTCGTCGTGACGCACGAGGCCGCACGTCAGGCGGGGATGGGCGCGGAGCTGATCGCGAGCATCACCGAGCAGTGCTTCGAGTACCTCGAGGCGCCTCCCCAGCGCGTGACCGGTCACGACATCCCGTATCCGCCGTCGAAGCTCGAGAAGCACCACGTGCCCGACCTCGACCGCGTGCTGCACGCCGTCGACCGGGTGCTCGAGCGCGACGCGCCGGGAACCGCACCCGGCGGCTCGCACGCTTCGATCGTGGGCGGGGGTGCGCGATGATCGCCGAGTTCCTGCTCCCCGACCTCGGCGAGGGCCTGCCCGAGGCCGAGATCGTCGCGTGGCTCGTCGCTGAGGGCGATGTGGTGACGTTGAACCAGACGATCGCCGAGGTCGAGACGGCCAAGGCCGTCGTGGAGATCCCCTCGCCCTACGCCGGAACCGTGCAGGGCCTGCACGCGGCCGCCGGCGATGTGGTGGCCGTCGGCTCCCCTCTGGTGTCGTTCGCCGTGGGCGGGACGGATGCCGACGACCCGGCGCCGGCCGCGACACGGACGGAGCGTGCGGCGGCGACGGAACGCGAGGACGCGGACGAGTCCGCGGCGCCTCCCGCGGTGGCGGCAGCGGCCGAGGCCGAGCGGGCGACGCCCAACCTGGTCGGTTACGGGGCCGCGCCGGCCTCGGGCAGTCGGCCGAAGCGCCGCGCCCGGGCCGCCGCCGGCACGGCGACCCTCGACGCCGACACGGCGGTCCGCGAGGCGGCGCCCCATGATGCGGTGCGCACGGGTCCCATCGACCTGCCGCTCGAGCGTCCTCGCTCGACGCCTCCGGTGCGCAAGCTCGCGAAGGACCTCGGGGTCGATCTCGTCCTCGTCGCGGCCGCTCACCCCGGGGAGGCGGTGACGCGCGCGCACGTCGAGGAGTACGCGGCACGGGTGCCGGTGGCATCCGTCGCTCGCTCCGTCTCCGCGTCGACGGTCCCCCCGGCCGCACCCGCCTCCACCGCCGCTCGCCCGGATCCCGGCGAGCGGGTCACCCGGACGCCCATCCGCGGCGTGCGCAAGCACACTGCCGCGGCGATGGTGCAGAGCGCCTTCACGGCGCCGCACGCCACGACCTTCCTCACGGTCGACGTCACCGCCACGACCGAGCTGCTGGCATCCCTCAAGACCGACCGCGCCCTCGACGGGCATCGGATCGGCGTGCTGGCCGTCGTCGCCAAGGCCGTGTGCCTCGCCCTCGGGCGCACACCGGCGCTGAACGCGCGGTGGGACGAGGCCGCCGGCGAGATCCTCGAGCACCACTACGTGAACCTCGGGATCGCGGCCGCGACGGATCGTGGTCTCGTCGTGCCGATCGTGCGGGATGCCGAGCGCCTCCCGCTCGTCGACCTCGCCGACGCGATCGCCGAACTGGCCGGCACGGCGCGCGCCGGCCGCACGGCCCCGGCCGACATGACGGGCGGGACGTTCTCGATCACCAACGTCGGAGTCTTCGGGGTGGATGCCGGGACGCCGATCCTCAATCCGGGGGAGGCCGGGATCCTCGCCGTCGGCGCCGTGCGGCGCACGCCGTGGGAGCACCACGGCGAGATCGCCCTGCGCGACGTGCTCACCCTCAGCCTGTCGTTCGACCACCGCGTCGTGGACGGGGCCGAGGCCGCGCGATTCCTCACCGACGTCGCGGGCGTGCTGCGCGAGCCCGGACGGGCGATGCTGCTGCGGTGAAGGTTCCGGGCGCCGTCAGGCGGCGGCGCCCGGTTCTCCGCGCGGGCCGCGCGCGCTCGAGCGTGCGGAACACCCGGAGAGGGTGATCGGGGCTTCCGTCGTCGTGGACGCGCGATCCCGGAGGGACGAGCGCGCTCAGGCCGTCAGTGCGGCCAGCGCCATGCGCGTGAGCGTCGGGCGCACGCGCGATGCGGGCACGCCCCGCACGCTGTGCGGGGTCGAGTTGATGAGGCCGAAGCACGCGAGGGCGCGCACCCGACGTTCGGCGGGGGACTCGGCGTCCGGGGTCTGCGCGCGCCGGTCCCGCGCGTGCGGATCCGGGGACGCCAGCGCGTCGGTCCACACCTCGACGTACGCGTTCTGCAGGCGGCGCACCGCGCGGCGGTCGTCGGGCGCGAGGCGGTCGAGGTCGCGGTCCTGCACGCGGATGACGTCGGCCTCGGCGAGCGCGAACGCGACGTGGAAATCGACGAGGGCGGCGAGGGCCCCGGATGCCGGGCGGGCAGAACGGCGGGAGACGCCGGCGACACGCCGGTCGGCGGCGGGCGCGGGACGGTGCGCGGCCGCGACGGCGCGTCCGCCGGTGAGGAGGCGTTCGCTGACGTCGACGAGGATCGCGCCGAGCAGTGCCTGCTTGCTCGCGACGTGGCGGTAGACCGCGGGCCCGCTGACGCCGGCGGCCTCGCCGATGTCGCCGAGGGTCACCCCGTCGAATCCCCGCTCGGCGAACAACCGTGCGGCCGCGGCGAGCAGCGCCGCCCGGCGCTCGGCCTTGGCGCGGTCGCGCGCCGTGGACGGGGCCGTGGCGCGGGCTGCCGCCGGGGGAGTCGCCGTGTCGTCGGCGGCCGCGGCGCGGGAGGGGTCGAGAGGTCTTGTCATCGGCATCCGCTCGGGTTAGCCTGGGGACTCAGTTAGTCAACATTAACTGAAATCGACGGGGCTGTCGACGACGCGGCCACCGGAACGGAAAGCCGCCATGAGCACAGCACCGGACTCCTCCGCAGCGACCGCGACCGCGGAACCCGCACCCGCGGAGGTCGCAGCCGCACCGCCTGCGGTCGACGCACCTCGGCGCGCCGACCGCGGCGCCCGAGGCGCCGCCACCACGCAGCGCGATCTCGCCGCCGAGCTCCGCGCCACCCTCGCGCGCACCGCCCGCGGGGGATCCGAGGCCGCCCGGGAACGCCACTCGGCCCGCGGCAAGCTCCTCGCACGAGACCGCATCGACCGCCTGCTCGACGAAGGCAGCCCGTTCCTCGAGGTCGCCCCTCTCGCCGCCCACGGGCTCTACGACGGCGGCGCTCCGGCCGCGGGGGTCGTCGCCGGCATCGGTCTCGTGCACGGGCGCCACGTCATGGTGGTCGCCAACGACGCGACGGTGAAGGGCGGCGCCTACTTCCCCCTCACCGTGAAGAAGCACCTGCGCGCGCAGGAGATCGCGCTCGAGAACCGCCTGCCGTGCGTCTACCTCGTCGACTCGGGTGGCGCCTTCCTGCCGATGCAGGACGAGGTGTTCCCCGACCGCGAGCACTTCGGCCGCATCTTCCGCAACCAGGCGCAGTTGTCGGCGCGCGGTGTCCCGCAGATCGCCGCGGTCATGGGCTCGTGCACGGCGGGTGGGGCGTACGTGCCGGCGATGAGCGACGAGAGCGTGATCGTGCGGGGCCAGGGCACGGTCTTCCTCGGCGGACCGCCCCTGGTCAAAGCCGCGATCGGCGAGGACGTCACCGCCGAGCAGCTCGGCGGGGGCGATCTGCACGCGCGCCGCTCGGGCGTGGTCGACCACCTCGCCGACGACGACGAGCACGCGCTCGAGATCGTGCGCGACATCATCGCGACCCTGCCCCCCACCCCGCCTCCGGTGTGGGAGATCGACGCCCCGCGGGATCCGTCGCGCGCGCCGGAGGATCTCTACGACATCGTCCCGGTCGACGTCGCGCAGCCCGTCGACATGCGCGCGATCATCGACACCCTGGTCGACGCCGACTCCCTGCACGAGTTCAAGGCGCTGTACGGCGAGAGCGTCATCACGACCTTCGCCCGCCTGCACGGGCATCCGATCGGCATCATCGCGAACGACGGCGTGCTCTTCAGCGAGTCGGCCCTCAAGGCGGCGCACTTCATCGAACTCGCCGACCAACGCGGCATCCCCCTGCTGTTCCTCCAGAACATCACCGGGTTCATGGTGGGGCGGGATGCCGAGGCCGGAGGCATCGCGAAAGACGGCGCCAAGATGGTCACCGCCGTCGCCACCACGCGCGTGCCCAAGCTCACCGTCCTCGTCGGCGGGTCGTACGGAGCCGGTAACTACGCCATGTGCGGCCGCGCGTACGACCCGCGGTTCCTGTGGAGCTGGCCCGCGAGCCGGATCTCGGTCATGGGCGGAGCTCAAGCGGCATCCGTCCTCTCCACCGTCCAGCGCGACCAGCGCGCCGCACGAGGCATGGAGTGGACGGATGCCGAGCAGCGGGCGTTCGAAGACCCGATCCGCGCCCGCTACGACGAGCAGGGCGACCCGTACTACGCCACCGCGCGCCTCTGGGACGACGGCGTGATCGATCCCGTCGACACGCGCACGATGCTGGGGCTCGCTCTCGACGTCGTCAGCCGCGTCCCCCTGGCCGACCGGGGCTTCGGCCTCTTCCGGATGTGACCATGAGCATTCCTGCTTTCACCAGCCCCGATCTCCGCACCCCTGACGTCACCACCCCCCGGCCGGAGAATCCCCCTTTCTCCTCCGTCCTCGTCGCCAACCGCGGTGAGATCGCCCGCCGCGTGTTCCGCACGCTCCGACGCCTCGGCATCCGTTCCGTGGCGGTGTACACCGACGCGGATGCCGGTTCCCCCCACGTGCGAGAAGCCGACCGCGCGGTGCGGGTGCCGTCGTATCTCGACGTCGATGCCGTGGTCGACGCCGCCGTGTCCAGCGGAGCGGATGCCGTGCACCCCGGCTACGGCTTCCTCAGCGAGAACGCCGGCTTCGCCCGCGCGTGCGCCGCGGCCGGTGTCGTGTTCGTGGGCCCCGGTATCGAGGCGCTCGAAGTCATGGGCGACAAGATCCGCGCCAAGGAGCACGTCGCCGCGCACGGAGTGCCGATCGTGCCGGGATTCCCGGCGGCGGGGTTGAGCGACGACGAGATCGCCGCCGCGTCCGACCGCGCCGGGTTTCCGCTCCTCGTGAAGCCTTCCGCCGGCGGCGGCGGGAAGGGGATGACGGTCGCCACCGGCCCCGCCGACCTGGCCGATGCGCTCGCCACGGCCCGTCGGGTCGCCGCCGCCGCGTTCGGCGACGACACCCTGCTGCTCGAGCGGCTGCTGGAGCGCCCGCGGCACATCGAGGTGCAGGTGCTCGCCGACGCGCACGGCACGACGATCTCCCTCGGTGAACGCGAGTGCACCCTGCAGCGACGTCATCAGAAGGTCGTCGAGGAGGCGCCCTCACCCGTGGTGGACGCCGCGACGCGCACGCGCCTCGGAGAAGCCGCGGTGTCCGCCGCCCGCAGCGTCGGCTACCTGGGCGCCGGGACGGTCGAGTTCCTCGTCGCCGGCGACCGGATCGACGAGCCCTTCTTCATCGAGATGAACACGCGCCTCCAGGTGGAGCACCCCGTGACCGAGATGGTCACCGGGATCGACCTCGTCGAACAGCAGCTGCGCGTCGCCGCAGGCCACGCCCTCGACCTGCCTGAGATCCGACTCGACGGGCACGCGATCGAGGCGCGCGTGTACGCCGAGACCCCCGCGCGCGGATACCTCCCCGCCACCGGGACGGTGACCGCGTGGCATCCGGGACCCGCCCGCGTCGACAGCGCCGTCGAGACGGGGAGCGTGATCAGCTCTCTGTACGACCCCATGATCGCCAAGGTCATCGCCCACGGCCCCGACCGTGGGACCGCCCTGGCGCGCCTCGACGCCGCCCTCGCCGAGACCGTCGTGCTGGGCGTCGACACCAACATCGCCGACCTCCGCGCACTCCTGGCCGAACCGGCGGTGCGCGCCGGCGACCTCGACACGGGCGTGCTCGATCGCAGAGGCACGCCCGAGTCTCCGGAACCGTCACCGGCTGCGCTCGCCGCGGTCGCGCAGCGGGTCGTGGATGCCGCCGCTCCGGCCGAGGGCTCGGTCTGGGGCCGCGCCGGGGCGTGGCGCGCCGGGGGAGCGCAGGCGCATCGGACGGTATGGCTGCAGGATGACGCGGGGCGCGTGCACACGGCATCGCCCGCCGCCGGTGATGCGCGGGTCGTGGGCGGGCCGATCGAGTACTGGGCGCACGCCGAGGGCGCGGCCCATCGCCTGCGGGTCGTCTCGCGTCGGGACGCCGCCGCGCGCCGCCGCGCGAGCGCGGGACGCGCACCCGGCGCCGTCGATCCCGAGCTCGTCGCCCCGCTGCCCGGCACCGTCGTCGCGGTGCACGGCGCGGACGGAGACGCCGTCGAGGCCGGCGCCCGACTCGTCACCATCGAGGCCATGAAGATGGAGCACACCGTGACCGCACCCCACCCCGGGGTGCTGCGCCTGCACGTCACCCGCGGCACCCAGGTCGCCCGCGACGCGGTGGTCGCGACGGTGAGCCCGTCTCCGCAGGTCGTCGAGTCCGACATCCCCGCCTCCGAGGACCCTGATCCCGAGGTCCCTGAGCCTGTCGAAGGGACCGGTACCCCCTCGGCCTCGGGGCTGTCGACGGGCTCCGCCTCCTCCTCCGCCGCATCCCCGGCGTCCACCCCCATCCCATCCCACAAGGAGACCCACCCGTGAGCATCGACAGCCAGCAGGCCTTCACCGACGACGAGCGCGAGCTGAGCGCGATGGTGCGCGAGTTCGCCGACGAGGTGATCGCGCCGCGCTCGTACGAGGCCGATCGCGCGCACGAGCTTCCCCTCGACATCGTCGAGCAGATGGGCGAGCTCGGCCTGTTCGGCCTCCCGTTCCCCGAGGAGGTCGGCGGACAGGGCGGCGACTACGCGAGCCTCTGCGTCGCGATCGAGGGCGTCGCGCGCGTCGACCAGTCGATGGCGATCACGCTCGAGGCGGGCGTGGGCCTGGGTGCCATGCCGATCTACCGCTACGGCACCGCCGAGCAGAAGGCGCAGTACCTCCCCGACCTCGTCGCGGGGCGCGCGCTCGCCGGGTTCGGCCTGACCGAGGCCGAGGCGGGCAGTGACGCCGGCGCCACGCGCACCACCGCGCGTCTCGAGGGCGAGGAATGGGTGATCGACGGCTCGAAGCAGTTCATCACCAACTCCGGCACCGACATCACCCGCTTCGTCACGGTCACCGCGGTGACCGGTCGCACGGGCGATCGCCCCGAGATCTCGACGATCATCGTCCCGAACGGCACACCCGGCTTCACCGTGGGCCCCGCGTACGACAAGGTCGGCTGGAACGCCAGTGACACCCACCCCCTCACCTTCGACGGGGTGCGGGTCCCCGCCGCGAATCTGCTCGGTGAGCGCGGCCAGGGCTTCAAGAACTTCCTGCGCACGCTCGACGAGGGCCGGGTCGCGATCGCCGCCCTCGCCACGGGCGCGGCGGAGGGGTGCCTCGAAGCCGCCGTCGACTACGCCCGCAGCCGCACGGTCTTCGGCGAGCGCCTCTCGACGCGGCAGAGCATGCAGTTCCTGCTGGCGCGCATGCACGCGCGCGTGCACACGGCCCGCCTGGCGTGGGTGCATGCCGCCCGCCTGTGCGACGCCGGAAAGCCCTTCTCGGTGGACGCCGCCGTCGCCAAGATGACGGCGAGCGACGCCGCGATGGCCAACGCACGGGACGCGACGCAGGTGTTCGGCGGCAACGGTTTCATCAACGAGTACCCCGTCGCGCGGCACTACCGCGACTCGAAGATCCTCGAGATCGGCGAGGGCACCACCGAGGTGCAGCTCATGGTGATCTCGCGCGCGCTGGGACTCACCGGTACCGTGGCCGCATGATCGAGCAGCGGGGCCTGTATCTGGAGGAATTCGTCGTGGGGGAAAGGTACGCGCACCGACCCGGCCGGACGGTGACCGACGCCGACAACGTCCTCTTCACCACCCTCACGATGAACCCGCAGGCGCTGCACCTCGACGCCGCCTACGCCTCGTCGCAGCCCTTCGGACGGCCGCTCGTGAACTCGATGTGGACCCTGTCGACGCTCGTCGGGCTGTCGGTCGGGCAGCTCACGCAGGGAACGCTCGTCGCGCAGCTCGGTCTCACCGATGTGAGCTTCCCCGCTCCGCTGTTCGTCGGCGACACCCTCACGGCAGAGACCGAGATCGTCTCGGTGCGGCCGTCGGCATCCCGCCCGGGTCAGGGGGTCGTCGTCATGGCGCACACCGGTCGCTCGCAGAACGACGAGGTCGTGGCGACCGCGACGCGCACGGTGCTGGTGTGGGCGCAGGAGGCGGCGGCATGAGCGGCGTGCGCCCCGACTCACGCGCGGCGACGCGACCTTTCGCCCTGGGGCCCGCTCTGCTGTTCGTACCCGGCGACCGCCCCGAGCGGCTGACCAAGGCCCTCGACCGAGCGGATGCCGCGATCCTCGACCTCGAGGACGCCGTCGCCCCGGACGCCAAGCCCGCCGCTCGCGAGGCGATGATCGCCGCCGATCCCGACCCCGACCTCGTCATCGTGCGGGTCAACGGCCCCGAGACGCCGGAGTTCGCGCGCGATCTCGCCGCTCTCGCGCAGACGCGCGTGCGCACCGTGATGGTCGCCAAAGCCGAGGACCCGGCATCCCTCGCCCCCCTCGAGGGCTACGACGTCGTCGCCCTGTGCGAGACCGCGCGCGGGGTCGTGCACGCGGAGCAGCTCGCCGCCGTCCCGCAGGTCGTCGCGCTCATGTGGGGCGCCGAAGACCTCGTCGCGAGCCTCGGCGGCACCTCGAGCCGATTCGCCGACGCCACCTACCGCGACGTCGCGCGCCTCGCCCGCGCCCGGGTCCTGCTCGCCGCGGGAGCTGCCGGCAAACGTGCGATCGACGCGGTGCACGTCGACATCGGCGACCTCGAGGGTCTCTCCGCCGAAGCTCAGGATGCCGCGGCCTCGGGGTTCGCGGCCACCGCGTGCATCCACCCGGGCCAGGTCGAGACCATCCGTGCGGCGTACGCGCCGACGCCGGAGCAGCTGCGCTGGGCGCACGGCGTGCTCGCGGAGGCCGAGGGCGGCGCGTTCCGCTTCGAGGGGCGCATGATCGACGAACCGATCCTCCGCCACGCGCGCGCGCTGGTCGCGCGGGCGGGCTGAGCGACCTTCGGCGGGGAGGTGGCTGGGCCTGTCGAAGCCCGCGGTCCCCTGGGCGGGCTCTGAGACCTGCGGTCGCGCGTCAGACGGCTGAGCGTGTCGAAGCCACCGGGGTGTGCGGATCCCGGTCGCCGCCCCCGTGATGCGGTCCGGCCTAGCCCGCGACGCCCGCGTACGCGAGCATCTCCCACGCGTCGCCGTCGAGGCGGAACGTCGTCGCCGAGCAGTTCGGCAACCGCTCGCCCTCGCGGGGGAACTGCCCGTCGGTGGCGTGCATGATGACCTCGCGGATCAGCGCGCCGTGCGCGACGGCGATCACGTCGACGTCGGCGGGGGTGGATGCCACCACCTCGGCGATCGCGGCGAGGGCGCGCTCGCGCACGACCGGCCAGGCTTCTGCGCCGGGCACGTCGGCGGCGTGCCACGGTCCGTAGGTGTCGTAGAAGGTGGGGGCGTCCATCCCCTCGGCCTCGCCGTAGGAGCGCTCCTGAAGTCCCGGCATCCGTCGGCTCACCGTGGTGCCCAGGGCGGCGGCGATGACGTCGGCCGTCTCGGCGGCGCGCGACAGGTCGCTCGAGACGACGACGACGTCGCGTCCGGCGTACTCGGCGGCGAGCGTCTCGGCGATGCCCTGCGCCTGGATGCGACCTGTGTCGTTCAGGGGGATGTCGGTCGAGCCCTGGATGCGGCCCCCGTAGTTCCAGGCCGTCTCACCGTGTCGCACAAGAGTCAGGATCGTCACCGTCCGAGCCTAACCGTCGGCACGCGGTGAGGGTTCCAGGAGTCCGGTGGCGACGGGCGGGTCCGCGGCGCGTCGGCGTCAGAGCAGGCCCGGCAGCCGTGCGGCGAACGCCTGGAGCACCTCGGTCGTGCTGCCGTCGATCTTCACGCTCGCGCGCTGATCGGCCCGCGTCTCGCCGCGGTTGACGATGACCACCGGCAGGCGCTTGCGGCGCGCCCGCTCCACGAGCCGGATGCCGGAGTTCACCACGAGCGATGACCCGGCCACCACGAGGGCGTCGCTGGTGTGCACGAGCTGCTCGGCCTCGCGGAACCTCTCGACCGGGATGTACTCGCCGAAGAAGACGACGTCGGGTTTGAGCGTGCCGCCGCACACGGAGCAGACGGGGACGACGAACCCGTCGGCGGACGCCGGCGTCACGTCGCCGTCGGGTCCGAGCTCGACGTTCTCGGGGAGGGTGATCCACGGGTTGTCGGCTTCGACGCGCTCGGCGAGATCGCGGCGGTCGAACACCTGCCCGCAGTGCAGGCACCCCACCCGGCGCATGGTCCCGTGCAGCTCGACGACCCGGCCGCTGCCCGCCCGCACGTGCAGACCGTCGACGTTCTGCGTCACGACGCCGTTGGCCACCCCTGCAGCCTCGAGCGCCGCGAGGGCCCGGTGACCGCCGTTGGGCTCGGCCGCCGCGAACACCTTCCACCCGAGATGGCTACCGACCCAGTAGCGCCGGCGCGCCTCGGCGCTCGCGAGGAACTGCTGCGCCGTCATCGGCGTGCGCGTGGGGGCGCCCTTACCTCGGTAGTCGGGGATGCCCGAGTCGGTGGAGACCCCGGCGCCGGTCAACACGGCCACCCGGCGGCCGGCGAGCACCTCGACAGCCCGATCGATGGATGCCGAGAACCCGGCATCCTCCGTCGTGTCGGTCATGCGCACCTCCGTCGAGTCGAGTCTATGGCGGGGCGCCGACACCGGCTCACGCGCTCGTGATCCCCGCCGAGCTCGGCCGGCGCCGCGGCCTCGCGTTCCCGAGCCACCGACGGAGCGACCGCGGGTGCCGCGTTTCTCGCGCGCTCGGGGATCGGACCCCGACAGGAGGAGAAGGGGGCGGTGCTGGCACGATGGGACGATGCCCGTCATCCCGCTCGACTCCGCCGACGACCCGCGTCTCGCCGACTACCGCGACCTCACCGACGTGTCGCTGCGCCGCGTGAGCGAGCCCGAGGGTGGCCTGTACATCGCGGAATCGTCCAAGGTGCTCGACCGGGCCCTCCGCGCCGGACACCGTCCGCGCTCGGTCCTCGTGCAGGAGAAGTTCCTCTCCGACGCCCTCGCCCTGGTGGGGGAAGATGCCGAGGTCTACGTCGTCCCCTCCGAGATCGCCGAGCAGGTCACCGGGTACACCGTGCACCGCGGGCTGCTGGCCTCCATGCATCGGCCTCCGCTGGCATCCGTGGCCGACGTGGTGAAGGACGCGCGGCTCGTCGTCGTGCTCGAGGACATCGTCGACCACACCAACATCGGGGCGGCGTTCCGGTCGGCCGCCGCACTCGGGGCGGATGCCGTGCTCGTCACGCCGCGATGCGCGGACCCGCTGTACCGGCGCAGCGTCCGCGTGAGCATGGGCACGGTCTTCCAGGTGCCGTGGACGCGGCTCCCCGAGTGGACGGAGGCCACCCCCCTCCTGCACGACGCCGGCTTCCACCTGGCCGCCCTCGCGCTGTCGGACGACGCGGTGACGCTCGACGCGTTCTCGGCCGCGGGGCACGAGCGCGTCGCCCTGCTGCTCGGCGCCGAGGGCGATGGACTGAGCCGCAGCGCGCTCGCCGCCGCCGACACGGTCGTGACGATCCCGATGGCCGGGGGAGTGGACTCGTTGAACGTCGCCGCCGCCAGCGCCGTCGCGCTGTGGGAGCTGGGGCGCGGGCACCGCGGCTGAGACCGAAGACCGCCCGTCGGCTCAGCCGGTCGGGTCGTCGAACCGTCCCACGCGCATGCGGCGCTCCGAGACGGCGGCGGCGCTGACGCGTTGATCCGGGTCGCCCTCGAGCGCGGCGAGCATCTCGTCGGGCAGGTCGTGCTCACCCACCAGGAACCACCGCTCGACGACGCTTCCCTCGGATGCCACGCGGCGGTCTCGCGCCTCGTCGCGCGGCAGGCCCTCGGACGGAGAGTCATCGCGCTCGATCGCGAGGTGCAGGTGGGGCGGGAGCGTGCCAGGCCCGGCGGTCATGGCGGGCGCGGTGAACAGCTGCACGACGACGTCCTGCCCACGCCAGAGGAGCCAGTCGACCGGCTCGTCGTCCCACCACGGGTCGTCGGCGCTCCAGCCCGACCAGTCCGGACCCTCGGTGTCGAAGACCCAGCGGTGCGGTTCGGCGTGCAGCGTCGCGACGATCGAGAGCGCGTCGCGGCGCACGTCGAGCAGGTCTCCGTCGCGGAACACCGACACGTTCGGCGGCCAGGCCGACGACACGACGTCCCACCCGTCGGCGCTGAAGCGACCGCTTTCGACGTCGGGAGCCCACCCGGCGTCTGCGAGCGTGTCGGCGAGGGCGTCGGCGTCGCGCAGGAGCGTGTCGGCGTCTGCTGCTCTCAGCAGCGCGGTGACCGCGTCGGGAAGAGTGCGCACGGCGTCAGACCTGCGTCTCGCGCGGGCCCGCGGCATCCGGCCCCGGGGCGAGGGTGACCACGGGGAGCGGCTCCGGACGTTTGGGCAGGATGTGATCGCCCGATGACTGGTGACGTAGCCGTCGCAGGACCCAGGGCACGAGGTACTCGCGCGCCCACACGAAGTCCTTCTCGCGAGCGGCGCGCCAGGTCATGATCGCCTGGGTCTCGGCCTGCAGCGGCTCGAGGTCGTTGGGGACGTTCAGCGCGCGCAGCACCATGCGAGCGACCTCGTGGTGACCGAGGGCGTTGTAGTGCAGACGGTCGTCGTCGAAGAAGCGCATGTCCTGCACCTCTTTGAGCCCCCACTGGTCGGCGACGACGCAGTCGTACCGATCGGCGATCGAGCGGATGTTCTCGTTGTAGATCGCGACCTTGCCCCGGATGCCGCGGAACACCGGGGTGAACTCGGTGTCGATCGCCGTGAACACCACGACCGTCGCCCCACCGCTGCGCAGGCGCGCCACGGCGTCCTCGAGCTGGCGCGAGACCGCGTCGGGGTCGCTGCCCGGGCGGATCACGTCGTTGCCGCCCGCCGAGATCGTGATGAGGTCGGGCTGGAGCGCCAGGGCGGGCTCGATCTGGTCGGCCACGATCTGCGCGATGAGCTTGCCGCGCACGGCGAGGTTGGCGTAGGCGAAGTCGTCGACCTGCGCGCCGAGCACCTCGGCGACGCGATCGGCCCATCCGCGGTGGCCGCCGTCGGGCAACGGGTCGCCGATGCCCTCGGTGAACGAGTCACCCAGGGCGACGAAGCGGCGCCACGGATGCGGGCCGGCGTTGTCGGGCGTAGGCGAGGTGCGGGGCGAGTGCGGATCGAGTGTCATCGAAACCTCCGTCCTCCACGGTACCCCCGGCCTCCGACACAGCAAGGAGGGATGCCGGCGACGCGCGCTCCACCGGCCGGAACATCCCACCGGGCCGACGGCAGCCGCGCGCCGGTGGGGCGGGAAGGCGCGCGCGCCCGGAGCGCGAGGGCGCGCGCCGGGGGGACGCCGTGGTCGCCGCCACGGCCGCTCGCGACGGGCCCCACCGCGACTCCGATGAACGCGATTCGTGCGCATAAACGCTGCGTCGACGCGTTTCTGCGCACGGATCGCGTTTATGGCCGGTGGTGGGACGGATCCGTTCTCGGCCCGGGCATGTCGTGCGCCGAGGTCGCCTATCGTTGATGTTCGCGCTCGCGAGGGATGGAGGTTCGATGCTGGAAGAAGAAGCCCGCACCCCGAACCTCTCCCACGCGGATGCCACGACCCCGGCACCGCGCATCGCGAGTCCCGGTCCCGTGGCGGGTCGCGGCCCGGTCGCGAGTCCCGGTCCCGTGGCGAGCCCCGGTCCCGTGGCGAGTCCCGGTCCCGTGGCGAGTCCCGGCCCGGTCGCGAGTCCCGGTCCCGCCGCGCACGCCCCCGCCGTCGCCGCGCACGCGCCCGCTGTCGAGACCCCCGACGCCGCCTCCACGGCATCCGCCCCGATCGAACCCTCGCACGCCACCGCGCCCGTCGCGGACGACCCCGCTCCGGGGGCGACGCCCGACCCGGCGTTCGACGGAGCCGTCGACGGCACGGAGCCCCACTTCGGCTCCTTCGCCGCCGAGCACCTCTCGCCGTCGTTCCCGCAGCGTGCGCCGTGGGGGACCGCCCAGCGTCTGCGCGCCTGGCAGGCCGAGGCGCTCGACCTCTACTTCGGCCTCGACGGACCCGACGGCGAGGGCAAGGGCCCCCGCGACTTCCTGGCCGCGGCCACCCCCGGCGCCGGCAAGACGACCTTCGCCCTGCGTCTCGCGTCCGAGCTCATGCGGCGGCGCGTCGTCGACCGCATCGTCGTCGTCGCCCCCACCGAGCACCTCAAGACCCAGTGGGCCGAGGCGGCCGCGCGGGTCGGCATCCGTCTCGATCCGTACTTCTCGAACCGGCACGCCACGCCCTCGCGGCAGTACCACGGCGTCGCGGTCACGTACGCCCAGGTGGCGGTCAAGGCCGAGGTGCACCAGCGCCTGACGATGGATGCCAGAACCCTCGTCATCCTCGACGAGGTGCACCACGGTGGTGACGCGCTGAGCTGGGGCGACGCCCTGCGCGAGGCGTACAACCGCGCCACCCGGCGCCTGCTGCTGTCGGGAACGCCGTTCCGCAGCGACACCGCGCCCATCCCGTTCGTGGAGTACCACCCCAACGCCAAGGGCATCCGTCTCTCGCGCACCGACTACGCCTACGGCTACAAGCGCGCCCTCGAGGACGGCGTCGTCCGGCCGGTCTTCTTCCTCGTCTATGCCGGGCAGATGCGCTGGCGCACCAAGGCGGGTGAGGAGATGGAGGCCCAGCTCGGCCAGGACAACACCAAGGACATCACCTCGCAGGCCTGGCGCACCGCGCTCGACCCCAACGGCGACTGGATCCCCGCGGTCCTGCGCTCCGCCGATCGTCGCCTCACCGAGGTGCGCGAGACGGTCCCGGATGCCGGGGGCCTGGTCATCGCGACCGACCAGACCGCCGCGCGCGCCTACGCCGCCATCCTCGAAGACATCAGCGGCGAGAAGGTCACCGTCGTCCTCTCCGACGAGGCGGAGGCCTCGGGCCGCATCGAGACGTTCTCGAAGGGCACGAGCCGGTGGATGGTCGCCGTCCGTATGGTGTCGGAGGGCGTCGACGTTCCGCGCCTCGCCGTCGGCGTCTACGCCACGAGCGCCTCGACGCCGCTCTTCTTCGCGCAGGCCATCGGCCGTTTCGTCCGCGCCCGCCGCCGGGGTGAGACGGCGAGCGTGTTCCTCCCGAACGTCCCGCAGCTGCTCGCGCTCGCCGGTGAGATGGAGGCGCAGCGCGAGCACGCCCTCGACCGCGACAGCGACGCGGACGACCAGTGGAACGCCGAAGAAGACATGATGGATGCCGCCGAGCGCGAGGACAAAGCCTCCGACGCGCTCGAGCAGGAGTTCGAGTACCAGGCCCTGGGCTCCCTCGCGCACTTCGATCGCGTGATGTTCGACGGGCAGGAGTTCGGTCAGCTGGCCGTGCCCGGGACGATCGAGGAGGAGGAGTTCCTCGGCATCCCCGGGCTCCTCGAACCCGAGCAGGTGCACGAGGTGCTGATGTCGCGCGCCACGCGTCAGTCGCGCCACCGCTCCACACGCGAGGCGCACGAGAAGGAGAACGGCGTCGAGCCGCCGTCGGTCGACGAGGGGGGTCTTCCCGGTCCCCTGCACCGCACGCTCAAGGAGCAGCGCCAGCTGCTGAACACGATGGTCGGGCTCTACGCCCGTCAGACCGGGGAGCCGCACGGACTCGTGCACGCCGAGCTCCGGCGCCTGTGCGGCGGACCCGCCGTCTCGCACGCCACGGTGGCGCAGCTGCAGGCGCGCATCGACCTGCTGCGCAAGCGCGTGCGCTCCTGACCACCGGATGCCGCGCCGCGGCGCGCGCCGGATCCGCCCCCTCTCGTGGGCACGAGACAGCACCCCGCCGACGTCTCGGCGACATCATGCAACCGAGATGTCAGCCACGTGCCGTCTCGACGCCGGAGGAGCCGTGAGACCTGGGTCTCGCGAGACCGCTTTCGCGCCCCCGAAATGCTGGCATCCGCCCCTCGGCATCCGCGTCGTTCCGGGCTTCGGAAGCCCGAAATGCTGGCAGTATCGATCGACGCGCCCGGGGGTCGGATTCCCGCTCACTACGGTGGGGACGACCCGAAGGAGCCCCCGTGACGACCTCCGCCACACCCACCGCCCGCGACCGTCGCCGTTGGGCGCGTTATCTCGTCGACGAACGCGCTGAAGCCCGCGTGTACCGCGAGCTGGCGTCTCGTCGCACCGGCGAGGAGCGCGACATCCTGCTCGAGCTCGCCGAGGCCGAGGGGCGACACGAGCAGCACTGGATCGACCTGCTGGGGGAGACCCCGAAGCGCCTGCCGTCGCCCGGGATCGGCACGCGCCTGCTGGCGTGGATGGCCCGCCGCTTCGGATCGATCTTCGTGCTCGCCCTTGCGCAGAACGCCGAGGCGCGATCGCCCTACGCCGACGAGCCCTACGCCACCGCCGCGATGGCCGCCGACGAGCGCGTGCACCACGAAGTCGTCCGCGGGCTCGCCGCACGCGGGCGTCGACGCCTCTCCGGAACCTTCCGCGCCGCCGTCTTCGGCGCCAACGACGGCCTGGTCTCCAACCTCGCCCTCGTGATGGGCGTCGGCGCCACCGGCGTGGCACCCAGCTTCGTGCTGTTCAGCGGCGTCGCGGGCCTGCTCGCGGGCGCCTTGTCGATGGGCGCGGGCGAGTTCGTCTCGGTGCGCTCGCAGCGCGAGCTGCTCGAAGCCACGGAGGAGAGCGACTTCGCCGACTCCGCCCTTCCCCACCTCGACCTGGATGCCAACGAGCTCGCCCTCGTGTACCGCACGCGCGGCATGGATCCCGACGCCGCCCTCGACAAGGCGCGCGAGGTCGTCACCGCCGCCCAGGCCGGCAGCGCGCCCGTCGCCGCGGCCCCGGGGGAGTCCTCGCACGACGTCGTCGGCAGCGCGTGGGGTGCGGCGCTGTCGAGCTTCCTGTTCTTCGCCTCGGGCGCGATCATCCCGGTGCTGCCGTGGATCTTCGGCATGAGCGGCTTCGGCGCCGTCGCCCTCGCCCTCGGCCTCGTCGGCATCGCGCTGATGGCCACCGGTGCGATGGTCGGTCTGCTCTCGGGCGCCTCGCCCCTGAAGCGCGGCCTGCGTCAGCTCGCGATCGGCTTCGGCGCCGCCGCGGTGACCTACGTGCTGGGTCTGCTGTTCGGGGTGTCGGCGGCCTGACCCGCGTCGCCTGGGCGCGGGGCGTCACCCTCACGCATAAACGCCATTCGTGTGCGGAAACGCGGTGACAGCGCGTTTCTCCACAAGAATGGCGTTTATGCGTGGTGCGCCGCCCGCGCGGTCGCCGCAGCCCGCCGCGCGCGCCGCCCCCGCCCCCGCCGTGCCCGCCGCGCGCCGCCCCCGCCGTGGCCCGCTCCGCGCAGGCTCGCTCCGCGCGGGCCCCGGGATCAGCCCCGTCCTGCCGCCGCCACCCGCGCGGCCTCGCGCACCGCGCTCACGTTCTTGCGTCCGGCGCGGGAACCGGCGAGCTTCGCGGCGATGTGCTCGCGCACGGTGACCGGTTCATACAGCGCGGGCGCCTCCTCCGAGACGAAGCCCGGGAGCGGGGCGATCACGGCGTCCGCGTTGCCGTCGTGGAAGAACGCCGCCGACCGCCGCCGCTCGATGGTGCCGTCGATCACCGGGGGCTTCACCCGGTGCAGCGTCGAGAGCCACTTGTCGTTGGTCAGCCGGGCGGCCACATCCCCCAGGTTCACCAAGAGGGCGCCCTCGGCGGGTGAGACGTCGTTCCACGACCCGTCGAGTCCCAGCACCTGCAGGCCCGCGACGCGATCCGCCCACAGCACCGTCACCAGTCCGAAGTCGGTGTGCTCGCCCATGCCGGTCAGCTCGGCGCCCAGCTCGATCGAGCCGGGCGGCAGGGCGTAGTTGTTCATGCGCAGCACGTCGATCGAGTGGTCGGTGACGTCGCCGAAGAAGTCCTCCGGCACCCGCAGGGCGGCGGCGAAGATGCGGGTGAGGGTCTGCGCCACCCGACGTGCCTCGCCGTAGTAGGCGGTGACGGCGGCTTCGAAGCCGTCGGCGTCGTCGGGCCAGGTGTTCTCGGCGTAGTCCTCGACGGTCGCCGTCGTACCCGGGTACTCGCGCCACGACGTGCCCACATTGAACGCCTCGAAGAAGTCGTTCATGCGGGTGACCGGGTCGACCCCCAGGCTGTAGCTGAGCGATTCGCTCTTCGGCGGGCTGTACCCGCGGTTCTCGCCGCCGGGGCGCACGTACTTCTTCTTCGCCTCCAGTGGCAGCGCGAAGAACTCGTCGAGACCGCGCTGCAGGTCGTCGAGGACGACATTCGGGATGCCATGCCCCACGATCTGCATGAACCCCACCGTGCGGCACGCGTGGTCGATCGCCGCCACGACCGCCGATCGGGCGTCGAGCGAGCCGGGGCCCACCCATGCCGAGATGTCGATGGTGGGGACGTGGAAGCGAGCCATGCGTGATCCGATCTGCCGGGGACGCCTCGACGCTAGGCGCGCCATGTCACGCCGGTGTTTCCTCGCGGTCACGGCATGGGGTGCCAGCCCTGCTCCTCGCGTAAAAAACGAAGAAGACCCCCGGGGATGAACCCCGGGGGTCTTTCTCATTCTGTGCGCGAGGGGGGACTTGAACCCCCACGCCCTATACGGGCACTAGCACCTCAAGCTAGCGCGTCTACCTATTCCGCCACCCGCGCATCTGGGTGTTTTGTCGCTTTCGCAACGAGGAACGACATTACCACGCCCCGGGCCCCGCCTCGAACCGACGGTGACGCCCGGGCGCGTCCGGGTCCGGAGATCACCCCGCATCACGTTCGTCTCCTGACGACGCGCGTCGGGGGAGCGCCCCGGCCGCCGGTACCGTAGTGCGCATGCCCGAGCTCGAAACCGACGTCCCCGAGGTCGCCCGCATCGCATCCGACCTCATCCGCTTCGACACCTCGAACTACGGCGGGGGTCGCGCGAACGGCGAACGCGAGGCGGCCGAGTACGTCGGGGCCTACCTCGAGGGTCTCGGTCTCGACACGGCCTACTACGAGCCGGTCGAGCGGCGCACCAACGTCTGCGCCCGCGTCCCGGGACGCGACCGCGACAAGCCGGCGCTGATCCTGCACGGACACCTCGACGTCGTCCCCGCCGTCGCCGAGGACTGGAGCGTCGATCCGTTCGCGGGAGAGATCCGCGACGGCATCCTGTGGGGCCGCGGCGCGGTCGACATGAAGGACATGGATGCCATGATCCTCACCTCCGTCGCCGACCTGCTGCGTGCGGGGGAGCAGCCCGAGCGCGACGTGATCGTGACGTTCTTCGCCGACGAGGAGAACGGCGGCGTCGAAGGATCGGCGCGCGTCGTCAAGGACCGCCCCGAGTGGTTCGCCGGCGCCACCGAGGCCATCAGCGAGGTCGGCGGGTATTCGATCTCCGTCGGTGACCGGCGCGCCTACCTGCTGCAGGTCGGCGAGAAGGCCCTCATGTGGATCAAGCTCGTCGCCCGCGGCCGGGCCGGCCACGGTAGCGGGCTTCACGTCGACAACGCGGTGACAAGCCTCGCGGAGGCCGTCGCTGCCCTCGGCCGCACCGAGTGGCCGATCCGGCTGACCGACACCACGAGTGCGCTTCTGGCGGGCCTCGCCGAGATCACGGGTGACGACGGGGGCGATCCCGACACCCTCGCGAAGCGCACGGGCGCGGCATCCAGCTTCATCCGCTCGACGTTGCGCACCACGACCAACCCCACGGGCCTGACCGCCGGGTACAAGCACAACGTCATCCCCGACCGCGCGGAGGCTCTCATCGACGTGCGTGTGCTGCCCGGTACGGAAGAGGCCGCCCTCGCCGATATCCGCCGCATCGTCGGCGACGGCGTCGAGATCGAGATCGTTCATCAGGACGTCGGCCTCGAGGTGCCCTTCTCGGGCGACCTCGTCGACGCCATGGTCGCGCAGCTCGGCCGTCACGACCCCGGCGTGCCGGTCGTGCCGTACCTGATGGGAGGCGGCACCGACAACAAGGCGCTGTCGACCCTCGGAATCTCCGGTTACGGATTCGCACCGCTGCGACTTCCCGCCGGTCTCGACTTCACCGGGATGTTCCACGGTGTCGACGAGCGCGTCCCCGTCGACGCGCTCGAGTTCGGTCGACGTGTTCTCGCCGACCTCCTCCGGACGTACTGAAGGACCGCATGCATATCTTCGAGGTCATCATCCTCGGGCTCGTCCAGGGCCTGACCGAGTTCCTCCCCATCTCCTCCAGCGCGCACCTGCGCATCGTGGGGGAGTTCCTGCCGTCGCAGACCGACCCGGGCGCGACGTTCACCGCCATCACGCAGATCGGCACCGAGCTCGCCGTCTTGATCTACTTCCGCAAGAAGATCGGTCGCGTCATCTCGCGCTGGTTCCTCTCGCTCAGCGGCAAGGTGCCGCGCAACGACCCCGACGCCCGCATGGGCTGGCTCGTCATCCTCGGCACGATCCCGATCGCCCTGCTCGGCGTGCTGCTGCAGAGCCTCATCCGCGACAACTTCCGGAGCCTGTGGATCACCGCGATCGTGCTGATCGTCTTCGGGATCCTGCTGGGTCTCGCCGACCACTACGGCAAGCGCCGTCGCGACCTCGACGACCTCACCTACCCGCACGGCATCGCCTACGGTTTCGCGCAGGCGCTCGCCCTCGTGCCCGGCGTCTCGCGCTCGGGGGCGACGACCACGCTCGGCCGCGCCCTCGGGTACAAGCGCACCGCCGCCGCGGAGTACTCGTTCCTGCTCGCGGTGCCCGCCGTCTTCGCCAGTGGTCTGTTCGAGCTCTACAAGAGCTTCGACGAGGGCACCGGCCCGTACAACCTCGGTGAGACCGCGATCGCCACGGTCATCGCGTTCGTGGTGGGCTACCTCGTGATCGCCTTCCTCATGCAGTACCTCAAGCGCGGCAGCTTCCTGCCGTTCGTGGTCTACCGCATCGCGCTGGGTCTGCTCATCATCGTCCTGCTGCTGACCGGCGTCATCCCCGCGGTGTCGACGGTCATGACCAGCTGATCCCGGGATGCCATGACGACGGCGCCGCCCCTTTCGGGACGGCGCCGTCGTCACGTGCGGGCGAGGCGGGTGCCGATGGCTTCGACGGGCTCAGCCACCTCGGTTCGGTCCGTGTGTCGGTGCGAGGTCCCCGAGCGTGTCGAAGGGACCGGGTGTTTCGCGACGGAGGCTAGCGACGCGGCGGGTCGTCGCGACCGGGCTTGGAGGGACCTTCGCCCCCGCGGCGCAGATAGCGCTCGAATTCCTGGGCGATGGCATCGCCCGACGCCTCGGGAGAGTCCCAGGTGTCGCGGGTCTGCTCGAGCTGGCGGATGTAGTCGCTCATCTCCTCGTCATCGGCCGCGGCGGCGTCGATCGACGCCTCCCACTGGCGCGACTCGGATTCGAGGTCGCCGCGTGGAACGGTGATGCCGGTGATCGCCTCCAGCTTCTCGAGCAGCGCGAGCGTGGCCTTGGGAGAGGGGGTGTGTCCCGCGACGTAATGCGGGACGCTGGCCCAGAGGCTGGCGGTCGGGATGCCGACCTGCTCCGAGGCGTGACCGATCGCGCTCAGGATGCCGACGGGCCCCTCGTAGAGGCTCCGTTCGAGTCCGAGCGACTGCCGCACGCCGTCGTTGTCGCTGCCGGCGAAGACCGAGATCGGGCGCGTGTGCGGTACGTCGGACATCATCGATCCGAGCGCGACGAAGCCGGTGACGTCCTCCCGCAGAGCGACGTCGATGAACTCCGCCGCGAACGCCTGCCAGGCGCGCGCGGGCTCCACGCCGACCAGCAGCCAGATCTCCGCATCGCCCGACCGCTCGGTCGGACGCAGCAGTTTGGCCTCGGGCCAGGTGAGCGTGCGTCGACCCTCGGCATCCAATCCGATCTGGGGGCGCGTGTACTGGTAGTCGAAGTACAGCTCGGGGTCGACCGTGTGCACGACCTCGTACTCCGCGTCGGCGCGCAGAAGCGCCGCCGCGGCGGACGCGGCTTCTCCGGCGTCGTTCCAGCCGTCGAAAGCGGCGACGATGATCCGGCGACCCAGTGCGTCCACGCAACCTCCTCTGCCCCGTCGGGGCTTCGTTCCAGGATAGGCGCACCCGCGCGGAGGCGGTCGGACCGGGCGACCCCGCGGGCGCGGGGGAGGAGCCGCACCTTCCATAAGATGGAACGATGACTTCTTCCGCCCTCGCTGCGGTCCTGTGGGACATGGACGGCACCCTCGTCGACACGGAGCCCTACTGGATGGCCGCCGAGGTGCCGCTGGTCGAGCGGTTCGGGGGCACCTGGTCGCACGAACAGGCCCTGGGCATGGTGGGTCTCGCGCTCGAGGACTCCGCGCGCCTGCTGCAGAACGCCGGCGTGCCGTGGGGCGTCGACGAGATCATCGCTCACCTGACCGACGAGGTGCTGCGCCAGCTCGCGAGCACGGGCGTGCCGTTCCGCCCGGGCGCGCGCGAGCTGCTCGCCGACCTCAAGGCGCACGGGGTCAAGACCGCACTGGTGACGATGTCGATGCGGCGCATGGCGCTGTCGATCGCCGACCTCATCGACTTCCCCGCCTTCGACGTGGTCGTCGCCGGCGACGACGTCGAGCGGCCCAAGCCCCACCCCGATCCCTACCTGCAGGCGGCCGATGCCCTCGGTGTGGACATCCGCGACTCCCTCGCGATCGAAGACAGCCCCAACGGCCTGCGATCGGCGATCGCCAGTGGCGCGGTCTCGCTCGGCGTCCCCCTGATGGTCCCGCTCGACGGCGTCGGAGCGCACGCGCTCTGGTCGAGCCTCGAGGGGCGGACCGCCGCCGATCTCCGCGCCCTCCACGATGCGCACACCCCGACCCGACTCCCCGAAACGCGAGTGAACCCATGAGCGAGACCCCCCACCTGAGCGGACCTTTCCGCATCGGCGACCGCGTGCAGCTGACCGGACCGAAGGGCCGCATGCACACGATCACCCTGCGCGAGGCGGGAGAGCTCCACACCCACAACGGCGTGTTGAAGCACTCGCTCCTGGTCGGGCAGCCCGATGGCAGCGTCGTCACCAACAGCTCCGGCCACGATTACCTGGCCGTGCGCCCCCTGCTGCGCGACTTCGTCATGTCGATGCCGCGCGGAGCGGCGATCGTCTACCCCAAGGACGCCGCGCAGATCCTGGCCCAGGCCGACGTGTTCCCCGGCGCGACGGTCGTGGAGGCCGGCGTCGGCTCCGGTGCCCTCTCGCTGTGGCTGCTGCGAGCGATCGGCCCGGCCGGTCGCCTGCTGTCGTTCGAGCGCCGCGAGGAGTTCGCCGAGGTGGCCCGCGCCAACGTCGAGACCTTCCACGGCGAGCACCCCGCCACTTGGGAGGTCGTCGTCGGCGATCTCGTCGAGAGCCTCCCGGACGCCGTGGCTCCGGCCTCCGTCGACCGCGTCGTGCTCGACATGCTCGCGCCGTGGGAGTGCATCGACGCCGTGGCCGACGCGCTGACTCCCGGCGGTGTCGTGCTCTGCTACATCGCCACCGCGACGCAGCTCAGCCGTGTCGCGGAGTACATCCGCGCGACGGGCCTGTTCACCGAACCGGATGCCAGCGAGACGATGATCCGCGGGTGGCACGTCGAGGGCCTCGCCGTGCGCCCCGACCACCGCATGGTCGCCCACACCGGCTTCCTCATCACCGCCCGTCGTCTGGCGCCGGGCGCGATCCCGCCCGAGGTCAAGCGCCGCGCGTCGAAGTCGAGCTACGGCGACGAGGACGTCGAGCTGTGGACGCCGGGCGCCGTCGGCGATCGTGAGATCACCGACAAGAACCTGCGCAAGCGGGTGCGCGAGGCGCAGAAGTCCGCGGAGGGCGTCCGCCAGTCGGTGGCGGGCGCGGCCGCGCCCACGGAGGGTGCCCCTGCGCCGGAGTGACCAGGGTGGGGCGGCGGGCGAGAGCCGCGCGAGCACCTAAACTGTTCCGGTGCGCAGACTTCCCGCTCTCGTTGCCGTGACCGCTCTGGCCGGATTCGGCCTCGTCGGGTGCTCGGCATCCGCCGCCTCGTCGTGCCCGACCCCCACCGATGCGAGCGTCGCCTCGGTCGTCGAGGCGACCGGCGATCTCGGCTCGGCACCCACCGTGACGGTGCGCTCGCCCTTCTTCCCGGAGCAGGCCGGCACCGACACCCTCATCGCGGGCGACGGGCAGCGCATCACGAGCGACAAGCAGCTCGCGCTGGTCGAGGTCACCGTGCTCGACGCGGCGACCGGCGAGGAGCTCGTCGCCACGAAGTACGACGCCGATCTCGCGACCGCGACGCCGCTCCCGCGCCTGACGCAGGCCGTGCCCTCGATCGCTCCGCTGCTGAACTGCGTGGCCGAGGGCTCGCGCGTGGCCGTCGCGATCCCGGGCTCCGACCTCGGGGCCGACGGGGCGAAGGCGCTCGGCGTCACCGAGGGCGACGGCGCGATCTTCGTCTTCGACGTGCGCAAGGTGTTCCTGCCCGCGGCCGACGGGGCCGACCAGTACAACGCCGACTCCGGCATGCCTTCCGTCGTGCGCGCGCCCGACGGTCAGCCGGGTGTCGTCATCCCCGCCGGCGACGCCCCGACCGAGGTGCGATCGCAGGTCATCAAGAAGGGCGACGGCGACGTGCTGACCGCCGACTCCTCGGCCATCATCCACGTCCAGGGCGTCGCCTGGGGCGCCAAGACCACCTTCGCCTCCACCTGGAAGAACGGCGCCCCGGGGCAGGCGAAGGTCTCCGCGCTGCCCCCGGCCCTCGCCTCGGCTCTCGAGGGCCAGCCGGTCGGCTCGCAGGTCCTCGTCGTCGTGCCCGCCGACCAGACCCAGCAGGACCAGCAGGCGCTGCAGGCCCCGGCGAACACCGCGCTGGTGTACGTCGTCGACATCCTCGGCACCATCGGCTGAGTCCGCCCCTCCGCGTCGTTTCGAGACCGGCCCGCCGTCGCCCTCGCGCGCGCGGGCCGGTCTCGGCGGTTCGGCCCCGGCCCCGGCCTAGGATGGGCGGGTGCCCGCCGCTTCCCGCAACGCTCCCGAGGAGCGTCTGGTGAACCTCGTCGTCGCGCTCATGGCGACCGAGCAGGGCCTGACGAAGGACACGATCCTGTCGTCGGTGGCCGGGTACCGCGAACAGCTCGACGCGGGGGCTTCGAAAGACGCGCTCGAGAAGATGTTCGAGCGCGACAAGGAGAACCTCCGCGGGCTGGGCGTGCCCATCGAGACGATCGGCAATCGCACCGACCCCGACGACCTGCGGGAGGCCCGTTATCGCGTGCCGACCGCGGAGTACGCGCTCCCCGTCGACATCTCCTTCAGCCCCGCGGAGATCGCGCTGCTCAACATCGCCGGCGGGGTGTGGGGCAGCGAGTCGCTCTCGGTCGACGCGCGCAGCGGCCTCCGCAAGATCCGCGCCCTCGGCATCGCCGTCGACGAGCCGATCATCGGCTACGCCCCGCGCATCCGGGTGCGAGACGCCTCCTTCGGGGCGTTGCAGCGCGCGATCGAGCAGTGCCGCACCGTCACCTTCACCTACCTGCGCCCGGGCGATGCGCAGCCGCGCGAGCGCCGTCTGCGTCCTCTCGCCCTCGTCGAGTACGAGGCGCGATGGCACGTGTACGGCTTCGACGTGAACGTCGGCGCCGATCGCACGTTCCTGCTGTCGCGCATCGTCAGCGACGTCACCGTCACCCGGGAGAAGTTCCCGCCCGCGTTGCGCGAGGGGGCAGGGGAGCGCGCTCTGCGGGGACTGGACGACGTCGCCGCGCGTCAACGGGCTCTGCTCGAGGTGCACCCGGGCACCGAGGCCGCATTGCGTCTCGCACGGCGGGCGGAGGAGGCGCCGCAGGGCATCGTCGTGCCCTACGTCGATCTGCACGTCTTCGCCGACGAGTTGGCCTCCTACGGCCCCGAGGTGCGCGTGGTGGCCCCCGCCGACCTGCGCACCGAGGTCGTCCGGCGCCTGCGGGCGACCCTCGAGCGGCACGGGGGAGCGGCATGAGCGTCGATCGTCCCGGGGGTGACCGCCCGATCGCGGCCCTCGATCGCGCCGCGCTCCTGCTGCAGCTCGTGCCGTACCTTCTGGGCAAGGGCGAGGTGAGCGTGGCGGAGGCCGCGGCCGAGTTCGACGTCGCGCCCGGGCAGATGCGCGCGATGGTCGAGCGCCTGACCGTGATCGGCCTGCCCGGCGAGCAGGGCTACTGGCAGCTGCCGCACGACCTCTTCGACATCGACTGGGACCTGCTCGACCGCGACGACGTCATCGCCATCACGAACACGGTCGGGCTCGAACGCTCCCCGCGGCTGACGGCCCGAGAGGCGGCGGCGCTGCTCGCCGGTCTGCAGCTCGCACGCAGCCTCCCCGGCGTGGGCGACAGCGACGTGGTCTCCGGACTGCTCGAGAAGCTCGCTCGGGGAGCGGCCGCCGCTCCACCGCCCGTGATCGTCGCGCCCGGACCCGTCGACGGCGTCCGCGACGTGGTCGACCGCGCCCTGCGCGAGCGCGTCGCGGTGACCTTCGTGTACCGCGCCCCGGGTGCCGCCCCGGCCTCGCGCACCGTCGACCCGATCAAGGTGCACATCGCCAACGGCCAGTGGTATCTGCAGGGCTGGGATCACCTCCGCCAGGCCGTGCGCACCTTCCTCCTCGACCGCGTGAGCGAGCCGACCCTCACCGACATCGCGGCTGTCCACGGTGCCGACCCCGTGCCGGAGCTCTTCGCTCCGGGCGACGACGAGGTGGTCGCGCGTTTCCGCTTCCCGCGCGCCGTGGCGCCTTTGCTGGCGGACTACCTCGATCGCGCCGAGATCGAGGATGCCGACGACGACACGGCCGTGGCATCCCTGCGCCTCGCCGACGAGCAGAGTCTGAAACGGCTCGCGGCCCGCCGCGGGGGAGAGGTGGAGCTGCTGGAGCCGCTCGGCGCGCGGCGCGCGGCGGCCGCGTGGGCGGCGGCGGGGCTGGCGCAATACATCGACAAAGACTGATCCGCCGGCGGTGTACCTGGACGCTACGGGGATTTCCCCGCGGGTCGGGTCGCCCGCCGTGTGCGCGGGTTAGACTGATGACTCGCCCGAACGAGACGAGGAGTCCTCATGTTCCAGGGATTGACCGGATGGCACCTGCTAGTCGTTCTGGCTGTCATCCTCCTTCTTTTCGGTGCCGCCAAGCTTCCCGCGCTCGCGAAGAGCATGGGTCAGTCGGCCCGCGTGTTCAAGAGCGAGATGAAGGAGATGAAGCGCGACGACGAGGTCGCGTCCGCGCAGTCCTCCGACGTTCCGCGGCCCGCCGACAGCGGCACCGCGCCGGCCGTGGCACCCGAACCGCGCAGGTCGACCGACCCCACCGTCTGACGCGTGGCGACGGCACGATCGCCGCGGATCGACCTCCCCGAGGAACCGCGGCGCGATAAGCGCATGTCGATCGGGGCGCACCTGGTCGAACTGCGCAAGCGGTTGATGATCGCCGCGCTCGCCCTCGTGGTCGGCATGGTGGTCGCGTTCATCATCACCGATCCGATCATTCACCTGATCACCGAGCCGATCCGCGAGATCGCCGCGCGGCGAGGAGACGACTTCTCGGCGCTGAACTTCACCTCGGTGACGTCGGCGTTCGACCTGCGCATGCGGATCGCCTTCTCGATCGGCATCTTCCTGTCGGCGCCGATCTGGCTCTGGCAGATCTGGGCGTTCATCATGCCCGGTCTCACCCGCAAGGAGATCCGCTACACGGTCGGCTTCGTGGCATCCGCGGTTCCCCTGTTCTTCGTGGGGTGCTGGGTCGGTCTGCTCATCGTCCCGCACGTGATCGAGCTCATGTGGGGCTTCACCCCCGAGGGCGGGGTCAACTTCTACAACGCCGTGGACTACTACGACTTCGTCTTCAAGCTGTTGATCGTCGTGGGCGTCTCGTTCGTGCTGCCGGTGTTCCTGGTCGCCCTCAACGTCGCGGGCGTCATGAGCGGCAGGGCGATCCTGAAGGGATGGCGAGTCGCGATCCTCATCGCCGTCATCTTCTCGGCCCTCGCCACCCCCGCGGCCGACGTCGTGAGCATGCTGATGCTGGCCGGCATCCTGATCGTGCTCTTCTTCGCCGCCGCCGGACTGTCGCTGCTGTTCGACCGCCGCAAGGCCCGTCGCGTCGCCGCGGAGATGGCGCCGGGGCCCATCGCGTGACCTGCCCCAGCCCCGCGGAGCGCTTCGCCCGCGCGAGCGCTCGCTCGTCGCACCCGCACACCGCCGACTTCGCCGAGATGCAGCGGTTCGAGCTCGACGACTTCCAGATCGCCGGATGCCACGCCCTCGAGGACGGGCGGAGCGTCCTGGTCGCCGCGCCCACCGGTGCCGGCAAGACCATCGTCGGCGAGTTCGCCATCCACCTCGCGATGCTCGAGCCGGGCGACAAGGCGTTCTACACCACGCCCATCAAAGCGCTCTCGAACCAGAAGTTCCACGAGCTGCAGGAGGTGTACGGCGACGACGAGGTCGGCCTGCTCACCGGCGACACCAACATCAACGCCTCGGCGCGCATCGTCGTGATGACCACCGAGGTGCTGCGCAACATGCTCTACGCCGATTCACCGGCGCTGCGGGGCCTGCGATTCGTCGTGATGGACGAGGTGCACTACCTCGCCGACCGCTTCCGCGGTGCCGTGTGGGAAGAGGTCATCATCCACCTCCCGCCGTCGGTGAAGCTCGTGTCGCTGTCGGCGACCGTGTCGAACGCCGAGGAGTTCGGAGACTGGCTCGACACCGTGCGCGGCGACACCGAGGTCATCGTGTCGGAGACGCGTCCTGTTCCTCTGGAACAGCACGTGCTCGTGCGGGGCGACCTGCTGCCGCTGTTCGACGACCGCGCCGGCGTGGCCACGGCCCAGGTCAACCAGGAGCTGCTGCGCATCCGCGGAGGCAACGCGGGCGGGTACGAGAACAACCGGCGCGCCCAGGAGTACCGCTCCGCCCGCCACGCCGGAGGCCCGCGCCACGCGCATCAGCGCCGCGGCGGACACAAGCCGCTGCGCGCGCAGCAGGGCCCGCGCATCGAGCGCATCGACCGTCCCGAGGTGGTCGAGCTGCTGCAGCGCAACCACCTGCTGCCGGCGATCTTCTTCATCTTCAGTCGCGCCGGGTGCGACGCGGCCGTTCAGCAGCTGCGCCGCGCGAACGTGCGTCTCACCTCGGTGGAGGAACGCGTCGAGATCCGCCAGATCGTCGACGAGCTGACCTTCACCCTCAAGGACGAAGACCTCGCCGTGCTGCACTTCTGGGAGTGGCGCGACAACCTCGAGCGCGGAATGGCGGCCCACCACGCGGGCCTGCTGCCGGCGTTCAAGGAGGTCGTCGAAGAGCTCTTCCGCCGCAAGCTCGTGAAGGTCGTCTTCGCGACCGAGACGCTCGCCCTCGGCATCAACATGCCCGCGCGCACCGTGGTGCTGGAGAAGCTCGAGAAGTTCAACGGCGAGGCCCGCGTCGCCATCACCTCGGGCGAGTACACCCAGCTCACCGGCCGTGCCGGCCGTCGCGGCATCGACGTCGAGGGCCACGCGGTCGTGCAGTTCACCGAGGGGCTCGACCCGCAGTCGGTCGCGGCCCTCGCCTCACGTCGCACCTACCCGCTCAATTCGAGCTTCCGCCCCACCTACAACATGGCCGTGAACCTCATCGACCAGTTCGGGCGGGCCCGCGCGCGCGAGATCCTCGAGTCCTCGTTCGCCCAGTTCCAGGCCGATCGCTCGGTCGTGGGTCTGGCGCGTCAGGTGAAGGATGCCGAGGAGTCGCTCGACGGCTACGAGAAGGCGATGACGTGCGACCGCGGCGATTTCCGCGAGTACTCCACGATCCGCCGCGAGCTCAGCGACCTCGAGAAGATCAACCGTCGCGACGCCACCGCGCCCCGGCGCCTGAGGGACGAGCGCCAGCAGCAGATCCAGTCGCTGCGCAAGCGGATGCAGCGGCATCCGTGCCACTCGTGCCCCGACCGCGAGGCGCATGCGCGCTGGGCGGAGCGGTACTGGAAGCTCAAACGCTCGACCGACAAGACCCGGCAGCAGATCGATCAGCGCACGGGCACCGTGGCGCGCGTGTTCGACCGGGTCGTCGAGGTGCTCGCCGCGCTGGAGTACGTGGCGATCGAGGCCGACGGCGCGACGGTGCTCACGCGCGCCGGCCGCACGATGCGCCGCATCTACGGCGAGCGCGATCTGCTGGTGGCCGAGTCGCTGCGCCAGGGCCTGTGGGACGGGCTGGACGCCGCCTCGCTCGCCGCTCTCGCGTGCTGCCTCGTGTACGAACCGCGGCGCGACGAGGCCGGACCGGGGGAGCGAGGACTTCCCCGCGGTGCCTTCCGGGGAGCCCTGGATGCCACGCAGACGCTGTGGCAGGAGCTCGACGACCTCGAACGCGACCACCGCCTCCCCGGCTCGGAGAGCCCCGCCTCGGGCCTGGCGCCGGCCATGCACGCCTGGGCGCGCGGCCTGCCGCTGGACAGCGTGCTGACCCTGGCCGACATGGCCGCGGGGGACTTCGTGCGATGGGCCAAGCAGACGATCGACCTGCTCGACCAGATCTCGCTCGTCGCGGAGCCGCCGCTCGCGAAGACCGCGCGCACCGCACTGGACGCGGTGCGCCGGGGCATCGTGGCGTACACGTCGGCATGAGCGGCACGACCCCGCCGCCGCGACCTGTGCTGCGCCTGGCCTTCGCCGCGCCGTTGTCGGTCGTGGCGGGACTCCTTCTGGTCACCGCCTATCCCGCGCTCGCGTGGTGGCCCCTGGCGTTCCCGGCCGTCGCCCTGGCCCTGCTGACGCTCATCGGCCGCCGGTTCTGGTCGGCCGTCTTGGTGGGCTTCCTCTTCGGTGTGGCCTTCTTCTCGGTCAACCTGCTCTTCACGGCGCGTTACCTGGGACCCATCCCGTGGGCCGCGCTCTTCGTGCTCGAGGCGCTGCTGACGGCGGTGCTCGCGGTGCCGATCGCCCTGGCGTACCGGTGGGTGCCCCGCGTGGTTCCCGGGGTGCTCGGCCGCACGCTCGCGCTCCCGGCGCTCGTCGCGGGGCTGTGGGTGCTGCGCGAACAGATCGTCGGGTCGTGGCCCTACGGCGGCTTCCCCTGGGGGCGCATCGGCGTGTCGCAGGTGAACGGGCCGTTCGCCGAGGTCGCGTCGTGGGTGGGGATGTCGGGCCTGTCGTTCCTCATCGTGCTGCTGTGTGCGATGGCGGTCGAGCTCGTTCGCCTTCGCCGTTTTCGCAGGCCCCTCGCCGCCGTCCCCACCGCCGGGTTGCTCGTGGTGCTGCTGGTGCTGCCGCAGTTCCCGACCGCGGCTGCCGGGTCGCTCCGCGTCGGCGCGGTCCAGGGCAACGGCCCGGCCGGGTACTTCGACCAGCGGGCGCGCAATGCCGTGTTGAACGCGCAGCTGGCGGCATCCGCCCCGCTCTTCGGCCAGCAGATGGACGTGCTCCTCTGGCCCGAGGGAGGCGTCGACTCCGACCCGACCGCGAATAGCTCGACCTCCGCGGTGCTCGAAGAGCTGTCGCGCCGCGTCGACGCGCCGCTGCTCGTGTCCGCGGTGACGGAGCGCGGGCCCGACCTGTTCAATTCGGCACTGCTGTGGACGGCCGACGGGCAGTCCGGTGCGACGTACGACAAGCGGCATCCGGTGCCGTTCGGCGAGTACGTGCCCGACCGGGCGTTCTGGGAGCCCTTCGCTCCCGACCTCATCGGGCTCATCGGTCGCGAGTACACGCCGGGCACGGCGAGTCCGCTCATCGACATCGACGGCGTGGGCGTGGGGCTGGCGATCTGCTTCGACGTCATCTACGACGACGTCGTGTGGGACGGGGCCGACGCGGGCGCCCAGGTCTACATGTTCCAGACCAACAACGCCGACTTCCGCGGCACCGACGAGAACCTGCAGCAGCTCGCGTTCGCGCAGATGCGCGCGATCGAGACGGGGCGTGCGGTCGTGAACCTGTCGACGGTCGGGACCAGCCAGGTCATCGCGCCCGACGGGTCGACGCTCGATGCTCTGCCGATCGACGAGGCCGGCCACATGCTGACCGACGTGCCCCTCCGCACCGGCCTGACGCCCGCGGTGGTGATCGGTCCCGCCGTGAAGATGGTGCTGGGGTGGGGGAGCCTCGCCGGTCTTCTCGCGGCAGGGCTGTCGCTGGCGGTGCGCGCGCGGCGCACGAAGAAGACGCCGACCCCCACGGGGGCCGGCGTCTGAATTCTCAGGGCGTTTCGCTCAGGACGTCCTGATCAGGACGCCCTGATCGGTAGGTCAGGCGCTGAGCTTCTCGTTGCCCGCGCCACGACGGGCGCGCACGAAGGCGAGGCGCTCTTCGAGCAACTCTTCGAGCTCGGGGAGCGTGCGGCGCTCGAGCAGCATGTCCCAGTGCGTGCGGGCGGCCTTGTCGCCCGAGTGGTCGACGGTCGCGGTGCCGTCGCCGATGCGCAGCAGCGCTTCGGCGCCGCACGTGCGGCACTCCCAGGACTCCGGAACCTCGGCGTCGGCAGCGAAGGTCAGGACGGTGTCGCGTCCGCAGGTGCTGCAGATGTAGGTGTGTTGTGCACGGTCGTGGAACACGACGCCGTCTTCGCTCTGGAGGCTTTGGGCGCCGAGTCGGATGCCGCGGAGACTGCGGTCTGCCATTTTGTGGTCCTCTCGTCGGTCACCATGTATAACGTCCGCACCTGTGCGCTTTATTCGAACGACGGGCATCGTGGCGCCTTTCACAGAGGATGCTCAGACAGCCGGAGTTCCCCGCGTGTTCACCTTACGGAGGGCCGCGTCGGCCCGGTCGGTGACGAGGCCGTCGACGCCCAGATCCAGCAGGCGTTCCATGTCGTCGTCGGCGTTCACCGTCCACACGTGCACCTCGACGCCGTGCGCGTGCGCATCGCGCACGAGGCCGCGCGTGACGATGCGCAGCGGCCCCTGCCTCTCCGGTACCTGCAGGGCGTCGAGCCCGTCGAGGAGGGCGCCCACGCGCCCCGACCGTCGCAGGGCGCGCGCGGCGAGCAGCCGCACCACCGTCGCCTGTCCCGGCGATGTCGCGGGGCGTTGCGCGGCTCCGGCTGCGTGCGCGGCGGCGAGCGCCTCGAGGCGGCGATCGTCGGAGAAACTCGTCACGAGCACCCGCTCGGCGTGCGGTGCGACCAGCCGCCCGACACCGTCAGCGGCGGCAGCCGTCTTGACGTCGAGGTTGAACCGCAGCTCGGGGAACGCCTCGAGGGCCTGCGCGAGGGTGATGAGACCGCCGCGGTCGGCCATGAGCTCCTCGAGCTCGTGGAGGCGCACATCGGCGATCTGCCGCGGGTCGCCGGCCACGCGCCGGAGATCGTCGTCGTGGAACAGCACGACCGTTCCGTCAGCGCTCACGTGGCAGTCGGACTCGACGTACGCGGCCCCGGCGGCGTGCGCCTCGGCGACGGCGGCGAAGGAGTTCTCGACGACGCCGTGGGAGGCGGCATCCGCCGTCACGAGTCCGCGGTGGGCCAGCACGCGCGGAGCGGCGGGGGACAGGTAGGGATGCCGCATCATCGGGGCGTGGAGGGGTCCGCGTCGGGCGAGAGCGACGCGGGGCCGTCCGCGCCGGGAGTGCGGGAGGTGAAGGCTCCGGAGAAGCCCTTGAGGGCTTCGGTGAACTCGCTCGGGATGATCCACAGCTTGCTCGCGGCGCCGTCGCTGATCTTGGGCAGCGTCTGCAGGTACTGGTAGGCGAGGAGCTTGTCGTCGGGACGGCCCTCGTGGATCGCCGTGAAGACGGAGTGGATGGCCTCGGCCTCGCCCTGCGCGCGCAGCACCGCCGCCTGCTTGTCGCCCTCGGCCTCGAGGATCGCCGCTTGACGGCGGCCCTCGGCCTCGAGGATCTGCGACTGCTTCGAGCCCTCGGCGGTCAGGATCGCGGCGCGCCGGTCGCGTTCGGCCCTCATCTGCTTCTCCATCGAATCCTGGATCGAAAGGGGCGGATCGATCGCCTTGAGTTCGACGCGCCCGACCCGGATCCCCCATTTCCCCGTGGCCTCGTCGAGCACGACGCGCAGCTGCCCGTTGATGTTGTCGCGACTGGTGAGCGCTTGCTCGAGGTTCAACCCGCCCACGACGTTGCGCAGGGTCGTGGTCGTGAGCTGCTCGACGGCGCCGAGGTAGTTGGCGATCTCGTAGGTGGCGGCGCGCGCGTCGGTGACCTGGAAGTAGACGACGGTGTCGATCGAGACGACGAGGTTGTCTTCGGTGATCACCGGTTGCGGTGGGAACGACACGACCTGCTCGCGCATGTCGATGAGCGGTCGCACCCGGTCGATGAGCGGGACGACGAGGTTGAGGCCGGGCGTGAGGGTCTTGTGGTAGCGCCCGAGACGCTCGACGACCCCCGCGCGGGCCTGCGGGATGATGCGGATGGCGCGCACGAGCACGATGACGACGAACACCGCCACCACGATCGCGAGGACCCACCCGATGGTGGCCGGGATCGACGTTGCGAGGTTCATGACGGTCCGATTCTCATGGGGGTGCCTCCTGGCTTCGCGCGGACGACGGCGGTGGCGCCGTCGATGCGGACGACCTCGATGCGCGTGGCGGGGTCGAGTCGGGTGTCGCCGTCGCTGCGAGCGGTCCACACGTCGCCGTTCGCGAGCTTGACCTGCCCCGCGACGGCGGGAGAGACCCGCGACAGCACGAGACCCTCGAGCCCGAGGAGCGCTTCCACGTTCGACGGGCGGGCGTCGGCGCCGCGGTGCAGTCGTCGAAGGAGCGGGGGGCGCAGGAAGACGAGGAGGGCGACGGCGGCCAGGGCGGCTGAGACGACCTGCAGCCACAGCGGTGCGCCGAGTACTCCCGCGCCGAGCCCGACCGCGGAGCCGGCGGCGAGCATGAGGAACGTCAGCTCGCCCGTGAGCATCTCGACGACCAGGAAGACCAGGATCAGCACGAGCCACCCGATCCAGGCCCACGTGTCGATGATGGAGAGAACGTCCATGTCGCACCTCCTGAGCCCGAACGTAGCACCGGGGAACGCCACCCGGGCCGCTTCCCGACGACCGCACAGGCTTCCCCGGCGGAGAAGCTTTCCCCGGCCGACCGGCTTCGCCGACCGAGGGCCTCCGCCGCTCGAGGAGCTACCCTTCCCGAGAGGGCGGCGGGGCGGTCGGTAGGCTGGGGAGTCGACCCACGATCCTCAGGAGTTCTCCCGTGTCCCAGACCCTCCCGTCCGGCTCGCTGAGCGGCAAGACCGCCCTCGTCACCGGTTCGTCGCGCGGCATCGGCGCCGACACCGTCCGCTACTTCGCCGAGGCCGGCGCCGATGTCGTCATCAACTTCCGCAACAAGGCGCCGCGGGCCGAGAAGCTCGCCGCCCAGCTGCGCGAGCTGGGTGTCGAGGCGCTCGTGGTGGGCGCCGACCTGACCGACCCCGAGTCGGTCGCGGCGATGTTCGGCGAGGTCGAGCGCACGTTCGGCGGCCTCGACATCCTCGTGCTCAACGCCTCGGGCGGCATGGAGTCGGGCATGGCCGAGGACTACGCCCTGCTGCTGAACCGCGACGCACAGGTCAACGTGCTCGAGACGGCGCTGCCGCTGCTGAACGACGACGCGCGCGTCGTCTTCGTCACCAGCCACCAGGCGCACTTCATCCGCTCGACCCCGACGATGCCGGAGTACGAGCCGGTGGCCCTCTCCAAGCGCGCGGGAGAAGACGCGCTGCGCGAGAAGATCCCCGCCCTCGAGGAGCGCGGGATCGGCTTCACGGTGGTCTCGGGCGACATGATCGAGGGCACGATCACCGCGACGCTGCTCGAGCGTGCGAACCCCGGCGCCATCGCCGCCCGCCGCGACGACGCCGGCAAGCTCTACAACGTCGCCGAGTTCGCCGCCGAGGTCGCGCGTGCGGCCGTCGACCCGGTGCCCGCCGACAACATCCGCCTCGTCGGAGACACGGGTTCGTTCGGAGGCGAGTGAGCATGCGGCCGACCGACATCGAGTCCCTGATCGGGGTCGGTCGGCCCGCGATCTCCTCGGACGGCGCCTTCGCCGTCTTCGCGACCTCACGCCCCGACCTCGCCGCCGACCGTGCGGTGGGTCAACTCTGGCGGGCCGATCTCGCCACGGCCTCGTCACGCCGTCTCACCCGTGGGGTGGAGGATCGGTCGCCGCGTCTCTCACCCGATGACGCCGTCGTCGCATTCCTCCGCGGCGACGCGAAGGGGCGCCTGCAGATCTTCGTCGTCGGTTCCTCCGGCGGTGAGCCCGTGCAGGTCACCGACCGACCCGGGGGAGTGACCGACCTCGCCTTCTCGCCCGACGGCCGACGTCTCGCGTTCACGGCACGGGTGCCGGAGCCGGGGCGTTACGGCACCGTCGAGGGGCGGGATGCCGGTGCCGAACCGCCGCGGCGCATCACCGGCATCCGGTGGCACGCGAACGGCCTCGGGTATCTCGATCGTCCCGCGCAGGTGTTCGTGGTCGACGTGCCGTCCACCGACGCGGAGCCGTTCTACGAGCCCGCGCCCGCGATCGACGAGCCCGAGACGCGCGTCGTGCCCCACCCTGCGACGCAGCTCACCCGCGGCGGCACGAGCTGGGCCGGCGTGGCCTGGACGCTTGACGGCGCCGAGGTGCTCAGCGTGCCCGACATGATCGAGACCTCGCGGCGCGACCTGCGCGACCGCGTCGTCGCGATCGCCGTCGATGGGGGAGTGCAGCGCGAGGTGCTGGGCATCGCGGAGAACCTGTCGGTGTCGGCGGTCCAGACGGCGCCCGACGGAACGGTCTTCCTCCTCGCGCACGATGTCGGCGGCTCGGGCGTGGACTTCGTCGCGCCGGGCGTGGCGCTGTTCGCCCTCGACGGCGACGCACCACGCGTGCTGACCGACCCCGAGACGATCGACCTCGGCGAGGTGGGGAGCCATCTCTCGTTCGACGGCGACGACGTCCTCGTGCAGGATCGCACCCGCGGGCGGGTGCGCCTGCTGCGCGTGACGCGGACGGGCACCGTGACCGAGGTCCTCGGCGGCGACCTCGAGGTGAACGGCCACGCCGCGGCGGCGGGACGGGTCGTGGCATCCGTCGCCTCTCCCGAGTCGTTCGGCGAACTCGTGATGATGCACGGGCGCGAGATGCGGGCGTTGACGAGGTTCGGGGCCGCGGCGTGCGACCGCGGCGTCGTCGTGCCGATCGATCACGAGGTGACCGGGCGCGACGGCTACCCCGTGCACGGTTGGGTCGCCGTCCCCGAAGGGGAGGGCCCGTTCCCGGTGATCCTGCAGATCCACGGCGGACCCTACGCCGCCTACGGCGTGCACCTCTTCGACGAGACCCAGGTGCTGGTGGATGCCGGCTACGCGGTGGTCTACAGCAACCCGCGGGGGAGCGCCGGATACGGTCGCGCCCACGGGCGAGCGATCCGGCAGCGCATGGGGACGCTCGACTTCTTCGACGTCATGGACTTCTTCGACGCCGTCGTGACAGCCGACCCGCGGCTGGACGCGGGACGCGTCGGCGTCATGGGCGGGTCGTACGGCGGGTATCTCACGGCGTGGATCATCGCGCACGACCACCGCTTCGCGGGCGCGATCGTCGAGCGCGGCTTCCTCGACCCCGCCTCCTTCCCCGGTTCGAGCGACATCGGCTCGTTCTTCGGCCAGGAGTACGTCGGCACCGATCCGATGCAGGTCGCGGCGCAGAGTCCGATGGCTGTGGTCGACCGGGTGCGCACGCCGACGCTCGTGCTCCACTCCGAGCTCGACTTCCGCTGCCCGCTCGAACAGGCCACGCGCTACTACGCGGCGTTGAAGCAGCAGGGGACCGAGGCCGAGATGCTCGTCTTCCCCGGCGAGGATCACGAGCTCACCCGCGCCGGGCGGCCGCAGCACCGCGTCCAGCGGTTCGAGGCCGTGCTCGAGTGGTGGGGCCGGCATCTGCCGGTGACCTGACGGAAGGCCCGGACGCGAGGGCATCCGGGCCGTCCGGCGGTCGGGGTCAGACGGCCTTGCCGAACTGGATCGCGCGGACGATCTGGAAGACGCCGAGGATGACGAGCGAGACGCCGATCAGCAGGAACAGCGTGACCGCCCCCAGCAGCGGCGAGAACAGCAGGACGACGCCGGCGACGATGCTGACGATCGCGAAGAAGATCGTCCATGCGCGCGCCTTCGATCCGTGGCCCGCGGTGGTGAGCGAGACGACGCCCTCGATGATCCACAGGATGCCGACGAGCGTGCCGATGAAGACGCCGAACCACGCGGCGGTGGCCGGCAGGTTGGTGAAGGAGAAGATGCCGGCGACGATGAACAGCACGCCCAGCACGATGTAGCCGATGCGCGCCCAGCCGGAGCGCCAGAACAGACCGATACCGATGTTCACCAGTCCGGCGATGATGACGTAGACGGCGATGATCCCGACGGCGACCTGGGCTGTGCGACCGGGCCAGAGCAGGATCAGCAGGCCGATGACGAGCGACAGCGCGCCGCTCACGCCGAGGGCGGTCCGGACGGCTCCGACGGCGGGACTGGTCGTGGACGAGGGCGACATGGCGAGCCTTTCTGAGTGAACGCTGAGAACAGTGCTCACCCTAGACCCGGGCGTGAAACTCGCGCGAACGTCCCGTCGCGGACGGTCACGCGGGGGAGTGGTCGAGCAGGAGCGCGACCGCGAACAGTACGGGCAGGCACCCGACCGTCGAGATGAACACGACGTCGCGCGAGAGGATCTCGCCGACGCCGTAGCGCTGTGCGAAATTGAACACGTTCTGCGCGGTGGGAAGTGCCGCGAGCACCACGACGATGAAGATCTGCTCCTCGGGCAGACCGAACAGCGACGCCACCAGCAGCGCGATCGCGGGCATGACGATCAGCTTGAGCGCCGAGGCGATGACGACGTCCACGCGGCGCCCGGGCTCCGTCAGCACGCGCTGGCCGTACAGCGACATGCCGTACGACATCAGCAGCACGGGGACGCACGCGCCCGCGATGAGATGGAGGGGGTCGAAGACGATGGGCGGCAGGTCGATGCCGAGCAGCGCGACGAGGACGCCGAGCGCGGAGCCGATGAGCATCGGGTTCTTCGCCGTCTGCGCCAGGATGCGTCCGATGTTCCGGGAGCCCGAGGTCGCGGCATCCAGGATGCCCAGGGCGATCGGCATCAGCACGAGCAGCTGGAACAGGATGACGGGCGCCGAGAACGCGGCGTTGCCGAGCATGTAGAGCGAGATCGGGATGCCGATGTTGTTGCTGTTCACCTGCCCCGCCGACAGCGCGCCGATCACGGTCTCACCGACCGGTCGGCGCAGAATCAGCGCCGAGATGAGCACGGAGACGGCGATGATCGCGGCGGCGGTGATCATCGACACCGGCAGCAGGGCCGAGAACAGCGTCGCCACGTCGGCCGTGGCGAGCACCGTGAACAGCAGGAACGGCGACAGCACGAAGAAGGTCAGGCGGCTGAGGACGTGCCGCGCGTGCGGACCCAGCAGATCGATGCGCGCGATGACATAGCCCACGATCACGGCGAGGCCGACGACGGCGAATCCGGTGAGGATGCCGCTCACGCGTGGATCCCGTGACGGGACGGGGCGGGGGAGAGAGGCATCCTCTCGAGCGTAGCGGGGGCGCGGAGGCGGCCGTGACGCGGGTGCGGGGCGGGAGGGAGCTTCGCACGGAGCGGGGGCGTGTCGGGTCACGGGCAGCGGCGCAAGTCCCGGGGGAGGCTCGGGACGCGGCTCTATCCTCGGCTCCTGACATCCCCGTCGGGGGCCATCGACCGTCTGGAGCTCCGAGTGAACACCTACCCCGCCAACCTCACCGAGATCCTCGAGCGTGAACCGCTGCCGGCATCCGGGATCGACTCGGACGACGTCGCGTACGAGATCGACGGCGTCGCGTATCGCGGGTATCGCGCGCGGCCGGCCGGCGAGGGGCGGTATCCGGGCGTCATGGTCGTGCACGACTGGCTCGGTGTGACCGACTACGTGCGCATGCGGTGCGACATGCTCGCCCGGCTCGGTTACGCCGCGTTCGCCGCCGACGTGTACGGCGCAGACGTGCGACCGACCCCACAGGAAGCCCCGGCGGTCGCCGGGCGCTTCTACCAGGATCGTCCGATGTGGCGGAAGCGCCTCGTCGAGGCCTTCGAGCAGCTTCGCGTCGACCCCTCGGTGGATGCCGACCGCACCGCGGCCATCGGCTACTGCTTCGGCGGTTCCTCGGTGCTCGAGCTCGCTCGCACGGGCGCGGACGTCGACGCGGTCGTCAGCTTCCACGGGGGCCTGCTCACCGGGCCCGAGGGTGAAGCGGAGAACATCACCGCCGGCATCCTGGTGCTGCACGGCGCGGCGGATCCCGTCGCGCCCGACGACGCGATGATCGCCTTCGAGAACGATCTGCGGACGGCGCCGTCGGTCGACTGGCAGCTCGTGTCGTACGCGAACGCGATGCACGCGTTCACGCTGCCGGATGCCGATGCTCCCGAGCAGGGCGCGCAGTTCCAGGCCACCGCCGAGCGACGCAGCTGGGCGGCGATGAAGGCGTTCCTGTCGGAGATCTTCGGCTGAGGCGGGCTGCTGCGTGGCCGCTGGGCCGCTGGTGACGCAAGCCGATAATGCACATTATGTCAGTTTACGTCGATCGACCGGATCCCCCGCGCCGAGGGAAACCCGTGCGCTGTCTCTCCGTCGGAGTCAGGACCCCGTGCGGATCCACTCCGACGTGACGCCGATCACCCGCGACCCGTCGAGATCGCCCAGCGACAGGCCGGCGAAGCGCACCGCGGCCTCCGACGTCTGCCACCGGAATTTCGGCTCCGACGTGGTGGCCGCCTCGACGACGGCTTTCGCGGCGTCCTCCGCCGATTGCGCGGCCGCGAACGACGCGGCCGTGCGGTCGAGGTAAGCCTGCTGCAGTTCGCTGTAGGGGCCGGCCGGGGCGCGGTGCACCGAGTCAGTGAACGACGATGCCACCGCCGCGGGCTCGACGATCGAGACGTCGATGCCGAACGGCGCGACGACCGGGGCGAGGGACTGCATGAGCCCCTCCACGGCGAACTTCGCCCCGCAGTACGCGTCGGCGAACGGCTGGCCGACCGCTCCCCCGACGCTGGTGACGGTGACGATGCGTCCGTGGCCGCGTTCGCGCATACCGGGGAGCACCAGACGGGTCAGGCGGGCGACGGAGAGGTAGTTCGTGTCGAGCTGCGCTTGAAGATCGGCGTCCGACAGCTGCTCAAGCGTGCCGACCGCGCCCCGACCGGCGTTGTTGACGAGGATGTCGACGGGGCCGACGACGTCGATCAGAGCCTCGGCTGCAGCGGCATCCGTCACCTCCAGAGCGCGGATGTCGAGCTCGACCCCCGCCCGGGCGGCGGCCTCGCGCAAGGCGTCGGCGCGGGAGACGTCGCGCACCGTCGCGATGACCGCGACACCCGCCTTCGCGAGTCCGATGGACGTGTGCAGGCCGATGCCGCTAGAGGTGCCGGTGACGAGCGCAGTAGTCATACGCTCATCCTCCTCCCGTCCGCGCGAGAGGGAAATGCGGTTCTCATCCAGCGAACGCTGACAGGCTGACGCGATGACGATCGATCGGGGGCACGGTCTTCGCCGCGCCATGAGGCGCCGTCCGCGGACGACCGTGGCTCTCGCGGCGACCGGACTGTTCGTGCTGTGCCTCGCGGTGCTGACGATCGTCATTGCCGTCGGAGCGCGCGGCGACGGGAGGACCGAGGTCGTCGTCGGATCGTGGGATGCCGACGCGATCCTCTCCGTGGCGGGACCGGCATCCGGTCTGCTCCTGCTCGTGGTCCTGTGCGCGATCCGGGCTCCGCGGTGGTGGCTGCTGCTGTTCGTGCCGCTGCGCCTGGCGGTGAGCGTGGTGCTTCTCGGTGCGCTGCTCCTCGCGGCGTTCAAGACAGGCGGAACCGTCGTGCCCCTCGTCGTGGACGGGTGCCGGAGCGGCTACGTGGTCAGCGAACGCCGGCCGTGGGACGAGACCGACGTGCGGGTGCTCCGAGTCGACGGGCTGACGGGAACGCTCGTCGCGAGCGGGACGGCTCGCGACGGCGGGCACCCCTTCGCCGAGGGGGACTACCGAATCGTGAGCGACGGCGAGAACCTGCGCGTGCGGTCGTCCCGCCTCACCGGTCCCACGTTCGTTCTGCCGGTGCTCGCCGATCCGGTATCCGGTTCGTGCGGTCTGCCGGATGGGGAGGGGCCCCTTCTCACGCCCACGGCGGAGCCGGCGGCTCGACAGTCCGAGGAGGGGCCTGCGCCCGCCCCGATTCTCGGCGACAGGCGCGCTGAGGTGGCCCGCATGGTGCAGGTGACCCTGGATGCCGCGACCACACCTGTCAGAGACGCGGACGGGGCGTTCGTCGAGGCCCCGGCGGCATCCGATCTGCCGTGCGACGGCACGACCGGGATCGCCCTCGCCTTCGCGACGGGCGACAACAGCGCCTCGTACGCGTCGATCCTCGCGGCGTGGGACGCCGAGGGCTTCTCCGCCGATCGCGCGATGCAAAACGACCTCCGCGACAACGGCGTCGTGCGGCTCTCCGCGCGCGACAGGTCGACGATCGACGGCCTGCTGCACCTCGCGCTGACGGCGCCGTGCCGTGCCTCGTGACACAGGCGCGGGCACAGCGCGTCACGCGTGAGGCAGTGACGGGGCGGGCGTCCGTGCGTCGCGTGTGACGGGTCAGCGGGCACGGGGTGTCGCAGACACCGGAGCCGCGGTCAGGTCAGGGGTTCGAGAGTCACCCATCGGCCGCCGAACTTCGGCTCGCGGCCGTCGCCCGACGACGTGCGGGTCAACCGCCGCCGCACCCAGGGCGCGACGTGCTCGCGATAGTAGGCGGAGCCCTTCAGCCGCTCGATCTCGGGGATCTCGCGCAGATGCCACCACTCCCCCGGCGGGGTGAGGCCGACGGACTCGATCACGCGGGCGGCGACGCGATGGTGGCCGCGAGGATTCATGTGCAGGCGGTCCACCGACCAGAACTCCGCGCCCGCCAGCTCCCGGTCGAACCAGTTGTAGGCCGTGAGCACGTCGGGCCGCGCCTCGAGGCGCTTCTCGACGGCATGCGAGAGGCGGTCACCCCGCGCCTCGATGAGTTTGCCGAGCGGGAGGCCCGCCGACGGATTCGCACCCGAGAGCACGATGAGCTGCACGCCCTCCTCGTCGCAGCGGCGAACGACGTGGTCGAAGAGGTCGACGATGCGCTCGATGCCGGTCCGCGGGCGCAGCATGTCGTTGCCGCCGCCGTTGAACGACAGGTGGGTCGGCTTCAGCGCGAGCGCCGGCTCGAGCTGCTGCGCGACGATCGGCTCGATGAGCTTGCCGCGGATAGCGAGGTTCGCGTACTCGATCGGCTCCCCCGCGGCATCCGCCCATCCTTGGGCTGCGAGATCGGCCCAGCCTCGTACGGTGCCGTCGGGTAGTTCGTCGCCGACCCCCTCGGTGAACGAGTCGCCGATCGCGACGTAGCGCACGGATGCCATGCCCCGAGCCTACGTGGCGTCCCCGCTCCCCGCCCCGGCCTCCCGGGTCGAGTGTCCACGACACGCCGTTGCGCCGTCGCGTGTCACGGCGTGTCGTGGACACTCGACGTCTGATGAGCCGGTGTCAGGCGAGCGCTCGGCCGCGCTGCTCGCGCAGGAAGAGGGCGGCCACGACGGCGACGGCGAAGAACGCCGCGAAGACGACGAAGAGCAGGGGCGCTCCGCCGAGCCCGAGCAAAGGCGGCACAGCGAGAGGGGCGAGGATGGATGCGATGCGCCCGACCCCCGCGGCCCACCCCGCGCCCGTCGCACGCAGGGCCGTCGGGTAGGTCTCCGGGGTGGCGGCGTAGAGCGCGCCCCACGCTCCGAGGTTGAAGAACGACAGGGCCATGCCCGCTGCGATCACCGCGACCTCGCCCGACGCCGTGCCGAACAGCACCGCCGAGACGGCGGATCCCGCGAGGAACGTCGCGAGTGTCGCACGGCGGCCCCACGCCTCGATCAGCCAGGCCGCGACGGCGTAGCCGGGCAGCTGGGCGAGCGTGATCACCAGGGTGAAACCGAACGAGCGCACGAGGTCGTAGCCCTGCGAGACGAGGATCGTGGGGATCCAGATGAACGCCCCGTAGTACGAGAAGTTCACGCAGAACCACAGCACCCACAGGCTCGCGGTGCGCGCCCGGAGGGCGGGTGCCCACAGTGCGCTCACGCGCGGCCGGGGGGCGGGAGAAGATGCCGCGACCCCCTCCGTCGACGCTTCGAGGGCGATGCGACCGGCGGCGGCCTCCAGGTCGCGCACGATCACGACCGCCTCCGCGTTGCGTCCGCGCGAGGCGAGCCACCTCGGGGACTCGGGCAGCCCCCACCGGACGACGAGCGCGTACACCGCGGGGATCGCGCCGAGGGCGAAGGCCCACCGCCAGCCGTCGGCGGACGACGGCACCACGAGGTAGCCGATCACCGCGGCGGCCGTCCATCCGACCGCCCAGAACGCCTCGAGGAAGACGATGAGACGCCCCCGCATGCGCGCCGGCGCGAACTCGCTGACGTAGGTCGAGGCCACGGGCAGCTCCGCCCCGAGGCCCAATCCGACGACGAAGCGCAGCACGAGCAGCGCCGCCAGCCCTCCCACGAGGGCGCTCGCGCCGGTGGCCACGCCGTACACCAGCAGGGTGAGGGCGAAGACATGACGGCGGCCGAAACGGTCGGCGAGCAGTCCGCCGACGCTCGCCCCGATCGCCATTCCGGCGAACCCCGCCGACGCGATCCACGACGCCTGCGTCGGGGCCAGCTGCCACTGCACGCTGAGCGCGGCGATGACGAACGAGATGAGCCCGACGTCCATGGCATCCAGGGCCCATCCCAGCCCCGATCCGCCGAGGATCCTGCCGTGCCGCCGGGTGAACGGCAGGGCGTCGAGACGCTCGGACACCCGGACGGTGTCGGTGCTCGTGGTCACCGGGCGACGGGAGCGTCGGCGAGCATGTCGTGCACGAGCGGTCGCACCTGCGTGCCGTACAGCTCGATGCTGCTCAGGAGGTGGTCGTGCGAGATCGACCCGCTGGCCATCTTCAGTTGGAAGCGGCTGTTGCCCAGCGCTCGAACGGTCGCGGCGATCTTGCGGGCGACCGTCTCGGGCGAGCCCACGTACATCGAGCCCTCGGGGCCGACATCGTGCTGGAAGCGCAGGCGGTTGTACTCCGGCCAGCCGCGCTCGCGCCCGATCGTGTTGTTCAGCTCTGCGACGCCCTCGTACGCCTCTTCCCACGCCTGCTCGTCGGTGGCGGCGACGTGCCCGGGCGAGTGCACCGAGATGGGCATCTGCGGCTTGCCGAGCTCGGTGAGCGAACGGCGGTACAGGTCCGCGTACGGGCGGAACCGCGCCGCCGAGCCGCCGATGATCGCGAGGACCAGGCCGTACCCGTAGCGCGCCGTGCGCACGACCGACTCGGGTGAGCCCCCGACTCCCACCCACGCCTTCAGACCGTTCTCGGTCTTCGGGTAGACGTCGGCGTCCTGCAGGGCGGGGCGCGTGCGGCCCGACCACGTGACGGGCCTCTCCTGCAGGAGGAGCGAGAACAGCTCGAGCTTCTCCTCGAAGAGCACTTCGTAGTCGGCGAGGTCGTAGCCGAAGAGCGGGAACGACTCGATGAACGATCCACGCCCGAGGATCACCTCGGCACGCCCGTGCGAGACCGCGTCGAGGGTCGCGAACCGTTCGTAGACGCGCACGGGGTCGTCGCTGGAGAGGACCGTGACGGCCGTGCCGAGGTGGATGTCCCGCGTCCGTGCGGCCGCCGCGGCGAGGACGATCTCGGGGCTGGTGACGGCGAAGTCCTTGCGGTGGTGCTCGCCCACCCCGAAGAACGACACGCCCACCTGGTCGGCCAGTACCGCCTGGTCGACGACGTTGCGGATGGTCTGCGCATCGGACAGCAGCGACCCGTCGGGGCCGCGTGAGATGTCTCCGAAGGTGTCGAGGCCGAGCTCGAGAGGGCGAACGTCCATGAGGTCTCCTTGCATTCGGATGAATGAACTTTACGCGTGCTCGGGGTATTCCCCCGCATCGACGAGGGGCACCGCCGCAGCGGCGCCCCTCGGGGAATCAGACGGATGCCAGAGCTGTGCGCAGCGTGTCGAGACCGACGCCGCCGATGTCGAGGGCCCGGGTGTGGAACTGCTTCATCGAGAAGTCCGCCCCGCGGCGCTCCCGCTCCTCCTCGCGCACCTGCTCCCAGATGCGCTGGCCGACCTTGTACGACGGAGCCTGCCCCGGCCACCCGAGGTATCGGTTCACCTCGAAGCGCACGAACTCCTCGCTCATGTTGACGTTCTTCAGCATGAAGGCGAGGGCGTAGTCGTGATCCCAGGTGCCGTTGCCGTCGAGGCGCGGCTTCTGCAGGTGCACGCCGATGTCGAGCACCACGCGCGCCGCGCGCATGCGCTGCCCGTCGAGCATGCCGAGACGGTCGGCGGGGTCGTCGAGGTAGCCGAGCTGCTCCATCAGACGCTCGGCGTAGAGGGCCCAGCCCTCCGCGTGCCCGCTGGTGCCGGCCAGCAGGCGGCGCCACGAGTTGAGTTCCGCGCGGTTGTACACGGCCTGAGCGATCTGCAGGTGGTGGCCCGGCACGCCCTCGTGGTAGACGGTCGTGAGTTCGCGCCACGTGTCGAACGTGTCGACGCCCTCCGGCACAGACCACCACATGCGACCCGGTCGGGAGAAGTCGTCGGTCGGACCGGTGTAGTAGATGCCGCCCTCGTTCGTGGGCGCGATCATGCACTCCAGGCGACGGATGGGCTCGGCGATGTCGAAGTGCGTGCGACCCAGCTCCTCGACGGCTTTGTCACTGGTGCGCTGCATCCACTCCTGCAGGGCCTGCGTTCCGCGGAGCTTGCGCGACTCGTCCTTCTCGAGGAAGGCCACGGCTTCCTCGACGCTCGCGCCGGGCAGGATCTCGTTCGCGATGGCCTCCTGCTCGGCGACCATGCGCGCGAGCTCTTCGACGCCCCACTCGTACGTCTCGTCGAGGTCGATCTCGGCCCCGAGGAAGCGGCGCGAGTGCAGCGCGTACATCTCGCGGCCGACGGCGTCGACGTCGCCCGCCACCGGGGCGAGCTCGCCCGCGAGGAATGTCGCGAGAGCGTCGTAGGCCACGCGTGCGGCGTTGGCGTTGGCGGACAGGTCGCGGGCGAGGGATGCCGGCAGCTGACCCTCCTCGGGAGCGGCATCACCGACGAACTCGGCGAAGAACCCCGTGTCGGACGTGTAGCGGGCGATCTGCGTCACGACCTCGGTCACCTGACGGCGGGCCGGAACGACGCCCTCGGCGATTCCGCGACGGAGCGTCGCGACATACCCGTCGATCGCAGCCGGGAGCGCCTTCATGCGCTCCGAGATGATCGACCAGTCGTCCACTGTGGCGGTGGGCATGAGGTCGAACGTCGAGCGGATGTCCTGCGCCGGCGAGGCGATGACGTTGAGGTCGCGCAGATGCGTCTTCGCCTCGTGCTGCTCGATCGTCAGGTCGAGCTCGCGACCCAGGTCCATCTTCGTGACCGTGTCGATTGCGTCGACGGGCTCGGCGGTCTCGAGCGCGCTCCGCGTCGCGCGCGCATCGGACACGAGGGCCTCGGCACCCTCGGGGCTGTAGTCGCCGAAGCGGCCGTTGTGCTCGAACCGGCCGATGTAGGTCGCCAGCGTCGGCTCGCGCTCGGCCAGGGTGTCCACCCACGCGTCCGCGATCGTGTCGATCGGCGTGGGGCTGCGGTGTGCGTCAGTCATCCTCCGAGCCTAGGGAAGGCTCAGCGATGGCGCACCCCGCCCCCGCCGGTGGAGGCGTCGGGGAGGAGGGGTGGCCGGGATCAGTGGCCCGCTTCGTCCCAGTCGCCGCCGCGACCGATCTGCACGTCGAGGGGCACCGACAGGTCGGCCGCGTCGGCCATGCGCGCGCGCACGATGCCCTCCACGGCATCCCACTCCCCCGCCGCGACCTCGACGACGAGTTCGTCGTGGATCTGCAGCAGCACGCGAGAACGCAGTCCCGCGGATGCCAACTCGTCGCGGATGCGGAACAGCGCGACTTTCATGATGTCGGCGGCACTGCCCTGGATGGGGGCGTTCAGCGCCGCGCGCTCCGCGTTCTCGCGCAGGACCCGGTTCATGCTGGTCAGATCGGGGAACGGCCGGCGTCGACCGAAGATCGTCTCGGTGTAGCCGTCTTGACGGGCCTGCTCGACCGAGCCCCGCAGGTAGTCGCGCACCGCACCGAAGCGGGCGAAGTACTCGAGCATGAGCTTCTTGGCCTCGGACTGTTCGATGCGCAGCTGCTTCGACAGGCCGAAAGCCGACAGTCCGTAGACGAGGCCGTACGACATCGCCTTCACCTTCGTGCGCATCGCGGGCGTGACGTCCTGCGGATCGACACCGAAGACGCGCGCGCCGACGAACCGGTGCAGGTCTTCGCCGGAGTTGAACGCCTCGATCAGACCGGGGTCGCCGGAGAGGTGCGCCATGATCCGCATCTCGATCTGGGAGTAGTCGGCGGTCAGCAGCGTCTCGTAGCCCTCGCCGACCTCGAACGCGGCGCGGATGCGACGGCTCTCCTCGGTGCGGATCGGGATGTTCTGCAGGTTCGGGTCGGTGCTCGACAGGCGGCCGGTCTGGCTGCCGGTCTGCACGTACGTCGTGTGGATGCGTCCGTCGGCGCCGGTCGCGGTGTCGAGGGCGTCGATGATCTGCTTGAGCTTCGTCGCCTCGCGGTGGCGCAGCAGCAGGTCGAGGAACGGGTGCGGAGCGCTCTCCTGCAGGTCGGCGAGGGCAGCGGCATCCGTCGTGTAGCCGCTCTTCGTCTTGCGCGTCTTGGGCAGCTGGAGCTCGTCGAAGAGCACCTCCTGCAGCTGCTTGGGCGAGCCGAGGTTCACCTCGTGCCCGATCGCCGCGTAGGCGTCGCGCGCGAGGGCGTCGGCGCGCGCACCGAGCTCGGCCGAGAACCCGTACAGCTTCTCGTGCGACACGGCCACCCCGGCCAGCTCCATGTCGGCCAACGCCGTGAGGGTGGGCAGCTCGATGTCGTCGAGCACGGAGGCGACCTTCTCGGGCAGCGTCCCGCGCTGCGCCTCGGCGACGCGGCGGGTGAACCACGACAGCTGGCCGGGAGTCGCGCCCTCCGTCTCGGGGACGAGCTGGGTGGGATCGGCGACCGGCAGCTTCTCGTCGAGCTCGCGCTCCACGAGGTCGGCGAGCGACTTGTCGGGGAAGCTCGGGCGAACGAGCCATCCGGCCAGCAGCACGTCGAATGCCACGCCCCCCACCGTGACTCCCTCGCGGGCGAGGGCTTTGATCTGGGGTTTGGCATCGCAGAACACCTTGGGGGCGTCGGATGCCAGCCACGGCGCCAGCGCGTCGTGGACGGCCGGACTCCATTCGGCCTCGACGGCCGCGTCAGCCGACGCGAGACCGATCGCCGTGGGCACGGAACCGGAGAGGCTGAGGGTGACCCCCACCTCGCCGTGCGCGTCGGTCGCCCACGCCGCGAGGGCCGCGGGGTCGAGGCGCTGCGGCGCGGGAGCGGTCGCGGTCGGGCGGACCTCTTCGACGACGCCGCCCTCGGCGCCCAGCGCGTCGAAGACGCGCGGCAGCAGCGTGCGGAACTCCAGGCGGGCGAAGATGTCGCGGACGGCCTGCGCGTCGAGCGGCTGGACGGCGAGGTCGTTCGGGCCGACCGGGAGCTCGACATCGCGCAGCAGGCGGTTCAGCGCGCGGTTGCGCTTGACGGCGTCGAGGTGCTCGCGCAGGTTGTTGCCGACGACGCCGGTGATCTTGTCGGCGTTGTCGAGGAGGGCCTCGAGCGACCCCCACTGGGTCAGCCACTTGACGGCGGTCTTCTCGCCCACCTTCGGCACGCCGGGCAGGTTGTCGCTCGTCTCGCCGACGAGGGCGGCGATCTCGGGATACTGAGCCGGCGGCAGCCCGTACTTCTCGATCACCGCGTCGGTGTCGTAGCGCTTGAGCTGCGAGACGCCCTGCACGTTGGGGTAGAGCAGCGTGACGTCGTCGGTCACGAGCTGGATGGTGTCGCGATCACCCGAGCAGACCAGCACCGTGAAGCCCTGCTCCTCCCCCTGCGTGGCGAGGGTCGCCAGGATGTCGTCGGCTTCGAAGTCTTCTTTCTTCAAGACCGGAACACCCATCGCGGCCAGGCACTCCTGCAGGAGCGGGATCTGCCCCTTGAACTCGGCCGGCGACTCGCTGCGGTTGGCTTTGTACTCCGTGTATTCGCGCGTGCGGAACGATTGCCGCGACGTGTCGAAGGCGACGGCGAGGTGCGTGGGCTTCTCGGCCTTCACGAGGTTCACGAACATCGACAGGAAGCCGTAGATGCCATTGGTGTGCTGGCCGTCCTTCGTCGAGAAATTGTCGACCGGCAGCGCGTAGAACGCGCGGTAGGCCAGCGAGTGGCCGTCGACGACGAGGAGAGTAGGCTTTTCGGCATCCGTCACTCTCCCAGCGTAACGAGAACCACGGACACTCCCCCGGCTCGGCCCGATTCGCGGCCGTCCCGCCCGGTACGACGAAGGCGACGATGAGCAGCTCCACGACTCCCGACACCCGCAGTGGCCTCGACTGGGCGCGCGAGCGCGGCATGGGGGCCCTCGCCGCGAAGATGGGCATCGAGTGGGTCGAGTTCTCGGTCGAGCGCAGCGTCGCGACGATGCCCGTCGAGGGCAACACCCAGCCGGTGGGTCTCCTGCACGGCGGCGCCTACGTCGTCCTCGGCGAGTCGCTCGGGTCGATGGCGGCCAATCTGTACGCCGGATCCGGCAAGCTCGCGGTCGGCATCGACATCAACGCCACGCACACGCGTTCGGCCACCTCGGGCATCGTCACGGGGGTCTGCACCCCGATCCATCTCGGTCGCTCGCTGACGGTCCACGAGATCGCCGTGAGCGACGAACAGGGCCGGCGCTGCTCGACCATCCGCATCACGAACATGATCAAGGACGCCCCGCAGCCCTGACCCGGATTTGCGCGGGAGGACCCGGAGCCTGTCGAAGGGTCCGGGCACAACGAGAAATGGATGCCACGCACGTGGCATCCATTCTCGAAAGGCGCTGCGCTCAGCCCTTCTTGGGCGCCAGCTGCTCGATGATCGCCTTGGCGACGTCCTGCATGGTGAGGCGGCGGTCCATGGACGCCTTCTGGATCCAGCGGAAGGCCTCGGGCTCGCTCAGGCCCATCTTCTCGTTCAGCAGACCCTTCGCGCGGTCGACGAGCTTGCGGGTCTCGAAACGCTCGACCATGTCGGCGACCTCGGCCTCGAGCGTGATGATCTGCTCGTACCGGGCCAGGGCGATCTCGATCGCCGGCAGCAGGTCGTTCGGCGTGAAGGGCTTGACCACGTAGGCCAGGGCGCCGGCCTCGCTGGCGCGCTCGACGAGCTCCTTCTGGCTGAACGCCGTCAGCAGCACGACGGGGGCGATGTGGTTCTTGCTCAGCTTCTCGGCGGCGCTGATGCCGTCGAGCTGCGGCATCTTGACGTCCATGATCACGAGATCGGGACGCAGCTCGGTGGCCAGCTGCACGGCGGTCTCGCCGTCACCTGCCTCGCCGACGACGTCGAAGCCGTTGTCGCGGAGGATCTCGACGATGTCGAGGCGGATCAGCGACTCGTCTTCCGCGACGACGACGCGACGCGGTGCGGTCGGCCCAGTGGCCGGGGCGGCTTCTTGATCAGTCACGAGACCATCCTAGAACGTGGATTCGCGCACCCACGGGAGACCGCGGATGCGATAGGGCGTACCGGTGGTGGGACTCGAACCCACACGTCTTTCGACAGAGCATTTTGAGTGCCCCGCGTCTGCCATTCCGCCACACCGGCAGGTGTTGCGTTCCCAATGTACCGGGCGGGAACGCAACACGACGCGCGCCGGGGTCTCCGGCGCGCGTCGTGAGGGCTCAGACTTCCTGGTACCCGGGGGCCGCGCCGTGCACGGCGTCGCCCACGCGGTGCACGCGCAGGTCGTTCGTCGAACCGGCGATTCCGGGAGGGGAACCGGAGATGACGACGACCTTGTCGCCGACCTTGGCCAGGTCGTGCGTGAGCAGGTAGTCGTCGACCTGCAGGAACATCTTGTCGGTGTGCGACACGTGCTCCACCAGGGTCGAGCGAACGCCCCAGGTCAGCGCGAGACGACGGCGGATGCCGGGCTCCGGCGTGAACGCGATCATCGGGATGGTCGAGCGCAGGCGCGACATCCGGCGGGCGGAATCGCCCGACTCGGTGAAGACGCACAGGTACTTCGCCTCGACGAAGTCCGCGACCTCGACGGCGGCGAGGGTGATGGCGCCACCCTGCGTGCGGGGCTTGTTGGTCAGCGGCGCGATGCGCTCGAGACCGTGCTCCTCGGTCGACTCCACGATCCGGGCCATCGTCTCGACGACCACCACGGGGTAGGCGCCCACGCTGGTCTCGCCGGACAGCATGACCGCGTCGGCACCGTCGAGCACGGCGTTGGCGACGTCGGACGTCTCGGCGCGCGTGGGGACGGGGTTGGTGATCATCGACTCGAGCATCTGCGTCGCGACGATGACGGGCTTGGCCATGCGGCGGGCGAGCTCGACGGCGCGCTTCTGCACGATCGGCACGGCCTCGAGCGGAAGCTCGACGCCCAGGTCGCCGCGGGCGACCATGATGCCGTCGAACGCGTCGATGATCTCTTCGAGGTTGTCGACTGCCTGCGGCTTCTCGATCTTGGCGATGACGGGCACGTAGCGTCCCTCTTCGGCCATGATCTCGTGCACGCGCTCGATGTCCTTGGCATCCCGCACGAACGAGAGGGCGATGAGGTCGGCACCGGCGTTGAGGCCCCAGCGCAGGTCGGACTCGTCCTTCTCGCTCAGCGCGGGGACGTTCACGGCCACGCCGGGCAGGTTGATGCCCTTGTTGTTCGACACGGGACCGCCGACGATGACCTTGGTGGTCACGACGGTGCCGTCGGTCTCGACGACCTCCACGCGCACCTTGCCGTCGTCGATGAGGAGGAAGTCTCCCGGGCGGACGTCCTGGGGCAGGCCCTTGAAGGTCGTGCCGACGATCTCCTTGGTGCCGAGGATGTCTTCGATCGTGATCTTGAAGATGTCGCCGGGCAGCAGGTCGTGCGGACCGTTCTCGAACTTGCCGAGACGGATCTTCGGGCCCTGGAGGTCGACGAGAGCGGCGACCGGGCGACCGGCGTCCTCTGCGGCCTTGCGCACGTTGGCGAAGTTGGCGTCGTGCACGGAGTAGTCTCCGTGGCTCAGGTTGAGGCGGGCGACGTCCACCCCGGCGTCGATGATGGCGCGAACCATCTCATACGACGACGTGGCGGGCCCGAGTGTTGCGACGATCTTGGCGCGTCTCATCCGTTTTCAAGCTCCGTGAGGATTTTCGGGAAGTGGCCGATCGGCCCTTGCCAGCTTAGGCGGGCAGGAGGCCGATGGCGACATCGGTCGGGCGCACCGGCGCGGGGAGCACCGTTTCGCCCATGAGGAAGGTGTCGACTTCGGCGGCGGCCGCGCGGCCCTCCGCGATGGCCCACACGATGAGCGACTGTCCGCGCCCCGCGTCGCCGGCCACGAACACGCCCGGCGTCGTGGTGGCGTAGGTCGCGTCGCGCTCGACGTTGCCGCGGTTCGTGAACTGCGTGCCGAGCTGGCTCTCCAGGTGCTCCCGCTCCGGACCGGTGAAGCCCATCGCGATCAGCACGAGGTCGGCGGGGATCTCGCGCTCGGTGCCGCTCTTGGGCACGCGACGGCCGTCGACGTACTCGGTCTCGGCCACGCGCAGCGCGCGCACCTCTCCTGCGGCATTGCCGAGGAACTCCACGGTCGAGGCGAGGAACGTGCGCTCCCCGCCCTCCTCGTGAGCGGATGCCATCTCGAACAGGTTCGGCATCATCGGCCAGGGCTGCTCGGAGGGACGCTCGGAGGGCGGCTGCTTGCCGATCGCGAGGTTCGTCACGCTCAGCGCGCCCTGGCGGTGGGCCGTACCGATGCAGTCGGCGCCGGTGTCGCCACCGCCGATGACCACCACGTGCTTGCCGGCGGCGCTGATCTGCTGCGGGATCTGGTCACCCGCGACGGCCTTGTTGCCCTCGATGAGGTATTCCATGGCGTAGTGCACGCCGTCGAGGTCGCGACCCGGGATGGCGAGGTCGCGCGGCACGGTCGAACCGGTGGCCACCACGACGGCGTCGTAGCGCGCGCGCAGGTCGCTCCACGAGATGTCCGTGCCGATCTCGACGCCCGCGCGGAAGCGGGTGCCCTCGGCCTGCATCTGGCGCAGGCGCAGCTCGAGGTGGCGCTTCTCCATCTTGAAATCGGGGATGCCGTAGCGCAGCAGACCGCCGATGCGGTCGTCGCGCTCGAAGACGGCGACGGTGTGCCCTGCGCGGGTCAGCTGCTGCGCGGCCGCGAGACCCGCGGGCCCGGAGCCGACGACCGCCACGGTCTTACCCGTCAGACGCTCCGGCGGCTCGGGCTCGACCCAGCCGTTGCCGAACGCCTCGTCGATGATCGAGACCTCGACCTGCTTGATCGTCACGGCCGGCTGGTTGATGCCGAGCACGCACGAGCTCTCGCAGGGCGCGGGGCACAGGCGCCCCGTGAACTCCGGGAAGTTGTTGGTCGCGTGCAGGCGCTCGATCGCCGCGCGACCCTCGCCGCGCCACGTGAGGTCGTTCCACTCGGGGATCAGGTTCCCGAGCGGGCACCCCTTGTGGCAGAACGGGATACCGCAGTCCATGCAGCGGCCGGCCTGGCGCTTGATGACGGACGAATCACCCGGCTCGTACACCTCTTTCCAGTCCATGATGCGCACGGGCACCGGTCGACGCTTCGGGAGCTCGCGCTCCGTGGTCTTGAGAAAGCCCTTCGGGTCAGCCACCCGTCACCTCCAGAATGCGCGTCCAGACGACGTCGCCGTCGGGGTCCAGCCCCTCGGCCACCGCCTCCTGGCGGGTCTGCAGCACAGCGGCGTAGTCGCGCGGCAGCACCCGGACGAAGTTGTCCACCTGGGCCTCGAAGTCGTCGAGCAGACGACGGGCCAGCGTGGAATCGGTCTCCGCGACGTGCTTCTCGAGCAGGTCGCGGAGGATCTCGGCATCCCCCGATCCGAGGGCGCCGAGGACGAGCTCACCGGATGCCATGGCCTCGCGGTTCACCTTGTCGCGGTCGAGCTTGTAGACGTAGGCCTGTCCGCCCGACATGCCGGCGCCGAGGTTGCGGCCGGTGGCGCCGAGGATGACGGCCAGTCCGCCGGTCATGTACTCGAGCGCGTGGTCGCCCACACCCTCGACGACCGCCGTGGCTCCGGAGTTGCGCACGAGGAAGCGCTCGCCCACCACACCGTTGAGGAACATCTGTCCCTGCGTGGCGCCGTAGCCGATGACGTTTCCGGCGATGACGTTCTCGCTCGCGGCGAAGGACGACCCGCGCGGCGGGCGCACCACGATCGTTCCGCCCGAGAGCCCCTTGCCCACGTAGTCGTTCGAGTCGCCCTCGAGACGCAGCGTGATGCCGGCGGGCATGAACGCGCCGAACGACTGCCCGGCCGAACCGGTCAGGCGCACGTCGATCGAGTTCTCCGGCAGACCGTGCTCGCCCCGCGCCTTGGTGACGTGGTGGCCCAGCATGGTCCCCACCGCACGGGCGGTGTTGCGGATGGGCAGGTCGATCGTGAGCTGGCCTCCGTGCGCGATGACGTCCTGCGCGCGCTCGATGAGCTGCACGTCGAAGTGGTCGTCGAGCTTGTGGTCCTGGTTGCGGGCGTGACGGCGCGGCTCGTCGTCGGCGAAGCGCGGTCCTTCGAGGATCGGCGCGAGGTTGAGACCGCGCGCCTTCCAGTGCTGGATCGCCTCGTTCGCATCGAGCAGCTCGGACCGGCCGACGATCTCGTCGATCGAGCGGTAGCCGAGGGCGGCGAGGTACTCGCGCACCTCCTGCGCGATGAACTCCATGAAGTTCACGATGTACTCGGCCTTGCCGGTGAAGCGCTGGCGCAGGACCGGGTTCTGCGTCGCGACGCCCACGGGGCAGGTGTCGAGGTGGCACACGCGCATCATGATGCAGCCCGAGACGACCAGGGGCGCGGTCGCGAAGCCGAACTCCTCGGCGCCGAGCAGGGCGCCGATGATGACGTCGCGGCCGGTCTTCATCTGTCCGTCGACCTGCACGACGACGCGGTCGCGCATGCCGTTGAGCATGAGCGTCTGCTGCGTCTCGGCCAGGCCCAGCTCCCACGGGGTGCCCGCGTGCTTGAGCGAGTTCATCGGGCTCGCGCCCGTGCCGCCATCCTGACCCGAGACCAGGATGACATCGCTCAGCGCCTTCGCGACGCCCGCCGCGACCGCGCCGATGCCCGACTGGCTGACGAGCTTCGTGTGGATGCGGGCCGAGGGGTTGGCGCGCTTGAGGTCGAAGATGAGCTGCTTGAGGTCTTCGATCGAGTAGATGTCGTGGTGCGGCGGCGGCGAGATGAGACCCACTCCCGCGGTCGCGTGACGCGTGCGCGCCACCCACGGGTACACCTTCGTCGGCGGCAACTGACCGCCCTCGCCGGGCTTGGCGCCCTGGGCGAGCTTGATCTGGATGTCGTCGGCCTCGGTCAGGTACAGGCTCGTCACACCGAAGCGACCGGATGCCACCTGCTTGATGGCGCTGCGGCGCTCGGGGTCGAGAAGACGGTCGACGTCCTCCCCGCCCTCACCGGTGTTCGACTTGCCGCCGATGCGGTTCATCGCGACCGCGAGGACCTCGTGCGCCTCTTTCGAGATGGAGCCGTAGCTCATGGCGCCGGTGGAGAAGCGCTTGACGATCGCGGAGACGGGCTCGACCTCGTCGATCGGCACGGCGGGCCGCTGACCGGTGCGCAGGCCGAAGAGTCCGCGCAGGGTCTTCAGCTCGTGCGCCTGGTCGTCGATGAGCTGCGTGTACTCGCGGAAGATGTCGTACCGGCGCTCGCGGGTCGCGTGCTGCAGGCGGAACACCGTGTCGGGGTTGAACAGGTGCGGGGCGCCGTCGCGACGCCACTGGTACTCGCCACCAGTCCACAGGCGCTCGTGCGCGCGCGCCGCGGCATCCTGGGGGTAGGCGTACTCGTGACGCGCGGCGTTCTCGGCCGCGATGACGTCGAGGCCGACGCCGCCGAGCTTGGTCTCGGTTCCGGTGAAGTACGCGTCGATGAACTCCCGGGAGAGGCCGACGGCTTCGAACACCTGAGCGCCCGCGTACGACGACACGGTCGAGATGCCCATCTTCGACATGATCTTCAGCACGCCCTTGCCGAGCGCGTAGATCAGGTTCTTCACGGCCTTCTCCGGCGTCACACCGGTGATGAAGCCGGCGCGGACGAGGTATTCGACCGTCTCCATCGCCAGATACGGGTTGACCGCCGAAGCGCCGTAGCCGATGAGGGTGGCGACGTGGTGCACCTCGCGCACGTCACCGGCCTCGACCACGAGGCCCACCTTCATGCGCGTCTCCTTGCGGATGAGGTGGTGGTGCACGGCGGCCAGCATGAGCAGCGACGGGATCGGCGCGAGGTCCTTGTTGCTGTCGCGGTCGCTGAGCACGATGAACTCGGCGCCGTCCTCGATGGCCTGGTCGACCTCGGTGCACATCTGCGTGAGGCGCTTCTGGAGCCCCTTGTGCCCCGCTTCGACGCGGTACAGGCCGCGGATCGTCACCGAGGAGCGCCCGGCCAGGGCGGTGTCGATGTGCTGGATCTTGGCGAGCTCGTCGTTGTCGATGACGGGGAAGTCGAGCGTCACCGTGCGGGTGTGGTCCGGGCCCCAGTCGAGGAGGTTGCGCTCGGGGCCGAGACCCAGCGACAGCGAAGTGACGACCTCCTCGCGGATCGAGTCGAGAGGCGGGTTGGTGACCTGCGCGAACTGCTGCGAGAAGTAGTCGAACAGAAGGCGCGGACGATCGCTCAGCACCGCGACGGGCGCGTCGCTCCCCATCGCACCGAGCGGCTCGGTGCCGCCCTGGCCCATGGGGGTCAGCAGGATGCGCACCTCCTCCTCGGTGTAGCCGAAGGTGCGCTGGCGACGGGTGATCGAGGCGATGGGGTGCACGATGTGCTCGCGCTCGGGAAGCTCGCTGAGCTTGACGCGCCCCTTGTCCACCCACTCGCCCCACGGCTGGAGCGCCGCGAGGTCGGCCTTGATCTCCTCGTCCTCGACGATGCGGCGCTGGGCCGTGTCGACGAGGAACATGCGTCCGGGCTGCAGACGACCGCGGCGCTTGATGCGCTCGGGCGCGAAGTCGAGCACACCGGTCTCGGAGCCGATCACGACGAGGCCGTCGGTGGTCTCGGTCCACCGGCCCGGGCGCAGACCGTTGCGGTCGAGCGTGGCGCCGACGAGCGTGCCGTCGGTGAAGATGAGCGCGGCCGGTCCGTCCCACGGCTCCATCTGCATGGAGTGGTAGTCGTAGAAGGCGCGCAGATCGGGGTCGATCGTGGCCTGCTTCTCGTAGGCCTCGGGCACCATCATCATGATCGCGTGCGGCAGGCTGCGACCGGTGAGGGTCAGCAGCTCCAGCACCTCATCGAAGGATGCCGAGTCGCTGGCGCCCTCGGTGCAGATGGGCAGCAGCGGGCGCACGTCGCCGATCAGCTCGGACTCGAGCTGCGACTGGCGGGCGCGCATCCAGTTGCGGTTGCCCTTGACGGTGTTGATCTCGCCGTTGTGCGCGAGCATGCGCAGCGGCTGCGCGAGCGGCCACGACGGGAAGGTGTTGGTCGAGTAGCGCGAGTGCACCACGGCCAGCTCGGACGCGAATCGCTCGTCCTGCAGGTCGGGGTAGAACGGCTCGAGCTGCAGCGTCGTGACCATGCCCTTGTAGCCCAACGTGCGGCTGGAGAGCGAGACGAAGTACGCCTCGAGCTCGTGGCGCGCGCGCTTGCGGAGCCGGTAGACGCGGCGGTCGAGCGCGATACCCGCCAGGGCGGGCTGGTCGCCGACGGCGGGGCGCGACACGAAGAGCTGCTCGAACGCGGGGCGTGCCTCGTAAGCGAGCTTGCCGAGGTTCTCGGGCTCGACGGGCACCTCGCGCCAGCCGAGCACCTCGAGGTTCTCGTGGCGGGCGATCTCTTCGATCCCGGCCTTCATCGCGACGCGCTCGTCGTGCCCGAGGGGCAGGAACACCATGCCGGCGGCGTACTCCCCCACCGGCGGCAGGTCGAAGTCGACCACGGCGCGCAGGAATGCGTCGGGCATCTGCGTCAGGATGCCGGCACCGTCACCGGTGCCCGCGTCGGAGCCGATGGCGCCGCGGTGCTCGAGGTTGCGCAGCGCCGTCAGCGCCAGGTCGATGATGTCGTGACCGGCTTCGCCGCGGAGAGTGGCGACCATGGCGAGGCCACAGGCGTCTTTCTCGAACGACGGGTCGTACATTCCCTGTCGGGCGGGGAATGCTCCTCCGACGGTGTCGGAGCGCAGGCTGGAAGCCATATCAACCGTCCTCACGTTGATGCTTCGAATGGGACGACGTCGGCCCAGAGTGTTAGTTCGTGGCGGGGCTGCTTGTGGCGCTGGTGCCGACGGTGTCGTTCGTCGCGGGCGGCTCGCTCACGTCGACGAAGTCAGAGGGGTCGCCTGAGTCTACAGCCCCCGGAGCCTTCGACTCGCGCCCCGGGACGTACGGCGACGGCTCGAGACCGTGGTGACGGCGCGACTGCACGGCGAAGATGACGATGCCGAGGATGACGCCGAAGATCGCGGCCCAGACGTTCGTGCGCAGGCCCAGGATGATGTCGCTGGGGTCGATGCGGATGGACTCCCACACGATGCGGCCGGCGCTGTACCAGACCAGGTAGATCGCGAACTGCTTGCCCCACTGGAGCGTGAAGCGCTTGCCGACGTACAGGATGACCGCGGCGCCGAGCAGGTTCCAGATGACCTCGTAGGCGAAGGTGGGGTGGAACAGCGTGCCCGCGGGCAGGCCGACGGGGATGGCGGAGTTGCCCGCGGCGATCTCGAGCCCCCACGGCAGGTCGGTGGGCTGGCCGAAGAGCTCCTGGTTGAACCAGTTGCCGAAGCGTCCCATGGCCTGGGCGATGATGAGGCCGGGCGCGAGGGCGTCGGCGAAGGTCCAGAACCGGATGCCGGTCCAGCGGCATCCGAGGATCGCGCCGATGGCGCCGCCGATGAGGGCGCCGTAGATGGCGATGCCCCCCTCCCAGATGGCCCACACGGACCCGGGCTGCGTGATGTTCCACGGGTTGGAGCCGGGGCCGAAGTAGAAGCCCGCATGCGTGGCCACGTGGTAGATGCGCGCCACGATGATGGCGAGCGGCACCGCCAGGAGGCAGATGTCGATGACGACCCACTTCTCGGCGCCGCGACGCGTCAGACGGGCGTTCGTGAGGAACACCGCGACGATGATGCCCGCGACGATGCACAGGGCATAGAAGTGGATGCGGAGCGGACCGAGATCGACGTAGGAGATCGTCGGGCTCGGGATGCTGGCGAGCACGCCGGAGGCGGCGCTCGAGAGGGCGAACGTCATGCAGACGAGTCTAGGCGCGCTGAACAGCGCCCGCGGACAGCTCCCTCGCGAGCGAGGAGAGGCCGTCGACACCGCCGTCGCGCAGCGCCTTGACCAGCGCGGTGCCGACGATCGCGCCGTCGGCGTACTCGACGACACCGGCGACCTGCTCGGCGTTGGAGATGCCGATACCCACGCACGCGTGCTGCACCCCGAACGCCCGCAGCCGCTCCACGAGACCCCGCGCGGCGGCGTCGAGAGAAGCGCGCTCCCCCGTGATGCCCATCGTCGACACGGTGTACACGAAGCCCGTGGAGGCGTCGACGATCATCTTCAAGCGCTCGTCCGACGAGGTGGGAGCGGCGAGGAAGACGCGGTCGAGCCCGGTGCGCTCGCTCGCCGCGATCCAGGCCTCGCCCGCGTCGGGGGTGATGTCGGGCGTGATGAGGCCCGCTCCCCCGGCGGCGACCAGTTCGTCGGCGTATCGGTCGACGCCGTACTGCTCGACGAGGTTCCAGTACGTCATGACGAGGATGGGCACGTCGGTGCGCGCCGTGACCTCGCGGATGATCGTGAAGAGGTCGCGCATGCGGAAGCCGCCTGCCAGCGCCGTCTGCGTCGCCTCCTGGATGACCAGGCCGTCCATGACGGGATCGCTGTAGGGCGGTCCGAGCTCGACGACGTCGGCGCCGGCCTCGGCGAGGGCGACGGCCGCCTCGATGCTCGTGGCGACGTCGGGGTAGCCGGCGGGCAGGTAGCCGACGAACGCGCCGCGACCGTCCGCGTGGGCGGCCTCGATCGCCGTGGCGACGCGCGAGGTCACAGCTCGACCCCCGCACCGCTGGCCGCGTCGGGCGCCGGCGCGACGTCGACCGGGGATCCGGGAGCGGATGCCACGGTCTCGGCGGCGCGCGTCTGCGCACGGCCCTCGGCCATCTCCGGCGCGTGCTCCGCGTCGTAGAGGTCGAAGTACCGGGCGGCGGTGTCCATGTCCTTGTCGCCGCGGCCGGAGAGGTTGATCGCGATGACGGCATCCGGGCCGAGCTCGCGCCCGATGCGCAGGGCGCCCGCGAGGGCGTGCGCGGACTCGATCGCGGGGATGATGCCCTCGGTGCGCGAGAGCAGGCGCAGGGCCTGCATGGCCTCGTCGTCGGTGGCCGGGATGTACTGGGCACGGCCGATGTCGGCGAGCCACGCGTGCTCGGGGCCGACGCCGGGGTAGTCCAAGCCGGCCGAGATCGAGTGCGATTCGGTGGTCTGACCGTCTTCGTCCTGCAGGACGTAGGTGCGCGCGCCGTGGAGGACGCCCGGGCGACCCCGACCGATGGACGCCGCGTGCTTGGGGGTGTCGACGCCGTCGCCCGCCGCTTCGACGCCGTAGAGGGCCACGCCCTCGTCGTCGAGGAAGGCGTCGAACATGCCGATGGCGTTGGATCCGCCGCCGACGCAGGCGAGAACGGCATCCGGAAGGCGACCGAGTCGTTCGAGGAACTCGGCGCGCGTCTCTTCGCCGATGATCTTCTGGAAGTCGCGCACCATCGCCGGGAACGGGTGCGGGCCCGCCGCGGTGCCGAAGATGTAGTTGGTGGTCTCGACCGACGCGACCCAGTCGCGGTAGGCCTCGTTGATCGCGTCCTTGAGGGTGCGCGACCCCGTCGTGACCGGCACGACCTCGGCGCCCAGCAGGCGCATGCGCGCGACGTTGAGCGCCTGACGCTCGGTGTCGACCTCGCCCATGTAGATCACGCAGTCGAGACCGAACAGCGCGGCCGCGGTCGCGGTGGCGACGCCGTGCTGACCGGCTCCGGTCTCGGCGATCACGCGCGTCTTGCCGAGGCGCTTGGTGAGCAGCGCCTGGCCGAGCACGTTGTTGATCTTGTGCGAGCCGGTGTGATTGAGGTCTTCGCGCTTGAGGAAGACGCGTGCGCCCCCCGCGTGCTCGGCGAAGCGCGGCACCTCGGTGAGCACCGAGGGGCGACCCGCGTAGTCGTGCAGCAGGGCGCTCAACTCGGCGTGGAACTCCGGGTCGGCCATGGCCGACTCGTAGACCTCGGTGAGCTCGTCGATCGCGGCGATGAGCGACTCGGGCATGTAGCGCCCGCCGAAGTCGCCGAAGAACGGCCCCTTCTGGTCGCGCAGCTTCTGGACGGGAACGGTGGTCATGACGTCTCCTGGAGGAACGCGCGGAGGGTGGCGACGGGGTCGCCGGTCACGAGGGCCTCGCCGACGAGCACCACGTCGGCGCCGGCGGCGCGGTAGTGGGCGACGTCGGCGGGGGCGAGGACAGCCGATTCGGCGATCTTGATCGCATCGGCCGGGAAGCGATCGGCGAGCGAGCCGAACAGGTCGCGGTCGAGCTCGAACGTCGAGAGGTTGCGGGCGTTGACGCCGATGAGCTTCGCCCCGAGCTGCGAGGCCCGTTCCAGCTCGTCGGCCGAGTGCGTCTCGACGAGGGCGGTCATGCCCAGGTCGGTGACGAGACCGTACAGCTCGCCGAGCGTCTTGTCGTCGAGTGCGGCGACGATGAGCAGCACCAGATCGGCGCCCGACGCGCGAGCCTCGAGCACCTGGTAGGGCGTGGCGATGAAGTCCTTGCGCAGCACGGGGACGCTCACCGCGGCACGGACGGACTCGAGGTCGGCGAGGCTCCCCTTGAACTTGCGGCCCTCCGTGAGCACGGAGATCGCCGAAGCGCCGCCCTCCTCGTACAGGCGCGCCTGTCGCGCGGGATCCGGGATCGACGCGAGGTCGCCGCGCGAGGGGCTCGCGCGCTTGACCTCGGCGATGATCTTCACGCGGTCGGCGGGGGCCAGCATGGCCAGCGCGTCACGGGCCGGGGTCTGCGCGAGGGCATCGCGTTCGACATCGGCGAGCGAGCGCGTCTGGGCGCGCTGCTCGGCATCCTCCACCGCTCCGGCCGTCAGATCGGCCAGCACGGTCAGTGCGCCTTCGGGTTGGACTTCGCGCCGTTCGCGCCGTAACCGGCCTTGGTCATGGCCCAGCCGACGATCGCGCCGACGACGAGCAGACCCACCGACGCCCACACCAGCACCGGCATGTCGAGCCAGAAGAACAGCGTGCCGAGCGTGAAGGCGACCAGCATGATGATCACGGCCGTCCAGGCGGCGGGCGAGTGTCCGTGGCCGGGATCGCCGATGGGGTTGCTCATGGGACTCCTAACAGTCGCGCGCGGGCGCGGGGGAAAGCGTTCGACCAGTCTATCGAAGCGCGGTGGGCCTCTCCCGCCGTCGTCTCGATGTCGCGAGGTCGGTCTCAGGCCGTGGGGTCGTCGCCGCGGGAGAGGTCGTCCCACGAGTCGATCGCGTCGTGGGGGCGACCGGTGGCGGTGCCGGCCTCCTCGGCCGTGCGGTACTTGCGGCTCGCGCCCGAGGCCCAGCGGCGCGCGGTGACGAGCGTGAAGACGGCTGCCGCGGCGAGGACGACCTGGGCCACCAGCGTCACGGCGGGCCAGGGGGTGAGTGACAGGCCGCTGACGAGCGAGGCGACGGCATCCGTCCCCGAGATTCCCGTCGCCTCGGTGACCGCCGCGGCCGTCGCCGAGACGGGGGTGGCGAACAGCAACTGCGCGGTTCCGACGCCCACGAGACCCGCGATCAGGATGCCGAGCACTCCGAACAGGTACCGCAGCACGGGGCCGACGATCGACAGGGCCGCGCCCAGGGCCAGGGCGGCGAGGCTGAGGGGGGTCAGCACGGGGAGGGCGTCCGCGCCGGAGACGGCGATGGTCTGCCGCGCACCGTCGTCGAGGGTGACGTCGATCCACGTCTGCGTCGACGCGATGACGCCGATCGCCCCCGCGGCGAGCATCGCGAGCACCGCCAGGGAGCGGGCGCGTCGCATCAGCGCTCCCCCACGACGGGGTGCAGGTCGTCGGCGTCGAAGCACGTGTGGTCGCCGGTGTGGCACGCGGCGCCGATCTGGTCGACCTCGATGAGCAGTGTGTCGCCGTCGCAGTCCAGGCGCGCGCCCTTCACGATCTGGATGTGCCCGGAGGTGTCGCCCTTGCGCCAGTACTCCTGACGCGAGCGGGACCAGAAGGTGACGCGGCCGCTGGTGAGGGTGCGGTTCAGGGCCTCGGCATCCATCCACCCCATCATCAGCACCTCGCGCGTGTCGAACTGCTGGATGACGGCGGGAACCAGACCGTCGGCGTTGTAGGTGACACGGTCGACGCTCATCGGCGCACCTCGATCCCTTCGGCGGCCATGGCGTCTTTGACCTCTCCGACCGTCAGCTGACCGGAGTGGAACACGGATGCCGCCAGCACCGCGTCGGCACCGGCCTGCACGGCAGGGGCGAAGTGTTCGAGCGCGCCCGCACCGCCGGAGGCGATGACCGGGACCGCGGCGACCTGGCGCATGAGGCGCACGAGCTCGAGGTCGAAGCCCTGCTTGGTGCCGTCGGCGTCGATCGAGTTCACCAGCAGTTCGCCGGCTCCGCGCTCGACGGCCTCGCGCGCCCACTCGAGCGCGTCGAGAGTCGTCTCGGTGCGGCCGCCGTGGGTGGTCACCACGAAGCCGGACGGGGTGGATGCCGCCCGCTTGACGTCGAGCGAGAGCACGACGACCTGGGCGCCGAAGCGGTCGGCGATCTCGTCGATGAGCTGCGGACGGGCGATCGCGGCGGAGTTGACGCCGATCTTGTCGGCGCCGACGGCGAGGAGTCGGGCGACGTCGTCGCTCGAGCGCACTCCCCCGCCCACAGTGAGCGGGATGAAGACCTGCTCGGCCGTGCGGCGCACGACGTCGTAGGTGGTGGAGCGCTCGTCGACGGTGGCGGTGACGTCGAGGAACGTGACCTCGTCGGCGCCTTGGTCGAAGTAGAGCTTCGCGAGCTCGACAGGGTCGCCCATGTCGCGCAGGTCGAGGAAGTTGACGCCCTTCACGACGCGGCCCGCGGCGACGTCGAGGCAGGGGATGACGCGACGCGCGAGGGTCATCAGAGCCTCGCGGCGAGGATCTCGGTGACGAGGATCGCTCGCGCGCCGATCGCGTAGAGCGCGTCCATGACCTGGTTGACGTCGCGGCGCGGGCTCATCACCCGCACGGCGACCCACTCGGGGTCGCGCAGCGGCGAGATCGTGGGCGATTCCAGACCCGGGGCCACCGCGACCGCCTGCTCGACGAGGGCGGCGGGCAGGTCGTAGTCGATGAGCACGTACTTGCGGGCGGCGAGGACACCGCGCAGGCGTCGCAGCAGCGTCTCGGTGCCGTCGGCTTCCTGCGGACCGGCGATCAGCACGGCGTCGCTCTCGAGCAGGACCGGTCCGAAGATCTCGAGCCCGGCCTGGCGCAGCGTCGTGCCGGTCGAGACGACATCGGCCACGGCATCCGCCACTCCGAGCTGCACGGCCGACTCGACCGCGCCGTCGAGCGGCACGATGTCGACGGCGATGCCGCGCTCGTCGAGGAAGGCGTCGACCAGGCCCGGGTAGGCCGTCGCGACGCGGAGACCCTGGAGGTCCTGCACGTCGGTGAAGCGGCCGGGGCGACCCGCGAAGCGGAAGGTGGAGCCGGCGAAGCCGAGGGACTCGACCTCTCGCGCGCCGGGCATGCGGGCGTCGAGCAGCAGGTCGCGACCGGTGATGCCGACGTCCAGCGCGCCGGAGCCGACGTAGGTCGCGATGTCACGGGGACGCAGGTAGAAGAACTCGACCTCGTTGACGGGGTCGACCGTGTACAGGTCTTTCGAGTCGCGTCGTCCGGTGTATCCGGCCTCCGAGAGCATCTCGGCGGCGGTCTCGGCGAGCGACCCCTTGTTCGGCACGGCGATTCGCAGCATGACGGGGGCTTTCGTGTTGTGTGAGCGTGGGGAGGGCGAGTGCGGCTCAGAGATGTCGGTAGACGTCTTCGAGCGACAGCCCCTTCGCGAGCATGAGGGTCTGCAGGTGGTAGAGCAGCTGCGAGATCTCCTCGGCCGCGGCCTCGTCGGACTCGTACTCGGCGGCCATCCACACCTCGGCGGCCTCTTCCACGATCTTCTTGCCGATCGCGTGCACGCCGGCGTCGAGTTGCGCGACGGTGCCGGAGCCTTCGGGTCGCTCGACGGCCTTGGCGCTGAGTTCCGCGAACAGGTCGTCGAAGGTCTTCACCCCTCCAGGGTATCGGGTCGACGGGGGTGGGGTTGTCGCGGGGCGGCTGGGGGGCGGTGACGAACGCGCGGTCAGTGGCGGTGGCGGGCGGCGGAGGCGCGCAGCGACTGGATCGCGCGGTCGGGGTCGTCGGCGCCGAACACCGCGGAACCCGCGACGAACGTGTCGGCCCCGGCCTCGGCGGCCTGGGCGATCGTCGCTTCGCCGATGCCCCCGTCGACCTGCAGCCAGACGCTCGACCCGCGTCGTTTCGCCTCGTCGGCCAGGGCACGCAGCTTCGGCATCGTCTCGGGCATGAACGATTGGCCGCCGAACCCCGGCTCGACGGTCATGACGAGGATCTGGTCGAACTCGTTGAGCGAATCGAACAGGTTCTCGACCGGCGTGCCGGGCTTGACGGCGACGCCCGCGCGCGCACCGATCGCGCGCAGCTGGCGGGCGAGGGCGACCGGGGATGCCGCCGCCTCGAGATGGAAGGTGACGGAAGCCGCACCGAGCTCGGCGTACGCGGGAGCCCAGCGGTCGGGGTCGTCGATCATGAGGTGCACGTCCAGCGGCACGGGGCTCGTCTCCTGGATGCGACCGACCATCTGCGGACCGAAGGTGAGGTTCGGCACGAAGTGGTTGTCCATCACGTCGACGTGCACGAAGTCGGCTCCCGCGATGCGCGCGAGCTCGGCCTCCATGTTCACGAAGTCGGCGGCCAGGATGCTCGGGTTGATGCGCGGGGCGTCGGTAGGCACCCGACCATTATGGGCGTGTGACCCTGCGCGTGCCGGTTCCGTCGATGCCCGGCTCCATAAACGGCATTCGTGCTCAGAAACGCGCTGCGGGAGCGTTTCCGGGCACGGATGCCGTTTATGCGTGCGTGGAGGCGGGGCGCGGCGCGCGGGCGCGTCAGCGCTTGCGGAGGAGGGCGATCGACATGGCATCCGTGCCGTGGCGGTGCGGCCACAGTTGAGCGCGGAGCGAGCCGTCGGCCTGCTCCGGCAGGTCGATGTCGTCGACCGCCACGGCGCGCACGACGGCGCGGGCGTCGAGCTCCTCCGCCGCGTCGCCGAGCGTCCGCATCACCTCGGCCAGCACTCCGGAGGTCTCGGCCAGGTGAGGGGAGCACGTGACGTACGCCAGCACCCCGCCCGGCTTCAGGGCCTCGAACGCCGAGAGCACGAGCTCGCGCTGCAGCTCGGTGAGATCGGGCACGTCGGCCGGCGTCTTGCGCCAGCGCGCCTCGGGCCGTCGGCGCAGGGCTCCGATCCCGGTGCAGGGGGCGTCGACGAGGATGCGGTCGTACTCCCCCGCCGCGCGGGCCGCGCGCTCGCGCCCGTCCTCCTCGCTCACCTCGACCTCGAGGGGGACGGATGCCACGGCCTGCCGCACGAGTCCCGCTCGCGCCGGCGCGATCTCGTTGGCATCCAGTCGGGCCCCGTGGGCGAGGGCCTCCGCGGCCAGCAGGGCGGTCTTGCCTCCGGGGCCGGCGCACAGGTCGAGCCAGCGCTCCCCCTCGCGCACGGGCAGCGCCCGGCTGAGCGCCAGGGCGGCGAGCTGCGAGCCCTCGTCCTGCACGCGGACACGTCCGCCCGTCTCGCGGATGAGGTGCTCGGGGTCGCCCCCGCGCGTGGTGAACGCCGTCGGCGCGAAGCGCGCGGGGGTGGCGTCGTCGGGGACCTCGGCGAGGCCCGGGAGGGCGATCATCGCCACGCGCGGAGCGACGTTGTCGGCCTCGAGCAGTCCGGGGAGCTCATCCGCGCGTCCCTCGGCGGTCAGAGCGCGACGCAGGGCCCGCACGATCCACACCGGGTGCGAGGTCGTCAGGCCGATGCGCTCGTCGTCGCTGCGCGCCCCCTCGGCGACGCGCTCCATCCAGTGCCCCGGGTTGTCGCGCGACACGCGACGCAGCACGGCGTTGGCGAACCCGGCGGCACCGCGCCCGCCCCCGTTCCGGCGGGCGAGCTCGACCGACTCGTTGACCGCCGCGTGCGAGGCGACGCGCGTCGACAGCAGTTGATGGACGCCGAGGCGGAGCGCATCGAGGACGGCGGGATCGATGCGGTCGACCGTGCGATCGGCGGCGATCGCGATGATCGCGTCGTACGTGCCGCGACGGCGGAGGGTGCCGTACGTCAGCTCGGTCGCGAGGCCGGCGTCCTTGGCATCCAGACCCTGCCGGGCGATCGCGTGCGGCAGCAGCAGATTGGCGTAGGCCTCGTCTCCCGAGACGGCCCGCAGCACCTCGTAGGCCGCCGCGCGTGCTCCCTGAACGCTCATGCGCCCAGCACCGGCTGGTCGGTGCGCAGGCCTCGGAACCAGTCGCCCGCGTTCATCGCGCCCTTGCCGGCCGGCTGAACCGTCTCGAGACGCAGCGGCGAAGTGCCTGTGCCCACGACGACCTCTTTGCCGGATGCCGTGACCCGGCCGGGCGGAAGGGGCGGTGCGTCCGACGCCGACGCGCGCAGCACCTTGAATCGGGCGCCGTCGAACGTGGTGTGGGCCCCGGGCTCGGGGGTGACGCCCGCGATCTGGTGCAGGAGCGAGGCTGCGTCGCGGGTGAGGTCGAGGGCGCCGTCGTCGAGGGTGAGCTTCGGGGCGAGGGTGGGCTCGCCCTCCTGCGGGGCCGCGACGGCGGTGCCGTCGGCGATCCCGTCGACGACGCGCGCGAGCAGAGGAGCGCCGATGTCGGCGAGGGCGTCCAGGAGGTCCGCCGAGGTCGCCCCCGACGGGACCTCGTACCGCTCCTCGGCGAAGACGTCGCCGGCGTCGAGGGCGGCGACGAGCTGGAACACGCTGGCTCCCGTGACGGCGTCGCCCGCGATGAGCGCGCGCTGCACGGGGGCGGCTCCACGCCAGCGCGGCAGCAGCGAGAAGTGCAGGTTGATCCAGCCGCGATCGGGGGTCGAGAGCAGCGGCTCGCGCACGAGACCGCCATAGGCGACGATCACGCCGAGGTGCGGCTCGAGCGCGGCGATGCGGGCCGTGGCGTCGGCGTCGAGGCGATCGGCCTTGATGACGGGCAGGCCGAGCTCGTCGGCGGCCTGGGCGACCGGCGACGGCGTCAGGACGCGCTTTCGTCCGAGCGGGGCGTCGCTGCGCGTGACGACCGCGGCGATCTCATGGGGACCGGATGCCAGGGCGCGGAGCGACGGGACGGCGACGGCGGGGGTGCCGGCGAAGACGAGGCGCATGGTTCTCCTCAGACTCTCGGAAGCGGGCGGATGGGTGGGGGCGCGCTCAGAGGTCGGGCTCGGGGATGTCGAGGCGGACTCTGAGCGTACTGCGCGGGCGGGGACCGCGATCTTTGCGCGACTTGCGCGCCCGCAGCGCGTCGGCGATGACTCCCGCGCGCAGCGCCTCCGCGACCGCGCGGCCGTGGGCGTAGTCGAAGCGCACGAGCGCGCGGGCCGTCGCGGTGTCGGGGTCTGTCGAGGTGTCGACCGGCCCCAGGACGGCGAGGGCGTCGAGATCGGGCACCGTCTCGCGGAGGGAGGCGAGGAGCGTGTCGACGCTCCGGGCGTGTCCGTCGACGCTCGCCACGCGGACGGCCGGGGGCATCCGCAGCGGCGCGCGGTCCGCGAGCTCGGCGCGGGCGTAGGCCGGCTGCGTCCAGGTCGCGAGCGCCCGCGCGACGGGCCCGGCGACGCCGACGAGGTGAACGGGCGCGCCGGGCGCGGCGAGGGCCGCGGCGTTCGACCACCAGCGCAGGCAGTGCTCCCCGATGCGCAGCGCCTCGTTCTGCAGCATGCGGTCGCCGTCGAGCAGGATCACGGCGCGGTACCCGCCGCGCGCGAGCGGTTCGGCGCCGCGCGTCGCGATCACCAGGGCCGGGGCGGCATCCACCTCGGCGACCTGGTGCGCGCCGTCGGCGACGATCACCCGTGTGTTCGGGAAGGCCCGGCCGAGCTCATCGGCCGTGCGCTCGCTGCCCGAAGAGGCCATGCGCAGTTTGACCGACCCGCAGTGACCGCACGACCACGCGTGCGCGCTGCGGCCGCACCACGCGCACACCGGCGTCGCTCCGGGGCGGGCGGCGCGGAGGGGACCCGCGCAGTGCGGGCACCGCGCGGGCCGGCGGCAGTCGGCGCACACGAGCGACGGCGCGTAGCCCGGACGCGCGACCTGCACGAGCACCGGTCCGTGCTGCAGGGCTTCGCGCGCGGCGGCGAAGGCCGAGGACGGGACGCGGGACTGCCGCTGCTCGCCCTCGCGCGTCGCACTCAGCACCACACGGGGGCTGGGGCGTCGTGCCTGGGGCACCTCGCGCACGTAGCCGACGTCGACCAGTCGCTGAACGTCGGAGGTGCGCGTGTGTCCGGCGAACACGAGCGCCGAGTGCTCGATCTCCTGTCGCACGAGGGCGGCGTCGCGCGCGTGCACGCCCGGCGAGAGCGGTTCGGCGAGCAGCGAATCGCCGTCGTCCCACAGCGCGACCAGGCCCGTGTCGTGCGCGGGGGCGTACACCGCCGAGCGACGTCCGACGACGATGCACGGGACGGGGGCGAGGGTGCGCAGATACTGCCCGTAGCGCGCGGGACCCGACTGGTCGGCGTCGTCGCGGACGATCGCCTCCGCCGGCACGAGCTCGGCCAGGGCCGCCAGCAGCTGTGCTTGGTCGCGGTAGTCGGGCACGATCAGCACGGCGCTCCGGCCGCGTGCCAGCGTGCGGGTCGCGGCGGCGGCGAGGAGGTCGGCCCAGGCGCCGCGTGGCAGCTCGGGATGCGGGTGCGGCGGGGCGTCGACCGCGAGGCGCTCGCCCGCGTCGAGGGCGGCGCCGAGGCCGGGATACGCGCCGAGGACGCTGTCGGCGTGGTCGCGCGCGGCGGGGACGACGTCGGGCGTCGCGGGTGCGGGGGCCGCCGCCCACGCCTTCTCGGCGCGGACCATGCGCTTGGGCACGGCCAGACGCAGGATGTCGCTGACCGAACCCGCCGCGCGATCGGCGACGCGCCGAGCGAGCGTGTACAGGCGTGCCGGCAGCACGGGCGTCGTGGACACGACCGCCTCGACGGAGGAGAGCGGACGTTCGGTGCCGTCGTCGGCGACGACCTCGACGACGAACGCCTCCATCATGCGACCGGCGGACCGCAGGGGCACCTTGACCCGCACCCCCGGTGCCACGTCGGCGACGAGGGGGTGCGGGATGGCGTAGTCGAACAGGCGGTCGAGTTGAGGGACGGGCGACTCGAGCTGCACGCGCGCGACGCGGCGCTCGCTCATGAGCGCGCATCCTCGCCGCGGGCCCGCTCAGCAGCCGGGCGGCCGGCAGCGGCCGCGTCACCGCGCGAGCCTCCCTGGCACGCACCCTCGACGCGGGCGGGGTGCTCTCCCCCACCCACCGTCAGAGTCCGGCGGAGGTGCGCAGCTCGTCGACGCGGTCGGTGCGCTCCCACGTGAAGTCGGAGAGCTCGCGGCCGAAGTGGCCGTAGGTCGCCGTCTGCGCGTAGATCGGACGCAGCAGGTCGAGCTGCTCGACGATCGCGGCAGGTCGCAGGTCGAACACGTCGCGGATGGCCCGCACGATGACGTCGTCGGCCACGTGCGCCGTTCCGAACGACTCGACGTACAGACCGACGGGGTTCGCCTTGCCGATCGCGTAGGCGACCTGCACCTCGAGACGGTCGGCCAGGCCCGCTGCCACCGCGTTCTTGGCGACCCACCGCATGGCGTAGGCCGCGGAGCGGTCGACCTTCGACGGGTCCTTTCCGCTGAAGGCGCCACCGCCGTGACGCGAGGCCCCGCCGTAGGTGTCGATGATGATCTTGCGGCCGGTGAGCCCGGCGTCGCCCTTGGGCCCTCCGATGACGAACGGTCCCGCGGGGTTGATGTAGTACTTCACGTCGGGCAGCTCGAGACCCGTCTCGGCCAGCACCGGTTCGATGACCGCCGCCTGCACCTCGGCGCGCAGGTCTTCCTGCGAGATGTCGGGGTGGTGCTGCGTGGAGAGTACGACCGAGTCGACGGTACGCGGGGTGAAGCCGTCGTAGCCGAGGGTCACCTGCGTCTTGCCGTCGGGGCGGAGGAAGGGCAGCGCGCCGCTCTTGCGGACGGATGCCAGGCGCTCGGCGATGCGGTGGGCAGTCCACGCGGCCATCGGCATGAGCTGGGGCGTCTCGTTCGTGGCGAAGCCGAACATGATGCCCTGGTCACCCGCGCCCTGGAGATCACGGGGGTCGACGGAGCCGCGCTCGCGCTGCTCGAACGCCTTGTTGACGCCCGCGGCGATATCGGACGACTGCGCGCCGATCGACACGCTGACCCCGCACGACTCCCCGTCGAAGCCGGTGTCGCTCGAGGTGTAGCCGATGCGATTGACCACGTCGCGCACGATCGCGGGGATCTCGACGTAGGCGCTCGTCGACACCTCGCCGGCGACGTGCACGAGCCCCGTCGTGACGAGGGTCTCGACGGCCACGCGACCGGTGGGGTCGTCGGTGAGGATGGCGTCGAGGATGCTGTCGGAGATCTGGTCGCAGATCTTGTCGGGGTGTCCTTCGGTGACGGACTCGGACGTGAACAGGCGCAGGTCGGTCAAGACGACTCCGGGGTGGTTGCGAGCGGGGAACGGGCACAAGTATGCCCCGGGCGGCGCCAGGCCGCCCGGGGCATCGTCACATCTGTGAACAGATCACTCGGCGGCGCGAAGGCGCAGCTTGTCCTCGTGGATCTCGTGCAGAGCGATCGTCAGCGGCTTGTCTTCGACGGTGGAGTCGACGAGCGGGCCGACGTTGTCGAAGAGGTTGCCCTCGTGCAGGTCGGAGTAGTAGTCGTTGATCTGACGCGCGCGCTTGGACGCGTAGATGACGAGCTGGTACTTCGAGTCGACCTTGTCGAGCAGAGCGTCGATGGGCGGGTCGATGATGCCCTTGTCACGTCCGGCCATGGGGAACCTCCTGGTTCGGCGGATGGGGTGGATGCGGCGCTGGAGCGCCGAAGCATCCTCCTATTCTAGCCGACGCCCGCGCGGCTCGTGCCGAGGGCGGTCGGGTGGGTCGGGCTCGCGGGTTCGGGACGGGTCACGCCGTCCGGGGCGGATCTTCCACGCCCGGATGACGGGAATCCGCCGCGAACCCGGTTCAGGCCCCGGTCAGTGCTGAGCGGCGGCGAGGGCGACGACCTGGGCGGCGGCGTGCGCCACCTCGTCGTTCACCACCCGGTAGTCGAACTCGTTCTGCGCGGCGAGCTCGACGCGGGCCGTGCGCAGGCGCCGGGCGCGCTCCTCGGCATCCTCCGTCCCCCTCCCGACCAGGCGCTGCACGAGCTCGTCCCAGCTGGGCGGCAGGAGGAACACCAGGGTCGCCGACGGGTCGGCCGCGCGCACCTGACGCGCGCCCTGCAGATCGATCTCGAGCAGGGCGGTGCCCCCCTCGGCGAGGACCCGCTCGATGGGAGCGCGCGGGGTCCCGTAGCGGTTCTTGTTGTGCACGACGGCCCACTCCAGCAGCTCCCCCGACGCGACCAGGCGGTCGAATTCCGCGTCGTCGACGAAGTAGTAGTGCTCGCCCTCGACCTCACCCGGGCGCGCGGTGCGCGTGGTCGCCGACACCGACAGGTGGATCTCCGGGTAGTTCTCCTTGATGTGCGCGGCGACCGTGCCCTTGCCGACGGCCGTGGGCCCGGCGAGCACGATGAGGCGGCTGCGTCCGTCGCGCGGCCCCGGCTCGGGCCACCGCGTGTCGAGGAAGTCGCGGAGCGCGTCGCGCTGGCGGGTGCCGAGACCGCCGAGCCGCTTCACGGGCGAGATCCCGAGGGAGGCCAGGATGCGGTCGCGCTTGCTCTCGCCGATCGCCGGGATCGCGGTGAGGAACTCGGTGACGCGCATCGCCCCGGCCGGCGACAGCGGGTCGGCCAGGCCCCGGCGCAGCAGTTCCTGCGGCGAGATCACGCGGGTGGAGACGTCGCGCTTCAGCGCGGCGCGTTCGCGCCGCGCTTCGACGGCTCGGCGCGAGGCGGCGGCGCGGTCGACCTCGGGCGGACGACGGGTTTCAGCCATGCAGGGACTCCCGGTAGAGCGCGGCGCGCTCGTCGATGCGGGCGGCGAGGCGTTCGGGCCCGACCGCGAGGATGCTTCGGCTCTCGTTGGCGACGACGGCCGAGGCCACGTATCCGAAGAGTCGGCCGAGGTCGGCGGGCGCGGCTCCCTGAGTGCCGAAGCCGGGCGCGAGGATCGGCATGCCCGCGAGGGCCACGTCGCCGAGACCGAAGGCCGCACGGTCGACGGTGGCCCCCACCACGACTCCGACGGGACCGAGGGCGCCGGGGGCGCCGACATTGGCCTCGTTGACGTCGCGGGCGACCCGCGCCGCCACGTGCTCGTGGTCGCCGATGGCGAGGGCGTCGTCGACGATCGCGCTCTGCAGCGCGCGGGCCTCGGGGTTGCTCGTCGCGGTGAGGACGAACGCGCCCTTGCCGTGGCGTACCGCGAGGGACAGCGTGTCGCGCAGCGAGTCGGCACCCATGTAGGGCGTCAGCGTCACGGCATCCGCTTCGAGGGGAGAACCGGGCTCGAGCCACGCGTGGGCGTAGCCCTCCATCGTCGTGCCGATGTCACCGCGCTTGGCGTCGGCGATCACGATGAGCCCCGCGTCGCGGGCGGCGGCCATCACGTCCTCGAGGGCGGCGAAGCCGCGGGAGCCGTAGCGCTCGTAGAACGCCACCTGCGGCTTGACCACGCCGACCCTCCCCCGCGCGGCCTCGACCGTGCGCAGGCCGAACTCCCGCGCGCCCTCGGCCGTGGCATCCAGCCCCCACGCCGACAGGAGGGCGGCGTGGGGGTCGATGCCGACGCACAGCGCGCCGTGCAGGTCGAGGGCGGCGTGGAGGCGCTGACCGAACGTGTCGCTCACAGGCGTCCCGCGCGGTCGGTGGCGTGCTCCTGGAGGCTGCGCACCGCGAAGCCGTCCTTCATGGCGCCGAGAGCGCTCACCGCGGCGCCGAGGACGGCCATCGTGGTGAACAGCGCCTTGTCGGCGGCCACGGCGGCGGCACGGATCTCGTAGCCGTCGGCGCGCGCGGTGCCGCCGGAGGGCGTGTTGACGATCATGTCGATCTCGCCGGCGTTGATCAGGTCGACCACGTTCTGCTGGCCGGAGCCCTGCGTCTCGGAGTACTTCTCGACGACCTTCACCCGGATGCCGTTGCGCGCGAGGATCTCGGCCGTGCCCTCGGTCGCCATGAGCTGGAAGCCGAGCTCCTGGAGGCGGTGGGCGGGCAGGATGACGGCGCGCTTGTCGGCGTCGGCGACCGAGATGAACACGGTGCCCGAGGTCGGCATGCCGCCGTACGCGGCCTCCTGCGACTTCGCGAACGCGGTCGGGAAGTCGCGGTCGATGCCCATGACCTCGCCCGTCGAACGCATCTCGGGTCCGAGGACCGAGTCGACGGTGTGCCCGTCGGCGGTGCGGAACCGCTTGAACGGCAGCACGGCCTCCTTGACGGCGACCGGTGCGTCCAGCGGGACGCGCGAGCCGTCCTGTTCGGGCAGCAGTCCCTCGGCGATGAGCTCGGCGATGGTGTTGCCGGCCATGATGCGGCTGGCGGCCTTCGCGAGCGGGATGCCGAGCGCCTTCGACACGAACGGCACGGTGCGGCTGGCGCGCGGGTTCGCCTCGATGACGTAGAGGACTCCCGCCGAGATCGCGAACTGCACGTTGAGCAGGCCGCGGACGCCGACGCCCTTCGCGATCGCGAGCGTCGCCTCGCGGACGCGGTCGACCTCGGTGCGGCCGAGCGAGACGGGCGGCAGCGTGCAGGAGGAATCGCCGGAGTGGATGCCGGCCTCCTCGAGGTGCTCCATGACGCCGCCGATGTACAGGTCGGTGCCGTCGTACAGCGCGTCGACGTCGAGCTCGATCGCGTCGTCGAGGAAGCGGTCGACCAGGAGCGGCAGGCCGGGTCCGATGATTGCCTGATCGGCCACGCGCACGAAGTAGTCGCGCAGCGCCTCCGTCGAGTAGACGATCTCCATGCCGCGTCCGCCGAGCACGAAGCTCGGGCGCACGAGCACGGGGTAGCCGATCTCCTCGGCCACCTGCACGGCGCCCTCGACGTCGATCGCGGTGCCGTTGCGGGGTGCGACGAGGCCGGCGTCGTCGAGCAGGCGCGAGAACAGCTCGCGCTCCTCGGCGAGGTCGATCGCCTCGGGGCTGGTCCCGAGGATCGTGTACCCCGCGGCCTCGATGCCCTTCGCCAGGCCCAGAGGCGTCTGTCCGCCGAGCTGGCAGACGACGCCGAGGATCGTGCCCGACTGGCTCTCGGCGTGCAGCACCTCGAGCACGTCCTCGAGCGTCAGCGGCTCGAAGTACAGGCGGTCGGACGTGTCGTAGTCGGTCGACACGGTCTCGGGGTTGCAGTTGACCATGACGGTCTCGTACCCGGCGTCCGACAGCGCGAACGAGGCATGCACGCACGAGTAGTCGAACTCGACGCCCTGGCCGATGCGGTTCGGCCCGGAGCCGATGATGACGACCTTCGTGCGGTCGGAGGGGGTGACCTCCGTCTCTGCGTCGTACGAGGAGTAGTGGTACGGCGTGAGCGCCGGGAACTCCCCCGCGCACGTGTCGACCGTCTTGTAGACCGGGCGCACGTCGAGCGCGTAGCGGCTCTCGCGCACCGCCGCCTCGTCGAGACCGCGGATCTCGGCGATCTGGGCGTCGCTGAAGCCGTGCTCCTTCGCGACGCGGAGGGTGTCGGCATCCAGCTCGTCGGCCTGCGCGATGAACTCCGCGACCTCGTTGATCAGCACCATCTGGTCGATGAACCACGGGTCGATCGCCGTCGCGTCGAACGCCTGCTCGGCCGTCGCGCCCTTGCGCAGCGCCTGCTGCAGCACGACGATGCGGCCGTCGGTCGGGGTCTTCGCGATCTCGAGCAGCTCCGAGGCCGTCCGCGACTCCTCGCCCCAGTGGAAGCTGGAGCCGCGCTTCTCGAGCGAGCGCAGCGCCTTCTGCAGGGCCGTGGTGTAGTTACGACCGATCGCCATCGCCTCGCCGACCGACTTCATGGTGGTCGTCAGCGTGGTGTCGGCGGCGGGGAACTTCTCGAAGTTGAACCGCGGCACCTTGACCACGACGTAGTCGAGCGTGGGCTCGAAGCTCGCCGGGGTGACCTTCGTGATGTCGTTGGGGATCTCATCGAGGCGGTAGCCGATCGCGAGCTTCGCGGCGATCTTGGCGATCGGGAAGCCCGTCGCCTTCGACGCGAGCGCGCTCGACCGCGACACACGCGGGTTCATCTCGATGACGATGATGCGGCCGGTCTGGGGGTCGACGGCGAACTGGATGTTGCAGCCACCGGTGTCGACGCCCACCGCGCGGATGATGTCGATGCCGATGTCGCGCAGCTTCTGATACTCGCGGTCGGTCAGCGTCAGCGCGGGAGCCACCGTGATCGAGTCGCCCGTGTGCACGCCGACCGGGTCGACGTTCTCGATCGAGCAGACGACCACCGTGTTGTCGGCGGTGTCGCGCATGAGCTCGAGCTCGTACTCCTTCCACCCGAGGATCGACTCCTCGAGCAGCACCTCGTTGGTGGGCGAGTCGTGCAGGCCCGCACCGCCGATACGGCGGAGGTCGGCCTCGTCGTACGCGAAGCCGGAGCCGAGGCCGCCCATGGTGAAGGACGGACGCACGACCAGCGGGTAGCCGAGCTTCTCGGCTCCGGCCAGCAGCTCGTCCATCGAGTGGCAGATGACGGATGCCGCGACGTCGGCGCCCGCCTCGAGCACGAGCTCCTTGAAGATCTGGCGGTCCTCACCGCGGTTGATCGCGTCGAAGTCGGCGCCGATGAGCTCGACGTCGTACTTCTCGAGGATGCCGCGCTTGTGCAGCTGGATCGCCGCGTTCAGGGCCGTCTGTCCGCCGAGGGTGGGGAGCACGGCATCCGGCTTCTCCTTGGCGATGATCGACTCGATCACCTCGGGGGTGATGGGCTCGATGTACGTCGCGTCGGCGAAGTCGGGGTCGGTCATGATCGTCGCCGGGTTGGAGTTGACGAGGATGACGCGCACGCCTTCTTCGCGCAGCACGCGGCACGCCTGGGTGCCGGAGTAGTCGAACTCGCAGGCCTGACCGATGACGATCGGGCCGGAGCCGATGACGAGGACGGAGGTGATGTCGTCGCGCTTAGGCATTGGTCTTGGTCTCCTGAGTCGCGATCACCATGTCGCGGAAGCGGTCGAACAGGTAGTTGGCGTCGTGCGGACCCGAGGCGGCCTCGGGGTGGTACTGCACGCTGAACGCGGGGATGTCGAGGGCGCGCAGACCCTCGACGACGTTGTCGTTGAGGCCGATGTGGCTCACTTCGACCCGGCCGAAGCCGTTCGGGCTGTCGATGACGGCGTCGAGCGGCGCGTCGACGGCGAAGCCGTGGTTCTGCGACGTGATCTCGACGCGGCCGGTGGTCTTGTCGAGCACGGGCTGATTGATGCCGCGGTGTCCGAACGGCAGCTTGTAGGTGCCGAAACCGAGGGCGCGGCCCAGCAGCTGATTGCCGAAGCAGATGCCGAAGAAGGGCAGGCCGTCGCTGAGCACCTCGCGCAGGAGCTCCACGTGCTGGTCGGATGCCGCGGGGTCGCCGGGGCCGTTCGAGTAGAACGCCGCGACCGGCTCGATCGCGCGGATCTCGTCGATCGTGGCGGACTGGGGGAACACGTGCACGTCGAAGCCGCGCGCGGCGAGGTTGTCGATGGTCGACTTCTTCACGCCCAGATCGAGCACCGCCAGGTTGCCGATGCGCTCCGCCGTCGCGGGGGTCACCTCGACCTCGGTGACCGAGACCTCGGCCGAGAGGTTGCGGCCCGCCATGCCCGGAGCCTCGCGCACGCGACGCAGCTGCTCCTCGGCATCCAGGCTCGCGGCCTCGCCGGAGAAGACGCCGCCGCGCATGCTGCCCGAGGAGCGGATGCGGCGGGTGACGGCGCGGGTGTCGATGCCCGAGATGCCCACGATGCCGTCTTCGACGAGCGCGTCTTCGAGCGAGCGGTTCGCGCGCCAGTTCGACACCATGCGCGAGGGGTCGCGCACGACGTAGCCGGCGACCCAGATGCGCCGCGACTCGGGGTCTTCGTCGTTCACGCCGGTGTTGCCGATGTGGGGGGCGGTCTGCAGCACGATCTGGCCCGCGTACGAGGGGTCGGTGATCGTCTCCTGGTACCCGGTCATGCCGGTGGCGAAGACGACCTCGCCGAGGGTCTCGCCGCGTGCGCCGTAAGCGCGGCCGGTGTAGCGGGTGCCGTCTTCGAGCACGAGGACGGCCGGTTCCCGCGCGGAGAGCGCGGAAGGGATCAGGGAGGTCATGCGTCGCTTCCTGTCGAGGTGAGGGGGCGGATGGCGTCGGCCAGTGCTTTGGCCGAGGCGTCCTGAGGACGGAGGTAGGTGTCGACGATCGTGTCGTCGTCGATGCGCCAGGTGACGCGTGTGAGGCCGCCTGCCTCGACCACGCGGTCGATGGCGACGGTGGCCTGGGCGGCGTCCACCAGGCGGTCACGGGTGAGCGCGATGCGGGGCTGGCCCGGGAGGTCGAGGGCGACGCCGGCCGAGGTGACCGTGACGTCGACGCGGGAGCGGAAGCCGAGGCCCTTGACAGCGAGACGCTCGAGCGGCTCGTCATGACGGGTCGTGGCGACGTAGAGCCCCGGGAACACCGCCGTCTCGACGGCGTCCGCGGGCAGCTCCCCCACCGGGGCGGAGTAGCGCGCATCGCGCCGCGTTCGTCGCCACCACGCCCACGCGAGAACCGCGAGGAGCGCGACGGCGACGCCGATCATGACGAGCAGGGCACCCTCTTTGCTCACGCGAGCACTCCCGGGGTGTCGAGAACGGAACCGTCGACGACGGTGGGGATGCCGGAGCGCACGGTCCAGCGCACCTCTCCCGGGAGCTCTCGGCCGAGGTACGGGGAGTTCTTGCTCCGGCCACGCAGGTCGTCGAGCACGAACGTGCGCGAGGGGCGCGGGTCGTACAGGGTGAACGAGGCCGGCCGGCCCTCCGCGACGGAGGTGCCGTGCCCCTCGAGGCGGCCGATCCGCGCAGGGGTCTTCGACATCACCCGCGCCACGTCGGCCCAGCTGAGCAATCCGGTGTCGACCATCGCCTGCTGCACCACGCGCAGGGCGCTCTCGAGGCCCACCATGCCGTTCGCCGCGGCGGCCCACTCGCAGGCCTTCGCCTCGGTCGGGTGCGGAGCGTGATCGGTCGCCACGATGTCGATCGTGCCGTCGGCGAGGCCCTCGCGCACGGCCATGACGTCTTCCTCGCGGCGCAGCGGCGGGTTGACCTTGAACCGCGCGTCGTAGTCGCGCACGAGCTCATCGGTCAGCAGGAGGTGGTGCGGGGTGACCTCGGCGGTCACGTTCACGCCGCGCTTCTTGGCCCAGCGGATGATGTCGACCGAGCCCGCCGTGCTCAGGTGGCACACGTGCAGGCGGGAGCCCACGTGCTCGGCCAGCAGCACGTCGCGCGCGATGATCGACTCCTCGGCGACCGCGGGCCAGCCGGTCAGGCCCAGCTCGGCCGAGACGGCGCCCTCGTTCATCTGCGCGCCTTCGGTGAGGCGCGGGTCCTGCGCGTGCTGCGCGACGACGCCGTCGAAGGCCTTCACGTACTCGAGGGCTCGGCGCATGATCAGCGGGTCGAAGACGCAGAACCCGTCGTCGCTGAAGACGCGGACACGCGCGCGGGAGTCGGCCATCGCGCCGAGCTCGGCGAGGCGCTCGCCCTTCTGCCCCACCGTCACGGCGCCGATCGGCTGCACGTGGACGTAGCCGGCGGCCTCGCCGAGGGCGAGCTCCTGCTCGACCACGCCGGCGGTGTCGGCGACCGGCGAGGTGTTCGGCATCGCGAAGACGGTGGTGAACCCGCCCGCCGCCGCGGCGCGCGAGCCCGTGAGGATCGTCTCGGACGCCTCGTAGCCGGGCTCGCGCAGGTGCACGTGCAGGTCGACGAGACCCGGGAGGGCGATGAGCCCGTCGGCGTCGACGACCGTGGCGCCCGCGTGCGAGAGGCCGGAGCCGGTCTCGGCGATGACGCCGTCCTTCACGAGGAGGTCGGTGGCATCCTGACCCTCGACGCGTGCGCCGCGCACCAGAAGGGTCTGGGGGGTGGCGTGGCTCATCGGAGGTCCTCTCTCTCGCTGTCGGGCCGCTCGCCCGCCAGCAGCAGGTACAGCACGGCCATCCGCACGGAGACACCGTTCGTGACCTGCTCGAGCACCGTCGAGCGCGGGGAATCGGCGGCTTCGGCGGAGATCTCCAGGCCCCGGTTCATCGGACCGGGGTGTAGAACGATGCTACCGCCCGGGAGGGCCTGCAGACGCCGCGCGTCGAGACCGTACCGGCGGGAATACTCCCGTTCAGTCGGGAAATACGCAGCCGACATGCGCTCGAGCTGGATGCGGAGCATCATGAGCGCGTCGGGTCCGGCCGCGATCGCGTGATCGAGGTCGTAGTCCACCTCGACGGGCCAGCCGCTGACGTCCTGGGGCACGAGCGTCGGCGGGGCGACCAGCGTGACGTGCGCGCCGAGGGTGTGCAGCAGCCATACGTTCGAGCGGGCGACGCGCGAGTGCAGCACGTCGCCGACGATCGTGACCCGGATGCCGTCGAGGTCGCGGCCGCGGCTGTCGTCGCCGTGCAGGCGCTTGCGGATGGTGAACGCGTCCAGCAGTGCCTGAGTGGGATGCTCGTGCGTGCCGTCGCCCGCGTTGACCACGCCCGCGCTGATCCAGCCGCTGGTGGCGAGCGTGCGGGGTGCGCCGGAGGCTCCGTGGCGGATGACGACGGCATCCGCCCCCATCGCCTGCAGCGTCTGCGCGGTGTCCTGCAGCGATTCGCCCTTGCTGACGCTGGAGCCCTTCGCCGAGAAGTTGATGACGTCGGCGGAAAGACGCTTGGCCGCGGCCTCGAACGAGATGCGGGTGCGCGTGGAGTCCTCGAAGAAGAGGTTGACGACCGTCTTGCCGCGCAGCGTCGGGAGCTTCTTGATCTCGCGGCGCTGGGTGTCGGCCATGTCCTCGGCGACGTCGAGGATCTCGAGCGCGTCGGCGCGGGAGAGGTGCTGGGTGTCGAGGAGGTGCCTCATGACTCGATCGTCACCTCCTCGACGCCGTCGATCTCGGCGAGACGCACGTTGACCCGCTCGTCGCGGGCGCTGGGGAGGTTCTTGCCCACGAAGTCGGGGCGGATCGGCAGCTCGCGGTGGCCGCGGTCGATCAGCGTCGCCAGGCGCACCGCGGCGGGGCGTCCGATGTCCTGCAGGGCGTCGAGGGCGGCGCGGATGCTCCGCCCCGAGAACAGCACGTCGTCGATGAGCACGACGGTCTTGCCGTCGATGCCGCCGGCGGGGATCTCGGTCCTGCGCGGGGCCCGCGTGGGGTTGCGGTGCAGATCGTCGCGATACATCGTCACGTCGAGGGATCCGACCGGGACGGCCGCTCCCCCGAACTCGCTGACGAGGGGGCCGATCCGGTTCGCGAGCGTGACGCCGCGGGTCGGGATGCCGAGGAGGACGAGTCCTTCCGGTCCTTTGTTGGACTCCAGGATCTCGTGCGAGATGCGCGTCAAAGCGCGGGCGATATCGGCATCGTGCATGACGGTGCGCGTATTCATCCGCCGCTCCCTTCTCCGCCTCACGGGACGGGGTTAAAGGTTGCTGTGGTTCGTTGACCAGCTTAGCGGGTGCGGCGGGGTGAAATCTGAGCGGCGGCGGCTGATCTCGGCCTCTGGCGCTCGTGGTGAGTGCGGAGATTCGTACATTTGTTCTATGGATGTGAGCGCACCGATCGACCGCCTTCGGGTGGCGAGCGAGCGTGTCGTCGAGCTGGTTGCGGGGAACGAGATCGAACTCCTCGGCGATCGCGAGGTCGTGGAAGTGATGGCCGAGGTCACCGCGGCGCGGAACGCCCTCGACGTGCTGGCGGCGTGCGCTGCGCGGGTCATCGACGCGAGGTCGACGCGCGATCGGGGAGGCGCGGGCCTCGCGCAGAGGGCGGGGCATCGCAATGCGACCGAACTGCTGCAGTCGCTGACGGGCCTGCCCCGGGGGGATGTGACCCGGTCGGTGAAGACCGGGGGTGATCTGTTCGGTGAGGCACCTCTCGAGCGTGGGAGCGGGGCTGGCGGTCCGGCGTCGAGCGCAGGCCCGGCAGCGTGCCCGGCCACGGCGCCGGGGGCGAGCGCGGGGCCGGCGGCGAGCGCGGGGTCGGCAGCGAGCGGAGCGGGGGCGGAATGGCTCGAGCGCGCAGCCGGCGCGCTGCGTGACGGATCGCTGAGCCACGCGCAGTTCCGGGCCATCCGCGTGGGGCTGGGTGAGCCACCTGTCGAGAGGTATCCCGAGCTCGACCCGGACCTCCTCCCCCGCGCCTGGGCGACGGCCGTCGAGCGGTTGATCGACGAGGCGCCGCATCGGCCGGTCGAAGAGTTGCGGGCGTCCGCCCGGATCGCGCGCGACCGGCTCGACCCCGTCGGTGTGAGGGTGCGGTTCGAGGAGCGATTCGCCGCCCGGTCGTACCGTTCGTGGGTCGATGAGCACGGGCAACGGCACGGACGGTTCGTGTTCGACGACGACGCGGCGGCATGGGTCGACGCGATCAATCAGGCCGCTCTGCGTCCGCGGCGTGGACCGCGGTTCGTGGATCCGGATGCCGTGGTCGCTGACGCCCCCGATGATCGGTCGGGCGAGCAGATCGCCTACGACACGTTGATCGCGGTCCTACGGACCGGAGCCGCAGCGGATCCGGCGCAGGCGTTCGGCGACCGGCAGCCTGGGGTGCGGATCGTGCTGGAGGCATCGGCGCTGGTTTCGAGCGCGGCGGATGGCGTCGAGCGACCGGGCGTCGGGACCGAAGTGCGGTCGGGTGTCAAGACTGTCGTGCGCGGCGTCGGACACTTCGAAGACGGTGGGGAGGCCCTCCCCGGCGGGGTCGTCGCGAGCTATCTCTGCGATGCGGGCGCGGTGCCTGTCTCGTTGAGCGAGGCGGGGCGGCCGCTCGACGTCGGGAGGCATCAGCGTCTGTTCACCCGCGCCCAGCGGATTGCGATCGCCGTGCGCGACGGCGGCTGCGTCGGCATCGGATGCCGAGCTCCCATCTCGCAGTGCGAGATGCACCACATCGATCACTGGGCGTCGGATCGTGGCAGAACCGACGTCGACGACGGCGTTCCGCTCTGTCGGAACCACCACCTCGGTCTGCACAATCGCGGCGAGAAGATCGTGCGTCAGCGGGATCCCGTGACCGGCAGGGATTCGTACTGGTTGCACGCGCCACCCGATCCGCGCACGGGCGAGGTGCGACCGCCGACGCTGTTGCGGTCGAGATCTCCGCGCCGCTTCGGCGCGGCGTGAGCGAGCGCGGGCGGATGCAGATCGCCTGAAGGGAATCGTGCCGTGCAGGGTGCACCCTGAGCGTCGAGGTATCCGCCGGCTGCTCACCGCTGTGCGTTCGAACGCGCGGGGTCGGGTCACGGAGCATTGCTCCCCGAGTCCCGCGGATCCACCGCCTGCTCACCGCTGTGCGGTCGAACGCCCGCGGTCGGGTCACTCCTCGTCCGCGACGACCTCCGCCTTGAATCCCGCGGAGTTCTCGAGCCACCCGGCATAGTGCGACGGGCCGCCGGCGAACGGGCAACGCTCCTGATACAGCGGGCGCCACCCGTGGGCGCTCGCCGCGGCCATCACGGCATCCACCTGCCCGCGAGAGCCGCCGAGGAAGGCGAGATGGTTCACCCCGGGAGCGCGCCGGTCGTGATCGAGCCCCGACAGGTTCGGTGAGGTCGTCAGCGTCAGGTACGGGCCATCACCCGCACTCCACGTCTCGCCGTCGGCCCAGTGCGCGGTTCGCTCGAAACCGACCGCGGAGAGCAGCCAGCCCCATTCGGACTGCGCCGTGGTCAGGTCGCTGACCCACACCTCGACGTGGTGAAAGCCGGGCACGGGTCAGCCCGCGGCGACCTCGGCGGCGGCGCGCTCTCCGCTCGGAGTCGTGCGCACGCGCGACGAGCGGATGGGATGCCCCGTCGTCGTCAGGCAGCGACCCGTCTCGAGGTCCCACTTCCAGTCGTGCAGCGAGCACGTCAGCACGCCGTCCTCGATCTTGCCGGTCTTCGTCAGGTCGGCGCGCAGGTGCGGGCAGCGACGCTGCACGGTCCAGTCGCCGATCTCGGCATCCTCGGTCTGGTCCGACTGCTCGGCGTACCAGTTCTCGACGTACTCGATGCGGTCGCGAGAGAGGCACTTGAGGAACGTCGTGAGGAACTCGTTGAACTTGCCCGAGCGACCGACCTCGAACTGCATCGACAGGAAGATCGAGTTCGACCAGTCGATCTCGTGGTCGCGGATGTTCGTCGAGACGAGGTCGGCGGGGATGGTGTACCAGTAGATGCACTCCTCCCCCGCGTACTCGCGCAGCTTCGCCTTGGGGAAGTCCACGACCATGTCGAGCTCACCGATGCGGAAGCGCACCATGCCGCCCACGCCGTTGCGGATCGTGCGGGCGCGACGCAGCAGCGGCTCCCACCACTCCTTGAGGGCGGCGAGCATCTCGGCGGGCGGGATGATGTCCGCGCGGGTCGCCTCTTCGGCCTGCACCTCGGCCTGGCGGCTGTCGCGCTGCTCGGCGAGGTAGTCCCACTTGTCGCCGAAGACGCGCTCGATCTCGGCATCCGTGTACAGCGTCTGCGTCACCGTGACGTCGGAGCCCTGCACCTCGACCTCGGTGCCGGGAAGGAACAGATAGCCCTTCTGGTCGGGGCGCTGCTCCTTCATGTGCGCGAGGAACTCGCGCTGGTCGGTGAAGATCGAGTCGTTCTCGAGGCCCGTGCCGTTATAACGGAACAGCTCTTCACGCAGGAACATGGGCGGGCCCGCCATCGGGAACACGTGCTCGGCGTCGACCTTGTCGATGTAGTACATCGCGCGCTTGTTCTGCGCGTCGCGCTTGAGCTGGGCGAAGTTCTGCTTGGCATCCTGGGGAAGGTCGTAGACCATCGGCCACCAGATCGCGCCCGAGACCTGGGTGAAGTACGCGTCGGGCTTGCCGAAGTCGAACAGCTTCTCGAGATCCAGCGGGTGGGAGTCGTTCTGATTGAGGACCGAGGCGGTGCCGTCGTCGAGCGAGAGCGACGAGTCGCCGATCGGACCGTCGGAGGGGGCGCGCAGCGGCGTCACCATGAGCTTCAGGTCGCCGAACTGCAAAGGCACGCCCGCTTCGGTGCGGACGAGGTTCGTGTAGCCGAGGCCGAGGAGGTCCTGCTCGAGGTCGTCGGTCGGGTACTCGGGCAGGAGCACCTTGATGTCCTTCGGCACGTAGCGCTCGAGCAGAGCCGGATCGAAGTGATCGCGGTGACGGTGCGAGATGTAGAGGAAGTCCGCCTTGCCGAAGCGCTCCCAGTCGAGGGCACGGTTGTCGGGGAACGGGAACCACGAGCCGAAGAAGCTCGGACCGAGGACGGGGTCGCAGATGATGCTGCCGCCGCGCGTCTCGATGAACATTCCCGCGTGGCCGAGGCCGGTGATTCTCATGTCGCTCCTGTGTCGTGGACGGAACTCGACGAGTCTACGCGGGGGTTGCTGCGAGGCCGCGGGGTGCCGCGGCGGTTCGAGAGACAAACGGATGCCACGGCCCTCCCTCGCGGATCGCTCGCGGGTCAGCGGGCTGTGAGCGCCGTCTGGAGGAAGCGGATGTTCTCGCCGAGGACGCCCGAGGCGAGAAGTCCCGATCCCAGTGGCCCGGAGGGATCCTCCCCGAGCCGGGGAAGCAGCGACAATGCGTTTCGCGTGTCGACGTCGAGACGGGCGACCTGCCACGCGAGTTCGGCGGCCCCGCCGCGACCGGGATCGGCGAGCTCGGCGGCCTTCGCCGCGAAGGCCGCGGCGCCGAGGGCATGGGCACCCATGTGCGCAACGCCCGCCGCCTGCCCCGCCGCCCACGCGGCGGCCTTTCCCACCGCGGTGGTCGCCGACTGGGAGGCGCGTCCGGCCACGAAACGCCGGCGGATCTCCCCCGCGGCGTCCAGCTCGCCTCGCGAGAAGGCTCGCGCTCGCCGGATGCCGTCGCGCGCCCGGTCATCGAGCGGGGCCTCCGCCTCGAACAGGGGGAGAACCCGCTCGGCGCAGTCGGCCGCCCACGCCGCCACCCTTCGTCGGTCGTTCTCGCTGAGCGATTGCGGGGAGAGCACGCGAGTACCCTCTCACACACCGCGGATCGGTGCCGCGCGATGGTACCCCGCGCCCGACGACCCCTTCGCACGCCCCGGAGTCACGGTCCCAACAACCCCCGGATGTCAGCCGCGTCCAACGACGCGGCGAACGCCTCGCCGTCATCGATGACCGTGTCGAAGAGGGCCGCCTTGAGGCGCTGGAGCGCGAGCACTCTCTCTTCGATCAGCATGCGCAGCAGCGTCAACGACCCAAACACGATGAATCGCTGACGATCGAGATCGTTGACCAGCCCGAGTTCGTCACCGGCGAGCTGGGGTGAGTCGCGACGGGTCCTAACGCCATCCCGCGTTCGTCAGTCGACGATGTCGTCGACCGGGGGCAGATCGGCCTACGCGTGAGCGACAAACGGATCGGCCGGATAGACCTCGTTCCGGCCCGCGATCAGTCGGCGCAAGGAGAATTCACCGATCGAGGCGACAGCGACGTGCACGTCTGCAGCGCGATCGACGCAGCAGGTGAGCGTCACGCCCTCAACGGCGGTGGCCACGGCTGGGAACGGTCGACCGTCAACGACCACGGTCGCGGCGTTCCACCGTGTGTCGTCCTCGGCGAGCCTCAGCACCTCGTCGACGGGGGTCGCCGGTGCGAAGACGCGAAAGGCCGAGAGCAGCAACGCTCCCGTGGCACGGGCTTCCGCTACCTCGTTCCACCGGGACGAGGCCACCAGCGCGGAGTCGCGCTCGGTCTTCGCCGCGAGTGTCACATCTGTGGCGGGCGCGGTCACGAGGCCGTTCCAGCCGCTCAGCCACCGCCGTGGCGGCGCTCCTCCGCCTCTGAACACCGCTTCGTACAGAGGAAAGGCGGGCGGATGGTAGCCGGGCTCAATCGCCTCGATGTGCGTCATGACGTCGTCCGCCTGTTCCCTCCCCGTCGAGTAGCGACGGGGCTCCGACACTATCCGGCTCGCGTCACGGTCCCAACAACCCCCGGACGTCAGCCGCGTCCAACGACGCGGCGAACGCCTCGCCGTCATCGATGACCGTGTCGAAGAGGGCCGCCTTGCGGCGCTGGAGCGCGAGGACCTTCTCTTCGATCGTGCCCGAGGCGATGAGCCGGTAGACGAAGACGCTCTTGTTCTGCCCGATGCGGTGCGCACGGTCGATCGCCTGGGCCTCGGCCGCGGGATTCCACCAGGGGTCGAGGACGAAGACGTAGTCCGCCTCGGTCAGCGTCAGTCCGAATCCCCCGGCCTTGAGGCTGATGAGGAAGACGGGCGCCTCCCCCGCGCGGAAGCCCGCGACCACGTCTCCGCGCCGAGCGGTGCCGCCGTCGAGATGGGCGTATGCGAGGCCGGCGGCATCCAGTCTCTCCGCCGCCATGTCGAGGAAAGAGGTGAACTGGCTGAACACCAGTGCACGGTGCCCCTCGGCCGCGACCTCCACGAGGCGCTCCAGCAGCACGTCGAGCTTGGCGGAGCCCAGGTGCGCGTCGCGATCGTCCACGAGCCCCGGTGCCAGCGCCAGCATGCGCAGCAGCGTGAGCGACCGGAACACGATGAACCGCTGTCGGTCGAGATCGTTGAGCAGCCCGAGGACCTTCTGCCGCTCCCTCTGCAGCACCCGGTCGTAGACCGCCCGATGTGCGGGGTCGAGCGGCACCGCGATCTCCTGCTCCTGTTTCGGGGGCAGATCGGAGGCCACCACGTCTTTCGTGCGCCGCAGGAGGAAAGGGCGGACCCGACGGCGCAGACGTTCGAGGGTCTTCTCTCGGTGCGCGCCCGCGGCCGCGGCCGACAGATCGGTGGGGGCGTCCGACGGCAGCTGCTCGATCGCGCGGGTGTAGTCCTCCCGGAACTGCCGGATCGAGGGGAACAGCCCGGGCGCCGTCAGCGCGAGCAGCGCCCACAGGTCGTCGAGACCGTTCTCGATGGGTGTTCCGGTGGCCGCGAACACGGCGTCGGTGCGGAGCGCCGCGATCGCGCGGTGGATGCGCGTGGCCGGGTTCTTCACGAACTGGGCCTCGTCGAGCACCACGCCCGACCAGTGCGGTGCGGCGAACTCCTCGGCATCCGTCCGCACGACGCCGTAGGACGCGACGACGATGTCAGCCTCGCCCGCGATCTCGAGGATCGAGTCGGCGCGGCGCACCGCGGTCGCCTCGATGACGGCGACCCGCAGGCCCGGGGCGAATCGTGCGGCCTCATCGCGCCAGGTCGGCAGCACCGAGGTCGGGGCGACGACGAGCCACGGTCGTGCGTCGCCGCGCGCGCGGCTGTGCGCGATGAGCGCGAGCAGCTGCAGGGTCTTTCCGAGGCCCATGTCGTCGGCGAGGATGCCGCCGAGTCGGTGCGCGTGCAGCAGCGCGAGCCACGACAGGCCCTCGCGCTGGTAGGGACGCAGTTCGGCGCGGAACCCGGTCGGGGTCGGGACCTCGGGCACCTCGCTCACGTCGCGCAGCGCCCGCGCGAGCTCTCGCCACTCGACCGCCGCCTCGGACTGATCGGCGAGGTCCTCGAACTCCGCCCACAGTGCGAGGTGCGTGCGGGGCAGGCGCGATCCCGTCTCCCACTCGTCGAGCGTCGCGGCCTCCTCGAGCAGCTCGCGCAGACGCTGCAAAGCCGGGTGCGCGAGCGAGAACCAGGCACCGTCCGACAGCTTGATGCGCGTCCGGCCCCGCGAAAGGGCGCTGAAGAGCACGCCGAACGGGATCAGGCGGCCCTCGATCGTCACGACGATGCCGAGATCGAGCCAGTCCCGGTCGAGCGACTCGACGGCCGTGATGCGCAGGGACGGATCGCCGCGCAGCTCGCGGAACGTGGGTTGCGTGCCGCGCGTGCGCACCCGCACCTCGTCGAGCACGTCGACGGCGGGAAGAACCCGCGCGCCGAAGACCGCGGCATCCGCATCCCGCAGGGTCGCCCTCGCGAGGGCGGGCAGATCGGATGCCGCCATCCACGCCGTCTCGAACCGTTCGCCGATCTGCGCCTCGGCGCGCGGATCGCGCTCGGCGTGGTCGCCCCGATCGTCGTACGCGGCCCGGAACCCGCCCGGGTAGACCCAGTCGAGCCGGTACTCGACGGCGTCGTCGTCGAGATAGGAGACGTCGACCGTCAGCGTCGGTCGCGCCGGCGGCGGCGGGGGGACGCCCGCGCCGACGGACAGCGGGGCGCGTCGCGCCAGTCGCGGGTACACCTCCGCCACGAACTCCGTCGCCTCGGTCGCGGGCACCTCGACGGCGGCTCCGCCGAGCAGGGCGGGCAGCGGCACCGGAAGGTCGACGGCCGCGAGCACGATCGGCACCGGGTCGCGATCGATCTCGAAGGCGAAGAGCCCCGCGGTGCCGATGGCGCGCGCGTGGGTCGCGTCGACGGGACGCGTGTCGATCTCGAGGTCGGCCGACACCCGCAGTGCTCCCCCGCCGACCGCGTCGAGCGCGACCCGGGCGGTCGCCGTGCGCGCGAGGCGCACGCTCTGCTGCGGATGCATCGGGACGATCCGGATGCCGAGCCCCTCGGCCGCGAGAAGGTGCGGCCAGAGCAACGGCGAGTCGACGGTGTCGAGGGCGACCGTGTCGCCGGACGGGGCGAACGGTCCCGTCGTCCGCAGAGCCTGCGCGAGGGCGTGCAGCTCGGCGAACCAGCGCACCTGCATGGGGTCGAAACGGCCGGAGGATCGGCGAACGGTGTCCCAGGTGGCATCCGCCTTGATCCACGCCTCGCGTGCGCCTCGGACGAGCGGACGGGCGACGAGCTGCAGGTCGTCCTGGCGCTGGGCGAGCAGGCGCGGCGTCACCGGCACGACGGCACGGGCCTCCCACCGGGACGGGTCGTACGCCTCGCGCTGGCGCAGCTCGATGCCGAGGGCGAGCGGCTCGAACGCGGCCGTCTCGCTCCCGGGAAGCAGCTCGCGCCAGGAGGTCACGGGAGCATCCTGCCGCGAACCTCCGACAGGGGGCGGCGGACCGGCCGCGCGAGACCGTTCCGTTCGCGCCGAGAAACGCCCTCGAGCTCGAGGAACGCGGCGACATCGCGTTTTTCGGTGGCGACAGCGTTCATCGATGCCGCGGCGGCTTCTCCGCACCGCGCGCCGCCGGACGCCCCGCCGCCCTGCATGGCGCCGGATGCCGCAGCGACCCCGCCGCCCTGCATGGCGCCGGACGCCGCAGCGACCCCGCCGCACCGCGCGCCGCGATCCTCTGCGCGCAGACGCCGTGACATCCGGTCCCACAGCACGCCCCGGCACTCCACCCGGAAACGCCACGACGCGGTCACCGGCGGGCAGCCGGGACCGCGTCGCATCGCGTCAGCCGCGCTCAGGACGAACGGGCGATCCGCGCCAGCACGCCGTGCACGAACGAACCGGAGTCGTCGGTCGAGAACTCCTTCGCCAGCTCGACGGCCTCGTCGATAGCGACGGCGGTGGGCACCTCGTCGTTGTAGAGGATCTCCCACGTGCCGATCCGCAGCAGCGCCCGGTCGACGGCCGGCATGCGCTGCAGCGACCAGTCCTTGGCGAACGTGGTGATCTGCTCGTCGATCGCATCGCGGTTGTCGATCACGCCGTCGACGATGTCGCGGGCGTACAGCCACGAGGCCTGACGGTCGGGCTCGGAGGCCGCGCGCTTGGCCTCGGTGGCCAGCATCACGGGCAGCTCCTCGCCGCGCACGTCGGCCTGGAACAGGATGTCGAGGGCGCGCTTGCGCGCCTTGGTACGAGCACTCATTCTGTCGGGATCGAGACGTCAGCTGATGCGGCCGAGGTACTCGCCCGTGCGAGTGTCGACCTTGATCTTGGTGCCGGTCTCGAGGAACAGCGGAACCTGCATCTCGTAACCGGTCTCGACGGTGGCGGGCTTGGTGCCGGCGGACGAGCGGTCGCCCTGCAGACCGGGCTCGGTGTACGTCACCTCGAGGATGACCGACGGCGGCAGCTCGATGTAGAGCGGGTTGCCGTTGTTCAGCGCGATCTGCACCTGCTGGTTCTCGAGCAGGAAGTTCGCCGCGTCGCCGACGGTCGCCGCTCCCACGGTGATCTGGTCGTAGTCGGCGACGTCCATGAAGACGAAGCCTTCGCCGTCGTTGTAGAGGTAGGTGAAGTCGCGACGGTCGACGTTCTCGAGGTCGACCTTGGCGCCGGCGTTGAACGTGCGGTCGACGACCTTGCCGCTCATGACGTTCTTGAGCTTGGTGCGCACGAAGGCGCCGCCCTTGCCGGGCTTGACGTGCTGGAACTCCACGACGCTCCAGAGCTGACCGTCGATGTTCAGGACGACGCCGTTCTTGATGTCTGCGGTGGATGCCATGAGTGCCGATATTCCGTTTCGTGAGTCGAAGTGGGCGAGAGCCCGACGTCAGAGTCTACGTGATGAGCGGGCTCAGCCGTCGGCGCGGCCCGAGATGACCTCCGCGAGCAGGTCGACGGCTAGCGCGTATCCGGGTACGCCCTCGCCGATCACGTGCACCGCGGCGACGTCCTCGATGTACGAGAAGTGCCGGAACGCCTCGCGCTCCTTGATGTTCGAGATGTGCACCTCGGCGACGGGGAGATCGACGGATGCCAGGGCGTCGCGCAGCGCGACGGAGGTGTGTGTGTACCCCCCGGCATTGATGACGATGCCCGCGCAGTCGAGCCGGGCGGCGTGGATCGCGTCGATGAGGACGCCCTCGTGGTTGCTCTGGATCGCGCGGACCTCGAGGCCGTGCCGGCCGGCGGCCTCGGCCGTCACGCGTTCGACGTCGGCGAGGGTGTCGCGGCCGTAGATCTCGGGCTGACGGGTGCCGAGGAGGTTCAGGTTGGGGCCGTTGACGAGGAGCAGTCGGCGGGGCGTGGTCATGTCCCGCACGCTATCAGCGGCCTCCCGTTGCGCTCGTCCGACGGGAGCGTCGGCCGGCCGACCCGGGCCGTGTCACAGTGTGCGAAGCGACCGGCTCATCGCGAGCTCGTCGCCGATGGGGCTCGTGAAGGTCTCGCCCGTCGGCACGAAGCCGGCGCGGCGGTAGACGGCCTGGGCCCGGGCGTTGTCGACGTGCACGTCGAGCGAGAGCGTCTCGAATCCCTGATCGGCGCTCCAGCGCGCCGCGGCGTCGAGCAGGGCGTCGATCGCGCCGGATCCGCGATTTGCGGGATCGACGTAGACCCCCACGACGTCGGCGCGTCCCGTGCTGAGTCGTCGCCCGGTGTGGTCGACGTCGCCCGCGCGCCGGACGAGCACCGTGCACGTGCCGATCCACGTGTCGGCGCTCTCGGCCACGAACATCGCGGCGGAGTCGCCGTCGGCGCCGCCCGCCGCTCGCTCGTCCCAGAACGCCTGGTCCCGCTCGAGCTCCTGGTCGTAGGTCGTGAGGAACGCGATGGATGCCGCCGGGTCGCCGACCGCGCGCAGCCGCAGCTCACGGACGCGTCCGCCCTCCCCCGCGCGCACGCGGCGCACGGAGGTGGTCACGCACCGACCTCCTGGTAGGCCGCGAACAGCAGCGACTCGTCGGGCGCCTGCAGCACGGTGGGCCGCGCCAGGTCGTCGAGCACGATGAAGCGCAGCATGCTCCCGCGGCTCTTCTTGTCGCGCTGCATCGTCGCCTTCAGCGTCTGGAACGCCCCGGCGCGGTAGGTCGTCGGCAGCCCCAGCGACTCGAGCACGGTGCGGTGCCGCTGCGCGACGTCGTCCGACAGGCGCCCGGCGAGGCGCGACAGCTCGGCGGCGAACACCATGCCCACCGAGATCGCCGCCCCGTGACGCCAGCGGTAGCGCTCGGCATGCTCGATGGCGTGGCCGAGGGTGTGCCCGTAGTTCAACACCTCGCGAAGGCCCGCCTCGCGCAGGTCTTCCCCGACGACGCGCGCCTTCATGTCGATCGCGAGCTCGACGCAGCGGCGGAACGCGTCGCCCTTCGGATCGACGATGCCCGTCGGGTCGGCCTCGATGAGATCGAGGATCTCGGGATGCCAGATGAAGCCCGCCTTGACCACTTCGGCGAAGCCGGCGGTCGCCTCGTTCTTCGAGAGGGTGTCGAGCAGGTCGAGGTCGCAGACCACGGCCACCGGCGGCCAGAACGCACCGACCAGGTTCTTGCCTTCGGCGGTGTTGATGCCGGTCTTCCCGCCCACGGCGGCGTCGACCATGCCCAGAACGGTGGTCGGGACCTGCACGAGGGCGACCCCGCGCAACCAGGTCGCTGCGACGAAGCCCGCGAGGTCGGTCACGGCTCCCCCGCCGAAACCGACCACGACGTCGGTGCGCGTGAAGTCGGCTTGGCCCATGACCTGCCAGCAGAACGCGGCGACCTCGACGCGCTTGCCCTGCTCGGCATCGGGGATCTCGGCCAGCAGTACCTGGCGATCGCCCACCAGCTGCGCGCGCAGAGCCTCGGCCTGCGCGGCAAGGGTCGGTGGGTGCACCACGAGCACTTTCCGGGCGGCGGCGGGCAGCTTCTCGCCCAGCGCGGCCAGCAGGCCCCGGCCGATCGTGATGTCGTAGCCGGGGTCGCCGGCGACGCTGATCGTGGTGGTGTCGCTCATGATGTCTCCTGGGCCGGGACGCTCTGCGCCCAGGCCACGATGTCGTCGACGACGCGGGACAGGGGCCCCGACGACGTGTCGATGGTGATGTCGGCCGTGGCCTCGTAGACGGGGCGCCGCTCGTCGTAGATGCGCCGCCAGCGTTCGACGGGGTCTTCGCCCCCGAGGAGGGGCCGATCGTCGCCGTGGATACGGGATGCCACCACGTGCGGCGCCACGGTGAGCAGGACGACGCGATGCGCGGTCAGGCGTTCCCGCGTCGCGGGGTCGAGCACCGCTCCCCCGCCGAGCGCGACGACGCCCCCGCGGCCCAGCGCCTCGACGACCGCGTCGCGTTCGAGCGCGCGGAAGTGTGCTTCGCCGTGGACGAGGAACAGGTCTCGGATCGGCCCGTGCTCGCGCACGACGAGCTTGTCGGTGTCGGTGAAGGGGGTGCCCAGGGCGCGAGCGACGCGGCGCCCCACGCTGGTTTTCCCGGCGCCCATCGGACCGATGAGCACGACGGCCGAACCGGTCCCGGTCACCGGCGTACGGTCGTCGGCTCCGGCGGGCGCCTGCTCAGGCGAGGTCATGCGCGAGAAGCGCGGCGTCCGACGCGTCGGTCGTGCGCAGGGTCTCGGGCAGGTTCGCGAGGTACGACTCGAGGTTGCGGCGGGTCTCGGCGACGTTGTCGCCCCCGAACTTCTCGAGCACGGCATCCGCGAGGGTCACCGCGACCATGGCTTCCGCGACGACGCCCGACGCGGGCACCGCGCAGACGTCTGAGCGCTGGTGGTGCGCGGCGGCGGTGTCGCCGGTGGCGACGTCGACCGTACGCAGGGCCTTGGGGATCGTCGCGATCGGCTTCATACCGGCGCGTACGCGCAGCACGGTGCCGGTCGACATGCCGCCCTCGGTGCCGCCGGCACGGTCGGACGATCGGGTGATGCCGTCTTCGGTGGCGAACAGCTCGTCGTGCGCCTGAGAACCGCGGCGCGTCGTGGTGAGGAAGCCGTCGCCGACCTCGACGCCCTTGATGGCCTGGATGCTCATGAGCGCCTGGGCGAGGCGGGCGTCCAGACGGCGGTCCCACTGCACGTGCGAGCCGAGCCCCGGGGGCAGGCCGTACGCGAGCACCTCGACGATGCCGCCGAGCGTGTCGCCCGCCTTCTTCGCGTCGTCGACCTCGGCGACCATCGCCGCACTGGTGTCGGCGTGGAAGCACCGCAACGGATCGGCGTCGAGCCGGTCGACGTCGTCGGGCGTGGGCAGTGCGGCGTCGTCCGGCACGCGCACGGGACCGATCGAGAGCGTGTGGCTGACCAGGCGGATGCCGAGCTCGCTGAGGAACGAACGGGCCACGGCGCCCAGGGCGACGCGTGCTGCGGTCTCGCGGGCGGAAGCGCGCTCGAGGATGGGGCGGGCCTCGTCGAAGCCGTACTTCTGCATGCCGACGAGGTCGGCGTGGCCGGGGCGGGGGCGCGTGAGCGCGGCTCCGCGTCCGCGGGAGCGGTCGGACAGCTCGACGGGCTCGGGGCTCATGACCTCGGTCCACTTCGGCCACTCGGTGTTGCCGATGCGCAGGGCGATCGGGCTGCCGATCGTGAAGCCGTGCACGATGCCCGTCGACAGCGTCAGCTCGTCTTCTTCGAACTTCATGCGCGAGCCGCGACCGTACCCGAGTCGACGGCGCGCCAGTTCGGCGCGGATCTGGGCCGAGGAGACCGGGACACCGGCCGGCATCCCCTCCATGAGGGCGATCAGTTCGGGGCCGTGGGACTCGCCGGCGGTGAAGACGCGAAGCATTCGTCTAGTCTCCCACGAGCGCGATGCGCATTGCGGCCAGCACCTCGTCCTCGTGGACGAGTGGCTGCGCAGGGTCACCGGCGACGAAGACGCGCACCTGCAGCAGTGCCTGGTGCAGCAGCATCGTGAGCCCGTCGTGCGCGGCCACCCCGGCGCTCTCCCAGGCCCGCGCCAGAGGTGTGGGCCAGCCGCCGTAGACGACGTCGACGAGGGGCCCGGACGTGGACGCCAGCGCCCCCGCGAGGGCGCCGAGGTCGGTGCCGCCGGGCAGGGCGGCGATGGTGGTGTCGACCTGGACGTGATCCGGCGCGTCGAGAGGCGCGGTCCGCACCGCGACGCCCAGGAGCGCCCCCAGTTCGGCGAGGACCGCTGCCGCTTCGGGGCGTCGAGCCCGTACCTCCACCTCGACCGCTCCGGCGCGGGCCGCCGAGACGAGGGCCGAGGTCGCCGTCGCTCCCGCGCCCAGCACGCGCACGCGCTCGGGTCGGCGCACGCCGACCTCGTCGAGGGCGCGGGCGAGTCCGCCCACGTCCGTGTTGAAGCCGTGGGCTCCCCCGTCGGTCAGCAGGTAGGTGTTGACGGCGCCGGTTAATCGCGCGTCATCGTCGAGGGTGGTGGCCCGGGCGGCCGCGACGTGCTTCAACGGCATCGTCAACGACAGGCCGCGCCAGGTGGCGTCCAACCCGTCGAACTCCGTGGCGAAGGTCGCCTCGTCGACGCGTCGCCGTCCGTACTCCCAGTCGAGTCCGAGCACGCTGTACGCGGCGGCGTGCAGCCGGGGCGACCGCGAATGCGCGATCGGGTCGCCCCAGACGGCCAACCGGGTGGCGTCGGTCAGCATCCGCCGTCGGGGTTCTCGCGACACCACGCACGGAACTGGTCCACGGCCTTCAACTGGTCGGCGTAGGTCGTCGAGAACACCGTCTCGCCGGTGGCGAGGTTGACGGTGGTGAAGTAGTACCACGAGCCGTCCACCGGCTTCATCGCCGCGTCGATCGCGAGATCGCCGGGGTTGGCGATGGGCCCGATCGGCAGACCCGGGCGCACGTAGGTGTTCCACGGGTTGTCGCTGGTGAGCGCGTTCTCGGACGACGACGACGACCCGGCATCCAGTTCTCCCGCGCCGTACTGGGCGGTCGAGTCCATCTGCAGCAGGCCGTGGGTCTCGGTGTTGTCGGGCTGGAGGCGGTTCTCGATCACTCGCGAGACCTTGTAGAAGTCCTCGCTGCTGCGCGCCTCGCGTTCGATGATCGATGCGACGATGAGGATGCGCTCCCGGTCGGGCTCCGGGACCCCCGCGGCGTCGAGCGACTGGATGGTGCGCTGCACCATGCGTTCGATGACCTGCTGGGCGGTGACGCCCTCGTCGAAGTCGTAGGTCGCCGGGAAGATCCACCCCTCGAGCGTCGAGGCGGGCACGCCGTACACCGACGGGTCGGCGGCGGCGGCGTCGAGATCGGCGCGCGGGATGCTCAGCTGCTCGGAGATGACGTCGAGCGACTGCGTCAGGGTGAGCCCCTCGCGCAGCTGCACGGAGTAGTCCAGACGGCTCGCGGGGTCGCGGAGAGCGGCCAGGACCGCCTCCGACGTCATCTGCTGCTGCAGCTTGTAGACGCCCGGCTGGAAGGTGAAGGCGACGGAGTTGTCGACCATGTACTTGTAGAGCGAATTCGAGGCCTTCGTGATGCCGGCCTCGAACAGCTTCGGTGAGACGGACTCCCCCGTGTCGCCCGAGACGATGGTGACGCGGGCCTCGCCCGTGGCCTGCCCCGCCTCGTAGTCGAGGGGCTCGCCGTTGCCCAAGAACGCCTGGATGCGATCGCCGTAGGTGTTCCAGACGACCATGCCGCCCGCGGCGATGCCGCCGAGCAGCACCAGGACCACGGCGAGGGCGATCCAGCCGCCGACGCGACGGCGCTTCTTGGGGGCGCGGGGCGCGGCGTGGCCGATCTCGTGGGTCGTGGTCTGGCCGGTGAAGAGGTCTTCGAGCGACCCGGAGGCCATGCCGGCGGCACCCGGAGCGGGGCGTCCGGCCGTCGCGGAACCGATCAGCGCCGGCTGCGCCTCGCGCGAGACGTCGTCGATCGTCGCCGGCGCGCTCGTCCGGCGGGGTCCGGGCGCGGATGCTCCGCCGTCGCGTGCGACGTCGGAGGATGAGGCGGATGCCGTGGCTGCGGCCGCGTCGGTGGCTCGCGGCGCGGACGCGGGCTCGGTGGCGCGGGGCGCCGGGGTGGGTGCGGCGGTGCGCGGCGCGGGCTCGGCGGCACGCGGCGCGGGCATGCGCTCCGCGGCGCGGGTGGGCTCCGGCGCGGAGGTCTCCTCCGGCGCGCGTCGCGCCGCGTCGAACCGGGGCGCCGGGGCGGCGGCACCGTCCGGGGCGGGGGCCGCGGCGACGGCGGGTGTCGTGTCGGTCGGGCCGGTCTGCGCGCGGCGCGCCTCACGAGCAGCGCGACGCGAGGGCGGAGCGGCGTCGGCCGAATCGTCGGCCGCGCGCGCGCCGCTGCGCGGGTCGGGCAGGCGACCGTACAGGTCGGCGAACGGATCGCTCTCGGGGGGCTGGTTCTCGGGCATGTCAGGCGGGCTCCTGTCCCGGTGATACGGCGGGTCCGGCCGGCTCGCCGGACTGTCGCTCCACGTCGAGCGCCTGCTGCAGCAGCACCACAGCGGCGACTTGATCCACAATGCTACGAGAGTCGCGCTGGGAACGACCTGCCTCCCGCAGCACGCCGTGCGCCGACACGGTGCTCAGTCGCTCGTCGACCAGCCGCACCGGTATGGGCAGAGCGGATGCGAGCTGCTCGGCGAATCTCCGTGCATCGGTGGTCGACGGGGTGTCCTCCCCGCGGAGGTTGAGCGGCAGACCCACCAGCACCTCGAACGCCTCGTACTCGGCTGCCAGTGCGGCGATCCGGCGCACCGGCTCGCCTTTGCGCGGCACCGTCTCGACGGGCACGGCCAGCACGCCGTCCGGGTCCGAGCGGGCGACGCCCACGCGGGCGCGCCCGACGTCGATCCCCAGACGGATGCCGCGTCGGAACTCCGTCACGCGGTCGTCGCCCGCACGTCGGCGACGATGCCGTCGAGCGCCTGCGGCAGGGCCGCGGCATCCGTTCCGCCTCCCTGCGCGACGTCGGGACGACCGCCGCCGCCGCCGCCGAGCACGGCGGCTGCGGCCTTCGCGAGGGCACCGGCGGCGAGACCGCGCTCGCGTGCCGCGTCGTTCGTGACGACGACGACCGTCGCGCGGCCGCCGGCGACCGAACCGAGGGCGACGACCGCGGGGTCGCTGCCGAGGCGGTCGCGCACCTGCAGGGCCAGGGAGCGCACGTCGTCGGCCGAGGCGCCCTCGCCGAGACTCTGCGCCACGACCTTGACGGTGCCGACGGCCACCGCCGACTCCACCAGCTGCGGCAGGCGGCCGGTGAGGGCCTGTGCCTCGAAGGCGGCGATCTTCTTCTCGGCGGCCTTGAGGCTCGCGGCGAGCTCGGCGATGCGGTTGGTCAACTGCTCGCGCGGTGTCTTGAGCGACGTCGACAGCTGCGAGACGATCGCGCGCTCCGCGGCGAGGTCACGGAAGGCGTCGAGGCCGACGAGCGCCTCCACGCGTCGGTTCGAGGCGCCGACCGACTGCTCGCCCACGAGGTTCACGAGGCCGATCTCGGCGCTGCGCGCGACGTGCGTGCCGCCGCAGAGCTCGCGCGACCACGGGCCGCCGATGTCGACCATGCGCACGGTGTCGCCGTACTTCTCGCCGAACAGGGCCATGGCGCCCGCGGCCTTCGCCTCGTCGAGCGACATCACGCGCGTGGTGACCTCGAGGTTGTCGCGGACGGCGTTGTTGGCGATGTCCTCGATCTCGGTGCGGGTCTCGGGAGAGAGCGCCGAGCCCCAGCTGAAGTCGAAGCGCATGTAGCCGGCACGGTTGAGCGACCCGGTCTGCGTCGCGGTCTTGCCGAGAGTGTCGCGGATCGCCGCGTGCACGAGGTGCGTGGCGGTGTGCGCCTGCTGCGCCGCGTGGCGGTTGAGTCCGTCGACGACGGTGGTGGCGGGTGCGCCCACGGCGACCTCACCGGTGGTCACCTCGACCGTGTGGCTGACCAGACCCGGCACGGGACGTTGCACGTCGAGCACCTCGAGCTCGTAACCCGGGCCCACGATGACGCCCTTGTCGGCGACCTGGCCGCCGGATTCTGCGTAGAGGGCGGTCTCGGACAGGATGACCTCGGCGATCTGACCCTCCGAGGCGCGGTCGGTCCCCTGCCCCTGGACCAGGATGCCAAGGACTTTCGACTCGGTCTGCAGCTCGGTGTATCCGGTGAACACGGTCTCGCCGAGCGCGCGGAACTCGCGGTACGCGCTCTGGTCGGCGATGGCACCCTTGCGGGCACGCGCATCGGCCTTGGCACGCGTGCGCTGCTCCAGCATGAGCTGGTCGAACGCGCCGCGGTCGACCGACAGCCCGGCCTCTTCGGCGATCTCGAGCGTGAGGTCGATCGGGAAGCCGTACGTGTCGTGCAGCAGGAACGCCTCGGAGCCCGACAGCGTCGTGCCGCCGCCGGTCTTGGCCTCGGCGACCGACTGGTCGAGGATCGCGGAGCCGGCCGCGAGGGTGCGGAGGAACGTCTGCTCCTCGGCGATCGCGTAGGCCGAGAGACGGGCGTAGTCGGTCTCGACCTCGGGGTACGACTCCTTCATCGCGTCGCGCGAGGCGGCGAACAGCTCGGGGAAGGTGGCTCCCTCGACGCCGAGCAGGCGCATCGAGCGGATCGCGCGACGCATGATGCGGCGCAGGATGTAGCCGCGGCCCTCGTTCGAGGGGGTCACTCCGTCGGCGAGCAGCATGAGCGACGAACGCACGTGGTCGGCGACGATGCGCAGGCGCACGTCGTCCTCATGCGACTCGGCGCCGTACGCCTTGCCGGCCAGCTTCGCCGCCAGGTCGAGCACGGGGCGCACCTGGTCGGTCTCGTACATGTTGTCGACGCCCTGCTTGATGAACGCGATGCGTTCGAGGCCCATGCCGGTGTCGATGTTCTTCGCGGGGAGCTCTCCGACGATGTCGAAGTCGTACTTCGAGCGCACGTTCGTGATCTCGTACTGCATGAACACGAGGTTCCAGATCTCCACGTACCGGTCGTCGTCGGTCGCGGGACCGCCGTCGATGCCGTAGTCCGGACCGCGGTCGAAGAAGATCTCCGAGCAGGGGCCCGCGGGGCCGGGAAGGCCCGTCGACCAGTAGTTCGTGTCCTTCCCGAGGCGCTGGATGCGCTCGTCGGGCAGGGTGCTGAGCTTCAGCCAGAGGTCGCGAGCCTCGTCGTCCTCCTCGTAGACGGTGACCCAGAGGTCCTTCGGGTCGAAGGCCAGGCCGCCCTCGGACTCGGGCGCGGTCAACAGCTCCCAGGCGAAGCGGATCGCGTCTTCCTTGAAGTAGTCGCCGAACGACCAGTTGCCGAGCATCTGGAAGAACGTGCCGTGCCGCGGGGTCTTGCCGACCTCTTCGATGTCGTTGGTGCGGATGCACTTCTGCACGTCCGCCGCACGCGGGTAGGGCGGCGGCACGACGCCGCTGAGATACGGGATGAAGGGCACCATGCCCGCCACGGTGAACAGCAGGGCCGGGTCGTCGGTGACGAGCGAGGCCGAGGGGACGATCGTGTGGTTCTTCTTCTCGAAGAAGTCGAGGAAGCGCTGGGCGATCTCGGCGGTTTTCATGGCGGGTCTTTCCGTGCGCGTGCGGTGGCCGACCCCGGGTCATCGGGGGCCGGATGCCGGGGAGGTCAGTCGGTCGAGGATGCCGCGGTCTTCGCGGAGGCGGCGGCGTCGCCGATCGCCTCGGAGGCCCGGTCGACCGCGGAGGCGGCGACGCCCTTGGCGTCGTCGATGATCTCCGACAGGCGGGTCTCCTGCTGGTGGTAGGCGTCGCTCATGTGGTCGGTGAACTCCCCGATCCGCGAATCGAGCTGGGCGAGCAACTCCTGACCGCGGGGGTCCTTGTTGACGAGATGCGCGGCGACGAATCCGCCGGCGATCCCCAGCGCGAACCAGAAGAGGCTTTTCACGATCACGACTTCTTCCTCGAGGCGACGCCGCGGTCGCGGCATCCTTCATCGTAGGCGACGGCCCCCGTGCCTCGTGCAAGAGACCTGTGGATGCCGACTCCCCGGAGTCCACCGCGTACCGGATGCGACTGCACACTCGCGTGGGTGCCGACCGGGGCAGCAGGACCGGCACCTCTGCGTGCGATTGCCGTAGGTGGTCGGTGGCTCGGTGAGGGGCGGCGTTCTGGGGCGAGCGAGCACGTGGCGTCTTGGTTCGTTTGCCGCGGGTGGTCGGTGGCTCGGTGAGGGGCGGCGTTCTGGGGCGAGCGAGCACGTGGCGTCTTCGTTCGTTTGCCGCGGGTGGTCGGTGGCTCGGTGAGGGGCGGCGTTCTAAGGCGAGCGAGCGCGTGGCCTTTTCGTTCGTTTGCCGCCGATGGGCGGTGAGGCCGGGCACGATCCGCTGTCTCGGGCAGTCGAACGGCGGCGATCGATGTTCGCCGCACACTACAGCGTCAGCTCCACAGGCCGCCAACGGCCCCAGAAGTGACAAGGGGCCGCGCGAGAGCGCGACCCGGACAGCAGAGAGCCGCGCGTGAGCGCGACCCGGACGGCAGAGAGTCGCGCGAGAGCGCATCCCAGACGACAGAGGGCCGCGCGAGAGCGCGACCCGGACGACGGAGGGCAGCGCGAGAGCGCGTCCTGAAACCGCGAAGGGCGCCGGGAGAACCCGACGCCCTTCGCTGCTCGCTGAGATCAGCGGGCGGCGTAGTACTCGACGACGAGCTGCACGTCACACGTGACGGGCACCTCGGCGCGCTTGGGGCGACGCACGAGCTTCGCCTGCAGCGTCGAGAGGTCGACCTCGAGGTAGCCCGGGACGGGGGGCAGCACTTCCGCGTGCCCGCCGGCGGCGGCGACCTGGAAGGGCTCGAGACCCTCGCTCTTGGGCTTGACGTGGATCTGCTGACCCGGCTTCACGCGGAACGACGGGCGGTCCACGAGCTGGCCGTCGACCATGATGTGGCGGTGCACGACGAGCTGACGGGCCTGCGCGGTGGTGCGGGCGAAGCCCGAACGCACGACGAGGGCGTCCAGACGCATCTCGAGCAGCTCGACCAGGTTCTCACCGGTCAGGCCGTCGGTGCGGCGGGCCTCGTTGAACGCGATGCGCAGCTGCTTCTCGCGGATGCCGTACTGCTCGCGCAGACGCTGCTTCTCGCGCAGACGGACGGCGTAGTCGCTGTCGGCCTTGCGCTTGGTGCGACCGTGCTCGCCGGGAGCGTAGGGACGCTTCTCGAGGTAGCGGGCGGCCTTGGGGGTGAGTGCGACGCCGAGGGCGCGCGACAGACGCACCTTGCGGCGGTCCTGAGACTTCGTGGTCACGAAGTTCTCCTTCCGATGACGTGGCCGCGCCTTTCACGGCTCACGGGCGTATCGCCCCCTTCCGCCCGATCCGACGCGCACGCCGGGGCGCGTCGGTAGGTGATCACAGAAAGGAGGGGATGCCCGAAAACCCTGTTTCGAGCCGGTTCATGCTATCAGAGCGCCCCGGGGAACCCCTGCACGCGTCACTTCCCCTCGAGGATGCGTCTGATCTTCTCCAACCGCGCCGATACGTCGCGTTCGGTGCCGTGGGTGGTCGGCTCGTAATACCGGCGCCCGCGGAGTTCGTCGGGCAGGTACTGCTGGGCGACGATGCCGATCTCGCTGTCGTGGGCGTACTTGTATCCCTTGCCGTGTCCGAGCCGCTTGGCGCCCGGGTAGTGGGCGTCGCGCAGGTGCATCGGCACGCGCCCGAACCCGCCGGCTCGCACATCGGCGATCGCGGCGTTGATGGCGTTGTACGCGGCGTTCGACTTGGCCGTGGTCGCGAGGTAGATCGTCGCCTCGGCGAGCGGGATGCGCCCTTCGGGCATACCGATGAAGGCGACGGCGTCTGCGGCGGCCACGGCGATCTGCAGCGCCTGCGGGTCGGCCATGCCGATGTCCTCCGCGGCGGAGATGACCAGTCGGCGCGCGATGAACCGGGGGTCTTCGCCGGCCTCGATCATTCGCGCGAGGTAGTGGATCGCGGCATCCGGGTCGGAGCCGCGCACCGACTTGATGAAGGCGCTGATGACGTCGTAGTGCTCGTCGCCCTGGCGGTCGTAACGGAGCAGAGCGCGATCGACGGCCTGCGCGATGTGGTCGGCCGTGATGACGGGTGGCTCCGTCTCCGTCAGCTCGAACGGGGCCCGGTCGTCGTCATCGTCGTCCTCGTCCCCTCCCGAGCGGGTGACGTCGCTCGGGGATCCCCCGTCGTCGCCCGCGACCGACGCAGCGGCCTCGAGCGCGGTGAGCGCGCGGCGCGCGTCGCCGGATGCCAGACGCACGAGTGCGGCTCGGGCGTCGTCGTCGAGCACGACGCGTCCGGCGAGACCGCGCGGGTCGGTGACCGCGCGATCGACGAGCGCGCCCAGGTCGTCGTCGCCGAGCGGGCGCAGGGTCAGCAGCAGCGACCGCGACAGCAGGGGCGAGATGACCGAGAACGACGGGTTCTCGGTGGTCGCCGCGATCAGCACCACCCACCCGTTCTCGACGCCGGGGAGGAGGGCGTCCTGCTGCGCCTTGGTGAAGCGGTGGATCTCGTCGAGGAACAGGATGGTGGACTGTCCGTACAGATCGCGCTGCGTCAGCGCCTCCTGCATGACCTCCCGCACGTCTTTCACCCCTGCGGTGATGGCCGAGAGCTCCACGAACCGTCGCCCCGACGAGCGCGCGATGGCCTGAGCCAGGGTCGTCTTGCCGGTGCCGGGCGGACCCCAGAGGATGACGGAGACCGCAGCCCCGGATGCCGAGGAATCGGTGGTGGCGAGGGTGACGAGCGGCGACCCGGGGCGCAGCAGATGCCCCTGACCCGCCACCTCGTCGAGGCTCACCGGGCGCATCCGGACCGCGAGCGGCGTCTGGCCCTGGAACAGCGCGGAGGAGGGTGTCACCCCTCCAGGCTAACCGCGGCCTCCGACACCGGTCCCGAGCGCGGCGGCCCCGCGGACGCCTGCTCGCGGGCTTTGTAGGATCGAGGAGCCCGGTGGCGGGCGGAGGAGGTCGATGTGGCGACGCGCGGGAAAGACCGGCAGACGCGGGAACAACGCGAGCGAGCCCGCGCCTATCAGGTCCGCGTCGCCCTTCACGAGCGTCAGCGCCGCCGTCGCACCCGCGACGACGTGCTCGGCGTCGTGATCGGTCTCGTCGTCATCGCCGGGGCGGTCGGTGCGCAGACGGCGTACTTCGTCGCCGGCCCGGGCGCGCCCGCACCGGCGCAGAGCCCGTCTGCACCCGTGACCGAGTCGCCCGCGTCGCCGACCACAGCTCCGACGACGGCTCCCTGACCCGCCGCCTCGTCGGCGGCGAGAAGGTCGACGCCTATCCCCCGCGGTCCACGCACCTGTGGCGGCGCGGTCGCTCGTACTAGGCTCGGAGGGTCCTTCTCCCCCAGGCGGTTCTGCCGCGATGAGGTGCTACCCGTGACTTCCGTTCCCTCCCCCGAGACCTCCGACCCGCGCGACGACGCGAGCACCCCCGAGGTCGATCCCGCCGCGACCGAGATCGCGGCCGACAACACGGATGCCGAGGCGCCCGCGCCTTCGGCCTCCTCCGCGACCGACGAGTCGGCGGATGCCGCGACCCCCGCCGACGAGTCGACGGACGCCGTCGACGCGGCCGAGGCTGCGCCCGAGCCGACTGATGACGCGGCGGGCTCCTCCTCCGATGAGCCCGGCACCGCCGAGGCGGAGACCGCCGACGCCGAGTCCGCCGAACCGGCAGCCGATGCGCCCGAGGCTGCGGACACCCCCGCCGCGCCGCAGCCCGCCGCGCGCCCCGTACCGGGCGCACGCATCCCCGGTCCCCCGCCCGGCGCCACGGCGTCGAAGACGGCGAGCCAGCCCTGGGGTCGCGTCGACGACGAGGGCACGGTCTCGGTCCGAGAGGGCGACGGCTGGCGCGTAGTGGGTCAGTACCCCGACGGCACCCCCGCGGAGGCCCTCGCCTACTTCCAGCGCAAGTTCGCCGACCTGGCCGGCGAGGTGACGCTGCTCGAGACCCGTCATCGTCGCGGCGGAGCCTCGGCATCCGATCTCCGATCGACCGCGAAGACGCTGCGTGCGAAGCTCGACGGAGCCGCCGCGGTCGGCGACCTCGGCGCCCTCCTCGGCCGCGTCGACGCCCTCACGGCCGAGCTCGCCGAGGCGAGCGAGACCGAGGCCGTCGCCAACAAGCAGGCATCCGAGGAGGCGGTGCGCGAGCGCACCGCGATCGTCGAAGAGGCCGAGGCCCTGGCCGCCCGCGATCCGCAGTCGGTGCAGTGGAAGCAGATGACCGCCGACATGGCGGCCCTGTTCGACCGGTGGCAGGCCCATCAGCAGAACGGCCCGCGTCTGTCGAAGTCCACGGCGCAGCAGCTGTGGCGTCGTTTCCGCGACGCCCGTGCGACGGTCGACCGCCACCGGCGGGAGTTCTTCTCGTCGCTCGATGAGACGCACAAGGCCGCCCGCGAGGCGAAGACCCGCCTCGTCGAGCGCGCTGAGGCGCTCGCTCCCCGCGGGGAGGACGGCATCGGGGCGTACCGCGATCTGCTCGATGCCTGGAAGGCTTCGGGCCGCGCGGGCCGCAAGGTCGACGACGCCCTGTGGGCGCGGTTCAAGGCGGCCGGTGACGCGCTGTACGGTGCTCGCATCGAGCGCGAGACGGCTGACGCCGAAGCGTCCAAGGAGAAGATCGAGCAGAAGCGCGCCCTGCTCGAGCAAGCGGCGCCCATCGTCGACGAGAAGAACCTCGCGACGGCCCGTCAGAAGCTCACGGCGATCCAGCGTCAGTGGGACGAGATCGGTCGTATTTTCCCGCGCGACAAGGAGCGCACCCTCGACGACGAGCTCCGCAAGATCGAGCAGTCCGTGCGCACGCGCGAAGACGCTGACTGGAAGCGCAACGATCCGGAGCAGAAGGCGCGTGCGAACGACATGACGCGTCAGCTCACCGACGCGATCGACAAGCTCGAGGCCGAGCTCGCCGAGGCCGAGGCACGCGGAGACAAGCGTGCCGCCGCGCAGGCCTCGGAGGCGCTCGAGGCGCGTCGTACCTGGCTGCGCGCCCTGGGCGGCTGACCAGCTCTCCACAGATCCGACGGTTCGCCGTCAGGGGCGACACCGCTCCGCCACACTGGCGGGATGGTGTCGCCCTTTCTCTTCTTCGCCGACGAAAGACTCTCGCTCGCCGAGCTCACGGCGGCGTGCCTCGACGGGGCGCTCGTTCCTCTGGGCGAGGGCTACATGCCCGCTGACGCGGCGGAGACGAAGTGGATGCGCGCGCGCAGTGTGGCGCCCCTGCTCGGCGATCGGTGGGCAGCCATCCGTCTGACCGCGGCATGGGTGCACGGTGGCATCGCCCAGGAGCCGGCGATCCATCACCTGCAACGCGTCCGCGCCGCCCGTGTCCGCGCGGGATGCGACCTTCGCGCCGTGTTCCACGACGTGCGCCTCCCGGCCGACGACATCATGTCGGTCGCCGGGGTTCCCGTCAGCACCCCCGCGCGGACGCTCGTCGATCTGGCCCGATCCGACGCCCGCGAGGAGATCGCCGCGGCGCGGGCATGGGCGTACCGCGACCCGCTGCTTCGAAGGGATGCCGAGGTCTGGTTCGAGCGGCATCCGCGGTTTCCGCATGTCCACCGCGCCACCCGTCTGCTCCGTGCCGCCGCTGACGCGGGTGCCGTCCCGGCGGAAGGGGCCGGGGCGGATGCCGACGACTGACGCGAGGTCGTCGGGTGGCGGATCCCCGGCCTACGACGAAGTGACGCGGTACACGTCGTACACGGCGTCGATGCGCCGCACGGCATTGAGCACGCGGTCGAGGTGGACGGTGTCGCCCATCTCGAAGACGAACTTGCTCAGCGCGAGTCGATCGTTCGTCGTGGACACCGTCGCGGACAGGATGTTGACGTGATGCTCGCTGAGCACGCGCGTCACATCGCTCAGCAGGCCGGAGCGGTCGAGAGCCTCGACCTGGATCTGCACCAGGAACACGCTCTTCGTCGTGGGGGCCCACTCGACATCGATGAGACGGTCGGGCTCCTCCTTCAGCGACCGCACGTTGGTGCAGTCGCCCCGGTGCACCGAGACGCCGCTGCCCCGGGTCACGAAGCCGACGATCTCGTCGCCCGGAACCGGCGTGCAGCACTTGGCGAGCTTGACCAGGATGTCGGGCGCCCCACGGACGAGCACACCCGAATCGCCACCGCGCGGTGCGCGGCTGCGGCCCACCGGGATGTCGATCGGTCCGGTGTTGGTCTCCTCGGCGCTGACCAGCGCGGTGACCTTCTCGATCACCGACTGGGTGGAGACGTGCCCCTCGCCCACGGCCGCGTACAGCGCCGAGACGTCCTCGTAGTGGAAACCGCGGGCGACCTCGGTGAAGGAATCCTGGTTCATCAGGCGCTGGAGCGGCAGGTTCTGCCGCCGCATCGCGCGGGCGATGGAGTCCTTACCCTGCTCGATCGCCTCTTCGCGGCGTTCCTTCGTGAACCAGCCGCGGATCTTGTTGCGCGCACGGGTGCTCTTGACGAATCCGAGCCAGTCCTGGCTGGGGCCGGCGTCGGGGTTCTTCGAGGTGAACACCTCGACGACGTCGCCGCTCTGCAGGGTCGACTCGAGCGGCACGAGGCGGCCGTTCACCTTGGCGCCCATCGTGCGGTGACCGATCTCGGTGTGCACGGCGTAGGCGAAGTCGACCGGAGTCGCCCCGGTCGGAAGGCCGACCACCCGGCCCTTCGGCGTGAAGACGTAGACCTCTTTCGCGCCGATCTCGAAGCGCAGCGAGTCGAGGAACTCCCCCGGGTCGGCGGTTTCGGCCTGCCAGTCGGAGATGTGCGCGATCCACGCCATGTCGGCGTCGACGGCCTTGGCATCCGCCTTGCCGCCCGCCATGCGCTCTTTGTACTTCCAGTGCGCGGCGACACCGAACTCGGCCTGCTGGTGCATCTCGTTCGTGCGGATCTGGATCTCGACGGTACGGCCGCCGGGACCGATCACCGTCGTGTGCAGCGACTGGTAGAGATTGAATTTGGGCGTGGCGATGTAGTCCTTGAACCGCCCGGGAAGGGGCGTCCATCGCGCGTGGATGGCGCCGAGCACGGCGTAGCAGTCGCGAACCGTGCCGACCAGGATGCGGATGCCGATGAGGTCGTAGATATCGTCGAACTCGCGGCCGCGTACGACCATCTTCTGGTACACGGAGTACAACTGCTTCGGGCGGCCCATGACCCGACCGCGCACACGGAGTTCGCGCAGATCGGCGTCGACCGCGTCGATCACGTTCTGCACGTACTGCTCGCGCTGCGGGGTGCGCTGCTTCACCAGGCTGTCGATCTCGGCGTACAGCTTGGGATGCATGACCGCGAACGAGAGGTCTTCGAGCTCGCTCTTGATGGCCTGGATGCCGAGACGGTGCGCCAGGGGCGCATAGATCTCCAGCGTCTCGGTGGCCTTCTTCGCGGCCTTGTGCGGGGGCACGAAGCCCCACGTGCGCGCGTTGTGCAGACGGTCGGCGAGTTTGATGAGCAGGACGCGGATGTCTTTCGACATCGCCACGATCATCTTGCGCACCGTCTCGGCCTGAGCGCTGTCGCCGTACTTGACCTTGTCGAGCTTGGTGACCCCGTCGACGAGCATGGCGACCTCGTCGCCGAAGTCGGCCGCGAGCTCATCGAGCGGGTAGCCCGTGTCCTCTACCGTGTCGTGCAGGAGGGCGGCGGCGATCGCCTTCGGTCCGAGCCCCAGCTCGGCGAGGATCTGCGCGACCGCGAGCGGGTGTGTGATGTAGGGCTCGCCGCTCTGGCGCTTCTGACCGTCGTGCGCCTTGTCGGCAACGGCGTATGCGCGCTCGATGATCGCGAGATCGCCCTTGGGGTGATGCGTACGGACAGTTCGCAGCAGTTTGTCGACGTCGTCGCGGCGGGCGGCGCGCGAGAAGATGCGCGGAACCAGGCGTCGCAGCGATGACGGCGGCGGCGCAGAAGAGGCGGTCTCTGTCATCGTCACCCCTTCCTCACGGCCAGTCGATCAAGTCTACGCTCCCCCGACGTGTCGAAGAGGGCACGTCGGGGGAGCTCACGCGCGCACGATGGGCGTACGCGGGGCGCTGCGGTGATCAGGCCGGAATGCCGGCTTTCTCCCGGGCGGCGCGCACGCGCTGATCGCGCTGGGCGATCGGCTTCTCGCCTTCGCGCAGCAGGGCGTACATCGGGACGGCGACGAACAGGGTCGAGTAGGCCGCGACGATGGTGCCGACGAAGATCGACAGCGAGATGTCGCTGAGCGTCCGCGCTCCCAGCGGTACACCGATGAACAGGATTGCGCCGACGGGCAGGATCGCGACCACGGTCGTGTTGATGGAGCGGATCAGCGTCTGGTTCGCCGCGAGGTTGACCGACTCGGCGAACGTGCGGCCGGAGATCTCCCCGTCTTCTCTCGTGTTCTCCCGCACCTTGTCGAAGACGACGGTGGTGTCGTAGAGCGCGTAGGAGAGGATCGTGAGGAAGCCGATCACGGCAGCGGGCGAGATCTCGAAACCGAAGACCGCGTAGACGCCGATCGTGATGACGAGAACATCGACGAGGCCAATGATCGCGGCGACCGACATCTTCCACGTGCGGAAGTACAGGGCGAGGATGAGGAATGTCAGCGCGAGGAAGATCGACAGACCCCACAACGACTGACGCGTGACGTCGGCACCCCAGGTGGGGCCGATGAAGGAGTCGGTGACCTCCGACGCAGGAACGTCGTACGCGCTGGCCAGGGCAGCCGAGACGGCCTGCGTCTCGTCGCTGCCGAGCTGGTCGGTCTGCACGCGAACGGCCTGGTCGCTGATCGTCGTGACGCGGGTCGTCGCTCCCGGAACGACCGAGGTGACCGCGTCGGTGGCGAGGGCCTGATCGAAGGAGGTCGGGTTCGACACGGTGAACTGCGACCCGCCGGTGAACTCGATCGAGAACTGCACGGGCCGGAACAGCGGCACGAGAGCGGCGCCGATCACGAGGACCGCCGCGATGATGAACCACAGGCGACGACGCTGCACGAACGGGAAGGAGGTCTTCCCGGAGTAGAGGTCGTTACCGAGCTGCGACATGGAGCGCATCAGTCGCTTCCCTCCTTCGTGGAGCCGCTATCGCCGCGCGCGGCGGCCGCGAGTTCCGCCTGCTTGCGCTCAGCGATCGTCTGGCGGCGCTGGGCTTCGCCGCGCGACCGCTTGGCGCGACCGGCATCGGCCACCGGGGCGCGGAACTGCGCACGGCCCCGGTACACCGCGCCGAGCGCGTTCGGGTCCATACCCGAGAGCGGGTGGCCCGAGCCGAAGAAACGCGTGCGCGCGAGCAGCTGCATGACCGGGTGCGTGAAGAGGATGAAAATGAGGACGTCGATCGCGGTCGTGAGTCCGAGCGTGAACGCGAAGCCCTTCACCGTGGCATCCGCCAGGATGTACAGCACGACGGCGGCGAGGACGTTGATCGACTTCGAGATGTAGATCGTGCGCTTGGCGCGCGACCATCCGTCTTCGACGGCCGCGGTGATCGACTTGCCGTCGCGCAGCTCGTCGCGGATGCGTTCGAAGTAGACGATGAACGAGTCTGCCGTGAAGCCGATCGTCACGATCAGGCCCGCGACGCCCGCGAGGGACAGTCGGAAGCCCGCGCGCCAGGCCAGGATGCACAGGGCGAGATACGTCAACACCGCCATCACGGCGAGCGACGCGATGATCACGGTGCCCAGGGCGCGGTACACGATCAGCGAGTAGATCGCCACGAGACCGAGGCCGATGAGCCCGGCGATGAAGCCGACCTGGAGCTGCTGGGAGCCGAGGGTGGCTGAGACGGTGTCGGAGCTGACGACGGTGAAGCTCAACGGCAGGGCACCGTACTTCAGCTGGTCGGCGAGGGCCTTCGACGACTCCTGCGTGAAGCTTCCGGTGATGCTCGGTCGACCGTCGACGATGATGCCGTTCATCGACGGGGCCGACAGCACGCTGCCGTCGAGGACGAAGGCGAACTGGTTGAACGGGGCCTGCGCTCCGTACAGACGCTGGCTCACGTCGGCGAACTTCTGAGTGCCCTGGTCGTTGAAGACGAGGTTGACGGCCCACTGGCCCGTGTTCTGCTCCTGGCCGTTGGTGGCGTCGGAGATGTCGTTTCCGTCGAGCTCGACCGGGCCGAGGATGTACTTCGCCTGCCCGTTGACGTCGCAGGTGATCATCGGCTGATCGGCCGGGGCCTGCGCGGGGTTGGACGGCGGGTTGGCGCAGTCGTAGGAGAGGAACTCGGCCTGGAGGGCGGGAGTGATGTACGCGGGGTCGCTCGCGTTGGTCGGCGACGCGGTGGGCGTCGCCGGCAGGCTCGGGTCGGGCGTCGGGTACGGGGTGTTGCTGCCGTCCTCGCCCACGAACGACGTCGCCGGCGAACCCGTGAACAGCACGGGCCGCAGCTGGAGCTGTGCGGAGCTCTGGATGCGCTGACGCGTGGCGTCGTCGGCCTGACCGGGGATCTGCACGACGATGTTGCGCCCGCCCTCGGTGGCGACGTCGGCCTCACCGACGCCCGAGGCGTCGACGCGCTGACGGATGATCGTGACGGCCTGGGCCAGCTGTTCGCTGTCGGGGGCCGCCCCGTCGGTCGTCTGGGCCTGCAGGATGATCTGCGTCCCGCCCTGGAGGTCGAGCGCGAGCTCGGGCGTCCAGGAACTTGCGTTGAAGACGTACACGCCCAGCGCGTTGATGCCGAAGAGCACGCCGACGATGGCGAGCAATCCGGTCAGTACGCGCCAGGCATGACGGACAGGGGTCGAGGGCGCCACGGAGTCGGCTTTCTGTGCGGCGGGCGGGAACGGCGGAGCGGGCGTCAGGCCTGCGGGCGGTCCTTGTCGGTCTGGTCGGGGTCGGCCGCGTGCTGGCGGGCGGCGCGCTGGTCGTCGCTGATCGAGGTGATGTCGCCGTCGGCGACCCCGGCGACGTACTCGGCCTCGGTCTCCTCCGCCTCGATGAACTCGTCTTCGGTGACGGCGCCCTGAGCGGGGTCGACGATGCGCAGCACGGCCTGGCTGTGCACCTTGATGACCACACCGGGGGCGATCTCGACCAGGGCGGGCTTGTCGAGATCGACGCCGTCGTACTCGACGACGGTGCCGTAGAGGCCGCCCTGCAGGAGCACCTCAGCGCCGGGAACGGTCTCGCGCGACTTCTTCTCGAGCTCCGCCTTCTGCTTCTGCATGCGGCGCCGCGAGCTGTAGAACATGAAGATCAGCAGGGCGATGAGCAGGATGACGATGCCGTAATCAGCGAAGAACCGGGCGATATCCATCGAGGCGGTGCACCTTTCGAGTCAGGCGCGCCGTGCGGCACTGCCTAGCGTGAGTCAAGCGGGGGTCGGGGAATCCCTCGCCGAGTATAGGTCATGACCCCTGGCTGAACCGGAGCAGGCCGTCGGGGTGAGGGGCGCCGAGGTGGTCGTATGCCTCGGGGGTGGCGACGCGTCCGCGCGGCGTGCGTCCCATGAAACCGATACGGACGAGGTAGGGCTCCACGACCGACTCGATGGTCTCGGGTTCTTCGCCGACGGCCACCGCGAGCGTGCTGAGACCCACCGGTCCGCCGCGGAATCGACGCACGACGGCGTCGAGGACCGCTCGGTCGAGGCGATCGAGCCCGATGGCATCCACGTCGTAGAGATCGAGGGCGGCGCCGACCGTGCGCACGTCCGCATCGCCGTCCTCGGCGCCCGCCGAGGGGCCGTGGACCACCAGGTAGTCGCGCACGCGCCGGAGCAGGCGGTTGGCGATGCGCGGCGTGCCCCGCGAACGTCGGGCGATCTCGGAGCGCGCGGTGCCCGGCAGGCCGACGTCGAGCATGGCCGCGGACCGCGAGACCACCTGCTCGAGTTCTTCGGGTTCGTAGTACTCCAGGTGCGCGGTGAAGCCGAAACGGTCCCGCAGCGGGTTGGGGAGCAGGCCCGCGCGCGTGGTCGCTCCGACCAGGGTGAACGGAGACAGGTCGAGGGGAATGCTCGTGGCACCCGCCCCCTTGCCGACCATGATGTCGATGCGGAAATCCTCCATCGCCAGGTACAGCATCTCTTCGGCGGAGCGCGCCATCCGGTGGATCTCGTCGATGAACAGCACTTCTCCCGGCGTGAGTGACGACAGCAGCGCCGCGAGGTCACCCGCGTGCTGGATCGCCGGCCCGCTGGAGAGGCGCAGAGGACGTCCGCTCTCATGCGCCACGATCATGGCCAGGGTGGTCTTGCCGAGCCCAGGAGGGCCGGACAGCAGGATGTGGTCGGGCGAGCGCTGCTGGATGCGCGCGGCATCGAGCAGGAGTTGCAGCTGCCCCCGCACCTTCTGCTGACCGACGAACTCTGCGAGCGAGGTGGGGCGGAGGGCTCCTTCGATCGCGAGCTCGGTCTCGTCGTCGGGGGTGCCGGCGTCGCGGACGTCAGCCACCCACGTTCTCCTTCCGTGCCGGACCGAGCAGCGCCAGCGTCAGGCGCAGCAGGGCCTGGACGGAGGCGCGGTCGGCCTCGGAGGCGTTCTCGGCGACGGATGCCACGGCCTCGGCCGCGGTGCGCTCGGTCCACCCGAGGCCGATCAGCGCCTGGGTGACCTGGACGGGGATCTGGCCGTGCGGCGCGACGGCGGCGGGCGCGGACGCGGGCGCGACGGCGAGCTTCCCGGCGAGCTGCACGACGATGAGCTTGGCGGTCTTGGGGCCGATCCCCGACACGCGACGGAAGGGAGCGTCGTCGTCGTCGGCGACGGCCTGCGCGATCTGCGGCACGGTCAGGGAGGACAACACCCCGAGGGCCGATTTCGGTCCGACGCCGGTCACGCTGATGAGCTGGGTGAAGACCGTGAGCTCTTCCCGCGTCTCGAAGCCGTAGAGGGACAGGGCGTCTTCTCGCACGATGAGGTTCGTGTGCAGGTGCACATCGTCGCCGAGGTGAACCGTCCGCGCGAACTGCGCGGTCACGGCGACCGAGAAGCCCACGCCTCCGACGACGACCACGAGCGAATCGTCGGCGACGTGCGCCGCCGACCCATGCAGCGAAGAGATCATGCGATCAGCCTACGCCGGGCGTTCGTACATGTGTTCGAGCGACACGGGGCTGTGGAGAACGTCGCTTCTCGGCATCCCGCCAGGCCCGCTGAGCAGGCGTGAGGGCGGCCTCCGCCGAGGGGGTCGCCGGGCCGCCGCGCCAGGCGTGGCAGAGGGCGATCGCGAGCGCGTCGGCGGCGTCGGCCGGCTGGGGCAGCGTGTCGAGGCGCAGCACGCGCGCGACCATGGTCTGCACCTGCACCTTGTCGGCGGCGCCGTACCCCGTGATGGCCGCCTTCACCTCGCTGGGGGTGTGCGTCGCCGCGGTCAGTCCGTGCTCGGCGGCCAGGAGCAGCGCGATGCCGCTCGCCTGTGCGGTTCCCATCACCGAGTGCCGGTTGTTCTGTGCGAAGACGCGCTCGACGGCGACCACGTCCGGCTGGTGGGCGACGAGCACCTCCCGGATGCCGACGGCGATGGCCGCGAGACGTTTCTCGATCGGGTCGCCGGGCGCCGACCGCGCGACGCCGACATGCACGAGCGACGCGGTGCGGTTCGGCGAGACGTCCACGATCCCGATACCGCAGCGCGTGAGGCCGGGATCGATGCCGAGGACGCGCAGAGAACGGGACACGGCCCCCACGCTAAGCGCAGGGGCCGTGTCGCGGAGAAGGGCGCGCCCTTACTCGTCGTTCTCGAGCTCGGCCTGCACCTCGGGCGTCATGTCGAAGTTCGTGTAGACGTTCTGCACGTCGTCGCTGTCTTCGAGCGCGTCGATGAGGCGGAACACCTTGCGGGCGGTGTCGGCGTCGACCTCCACCTTGAGCGAGGGGACGAACTCGACGTCGGCGGAGTCGTACTCGATCCCGGCGTCCTGCAGGGCGCTGCGCACGGACACGAGGTCGCTCGCCTCGGTGATCACGCCGAAGCCCTCGCCGTGGGGCTCGACCTCCTCGGCGCCGGCCTCGAGGACCGCGAGCATGACGTCGTCCTCGCTGGTGCCCTCGGCGGGGACCACGATGACGCCCTTGCGGCTGAAGTTGTACGCGACGCTGCCCGGATCGGCGAGGGTGCCGCCGTTGCGGCTGAGAGCCGTGCGCACCTCGGCGGCCGCACGGTTCTTGTTGTCGGTCAGACACTCGATGAGGAACGCGACGCCGTTGGGACCGTAGCCCTCGTACATGATGGAGGCGTACTCGACGGCCTCGCCGCCGATGCCCGCGCCGCGCTTGATCGCGCGATCGATGTTGTCTTTGGGGACCGAGGTCTTCTTGGCCTTCAGAACGGCGTCGAAGAGGGTCGGGTTGCCCTGCAGGTCGGCACCGCCGAGCTTGGCCGCGACCTCGATGTTCTTGATGAGCTTGGCCCACGACTTCGCGCGGCGGGCGTCGACGACCGCCTTCTTGTGCTTGGTCGTGGCCCATTTGGAATGTCCGGACATTGCTCCAGTTTACGGTGCGACACGGCCTGCGCCGCGTCGGTTGCGCACGCGGTGCAGGAACCGTTCGTGGAAGCGCGTCTCCCCCGTCGACTCCGGATGGAACGCCGTTCCGAGCAGCGCTCCCTGCTCGATCGCCACGACGCGCCCATCGGGGAGGGATGCCAGGGGCTCGGCATCCGGGCCCCACTCCACGACCGCGGGCGCGCGGATGAACACCGCGTGCACCGGCGGACTGCCGAGCGCAGGCACCTCGAGGTCGGTCTCGAAGGATTGCGTCTGGGAGCCGAAGGCGTTGCGGGCGACCCGCGCGTCGATTCCGCCGAAGGTGCGCTGGCCGGCGATGGCGCCGTCGATGCGGTCGGCGAGGAGGATGAGCCCGGCGCAGGTGCCGTACATCGGCATCCCGTCGGTGATCGCCTGGCGGATCGGGTCGAACAGGCCGAAGGCGCGCGCGAGCTTGTCGATGACGCTCGACTCGCCGCCGGGGAGCACGAGGCCCTCCACGGCGGCGAGCTCCTCGGGCCGACGCACGGGCTGCGCGTCGGCTCCGAGGGCGGTCAGCACGGCGAGGTGCTCGCGCACATCGCCCTGCAGGGCGAGGACGCCGACGCGGGGACCGTTACCAGCCACGCTCGGCCAGGCGGTGGGGGGCGGGGAGGTCGGCGACGTTGATGCCGACCATCGCCTCGCCGAGTCCCCGCGACGCCTCCGCCACGATCTTCGGGTCGTCGTGGAACGTGGTCGCCTTGACGATCGCCGCGGCGCGCTGGGCGGGGTTGCCCGACTTGAAGATGCCCGAGCCCACGAACACGCCGTCGGCGCCGAGCTGCATCATCATGGCGGCGTCGGCGGGAGTCGCCACTCCCCCGGCGGTGAAGAGCACGACGGGCAGCTCGCCGGTCTCCGCGATCTCGGCGACGAGGTCGTACGGGGCCTGCAGCTCCTTCGCCGCGACGTAGAGCTCGTCCTTGGTCTTCGCGCGCAGGGCGTTGATCTCCGAGCGGATCGTGCGGATGTGCTTCGTCGCCTCCGACACGTCTCCTGTGCCGGCCTCGCCCTTGGACCGGATCATCGCCGCGCCCTCGGTGATGCGCCGGAGCGCCTCGCCGAGGTTGGTCGCGCCGCACACGAACGGCACGGTGAAGTTCCACTTGTCGATGTGGTTGACGTAGTCGGCGGGCGAGAGCACCTCGGACTCGTCGATGTAGTCGACGCCGAGCTCCTGCAGGATCTGCGCCTCGACGAAGTGGCCGATGCGCGCCTTGGCCATGACGGGGATCGACACCGAAGCGATGATGTCGTCGATCAGGTCGGGGTCGCTCATGCGCGCCACGCCGCCCTGGGCGCGGATGTCGGCGGGCACGCGCTCGAGCGCCATCACGGCGACCGCGCCCGCGTCTTCGGCGATGCGGGCCTGCTCGGCGGTGACGACGTCCATGATGACGCCGCCCTTGAGCATCTCGGCGAGTCCCCGCTTGACGCGGGAGGTTCCGGTGTCGGTCATGACTGCTCCGTTCCGCGCTTCGGGGCGCGATCTATTGGCTTAGGCCAAACCGTAGCATGGCTCAGGACATAGGCTGGACGTCGACTCCGGGGGGCACATGACCATCGACATCACCGGGCGCTCGGCATCCGAGATCGCCGCCGGGCTCCGCACGCGCATCGAACGCGGCGAGCTGCCCCCGGGCACCCTTCTCCCTCCCGTCCGCACGCTCGCGGCCGAACTGGGCGTGAACCGCAACACCGTCGTGGCGGCGTATCGCCAGCTCGCGCAGGCGGGGCTCGTCGAGGCGCGCGGTCGAGGCGGCACCCGGGTGGCCGACCGCGCCGCCGTGGCCCAGGAGGGCTACGCGCCCGACACCGTGCTGCGCGACGTCGGCACGGGCAATCCCGATCCCGCCCTCATCCCCGACCCGACCGCGGCCCTCGCCCGCTCCGCGCGTCCCGTGCTCTACGGCGAGCCGGTCATCGACCCCGGACTCGAGGCGTGGGCGCGTCAGTGGATGACCGATCAGCTCCTCCACGACGACACGCGCATCACCGTCACCAGCGGCGCGAGTGATGCGATCGAGCGGCTGCTCGCGCAGGCGCTGCAACGCGACGACGCGGTGGCGCTCGAGGACCCGTGCTTCCTCTCGGCGCTGCACACCGTGCGCACCGGCGGTTATCGCGCGGTACCCGTCCCGGTGGATGCCGAGGGCATGACCGTCGAGGGACTCCGCGCGGCGCTGGCCGCCGGCATCCGCGCGGTCGTCGTCACCCCGCGCGCGCACAACCCCACCGGGGCGAGCCTGACCGCCGACCGGGCCGCGGCGCTGCGTGCGGTGCTCGCCGAGCATCCGTACGTGCTCGTCATCGAAGACGACCACTTCTCCCTGCTGTCGCGCGCGCCGCTGCACACGGTGATCGGCCCCGCGCAGCGGCGGTGGGCGCGCATCCGCTCGATGTCGAAGTTTCTCGGACCCGACACGTGCCTGGCCGTCACGGCATCCGATGCCGACACCGCCGACGGTCTCGCGGTGCGGCTCACCCCCGGCACGACGTGGGTGAGCCACATCCTCCAGCGACTGACCCTGGCGCTCGTCACCGATGAGGGGGTGCGCGCCGGGATCGAACGTGCCGCCGTGCACTATGCCGAGCGCAACGCCGCTTTCGCCCGCGCGCTCACCGAGAGAGGGGTCCCCGTCTCCCCCGGCGACGGTCTCAACCTTTGGGTGCCGCTCCCGGTCGCCGCTGCCCGCGTCCGCGAGGACCTCATGCGCCGCGGGTGGCTGGTGCGCGAGGGCGACCCGTTCTTCCTCGGCGACGGCGACCACGGCGCGTTCCTGCGGTTGACCGTGCACGACCTCGACGAGGCCTCGGCGCGCACCCTGGCCGACGATCTCGCGCGTGCGTGCCGGGTGCTCCGCGCGGACGCGGGAAGTGGAAGGATCGAGGCATGAAGGTTCTCTCGATCCAGTCCGCCGTCGCGTACGGGCACGTCGGCAACTCCGCCGCCGTCTTCCCCCTCCAGCGCATCGGCGTCGAGGTGCTGCCCGTGTACACGGTGAACTTCTCGAACCACACCGGTTACGGCGCGTGGCGCGGACCGCTCATCTCGCCCGACGACGTCGCCGCCGTGATCGCCGGCATCGAGGACCGCGGTGTCTTCCCCGAGATCGACGTGGTGCTCTCGGGCTACCAGGGCGGAGAGGGCATCGGAGACGTCATCATCGACGCCGTCTCGCGTGTGAAGAAGGCCAACCCGGATGCCGTCTACGCCTGCGACCCCGTGATGGGCAACGCCAAGTCGGGGTGCTTCGTCGCTCCGGCCATCCCCGAGCTGCTGCGCGAGCGCGTGGTGCCCGTGGCCGACATCATCACGCCCAATCAGTTCGAGCTCGGCTTCCTCACCGGCACCGAGCCCGGGAGCATCGATTCGACCCTGGCATCCGCCGATCTCGTGCGCGAGCGCGGCCCGCGCACGGTCCTGGTCACGAGCGTCGAGCGCCCCGACCGGGAGGCCGACACCATCGAGATGATGGTGATCGACGATGCCGGCGCCTGGATCGTGCAGACCCCCCTCATCCCCATGAAGGCGAACGGCTCTGGCGACGTGACCGCGGCGCTCTTCACCGCGCACTACCGCCGCTCCGGCGATGCGGCCGACGCGTTGGCCCGCACCGCGTCGAGCGTCTTCGACCTGCTGTCGAACACGTACGAGTCGGGCTCGCGCGAGCTGCGTCTCGTCGAGTCGCAAGAGGCCTACGCCCACCCGCGCCTGCAGTTCGCCGTGCGCCAGGTGCGCTAGCACCCCGGCGACGGCCCTGCCGCTTCGACGGGCTCGGCCACCGGTTCTGCTCTCGTCGGCCCGTCGAGTCCTCTGAGCCCGTCGAAGGCGCCGATCCGTGTGCGCGACCCGCGCGAGCGGAGCCCCTGAGCCTGTCGAAGGCGCCGACCCGCGTGCGTGACCTGCGCAAGCGGATGTCGCTGAGCCTGTCGAAGGGACCGAGCCCGACCTGCGAGCCGCGGGGCGGCGAGGCCTCAGCCCCCGTACACCTCGCGGTACGCGGTCACCCACTGCGTACCGTCGTCGGGACAGAGGAACGTCGTCCCGAAGACCATCACGCTCGCGATCGGGGCCTCCGCCTGCGTGCGGGCGTCGCCGTCGAGCTCGGCGGGGATGAGCTGAGCGAACAGCGGCGACGTTGTCACGTGGGCGATGAGCGTCGACGAGTCCACCTGATGACGGCTCAGGATCGCGGTCTCGCACGCGTCGCCCGCGAGGGCGAGGGCGAGATTCTCATCGGATGCCGTCCACTCGAGCCCCTGCTGTTCGACGTACGCGCGCTGCTGCGCGATGAAGTCCTGCTGAGCCGGTGTCACCGCGACCAGCGGCGTGCCATCCATCGGCAGCTGCTGCGCGCGGAAGAACTCGTCCCGCTCGGCGAAGACGTCGGCGAAGTCGTCAGGATCGGCGGTCGCTTCGTCGCCGGGCGTGGACGGCTGCGCCGCGGTGGGGGTCGCCGCGGACACCTCACCGGCTTCTCCGCGGTCGAGCGGGCTCGGAAGCGGAAGACACGCGGTTGTCGCCACGACGACGGCGGTCAGTGTCAGCGTGAGCACGAAGGGGCGATTTCGAGCGTTCATCGGAACACCATAACCAGGCGGCCGCCCGCGCCGAGCGGGGTTGTGGATGACGCCGGTTCAGGCGTTCCAGGCCTCCGACACCGTCCGACGCACGTCGCCGAGCAACTGCGGCAGCGCCTTCGTCTTGGCGATGATGGGGAAGAAATTGGCATCCGACGCCCACCGCGGAACGATGTGCTGGTGCAGGTGAGCGTCCACCCCGGCCCCCGCGATCGCTCCCTGATTCATCCCCAGGTTGAAACCGTCGCAGTTCGACACCGCCCGCAGGACCCGCATTCCGCGCTGGGTGAGGGCACCGATCTCGGCCACCTCTTCGTCGGTCGCCTGATCGTACGTGGCGATGTGACGGTACGGGCACACGAGCAGATGGCCCGAGTTGTAGGGGAAGAGGTTCAGAAGTACGTACGCGGTCTGCCCGCGCGCGACGATCAGCCCGTCTTCATCGCTCTTGTCCGGCGCCGCGCAGAACGGACAGTTCTGCTCCATCGGTTCCCGCCCCGCGGAGATGTACGCCATGCGGTGCGGAGTCCACAGGCGCTGGAACTCGTCGGGAACGCCGGGCAGGGTCATCGCGTCGACGAGCTCAGCGTCGGTCGTCGGCGATCCGGACCGGCCGACGGGGGCCGTCGCGCCGGTCACCGGCGACGAGCCCGCCGCGGCGGCATCCGGATCGTCCGTCATGCCAGGTCCTCGGCGGTGTTGACGAGCGTGCGGTCGGAGATCGCGCTGGTGATCCGCGCCACGGCCTCGTCGACCGGGATGCCGTTGAGCTGCGTGCCGTCACGGAACCGGAACGACACCGTGCCGTTGGAGCGGTCCTGCTCGCCGGCGATCAGCATGAGCGGCACCTTCTGCGTGGTGTGGGTGCGGATCTTCTTCTGCATGCGGTCGTCGCTGTGGTCGGCCTCGGCGCGCACGCCCTTGGTCTTGAGGTCGGCGACGATGCCCTGCAGGTAGTCGCCGTACTCGGCGGCGACGGGCACGGCCACGACCTGCACCGGCGCGAGCCACACGGGGAAGGCCCCGGCGTAGTGCTCGAGCAGGATGGCGAAGAAGCGCTCGACCGACCCGAACAGCGCGCGGTGGATCATGACAGGACGGTGCTTCTCGCCGTCGGGGCCCGTGTACTCGAGCTCGAAGCGCTCCGGCTGGTTGAAGTCGAGCTGGATCGTCGACATCTGCCACGTGCGGCCGATCGCGTCACGAGCCTGCACCGAGATCTTCGGTCCGTAGAACGCCGCCCCGCCCGGGTCGGGAACGAGCTCGAGTCCGGAGGCCTCGGCGACCTCGCGGAGGGTCTCGGTCGCCTCGGTCCAGAGGGCGTCGTCGCCGATGAACTTCGGGTTGCCGTCCTCCTTGGTCGACAGCTCGAGGTAGAAGTCGTTGAGACCGTAGTCGCGGAGCGTCTGCAGCACGAAGTCGAGGCTGTGGGTCAGCTCGTCCTTCACCTGATCGGCCGTGACGTAGATGTGCGTGTCGTCCTGGGTCATGCCGCGCACACGCGTGAGGCCCGACAGGGTCCCGCTCTTCTCGTAGCGGTAGACCGACCCGAACTCGCTGAGGCGCAGGGGGAGCTCGCGGTAGCTGCGTCCGCGCGAGCGGAAGATCAGATTGTGGAACGGGCAGTTCATGGGCTTCAGGTAGTACTCCTGGCCCTCCCGCGAGACGTGCCCGTCGGCATCCACGACCTCGTCGAGGACCATCGGGGGGTACATGCCGTCCGCGTACCACTGCAGGTGCCCGCTCGTCATGAACAGGTCGCCCTTGGTGATATGCGGGGTGTTGACGACCTCGTACCCGCTCGCGAGCAGGCGCTCGCGCATGTAGCGCTCGATCTCGTAGCGGATGATGCCGCCCTTGGGGTGGAACACCGAGAGTCCCGGACCGATCTCGTCGGGGAACGAGAAGAGGTCGAGCTCCTTGCCGAGCTTGCGGTGGTCGCGCTTCGCGGCTTCCTCGAGGCGATGCTGGTACGCGCGCAGCTCGTCTTTCGTGGGCCACGCGGTGCCGTAGATGCGCTGCAGCTGGGGGTTCTTCTCACTACCGCGCCAGTAGGCGCCGGCGATACGCGTGAGGTCCCAGCCGTTGCCGATCAGACGGGTGCCGGGCACGTGGGGTCCGCGGCACAGGTCTTTCCACGCGGTCTCGCCGTCGCGTGTGACGTTGTCGTAGATCGTCAGTTCGCCGGCGCCGACCTCGACGGACGCGCCCTCGGCGGCCTCGGCGGACCCGCCCTTCAGCCCGATCAGCTCGAGCTTGAACGGCTCGTCGGCGAGCTCGGCGCGAGCCTCGTCGTCGGAGACGACGCGGCGCACGAACCGCTGGTTCTCGCGGACGATGCGCTCCATCTCCTTCTTGATGACCTTGAGGTCCTCGGGGGTGAAGGGCTCGTCGACCTGGAAGTCGTAGTAGAAGCCGTCGGTGACCGGCGGCCCGATGCCGAGGTTGGCCTGGGGCTTGACACGCTGGACGGCCTGCGCGAGCACGTGCGCCGTCGAGTGGCGCAGGATCGAGAGACCGTCGGCGCTGTCGATGGTGACCGGCTCGACCTGATCGTCGGCCGTCAAGGTCGTGGCCAGGTCTTTCAGCTCCCCGTTCACGCGCAGGGCGACGACCGAACGGTCGGGGAAGAGGGCGAAGCCATCGGCGGGGAAATCAGTCACAGAACATCTCCTGAAGGGGTCTGTTCCAGGCTACCGGGCGGGCGTGGCCTCGATCGCACCGGACGTGCCCCATAGTGGAGCGGTGACTCTGGCCATCATCGGCGGCGTGCTCTGGATCCTCGGGATCATCGCGCTGCTCACCGGCGCCTTCCCCGCCGCCGACGCCCTCGCCGTCGCCGATCGCGTGTGGCCGATCCTGCTCTTCGTCGTCGCCGTGACGATCGTGGCGGAACTGGCGTCCAAAGCGGGGCTCTTCGACGTCGTCGCGGCGCGTCTGGCGAAGATCGCGCGAGGACGTACCGCCCTGTTGTGGGCTCTCGTCGTGCTGCTCGCGACCGTGGCGACCGCCTTCCTCTCCCTCGACACGACCGCGGTGCTGCTGACACCCGTCGTGGTGGCCATGGCGGTCGCACGCAGGATGGATCCTCTGCCTTTCGCCTTCGTGACCGTGGTACTCGCGAACACCGCTTCGCTCGTGCTGCCCGTGTCGAACCTCACCAACCTGTTGGCATCCGAGGCCCTCGGCGGGGGACACGATCCAGTGGCGTTCCTGGCCCTGCTCGGTCCCTCCGCGGTCATCGCGATCGCGGTGTCGGTGGTGGTGCTGACGGTCGTCTTCCTCCGCCGTCTCCCCCGGACCTACCCGGATGCCGCCGCCCCCACCGTCTCGGACCCCGTTCTCCTGCGCGTGGCGGGTGTCGTCACGCTCGCGCTGCTGCCGTTGCTGGTGGTCGGTCTCGAACCGTGGATGCCGGCGGTCGCCGCTGCCGTCGTGCTGGTCGTCGCGTTCGCCCTGCGCGCGCCGAAGAGCCTCGGCATCCGGCTGGTGCCCTGGTCGTTGCTCGTGTTCGCCGGCGGGCTGTTCCTCGCGGTCGGAGCCCTCGAGGCCCTCGGCATCGGACGGGTCACCTCGGTGCTCGCGGGCACGGGCGAAGACCTGGGGTCGCTCTGGCAGCTCGCCGGAGTCGGGGCGCTCGTGGCCAACGGCATCAACAACCTGCCCGCGTACCTCGCGCTGGAATCCGTCGCGGGCTCCCCCGTGCGTCTGGCGGCGCTGCTGATCGGCGTCAACGCCGGGCCGATCGTCACGCCATGGGCGTCGCTCGCGACGCTGCTGTGGCACGACCGGCTCGTGGCGGCGGGTGTCGAGGTGCGCTGGAGTCGCTTCATCGTGCTCGGCGCCGTGATCGCCCCCCTGATCCTGCTGCTCGGGGTCCTGCCGCTCGCGCTCTGAGGGTCAGTCCTCGTAGGTGCGCGACCACGCCTTGCGCGGCTCGATGAACCACACGGCGAGGCCGTCGCGAAGGCCGTACGGTTCACCCGTATAAAGGGTCGAGATGCGGTCGACGTACGGCAGTGCGTCCTCGCCGTCGATGCGTTCGACCGCCTCGCCGCGCACGAACGCCATGGCGTAGGGGTTGTCCGTGCCGGTCACCGAGATGGCGACGCGGGGATCACGCCGGATGTTGCGGTCTTTGAGCGTGTCCACCTCGGTGAAGATCATGAGACGCTCCCCGTCGACACCCACCCACAGCGGGATCCCGTGAGGAGAGCCGTCCGCCATGAGGGTGGAAAGGTGGGCGACGGCGTTCGTCTCGAAGAAGGGCTTCGCATCGGTCCAGGAGGTCATGCGAGTCGTAACCGCCGCGCGACCGCCGCGCATTCCCGTTCTCAGGACTGCGCGGGGGCGGGGGCCTGCTCGTTCGGCACCTCGCGGAAGACCATCTCCTCCCGCTGCAGGCTCTCGCGCGGCGAGAACTCGTCGGGTTCGGGGATGACGTAGAGGCCCCGCCCGGAGTTGGCGTTGTAGGTGAGCGCGTGCAGCCATGCCGGGCTCAGCTGCGGCGTCCGGCTGCCGTGGTACTTGAACACCAGGGAGACGTTGGGGTGGATGTACACCGTCGTCCGTCCTCCGCCCGTGCTGATGTCGTCCTTCCAGGTGAAGGGGAAGGACTCCCCGCGACGCACCTTGGCCATGATCACCGCCTGGAGGTGCGCAAGGAGACGGTCCTCGAAATCGACTTTGACGTCGCCGTCGTAGATGAATTTGCCCATGATGACCCCCCGGCGATCGTCGCCCCGGAGTGCGCATCTCTCGGCGAGAAGTCAAACGCTGATGGCCGGGGTTCCATCGCCGTCTCTTCGTGCACTGTCCCCCATCCAGCCGTCCGGCGCAAACCCCCTTGATCCTCCGTCGCTACGGGGGTAGTGGTTCGCGCGATGCGTCCATCCCGGACGGATGCCGAACGTCAGCCGGCGCGCGAGATGCGCAGGATCACCCGATCACCGGGCTTGCGCTGGATGCGCCGGACCAGCGCCTCGACGCCGAGGATGATGCGGAACTGCAGGCCGTACTTCCGGCGCAGGGCGCGGTCGGCCCGGTCATCGCCGGTCGCAGGCCCCGCGATGCGCGCATGCGCCTCGACGGTGATGGCATCCGGGTCGATGGACCCCATGCGGCTGCAGGGGCGCAGGACGACCCGCGAATCGTTGCGCAGGCGCTTGACCTTCCCCGTGGAACGCTCGCTGGTGACGACGAGTTCGTCGCCGTCGCGGGCGATCCACACCGGCACCGCCACGAGTGCGCCGTTCTTTCGATAGGTGCCGAGCGAGACGAAGAGCGACGAGGCGATCTCACGCCAGTGGGTGTCGGGGACAGACATGGTTCCACGCTAGCGAGGTTCGAACAGCCCACTCGGGGGTTGCGCCAGACGCCGGAGGGCGGCCAAATTGCGAAGACTGTTCATGGGAGCGCTTCCATGTGGTGTTCCCGCGCCCCTACGCTCGCGGTCATGGGGAGCTATGACGTCCCGCAGGTGGGGCCTGTGGTCGTGTCACTGAAGACGTACCGGTTCGGATTGACGAACGAGTCGATGACGACCTTGGCATCCGTCCGCCGGGTGAACGGCCAGCCGCTGGACGTCGTCGACGAGGAGCGAGTGGCGCAGTATCTCGAGAGCCTCGACGTGATCTGATCGACCCGCCTGTGCGGCGACTATGCCGAACCTCAACGCCGGCGCAAGGAATGCGCAACGGTGCCGCAAGACCGGTGGATTCGTGTCCCCCTTTCGGTGGACATGGGTTAGCGTCGTCTCGTTCCCGCCGCCAGGCACTCCGCAGCCCCCCTTACTGGCGGCGGGAACGACCACTCCCCCGGTTCGCCCGGGATGCCATCGCCGGTGGACGAGCTCCTCAGCGATGAAGAACTCGAAGACGGCTTCGGCACGGTGACGCCGATCCGCCCACCCGTCAGGATCTCGCACGTGAGGCGGCGAGCACTTTCCTCGCGCGAAGATCGCGACGACGGCGCCGGCCACGCTTGACCTGATTCGGCAGGGCGTCTTTTCGCGCGAACAGGCGCCCGGGATGCCGGCTCGTCATCCCCCATGACGCGAACGAAAAAACCCCCGGCGAACCGGGGGTTTCATTCGGTGCGCGATACTGGGATCGAACCAGTGACCTCTTCCGTGTCAGGGAAGCGCGCTACCGCTGCGCCAATCGCGCCTATACAGGCTGTTCTTTTGTGAGTTGAGGTGGCGACGGGATTCGAACCCGTGTAAACGGCTTTGCAGGCCGGTGCCTAGCCGCTCGGCCACGCCACCGTGATGTGGTTCGACCCACGTGTCGTGATCTGTTCATCAGCCGTGCTGATGACAGTTCCCTCCACTCGAGCGGATGACGAGACTCGAACTCGCGACCCCAACCTTGGCAAGGTTGTGCGCTACCAACTGCGCTACATCCGCATTTTGTTCCCGGGGCTTGCCCCGAGCACTCGTAAGACATTACCCGATCTGAGCGCGCGCGCAAAACGAGGTGCGCCCCGCGCGTGTCTCCCGGAATGGTCGGGAGCACCTCTCGGCATCCGGTACGATCGACGAGTCCCGTTCGGGATGCGGGCGATTGGCGCAGTTGGTAGCGCGCTTCCTTCACACGGAAGAGGTCATCAGTTCGAGTCTGGTATCGCCCACCGAAAAGGCCCCCGGTCATCCGGGGGCCTTCGTCGTTCCCGGGGTGTCGACTCACGCGACCCGCGTCCACGCGGCATCCGGATGATCGCGTCTCCACTCCTGTCGGTCACCGCTCTCGACCACCGCATCAGCGAGCCAGATCGTCGAATCCGGTTCCCATCCCGCGATGACGCTCGCGTACTCGTCGTCGACGGTGATGGCTCGTGTGGCGCCGGCGAGGTAGCCGAGGGTGGTCAGGTGCACGGCCTCCCACTCGTGGGCGACGCGGCCCCAGTCGGGTACGAGCCACCGCCCGTCGCGCCCCGTCGTGCGGAACCAGTCGTGCCGGCGCGAGGCCGTCACCTCGACGGGGTACCGCCGGCAGAGCGCCGCCCAGTCCGCGGCTCCGCGGATCTCGAGCGTGCGCCCCGATCCCACGACCGGGACCACCGTCGCGACCTCCTCGCCGAGGGAGTCCTCGACGAGGTCGAGCGCCGCGTCGATGCCCCCTCGCGTCGACAGCAGCCGCACGGGCACCGACCACCACTCGCCCGACAAGCGGGCCGTCGGATCGCTCGGCCACTCCTCACGCGCGCTCTCCTCCTGAGCGCGCATGTCGGCGTCCCACGCCGCGAGCGCGCCGGCGGCATCGTGGGCGAGAGGCCCGGTCGCCTCGGGCCGCCGCCACTGCACGGCCCATTGCTCTTCGCTCCGCTCGCGGTTCCACCGGCCCCCCGCGTGGCGGAGGAGGTCGCGGGCGAGCGGGCTCAGCGCTCCGATGACGCGTGGATCGGAGCAGAGCCCGTCGAGGGTGTCGGGCTCCTGCCAGTACCGCGCGACATCGACCGTCGCGCGCAGCGCGGCTGCGAGGGCGACGTCGTCGAGCGGAGCCGCGGATGCCGCGGCCAGCACGTCGGCGATGTCGCCCACGCCGGGGTCGGGGATCGGTGCCCGCTCCCCATCGTCGAACGCGATGACCGTGGACCGCTCGTCCCGATGGTGGAAGGCGTAGGAGCTCACGAGGTCGGCGAGCCGCGGATCGCGACACGCGTACTCGAGACACAGCCGTCGTCCCCTCGGTCCATCGAGGAGCATCTCGCTCACGCCCGCGACCACCCGTACCGCTTCTGCAGGGCTGCCGCGACGGCGTCGAAGCGCTTCCGGTCGAGGGCGGCCGCCTCGCGCCGCATGCCCGCGTCGTGTACGAGGTACACCTGCTCCACGTCGACCCACGACGGTCGGCGCTGCGGGTCCCACTCCCCCGTGCCGAGCGACAGGTACTGGCGGTCGCCGTCGTGCGGCTTGCTCGTCAGGCGCACGGCGTAGGACCGGGTGGCATCCGCTCTGCCGAGGACGAGCACGGGGCGGTCTTTTCCGCGGCCGTCCCGCTCCTCGTAGGGCACCCACGTCCAGATGATCTCTCCCCCGTCGGGTGCGTCGTCGCGCTCCGGGGCGTACGACAGCGTCAGGCGCCGCGGAGGATCGATCTCGACGGTCTCGGTGCCTGCGGGCGCGGTCGAGGCGGTGGCGGGCCGTGAGGGGCTCGCTGGGCGCCGTGTAGGGGCCGTGGCCGGGCGCGGGGGGCGGGCGGGGGTGGCGGGCGCGGATCCGGACCGGAAGAGGCCGAGCAGCGCCGACAGCACGCGAGAAGTCGTTCCCATGGGCCCACCCTAGACACGCGGAACGGGGCGCCGCCGACGAATCGGTGGCGCCCCGCTCGGGGTGAAGCGGACTCAGCCGCGCACGTCGGAGAGCACGTAGCCCTCTTCTCCGTGGACGACGGTGTCGATACCGGCGATCTCGTCCTCGTTCTTCACGCGGAAGCCGATCGTCTTCTCGATCGCGAAGCCGATGACGAAGGCGAGCACGAACGAGTACACGAGCACCGCGAGGGCCGCGATCGCCTGGACGATCAGCTGGTTGAACGAACCGCTGTTGATGAGGCCCGTGCCCGTGGCGAAGATGCCCAGGTACAGGGTTCCGATCAGACCGCCGACGAGGTGGATGCCGACCACGTCGAGCGAGTCGTCGAAGCCGAGCTTGAACTTCAGCTCGATGGCCAGGGCGCAGACCGCACCGGCGAGCAGACCCAGGACGATGGCCCAGAACGGCGTGAGGGCGGCACAGGCGGGCGTGATGGCGACCAGACCCGCGACGGCACCGGAGGCGGCGCCGACCGAGGTGGGCTTGCCGTCCTTGATCTTCTCGACGATCAGCCAGGCCAGGAGAGCTGCGGCCGGGGCGGCGATGGTGTTGACGAAGGCCAGCGCGGCGGTGCCGTCGGCGGCGAGCTCGGAGCCGGCGTTGAAGCCGAACCAACCGAACCACAGCAGACCGGCGCCCAGCAGTACGAACGGCGGGTTGTGGGGGACGTGGGCGCCCTTCTGGAAGCCGACGCGCTTGCCGAGCACCAGAGCGAGGGCCAGGGCGGCGGCACCGGCGTTGATGTGCACAGCGGTTCCACCGGCGAAGTCGATCGCGCCGACGCCGAAGACGTCCTGCAGACCGTGCGTGATCCAGCCGCCGTACGAGAACGACGCGTCGTCGGCGAGGCCGAAGTTGAACACCCAGCTGGCGACCGGGAAGTACACCACGGTGGCCCAGATGCCGGCGAAGATCATCCACGCGCCGAACTTGGCGCGGTCGGCGATGGCACCCGAGACCAGGGCGACGGTGATGATGGCGAAGGTGGCCTGGAACGCGACGAAGGCGAGCGGCGGGTAGGCCGCGCCCTCGGGCGTCTCGAGGACGCCGGCGAGGCTGAAGTTGCTGGGGTCGATCGCCCACGGGAACTGGGTGGTGCCCTCAGCCGTGGTCGGGAACGCGATCGAGTAGCCGTAGAGCACCCAGAGGACCCCCATGAGGCCCATGGCGCCGAAGCTCATCATCATCATGCTGATGACGCTCTTGGCCTTGACCAGGCCGCCGTAGAAGAACGCGAGTCCTGGCGTCATGAGCAGCACGAGTGCCGCTGCTATAAGGATGAATGCGGTGTTGCCTTGATCCATCTCGGAGGAAACCTCTCTGCAGGGACGCAGGTAAAGCGTCGGGTCCCCTCAGTGTTCCCAGTCGCGGTTACCACCGCCGTCCGCCCCGTGTTTCGCGAAGGTTACAGGCGCTGCCCTCCGGTAAACATCGCGTTTCGCGCCGATGGGAGGCGCTGATGAACCGGGTTCAGGAGTGCGTCAGCGCGACCAGGCGCGACACCGCGCGGAGGTACTTCTTCCGGTATCCCCCGGCGAGCATCTCGTCGCCGAACACCGAGTTGAGCGCGACCCCCGTGGCGCGGATCGGGATCTGGGCGTCGTAGGCGCGGTCGACGAAGGCCACCAGGCGAAGGGCGGCCGACTGGTCGTGCAGCACCTCGACATCGCGCAGACCGATGACGTCGACGCCGTCGATCAGGCGGATGAAGCGCGACGGGTGCACCCGAGCCAGGTGCCCGACGAGGTCGGTGAACGCGTCGTCGGAGGCCACCGAGCCGGAGGCCGCGGCATCCAGCGCTGTCCGGTACTCGTCGCCGGAGAGCGCTTTCGCCTCACCGTCGATGGCGCGCTGGCGGAAGTCGGTGCCGTCGATGCGGATCGTGCGGAAGCTGTCGGACATCGACTGGATCTCGCGCAGGAAGTCCTGCGCCGCGAAGCGACCTTCGCCCAACGCGTTCGGCGGGGTGTTCGAGGTCGCGGCGAGTCGGGTTCCGGATGCGACCAGCTCGCCGAGGAGCCGCGTCATGACCATCGTGTCGCCCGGGTCATCGAGCTCGAACTCGTCGATGCACAGCAGGTCGGAACCGCGGAACAGCTCCACCGCCTTCGCGTAGCCGAGCACGCCCACGAGGGCGGTGTACTCGATGAAGGAGCCGAAGTACTTCCGGCGGGCGGGCATCGCGTGGTAGATCGACGCGAGGAGGTGCGTCTTGCCGACGCCGAACCCGCCGTCGAGGTAGACCCCGGGCTTGATGGGCGGCGTCTTCTCGGCGCGGCGGAAGAACCCGCCCTTCTTGGCCGGGGCCGACTGCTTGCCCGCGAAGGCCTGAAGCAGCTCCTTGGCCTCCTGCTGCGAGGGGTACGCGTCGTCCGCTCGGTACGACTCGAACGTCGCCCCGTCGAACTGCGGCGGCGGCACCAGTGCACTCACCATCTCGGCGCCCGTGACCGCGGGCTCGCGATCGGTGAGGTGGATGAGGCCGGTCGTCGCGGGCGTAGAGGTCATGGCCGTCCTGTGTCGCAGTCTTACGGGAGGGGTGCGTGCCCCCTGCCGCGGATCTAGGGTCGATGGTGCGGTGTCCACCCTATGCCGCCGTTCCCGCCGCCCCGACAAGAGGAGTTCTCCGTGACCGTCGAGATCGACACCACCTCCCCCAAATTCGCCGAGTACTCCGAGCCCGGCCGACTCGTCACCGGCGAATGGCTGCAGGAGCGTCTCGGGGCGCCGGGGCTCGTCGTGGTGGAGTCCGACGAGGACGTGCTGCTGTACGAGACGGGTCACATCCCCGGGGCGGTGAAGGTCGACTGGCACACCGAGCTCAACGACCCCGTCGTGCGCGACTACGTCGACGGCGAGGGCTTCGCCGAGCTGCTGAGCGCCAAGGGCATCTCCCGCGACGACACCGTCGTGATCTACGGCGACAAGAACAACTGGTGGGCCGCCTACGCCCTCTGGGTGTTCTCGCTGTTCGGCCATGAGGACGTGCGGCTGCTCGACGGCGGCCGCGACAAGTGGATCGCCGAGGGACGCCCCCTCACCACCGACAAGACCGTCGTCGAGCCCACCGACTACCCGGTCGTCGAGCGCGACGACTCCCTGCTGCGTGCCTACAAGGACGACGTGCTCGCCCACCTCGGCAACCCCCTCATCGATGTGCGCTCCCCCGAGGAGTACTCCGGCGAGCGCACCACGGCCCCCGCCTACCCCGAGGAGGGCGCGCTGCGCGCCGGTCACATCCCGAGCGCGCAGAGCGTGCCGTGGGGCAAGGCCGTCGCCGAGGACGGCGGCTTCAAGTCGCGTGCCGAACTGGATGCCATCTACCGCGACGGTGCGGGCCTGGCCGACGGCGACAAGATCGTGGCGTACTGCCGCATCGGCGAGCGCTCGAGCCACACCTGGTTCGTACTCAAGCACTTGCTCGGCTTCGACGACGTGCGCAACTACGACGGCTCGTGGACCGAGTGGGGCAGCGCCGTGCGCGTGCCGATCGTCGCCGGCGCCGAGCCGGGTGAGGTCCCGGGTCGCTGAGCCCGGCCGCGGTGGGCGTGGGAGGATGACGGTGATGTCCGAAATCGCCCTCCCCGCCCGCCTCGCCGAGATCCGCGAGGAGTTCCTCGAGCTCGACGAGCCCGACCGCCTGCAGCTGCTGCTGGAGTTCTCCCAGGAGCTGCCCGAGGTGCCCGCGGAGTACGCGGATCACCCGGAGCTCGCTGAACGGGTGGCGGAATGCCAGTCGCCCGTGTTCATCATCGTCACCGTCGATGATGACGACCGCGTCGCGATGCACGCGACGGCGCCCGCCGAGGCGCCGACCACGCGCGGGTTCGCCAGCATCCTCGCGCAGGGGCTGACCGGGTTGAGCGCCGACGAGATGCTCGCCGTGCCCGATGACTTCCCGCAGAGCATCGGTCTCACCCGCGCCGTGAGCCCGCTCCGCATCGCCGGCATGACCGGCATGCTCATGCGTGCCAAGCGCCAGGTGCGCGCCAAGCGCGCCGCCTGAAGCGCTCCGCCCTCGGGGGCGAGCCGATCTCGGTGATCCCGCCGGGTTCCGGCATCCGGGATCAGCTCTCTCGGGAAAGACCCCGTTCGCGCAGCCATCGCGCGATGGCGTCGGACCAGCGCGTCTCGTCGAAGTTCCACAGTTTGGTGTGGCGGGCGGTCGTGAACGTCTCCATCGTGACGAGGTCGGGCCGGGCCGTCGCGAGCGCGTGCGAGGCGTCCGACGGGACGAAGCCGTCGTCGTCGCTGTGGAGGATGAGCAGGGGATGCCGAAGGCTTCGCGCGCGGGCGACCACGTCGAGCCGATCGAGGGGAATGGGTTCGTCAGCGCCCAGCACCGCCGCGCCCCAGCCGGAGCGGATCGTGGTCTGGGCCAGCGCGATGACCGGCGCGGGCAGACGCATCATGCGTCCCTGGAACGCGAGGACCGTGCGCCAGTCCACGACGGGCGAGTCGAGCACGAGACCGGCGATCACGTCGCCGTGCGGCGACTCGAGGGTCGCCTGCAGGGCGAGCGCACCGCCCATCGACCATCCCATGAGGATGACGCGGCGCGCCCCCTGCCGTCGGGCGTACCCGATCGCGGCATCCAGGTCGCGCCACTCGGTCGCGCCGAGGCCGTAGGTGCCCGAGGGGCTCGTCGGGGCGTCGCCGTCGTTGCGATACGACACGACGAGGCTCGTGATGCCGAGCGCGTGGAAGACCGGGACGGCGCGGAGGGTCTCGGCGCGGGTGGTGCCGCGACCGTGCACCTGGATCACCCAGACGTCGGTGGGGTCGGAGGCGGGGAACTCCCACGCGGGGCACGGGCCCACTGCGGTCTCGATGTCGACATCGTGGAACGGCAGATGCAGCTGCCCGGGTTGGTCGTAGTACCAGCCGCTGAATGCGGCCTCGGCAGCGAGATCGCCGTCGGCGGCGACGTGGGTGAGCAGCTTGCGGGTGACGCTCGTCTCTTCGCTGCCGACGATGGCGCCGAGGCGCAGGTACTCGGCCGAACCGACGGTGAAGAGTCCGTATCGGCCGGGCAGCGCGGTGTCGGGCGTTCGCGCCAGGGTGATGGTCTGCGCGGCGGCGTCCAGGCGCAGGATGCGGGTGTCGGGCCGACGGCCGGCCGGGCGCACGACGGTGCGGGCGACGCGCAGCGAGACGGCGCTGAGTGCGCCCGCCGAGGCGGCCAGGGCGAGACCCAGGGAGGAGAGGGCGATGCGGAAACCGGTGATGCGGCGCCGCGATGCGCGGGGACCCGCGGCGCGCCTGGGAGCGTTCATCGAGGCCTCACTCTAGTCTGCTGCCGTGAGTGACCATCGCCCGGCGGAGGCCGCCGGACCGTTCGCGCGTGCCGCCGAGGAGGTGCGTGCCACGACGTTCCGTGACGACCTCGTCGTGCGGGAGATCCCCTCCCCGGCCGGTCTGGCGCCCTTCTCGCTCGCCCTCGCCGGTGATGTGCGCCCCGAGGAGCACGCCACCGACTCGCCCTTCGGCACCGGTCGCTTCATCCTCCTGCACGACCCCGAGGAGCCCGAGCCCTGGGGAGGGGCGTGGCGCATCGTCTGCTTCGCGCAGGCGCCGCTCGAGCCGGAGATCGGGGTCGACCCTCTGTTGGCCGACGTCGCCTGGTCGTGGCTCATCGACGCGCTGGACTCGCGCGGAGCCGACCGTCATTCCGAGTCGGGCACCGCCACCAAGACCCTCTCGACCGGGTTCGGCGCTCTCGCCGCCCAGGGTGAGGGGTCGCAGATCGAACTTCGCGCGTCATGGTCGCCGCGCGGTCCCTTCCGCCCGCACCTCGAGGCGTGGGCGGAGCTCGTGTGCATGCTCGCCGGCCTCCCCCCGGGGTCGGAGGGCGTTGCCGTGTTCGGAGCCCGGAGGCCCACGCGTGGTTGAGTACATCGTCATCGAGGATGCTGCGGGCTTCCTTGCCGCGTGCGAGGCGCTGGCCGCCGGAACGGGGCCGGTCGCGGTCGACGTCGAGCGGGCCTCGGGCTTCCGCTATTCGCAGCGCGCCTATCTCATCCAGGTGTTCCGCCGGGATGCCGGCGTGTTCCTCTTCGATCCCACGACGATCGACGACTTCTCCCCCCTGCAGGACGCGATCGGCGAGGCGGAGTGGGTCTTCCACGCGGCCAGCCAGGATCTGCCGTCGCTGCGCGAGCGCGGTCTCGAGCCGCCGGTGATCTTCGACACCGAGCTCGGTTCGCGCCTGCTCGGCCACGAGCGGGTGGGTCTCGGCGCCGTCGTCGAGCAGACCCTCGGCATCACGCTCGCCAAGGCGCACTCTGCCGCGGACTGGTCGACGCGCCCCTTGCCGGCATCCTGGCTCGAGTACGCCGGTCTCGACGTCGAGCACCTCATCGACGTGCGGGACGTGCTCGTCGCCGAGCTGGCGGAGCAAGGGAAGACGGAATTCGCGCGACAGGAGTTCCAGGCCGTGCTCGATCGCGAGCCCAAGCCTCCGCGCGATGACCCGTGGCGCCGGTTGAGCGGCCTGCACACCGTGCGGGGGCGCCGCTCCCTCGCGATCGCCCGGGCACTGTGGCAAGCGCGCGAGGATTACGCCCGCGAGCAGGACGTCGCTCCCGGTCGGCTCGTGCCCGATCGCGCCCTGGTGGCGGCCGTCCTGGCGGATCCCTCGAGCAAGCAGGCGCTCGCGGCGGTCAAGGAGTTCAACGGTCGCGCGAGCCGTACGCAGCTGGACCGCTGGTGGAACGCCATCGTGGCGGGACGCGAGACCACGGACCTCCCCGCCGACCGAGTGCCCAGCGACACCCTTCCGCCGCCGCGCGCGTGGGCCGACCGCAACCCCGAGGCCGACCGTCGCCTCAAGGCCGCGCGTCCCGCGGTCGAGGCGCGGGCGGAGGAGCTGCGGATGCCGACCGAGAATCTGCTCACCCCCGAGTCGCTGCGCCGTCTGGCATGGGCGCCCCCGGCCGACCTCACGGTCGAGAACGTCGGGGCCGCTCTCGCGGATCTCGGCGCACGCCCGTGGCAGATTGACCAGACGGCACAGGTGATCGTCGATAGCTTTGTAGCTTCCCTCAAATCGGCCGACGAGGCCCCTGGCACGGATTCGTAGGTTCGGACAACCGATTCGGCGCGGTCGAGTGCTCTTCCTAGGCTGGGGTCATCCCAAACTATGGAGGCAGAGTGGCCGAGATGACGGACGTCTTCTTCGTCGACGGAATGCGCACCCCCTTCGGGCGCGCCGGCGAGAAGGGCATGTACTGGAACACCCGCGCCGACGACCTGGTCGTCAAAGCGATCATCGGGTTGATGGAGCGCAACGGTGACGTGCCGAAGGACCGGATCGACGACGTGGCGATCGCCGCGACGTCGCAGACCGGTGACCAGGGGCTGACCCTCGGGCGCACGGCGGCGATCCTCGCGGGTCTGCCCATGACCGTGCCGGGGCTGGCGATCGAGCGCATGTGCGCCGGCGCCATGACGAGCGTGACGACCATGGGCGCCTCGATCGGCGTCGGCATGTACGACCTCGCCCTCGCGGGCGGTGTCGAGCACATGGGACGCCACCCCATCGGCGGCAACGTCGACCCCAACCCCCGCTTCGTGGCCGAGAAGCTCGTCGACCCGGGCGCCCTCAACATGGGGGTAACGGCCGAGCGCATCCACGACCGCTTCCCGCACCTGACCAAGGAGCGTGCCGACCGCTTCGGCGCCGCGAGTCAGCACAAGGTCCAGGCGGCATACGAGGCCGGGAAGATTCAGCCCGATCTCGTGCCGGTGGCGGTGAAGGATGCCGACGGTGCCTGGGGCCTCGCGACCGAGGACGAGGGGCGGCGCCCCGAGACCACGGTCGAGGGTCTCGCGACGCTGAAGACACCGTTCCGCCCCCACGGTCGGGTGACCGCCGGCACGTCGTCGCCGCTGACCGACGGGGCGACCATCAGCCTCCTCGCCGGCGCCGACGCGGTGAAGGAGTTCGGTCTCGCGCCCAAGATGCGCATGGTGTCGTTCGCGTTCGCGGGCGTCGAGCCCGAGATCATGGGCATCGGTCCGATCCCCTCGACCGAGAAGGCGCTGAAGAAGGCCGGACTCACGATCGACGACATCGGGCTCTTCGAGCTGAACGAGGCGTTCGCGATCCAGGTGATCTCGCTGCTCGATCACTTCGGCATCGCCGACGACGACCCGCGCGTGAACCCGTGGGGCGGCGCGATCGCCGTCGGGCACCCGCTCGCGGCATCCGGAGTCCGCCTCATGATCCAGCTCGCGGCGCAGTTCGCCGAGCGACCCGACGTGCGCTACGGCCTCACCGCGATGTGCGTGGGCCTGGGCCAGGGCGGCTCGGTCATCTGGGAGAACCCGTTCTTCGACGGAAAGAAGAAGCGCAAGTGACCGACTACACCTCGATCGACTTCTCGCCTCTCGACGCCTTGACCGGCGACGAGGTCGTGACCCACTCCCCCGTCCGCGACGTGCGTCTGCCCTCGGGCAACGTGCTGGCGCTGATCACGCTCGACAACGGGCGCGACCACACCCGGCCCAACACCCTGGGGCCCGCGACCCTGGCCGAACTCGGGCAGACGCTCGAGACGCTGAAGAAGCGCGCCGCCGCGGGCGAGATCCACGCCGTCGCGATCACCGGCAAGCAGTACATCCTCGCCGCCGGTGCCGACCTGTCCGATGTCGCGAAGCTGCCCTCCACGGAGGTCGCCCGCCTCATCGCGCAGCGCGGACACCAGGTGATCGGCTCGCTGTCGGAGCTGGGTGTGCCCTCGTTCGCGTTCGTCAACGGCCTCGCCCTCGGCGGCGGCCTCGAGATCGCGCTGAACTCGACCTACCGCACGGTCGACTCTTCGGCGGCGGCGATCGCGCTGCCCGAGGTGTTCCTCGGGATCATCCCCGGCTGGGGAGGCGCCTACCTGCTGCCGAACCTCATCGGCATCGAGAACGCGCTCGAGGTCGTCATCTCGAACCCGCTCAAGCAGAACCGGATGCTGAAGCCCCAGCAGGCCTTCGACCTCGGGATCATGGATGCCCTCTTCCCGGCGGCCAGCTACCTCGAGGACTCGCTTCGGTGGGCCGACGGCGTGCTCACCGGGCGTGTGAAGGTCGAGCGCAAGAACGAGCCGGGCAAGCTCGAGCGCCTCACCAAATGGCCCATCGCGATCAAGATGGCCCGCGGAATGCTCGAGTCGAAGATCGGCACCGTGCCCCGCTCCCCCTACGTCGCGCTCGACCTGCTCGACAAGGCGAAGAGCGGTACGAAGGCCGAGGGCTTCGCGCGCGAGGACGAGGCGCTGGCCGAGCTCATCACGGGCGACCAGTTCGCGGCATCCATGTATGCCTTCGACCTCGTCCAGAAGCGTGCGAAGCGTCCGGTCGGGGCCCCCGACAAGGCGCTGGCGAAGAAGGTCACGAAGGTCGGCGTCATCGGCGCGGGTCTCATGGCCTCGCAGTTCGCGCTGCTGTTCGTGCGCAAGCTCCGGGTGCCGGTGATCATCACCGACCTCGACCAGGGACGCGTCGACAAGGGCGTGGCATCCATTCGAGACGAGATCGGCAAGCTCGAGGCCAAGGGGCGCCTCGACGGCGACACCGCCAACCAGCTGCGCGCGCTCGTGCACGGCACGACCGACCGCAGCGAGTTCGCGGACTGCGACTTCGTGATCGAGGCCGTCTTCGAAGAGGTCGGCGTGAAGCAGGAGGTGTTCTCCGCGATCGAGAAGATCGTCGCCGACGACGCCATCCTGGCCACGAACACCTCGTCGCTCTCCGTGGCTGAAATCGGCTCGGTGCTGCAGAACCCGGAGCGTCTCGTGGGCTTCCACTTCTTCAACCCCGTCGCGGTCATGCCGCTCATCGAGGTCGTGAGGACGGATGCCACCTCCGACGCCGCTCTGTCGACGGCGTTCGTCGTGGCGAAAGGCCTCGGTAAGAACGCGGTGCTCACCGCGGACGCGCCCGGCTTCGTCGTGAACCGTCTGCTGGCCAAGGTCATGGGCGAGGCGGCCCGGGCAGTCTACGAGGGAACGCCGATCACGGTCGTCGAGAAGGCGTTCGCGCCGCTCGGCCTGCCGATGGGTCCGTTCCAGCTGATCGACCTCGTCGGCTGGAAGGTCGCCGCGCACGTGCAGGACACCATGGCGCACGCGTTCCCCGACCGATTCTTCTCGTCGGAGAACTTCCACGAGCTCGCCGCTCTCCCCGAGGTCGTCGAGAAGGACAAGGGCGGCCGTGTCACCGGCTGGACCAAGGCCGCGCAGAAGGTGCTCGTCACCGGCAAGACGCCCGTCGCGCCCGAGACGATCCTCGCCCGCGTGCAGGACGGCCTCGCGCAGGAGATCAAGATCATGCTCGACGAGGGCGTGGTCCCCGAGGTGCAGGACATCGACCTGTGCCTCATCCTCGGCGCCGGCTGGCCCTTCATCGACGGTGGGGCCTCGCCCTACCTCGACCGCGAGGGGGCGTCGGAGCGCGCCTTCGGCGACACGTTCCACCACCCGCCCATCCGCGGCATCGGAGGCTGAGACTCTCCCTAGCGACGGCGTCGTCCCCTCGGGGGCGGCGCCGTCGTCGTTCGCGCAAGTCGAGCGCCGTCACCAGAACAGGGTGCGCGACGAGGACAGGGCGGTTCCGGCCGTTTCGGCCTGTTCTCGGTGCATCGCCCTGTTTTCGTGACGGCGAGGGTGCGCGAGGCGTGCCCGCGGCATGATCACGAGAACAGGCTGTGCGACGAGGACAGGCCGTTTGCTGCGATCTCAGCCTGTTCTCGTCGCCTCCCCTGTACTGGTGACGGCGGATCGGCGCCGAACATGCAGAACAGGCCGGGATATCGGCATCCCGGCCCGTTCGCGCTTGCTCACGCGCCTACGGGCGCGACTTCTCCCACTCCTCGATCGTCGGGATCGAGCCGGTGGGCGTCTGGCGGGCCATGGGGATGCGGGTGCCGAGCACCTGGGCCACCACGTCGTGGGCGATCTTCGACGCCGTGAGACCGGCATCCTCGAGGATCTGCTCGCGCGTGGCGTGATCGATGAATTCATCGGGGATGCCGAGCTCGTCGACCGCCGTGTCGACTCCGGCCTCGCGCAGCACCTGACGGACCCGCGTGCCGACACCGCCCACGCGGATGCCGTCCTCGATGGTGATGACCAGACGGTGCTCCCGCGCCAGGTCGACGATCGAGGGCTGCACGGGGATGGCCCAGCGCGGGTCGATCACGGTGGCGCCGATGCCCTGCGCCTTGAGCCGTTCCGCGACCTCGAGGGCCAGGTGCACCATCGGGCCGATGCCGACCAGGAGGACGTCCTCACCCGAACCGCGGCTGAGGACGTCGACTCCGTCATGCAGGCGCTCGATCGCCTCCACGTCGTCGTTGACCTTGCCCTTAGGGTAACGCACGACAGTGGGGGCATCCTCGACCGCGGTGGCCTCGCGGAACACCTCGCGCAGACGGGCGGCGTCGCGCGGGGCCGCGATCCGGATACCGGGAACCAGCTGCAGCATCGCCAGGTCCCAGATGCCGTGATGGCTGGGGCCGTCGGGGCCGGTCACACCGGCGCGGTCCAGGACGAAGGTGACGCCGGCCTTGTGCAGCGCGACATCCATCATCACCTGGTCGAACGCGCGGTTCATGAAGGTGGCGTAGATGGCGACGACGGGGTGCAGCCCGCCGAAGGCGAGGCCGGCGGCGGATGCCACGGCGTGCTGTTCGGCGATGCCGACGTCGTACACCCGCTCGGGGAAGCGCTCGGCGAACTTCTGCAGGCCGGTGGGGCGCAGCATCGCCGCCGTCATCGCGATCACGTCATCGCGTTCGGCGCCGACCGTGACGAGCTCCTCCGCGAAGACATCGGTCCACTGCACCCCGCCACCGGAACCGAGTGCTTCGCCCGTGATCGGATCGATCTTGCCCACCGCGTGGAACTGGTCGGCCTCGTCGCTCATGGCCGGCGCGTAGCCGCTGCCCTTGTCGGTGATGGCGTGGACGATGACGGGGGCACCGTACGACTTCGCCAGTTCGAGCGTCTCGATGAGCGACTCGAAGTCGTGCCCGTCGATCGGGCCGAGGTATTTGATGTCGAGGTTGCTGTAGAGCGCTTCGTTGTTGGTGAAGCGCGAGAGGAAGCCGTGGGTGCCTCCACGGACGCCGCGATAGACGGCGCGGGCCGCCGGACCCAGTCGGCGGAAGAGCGTGTCGGAGCCGCGGTGCAGGGTGCGGTACGCCTCGTTCGTGCGGACACGGTTGAGGTAGCGCGCCATGCCGCCGATGGTGGGGGCGTACGAGCGTCCGTTGTCATTGACGACGATGACGAGGTTGCGGTCGTTGTCGTCGCTGATGTTGTTCAGCGCCTCCCACGTCATGCCGCCGGTGAGGGCACCGTCGCCCACGACGGCGATGACGTGGCGATCGCGGCGGCCGGTGCGGCTGAACGCCCGGGAGACGCCGTCAGCCCAGCTGAGCGAACTGGAGGCGTGCGATGACTCCACCACGTCGTGCTCGCTCTCGGAGCGCTGGGGGTAGCCGGCGAGTCCACCGCGCGAGCGGAGGTTCTCGAAGTCCTGGCGCCCGGTGAGGATCTTGTGCACATAGGACTGGTGTCCGGTGTCGAAGATGATGGGATCCGCGGGCGAGTCGAACACCTTGTGCAAGGCGATCGTGAGCTCGACGACGCCGAGGTTCGGACCCAGGTGCCCGCCGGTGCGGGCGACGTTCTCGACGAGGAAGGATCGGACCTCGGCGGCGAGCTGACGCAGCTCGTCGGGGTTCAGGCTGTCGAGGTCACGGGGGCCGTGGATGCCGGGTAGGAGAGCCATGTGACTCCTCTCGTGCGGGGCGCGCAGGGGTCTGCGCGTCTGTCGATTCTAGTCTCGGGGGGTGCGGAGGGCCCGGCAACGGCTTGCCGATCGCGCTCCGGTAGTGTCCGCCTTCGCGGGCGCAGGGACGACACCGCGAGAGCCGCGGTGTCGCCCCGCTGGTCAGTCCATCCACCCCCGCAGCGTGGTCTGAAGGCGCCAGATCACGTTGTAGAGATTCAGCGGGGCTTCGTCGATGGGCCGCCAGGGCTGACCGACGTGGGCGGCCCACTCCGGGATGCGGCCGCAGCAGAGACGGTGACCCGTCAGGCGGAAGACGGCATTGGCGAATGATCTGCGCACAGAGGTGTCCCCTCGTTCGTCGCCGGCCCCGGGCGGGGCTGGCGTGGGCAGATCGTCATCCGTCGAATCTACCCGAGGGGAAAACGAAGGTGCCCCGGGAGCGCGAGGCTCCCGGGGCACCTGACGGATGTCGCTCAGACGAGCGAGCGCAGCACGTACTGCAGGATGCCGCCGTTGCGGTAGTAGTCGGCCTCGCCGGGGGTGTCGATGCGGACCACGGCGTCGAACGTGACGGTCTGCTTGCCCTCGGGCGAGAACTCGCTCGGTTCGGCGGTGACCTTCACCGTCTTGGGCGTGACGCCCTCGTTGAGCTGCTCGATGCCCTCGATCGAGACGATCTCGGTGCCGTCGAGGCCCAGCGACTTCCAGCTCTCGCCCGCGGGGAACTGCAGCGGCACGACGCCCATGCCGATGAGGTTCGACCGGTGGATCCGCTCGAAGCTCTCGGTGATGACGGCCTTGACGCCGAGCAGGTTCGTGCCCTTGGCCGCCCAGTCGCGCGACGAGCCCGAGCCGTACTCCTTGCCGCCGAAGATCACCAGCGGGGTGCCCTGCGCCTGGTAGTTCTGGCTCGCGTCGTAGATGAACGACTGCGGGCCGCCGGGCTGCGTGAAGTCACGGGTGTAGCCGCCCTCGACGACCGCGCCGTCGTTGACCGCCGCCGTCAGCTCGTTCTTCAAGCGGATGTTCGCGAACGTGCCGCGGATCATGACCTCGTGGTTCCCGCGGCGCGAGCCGTAGGAGTTGAAGTCCTTCTGCGCGACGCCGTGCTCGGTCAGGTACTGCGCGGCGGGCGTGCCCGCCTTGATGTTGCCGGCCGGGCTGATGTGGTCGGTCGTCACCGAGTCACCGAGGGTCGCCATGACCCGCGCACCGGTGATGTCGGCGACCGGCGAGGGCTCCATCGACATGCCGTCGAAGTACGGGGCCTTGCGGACGTAGGTGGAGTCGGCATCCCATTCGAAGACGGGGCCGGTAGGCGTGGGCAGGTTCTTCCAGCGCTCGTCGCCCTCGAAGACGGTGGCGTACTGCTGGATGAACTGTTCGCGCGAGATCGACGCGTCGATGATGGTCTGCACCTGGTCGGGCGCGGGCCAGATGTCCTTCAGGAAGACGTCGTCGCCGTTCTGGTCCTTGCCGAGGGCGTCGGTCTCGAAGTCGAAGTTCATCGAGCCGGCGAGGGCGTAGGCCACGACCAGCGGCGGAGAAGCCAGGTAGTTCATCTTCACGTCGGGGCTGATGCGACCCTCGAAGTTGCGGTTACCCGAGAGGACGGCCGTGACGGCGAGGTCGTTCTCGTTGATCGCCTCGGAGACCTCCTCGATGAGGGGGCCCGAGTTGCCGATGCAGATCGTGCAGCCGTAGCCGACGGTGTAGAAGTCGAGACCCTCGAGCGCCTTGTCGAGACCGGACTTCTCGTAGTAGTCGGTGACGACCTTCGAGCCGGGGCCGAGCGTCGTCTTGACCCACGGCTTGCGCTTCAGACCCTTGTCGACGGCGTTCTTGGCGAGCAGACCCGCCGCGATCATGACCGAGGGGTTCGAGGTGTTCGTGCACGAGGTGATGGCCGCGAGCGTGACGGCACCGTTGTCGAGCAGGTACGACTGCCCGTCGGGCGTGGTGACCTTGACGGGGTTCGACGCGTTCGCGGGGTGACCCGACGAGATGAGCACCTCGCTCTCGGTGACCTCCTCGTGCTCCTCACCGGGGACCGAGCCCGGGTCGGATGCCGGGAACGTGCCGTCGACCTCGAGGTCGACGATCGAGTCGGAGACCGACGTGCCGGCGTAGTTGAGGATGTCCTTCTCGAACTGGTTCTTGGCCTCGGAGAGCAGGATGCGGTCCTGGGGACGCTTGGGTCCGGCGATCGAGGGGACGACGGTCCCGAGGTCGAGCTCCATGTACTCGCTGAAGACGAGCTCGCGGGCCGGGTCGTGCCAGAGCTTCTGCTCCTTGGCGTACGCCTCGACGAGGGCGACGGTCTGCTCGTCGCGACCGGTGAGGCGCAGGTAGTCGAGCGTGACGTCGTCGATGGGGAACATCGCCGCGGTCGAGCCGAACTCGGGGCTCATGTTGCCGATGGTGGCGCGGTTGGCGAGCGGTACCGAAGCGACGCCCTCGCCGTAGAACTCGACGAACTTGCCGACCACGCCGTGCTGGCGCAGCATGTCGGTGATCGTCAGCACGACGTCGGTCGCGGTGACGCCCGCGGGGATCTCGCCGCTGAGCTTGAAGCCGACGACGCGTGGGATGAGCATGGAGACGGGCTGGCCGAGCATGGCCGCCTCGGCCTCGATGCCGCCGACGCCCCAGCCGAGCACGCCCAGGCCGTTGACCATCGTGGTGTGCGAGTCGGTGCCGACGCAGGTGTCGGGGTAGGCGCGCAGCACGCCGTCGACCGAGCGGTCGTAGATGACCTTGGCCAGGTGCTCGATGTTGACCTGGTGGACGATGCCCGTTCCCGGGGGGACGACCTTGAAGTCGTCGAAGGCCGTCTGGCCCCAGCGGAGGAACTGGTACCGCTCGCCGTTGCGCTCGTACTCGATCTCGACGTTGCGCTCGAGGGCGTTCTCGCTGCCGAAGAGGTCGGCGATGACCGAGTGGTCGATGACCATCTCGGCGGGCGAGAGCGGGTTGATCTTGTTCGGGTCGCCGCCGAGAGCGGTGACGGCCTCGCGCATGGTGGCGAGGTCGACGATGCACGGGACGCCGGTGAAGTCCTGCATCACGACGCGGGCGGGCGTGAACTGGATCTCGGTGTCGGGGTCGGCCGTGGGCACCCACGAGCCGAGCGCCTCGATCTGCTCCTTGGTGACGTTGGCACCGTCCTCCGTGCGGAGCAGGTTCTCCAGCAGCACCTTCAAGCTGAAGGGGAGCTTCTCGTGACCGGCGACCGTGTCGATCCGGAAGATCTCGTAGTCGGTGCTGCCGACCGTCAGGGTGCTCTTTGCACCGAAGCTGTCAACCGTGGACACGATCGTCTCCTTCGTCGGCGAATGCGCAGGCGTCGGCCCGCATTTCTCCATCTTCCCCGCGCTGCGCAGCCGATTCCAGGAAGGTCGGCCTAACCGATCGGGGGGACGGATTTATCTTGATGTCAAGATAATATCAGGACTCGCGGCGTGGCGAGAGAGATCGGACCACGAGCCACGTCACGGCCAGCATCGGCGCGAAGAGCGGCAGGCCCATGACGATCTTCAGCGTCCCGAGCGCGGTCACGTCGCCCGCAAAGTAGAGCGGGAGCTGAACCGCGAGGCGCGCGGCGAAGAGTGCCGCCCACGCCAACGAGAGCCACGTGTAGGCGCGCTTCTTGCGCCGGTCGGAGCGCCAGCGCGTCCCCTCGCCCAGCAGGTATCCCGCGGCGAGGCCGATGAGCGGCCATCCGACCAGCGCCGAGACGAGGAACGCCGTGCCGTAGGCGCCGTTGGTGAAGAAGCCCAGCACGAAGTTGTCCTGCCCGCGACCGGTGACGAGGGCCAGGACGGCGGCTCCGACGGTGGCGAGCAGTCCGCCGATCGCGGCGCTCGGGGGCGACTTCGCGATCAGCCGGGCGAGGGTGAAGACCACGGCGAGCCCGACGGAGACGCCGAGGCTCAGCCACAGGTTGCCCTGTCGCGTCTCGGGGTCGATCGTGACGGTGAAGAGGACGACGAACGCCAGCGACGGCAGCACCGACTCCAGGATGCCGCGCCACCCGCCCATCGCGGACCACACCGCCGCTCCCGTACTGGCGTGCGCCGCGGGGTCGAGGCCGGCGCGCCGCGCGGCGTTGCCGAGGGCTGCTCCCATGCTGTCGGCGGCGGACGGTGGCTGCAACGGCACGCGGTCGGAGTCCGACGTCGAGCGCGAGGACTCCTCGCTCATGCGGTCGCGGGGCTCGACGGCATCCGCAGGGGGATCAGGTCGCGCGGCGGCATCGGCGACGTTCCCCGGACGACGACGATCGAGCGGAAGAGGTCTTCGACCGCGGCGGCGGCCTCGACGTCGCTCGTCGCTGCTCCCCCGACCACTCCGCGCAGGAACCAGCGCGGGCCGTCGACGCCGACGAAGCGCGCGAGACGCTTCCCCGCGCCGTCCGCTCCCGCCATGACCGGGACCTCGGCGAGCAGTTCGGGACCCAGGGGGCCTTCGCGCTCCTCGACGCGTCCGCCCTGCTGCTTGACCTGCTGGCGGATCTGCTCGCGCGTTTCCTCCCACAGCCCGCTCGAGCGCGGAGCGGCGAAGGGCTGCACCTGCAGGGTCGAGTCGGCGTAGTCGAGCCCCACGGCGACGATGCGCTTGGTCTGCTCCTCCACCTCGAGACGCAGGTTCAGGCCCTCGCGCGGAAGGATCTTGATACCGCCGAGGTCGATGTAGGGGCGGACGGGGTTCGCTTCGGCTTCGTCGAAGGGTCCCGCGCTGTCGCGGTCGACCGGGGCGCTCTTCGCGGGCGGAGCCAGCTCGGTGCCGGGCTCCGTGGTCTCGGACCCTTCGGGCGTGGGGGTGGTCTGCGACTCGTCGGTCATCGGGTGCTCCCTTGCAGGCTCTGGTATCCGCTCGATCCGAAACCGCCTTCGCCGCGCACGCTCTCGGGGAGTTCGTCGACGGGGACGAAGCGCACGGGCGGGACGGGCATCACGATGAGCTGGGCGATGCGGTCTCCGACCGCGATGTCGTAGGCCTCGTCGAGGTCGGTGTTCAGCAGCGCGACCTTGATCTCGCCGCGGTATCCGGCGTCGATCGTTCCGGGCGCGTTGACGATGGTGATGCCGTGCTTGGCGGCCAGACCGCTGCGCGGAACCACGAAGGCGGCGTGGCCCTCGGGAAGGGCGATACGAACACCGGTGCCCACGAGGGCGCGGCGTCCGGGCTCGAGACGAACCGCCTCGGCGGCGGTCAGGTCGGCGCCGGCGTCGCCGGGGTGGGCGAAGACCGGGGGCTCGGATGCGACAATTGGGACGTCCACCGTTTCGGTCACCCCACGAGGGTAATGCAGAAGAGGGGGTGCGGCATCCGCACCGCAGTCGAGTATCGAGAGCGTCTGAGCCCGTCGCTGTGGGCGCTCGTCGCCGCCGCCGTGTGCGGTCCCATGGCCGCCGTCGTCTTCTCGCCGCTCGATACGACTCTGGCGCTGTTCATCGGCCTCATCGTGTCGGTGGCGATCGTGGTCGGTCTCCTCGCGATCTCACCCGTCGTCGAGGTGCGCGACGGCGAGTTGCGCGCCGGTCGCGCGCACATCCCGGTGGAGTTCCTGGGCGTTCCCGCCGGCGTCGTCGCCGAGGAGGCCCGCACGGCCCGTGGAAGTGGTCTCGACCATCGGGCCTGGCATGTCATCCGGGGCGGGATCGACGGCATCGTCACGATTCCCGTGACCGATCCCGACGACCCGACCCCGTCGTGGGTGGTGTCCACCCGCACGCCGGATCGCCTCGTCGCGGCGATCCAGCGTGCTCAGCTCAGGCTGCGCACTCCAGGCAGATGAAGCCGGGGCCGCTCTCCTCTGCGATCTGAGAGCGGTGCTTCACGAGGAAGCAGTTCATGCAGGTGAACTCGTCCTCCTGCGGGGGCAGGACGACGACATCGAGCTCGATGTCGGAGAGGTCGGCGCCGGGCAGTTCGAAGCCCGAGGGGTTGTCGGCATCCTCGTTGTCGATCGACCCCGACGCCTTGTCGGGCACGCGCTCCTTGAGGGCCTCGATCGACTCGCTGTCGTCCTCGGTCTTGCGCGGTGCGTCGTAATCGGTTGCCATGCGTGCGGGTCTCTACTTCCGGTTTTCGTGGTGCTGTGCCCCATCGGGTGCCCGATCGGGCGGCCATAGTTTGCATGACACGTCTGCGATAAGCAAATGCTCGCGGGCGCGCCTGCGTGTCGGGCGAGACGGGAAACTCGCGGCGCGCCCCGGATATTCCCGGAACCGGGCGACGCGCATGTCAGCATGGGCGCTGACCGCAGATCGGAGGGGTGTTTCGCATGGAACAGCTCAAAGTCATCGGAACCGAAGATGACGTCCTCGTCGTGGCGACGCAATCGGGTGAACGCTTCGCTTTGGCGCTCGACGAGGTGCTGCGCGCCGAGGCTCGCCGCGCGCGCCGGGACCGTGAAGACGACGACCGCGCCCCGCGTCCCAGCCCCCGCGAGATCCAGGCGCACATCCGGGCGGGTCTGTCGGCGCGCGAGGTGGCGACGCTGCTGAACGCCCGCGTCGAGGACGTGGAGCGCTTCGAGGGGCCGGTGCTCGCCGAGCGCGAGCATGTCGTGGCGCAGGCCCTCGCGGTCCCCGTCCTGCTGGGCGGCACCCTCGAGCACGACGCCCCCATCACCTTCGGAGCAGCGGTGCGGGCCAAGCTCGCCGAGGCCGGGGCTTCGGCCGAGCGATGGACCAGCTGGAAGGAGGGCTCCGGCTGGATGGTCAAGCTGGAGTTCACCGCCAACGGGATCGAGCACGACGCGCGGTGGGGCTTCGAGCCGCGCCGCAGCAGCCTCTCCCCGCAGAACGCCGATGCGATCCAGCTGTCCCGCCAGGGATCGCTGCCGGAAGGCCTCATCCCGCGTCTGCGCGCCCTCGACAACGTGGCGAAGGACGACTCCCGCTTCGACAGCGGCGCATTCGGTCCCCGGCGCCTCGACATCGACGACGAACCCGGCGTCGAAGCGACCGGACCGGTGGCCCCGGCGGTTCAGGCGGCCGCCATCAAACGCGCCCCCGACGCCCCGGTGGCCTCGTCCGAGACCGCCGATCTGCTCGAGGCCCTCCGTCGACGCCGCGGACAGCGCGAGCCTCTGCCCGGGACGTCGGATGTCGAGCCCGAGCCGCGGCCCGCGTCGCCGCCGGTCGCCCTCTTCGACGCCGTCGAGCCGGGCTACGTCGAGGACTCCGTCGACGACACCGTCGAACCGGAACGCCCGCAGCCCGACACGGTACGACGCGCCAAGGGTCGCCCGTCGATGCCGTCGTGGGACGAGATCGTCTTCGGCGCACGCACCGACGAGAGCTGAGGGCGCCGGGCCTCAGGCGAAAGCGCCCAGGCGGAGCAGCGGCACCGTGCGCTCCTCGTCGGTGAGGGAGCCGTGCTGGCCGATCATGCGCTGCGGTCGCTTGTCGACCTCGCGGTCGTCGTAATACGCGAAGCGCCCGCGCGCCGCCACGACGACGTCGCCGATGCGCTCGCGCACCTCGTCGTCGACGGGGCCGAAGAGACCGGCCGCGATCGCCTCGTCGCGCGTCAGCACCCACGCCCGCGCGGCCTCGTCGCTCTTCCAGCGCGAGGCCATGGCATCCGCCCGTCCATCGTGGGCGTAGAGATGGAGCATTCGCGGCTCGCCGCCGAGCAGGGCGACGTCGTCGAGGAGGGGATCTCCGTCGCGCAGCAGGACGTGCTTGTGAGCGGGCACGTCGACCATGCCGTGATCCGCCGTGACGATGACACCGGTGCGGGGGCCGATCGACTCCGCGAGGCGACGGGCCGCCGCGTCGACGCGTTCGAGCGCGTCGGTCCACCGGTCGGACTCCCAGCCGTCGCGGTGACCGGCGGTGTCGAGCTCGGGCGCGTACAGGTACGTGATGGACCCCGGATGCCGCGCGGCCAGATCGGCCGCCAGCCGCACGCGCTCGTCGAGGTCGTCGGAGGGGAAGAAGGACGCGCCGCGGAGGGTGGCTTCGGTGAAGCCGGTACCCGTGTAGCTCGTGCGCGACACGACGAAGGCCTCCCGGCCGGCCGCCGCGTGCGTCTCGAACAACGGCGTCCGACGCTGCCACAGATGCGGGTCGAGGCCGTCGGTCTCCCAGCCGTGCAATTGATTCGGCGCCAGGTCGGTCCCGGGGATGCGGACGCGATACCCCACGATCCCGTGAGCGCCGGGGGCGGTTCCGGTCAGCAGGCTCGTCAGCGCGGCGGCGGTGGTCGACGGGAAGACGGTGCGGGCGACGTCGCGGCGCCCGCCCACCGAACCGAGGAACCGCGCGTGACCGCGTCGCGCCGCGAGGTTGTGGGCGCCGAGGCCGTCGATCACGAAGACGATCGCGCTCTGGGCGGGCGCGAACCACTCCGACGAGCCGGACAGTGCGGCGATCGACTGCTCCACCACACCGGTGAGGCTCCGGGAGCGCGGCGGGTCCGCCGGTAGGCTGAGTGACATCGGAGCAAGTCTTCCACACGGCTCCCGACCCCGTCCCGACCGGACGCCCGCCCGACCCGAGGCCGTTGATATGCCCGTTTCCCGTTCTTCCTCGCCCGCGACGGGCTCCCCCGTGACCGAGCGCATCGAGGACGTCGATGTCTCGACCGAGATGCAGGGCTCGTTCCTCGAGTACGCCTACTCGGTCATCTACTCGCGCGCGCTGCCCGACGCCCGCGACGGGCTGAAGCCCGTGCAGCGTCGCATCCTCTACCAGATGGCCGAGATGGGGCTGCGCCCCGACCGCGGCCACGTCAAGAGCGCGCGCGTCGTCGGCGAGGTGATGGGAAAGCTCCACCCGCACGGTGACGCGCCCATCTACGACGCCCTCGTGCGCCTCGCGCAGTACTTCTCGCTGCGCGTCCCCCTGGTCGACGGGCACGGCAACTTCGGCTCGCTCGACGACGGGCCGGCGGCACCCCGCTACACCGAGGCGCGCCTCGCTCCCCCGGCCCTCGCCCTCACCGAGAATCTCGACGAAGACGTCGTCGATTTCATCCCCAACTACGACGGACAGTTCCAGCAGCCCGAGGTGCTCCCGGCGGCCTTCCCCAATCTGCTCGTGAACGGCGCGACGGGCATCGCGGTCGGCATGGCGACCAACATGGCGCCGCACAACCTCATCGAGGTGGTCGCCGCGGCGACCCACCTGCTGCAGAATCCGGATGCCACGGTCGAGGAGCTCATGGAGTTCGTCCCGGGACCCGACCTCCCCTCGGGCGGCATCATCGTCGGTCTCGACGGGATCAAGGACGCCTACACGAACGGCCGCGGCACGTTCCGCACGCGGGCGAAAGCGTCGATCGAGTCGCTGGGGCCACGCCGCACGGGAATCGTCATCACGGAGCTGCCGTACCTCGTCGGCCCCGAGCGCGTGATCGAGAAGATCAAAGACGCCGTGCAGGCGAAGAAGCTCGCCGGCATCGCCGACGTCACCGACCTGACCGACCGCAACAACGGACTCCGGCTCGTCATCGGCATCAAGACCGGCTTCGACCCCAAGGCCGTTCTCGAGCAGCTCTACCGGCTCACCCCCCTCGAGGACTCGTTCGGCATCAACAACGTCGCGCTCGTCGACGGGCAACCGCAGACGCTCGGCCTGCGCGACATGCTGCGCGTCTACATCGACCACCGCATCCGCGTCGTCACGCGTCGCAGCGAGTACCGCCTCGCGCGCAAGCGCGAACGCCTGCACCTCGTCGAGGGACTGCTCATCGCGATCCTCGACATCGACGAGGTCATCCAGGTCATCCGCTCCTCCGACGACGGCGAGCAGGCCCGTACCAAGCTGCAGGAGGTCTTCGACCTCTCGCATCCGCAGGCCGAGTACATCCTCGAGCTGCGCCTGCGGCGCCTCACGAAGTTCTCGCGCATCGAACTCGAGGCGGAGCGCGACCAGTTGCACGCCGAGATCGCCCAGCTCGTCGAACTGCTCGGAAGCGAGACGCTCCTGCGCCAGCAGGTCGCGAAGGAACTGGATGCCGCGGCCGAGGCGTACGGAACCCCTCGCCGCACCATGCTGCTCAACGGTGGACCGGTGCAGCCCCGATCCGCGCGGGCCGCGGCCGCCGCCGACCTGCAGATCGCCGACGCCCCCTGCCGGGTGTACCTGTCGGCCACCGGGCGCATGGTGCGCGCCGAGCTCGTCGCCGACGCGCCGGGCGGAGGGGTGATCGCTCCGACGCGACGGTCGAAGCACGACGCCGTCCGCTCGGCCGTCGACACCACGACACGCGGTGACATCGGTGCCGTCACCTCGGCCGGGCGCCTCGTGCGGTTCTCCCCCGTCGATCTGCCCTCTGTTCCGGCCAACTCGGTGCACCTCAGCGCGGGCACGAAGGTCGAGCAGTACCTGGCCCTCGCCAAGGGCGAGACCCTCGTCGCCCTCGTCCCCCTCGTCGACGCACCGACGATCGCGCTCGGCACCGCGCAGGGCGTGGTCAAGCGCGTCGCCGCGACCGAGCTCGGCACCAAAGACGAGATCGAGATCATCTCGCTGCGCGACGGCGACGAGGTGGTGGGGGCCGCCCCGGCGGGTGACAACGCCGAGCTGGTGTTCGTCGCCACCGATGCGCAGCTGCTGCGCTTCGATGCCTCCTCCGTACGACCGCAGGGGCGATCCGCAGGCGGGATGGCCGGCATCCGTCTCTCCGACGGCGCGCGCGTGATCGCGTTCGCGGTCGTCGGCGCCTCGGCCTTCGACGCGGTCGTCGTGACGGTCGCGGGATCGTCGTCGGCCCTGCCCGGAACGGACGCCGGCACGGCCAAGGTGTCGGCGTTCACGGAGTTCCCCGCGAAGGGTCGGGCCACGGGCGGCGTGCGCGCGCAACGCCTGCTGCGCGGAGAAGACGCCCTCACCCTGGCCTGGGTCGGGACGGACCCCCGGGCCGTGGGCTCGGACGGCTCCGTCCGGGCGTTGCCGGAGTCCGGAGCCAAGCGCGACGCGTCGGGTCAGCCTCTCGAGGCCGCCGTCGGCGCGATCGGCACCGTGGTCCGCTGAGTCGGGCCGGGCGCGGGTCGCCCGTGCCGGCACCGGCGTGCACGATCGCGAGGGTCTCCGAAGAAACGCCGGGTGCGCCGTCGGATCCCCGGCGCGGCGTCCTGGGTGCCCGCCGTTGTGCACGCCTCGCGGGCCGGCGCCCGCTGGTGTGCACACCTCGCGCGTCAGCGCCGCGCCGCCTCGAGAGCCGCGGCCGGCCTCGCATCGGAGGTACCGGGACCGTGGGCAGCTCCGCGAGTCGGTCTCGACGCGGGCCGGTACAGCGGGTCGACCCGCCACGGACTCAGACGTCGATGCGTTCCCGCGCCAACCGGTCGCTGGAGTCGATGATGAACTCGCGACGCGGCGCGACGTCGCTGCCCATGAGCAGATCGAACACGGAGGCCGCGGCCTCCATGTCCTGCACGCGCACGCGACGGAGGGTGCGCCCGCCGCGGTCCATGGTGGTCGTGGCGAGCTGGTCGGCATCCATCTCGCCAAGACCCTTGTAGCGCTGCACGGGCTCCTGCCAGCGCTTGTTGGAGCGCTTGAGCTTCGTGAGCAGGGCGTGCAGCTCTTGCTCGCTGTAGGTGTAGATGGTCTCGTTGGGCTTGGTCCCGGGATTCATCACCACGACGCGGTGCAGCGGCGGGACGGCGGCGAAGACCCGCCCCTCTTCGACGAGCGGTCGCATGTAGCGGAAGAACAGCGTCAGCAGCAGGGTGCGGATGTGGGCCCCGTCGACGTCGGCGTCGCTCATCAGGATGATCTTGCCGTAGCGGGCGGCGTCGAGGTCGAAGGAACGGCCGGAGCCCGCACCGATCACCTGGATGATCGAGGCGCACTCGGCGTTGGACAGCATGTCGCTGATCGAGGCCTTCTGCGTGTTGAGGATCTTGCCGCGGATCGGCAGCAGCGCCTGGTATTCGCTGTTGCGGGCGAGCTTGGCGGTCCCGAGCGCGGAATCGCCCTCGACGATGAACAGTTCCGAATCGGTGACGTCGTTGGAACGGCAGTCCACCAGTTTGGCCGGCAGCGACGAGGACTCGAGGGCGTTCTTGCGCCGCTGGGTCTCTTTGTGGGTGCGCGCCGAGATGCGCGCCTTCATCTCGGAGACGATCTTCTCGAGCAGCTGCGCGGTCTGCGCCTTGTCGTCGCGCTTGGCCGAGGCGAACAACGCCGCCAGCTCCTTCTGCACGACGGATGCCACGATCTGGCGCACGGCAGGAGTGCCGAGGACCTCTTTGGTCTGGCCTTCGAATTGCGGCTCCGGCAGGCGAACGGTGAGGACCGCGGAGAGTCCGGCGAGGATGTCGTCCTTCTCGATCTTGTCGTTTCCGACCTTGAGCTTGCGCGCGTTCTGTTCGACCTGCGAGCGCAGGACCTTCATCAGACCCTGCTCGAAGCCCTGCTGATGCGTGCCGCCCTTGGGCGTGGCGATGATGTTGACGAACGACCGGACCGTCGTGTCGTACCCGGTCCCCCACCGCACGGCGATGTCGACCTCGCACTCGCGCTGCACCTCGGTGGGGATCATCGACCCGCCCGTCTGCAGAACGGGTACGGTCTCGGTGAAGGTCCCCGTTCCCGTGAGGCGCCAGGTGTCGGTCACGGCCGCGTCGGGGGCGAGGAAGTCGGCGAACTCGGAGATGCCGCCGTCGAAGCGGTAGCTCGTCTCGACGCGCTCCTCGCCGCGGTCGTCGAGGACGACGATCTCGAGCCCCGGCACGAGGAACGCCGTCTGACGCACGCGCTGGACGAGCTCGTCGTGGCCGAAGGCGGCATCCTTCGTGAAGATCTGCCGATCCGCCCAGTAGCGGATGCGCGTGCCGGTGACGCCCCGGGCGGCCTTGCCGACCACGCGCAGCTCGCTGCTGCGCTCGAAGGGCGTGAAGGGCGCGTCGGGTCCGTCGCCCGCGAACAGGCCGGGCTCGCCGCGATGGAACGACATGGCGTAGGTCTTGCCCGAGCGGTCGACCTCGACGTCGAGGCGCTCGGAGAGGGCGTTGACGACCGACGCGCCCACACCGTGCAGACCACCGGATGCCGCGTACGAACCGCCGCCGAACTTGCCACCCGCGTGCAGCTTCGTGAAGACGACCTCGACACCGGTGAGTCCCGTGCGCGGTTCGACGTCGACGGGGATGCCGCGCGCGCGGTCGCGCACCTCGACACTGCCGTCCGCGTGCAGCACGATGTCGATGCGCGTCCCGTGGCCGGCGAGGGCCTCGTCGACGGAGTTGTCGATGATCTCCCACAGGCAGTGCATGAGGCCGCGGGAGTCGGTCGAGCCGATGTACATTCCGGGGCGCTTGCGCACGGCTTCGAGGCCCTCGAGGACCTGCAGGTGGTGGGCGGAGTACTCGGACGTCACGGTTTTCAGCGTAATCGGGGCCACCGACATCGCCTGCCAGACACACAGCGGGGTCGGGTCACCGTACGCGCACAGCGAAATGTGATCAAGCCGCGGCATAGGGGAAACATCGGCGTGGTTATATGTGTGGACTCGCCCACGATCACCTGAGGAGGGCACCCGAGATGACCACCACGACCGCACCCGACGCGTCTGTTCTCGACCACCGCCTGACGGCGGCGGATCGCTGCGACTCCTGCGGCGCTCAGGCCTACATCGCCGCCGAGGTGAACGGCAGCGAACTGTTGTTCTGCGCGCACCACGGCCGCAAGTACGAAGAGAAGCTCCGCAGCGTCGCCACCTCCTGGCACGACGAGACGGCGCGCCTCAACGCCGCCGACTGACACATCGTCCGAACGGGCCTCGTGCCGTCTCCCTCGGGAGCCGGTCCGGGGCCCGTTCCGCGTTCCGGCACGGCGATCTCACGCGCACCGGCGGCCGGCCGTCCGACCCCCGCGCGACGGCATGCCTGTCCGACTCGCGCCCGCTCGACCGTCCGGTCAGCTCGAGACGTAGCGGCGCGATACGGCGGGAGACACGCGGAGGGCGATCTCCTCGCCGATCGTGTCGATGAGTTCGGCGAGATCGGTGGCGCTGTTGCGTGATCCCCGTCCGAACACGATGACCTCGTCTCCCGGGGCCGCCCCGGGCCAGGGCGCGACGGACACGGAGACGGGGGTGATCGCCTCGACCCGCCGGGGACCCGCCGGGGTGTCGACGTCGAAGCGCCCCGCGAGGGTGCTCGGCAGCCCGTGCAGACTACCGACATCGAGGCGGACCCCCGCGGCGTCCACGTCGGTCACCGTCGCCACGAGAGCCGCGATCGGTTCGATCCCCAGTGAGGCCTCGTCGGGGCCGCCGGCGGGGCGGATGCCGTACGAGAACGCCCCCACGCGCACGAGGTCTTCTCGGAACTCCCCGCGGGCGAACCCGGCCGCGCTGGCGGCGAGGTGCGAGAAGCGAGGATCGAGACCGGCGACGCGGGCGGACTCGCGCGCGGCGAGGAACACCGCTCGGGCCTCATCGTCGTCGGCGTCGGATGCCTCGGAGATGTGCGACCAGATGCCCTCGAGCTCCGCGCGCCCCCGCGCGACGAGCGCGGCGGTGTGATCGAGCGCCTCGCCCCACCGTTCGGGACGGATGCCGTTGCGGTGCAGGCCCGTGTCGATCTTGAGGTGGATGCGCGCCACGCCGTCCACGGTCAGGCCGGCGAGGTCGTCGAGCAGGGCCTCGTCGCCGACGCCGAGGTCGAGATCGGCCGCGATGCCGGCGGCGAGGTCATCGGCCCCGCCGATGAGCCAGACGAAGATGCGGGCCTCGGGACCGACCACCGCCCGGACGGCCGCGCCGGTGACGACGTCGAACGCGCCGAACCAGCGCACGCCCTGCGCGAACGCGTGGGCGACGAGGCGTTCGAGTCCATGCGCGTAGGCGTCGTCCTTGACCACCAGCATGTGGGCGGCGGGGGCGACGGCCTCGCGCACGCGGTGGAGGTTGCGGGAGAAGGCGTCGAGGTCGATGCGGTACGAGGCGGTCACGCGATCACTTCCCGTTCGGCACGCGCGCCGACCATGGCGACGATCTCGGCTGCGGTGAGGCCCGTGGCATCCGCCCACTCCTCGAGGGAGGGGTACCCGTCGGCGGGATCGCCGAAGAACACGACCTCTGCTCCGCGGGTGATCGCCGTGTCGCCGACATCGACGACGCTGACGTCCATCGCCACGCGCCCGACGATCCGATGACGCCGCCCGTCGATCGACACCGTCGCGGCATTGCCGAGGGCGCGCACGACGCCCTGTGCATAGCCCCCGGTGACCAGGGCGACGGTCGTGTCGTGCGGGGCACGGTGCGTGTAGCCGTACGACACCCCCTCCCCGCGCAGCAGCGGCTTGGTGCCGAGAGCGCGCCCGCGCAGCGACATCACCGGGCGCGTGTGCGCCCCCGGGAGGCCGTACAGCGCCACCGGGTCGAGGGCCGCGGCATCCATTCCGAGGTCGGCGAGGACGGATGCCACCCATGCGGCACCGTGGCCCCAGGCGTCGGCGGCGAGGGCGTCGGCGCCGTTCGGCGCCAGGGAGAGCGGGGCGTTGGCGCGCAGAGCAGCGGTGGACAGAGCCGCGACGGGAGCGACTCCCCCGGCCCCGGGCGTGCGGGCAGGGAGCGTGGAGGTCACCCCTTTAGACTAACGGGGTCCTTCGTCCCCGACCCCGGAGCGTGCATGCCTAGCCAGGGCTTCTCCCCCGTCACCCGTCTGCGCTACCTCGCCGGACGCGCCCGTCGCATCGACGTCGGATCCGTCGTGGAGCGCGCCAAGGAGGCCTCCGCCCAGCACGGCAAGTCCCTGCCGCTGGTCGTCGCCGACATGCTCTTCCAGGCCGGCGTGAAGAACGTCGGCTTCCAGGACTACATCGACTACGACTTCGCGATCCTCACGCCCGCCGAGCGCGCGACGTACATGACGCACCCGGTCTCGAACCAGATCTCGCAGAAGTACGACCATCCCGACTACCGCGGTCTGTTCCAGGACAAGGTGGAGTTCGACCGGAAGTTCAGCGACTTCCTCCGCCGCGACTGGATGGTGGTGGATGCCGGCAACGCCGACGAGTTGCGCGCCTTCACCGAGCGGCTGGGCACCATCGTCACGAAGGAGCCGGTGGGCCAGGCCGGAACCGGTGTGCACCGCTACCACGCGGCCGAGGTCGAGGACTGGACGCAGTTCCACCGCGGGCTCCTCGAGCGCGGAGAGATCCTCGTCGAAGAGGTCATCCGCCAGCACGACGACCTCGCGGCGGTCTGCCCCGGAACCGTCAACACCACGCGCGTCACGGCGTTCTTCGACGGGGAGAAGACCCACATCCTGGCCATGGCGCAGAAGTTCGGCCGCGGTGCGGTGAGCGACCAGATGACGTTCGGCGGCTTCTACACGATGCTCGACGAGAACGGCCACGCCCTCGGCGCCGGGTACGACTCGCACGGCCACGTGCACGAGCTGCACCCCGACTCGGGCGTGCGCATCGCCGACTTCCAGCTGCCGATGATCGACGAGGTCAAGGCGTTCGTCGACCAGGTCGCCCGTGTCGTGCCGCAGGTGCAGTACGTCGGCTGGGACATCGTCGTCGGTCCCGAGGGTCCCGTGCTTGTCGAGGGCAACTGGGGCGCGGGGGTCTACGAGAACAAGCCGAGCGTGACGGGGATCCGTACCGGGCACAAGCCGCGCTACCAGGCAGCCATCGGGTTCTGATCCCGGATGCCGAGAGGCCCTCTCCCCGCGCGAGGGCGGGCCTCACGCGTGCCCGGAGGGCGCTGGGGTCGTCAGGGTTCCGGTGGCTTCGACGGGCTCAGCCACCTGGGTGGGGAGGATCCTGAGCCCGACGAAGGGTCAAAGCACGGCACAACGCCCCTCGGCATCCGGACACAGCAAAGGCCCGCCCCGCGAACGGGACGGGCCTTCCGTGCAACACGTCTCAGCTGTGGCGGACGATACCCAGCGGAGTCGACTCGTGACCCTGGCCGAGCGGGTTGTCCTTCAGGATCGCGACGAGTCGCTTCTCACCGGCCTTGTCCATGGTGGAGCCGAGGATGTTACCGCCCAGATCGTTGATGTCGACGACGGCCACGTCGAGGTCGATGCCGAGCAGCGACTTCAGACGGGCCGCAACCTCTCGGGGGCGCTCCGGGCCGAGGACGACGGCCTGGTTGTACGGCGGGATCGTGCCCTTGGTCGGACCGTCGATCGCGCGGGCCTTGTCGCCGGCGATGCGGTAGAAGTCGCCCTTGCGCCCGAACGCCTTGGTCACGGCGGAGACCGCCGCGGCGAACAGGATGCGGGGCGTGCCGCACTCGCGCAGCGCCATCTCCATGGTCTCGGGCATCCCGAGACCGATGCCGTAGGGAGTGCGCGTGACGTACTTCGACAGGAACAGAGCGAGCTTGCGCGGCGTGATCGAGTCGAGCTTGAACGAGCGGCCCTGCGTGATCGCGACGATCTTCTCGGTGACGAACAGCAGGTCGCCCGGCTGCACCGCATCCTTCGCGTACTCGAGGATGAAGGCGTCGAGGTCGTCACCCGGCATGACGACCCGCGTGCGGATCGGGATGCGGGCGTACGACGTGCCGTCGACGGTACGGGTGAGCGCCTTGCCGGCGTTGGCCTCCGCACTCATTCGAGGTAGTCCCGGAGCGACTGCGAGCGGCTGGGGTGACGCAGCTTCGCCATGGTCTTCGACTCGATCTGGCGGATGCGCTCGCGCGTGACGCCGAACGTGTCGCCGATCTGGTCGAGGGTCTTGGGCTGACCGTCGCCGAGGCCGAAGCGCATGCGGATCACGCCCGCCTCGCGCTCGCTCAGCGAGTCGAGGAGCGACTCCAGCTGACGCTGCAGCATGGTGAAGCCGACCGCGTCGGCGGGGACCACGGCCTCGGTGTCCTCGATGAGGTCACCGAATTCGCTGTCGCCGTCTTCACCGAGGGGCGTGTGCAGCGAGATGGGCTCGCGGCCGTACTTCTGCACCTCGATGACCTTCTCGGGGGTCATGTCGAGCTCGCGGCTGAGCTCTTCCGGGGTGGGTTCGCGACCGAGGTCCTGCAGCATCTGACGCTGAACACGTGCAAGCTTGTTGATGACCTCGACCATGTGCACCGGGATGCGGATGGTGCGGGCCTGGTCGGCCATGGCGCGGGTGATCGCCTGACGGATCCACCAGGTGGCGTACGTCGAGAACTTGAAGCCCTTGGTGTAGTCGAACTTCTCGACCGCACGGATCAGACCCAGGTTGCCCTCCTGGATGAGATCCAGGAACTGCATGCCGCGACCGGTGTAGCGCTTGGCGAGCGAGACGACGAGGCGGAGGTTGGCGCCGAGCAGGTGGCTCTTCGCGCGCTGGCCGTCGCGGGCGACCCACTGCAGGTCGAGACCCAGCTGACCGGTCTTCTCGGCGGCCGACATGTTCGACAGCTTCTCTTCGGCGAACAGGCCCGCCTCGATGCGCATCGCGAGCTCGACCTCTTCGGCCGCGTTCAGCAGCGGGACTTTACCGATCTGCTTGAGGTAGTCCTTGACCGGGTCGGCGGTCGCGCCGGTGATCTGCGCCGAGTAGACGGGGACGTCGTCCTCGTCGCTCGACGAGATGACGATCGCGCCGGACGGCAGGGCCTCGGCGGGCGCGGCCGGGGTCTCGTCGTCCTCATCGTCGTCGGACTTCTTGGCGCCGGGCTTGGCCGCGTCGTCGGACTCCTCCGCGTCGTCGCTGTCTTCGACGTCGATCTCGACGTCGCCCTCGTCCTCGACGTCCTCTTCGTCTTCGAGGTCGTCGTCCTTCTTCGCCTTGGTCTTGGCCTTGGCGGGCGTCGCCTTGGCCTTGGCGGGGGCCTTCTTGGCGGGAGCCTTCTTCGCGGTCGTCGTCGTCGACGCCGTCACGGTCTCCTCGGAGTTCTCGAGCTCGGTGTCCTTCGCACCCCGGGAGCGGGTCTTGGTTGTCGTGCCTGCCACGTTTCGCCTTTCACCGGGAACGTACGTTGCACGGCCACCGGTCGTTCTCGGACACTAGTAAGACCCTTGTCAAGTACCGAGCCGAGGAGCGTGGCTCCTTGACCGGATGACAACGGGTCAGGTTCTTCATTGTCTCACATCCCCCGACCGGGACTTGACGCGGACCGGGGATCTATGCGTAGACAACGCCCTTCCGGCCATCCGCATTCCCTCCGGACGCCGTACCTTGCGGCATCCGGTGACGGGGTCGCCGCGCGGTCGCCGCGTCTTGGGCGCGTCGCCGTACTCCGCCGGACTCAGCCGAGCTTGCCGCGCCGGTCGTCGTCGCCGGGGCGGGTGGCGAGGAACCGCTCGAGTTCCGCCGCGAGCTCGTCGGCGCTGGGCAGGTCGCCCGTGTGGATGATGGGGGTCGCGTGCGTGGAGCCGGCCATATAGGAGTCGTAGCGCTCCTCCAGCCCCTCGAGCATGCGCGTGAGCTCTTCGCTTCCCTCGACCTGCTCGGCGACCTTGCCGATGAACTCGCGGTTCTCCTCGCGCAGCACCTCTCCGGAGAACACGAGTCCCGTCGCGACGGTGAGGCTGTCCAGAGCGGCCAGGGCGGCGGCCGGGTATTCCGTGTCGCCGAGGTAGTGCGGAACGAGCAGCGCGAAGCCGGCCACTTTGGCGCCGGCCTCCGCGAAGCGGTATTCGAGCAGATGACCCGCCGTGGAGGGGACCTGCGTGTGCGGGCGCCAGACCGAGTGCGCTTCGGCGAGGTCGGGTCGCGTGCCGCTGACCGTGGTGCCGATGGGCCGCGTGTGCGGCACCGGCATGGGGATCGCGTGCACCCACGTGACCGACGACACCTGCATGCCGGCGGAGAGCTCGAGAACGGTCTCGGCGAAGGCCTCCCACAGGAAGTCGGGCTCGTAGCCGGCCAGCAGCAGGAACGGGTGCCCGAGCGAGTCGTGCGCGAGCGAGAGTTCGAGCCGGGCCGGTCGGTAGTCGGTGAGGTGGTCCTCGACGAAGGTGATGACCGGACGCCGCGCGCGGTAGTCGAGCAGCACGTCGTTGTCGAACACGACGACGGGGTTCGGCTCCAGGTCGTCGCGGAAGTACTCGACCAGTCGGGTGACGGCCCCGCCGGCGTCGGTGAACCCCGTGAGGGCGATCACGAGCGGCAGGCCCGACGGCACGGGCGGCGCCGCGGGGGCGCGGTCGTACAGCGGGGCGGAGGAGGGCATGCATCCACTCTACGAGCGCTCCCGGATGCCCGGTCGCGGTGCGTCCCGCTGCTAGCGAACACGCACGAACCTAGGATGGATGTCATGCCGTTCCCCTCCGTGGCGTACACCGACGCCCCCGTCCTCGAATCCGATGCCGACGCGATCCTGCTGATCGTCCCCACCACTGCGGAGGGAGCGTCCGACCCCGATGGCTGGGACGGACTGGGGGCGGCGCTGTCCGCGGTCGGATTCACCGGGGCCGTCGGGTCCTACCAGCGCGTGCACGTGCCCGGTGTCGACAAGCCCGTCGCCGTGGTCGGTGCGGGCTCCGACGCGACCGACGCGTCCGTCCGGGATGCCGCCGGCGTCGGCCTGCGCCAACTCACCGGTTTCGCGCATGTCGCGATCCAGTCGCTGGTGGCGGCGCCGTGGCGTCCGATCGCCGAGGGTGCCGCACTCGGCGGATACCGCTTCGCCGACTACAAGAAGAAGGCCGCGAAGGCGCGAGCCGAGCGCGTGAGTGTGTCGACGAGCGAAGCGCCGGCCGAGACCGACGTCACCGCGGTCGCCGCGATCTCGGGAGCCGTCGCGCTCGTCAAGGACCTCGTGACCACGCCCGCCGAGTGGCTCGGACCCGCGGACTTCGCCGATGCCGCCGTCGCGGCCGTGAAGGATCTGCCTGTCGAGGTCGAGGTGCTCGACGAGGCTGCGCTGCGCCAGGGTGGCTACGGCGGAATCCTCGGCGTCGGCCAGGGTTCGGATCGCCCGCCCCGCATGGTCCGCCTCGAGTACTCGCCCGCCGGGGCCGAGCGCCACGTGGCCCTCGTCGGTAAGGGCATCACCTTCGACACCGGTGGTCTGTCGCTGAAGCCGCCCGCATCCATGGTCGGGATGAAGTACGACATGTGCGGCGCCGCCACGGTCCTCGCCGTGCTGAAGGCCGCCGCCGAGATGGCCCTGCCCGTCAAGGTCAGCGCGTGGCTCTGCATCGCGGACAACATGCCGTCGGGTCGGGCCACCCGCCCCGGAGACGTGCTGCGCACCCTCGACGGCACGACCGTCGAGGTGCTGAACACCGACGCCGAGGGTCGCCTCGTGCTCGCCGACGGTCTCGCCGCGGCGAGCCGCGAGAACCCCGACCTGATCGTCGACGTCGCCACTCTCACCGGAGCGATCACCGTCGCCCTCGGCAACCGCCACACCGGGGTCATGGGAGACGACGCCGCGGTCGCGTCGTACCTCGAAGCGGCGGGTCGCGTCGCGGAGCTGGCGTGGCAGCTGCCGCTGCCCGACCACATGGTCGACGACCTCGACTCCCCCATCGCCGACCTGCAGAACGCGAAGATCGGCGACCCCGCAGGCGGTTCGCTCTTCGCCGGCCTGTTCCTGCGCCACTTCGTCGGCAGGGTGTCCGACGAGGCCGACGCGCCTCGCATCCCGTGGGTGCACCTCGACATCGCGGGGGTCGGTATGAACAAGTCCGCCCCGTTCGGATACACCGACAAGGGCGTGACCGGCGCGACCGTCCGTTCGCTGGTGGAACTGCTCGTCTCGGACGGCGCGCGGTGACCGAGTACACCGCGGACGTCGTCGTCCTCGGTGGCGGCAGTGGCGGATACGCCGCCGCGCTGCGCCTCGCCGAGCTCGGCAAGGATGTCGTCCTGATCGAGAAGGACAAGCTCGGCGGCACCTGCCTGCACCGAGGTTGCATCCCGACGAAGGCCCTGCTGCACGCCGGTGAGGTCGCCGATGCCGCCCGCGGTGCGTCGGACATCGGTGTGGACGTGACGTTCAGCGGAATCGACCCGGCCCGGGTGCGCGCGTATCGCGAGGGGATCGTCGCCAAGAAGTACAAGGGTCTCGAGGGTCTCATCTCGGCCCGCGGCATCCGCGTCGTCTCGGGCGAGGGGACGCTCGAGGCAGGGCCCGCTGTGCGCGTCGGAGACGACCTGTACCGCGGAACGGACGTCATCCTCGCGACGGGTTCGTACAGTCGCAGCCTTCCGGGCCTGGAGATCGGCGGGCGCGTCCTGACCAGCGAGCAGGCTCTCGATCTCGACGTCATCCCCGAGCGCGTCGTCGTGCTCGGCGGCGGGGTCATCGGCGTCGAGTTCGCCAGCGTGTGGCGCTCGTTCGGCGTCGAGGTCACGATCGTCGAAGCCCTCCCCCACCTCCTCCCCGCCGAGGACGTCTCGTCGAGCAAGGCTCTCGAGCGCGCCTTCCGCAAACGCGGCATCGCCTTCCAGCTGGGCCGGCGATTCACGTCGCTCACCTCGGACGACCGCGGCGTCACGGTGTCCCTCGACGACGGCAGCGAGCTGGTCGCCGACTACGTCCTGGTGGCCGTGGGCCGCGGTCCCGCAACCTCCGGTCTCGGCTTCGAGGAGGCCGGGGTGGTGCTCGAGCGCGGCTTCGTGCAGACCGATTCCCGCCTGCGCACCGCTGCGGCGCACGTGTGGGCCGTGGGCGACATCGTGCCCGGTCTGCAGCTCGCGCATCGCGGCTTCCAGCAGGGCATCTTCGTCGCCGAGGAGATCGCGGGGCTCTCGCCCGTGCTCGTCCCCGACGTCGACGTGCCGCGGGTCGCCTACTCGCACCCCGAGGTGGCGTCGGTCGGACTCACCGAGGCCCAGGCTCAGGATCGTTACGGATCCGAGGCCGTCCGCGCATACGAGTACAACCTGGCCGGTAACGGCCGTAGCGAGATCATCGGGACCTCGGGGATCGTCAAGATCGTGCGTCGTGTCGACGGACCCGTCGTCGGGGCCCACCTCGTGGGCGATCGCGTGGGAGAGCTGATCTCCGAAGCCCAGCTCGCCGTCGGCTGGGAAGCGCATCCCGAAGACATCGCGCCGTTCGTCCACGCGCACCCCACCCAGAGCGAGGCGCTCGGCGAGGCCTTCCTGGCGCTCGCGGGCAAGCCGCTGCACGCACTCTGACCGACAACCGGTCACTAAGCTAGATACCGCATCCGGTACGAAGGAGACATATCCATGAGCACATCCGTCGTCCTCCCCGCTCTCGGCGAGAGCGTCACCGAGGGAACGGTCACCCGCTGGCTGAAGCAGGTCGGTGACACCGTCCAGGAGGACGAGGGGCTGTTGGAGATCTCGACCGACAAGGTCGACACCGAGATCCCCTCCCCCGTCGCGGGCGTGATCGAAGAGATCCTCGTCCAGGAGGACGAGACCGTCGAGGTCGGTGCCGTCCTCGCCAAGATCGGTGATGGCTCCGGCGCCTCGTCCAGCGACGACGCCCCTCAGGCCGCCCCTGCCGAGCAGGAGTCCGCTCCCGCCGAGCAGCAGTCCGCTCCCGCCGCTCCGGCCGCGTCGGCCCCCGCCGAGCAGCCCGCTCCGGCCGCGTCGGCTCCCGCTGCCTCCGGCGACTCCACCGAGGTCGTCCTTCCCGAGCTCGGCGAGAGCGTGACCGAGGGAACCGTCACGCGCTGGCTGAAGGCCGTCGGCGACGACGTCGCGGTCGACGAGCCGCTGCTCGAGATCTCCACCGACAAGGTCGACACCGAGATCCCCTCGCCGGTCGCCGGCACGCTGCAGGAGATCCTCGTCCAGGAGGACGAGACGGTCAACGTCGGAGCCGCCCTCGCCCGCATCGGCAGCGGTGCGGCCGCCCCCGCGCAGGAGGAGGCCCCCGCCGCTCCCGCCGCCGAGGAGAAGCCGGCCGAGCAGCCCGCGCCCGCTGCGGAGGAGAAGCCGGCCGAGCAGCACGCGCCCGCCGCGGAGGAGAAGCCCGCAGAGCAGCCCGCCGCGGAGAAGCCCGCCGCTCCGGCACCCGCCGCTCCGGCACCCGCCGCTTCGTCGAACGACGACGTCACCTACGTCACCCCCCTGGTGCGTCGCCTGGCGCAGCAGCAGGGCGTCGACCTGACGACGGTCAAGGGCAGCGGCGTCGGCGGTCGCATCCGCAAGGAAGACGTGCTCAAGGCGGCCGAGGCCGCGAAGTCCGCCTCCGCAGCCCCCGCCGCGCAGGCAGCCCCGGCCGCAGCGCCCTCCGCCCCGGTCGAGGTCTCGCCGCTGCGCGGAACGACGCAGAAGATGTCGCGTCTGCGCAAGGTCATCGCCGAGCGTGCCGTCGCGTCGATGCAGGCGACCGCTCAGCTGACCACCGTGGTCGAGGTCGACGTGACCAAGGTCGCGGCGCTGCGCGACCGCTTCAAGGGCGAGTTCCAGCAGAAGACGGGCGACAAGCTGTCGTTCCTCCCCTTCTTCGCGATCGCCGCCATCGAAGCCCTCAAGACGTACCCGATCATCAACTCCACGGTCGAGGGCGACGAGATCGTCTACCCGGCCCAGGAGAACGTCGCGATCGCGGTCGACACCGAGCGTGGCCTCCTCACCCCCGTCGTCAAGGACGCGGGCGAGAAGAACATCGCTCAGCTGGCGCGCGAGATCGCCGACCTGGCCGCTCGCACGCGTGACAACAAGCTGAAGCCGGACGAGCTCGCGGGGGGCACGTTCACGCTGACCAACACCGGTTCGCGCGGCGCGCTCTTCGACACGCCGATCGTGTTCCTGCCCCAGTCCGCGATCCTCGGACTCGGTGCCGTGGTGAAGAAGCCGGGCGTCGTGTCGGTCGACGGTAAGGATGCCATCTCGGTGCGCTCCTACGTCTACCTGGCCCTGTCGTACGATCACCGCATCATCGACGGTGCCGACGCGGCCCGCTTCCTCGGTGCCGTCAAGGCCCGCCTCGAGGCGGCGCAGTTCGAGGGCGACCTCGGCATCTGACACCGCCGACCGCCGGCTCATGATGGCTGGTCCGCGACCGTTTCGACGGCGCGGACCAGCCATTTGTCGTCGTGCCGGACGAGCGTGACGTACTGCGCCCTGTCCGCATCCGCGACGCGGACGACGGCGACACCCCCGAAGTCCTCGAGGAGCGCGATATCGGCGTGCTCGGCATCGGGAAGCAGCGGCTCCCGTGTGAACGTCGACCCCTCGTCGAATGCGCTGCGGCACTCGGGATCGTCTCCGCACCGGGAGATCTCGCCGAAGACGCGTCGTGCGACCTCGACGATGTCGTCGGAGAGCGGAACGCGATCGTCCGCCGGCCAGGGCGACGTGGCCGAGGGTCGGGGAGTGATCGACATGGTCGGCGGCGCGATACGGGACACGTGGGGCGTCGAGGATGCCACCGGCGCGGGTTCCCGCACCTCGGGGAGGAAGACGGATGACACGACGGCGGCGACCGCGAGGACGCCCACCCCGATGACGGCCGCGCGGAAACGAGGCGATGATGCCCATCGCTCGCGGAGGCCCGCCGTGCCGTTCCGTATCGTGCGGAACAAGTCGTCGTCGAGGAGTCCGAGCGGACCGCCCGTCAGCGCGTCGTCGCGATCTTCCGCCCGTTCCTCGATGACCACCGGTGTCAGGGGTCCCAGCACGAGCGGTGCCGGGTCGGCGTGTGCGAAGAGCCGCCTCTCGACGGCATCCCACTCCCGCGGCGGGCGGGTCGCCACCACCTCTCCCGCTCGGTCGATCAGGCCGCGCGTCGTCGGATCGGGGACGAGCACGGCGAGCCGTCGAAGGCCGTCGGCGGTCGACGCGACGACGTCCGGAGCGCCGTGATCTTCGACGACGACGGGTCGCCCCTCCGCCGTCAACCACCACGCGGCTCCCCCGCCTCGGACGGCCGCGCTCCGGCATCCGCGCAGGAGACCGACGGCGGCGGTGACGACCTCGCCGGGGGTCAACGCGGTCGCGCTGGCGCCCCGGCGACGCAGGTAGACGATGAACGGCTCGACGGGGGTCGATGAGAGGGAGGTGCTCATTCCCCGATCGTGCGCCGGCGAGGGAGGTGCGCGCGGGACGGCCGGGGCCGGATGGGGATGACCGCTGCGACGGCGCCCCTGGGGAGGAACCGTTCGCGGCGAAGATAGAATCGTCTTCATGGCCGCTCGCACCACCACGCCCGAGAAGCGTCCGGGCTTCTTCTCGCAGCTCAAAACGCTCTACACCTTCACGCAGAAGGAGTACCGCTGGCTGCCCTTCCTGCTCGCGGGCATCGTCCTGGTGGGCATCGCCCTCGGTGTGCTCGTCGGCTTCCTCATCCCGCCGCTGGCGGTGTGGAGCATCATCCTGTGGGGTGTCACGGGTCTTCTCGCCGGCATCCTGGCCGGGATGATCACGATGACGCGGCTGTCGACCACGGCGATGTACAAGAAGATCGACGGCATGCCCGGCGCCACCGGCCACGTGCTCTCGTCGTCGCTCGGCCGCAACTGGCAGGCCTCCGAGGCCCCGGTCGGCGTGAACCCGCGCACCCAGGAGGCGCTGTACCGCGCGATCGGTCGCGGAGGCGTCGTGCTGATCGGCGAGGGCAACCGCAGCCGCCTCACCCGTCTGGTCGGCGAGGAGCGCTCCCGTGTGCTCCGCGTCGCGGCGGGCGTGCCGGTCACCGTCCTCTACGTCGGTCACGGCGACGACGAGGTGCCGATCGCCAAGCTCGCCTCGACCATCAAGGCGCTGCCCAAGAAGGTCGATCGCGCCACGATGGCCGCCGTCATCAAGCGCGTCTCGTCGGTCTCGCAGGGCCTGTCGTCGCTGCCCATCCCGAAGGGCGTCGACCCGACGAAGATGCGCGCTCCGCGCCCGCGCTGATCACACGAGGAAGGCCCCCGCTCAGCGGGGGCCTTCCTCGTCGGCGCGGGGTTGCGTCAGCTGCGGACCAGGACCGTCCCGACCGCCTTGTCGTGCAGACCGCGCTGATCGGCGTCCCACACGACCGCGGGGATGATGACGGCGAGCAGGAGCGTCCGCACGATGGGGCGCCAGAGCCCCACCCAGCCCCCGGATGCCAATTCGAGGCGCATGCCCATCAGCCGGTGCCCGGGACTTCCGCCGATGAGCGGGATGAAGAGGATCTGCACCGCGAAGAAGATGAGGTTCGTCGCGATGGGGTTGGCGAACGGCACCCCCGTCACCGGGTCGGGGGTGGAGAAGAATGCGAAGCCGATCAATCCGGCGCTCGCGACGTCGATCAGGAGGGCCGCGATGCGGCGTCCCGGACGGGCGATGGAGCCGCGACCCTCGCGGGGAAGGCCGAGCCGCTGGCCCGGGTATTCGTTCTCGGCGGGGACGCTCACGGCATCCAGCGTAATCGGGCCGTCGTAACATCCCGGAAACATGCGAGATATGACCGGGACACCGGTTCTGGGTAGGGTCGAGGAGGCTGGCCGAGGCCGGCATGATCCCGAATGTTCTACCTCTGGAGTCTTCATGTTCAAAGATTCGTCCGAGGTGCTGAAGTTCATCCAGGACGAGGACGTCAAGTTCCTCGACATCCGTTTCACGGACCTTCCTGGTGTGCAGCAGCACTTCAACATCCCCGCCTCGACCGTCGACGAGGAGTTCTTCACCGTCGGACAGCTGTTCGATGGCTCGTCGATCCGCGGGTTCGCGAACATCCACGAGTCGGACATGCAGCTGATCCCCGACGTGACGACCGCGTACGTCGACCAGTTCCGCGAGGCGAAGACCCTCGTCATGGTCTTCGACATCTACAACCCGCGCAACGGTGAGATCTACGGCAAGGACCCGCGCCAGGTTGCCAAGAAGGCCGAGAAGTACCTCGCCTCCACCGGCATCGCCGACACCGCGTTCTTCGCCCCCGAGGCCGAGTTCTACATCTTCGACGACGTGCGTTACGAAGTGAAGCAGAACTCGAGCTTCTACTCGGTCGACTCCGAGGAAGGCGCCTGGAACACCGGCCGCGAGGAAGAGGGCGGGAACCTCGCCAACAAGACCCCCTACAAGGGCGGCTACTTCCCCGTCTCCCCCGTCGACAAGACGGCGGACCTCCGCGACGACATCACCCTCAAGCTGATCGAGGCGGGCTTCGCGCTCGAGCGCTCGCACCACGAGGTCGGCACCGGTGGTCAGCAGGAGATCAACTACCGCTTCGACACGATGCTGCACGCGGCCGACGACATCCTGAAGTTCAAGTACATCGTCAAGAACACCTGCGAGCAGTGGGGCAAGGTCGCGACCTTCATGCCCAAGCCGCTCTTCGGTGACAACGGCTCGGGTATGCACACCCACCAGTCGCTGTGGAACGACGGCAAGCCGCTCTTCTACGACGAGACCGGCTACGGCGGACTCTCCGACATCGCCCGCTGGTACATCGGCGGTCTGCTGGCGCACGCGCCCGCCGTGCTCGCCTTCACCAACCCGACCCTCAACAGCTACCACCGCCTGGTGAAGGGCTTCGAGGCGCCGGTCAACCTGGTGTACTCGGCCGGCAACCGCTCCGCCGCCATCCGCATCCCGATCACGGGCACGAACCCCAAGGCCAAGCGCATCGAGTTCCGTGCGCCCGACGCCTCGGGCAACCCGTACCTCGCGTTCGCGGCTCAGCTGATGGCCGGCATCGACGGCATCAAGAACCGCATCGAGCCGCACGAGCCCGTCGACAAGGACCTCTACGAGCTCCCCGCCGAAGAGGCCAAGAACATCCCGCAGGTTCCCAACTCGCTGCTCGACTCGCTCGAGGCCCTGCGCGCCGACCACGAGTTCCTGCTCGCCGGTGGCGTGTTCACGCAGGAGCTCATCGACACCTGGATCGAGTACAAGATCGAGAACGAGATCCAGCCGATCGCCCAGCGTCCGCACCCCTTCGAGTACGAGCTGTACTTCGGGGTCTGAGTCCACAGCGCGATATTCTGGGCCAGAACGGGCGCTTAGTCCGCGTTTAGTCCGCAGAATCTGAGGAAGAGCCCCCCGGGTCCGCAGGTGTGTCATCTGACACCGCAGGATCCGGGGGGTTTTTCCGTGCTCCGAGAACGGCCGCAACGGCCGCGCGCGAGGTGTCGTCGGTGTCCGGCCAGAGGTGCCCGTACGTTCGTAGGGTGATGACCGGTGAGGCGTGCCGCATCCGGGTCTGCACCACCTTGATATCTAAGCCCGCTGCGATGAGCAAGCTCGCGAAGTAGTGCCGCAGATCGTGGATTCGGAACCCCTCGGGCAGACCATCAACGCGCAAGCGAGTCTCGGCCCAAACCTCATTCAGCCGCCAGGCGGTCACTCCTCGCCCGAACACGCCGGGAACGATCATCGTTTCCCCGGCATCCGCGTCCATCATCGTCGCGAGCTCTGCCGGTATAGGGATCGTGCCGCTCGAGGTTTCCGACTTCAACTCGTCGCCGTCGTGCTGCACGCTGACCGTGATCGACGGGGCCGACCAATCGACGTCTGCGCGCGTGAGCGCGGCCATCTCGCCGGCCCTCAACCCGGCGAACGCGCCGAGAAGCACAAGGTTTCGGTAAGACCCCGGGAGCGCGTCATAGAGCGACCACACTTGCGCCGTGGTCGCGACGTATGGTCGCTGTGTGGGTGTAGGCGGGCTCGTGCGGCGAGACACCGGAGAGCGGGCGATAACGCCGTCATGCACCGCATCCGTGAACACCTGCGCCAAGCGGCGATGGATGGCGTACACGTAAGAGCGGGCGTACTTTTCGGCAAGCTCAGCCATCCAGATTTTGACGTCCTGCGCGCGTATGGTGCGGAGTTGCCGCGTCCCGAACTTCGCTCGTATGAGCTTGAGATGGACAGCAGCCGACTTCACCGTCCCTGGTTTGTTCGCGGCATACCCCGCTTCCCACCGGTCTAGCCACTCCCCCATCGTCATTTTCGACGTATTCGGATCTACCCACGTCCCCGCACGCATCGCGGCCGTGGCCTCATCGAGCCACGCCTGAGCGGACGGAACGCCGGGACGGGTAGCTGAGGAATTCTTGTATTTGAAATGCTTCGCGTACTCCTTGCCGTCCGGGCCTCGATAGCGTGCCCGCCACGAACCGTCAGGGCGTTGTTTTATGCTCGCCATCGTCGGATTCCTCGTTGAAGCTGAACCGAGCCTGAGCATCGTTGTAGGCGTCTAGCCACTTGCGGCCCTGTCCCTCGGCCGGGAACCACTCTTCGGCCGTGACGCCTTCTCGAGCGAGTGTTGCGGCGAATTCTCGTCGTTCGAAATCGCGGTAATCCTCTACTACAGAGTCGATCGTTTCGGTAACCAACTCGGCCGCGGCCATGAGCTGGGTGGACATCGGCCCGTCGTCCAGTTCATCGAGAGCAAACGCTAGGGCCCCGCGCGCGGTGTCGTAGGCCGCCATCGCCGCCCGCATGGCCTCGTAATGATCCCTGACTACGCGGGCCGCGGCGTACACGCGCTCCTCTCCATCCCGAGCCGTGAACACATGGCGCCCAACCCCTAGCAATTCGGCTACCGCCTCAGATTCGGAGAGGCGCAGGGGCCGCTCACCCTTCTCGACGCTCCAAACCGTCGCCTGAGACCACTTGAAGCCGCGATCTCTCATCCGCTTTGCGAGGTCACTCTGGCTCATCTCGCCGCGGACGGCGGCGAGGTTGCGGCCTATCTGCTCGTCAGAAATCATGCCGCCATCCTAGTCATTCGACACGCCCAACCCTAGTTGACACGCGTGTCTAGTTGTGGGTCGGGTTTAAATCTGGTAGACCATAGGAAAGCTAGTCGTTAGCAACTAGGAAAGGAGTGACGATGACGACGATTCTCGACAGAGACCACCCCCTCGCGGCTCAACTGCTCTTTGTCCCCGAGGTCGCGGAGTACCTGCGCCGGTCTGTTGACGCGGTGCGGTGGCTCATCAATTCCGGTCAACTCAAGGCGGGGAAGCTCGGCGGGCGAGTCGTCGTACGCCGCTCCGATCTTGAGGCGTTCGTGGATGCCGCTTTCGAGGAGGCGGGCTGACACGACCGGAGCGCACACCCAAGTACCGAATACAGCTCAGACACGACGACGGCCTGGTCACTGCAGGAACAGTGCCAGGCCTAGGAACCCATGAGAGAGAGATTCCAAATGAATGTCATCGCCAGAGTACACGAGAACGGCACCGCGCGGGAAACACTCGCCGTCGCAGAGTGGCTCACCAACAACTCAGATGCTGTCGCTGAGGTACGCCCCGAATGGGCCGACCCGGAGCGCACAACAGCCTGTCTTGACTTCGACGAAGAGGCCGAATCGGTCTGGTTCGTCCGGCAGTTCGATGTCATCGAGGTCATCCAACGGGCAGACGTCAAACGGGGCGTTCTGACCCTCACCGGTCACCCGCACGTCCGCGCCGTGTCACTCCCCGACATGGAAGAAACGCGCATGCCCGATGTCGCGGAGCTCGGCAAAGACATGATCCGAGCCGCGCAGTACGTGTCCGCGTCAGAGGGTCAGGACGGCGACATTTCCATGCTGCGCCTGAGCGACGTGTTCCGGCTGCGCAAGCTGCGCCGGCTTGCGTCTGTGGATGACCGACTCCGCGGGCTGGATGACTGAACCACACATGACTAGGGCGCCGGAGGTTCGTAGGGGTTCCTCCGGTGCCCGCCCCCTGATTTCTCCCGGGATTGAGGACAAATGACTGACGCACGACTCCCCGGATACTGGCTCACCGAAATGAGGTTCAACGATCTCACAGACAAACAGTGGCGAGTGTTCACCGGGCTCCTCATGTGGTCCGTTGAGCAGGGCACGGATGGTCACGTGCCGACTCGCTATGTCGGAACCGTTCATCTCGACGGCGTTGACGACGCGGATCTCGAAGCTCTTGTCGACTGCGGAGTGCTCGAGAGGGTCGCCACGGGAGTTCAGATGCTCCGGTGGGATGACCCTAATGGCCTCAGACAGTCACTCGCGGCAACTGTGGAGGCTTACCGGACTCGCAAGCGGGAGAACCAGCGGGCATCGCGTGCGGCCCGCAGAACCCAAGTTGTAGCCGGTGACATGGGCGGTGACGTCACCGGGCGTGTAGGCGGAGGATATTCATCCAATTCTTCTTCCTCTGCCTACACGCCCGGCAACAAGGCCGGAGACGTCACCGGTGACAGAAAGCGGACCAGGTACGACTTCAGCGCTGAGCGAATGCAGACCGTCCAGCCCGGCTCAGACTGCGGGCCCGGCAATCACACGTGGGTAGCCGATGGAACCTGCACACGGTGCGAGAAGAGGAAGGACGCTGCCGCATGAACAAGATCCCCGCCCCTAAGCCTCACAACTTCGACGCCCTCTCCCGCACCTGGAACGACCCAGCCGCGTTCGCTCGAGAGAGGGCGGCGTACTACGCGTCGCTCAGACCCGAGGTGCGTGACATCACCTCCCCTCTTCACGAACGGGAGGACGCATGACCCGGAACAGCCCTCGACTCACGGAAGCCTCCCGCAAGCTCGAAGCCCTCACTCGTGCCGGTGTTGATACACCGCCCGCGTGTGAGGGGGATGACGCGTTCATCGCGGATAAGGGGACTCTCCTCCCGCACGAGCTGTCACGGATGCGCCTCGTCTGCTCACGGTGCCCCCTCCTTGAGCCCTGTGGGGACTACGCCCGCACAGCCCGACCCGAAGCCGGCTACTGGGCCGGTATGGCCTACGGACGGCCCGAGAAAGCCACAGCGAAGACAGCTTGACCCCCCGATGGCCGGAGGCCGGTCCGACCCTCACCCCCTAGTAGCTCAGTGGACAGAGCAGCCGGTTTCTACCCGGAGGCGCGCAGGTTCAAATCCTGCCGAGGGGACGCAGCACCCCTACCAGAAGACACAGCAGAGGAGACCGAATGCCCCGCAGATGGACGAACGCCTATCAGCCGGCGGGCGGCTACCGACTGAGCGACCTCGAAAACGAACTACACCGCCGATGGGACGCACGGCAGCTCCGACAACTGGAACGACGCCTAGGCATCCCTACACAAGAAACGGAAACGACATGACCTACATGGACCCCGTCCTGGTCTCCCTCATCCGGGCGACGAACCCCCACGCGACGGACGAAGAGATCGCCGCCTACATCGCCCAGCTAGAGAGCGGAGAGGACCAGACGCGCGTGCAGCTCACGATCGACGGCGTCTTCCAGGGCAGCTCCGGCGGCGCGGGTCCCCTCGCGCTGAACGATGACGCCGGCCTCGCCCGACGACTCGGGATGCCGCTCAGCCACGACAGCCACTTCACCAACTGAGGAGAACCATGTACGACACATTCGCACGCGACCTTTCCACCGTCCTCGAGCACGGCGGGACGATCCCGCCCGAGCTCACCGCCCTGCAGGAACGTGGCACGAAGTACACCGAGTACGACCACAACTTCACCGGCCGCTACGCCGAAGCCGTTGTCAACAACGCCCCCGAAGACGAGATCCTCAACCTCCGCGCCCTCGCGCTGGTCGAGCAGACCGTCACGCCCGTCGATCAGGCATCCGTCAACCAGGTCATGCGCGCCGCAGTAGGCCGCGCCACCGACGCCCTCTACGAGAACGTGGCGGAAGCGAACTGGGACACGATCGCGGGACAGTTCAACGCCGCCGCGGAAGCGTTCACCAAAGCGCACCAGACCGTGGCCGCGACGACCGCGCCGGCATCCCTGGTCACCGCATCCGACCGCATCCGCAAAGCGTGGGCAGAGGGACAGTCTCAGCGCGCCGCCCTCGACGGCCTGATCGGGCCGCTCCTCGCCGCCGCCCGGCTCGCCGGCACCAACGCCACGGGGAAGACCTGGGAGATCGGCGCGACCCTCGACGCGGGGAACCTCCACCGTCGCCGCGTGTGGGAAGCGTGGGACTCGGAGAACCGGTGGACCGCCCTGCTCGATCTCAACGCGACCATTCAGGCGCCCGAGCTGGACAACCTCACGCCCTACCGCGAACCCGCTCCGATGGAGAACCGATTGGAGCGCGGCGGCATCGGATTCGTGAACGTCGAATACGACCCCGAGGACAACGTCCCCACCGACTCTCTCACTGCGCAAGCCGTCGAGAACCACCTCAACGGCGTCCCCACGCCGTAACCCAGACCGCCGGTGTCCTCGGATTCACAGCCCTGAGGGCACCGGCCTACACAGAGAAAGGCACTCTCATGCAACTTCGCGACCTATCGGACGCGTTCTGGTGGATCCGGCGACTGATTTTCCGCGTCGACCGCCTCGAAGCCGGGTCAATGCTCGAGAACTCATCCATCAGCAACGGCCGCATGCGGTTCATCGGTGGCCTCCTCCTCATCGATGAAGGCGGCACGCTGCAGGTCGTAGGACGCCTCGACGGAAACGGGAACTTCGAATGGTCAGGCCCCTGGAAATTTGACTCGGGAAACGGTGAGATCTCTGGCGACGTCAAGCTGACCGGAGAGTTCGATCTCATCGGGAGGCTCATCAACGGGGACATCCGCATCGAAGGCAACCGAGTTCACGTCGGAGGCATGACCCTCGACCCCACCGATCACGGCGGCTCAGTCACGTTCCCCAACGGCTCCCAGGTCTTCACCGACGACGACACCATCCAGGTGTTCAAGGGCAACAGCGTCATGCAGGTCAGCGACGACTACGCACGTCTGCAGAACGGGGGGAACGTCGTCGAGATCGACCCGATGGGGATACGCATGTCACCCGCCGCGATCCCCTCCACACCCGGCACCGGCCTCCCGATCGCGGGTGTCGTCATCCAGTCCGCAATGGGATACCTCCAAAAGTCAGACGGCACCTGAAACCACTTGAAGGGAAAGACCAATGGCACAGAACCTCAATGACGCGTTCGCGTGGATCCGAGAGCTGCATATGGAGGTCGCGCGCCTCAAGTCCGGCGCGCTGCTTCAGAACTCGAGCATCTCCGAGGGTCGTATGCGTTTCATCGGCGGGCTACTGCTCATCGACTCCGGCGGCACCCTGCAGGTAGTCGGCCGCTTCGATGGAACGGGGAACTTCGAGTGGTCCGGTCCGTGGAAGTTCGACTCTGGCGACGGCGAGATCGCCGGGAACGTCAAGCTCACGGGAGACTTCGACCTGACCGGGCAGATGGACGTGACCGGCGGGATCGAGATCCTCGGCCCCGGCAAGATCAAGGTCGGGAACGTCATCATCGAGAACGGCAGGATCACCGCCGGCACTGGGGCGGCACAGGTCACGATCGACGGTGAGACAGGCAAGGTCACCGCGGGCGATATGACGATGGATCCGACCGTCTCCGGGGGCGCGCTCACTTTCGCGAACGGGGCCCAAGTCTTCACCGACGACGACACCGTGCAGCTCTACAAGGGAAGCAGCGTCGTCCAAGTCACCGACAGCTACGCCCGCCTACAGAACGGCGGCGACGTGGTCGAGATCAATGACAACGGCATCCGCATGTCACCGGGAGCTATTCCGACGACCCCCGGGACCGGGCTACCCGTGCCCGGTGTGCTGATCCAGGCGCCGAACGGCTACGTGCGAAAGTCAGACGGCACCTAAGGGCAGATGGTCTGCTTCGCTACCGACCCGATACGCGCACTGTCGCGGTAGTACCCGAGGCTGTCAGCCTGCTCGCCGTCGATCACGGATACCAAGGTCGAATCGACACCACCCGCCATCTGCTCACAGGCGTCCTGAGCGGCGGCGAGCAACTGACCATCCGTCGCATCCGGGATAGACGTGTCATCCGGCAGAACCTCACGGATCTTCACCAGAAAAGCATCCTCCGGTGTAGCGGCCTCAGGCGCCGCGCTAGGCGACACGGCAGTCAACGGAGCCTCAGACACAGTAACCGCGGGAGACGCCGCCTCAGGGCTTCCCACGGCCTCATTCACCTCATCTCCACCGCCGCCAGTGCACCCCGACAGCACGAACAGCAGCACGGCCGCAGCAACGGGGACGACCGCACGATTCATGCCGCACACCATACCCGGCCAACCCTCCCCCCGGGGTACACCTCGGCTCGCTCCCTCGGCATTGCGAGATATCTCCCCGCCGTTTTTTCCACGCCCCCGCCTCACATAGAACGGATACGAACATGGGCCGAGGACTTGGCGCGATCCAACAACAGATCCTTGCGCAATTGACTGAACTGAATCCCGGCGCAGGCGTTCTCCCCGGCGACAACGGCGGAAATACGCGGCGTGCAGCCCACACACTCGCCGGCCGAGGACTCGTCAGAATCGAGTACCTGAACATCTACGGTCGCCGCAGACTCGTCATCCGCCTTGCACGACGTCGCGTCTGACACTCTCTGTGTGCGAAAGTCGCAAGGCCGAGGGAGCGAACGTGGCGGGTAGGGAGGGGGTGGGTGGCCCTATAGGTCATTTCGCTCTCAGGCCGCTAGGTTGAGAGCCGTTGCGTATTCAAGGGGGGCCGCATGGCAGTAGTTGGTCGCGATCGCGAAGAGATCGAAAACGGGATTGTTCAGCTGCGATTCGTCGGCGACGACGGGCATACCAACGAAATCGGCGCCTATGAATTGGCTCAGGCGCTGGAAGGGCTGGTCGACCTCACCAAGGAGCTGAACAAGACCGGAGAATTTGGAGCTGGAGTCGCTCCTGACCTGCGCATCCGCCCTCCGCGCGAAGGCTCGTTCATCCTCGAGGCAATGGTGTGGGTGAATGAAAACCCCATAACTGGCGTTGGCCTCGGGCTAGCGGCCAGCGCGGCAACAGCCGGAGCGGTGGCCGCCGGCAAAGAGATCGGAACCGCGGCGGGCAAAGCGATCGTAAATGCTGTAGGTACAGGCTTGAAGAGCCTGCGCGGCGAAACTCCGGCTCAAGAGACGCACCGCGAGAACGGCGACGTGGAACTGTCTTGGGCGGATGGCACCTCGACCGTTGTGCAGAAAGCGACCTGGGTCAAATTGCAGGAGATGAAACGGCCGACGCGTAGGGCTCTTCAGAAGCTGCTGACGCCTCTAAATGATGAAGCGACGTCGATGGAGATTCGCGATGCATCTCCCAACGCAACTACTGAGGAGATTCTCGCGCTCCCCGCGGAGGCAACGGCGCGGCGGGAAGATTACCTCGATGCGATTGCGGAGCCAGACGACGCCTTCGAGAAGGAACGTATTTTCGAGACGGAGGCCAGCATCAGGAGCTTGGACTTCGACAACAACCGGCGTTGGCGTGTCGAGACGACGAAAGAAGGCACGCGCCAGGCGACTATCGAGGACGTAGACTTCCTTCGGACCCTTGACAAGCCGGGTCAGGCGATCCATAAGAACGATGTCTTTTGGCTCAAGATCCGTGAGGTCACCTCGAAGGAGCGGGGACGAAACGCGTCGAAGGACTGGATCGTCATCGAGGTGAAGCGAACGAAGCGAGGTGAGGTCGATGGCGGTGCAGAAGACCCACCGGCGAACGACGAAGACTGAACCAAATCGTCAGGTCAGCCTGGCCGTTGTCTTCGTGTGCATCGTGTCGATCGTCATGCTGATTACGGGCGCAGTCGTAGAAGGCACTCCCGCGGTTCTGGTGGTATTTCCAACCCTGGTTGCGGCCCTCACAATCGCGAGGATGCGGTCCTAGCGGAGCACAAAGCTAGCGTCTGCGTCCGTCGCGGGTCTTTTCTCCCCAGTCGGCGGCCGGCGGGCCGGGGTTGCCCATCGTCGCGAGGTAGGCGACGTGCACCTTGTGGCAGGCGAGACGGAGGGTGTGTGCCCAGCCGATGATCTCACCGCGCATGGTGACCCTGTATGCGACTTGCTCGCCGTTCATCACGCGGCGGATCTCGATCAGCCCGTACTCACGGTCTTGCGGGTCGATCATGCGCCAGGTGCCGGTGGGGCCCTCAACGGCCGCCATGATGGGGTGCCACTCGCTCACGGGTGCGCCGGATCCTTCCTCCGGCCGAGAGGACACCAGGCTAGGTCAGACCGCCGACATCGTCGGAGCTCAGACGGGTTCCCAGCTCTCCATCCATGCGTCGAGATCTTCGCGGAACAGGATGATGTCTCTCCCATGTCGCACTGCGGGTAGCTCGTTCCAGCGGATCGCGCGCTTCACCTTATCGATGCTTACCGTACAGTAATCGGCGGCCTGCTCGCGACTAAACCCGCGTTTCCACTTGTAGGGGTCGGGTACTTCACCGTTCATGCGGGCACGCTAGCAGGCACCCAGGTGGATAGAAATACCCGATCAGCGGGGTTATCACTAAGGAGCAGCCTGCAGCGTCTCCATACTGATCATGTCGGTGGCATTCCGTCGGGTCGCAGCCAGCTCCCGGGTGGGCCGGAACTTGATCCGATTTCGCCGACGACCCACGAGGTGGTCCGGCGGACGCTCTTCTAGGCGCGAAGAGCGTTGTCGATCGTGTCGGCCGCGCGTGTGCCACCTACCGTCTTCGACATGTAGACCGTCTGCGTGAGGGCGGTGTGCACGTGACTGTGGGCTTGGGCGTCTGGGTTGCGGATGCCTTCGGAGGTGCGGACGTCGCCACCGCCTCGACGTTCGCCGCGGAGTAACCCGACAAAGGCGGGCAGCAGAGTGAGCGCGGCGGGGATGGCAGCTCGATTCGTGCGCCACCTTAGCGTCCCCGCGAAGTCCGCAAGAAGTCCGCAGAAGTGCCACCGGACCACCTCCACAGCCACGCGTGACATCGGGTATTCCCACGTAATTGCGCGGGTGACACCAACCGACACCACGTACCACCATGTCAGTATTCGTACGAGCTGTACTTCGGGGTCTGATCGCCCGATCCTCACGACGACGCCCGTCCCCGCCGTTTCGCGGGGGCGGGCGTCGTCATTCCTCCCCGGGGACGAGATGGATGCGGTGGCCCGGCACGTCAGCCGGTGGTTCGCGCCGCGCGTTTCTGCTCCTGGAACACCCGGATCGCCTCGTATCGCTCGGCGGAGCGGGCCTGCCGCTTGGCAGCCTCTACCTCGCGCACCTTCGGTGGTGCGCTCGTGACGAGGTCGTCGAGGAGATGCCGGACGGATGCCGTGATCTCGGCGACCGCGCGATCGAAGACGTCCTGATTGGCCCGCGACGGCGTCGTCGTGCCCACGATCTTGCGGACGAACTGCAGCGCGGCGTCGTGGCACTCGGCATCCGTCGCCGGGGGCGTGAAGTTGTGCAGGGGGACGATGTTGCGGCACATGCCCGACAGGCTAGGCCCCTCGCGCGCGACGCGCGAGGTCACCGCGTGCGGCGAGCGGGGATGTCGGGCCACCGGCAAACGAGACGCCCCGCCAGGCCGACGCCGTAGACGACGAACAGCACGGCCACGGGGCCGCCGATGCCGACCACGAGCATCGCGGGCATGCGGCGTCGGCCGGATCCCACGGCGTCGGTCCACTGCAGGTCACCGGCGGCGATCTGGGCGAGAGTGGAGAGGGCGAACGCGGCGATGATCGCACCCATCACGAGAGCCGTGGCGACCAGGAGCAGCGCCCGCCCGCGCCCGAGGCGCAGCAGGCTCGCGTCGAGCCCGTCGGTCCAGCGCTTCCGAAACGGTGTCACGACGACTCCCCCGCGGCCCGTCGCATCCGCTCGTCGGGGACGTACAGGGTCCGGTCGGGGCGGGTGAGGCACGGAGGCGGCGGCACCGCTCCATCGAAGCACGCCTTCGGCGGTCTCCGGCACAGGCCCGTCCCCGAGGCGTCGGCTTGCCGGCATCCGCTTCCCGGCATCCGCACAGGTGCCCTTCCGCCGCGATGTCACGGGGGCACGCCAGGATGGAGGGATGCCGGACTCCCCTTACGCCTCGCGTCCGTGGTCGACCTCGTATGCCGAGGCCGTTCCCTTGGAGATAGACGAGCCCTCGCAGACGCTTCCCGAGATGCTGTCCGCCTCGGTGGCCCGCTACGGGAAGAAGACGGCGCTCGAGTTCTTCGGCGCATCGACCTCCTACGCGGAGCTCGGCCAGCAGGTCGCCCGTGCGGCTGAGGGACTGCGCCGGCTCGGCGTGCGAGCGGGCGACCGAGTGGCCCTCGTGCTGCCGAACTCGCCGCAGCACGTCGTCGCCTTCTACGCCGCGCTGCGGCTCGGGGCCATCGTCATCGAGCACAACCCGCTCTACACGCCCCGCGAGCTGCGGCACCAATTCGAAGACCACGGCGCGCGCTTCGCAATCGTGTGGGACAAGCTGGCCGACACCGTCGCGGAGTTCCCCTCCGACCTGGCGCTCGAGCACGTGGTGAGCGTCGACATCACCGAGGCGCTCCCCCTCGGCAAGAGGCTCGCGCTGCGTCTGCCGGTGGCGAAGGCGCGGGCGGCCCGCGCCCAGCTCACATCCGCGCCCACGTCGAAGCGGCCGGTCGCGTGGAAGAAGCTCCTGACCCACGGCTCGCTCTCGCGCCGGCACGGCGGTCCCGCGCTCGACGACATCGCGCTCCTGCAGTACACCAGCGGCACCACCGGGAGTCCGAAGGGTGCGGTGCTCACGCACGCGAACCTGCGCGCCAACGCGATGCAAGGCCGCGCCTGGGTGCCCGGGCTGCACGACGGCGAGGAGACCTTCTACGGGGTCCTCCCGCTCTTCCACGCCTACGGCCTGACCCTGTGCCTGACGTTCGCGATGAGCATCGGCGCGAAGCTCGTGCTGTTCCCGAAGTACGACCTCGACCTCGTCGCGTCCGCCGCGAAGAAGAGCCCTCCGACCTTCCTCCCGGCCGTGCCGCCCATCTACGACCAGCTCGCCCGCGCGGCGGCACGCGGCACGATCGATCTGAAGAGCGTGCGCTTCGCGATCTCGGGCGCCATGAGTCTGCCCGTGGCCACGGTCGACCGCTGGGAGGCTGCCACCGGCGGGCTGCTCGTCGAGGGCTACGGGATGACCGAGTCGTCGCCGGTCGCGCTCGGCAACCCGATCGGCCCCTCCCGACGCCCCGGCACGGTGGGCGTGCCGTTCCCGAGCACGGAGATCCGGGTGGTCGATCCCGACGACCCGACCGTCGATCTTCCCCTCGGCGAGCCCGGCGAGCTCCTCCTCCGCGGTCCGCAGGTGTTCCAGGGCTATTGGAACCGGCCGTCCGACACCGCGGCCACCCTCCTCGACGGCGGGTGGCTGCGCACCGGAGACATCGCGTCGGTATCCCCCGACGGGTTCGTCACCATCGTCGACCGCTTGAAGGAGATCATCATCACCGGTGGCTTCAACGTCTCGCCGAGCGAGGTCGAAGACGTTCTCACCTCCCACCCCGACATCGCCGGGGCGGCCGTGGTCGCGCTGCCGAAGTCGAGCGGGGGCGAAGACGTCGCCGCGGCGATCGTGCTGCGCGAGGGCGTCCAGGTCGAACCCGACGCGATCCGCGACTTCTGCAAGCAGAGGCTCGCGGCGTACAAGGTGCCGCGGCGCGTCGTCGTCGTCGACGACCTCCCGCGTTCGCTCATCGGCAAGGTCCAGCGGCGCGAGGTGCGCGAGCGTCTCATGTCCTGAGCACGACGGCAGCAACGAATACCGACCGCCGGCCGGAACGGCATCCATCGCTGCTGCGCCGGGGGCGGGGCGCTCGATGCCTCGAGCGTTCGGGTGAAGGGACGCCCCGGTCAGGCCGGCCGCCCCGCCGCTGCCGCCGACGGGTGATCAGCCGTAGAAGAGCTTGTCGAAGACCCGCCGGGCCCGTCGCGTCGCGCCGAGGTAATCCTCCTCGACCTGCGTCGCGGAGCGGGGCGCGTACTCGAGGATGCGTCCGATGCCGTCGAGGCGGCCACGGTCCACCGGGAGGATGTCACTGGTCTGACCCGACAGCAGGGTGTTGGCGGATCGCAGGCGGGATGCCAGGTGCCAGGCGGCGGCGAGCTTGTCGCTCGCGTCGCGCTCGACCAGTCCGGCGACGGTCGCCGCTTCGAGGGCTCCGAGCGTCGAGGTCGTGCGCATGTCGGGCACGGCACGCGCATGCTGCAGCTGCAACAACTGCACGAGCCACTCGACGTCGCTCAGCGAGCCCGGACCGAGCTTGAGGTGCCGCGCGGGGTCGGCGCCCTGCGGGAGGCGTTCGTTCTCGACGCGCGCCTTGATGCGGCGGATCTCGCGCAGACCGTTCTGATCGGCTGAGACCGGGTACCGCACCTCGTCGGCGAGCTCCATGAACGCCGCGATCAGCTTGACGCTGCCGGCGACGCCGCGCGCCCGCAGCAGCGCTTGCGCCTCCCACGACAGCGACCACCGACGGTAATACTCCGTGTAGGCCTCGATCGAGCGGGCCAGCGGGCCGCTGCGTCCCTCCGGGCGCAGCTCCGCGTCGAGGTCGAGCGGGAGACGGTGGTCCTCCGACTGCTCGCGCAGCCCCGCGACGATCTTCAGCGCCAGCTGACTCGCTCGTTGCGGATCGACGCCGTTCGCGCGGTAGACGTACATCACGTCGGCATCCGACCCGAAACCGAGCTCGCGTCCGCCGAAGCGCCCCATGGCGATGACGGCGAAGTCGAGGTCGTCGTCCTCGGGCGGCACCACGACGCGACGCACCGCACGCAGGGTCGCCTGGATCGTCACCTCGGTGATCGTGGTGAGGGCGTCGGAGAGCTCCTCGAGCGAAACGGTGCCCAGGACCGCGGCCATCGCCACACGCAGCATCTCCCGACGGCGCAGCGCGCGCACCGAGCGCATCGCATCGTCGATGTTCTGCCAGCGGGTCTGGATGGCGCGCGCCTCGTCTTCGAGGGCTTTGCCCGAGCGCGGGCGCAGGAGAGCGTCGTCGTCGAGCCACGCCACCGACTCCGGGATCCACTCCATCAATTCGCCGATGTATCGCGAACCCGAGAGCACGCGTGTGAGGCTCTCGGCGGCGCCGGCGGAATCGCGGAGCATCCGCAGGAACCACGGCGTGTTGCCCAGCCGCTCGCTGATGCGACGGAAGACCAGCAGGCCGTAGTCGGGGTCGACGCCGTCGGCGAACCACCGGATCATGATCGGCATGAGGTGCCGCTGGATGGTCGCCTTCCGGCTCAGGCCGCTCGTGAGCGCGGCGATGTGCCGGAGTGCTCCGGCGGGGTCGCGAAATCCGATGGCCGCCAAGCGATCGCGCGCCTGTTCGGTCGACAGCGTGCGCTCGCCCTCGGGCAGCGCCGCGACGGCGGAGAGCAGCGGGCGGTAGAACAGGCGCACGTGGATGTCGCGCACCTCGCGCTTGATGCCCTCCCACACCGCCTGCACCCCGGATGCCGACTCGGCCAGCCGCGACGCGCGCGCGAGCACCCGCAGATCGTCGTCCTTCTCGGGCAGCAGCGCCGTGCGACGGAGCCCGCGCAACTGCAGACGGTGCTCGAGCAGACGAAGGAGCCGGTAGTCGCGACCAAAGGCCTCGGCTTCGCTCCGGCCGATGTAGCCCTCGGCCACCAGGGCGTCGAGCGCCTCGAGCGTCCCGCGCTGCCGGATGCGTTCGTCGGTGAGGCCGTGCACGAGCTGCAGCAGCTGCACGGTGAACTCCACATCGCGGATGCCGCCGGGGCCGAGCTTCAGCTGCCGGTTCACCTCCGCGGCGGGGATGTGGTCGGTCACGCGCTCGCGCATGCGCTGCACGCCCTCGACGAAGTTCTCGCGCGCCGCGCTGTGCCACACCAGGGGCTGCACCGCGGCGACGTACTCCGCGCCGAGCGAGGCGTCACCCGCGATCGCGCGCGCCTTGAGCAGCGCCTGGAACTCCCAGCTCTTCGCCCAGCGCGCGTAGTACTGCTGGTGCGAGGCGAGACTGCGCACCAGCGCGCCCTGCTTGCCTTCCGGGCGCAGGTTGGGGTCGACCTCCCAGAGCGGCGGTTCGATCTCGGGCCCGGCGATGCCTCGCATCGTCTGCACCGCGAGTCGTGTGCCGATGTCGATCGCACGCGCCTCGCTCACGACCTCCTCGTCGGCCGAGCCGCCCACGAAGATGACGTCGACGTCGCTGACGTAGTTGAGCTCGCGCGCGCCGGTCTTGCCCATGGCGATGATGGCGAACCGGGTCGCCTCGACCTGCGCGCGGGGGAAAGCGCCGGGTCCGGCTCCCGAGACCCGCGAGCGTGCGACGCTCAGCGAGGCTTCGAGCGCTGCACCCGCGAGGTCGGCGAGTGACGACGAGACGACGTCGATCGCCCCCGCCGGGTCGTCCTGACCCAGGTCGTAGGCGGCGATGCGGGCGAGCAGCCGCCGATACCTGACGCGCAGGGCGACCCAGGCGGCATCCGTCGCGTCCGCCGCGAAACCCTCGTCGTCCCCCACGGATGCCAGCAGTTCGGTGCGCATCGTGGGCTCGTCGGGCAGGGTGAGGCCGGCGCCCGAGAGGTGCACGAGCTCATCGGGATGCCGAAGGTAGAACTCGGCGAAGCCGTCGGACGCCCCGACGATGTCCCACAGGGCACGCCAGGCGCCGGCGTCGGCGGCCGCGGCGCGGACCGCGGCGACGTCGCGCCGCGCCACCTGGAGGATCGCCCGCAGCGCGCGGTCGGGATCGGCCACGCGCTGCGCGAGCCGCATGGCGTCCGCCCGGTCAACGCCCACCGACTCCTCGAGCTCGCCGAGCAGGCTGTCTGCTTCGGTGAGCTGCGAGAAGCCGGTGCGGGCGAGGGCGGTGAGCGCGGTGGTGCGATCGCCCGAGGTCATCGGCGGTCCGTCAGAGCGCTTCGAGGTTGCTCGCGAGCTCGAACGGCGTCACCTGCGCGCGGTACTGGTTCCACTCGCGACGCTTGTTGAGCAGGACGTACTTGAATACGGTCTCGCCCAGCGTCTCGGCGACGAGCTCGGACTCCTCGAGGTATTCGAGGGCGTGGTCGAGACTCGACGGGAGCGGTGCGTAGCCGAGGGCACGGCGCTCGGTGTCGCTGAGCGACCACACGTTGTCCTCGGCTTCGGCGGGGAGTTCGTACTCCTCCTCGATGCCCTTGAGGCCGGCCGCGAGCATGAGCGCGTACGACAGGTAGGGGTTCGCCGCGGAGTCGAGGGCGCGGTATTCGACGCGCGTCGACTGGCCCTTGTTCGGCTTGTACAGCGGCACGCGCACGAGCGCCGAGCGGTTGTTGTGGCCCCAGCAGATGAAGCTGGGGGCCTCGTCGCCGCCCCACAGGCGTTTGTACGAGTTGACGAACTGGTTGGTGACCGCCGAGATCTCGTTCGCGTGGCGCAGCAGACCCGCGATGAAGTGACGGCCGACCTTGGACAGCTGGTACTGCGCGCCCTCTTCGTAGAACGCATTCATGTCGCCCTCGAAGAGCGACAGGTGCGTGTGCATGCCGCTGCCGGGCTGCCCGCTGATGGGCTTCGGCATGAAGGTGGCGTAGACGCCCTGTTCGATCGCGACCTCCTTCACCACCGTGCGGAACGTCATGATGTTGTCGGCGGTGGTCAGCGCGTCGGCGTACCGCAGGTCGATCTCGTTCTGACCCGGACCGCCCTCGTGGTGGCTGAACTCGACCGAGATGCCGAGGTCTTCGAGCATGCGCACCGAGCGTCGACGGAAGTCGTGGGCCGTGCCGCCCGGGACGTTGTCGAAGTAGCCGGCCGAGTCGACCGGCTGGGGGCGTCCGTCGGCGCCGAGCTGCGACGACTTCAGCAGGTAGAACTCGATCTCGGGGTGCGTGTAGAACGTGAAGCCCGCGTCGGCCGCCTTGGCGAGGGTGCGCTTGAGCACGTGGCGGGGGTCGGCGACCGCCGGCTGACCGTCGGGGGTGGTGATGTCGCAGAACATGCGCGCCGTCGGGTCGATCTCACCGCGCCACGGCAGGATCTGGAACGTCGTGGGGTCGGGGTGGGCGAGCAGGTCGGACTCGTAGGAGCGGGTGAGGCCCTCGATCGCCGATCCGTCGAAGCCCAGGCCCTCGGTGAAGGCGCCCTCGACCTCGGCGGGCGCGATCGCCACCGACTTGAGCGTGCCGACCACGTCGGTGAACCAGAGGCGCACGAACTTGACGCCGCGCTCCTCGATCGTGCGCAGGACGAAATCACGCTGCTTGTCCATCGTCATCCTTCGTTTCGGGGGCGGTCGGTCCGTCGGATCCGAGCCTCAGTCGTTCTCGGCCTCTTCGTCGGCCCACTGCTTGGCGCGCTGCTTCAGCAGCTGCGGCGCGTTCGCCGCTTCTTCGGCGGTGTCGAAGGGACCGGCGCGGTCGATCGCGGGCGACTCGTACCCCTTCTCGACCTGGCCGGTCTCGAGGTTGTACCAGTACTTCTCGTTGTCGTCGCTCACGATGGCTCCTCACGTGGGTCTCGCGGATCGGCGCGGTCCCGCCGGTGCTCTCCCGATCCTACTGATGCCGACCCCGCGGCTGGATAGGCTGAGGGGCATGGCAACGAATGCGTCTCGTGCGGTCGGAGTGGACATCGGCGGAACCGGCATCAAGGCGGGGATCGTCGACCTGGATGCCGGCGAGCTCGTCAGCGACCGGGTGAAGGTCGCCACCCCCGAAGGCGCGGAGCCCGCCGACGTGCTGGCGGCGGTGAGACAGGTCCTCGAAACGCTCGAAGCTCCTGCCGACCTGCCCCTCGGCGTGGCGTTCCCGGCGATCGTGAAAGGCGGGCGCACGCTGTCGGCGGCGAACGTGTCGAAGTCGTGGATCGGATTCGAGGCCGAGAAGTTCTTCGAGCACGGGCTCTCGCGCGACATCCACTTCGCCAACGACGCCGACGTGGCGGGCATCGCCGAGGTGCGGTACGGCGCGGCGAAGGGTGTCGACGGTCTCGTCATCCTCACCACGCTCGGCACCGGCATCGGGTCGGCCATGATCTACGACGGCGTCCTCGTCCCCAACAGCGAGCTCGGTCACCTCCAGCGCGCCGGGCACAAGAAGGATGCCGAGCACTTCGCCGCCTACTCCGCGATGGAGCGTGAGGAACTGTCGTGGGACAAGTGGGCCAAGCGCCTGCAGTGGTACTACGACTACGTCGAGTTCCTCTTCAGCCCCGACCTCATCGTCGTCGGCGGCGGCGTGTCGAAGCACTCCGAGAACTTCCTGCCGCTGCTGAAGCTGCGGGCGCCGATCGTCCCGGCGAAGCACCGCAACAACGCCGGCATCATCGGTGCCGCCTCCCTCGCCGTGCCGGTTCCCGAGGCGCTGCCCGCCGTCAAGTGAGGCGCCGGGCGGGTGGCATCCTGTCGCTCGTCGGACTCGGGGTCGCGACTCTGACGGGCTGCGCGTCCACCGCTGACGCCGCTCCGTCGGAGACGGGGTCGATCGTGACCGAGCACGGGTGGTGGAGCGACGCAGCCCCTCTCGTCGAGGAGACGGAGCGGCCGAGCCCTGAGGTCGACGAGGCGCCGAGCGACTTCGTGGACGCCGTCCGCGCGGCGTTGTCGGATTCGAGTCGCTTGCGCGCGTCCTCGGATGACGCGCTCGCGGAGGCCGGGGAGGATTTCTGCTTCCTCGCGGCGGAGGTCGATGACAGGCCGCCGCTTCCGGAGGTCGTCGGCGGCATGCGCGTCGAAGCCGATGACGCTGTCGTGATCGCGAGCGCAGCACGGAGCATCCTCTGCCCCTCCGACTGAGACGGCACTCAGCCGGCTCACAGGCTCGGTAGGGTGGCACGCGTGAAACGTTCCCTCGTCCCGGCCGGCATGGCGCTGAATCTCGCCGGGTCGGCCCTGCCCCGCGGCGGCGACGATGCCCTCACCATCATCGAGGCCGCGTCCGTGTCGCGGTGCGGGTGAGTCGGCGGCGGCTTCTGGTCGCCCTGGTCGCCGTCGTGGCCGTCGTCTCCGCCGGCGTCGAGTACACGGAAACGGTGGCCGCCCCTCGGTATCACCTGGCCACGCGCGCGGCCGATCCCGATGGTTTCCTCGACGCGGTGCGCGCGGCCGCCCCGCACGGAGGAGTGGTGGCGATGTCGAGAGATGAGGACGTCCTCGCCGGGGCCTGGCAGTACTGCGTGGATCACACGGACCTGAACCCGGGCGAGCCGATCGTCATCACCGTCGGAGGTCGGCTGCTGACGGACGGCGAAGAGATCGGTGCCGTCGTGCGGGCCGCCCGCACATCGCTCTGTTGAGCCCGCTCACGGAGCCGCGTCGCGGACGCTGACGGCGTTGCGCCACACCACGGGCGCCCAGTGGCCGCCCTCGCAGGGCACCTCGAGCATGACGACGCGGTCGTTGCCCCCGGTCGCCCAGGCCGCCTCGCGCGTCGAAGCCCGGTTGGGCCAGGTGACCCACGCCCACACCGGGCGCTTCTGCGCGTACCACTCGATGGGACGGACGCCCCAGGTCTCGGGCTGCAGCGTGCAGGGGGCGATGGATGCCAGCACCCGCGCGACCATCTCGTCGCTGACTCTCGTCGACCCCATGCACCGGACCCCTTCCCCGGCCGTGATCGAGTCTAGAACATATGTCCGACACTCGACCGGGTAAGGATGCGCGGTGCCTCACCCGAGGAGCAGATGCACGCGGTTCCGGAGAACGTCCACCGCCTCCTCCCGCGTGCGCCCGGTGCTCGGACCCTGCAGCAGCTCGGCCGCGATCTCGACGAGGATCGCGGTACCGAGGAAGAGGTCGGCAGCGCCGATCGTCCGCGTGTCGCCGTCGGCGGTCGCCGTGGTCTGCAGCGCTGCAGTCGGTGTTCCGAAGCGCGCGCGGACGAGCGCGCGTTCGTCGGGCGATGCGTCCCAGAACGGTCGGCCGGTCGCATCCGCACGGTCGATGAGGTTGATCAGGAAATCGCGGGCATCGCGCTGGGTCACGACTCCTCTTCGGAGCGTGGAGGCGGACAGATCCCCCGTGCGACCACTGGTTTCGTCCGTCGCGGGTGGTGGCATCCGGAGTCCGAGAGCGCGGCTTCGACTCGATCGAGACCGGGATGCGAATGGGCCGGCCTGTACGCCGGGTTCTGTCCGGGGGTCCCGGGGGACCCCGTGGACGGTCATCTCTCTCGGCGACACGTTGCCGTGCCGCTCCAGCGGCCTACCCGGGGACTCGGCGAGCCGCGTCGTCATCCCCTGTCTGGCCTTGCTCCGGACGAGGTTTACCTCGCGGGTCGTGTCACCACGACCCCGGTGGTCTCTTACACCACCCTTTCACCCTTACCCCGGTCCTGACGGACCGCGGCGGTCTGCTCTCTGTGGCACTGTCTCGCGGATTGCTCCGGGTGGGCGTTACCCACCGTCCTGCCCTGTGAAGCCCGGACGTTCCTCGGCACGGGCGAACCCGTGACGCGACCGTCCAGCCGACCCATTCGCAGGGTCGAGTCTACGCGGGCCGCTCAGCCCTTCTCGGCCGTCTCTCCGATCCGCAGGTCGAGGGGGAAGTCGATGGGGAACGTCCCGAACAGCAGACGGCCCGCGGATGCCGCGGACTCCCGCACCGCATCCGCGACGGCGTCGGCGTGTTCGAGCGGGGTGTGCACGACGATCTCGTCGTGCAGGAAGAACGCCAGGTGGGGCACCCGCGCGAACACCGGACCTGAGGCGGGCGCCGCGTGGGCGGCGTCCACCGCGGGGAGGACGGCGAGACGCGCGCGCAGGTCGGCGAGCCACGCGAGGGCCCACTCGGCGGCCGTGCCCTGCACGATGAAGTTGCGGGTGAAGCGGCCCCGGTCGCGAGCGGATCGACGCGCGCGGCTCTCGTCGACTCCGGATGCCGCGGCGTCGCTCGCGCGCGACTGCAGGTGCTGCCACGCCTCTCCCGCGGCGGGTGAGGTGCGCCCGAGCCACGTGCGGACCACTCCCCCGTTCTCACCCGTGCGCGCGGCGTCGTCGACGAGCTGCATCGCCCGCGGGAAGGTGCGGCGCAGACGCGGGAGCAGGCGCCCGCTCTCCCCGGTGGTGGCGCCGTACATCGCGCCCAGCATGGCGAGCTTCGCCTCGGCGCGGCTGGCGACGGCCCCGCGTTCGACGATGCCGGCGTAGAGGTCGCGACCGGATGCCGCCTCCGCCAGCGCCGTGTCACGCGCCATCGCCGCGAGCACCCGCGGTTCGAGCTGGGCCACGTCGGCGGTCACGAGGGTCCAGCCCGGATCGGCGCGGACGGCGGTGCGGAGCGAGCGCGGGATCTGCAGCGCTCCGCCGCCCGACGACGCCCATCGGCCCGTGACGACTCCGGCGGGAACGTACACGGGGCGGAAACGGTCGTCGTGCACCCACTCCTGCATCCAGGCCCACCCGTTGGCCGTGTACAGGCGCATGAGCTTCTTGTAGGCGATCAGCGGGGCGACGACGGGGTGGTCGTGCTCGGCGAGCTCCCACCGGCTCGTGGAGGTCACCTGGAGCCCCGCCCGGTGCAGGGAGCGCAGCAGGCGAGGCTGCGAGTCCAGGGAGGCCGTCGGATCCTCGAGAGCGGCCCGGACGATCGCCGCGGTGCGCTCGATGCGCTCCGGCAGACCTCCGCCGCGACGCGAGCCGAGCTCGCGTTCGAGCATCTCCTCGTGCGCGCGCCGGCTCCACGGCACCCCGGCCGCGTGGAGTTCGGCGGCGATCAATCCGCCGGCCGATTCGGCGACGCACAGCAGGCGCAGAGCGCCGGGGGCCGCCGCCGAGTCGATGGCGGCGAGCTGCCGTCGAAACTCGGCGACAGCGTCGTCGAGCGAGTCGGGCAGGACGGTCGACGGATCGCCGAGGTCGAAGAGCGTGTCGCCCGCCGCGGGCGCGGCGCTGCCGGCATCCCACTCCGGATGGGAACGGAGTCCGTGATCGTCGACCACGCCCTCGGCGTCGCGCAGGATGCCGTGCACCAGTCGCAGATCCCAGGCGCGGGCCAGACGCACCCCCGCCGACAGCAGAGCGGGATACGTGCTCGCCGTATCGGCCCACACCCACCGGACGTCTCCGCGCTCTTCACGATCGGAAACGGCTTCGGCGAGCCGGTCGGCGGGGACGTCGGTGGGGGCTGCGTCGACGTCGAGCGACTGGAGGGCGAAGCGGCCGGGGCCGGTGCGCCCGACGACGACCGTGTCAGACGGCACGGGCGCCGGGAGGGGTCATCGCGATTCTTCGGTGCGGACGAGGATTGCGCCGCACTCGGGGCAGAACACGACCTCGTCGGTCTGTGCCCGGCGGACCGTGGCCAGGTCGCTCGGCGGGAGAACCATGCGGCAGGCCTCGCAGGCGCCGGCGCGCAGCAGACCCGCACCGTTGCCGCGGGAGGCGAGACGCTCGTAGAGCCCCAGCAGGTCGGCGGGGACGGACGCGGCCACGGCGTCACGATCGCGGCGCGCACCGTCGAGGCGCGTCGTCGCGTCGGACACGGTGGTCTTGGCCTCGGCGCTGAGCTGCGCGCCCTGCGCGTTGGTGTCGGCGATCTGTGCCTCTTGCTCGGCGACCGCGGCGTCGGCGGCCTCGAGGCGCTCCATGAGCGCGATCTCCATGTCTTCGAGGTCGCCCTTGCGGCGCTTCAACGACACGAGCTCGTTCTCGAAGCCCTGCGCCTGCTTGGGGTTGGACGAGGCGGCGAGACGCTCGGTGTCGCGTGCGATGCGGGCGTCGACGACGGCGACGTCGGATTCGAGGCGCTTCAGTTCGGCGGTGATGTCGTCGCGCGCGTTGGCCCGGGTACCGAGCTCTTGAGCGAGCGTCGCCCGCTGGGCGATGAGCTCGCGCACGCGCTCGGCCTGCGGCGGGTTCGCCGCGACGCGCTCATCACGACGGATGCGGGCGTCGAGGTCGGCGAGATCGAGCAGTTTGCGCTGGTCGGCGGGATCGGCATTCACGCATGCAACGCTACCCCGGGGGTCGGACATCGGCGGTACGCGCCGACAGCGCGGCCCGCGCGCGCCCGGCGCCGAGATCACACCTTCGGCGCGAGGTCACTGCGTAGGGCCGCGCTCTTCGGTGCGACCTCGCGCCGGACGTGTCATCTCGCGCGCGTCGGCCGGCGATCGAAGCGGCGGGTGCGCACGCGGCGGGGGCCCGCGGCTAGACTCGGGGCATCCCGGGCCTTTAGCTCAGCTGGTAGAGCGCCACGTTTACACCGTGGATGTCGTCGGTTCGATCCCGGCAGGGCCCACCACCTCCGCGGTGCCGTACACCGTCCGCTCACGTCGCGCATCATGGAGCGATGGAGCACCGCACCCCCATCGACCTCGACTCGTGGCCGCGTCGGCAGCACTTCGATCACTACCTGCACGCGTCGCCGTGCACGTACGCGCTGACCGTCGAGGTCGACGTCACCGACTTCGTCGCGGCCGTGCGGGCGTCGGAGCGTCGCACGTACGTCGCGCAGATCTGGGCCCTCTCGGCGATCGTCGATCGGCATCCCGAGTTCCGCCTCAGCCTCGACGAGACGGGCGCGCCGGCCGTGTGGGATCGCGTGCACCCGGCCTTCACGGTCTTCCACGCCGAGAGCGAGACCTTCTCGTGCCTCTGGGTTCCCTTCGACCCGGACTTCCCCGCGTTCCACGATGCCGCCGTGCGCACGATCGCCGAGCACGCGGCATCCGAGGAGTTCTTCCCGCAGGGCGAACCGCCGCGCAACACCTTCGACGTCTCGAGCCTGCCGTGGACGGACTTCACCGGCTTCACGCTGAACATCCAGAAGGGCTGGGCGCATCTCGCGCCGATCGTCACGCTCGGCCGGTACGTCGACCGCGACGGCCGCGTGCTGCTGCCCGTCGCCCTGCAGATCCACCACGCCGCGGCCGACGGCTTCCACGCCGCCCGCTTCGTGAACGAACTGCGCGAGCTTCTGGCCGACGGTTCGTGGGTGACGGCCCCCGCGGCCGCCGAGCGCTAATTCAGGATGTTCACGCTCCGCGCGATCACCAGCGCCAGCAGGATGAACCCCGAGACCGCCTGCACCATCATGAACAGCTTCGCCCGACTCGACAGCGGCATGACGTCGGTGGGGCTGAAGGCCATGGCGTTGGATGCCGAGAAGTACAGGTAGTCGACGTACCCGGGCGCCCAGTCCTCGACGTCGGACGAGCGTCGCCGCACTTCGCTGACGGCGTCGCGGTCGCTGTCCTGCGGGAACTGGAAATCGGCGGCCGGGAGCTCGTCTCGGGGGTCCCGACGGCGGGCGATCGGCCCGCCCCGGTCCATCTCCCAGTAGACGACGGCGTAGCCGATCACGTTGATCGCCCACACCTGTGCGGCGCCGAGCAGCGTTCCGGCCCCGTCGCCCTGTCCTTGCAACAGCTGGTGGACGAGCAGCACCAGCGCCACCTGGTTCGCGAGCAGCAGCACGGCGGTGAACGCCAGCGCGAAGCCGCGCCCCCATCGCGACTCGCGCGTGAGTCGCGATGGATTCGTCACCACCATGGGGACGGCGCACAGCACGCCGGCGCCCACGACGACGTACCTCAGGATGCCGGCGGCCTCCGTGGGCAGGAAGGCGTACAGTCCCGCCCCCACGGCGAGGGCGATCAGCACCGGCCAGCGGTGCTCGGGCCGCGTGCGGAACGCGGAGGGATCCTGCGGGCTCACGCGCTCAGGCTAGACCCGTCCCGCCCTCGGGCCCGGGCTCCGGCGTCGTTCATCGCTTCTCCACAGCCGGGACGGGACTCCTCGACGTCGAAGGGTCGTGACGGTCGGAGCGGGACCGCGGGCTCCCCGCGCACCCGATGGCGCGCCGACTCGCTAGGCTGGACGCTGGTTGATTGTGCGGAGCGAACAAGGGTTGCCGCACTCGTATGGCGATTCTCTGGCATGACCTGCCAGACGACGAAAGGTCTTCCGTGACTGTTCACGACCAGGATCCGTATTCGCAGGGGCCGCAGGACAGCGACCCGGAAGAGACCGGGGAGTGGCAGGAATCCCTGCGACAGCTGGTCCAGGCGAAGGGTCCGGCTCGCGCTCGCGAGATCATGCTGAGCCTGCTCAAGGGCTCGAAGGAACTGCACCTCAACGTGCCGATGGTTCCGACCACCGATTACATCAACACGATCGCTCAGAAGAACGAGCCCGAGTTCCCGGGCGACGAAGAGCTCGAGCGTCGTTACCGCAAGTGGATCCGCTGGAACGCGGCGGTCACCGTGCACCGCGCGCAGCGCCCCGGCATCGGCGTCGGCGGCCACATCTCGACCTACGCGTCGTCGGCGGCCCTGTACGAAGTGGGCTTCAACCACTTCTTCCGCGGCCTCGACGACCCGTCCGGTGGCGACCAGATCTTCATCCAGGGCCACGCCTCGCCCGGCGCGTACGCGCGCGCCTTCCTCGAGGGTCGCCTGACGGAGGCGCAGCTCGACGGCTTCCGTCAGGAGAAGTCGGCGGCGCCGAACGGCATCCCCTCCTACCCCCACCCCCGTCTCATGCCGGAGTTCTGGCAGTTCCCGACGGTGTCGATGGGTCTCGGTCCGATCAACGCCATCTACCAGGCGATGTCGAACAAGTACCTCGCCAACCGCGGCATCAAGGACGTCGGCGGCTCGCAGGTGTGGGCCTACCTCGGCGACGGCGAGATGGACGAGGTCGAGAGCCGCGGCCAGCTGCAGGTCGCGGCGAACGAGGGCCTCGACAACCTCAACTTCATCATCAACTGCAACCTGCAGCGCCTCGACGGCCCCGTCCGCGGCAACGGCAAGATCATCCAGGAGCTCGAGAGCTTCTTCCGCGGCGCCGGCTGGAACGTCATCAAGGTCGTCTGGGGTCGCGAGTGGGACGACCTGCTCGCCCGCGACACCGAGGGCGCCCTGCTCAACCTCATGAACACCACGCCCGACGGCGACTACCAGACCTACAAGGCCGAGAACGGCGCGTACGTCCGCGAGAACTTCTTCGGTCGCGACCCCCGTGCGCTCGAACTCGTCAAGGACTACACCGACGAGCAGGTCTGGGGCCTCAAGCGCGGCGGCCACGACTACCGCAAGGTCTACGCGGCGTTCAAGGCGGCGGCCGAGCACAAGGGACAGCCCACCGTCATCCTCGCCAAGACCATCAAGGGCTACGGCCTCGGTCCCCACTTCGAGGGCCGCAACGCCACGCACCAGATGAAGAAGCTGACGCTGGACGACCTCAAGTCGTTCCGCGACGCCATGGACATCCCCGTCACCGACGCGCAGCTAGAAGAGAACCCCTACCAGCCGCCGTACTACAACCCCGGTGAGAAGGACGAGACCATCCAGTACATGCTGGAGCGTCGTCGCTCGCTCGGCGGCTTCCTGCCCGAGCGTCGCACGACCCACGTGGGTCTGGAACTGCCCGGGGATGCCGCGTATGCGCTGCCCAAGAAGGGCTCCGGCACCCAGGACGTGGCGACCACGATGGCGTTCGTGCGTCTGCTGAAGGACCTGCTGCGCGTCAAGGGCTTCGGCCACCGCATCGTGCCGATCATCCCCGACGAGGCGCGCACGTTCGGTATGGACGCGTACTTCCCGACGGCGAAGATCTACAACCCCAAGGGCCAGCACTACACCTCCGTCGACCGCGAGCTGCTGCTGGCGTACAAGGAGAGCCCCGAGGGCCAGATCATCCACGTCGGCATCAACGAGGCGGGCGCCCTCGCGGCGTTCACTGCGGCCGGCACGGCGTACGCGACCCACGGCGAACCGCTCATCCCGGTCTACGTCTTCTACTCGATGTTCGGCTTCCAGCGCACGGGCGACGCCCAGTGGGCCGCGGGCGACCAGATGGCGCGCGGCTTCATCATCGGCGCCACGGCCGGCCGCACCACGCTGACGGGTGAGGGTCTGCAGCACGCCGACGGTCACTCGCAGCTGCTGGCCTCGACCAACCCCGCCACCGTGTCGTACGACCCGGCCTACGGCTACGAGATCGCCCACATCGTGCGCAGCGGTATCGAGCGCATGTACGGCGGCGAGCACTCCGACCCGAACGTCATGTACTACATGACGGTCTACAACGAGCCGTACGTGCAGCCCGCCGAGCCCGAGGGCGTCGACGTGGACGGCATCGTCCGCGGCATCCACCACATCTCCACCGGTGAGGGCGACGGTCCCCGCACCCAGCTGCTCGCGTCGGGCGTCGGTGTGCCGTGGGCCCTCGAGGCGCAGCGTCTGCTGAAGGACGACTGGGGTGTGAAAGCCGATGTGTGGTCGGTGACCTCGTGGTCGGAGCTGCGTCGCGACGGTCTCGCCGCGGACGAGCACAACTTCCTGCACCCCGATGAGGAGCCCCGCGTGGCCTACCTCACCGACAAGCTGAAGGAGGCCGAGGGTCCCGTCGTGGCCGTCAGCGACTGGATGCACGCGGTGCAGGACCAGATCCGCCAGTGGGTTCCGCAGAATTACTGGACGCTCGGCGCCGACGGTTTCGGCTTCTCCGACACGCGTGCGGCGGCCCGTCGCTTCTTCAAGATCGACGGCCCCTCGCTCGCCGTGCGCGCCCTGCAGGCCCTGGCCGAAGAGGGCAAGGTCGACCGCGCCGTCGTCGGTCAGGCGATCGAGAAGTACCGCCTGCACGACGTCAACGCCGGCACCAGCGGCAACGCGGGCGGCGAGGCCTGAGTCCGGTGACGGACTCCACCGTCGGCCCCGGTTCCCCCCGCACCGCGGGCGGGGCCGGGTCCGACCGGTCTCCGGCGGGCGACGCCGCGGTCGAGAAGGCCGAGACCCTCACATGGCTGCGGCGCATCTCCGGCGATCTCGCCACCGCGACGATCCAGCGCCTCGAAGAGACGCTCCCGTGGTACGCCGAGATGCCCCCCGCGCGGCGATCGGCGGTGGGGCTGGTCGCGCAGGCCGGCATCACCTCGTTCCTGCAGTGGTTCGAGGAACCGGCATCCACCCCCGCGATCGCGGCCGACATCTTCGCCGCGGCCCCGCGCGAACTGCTGCGCAGTGTGAGCCTGACTCAGACGCTGCAGCTTGTGCGCGTGACCGTCGAGGTCATGGAGGAACGCGTCGCCGGGCGGAGCGAGAAGGTGCGCGAGGCGATGCTGTCGTACTCGCGCGAGGTCGCCTTCGCCGCCGCCGACGTCTATGCCCGGGCCGCCGAGGCCCGGGGCCTGTGGGACGCGCGTCTCGAGGCGCTCGTGGTGGACTCGATCCTCACGGGCGAGGCCGACGACGAACTCCCCAGCCGCATCGCCGCCCTCGGGTGGCACGGTCATGGCGAGGTCGCGGTGCTCGTGGGCACCACTCCCCCGCAGCTCGACGTCGATCAGGTGCGGCGCACGGCGCGCAAGCTCGGCGTGGATGTGCTCATCGGCGTGCAGGGGTCGAGGCTCGTGCTGGTGGTCGGCCGTGCGGATCTGCCCGCACGCTCGAGCGGAGAGGACACCGCTGAACTGCCCTTCCCCGAGATCGCGAAGCGCCTCGAGCCCGGCTTCGGGTCGGGGCACCTCGTGCTGGGCCCGGCCGTTCCGGCTCTGGTCGACGCAGGCCAGAGTGCCCGCGCCGCGCTGGCGGGTTTCGCCGTCGCCCGGGCATGGCGCCACGCCCCGCGTCCGGTCGAGGCCGACGACCTGCTCCCGGAGCGAGCCCTCGCGGGAGACGCGGTGGCCAAGCAGACCCTCGTCGACCGCGTCTACCGCCCCCTGCAGGCGCACAGCGCCGATCTCGTCGCGACCCTGTGGAGCTACCTCGACAACGGCCGGTCGCTCGAGGCGACAGCCCGCGAACTCTACGTGCACCCCAACACGGTGCGCTATCGCCTGAAGCGCGTCTCCGAGGTGATCGGCTGGGATGCCACGGGCCCCCGCGAGGCGCTGATCCTGCAGACGGCGCTGATCCTGGGCTCGATCGGCACGGATGCCACCCGCCGGCGCGGTCTCGCCAGTCGGCGACCGCTCGCGTCCCGTTGACGCGCCCATCGGCTTCCTCTCGCCGAGTGTCCCCGACACGCCGTTCCGCGCACCGGCGTGCGGCGTGTCGTGGACACTCGACGGAGGGGTGGCGGCCGTGCTGATGCACGGCGCGCACAAAGACACGCCGCATATCTGTGCCGATATCTCCATAAGCACCGGCCCGATCCTTGGCAGGATGGGACGGTGATCATCGCCGTCTTCCCCGGACAGGGCTCGCAGACCCCTGGGTTCCTCTCGCCGTGGCTCGAGATCGACGGGGCGCGTGAGCGCCTCGCCGCCTTCTCCGATCAGGCCGGAGTCGACCTCATCGCCGCCGGTACCGAATGGGATGCCGACCGGATCCGCGACACCGCGGTCGCCCAGCCGCTCATCGTCGCCGCGTCCCTGCTGTCGTGGGCGGCACTGAACGAGCGCACGGGCACACCCGTCGCCGGTGTCGCGGGGCACTCCGTCGGTGAGATCGCCGCTCTGGCGGCATCCGGGGTCCTGAGCGACGCGGACGCGCTGCGCCTGGTCGGTCTGCGCGGCCGCGCGATGGCCGAGGCGGCCTCGGCGGTCGACACCGGAATGAGCGCCGTCGTCGGCGGAGACGAACAGGCCGTTCTCGAACGCCTCGCGGCGCTGGACCTCACCCCCGCCAACTACAACGGCGGCGGGCAGATCGTCGCCGCCGGGGAGCTGCCGGCCCTGGCCGAGCTCACCGCGGAGGCTCCCCGCGGTGCGCGGGTCATCCCGCTGCAGGTCGCCGGTGCCTTCCACACCCGCTTCATGGAGCCCGCGGTCGAGACGCTGCGATCCGCCGCGGCCGACGTCGAGGTCGCCGACCCGAACCTGACGCTGTGGACCAACTCCGATGGCTCCGTCGTCTCCGACGGCCGCCGCGCGCTCGACCTCGTCGTCGCGCAGGTGGCCTCGCCCGTCCGCTGGGATCGCTGCATGGCCTCGTTCGCGGAGCGCGGCGTCACCGGCATCATCGAACTCTCGCCCGCGGGGGCGCTCACCGGGCTCGCGAAGCGCGCCCTGCGCGGCACCCCGACCGTGGCGGTCAAGACCCCCGACGACCTCGACGCGGCCGTCTCACTGCTGAAGGAAGACCAGGCATGAGCACCCCCACCCTCCGCCAGACCCAGGGCGCGGCCCACACCCGCATCTACTCGTACGGCGCGGCCCGCGGCGAGAACTTCGTCCCCAACGACGACCTCGTGGGTCCCATCGACTCGAGCGACGAGTGGATCCGCCAGCGCACCGGCATCGTCACGCGCGTCCGCGCCAACAAAGAGACGGATGCCATCGACCTGGCCGCCGAGGCCGCACGCGAAGCCGTGGAGAAGTCCGGCGTCTCCCCCGCCGACATCGACGCCGTGATCGTCGCCACCATCAGCAACCCGAAGCAGACGCCCTCGGCCTCCGCGATCGTCGCCGACCGGATCGGCGCGAACCCCGCCGCCGCCTACGACGTGAACGCCGCGTGCGCGGGCTTCGCCTACGGCGTCGGCCAGGCCGACGCTCTCGTGCGCGCGGGTCTCGCGACGCACGTCGTCGTCGTGGGAGCCGAGAAGCTCAGCGACATCGTCGACCCCACCGACCGCAGCATCTCGTTCCTCCTCGGCGACGGCGCGGGCGCCGTGGTCGTCGGACCGAGCGACACCCCCGGCATCGGCCCGACCGTCTGGGGGTCCGACGGCTCGAAGGCGGATGCCGTGGGCATGAACGCCACGCTCAACGAGTTCCGCGACGGCACGGCGCCGTGGCCCACCCTCCGCCAGGAGGGCCCCACGGTCTTCCGCTGGGCCGTGTGGGAGATGGTGAAGGTCGCGCGTCAGGCGATCGAGGCCGCGGGCATCGAGCCCGGCGACCTCGCGGCGTTCGTGCCGCACCAGGCCAACATGCGCATCATCGACGAGTTCGCCAAGCAGCTGGGCCTGCCCGAGACCGTCGTCATCGGCCGCGACATCGAGACCACGGGCAACACCTCCGCGGCATCCATCCCGCTCGCCACCCACCGTCTGCTCGAGGAGCACCCCGAGCTCAGCGGCGGTCTCGCGCTGCAGATCGGCTTCGGCGCCGGGCTCGTGTTCGGCGCGCAGGTCGTCGTGCTTCCCTGACGCGAGAGCGTCGAACCCTAGACTGATCGGGGCCTGTCAGGCCCGCCCCCAAGAAACAGGAGACATCATGGCATTCACCAACGACGAGGTTCTCGCCGGCCTTGCCGAGCTCATCACCGACGAGACCGGTATCTCGGCCGACGAGGTCGCCCTCGAGAAGTCGTTCACCGACGACCTCGACATCGACTCCATCTCGATGATGACGATCGTCGTCAACGCCGAGGAGAAGTTCGGAGTCACCATCCCCGACGACGAGGTCAAGAACCTCAAGACCGTCGGCGACGCCGTGACGTTCATCACGTCGAACCAGTCCTGACACCTCCCGGTGGGGGCTTCGGCCCCCACCGGTCACGACCTGTCGGCCGCACCAAGGATCTCTCGCTCATGAGCACACCCCGCATCGTCGTCACCGGCATCGGAGCCACCTCGCCCATCGGCGGAACGGCACCCGAGAGCTGGTCCGCCCTGCTCGCCGGAACCTCCGGCGCCCGATCCCTCGAGCACGAATGGGTCGAGCAGTACAACCTGCCCGTCACCTTCGCCGCCGAGGCGCTCGTGCGTCCCGAGACCGTGCTCGAGCGACCCGTCGCCAAGCGGCTCGACCCCTCGTCGCAGCTCGCCATGGTCGCGGCAAAGGAAGCATGGGAAGACGCCGGCAGCCCCGACATCGACCCCGACCGTCTCGGCGTCGACTTCGCCACCGGCATCGGCGGTGTCTGGACGCTGCTCGACGCCTGGGACACCCTGCGCGAGAAGGGCCCGCGTCGCGTCATGCCGATGACGGTGCCCATGCTCATGCCCAACGCCGCGGCGGGCAACCTTTCGCTGCACTTCAACGCGCGCGCCTTCGCACGCACGGTCGCCTCCGCCTGCGCCTCGAGCACGGAGTCGATCGTCAACGCCGTGCAGCACATCCGCGACGGCCTCGCCGATGTGGTGATCGCGGGTGGGACCGAGTCGGCCATCCACCCGATCACGATCGCCTCGTTCGCGTCGATGCAGGCGCTGTCCAAGCGCAACGACTCCCCCGAGACCGCCTCGCGCCCGGCGAGCATCGACCGCGACGGCTTCGTCATGGGCGAGGGCGCCGGCGTCCTCATCCTCGAGACCGAGGAGCACGCCAAGGCCCGCGGCGCCAAGATCTACGCCTCGATCGTGGGCGGCGGCGTGACCGCGGACTCGTACCACATCACCGCCAACGACCCCGAGGGCCACGGAGCCGCCCGCGCGGTGCACATGGCGCTGGAGATGGCCGGAGCGTCGGTCGACGACGTGACCCACATCAACGCGCACGCCACCTCGACGCCCGTCGGCGACCCGAACGAGTACAAGGCACTGCGCTCCGTCTTCGGCGACCGCGTCGACGAGATCCCCGTCTCGGCTACCAAGGCCTCCACCGGCCACCTGCTCGGTGGCACGGGTGCCCTCGAGGCGATCTTCACCGTGCTGGCTCTGCAGAACCGCGTCGCGCCGCCGACGATCAACCTCACCGAGCAGGACCCCGAGGTCCCGTTCGCCCTCTCCGGCTCTCCCGTCGAGCTGGGGGCGGGCGACCAGCTCGCCATCAGCAACTCGTTCGGCTTCGGCGGGCACAACGCCGTCGTCGCGATCGCCTCGGTCTGACCGCAGAAGAACGCCCCCTGGCATCCCCCCGACTGCGGTCGGGGATGCCAGGGGGCGTTCTTCTTCATCCGGGTGGGGATACGCGGTCCCGGTGCCGGGTATGGACACCGGCCTCCGGTAGTGGCGCCTCCCCGCCCGGGGGTCTCAGCCGACCTTGTGCAGCCAGACGATCTGCTGATCGTCGCCCGCGTGGCGGAACGGCTCGAGCTCTTCGTCCCACGCGGAGCCGAGGGCGACGTCGAGTTCGCGCTGCAACTCGAAGGGATCGCCCGCGGCGACCTCCATGGCGTAGCGCACGCGGTCCTCGCCGATGACGACGTTGCCCGAGGCGTCGGTCTGCGCGTAGTGGATGCCGAGCCCCGGCGTGTGCATCCAGCGACCGCCGTCGCTGCGCGGCGTGGGGTCTTCACTCACCTCGAAGCGCAGGTGCTCCCATCCGCGGATCGCGCTCGCGAGCGCGGCGCCGGAGCCGACCGGGCCCTCCCAGTAGAACTCCGCGCGGCGGCTGCCCATCAGCACGGGCTGGTCGGCCCAGTCGAAGTTGACGGCACGGCCGAGAGCGCGTCCTACCGCCCACTCGAGGTGGGGGCACAACGCGCGGGGCGCGGAGTGGATCAGGATCACTCCGCGCGAAGACGTGATCGCCATGGTCTCTCCTTCGTCAGGTACGTCTTCCCCTACGACCTGTGATGGAGCACGGCGGCTGTTCGTTTGTCCCGGCAATTATCGCCCGTGCATAACGAAATCACAACACTGTGATTCAGCCGCCCGTCACGGAGGCGCTGTCAGGCGAACCAGAGTGCCCAGTACAACGCGAAGTTGCGGTTGCCGTAGGCCGAGCAGGCGTCGCCCGTGCCCCACCGGGCGGCGAGGGCCGCCGGGTTCGGCTGGTAGGGCGTGTAGTTGTACAGCGCCGCGGTGGCGCGGTTCGTGATCGTCACGTCGGTGCCGCCGCAGGCCGGGTCGGGCGAGTAGGCGATGTAGTGCGTTCCGGGCTGGCGCATGAAGCCCGAGGCGCTGTACGACTTCAGATCGGTCGTTCCCTGGGCGACCTGCTCGGCGAAGCCGGCCGCGCCCGGGTCGCACGCGGCGTCGTCGGGGCAGCGCGCCCCCATCGCGGCCCCCAGCTGCTCGGCGCGGGGGGCGCGGGCCGATCGACCGGCGACCAGGCTCTGCTCCTTCTGCAGGGTCACCAGGATGACCTTCGCCGAGATACCGCACGCGCGCTGCACGCGGTCGATCACCTGCGCGGCGGATAGCTCTCCCCCGTCCCACCCGTCGCAGACCGTCTCGCCCGTGGCATCCGAGACGATCGGTTCACGCGCGGGGAAGTCCACATGCAGATCGGCGAGGCACGTGTCGCCCGTGCACGCGCCCACCTGGTCGTCGAGGAACGCCTGGATCTGATCGGCGGTCAGTGCGTCACCGTCGTAGAAGTCGTCGTCGCCGATCAGGGTGCCGGGGTCGAAGGATGTCAAGTCGACCGCGTCGCGTCGGGTCTCGGCGTTCCACGCGGCGTTCCACGCCCTCGTGAGCGACACCAGCGGCACGAGGGCGACCACGATCAGAGCGACGAGCACGACGGCCGTGACGCCGACGGTGATCCGGCGACGGCGGAGCACGCGCGCGCGGGCCGCGGAAGGCCGTCGCCTGCGTCTCTTCGCCACCCCTCGATCGTGCCGCACCGCGCTGACCGCTCGCTGCACGCACGGGGATGGCGTGGCGAGGCGGTCAGCGCGGTGAGGGGGTCGGAGCGATTCCGACTCAGCTGTCGGACGGAGCCGACGGCGTGGGAGCCGAGCCCTCTGCGGGCGGTGCGGGCGGTGTGGGCGCGGTGCCGTCGGTGGGAGGGGTGGGAACGGATCCCTCGGCGGGAGGAGCGGGCGGCGTCGGGGCGGTGCCGTCGGTCGGCGGGGCAGGCTTCTCTCCGCCGGCCTCGGGGCCGTGTGCTCCGGGACCGTTCGCGCCCGGGCCCTCGCCGGGGCCGCACTCACCGGGGCCGGTGCCGTCGGGAGCGGCGGGGCCGGCGGGCGCGGTGCCGTCGGTCGGAGCCGGTGCGGGCGTGGGCGCAGCGCCCTCGGCGGGGGCTCCGCTCGGCGTGGAGCCCGGCGTGGGCGCGGTGCCGGGGCCGGTCGCGCCCCCGTCGGCGCTCGGAGCCGAGGTCGCCGCGGTGAGCGTCGCTCCCCCGGTCTGCGCGGCCAGGGCGGCGCTGCCGCCGGTGAGCCCCGCCGCCACGATCACGGCCCCCGCGATGAGGGCGGGTCGCCGCCAGGAGCGGTGGCGTTGCTCGGTGCTCTCCTCCAGACGCGGGAGCGGCTGGGTGGGGTATTCGTCGTCGTTCATGATGTCCTCCTGCGCCGATGGCTGTCACCGGCTCTGAGACCAGACTTCGAGCCGGGACTGAAGCGAACCTGAAGCCGGTGCCCGAGAGGCGAGCGCACACGCAAGCCATATCTCGCGTTCAGGGGGCGGCCCTATCGTCACTCGGATGTCCGCTCCCGCCCGTGTGCTCGTCCTCGACGACGACGAGACGATCCGCGTGTCCGTGCAGACCGCGCTGCGGGCGGAGGGCTTCGTCACCGAGGCCGCCCCCGACGGGAGCGACCTGAGCGCCCGCCTCGATCGATTCCGTCCCGACCTCGTCATCCTGGACTGGATGATGCCGGGACCGAGCGGCATCCGGTTGCTGCCCCTCGTTCGCGGGACGGGCGACATCCCGGTGATCATGCTGACCGCGCGCGACGAGGTCGACGACCGTCTGCGCGGCTTCGCGGAGGGCGCCGACGACTACGTCGTCAAGCCGTTCACGATGGCCGAGCTCGTCGCGCGCGCCGGGGTCGTGCTCCGTCGGCGCGGGCGCCTTCCGCAGACCATCGCGGTCGGCGACCTGCTGGTGGATCCCGATGCCGCGACCGCCCACCGCGCGGGAGCGCCGCTCGAACTGACGGCGACGGAGTTCCGCCTGCTGCAGCTGTTCGCGGAGAGTCGCGGACGCACGCTGTCGAAAGCGCAGATCCTCACCCAGGTGTGGGGCTACGACGATTACGACCCCAACCTCGTCGAGGTTCACCTCAGCGCCCTGCGTCGCAAGATGGAGCAGCACGGGCCCCGGCTGATCCACACCGTGCGCGGGTTGGGCTACCGCTTGAGCGCGGTCGCGTGAGTTCCGCGGTCCTACGCTCCGGGTCGCTGCGACGCCGCACGATCGTCGCCGTCGTGGCTCTCGTTGCGCTGCTGCTCGTGGTGCTGGCGGTCGTGGTGGACCTGGCGCTCGGCGCGCGACTGCGCGGACAGATCGAGGAGCGCTTGCGTGATCGCGCCGCCGCCACAGCGTCGCTGGTCGGCATCGTCGACGACTCCGACCTGGCGGAGCGTCTGTCGGACCAGGGCCTCGCCGTCCGCATCGACTCCGCCGGGGGCGGGTCGGTGGTGGCGGGCCCGAGCCCCGAGCAGCTGCGCGAGGCGCCGGGCGGGCCGGGAGGACCGGGGGGCGGGGCGCCCGGGGAGCGTTCGGTACCGCAGCCCACGCCCTCCAGCGGCGTGGATGTCGTGGCATCCGAGGTGTCGGGCGACGATCAACTGATCACCCTGCGCTCGACGCTCAGCGACGGATCGACTTTAACGCTCACCGCTTCGGCCGTCGGTGTCGGCGAGACCCTGGGGCAAGTGCGATGGATCATGGCCGTGTCGTCGATCGGGGTGCTCGTCCTCGCGGCGGGCGCCGTGACACTCGTCGTCCGGCGGAGCCTGCGCCCCCTCGACCGGGTCTCGGAGGTCGCCCGAGCGATCGGCGCGGGCGAACGGGAGCGGAGACTGCACCCGACGCGCACCGACACCGAGATCGGTCGAGTGGCGACGGCGCTCGACGACATGCTCGACGATGTCGTGGGCGCGGAGAAGACGGCCCGCGAGGCCGAGCAGCGGCTGCGGGCGTTCCTCTCGGATGCCGCTCACGAGCTGCGCACGCCCGTCGCCGGCATCCGGGCGGCCGCCGACACCCTCGTGCGTGCCGACCTGGACGGGCCCGAACGCGAGATGCTCGCCGCGCACGTGGCACGGGAGGCCACGCGCGCGTCGCGCCTCGTCGACGACCTGCTGACGATGGCGCGAGTGGATCGTGGACTCGATCTGCAACTCGTCGACATCGATCTGCGCACGCTCGTGGATGCCGAAGCGCGTCGCATGCCGCTGGTGCACCCCTCGGTGCGGCTGCGAACGGCCGTCCCCGACCAGCCGGTCCGGACGACCGTGGATGTCGATCGCATCGCCCAGGTCGTGGCGAACCTGATCGAGAACGCCGCCCGTGCGACGGGCGGGACCGGGGAGATCGAACTCGCCCTGCGGATGGACGACCGACGCGCCGTGATCTCGGTGACCGACGACGGCCCGGGGGTGCCCGCCGCCGACCGGGAGCGGATCTTCGACCGGCTGGTGCGCCTGGATGCCGCGCGGGCCTCGGCCGCGGGCGTCGGACTGGGATTGCCGATCGCCCGCGGGATCGCCCGCGCGCACGGCGGCGACGTCCAGTACGTCGCGTTGCCGACGGGGGCGCGTTTCGAAGTCGAGCTGCCGTTCACCGTCGCCTGAACGCGGCGCGATCAGCGCGCCGCGCGTGAGGCGAGACGATGAGCGCGCGCCGGGCGCGGGCGCCGTCCGCCCGGCGGGCGGAGCGTGAACGGCGCCCGCGCCGTCAGCCCGGGGCGGGGATGCGTCAGTTCGCCGTGCGACCCACCGGGCGGCGGGGCGGGGCGGGCGGCGGGGCGATTCCCGCGGCCGTGAGTGTGAGACCGTCGGCGCCGCTGGCGTCGTGCATCATCTGATCGATGAGCTCGCGGTCGATCGCGGGCTCCCGACCGCCGTAGAACTGCATGACCAACGCGTTCGAGGCGTGGATCCACAGGCTCGCCTGGCGCACGCCCTCGTTGACGGGCAGCTGGAGCATGAACCCCTCATTGCGTCGCAACTTGTTCATGACGACGATGCGGAGGTGAGCGAGGATGCGGTCGTCGATGTCGAACGATGCGCGGTCTCGGTAGATGAGTCTTCCCACGACAGGTCCTTTTCTGGCGCGCCGAAACGTACCGGTAGAGCAAGGGCGGGACCACGCCGGGAAGCGAGGCAATGCGGGAGTTCCAGTATTCCACTCCGCACGCCGTGGGGATACTCCGCGAGCGATATATCGCTCACCGGGTGTGTCGCGCCTCGGGGGCCGTTCTAGAGGTCGCGGCGAATGCCCAGGCTGTCCGACGACAGGGTCGCTAAGTTGGGTCACGATCTGCGATCATCCGACCCACGAGAGAGAAACCCGTGAGCCATCACCGCACCTCCCCCGACCAGGAGGGCCGATCTTCGAGCCCCCTCTTCTCGAGAGGGGGTGAGATCTGATGCTGGCTGCGGCCCTGACGCTTCTGTTGGGGATCATCGTGACCCTGGCGATCATCGTCGCCTGCGGATTCTTCGTCGCGCAGGAATTCGCCTACATGTCCGTCGACCGGGCGCGGCTGACCGCGCGGGCCGAGAAGGGCGACGCGCAAGCGAAACGTGTTCTCGCGATCACCAAGCGCACGTCGTTCATGCTGTCGGGTGCCCAGCTCGGCATCACGGTGACCGGACTGCTCATCGGGTACGTCGCCGAGCCGCTGATCGGCGAGTCGATCGGCACGCTGCTGGGCGGCGTCGGCGTCGACCCGGCCGTGTCCGTGCTGATCGGAACCGTCGGCGCGCTGCTGCTCGCGACCGTGGTCACCATGATCTTCGGCGAGCTCTACCCGAAGAACCTGGCGATCGCGAACCCCGAGCCGCTCGCGCGCGCCCTCGCCGTGCCGACGCGCATCTACCTGCTGCTCTTCGGCTGGCTCATCACGGTGTTCGACGTCGCGGCCAACGCGCTTCTGCGCCTCCTGCGCATCGAGCCCCTCGAGGACGTCGACGAGAGCGCCACGGCGCGAGACCTCGAAGCGATCATCGAGGAGTCGCGCCAGAGCGGCGACCTGCCCGACGACCTGTCGATGATCATCGACCGCATCCTCGACTTCCCCCAGCGCGACGTCGAGCATGCGATGGTGCCGCGATCGCAGGTGGGATCGGTGACGCCCGAGACCACCGTCGGCGAGGTGCGCGCTCTCATGGCCACCGGCCACACGCGCTACCCCGTGATCGGCGCGGAGGACTCCCCCGTCGGCGTGGTCGAGCTCATCGACATCCTCCGAGAGGATTCCGCGGATGCCGCGCCGGTGGCATCCGTCATGCGGTCGGCGGTCGTCATCCCGACATCGATGCTGCTCCCGGTGGCCCTGGAGCGCATGCGGCAGACGCGCAACGAGTTGGCGTGCGTCGTGGACGAGTACGGCAACTTCGACGGCATCCTGACCATCGAGGACCTGACCGAAGAGGTCATCGGCGAGCTCTCGGACGAGCACGACGCCGAGGTGGCCGAGGTGTCCGCTGTCGGCGACGACGCGTGGAGCGTACCGGGCGACCTGCACCTCGACGAGCTCGAGAGGCTCATCGGTCACGACCTCGCCCACAGCGACGTCGAGACCGTCGCGGGTCTCGTGATCGAAACGCACGGCGACCTCCCGCCCGTCGGCGGGGTCGTACGGATCGACCTGCCCGAGCGGGCGTCCGAGACCGTGCAGGGACTCGATTACGAGCGCTGGCTCGCGGTCGAGGTCGTCGAGGTCGACCGTCACGTGCCGTCGCAGGTGCGCGTGCAGCTGCACGAGGTGGATCGGGATGCCGCCGCCGTCGACGGCCCGGCCCACGGCGAGGAGGTGGCCCGATGAACGGCTGGACCGTCGCGCTCATCACGGCCGCGCTCATCATCGCGAGCGCCTTCTTCGTCATCGTCGAGTTCGCCCTCCTCGCGGCCCGTCGTCACCGGCTCGAGGAGGAGGCCGCCACGAGCGCGTCCGCCCGCGCGGCCCTGCGCGGGGTCAACGAGCTCACCGTCATGCTCGCGTTCGCGCAGCTCGGCATCACCGCCTGCACGTTCCTGCTCGGAGCGATCACGAAGCCCGCGATCGACTACGCGCTGGCCCCGGTGTTCGAGGCGTGGGGTCTCCCCTACGTCCTGGCCGACATCATCGCGTTCATGCTCGCGCTGATCGTGGTGACGTTCCTGCACCTGGTCATCGGCGAGATGGCGCCGAAGTCGTGGGCGATCGCGCACCCCGAGACCGCGGCCAAGGCCACCGGCATCCTGGCCCGTGCGCTCACCTGGCCGCTGCGTCCGTTCCTGCTGTGGATCAACCACATCGCGAACCGCCTGGTGAAGGCCTCGGGCGTCGAGCCCGTCGACAAGGCCGCGGCGGGTGGGCAGGACGCCGACACGATCCGCGAACTGGTCGCCCACTCGCGTCAGGCGGGCACGCTCGAGCAGCAGTACTCCGAACCCATCGCCCAGGCGATCGCGCTCGGCACGCTCACCGTGGGCGACATCGTGCGCACCGACCGCTCCCCCACGGCCGTTGCGATGGACGCCACGGTCGCCGACGTCCAGGCCGTCGCGGCGTCGTCCACGCACCTGCGCATCCTGGTGGGCTCGGGTGCGGCGTCTCGCGTGATCCACGTGCGCGACACGCTTGCCATCGATCCGTCGACGCCGGCGCGCGACATCGCCCGCGATCCGCTGCTGCTCGAGCCCTCGGCATCCGCCTACGACGCCCTCGCCCGCATGCGCCGCGGACGGGTGCAGCTCGCGACCGTGGTCGAGGGCGAGAGGCTCGTCGGCGTCGTCACGCTCGACGACCTGCTGCGCGAGATCCTGCCCGGGCCGGGCGAGCGCGAGGTCGTCGCCGCGGGATGACTCGGTTCGGGGCGGATCCTTCCGTTCGGGGCGAGAATCGCGCGCCCCGAGGCGAGGATTCCGCCCCGAACCGGTCGGGTGATGCCGGAGCGCGAGAGTCCGGTCGGGCTGTCAAGCCGTCCGGAGGGATGAGGAACGCGGCGTACCGTCGCCCGCATTCACCCCCTCATCTCTTCGGAGGACATCCATGAGCAAGACCTGGTTCATCACCGGTGCATCCAAGGGCTTCGGCCGCGAATGGGCCGAGGCGGCGCTGGAGCGCGGCGACAACGTCGCCGGAACGGCCCGCAACCTCGACGACGTGCAGGAGCTCGTCGACTCCCACCCCGACACGTTCCTGCCCCTGCAGCTCGACGTCACCGACCGCTCGGCGGACATCGACGCCGTGCGGAAGGCGCACGAGAAGTTCGGCGTACTCGACGTGGTCGTCAACAACGCCGGCTTCGGGCATTTCGGCATGGTCGAGGAGCTCACCGAAGACGAGGTGCGCGCTCAGCTCGAGACGAACTTCTTCGGCGCGCTGTGGGTCACTCAAGCGGCTCTTCCGATCATGCGGGAGCAGGGCTCGGGCCACATCATCCAGGTCTCGAGCATCGGCGGCATCAGCGCGTTCCCGACCGTCGGCGCCTACCACGCGTCGAAGTGGGCGCTCGAGGGACTGTCGCAGTCGCTCTCGCAGGAGGTCGCGGGCTTCGGCATCCATGTCACCCTCATCGAGCCCGGCGGGTACTCCACGGACTGGTCGGGTCCGTCGGCCAAGCGCAGCGACGAGATCGACGCGTACTCCGCCGTGCGCGAGGAGGCGGCCAAACGTCCGTCGGCCAACGACCCCGGGAAGCCCGAAGCCACACGCTCCGCGATCCTGAAGGTGGTGGATGCCGAGAACCCGCCGCTGCGCATCTTCTTCGGCAAGGCGCCCCTCGGCATCGCCGAGCGCGACTACGAGTCGCGCCTGCAGACGTGGCGCGAATGGCAGCCGGTGTCCGAAGAGGCGCACGGCTCGTAATCGCGAGTCCGGCGTCTCCGGCGCGCCGTCCGTGCGCCGGGGCGTCCGGTGACCGCCCCGGCGCACGGGATGCGCCCCGGTACACGTGAACCGCCCCGGGGGCGCCCGAGCAGGCACCCGCGGGGCGATCTCGCGCCGCTCTACTTCGCCACCACCACCCTCAACGGAGCGCTCGTGGTCGCTCCTCCGGCGTTCGCGAACTCGATGGTGTAGGTGTACGTGCCGACCGCGCGGCCGGTGACGGGAACGACCACTTTCTGCGCGGCCGGGGTCGCCGCGGTGAGCGCGCCCGACGCGATCTCGACGTCGTTCTCGAGCAGGCGGTACGAGGTCGCGTTCGTGCCCCACCAGAGGTTCGCCGTCAGGGAGTACGCGCCGTCGCGGTCGCTGTTGTCGGAGGAGAGCACGGGCGCTCCCGGAGCGGCATCCGTCACCTTCACCGTGAGCGGTTTGGTCGCCGTCGTCCCCTTCGAGTTCACCAGCTCACCCGTGAACTGATAGGTGCCGTTGCCGAGCCCGGCGATGTCGACGACGCTCTTCTGCGCATTCGGCGTCGCCATCGTCAGGGGCAGTGTCGCGACCAGTTCCCCGTCGCGGTACAGCTTGAACAGCGAGCCGTTCGAGCCCCACCACAGGTTCATCGTGAGCTGGAAGGTGCCGTCCTTCAGGCCGGTGTCCCAGCCGTCGTTCGACGAGAGCACGCCCGTGCCCGGGGCGGCGGTGGCCCCGTCGTTCGACGGGACCTCGGGCAGGGTGATCGTCGACGTCGCGGCCGAGCGGTCTCCCTCGCCGACGGCGTTGACGGCCGCCACCTCGAAGGCGTGCGCCGAACCCGGCGCGAGGTCGGACAGCGTGCAAGTGGTCTCGGCCACCTCGCACACCGGCTCGGTGGCGCCGGCCTCGTAGACCCGGTAGCCCGACAGCGCCGCGCCGATCTGCGCCGGCGCCTCCCACGCGACAGTGATCGAGGTGTCGGATGCCGCGGTGGCGGTGACCTTCTGCGGTGCCGTCGCGCGGGTGGTGTCCCTCACGGCGAGCCACGAGATGACGGGCTTCTCGCTGCCCGCGCCCTCGTTGGTGATCACGTAGTCGACCGTCGCCGCCTCGGTCAGGGTGAACGTCAGATCGCCCGTCAGCGGTCCGCTCACCCCGGTCAGTGGCACGTTGCCCTTGGCGAGCTCGGTCCCGCCGACCGACACGGTGTGATTCATCGTGCGGTTCAGACCCCACCACTCGGTGAACCCGCCGGTCAGCGTGTATTGCCCCGCGGGCAGCGGGAGGCGGTAGGTGAGTCGCGTGGTGTCCTGGTACAGCCCGGTCGAGAACTTGTCGGTGATGTCGGTCGAGCCCTTCACCTTCATGCCGTCGGCGACGTATCCCCACTCGTCCGCCGAGGTCGAGACCTGATCGACTTCGTCATTGCGCAGCGTCGGTACGGCCTTCTGGACCGCGGTGAATTGCGGCGACGGCGTCGTGCCGGTTCCGGAGTCGATGTAGTAGACGAGCCCCGAGGGGATCACCTCATAGGCGGCGACCACCTTCTGACCGCCCTCGGTGAAGCGCCCGGTCAACACCAGCTTCTGCAGGTCGGTGCGCTTCTGGGCGGCCGAGTCGGCATCCCAGGTCACGGCCATGTCGGCCCCGTCGACCGGGACCGTTGCGGGCAGTTCGTCGTCGGCCTTCAGCGTGCCGACCACGCCGAGATCGCGCGGAAGCGCCTGCACGTAGACGAGGGCGAGGCGGGCGTTGTAACCCGACGTCCCCGTGGTGCCGAACTCCATGCGCACGACACCGTCCGCCGCGAGGGTGATGCGCTGGGCGACCGGCGTGGCCGCGCCGTTCGAGACCGCGGACTGCGTGGTCTCGGCTGCGCCCGGAGCCCGCACCTTGCTGTAGACGTTGGTCGTCAGCCCCGCCCGCGGAGCCTGCACGGCGACCACGTTGTAGGAGCCGGCGGGCAGGGTGAGGCTGTAGACGATCGGCTTGTTGAAGTCGGCGCCGAGGTACGACGAGCCCCAATCGGTCGGTGAACCCGCCGCGACGGTCGTCGCGGTGGTCGCGTAGCCCCAGGTCGCCGCGGAGCTGGTGCCGTCCCACTTCTGGTCGGCGCTGTCGTTGCGCAGGTCGGGGAACGCCGCTTTCGCCGTGGCGAACACCGAGCCGGCGGCCGCGCCCGACGAACCGGAGTCGATCAAGTACGTCAGATCGGCCGGCAGGGTCAGCACCGACGCGGTGATGCGCTGGTACACGCCGGCGGCGGTCTTCTCCGACGTGCGTCCGGTGGCCGTGAACGAGCTCAGCTCGGCGGCGGAGCCCGCAGCGCTCACCGAACCCGCGGTCCAGGTGATCGCGGCATCCGTGCCCTCGACCGACACCGTCGCGGGGAGGGTGCGAGCGGGGAGGGTCATCGAGAGCGTGCCGACGTCTTTCACGTCGTCGCTGACGTCGCGCGGGGTGAGCTGATCGACGGCGACGGCCAGACGCGCCTCCAGAGCGCGGGCGCCCTCGGCGTCGAGTCCGTACGCTCCCGGATCGGCGACCGCGTCGCGAGCGGCGTCGCGCGCCGACTGAAGCCGCGCCCACGAGTCGACGCTGTACTCGTCTTCGTCGAGGGCGCGTGCCGTGTCCACGCGCGCGGCCAGAGCCGAGGTGTCGACCTTGCTCGCGTCGGCGTTCGCGGTCACGACCCCCACCGCGTCGATGTTCAGCGCGTCGGCGTTCGCGGTGCGGATCTCGACCGTGTGGGTGCCGTTGCGGAGCCCCCGCAGCATGTACGCGGTGCGTTCGCTGCCCGCGGCCAGCGTCGGCGCGGCGGCGACGAGCTGCTCGCCGTCGACGATCACGTCGAGGGTCGGAGCTCCGGAGTTGGTGCCGACGATGTCGAGACCGGTCCCCGCGAACGTGTACGCCATGGTCGCACCCTGTCGGGTGCTCTTCGAGGCGGTGCGCTGCCACTCGTACATGCCCTGGCCGTTGACATGGCTCCACCCGTCGTCGAAACGCAGGACGGATGCCGAGGTGTCGCTCCAGCTGGTCTGGTGCATGCCGTCGATGATCTGGGTGTAGTACGGCGTGTAGCCGGGCACCGTCTCGACGGTGAGGTTGTCGAAGCGCACGAAGCTGAAGCTCGATCCGAGCTGGATGCGTCCGGTCGCCTGGGGGGCGGCATCCGTGTACAAGGCCACTTCGACCCCGTTGATCTGCGCGGTGTAGACCTCTCCCGCCACCTTCAGGGCGATGCGGTTCCACACGCCAGAGCCGGTGCGGAAGTCGACGCCCGCCGTCGTCGAGGTGTTGCCGGTGGCGATCACCGTGCCGTAGCGCTGCAGGGCCCACGCCCCGGTGGGCTCGACGCGCAGCTCGGCGGCCGAGACCGCCTGGCCGTTCGCCGTGCCGCCCTGCTCGCGCGCCCCGATGGTGGCGTACTGAGCCCCGTCGGCCTCGAACATCACGTCGGCGCCGACCAGGTAGTTCGCCCACCGCGCGTCGCCGATGGTCGTCTTGGGGTCACCGCCGTTCCATGCGCCGCCGGCCATGCCCGAACCGATCTGCTGGCGCAGCACGCGCCCGTGCGCGGCGTCGGAGGTCGCGACGGACTCGAAGGCGCCGTTCGTGTCGTTGGTGTAGCGCGGGGTCGCACCCTGGTCTTCGGCCTGCACGCTCGGGGTGCCCGACGATTTGTCGGCCGCTCCCCTGCTGGAGAGGTAGCCCTCGCCGCTGTCGACGAGGGTGCGCGTGTCAGGGTCGTAGCCCTGCACGTCGCCCGTGCCGCGGTAGTCGAAGTCGTCGGCGTACAGGTAGCCGTCGTCGACCACACCGTTGACGTCGCCGGTCGAATCGGTATCGAGCACGTCGCGGCCGCCGTCGGTGTCGGTGTACTCCGTCGTCGCGGGGGCGGTGCGTCCGAAGCCCTCGCGCGGCGCGATCTCGCCATCGCGTGTCTCGGCGTGATCGAGCGTCGTGGCCGTCACCGTCGACCACGGCTTCACGGTGACGGTGTAGCTCCCGTCAGCGGCGGGCGCCATCTCGGCGAGGGGGCGGACGTAGTTGGCATCCGCCGCCTGCCCGGCGTCGGCCGCGCGCGTCTCCCACACCTCCAGCGTCCTGTCGTCGCCCAGGGGCATCCCGTCGACGGCGACGCGGTAGGTCTTGGTGAACGAGCTGTCGTTGACGATGACGGTGGAGAAGTCCGCACCGTCGGGGTCGGCGAGGGTCGTGTACGACGCCCCGCCCGAACGGGCGCCGCTCGGCGGGTTGCCCGTGCCGAGCTCACTGCCCGAGGCCTGCGGGATCGCGCGCCAGATGCCCGCGGTGTTGTCGTCGTTCTCCCACCCGAGCGTGGCGAACTGCGTGAACTGCTCGAGCACCGCAAGGCCGCCGTCGTACGAGATCCAGCCCGACCAGGGTTCACGGGCGTTCACGAGCTCCTTCGAGGAGTACTGGAAGCCGTCGTAGAACGACCCGATCGCCGGCTGGAAGATGTTGAGCGTGCGGCGCGACGCCGAGAAGCCGGTGGTGACCCAGTTGCCCATCTCGAGCGCGCTGCCGGGGCCGCCCATCGAGGTGCCCACCCCGCCCTGCTCGTTGCTGTTGGTGTTGTTCGGGCGGTCGGCGGAGCTCGAGAACGTCGACTGGCCCTCGGAGTTCCACACCTCACGATCGAGCTGCTCGGCGATCTTCTTCATGTTGCCGTTGCGGTCGTCGGCGCTGCTGTAGTGGAAGCCGACGATATCGACGGCGTCACGCAACGAGGAGTCGCTGCCGGTCATCGCATCGCCCAGGGCGACCGGCGGGGTGCCGACGGTGTCGCCGGCGATCGTGCGGATCGAGGTGTACAGCTCGCGCTCGGTCGGCGAGGCGAAGCCGTTGTTCGGGTCGCCCGCGGTGGCGCCCTCGTAGCCCTTCGTGTCGTTGCGCAGCCACCCGGAGAAGTCCTTGTAGAGCTGCAGGTCGGGGTTCGAGGTCTCGTTCGCGTCGGGGTTGATCGAGTCGATCATGTAGCCGAACTGCCGGTAGGCAGCCAGGGTGGTGTTCTTGAACCAGACGTACTGGTCCTGGTGGTTCGTCACCCACGTCGGGCGGTTCCAGCGGAGGATGCTGACGTGCACCGGACCGTGCGCGACGGTCTTCGCATCGGCGGCGAGCTGGAATCCGGGCTCGCGGAGCACGTTGGGGTACTCGTCGCGCGAGCGCATGGTCGAGGCGTTCGCTCCGGTCGAGGTGTTGCGGTCGTTGCCCATCTCGATTTTTACGGTGTTCATGATCGGATGGTCGCCACCGAAGAGCGTCTCGATGAGTTCCCAGTACTTCTCGGGGTGCTGCGACTTGTAGTCCAGCAGCAGGGCGCTCGTCGAGTTCGCGCTGAGCACCCCGAAGCCTTTGAAGGTCAGACCGTTGACGTTCTTCGCCGCCGCGGCGACGTCACTGCCGCGCACCGTCACGGTGACGGGATCGGCGCCGGCCGCCTGTGCCGCGGTCGGAACGAGAAGGGCGCCGATCATCGTCGCCGTGACGAGTGCGGCCGCCGCCGCAGTGCGGACCGTAGGACGGGGATGAGGTCGAACCGGGGGGATCGGTGCCGTGACCATGGGGAGTCTCCTTCGACGGGGGCGCAGCGTCGGTCCGTTCCGATCGCCGCAGGGCACGCCCGTGTGCCCGCCCACATCGTCGGTCACCAGGTATGTCGCGCGGAAGCAAAACGAACACGTTCGATCACTCTTGAATTGATACGTACATCGCCCTACGCTGGCCGATCATGAGCGCAGGTTCTCCGCCCTTCGGACTGTCGCGCCGTGAACGCATCCTCGACGAGCTTCGCCGCACCGGATCCGTGAGGGTCGCCGACCTCGCCCGCGATCTCGGCGTCGCCGAGCTGACCATCCGGCGCGACATCGGCCAACTCGCCGACCGTGGACTGCTGACCCGGGTGCACGGCGGAGCGACGCTGCGCAGCCGGCTCGACACCAGCGTTCCCGCCGAGGCTCGGACGTCGGCGCCCATCCGCTTCCGGGTCGGAATGGTCACCCCGTCGCTCACGTACTACTGGCCGCACATCATCGTCGGCGCCCGCGCCGCCGCCACCGAGCTCGGTGTGCAGCTCGTGCTGCGCGGCGCCAGCTACTCGGTCGCCGATCAGCGGCGGCAGATCGCCTCGCTCGTCGACTCGGGGAGCCTCCACGGCCTGATCGTCGCCCCCGAGACCACCGGCGCCGACGGGCGGGCTTTCCTGCACTGGCTCGAGTCGCTCCCGCTCCCCGTCGTGCTCGCCGAACGCCGGGCGGCATCCGCCCTCGCCCTCACGAAGCTCGAATGGGTCACGACGGATCACGTCTTCGGCGGGTCGCTCGCGGCCGATCACCTCGCGACGCGCGGACACACCCGCGTGGGGATCCTCACCTCGGCGGGATCGCCCACCTCGTCGCAGCTGCGGCGCGGATGGGAACGCTCGCTCGCCGAACTCGGGCTCGACTGCCCCGTCGACGTCGACGCCTCGCTCGACGCCCTCGACGGCACCGCCCGCGAGGCGGTCGTGGCCGACCTGCTCGCCCAGTGCCGCGCCACCGGCACCACAGCGCTGCTCGTGCACTCCGACCCGCAGGCGGTGCTCGTGCAGCAGTACGCGCGCGACCACGGCTGGCACGTTCCCCAAGACCTCGCGATACTCGCCTACGACGACGAGGTCGCGGAGAGCGCCGAACCGCCGATCACGGCCCTGCGCCCCTCGAAGCAGCACGTCGGACGTCTCGCTGTCGAGACCATGGTCGGACGCCTGAGCGAGGGAGCGAGCCGGCCGGTCCAGCGGACGTACGTCCTCCCCGTGCTGCACACGCGCGAGTCGACCTGAGCGATCGGCGCTCGTCTCGCCACGTGCGCCTCGACGGACGCTCCATCGAACGCCGTCGCGCCGCGGGTGGGTCAGCGCACGTAAGCGTCGACGAGAAAAGACCCCCGGATGCCGCGGAACGCCTCGACCAATCGATCGAGCGCCGCGCGGTTCCAGCTCGCGAGCTGCAGATCGTGGGGGCCGAGTGGCTCGAGCCTCCCGGTGCGCAGCCGCACGACTTCCCACCCCGCCCCGCGGAGCGCGCGGTCCTTGCGCCGATCGGCGTCTTCGCGACGACCGACGTGCTCGAGGCCGTGCCGGCCGATCGAGTCGTACTCGACGGCGATGCGCAGCTCGGGGAAGACGAAGTCGGGCCACACCTCCAGGTGATCGAAGAACGGCCGCGCCACGCGGACCGCGTTCAGCTCCTCGCTCAGGTTCAGCCGCTCGCGCAGGTCAGCGCGCACCCGCCCTTCGACGGCGGAGGCGGGCTTCGGAGCGCACACAGAGACGAACGCCTCCCCCACGGCCACGGCGGGCGTCTTGCCGCACAGACGCTGCGGGCGCGGGGCGCGTCGCGCCCGCAGGACCGCGTTGGCGGACACCGCGGGCTTCGTGACGTCGTCGCGCAGGTGCAGCGCCACGGCGCGGGTGGGATTCGCCCGCTCGCTGCAGTCGGGGCACCACGCGCTGCGACGACGCTCCCGCCCTGGGCGGAGACGCTGCTCGGCCGGGGTGGCGGCGAACCGGTGTCCGGCGTCGCACTGCCAGAGCAGCAGGACGTCGGCGGCGGGAGGGACCTGGCTCAGCGCGATCCCGTCGTTGAGGTCGGGATGATACTGCCGCACGAGAGCCGGGAACGCGGCCCAGGCCGCGCGGTACGCCCCCAGGGGGTAGGGCACCTCGAGCCCCTTCGACCACTGCCTGCGGGCCCACCACGCTTGCACTCTCTCCGGCACGCGCCCGACGGTAGCGCCGACCCCCGACACCGACGGAGGAGCCGCGGAATCGCCGGCGCGCGGGAGCCGGCACCACCGCGGGACGGAGGCGAGGCCGGGCGAAGGTGCCTGGCGTCGAGTGATGACGACTCCCCCGCCTAGATCCGTTCCGCTGTCGATGTGGCTGTGCACCGCCGCGGTGATCGTCTTCGCCGCGGTCGCACCGTTCGACATCGACGGGGTGGGGCGATGGAACATCATGGCTCTCGGGCTCGCCCTGGTGATCGCCGGTGGCGTGCGGCTCGGTGTCGAGCTCCCGCGCGCGTAGGCCCCGGGGGGCGGGACCCGCGTGAGCCCCGAGGAAAGGAGTAGGGCGGGTGGGACTTGAACCCACGATCGTCGGGTTATGAGCCCGCTGCCTTGACCAGCTTGGCCACCGCCCCCAGCGGAAACGAGCCTACCGGCATCCGGATGCCGATCTCGAAAGCGGTCGCGGCCGGCGCCCTCCGTGACGCGCGCGGCTAGCGCCGAGAGCCCACCGGCGTCAGGCGGGGGATCCAGCACCGCACGTCGCGCGCGTAGGAGAGGTAGTCGTCGCCGAAGGCCCGGACCAGGTCGGACTCCTCGTGGGGACGGATCGCGTAGTTCCAGATGAGCGAGCCCGCGAGAGCGTAGACGACCACCATCCACGATGACATCAGCAGTCCGACCCCCACGCCCTGCGCGATGCCCGCGAGCGCCATCGGGTTGCGGACGAAACGGTACGGCCCCGCCACCACCAGACGGTTCGGCATGGCGGAGGGCAGGGGCGTGCCGTCCCCCTTGACGGTCATGGCCGCCGCCGACCACAGCCCGAGGGCGCTGGCGGCGACCACGACCGCGACCCCCGTGATGACCACGCCGTGGGGCAGCGGCAGCACGAGCCGCCACCGCTCCTCGAGGAAACGGATGACGAGGGGGAACACGACGAGGAAGAGTCCCCAGAACGCGACGATCTGCGTGGCCGTCGCGATGACGTGGGCCAGGGGCGTCGCGCGCGAGCGAGCCGGTCGGAAGGCGAACGGACCGACCAGCAGCAGCGAGGTCGGGATGCGGCCGAAGACGAGCAGCAGCCACGCGCCCACGGAGGCGACGCTCGCCGCGATCATGAGGATCACCCCCACCCCGGCGAGGGTCGTCATCGTCGCGTACAGCGCGAGGAGGGCCGTCACCACCAGGGTCCAGGCGGTCGCCGCTCCCGCTGCCACCCGTGACGCCCGGCCCGGCAGCACGGCGGCCAGGGCGGACGACACGACGAACAGCGGGATGTCGACCAGTGCCACGACGACCGGGTCGAGCCCGCCGAGGGTCGCTTCACGGACGAAGGGCACGGTGAACACCGACACCCACCAGGCGGCGCCGGCCACCGCCTGCAGCGCGAAGTACGTGCGACCGGCCAGGCGTGCGGTCGGCGAACGCAACGACACCGCCGGATCCCGTCGCTTCGTCAGTGCACGCGGGGTGCGGCGGGCTTGCCGTCGGCGGTGATCTGCGGGTGGTGCTTCGTCAGCTGGATGACGCCCCAGGTGGCGATCGCCCCCGCGATGACGAACCCGATGAGCGCCCAGGCGGGGGCCGTGGAGGCCTCGCCGAGGACGAGCAGGCCGATGAGCACGGCGACGATGGGGTCGATGACGGTCAGTCCCGCGATCACCAGGTCGGGCGGACCGACCGAGTAGGCCGTCTGCACGAAGTACGCGCCGACCGCGACCGCGGCGAGCAGCGCCACGAGGCAGAGAAGCGTCAGCCACTCGAAGTTGCCGGCCTGGGCGCGGCTGATGACGACCTTCGCGAGCGTCGCGACGAACCCGTAGATCACGCCCGCGGCCATGATGTAGAACAGCGCCTGCGCGCGACGACGAACGAGCACCCAGAACACGCCGAACACGATGACGACCACGGCGAGGATGCCGAGGATGATCAGCAGTTCGCGCTCGGTGATGACGTGCTCGGTGGCGAAGAACGCGGCGATCGTCACGAAGATGAAGATGCCGCCGACGCACAGCGCGATCGCGAACAGCGACTGCTTGGTCGGCTTGTGGCGCGACACGCGCGCATTCAGCACGGTCGTGATGACCAGGGCGATCGCGCCGAGGGGCTGCACGAGGATGAGCGGCGCCACCGAGAGCGCGGAGAGCTGGCAGACGATCGCGAGGCCCAGCATGAGCGTGCCCGCCACCCACGACGGGCGCGTCAGCAACGAGGCGAGCTGCGAGCGCGAGAGCCCCCCGGTGGTCTTGCCCGACAGGCGCTCCACCTTCTGCACCCCGCGGTGCTGGTACTGCGCCCCGAACGACATGAACACCGCACCCAGCAGGGCGAGCGGGATGCCGAGCAGGATGCGCGGATCGCGGAACACGCCGACGAGCTGGTCGATTCCGTCGCTGAGGGTTGCATCGAGCGGGATCACCCCTCGACGATAGCCGTCCGCTCGCTGGATAGGCTGGTGACGTGGCCGTACTCCCGATCCGCATCATGGGCGATCCCGTGTTGCACGCTCCCGCCTCCCGCGTCGACGAGATCACCGACGAGGTGCGTCAGCTCGTCGCCGACATGTTCGAGACGATGGATGCCGCCCCCGGCGTCGGCCTCGCCGCCCCCCAGGTGGGCGTGGGTCTGCGGATCTTCACGTACACGTACGAGGACGACGAGGGCCTCCCGTGGCGCGGCGTCGTGATCAACCCGGAGCTGTGGATCCGTCCGCTCGAGCCGGGCTACCCCGACCCCGACGACGAGAGCGAAGGGTGCCTGTCGTTCCCCGGCGAGCGTTTCCCGCTCCGCCGGTCGGAGGCCGCTGTGCTCACGGGCACCGACCTCGACGGCCACGCGGTGCGCATCGAGGTGTCGGGGTGGCGCGCACGCATCCTGCAGCACGAATTCGACCACCTCGACGGCATCCTGTACATCGACCGTCTCGATGACGAGGACGCGCGCGTGGTCGCCAAGATCGCGAAGAAGCGCAAGTGGGGGAAGCCGGGCGCCTCGTGGATGCCGGGCGTCGACGACATCGACGCCTGACCGTCCCCGCCGGTCCCGGCATCCGGGGGACGCGGCGATCCGGACCATACGAGCGGCCGACCGACGGCCCCGTTTGCTGTCGTGCGCCCGGGACCGCCCCGCACCTCACCCGCCGAAGGCGTGCAGCCCGAGGTCCTCACTGAGGAGCTCGCTCGCCACGTGTCCTCGCACACTCGTGCCCTGAGCGTCCAGCGGCGGGCTGATGATCGCGGCTCCCAGACCGCCGCGTGCGGCGAGGACGATCCCGCCCGACACGCTCGACTTGGCCGGGACACCGACCGCCCGCATCCATCGTCCCGATCCGTCGTACATCCCGCACGTCGCCATCACCGACACGACGTCTCGAGCGACGCGCGCGGGGATCACGCGGTCTCCCGTGCGCGGGTTGACGCCGCCTCCCGCCAGCGTCGCGCCCATGATGGCGAGGGTCTCGGCATCCACCAGCGTCGCGCACGCCCGTGCGTAGACGGCGACGGCGTCGTCGGCCGACGCGTCGAGCACGCCTTCCGCGCGCAGGAGGTGGGCGAGGGCGTGATTGCGGTCACCCCGCAGGTGCTCATCGTGGGCGACCTCGTCGTCGACGTCGAGCTCGCGGCCGGCGAATGCCGCCAGCCCGGCCGCGATCCGCTGCATCCGCCCCTCCGGGCCCGTGCCGTCGACGAGGGATGCCGTGAGCAGCGCACCCGCATTGACCATCGGGTTCGGCGGACGACCCGTGCCGGTCTCGAGCGTGATGGCGTCGAAGGACTCCCCCGTCGGTTCGATGCCGACGCGCTCCAGGGCACCGCCATCGGTGTCGAGCAGGGCGAGAGCGAACAGGAACGGCTTGACCGCCGACTGCACGCTGACGCGAACACCGGCCTCGGCACTGCCGCGGACGCTGCCGTCCGGCAGGGCCAGGGCGATGGCGCACAGGTCGGGGTCGGCGGCGGCGAGAGCCGGGATGCTGTCGTCGACCCGACCATCGCGGTGGGGGCGCAGGCGCGTGCGCAGCGCCTCGACGTCGTAACGGGAGGGGTCGGCAGGAGACGGCGATGCGGGAGGGGTCACTCCCCCACCCTCGCAGCCCTCCCCGGCGCAGGCGCGGGCGATTGCGCTTTCCGGCGGTCAGTAGAGGCCGCGCGCCGCCAGTTCGCCGCGCAGGATCGGGGTCAGGCGCTCGGCGAAAGCCGGCGTCACGTGCGTGTCGTCGTAGCGCACGGGGGTGTCGCCGGCGAAAGCGGGACAGACCCCCTGCCAGCAGGTGAAGGGCAGCGCGCTGATCGCGGCGTCGCCGGTCGACGCCGCCTGCTTCTCGCTCGCCTCCTCCATGGCGGTCCAGACGTCGTCGACGGCGGACAGGCACGATGCCGGTCCCATGATGGGCGAGAAGCACCGGCCGAGGTCGGCGCCGTGCGGCGGAGGCGCCAGATACACGGTGCGTCCCGGCGGAGCCCAGCCGGCGACCTCCCGGGCGGTGGAGGATGCCAGTTCGCCCGCGTTCAGGTCCCGACCGTCGATCGTGCGCGCGAGGGTGAACGCGTTCGACACCACGAGCAGATCCGCGGGGTCGGACGCCACCATCGCCGCCACGTCGCTCTTGCGTGCGCCGCAGCCGGCCGTGACCGCGGGGTCACGGCTCTCGATCAGGACGTCGGTGAAACGGCATCCGTACATGCCGACGGTCGTCACCCGCCAGGCGCCGCCGCTCTCGTCGGCCAGACGCGCGAACGCGGGCGCGTAGGCCATCGCGCTGGAGTCGCCCACGAGGTAGAGGTGGTGCGCGGCGCCGGGATCGCCCCACGTGCAGCCGCGGAGATCGGGGGCACGATCGGGGGTGAAGCAGTCGTGCGCGCGGTTGGCGGCCGACGAGTCGCGCATGGCGTCGTCGAGCGACGGATGCAGGCTGGGCCAGGTGCTCGCCGTCGTCGCGGTCGCGAGGTCGCTCTGCAGCGTGGCGAGCGCGTCTCCGGCCACGGCGTCGACCTCGGCCGGGGCCGGCGCGGCGACGGGCATGCCCGGAAGGGTGGGGGCGCCGTAGCTCGCGAAGACGGCGAGGAGGGTCGCGCCGGCGCCGATGACGAGGGTGGCGAGGGCCATTCCGACGCGCGGGGCGAAACGAGAGCGCCACGACGCCCGTGCCTCGGCGGTGGACGGGACTGTGGTCGGGGCGCCGGTCGCGGGCGAGGAGGTCGCGGCGGGGGTGCGTACGGGCGAGGCGGTCGCACGACCCGGCTCGGCGGGGGCGGCCGGGGGCGCCTGTGCGGCGGGGGCGGAGCGCTCGGCGGAGGCGGTTTCCTCGGACGCGGGAAGAGCGGCCTCGACCTCGGCGCGGGCGGCGGGTCGCGCGCCCGGGTAGTACCGCTGACCGGGCACCCAGCCCGCGGGACGCGACGCGAGGGCGCCGACACGGGCCTGAGGCGCGGCGGCCGCGGGAGGCGCGGCGGGGGTGGGTCGCGCGGCGGTCGTGGGTCGCGCGGCGGGGGTGATGCGCGCCGAGGCCGGGGCATCGACGGCGACGTGTCGACCGCGCGGCCACGGCAGGCGATGCAGCGGTTGCTCGACGCCCAGAAAGGTCGCGACCGAGAGGACGACGATCGCGAGAGCGGTGATCGCGAGGGCCGCCGGCCCCGGCGTCAGCACCACGCCGGCGAAGACGATGACCGGGAGGTGCCAGAGGTACAGCGAGTACGACATGTCGCCGAGGGCGACGGAGAGGGGATTGGTCAACACGAAGAGATGGCGGTGACGCGGGTCGCCGGCCACTCCGCCCGCGATCACCAGAGCAGCACCGGCCACGGGCAGCGCCGCCCAGGGCGCGGGGAAGGGAGCGGCGGGGTCCACCACGAAGAACGCCGCGACGATGACCGCCACACCGGTCCAGGACCCTGCCCCGCCGATCGGGGCCGGGACGCGGGAGAGCGGCCCGGCGCTCGCGGCGAGCACCGCACCCACGGCGAGTTCCCCCACCCGCGTGACGGTCGAGAAGTACGCCAACGAGGGGTCGCCCGGCGTCAGCATCACGGCGGCGGCACCGGATGCCACCACGACCGCGAGCGCGAGGACCGCGATCATCGCGCGGGCGATGCGTCCGCGACGGGCAGCTGCGGGCAGGAGCGCCACCGCCAGCAGCACCAGGAGGGGCCAGACGAGGGAGAACTGCTCTTCGACCGAGAGCGACCAGAAGTGCTGCAGGGGTGAGACGTCGCCGGTGGCGAAGTAGTCGCGGCCCTCGAGCCCGAAGCGCCAGTTCGACACCAGGCCCACCGCGGCCAGGGCGTCGCCGAGGGTGCGATCGACCCGGGTGGCGGAGAAGAGCGCGGATGCCACGGCCACGACCACGCCGATGACGAGCAAAGCCGCGGGGAGCAGGCGTTTCACGCGCCGCGCGAAGAAGGCTGCCAGGCGAACGGTCCCCTCGGCGCGCAGATCGGCGAGAAGGATGCCGGTCACGAGGAACCCCGACAAGACGAAGAAGACGTCCACGCCGACGAACCCTCCGCGCGGCCACCCCGTGAGATGCGTCGCGACGACGGCGAGAACGGCCACCGCTCGAAGCCCCTGGAGATCGCGGCGCACGCGCGGGGCACCAGCGGTCACGGGAGTCCCTTCCGACCGGTGGGAAGCGGCCGGGAAGAGCATAGTGGAAGCGCTCCCATATGAACGCCACCGGTGTCCTCATTACGCAGCACGGAGCCTGACCACGTGCAAGCCCCAGATTCCCCCGTGCGGTGGTGCTTCGATCAGCGCATGTGGCAGATCGCCGGGCTCCCCGCCCACCCTCTCCTGGTCCACGCCGTCGTGGTGCTCATCCCCCTCGCCGCCCTCATGCTGGTCGTGGGAAGCGTGTGGCCGGCGGCGCGCCGACGGCTCGGCATCCTGACCCCGATCGTCGCGCTCGTCGCCCTCGTCTTCGTACCGTTGGCGAAGGAGGCCGGAGAGGCGCTGGAGCGGCAGGTGCCGGAATCCGCCGTGCTCGAACGGCACACCGAGCTCGGCGACCAGCTCCTGCCGTGGGCGATCGGGCTTTTCGTCGTCGCCGCCGGACAGTGGCTGTGGTTCCGACTGCAAGCACGACGCACCGACGACGCGGCGCGCACGACCAGACCCGGGGCGCGCGTGGCGACGATCGCCATCGCGGTGGTCGCGGTGCTGGTCGCCGGAGCGACCACTTACTCGGTCGTGCAAGTGGGCGACAGCGGGGCGCGAGCGGTGTGGTCGAGCGACAGCGGCGGCAACTGATCGGCCCGTCATTATGCGCGCCCCCCGCGCCCGCCGCTACCCCTGCCGTGCGAGCGGCGGAGGCCCGTAGCGTTCGGATCGGTGGATGTCGCCCGACGCCCGCCCGCTGCTCGCCCTCGCGGCACCCCCTGTGAAGGAACCGATGAGCCACGCTCCCGACCTGACGATGCCCCACGCCGGTGACATCCTCGGCGGGCGCTACGTGCTCGCCGAGCGCATCGGCGCCGGAGGGATGGGACGGGTGTTCCGCGCCCGCGACGAGGTGCTCCGCCGTGACGTCGCGATCAAGATCTTCTTCACCGACCGCACCGACGAGGCCGAGTCCTTGCGTCGGATGGCGGAGGCGCGCGCACTGGCCGCCCTCGATCACCCGGCGCTCGTGACGCTCTACGACGCCCGCCTCGACACCGACGATCACGTCTACCTCGTGATGGAGCTCATCAACGGTCCGTCGCTCCAGCGGCGTATCGAACAGGGGGTGCTCGCCCCCGCCGAGGTCGCCGGCATCATGGCCGACCTCGCCGCAGCCCTCGCCGTCGTCCACGAGGCGGGGATCGTGCACCGCGACGTCAAGCCCTCGAACGTCTTGTTGCGACCCCTGCGGGGAAGCGACCGCGCCGTCGAAGCCGTGCTGGCCGACTTCGGCGTCGCCCACCTCGTGGATGCCACGCGGCTGACGACACCCGGGACGGTCATCGGCACCGCTGCGTACCTCGCCCCCGAGCAGGTGCGCGGTGAGGCGCCGCAGCCTGCCTCGGACGTCTACGCGCTCGGCCTTCTGGCGATCGAGGCCCTGACCCGCCTTCACCCGTTCGGCGGCGGATCCGTGCAGGAGACCCTGCTGGCGCGGCTCGCGCGGCAACCCGACGTTCCCTCGACGCTCGGCTACGAGTGGAGATCCCTGCTGTCGGCGATGACCGCCCACGATCCGTCGGCCCGCCCCCGTGCGTCCGCGGTGGCCGAGCGAGCGGCGGCGCTCGCGGTCGGGCAGCAGGCGATCGCGGCCGACACGGGTCCCATGACCGTGGCGACGGGCACCACATGGGCCGACCTCGGCCTGCCCGATCCGACGCCGGATGACGATTCCCCCACCGCGCGGGTGACGGCCCCCGTTCCGGCGGTGGCTGCCAGCCGGCCCGCCGGGCCGGTGGCAGCTCCTGCATTCCTCGACGAAGCATCCTCCACGGCGAGGTCGGCCGCGCTGAACGAAGATCACCCCTCGCCTGTGGCATCCGACCCGGCAGAGCGAGAGACGGTTCCGGCTTCAGTGCGCTCACGCCGACGCCGGTGGGCGTGGGCCGGGGTCGGGACGGCCGCCGCCGTCGTGGTCGGGGGCCACCTCGTCGCGTTCTCGTTCGCGGGAGCGGGCGGCGTCCCCGCCACCGGGGGCGTCCCCTCCCCCGCGCCCTCGCTCGTGGCCGAGACCCCGGAGTCGACTCCCTCGTCACCGGTCTCCGACACGCTCGTCGATCCGGTCGTGAACACCGACCAGCGAACGACCGAGACGTCACCCGCCGATCAGACTCCCGTCGAGGTCGTGCCGCTCGAGCCCGCGCCCGCCGACCCGCCCGTGTCGGACCCGGGAACGGACCCCGGTCCGGGGTCAGGAGCCGAGCCGGGGAGGGATGCCGGCGGGGGGCCCGGATCGGGCCGAGGCAACGCGAACGGCGCAGATCACGGGAACGGGAACGGGAACGCCAACGGCTCAGGCAACGGAAACGGCGCGGGCGTCGGCAACGCGAACGGCGGCCCCGGGAAGCGGTGATGCGACGGTCGTGCGGATCGGCGCGGCGGGTCTTGCGTGTCAACGGTCGTGACGCCGGACGCGGCAGCATGATGCGCTACCGGCATGAGTGATCCCGACCGTCTCCCCGTCCCCGACCCCGCCGCGCAGAAGACCGACCGCGACGACACCTCCATCGTCCCCGACATGGACGCCGACCCCGTCGAGGAAGAGGCCCGACGCACTGAAGGCCTCGACGACCGGGCCTGACCCGCCGATCTCGCTCTGGCGCGTATGCCTGCTCCGCGGCGCGAAGCCGCCTCCCCCGTTCACGGCCTTGGCATCCGGAGCGGGCCGGCCGCAACCCCTCGCGTCCGGGCGCGGATCGCGCTTCACTGTGCGCGGGGGGAAGAATGTCGCCGAGGAGAGCCGCGATCGTCGTCGCCGTCGTCGCACTGCCTGTGGTGGTGGCATCCCTCGTCTCGCTCCCCTCGGGCGGCGTCGTCAGCCTGGTGTCGGCCCTCGGGCTCGCCGCGGGCCTGACGGGCGTCGGCGTCGCGTTGGTCTGGGCGACCCGCTCGTCGTGGGAGCCCGAGCCCGCCGCCTCCCCGCGCGCCCCCGACCGCGCCGCGGCGCACCGCCGCGCACGCCGTCTGCTGCGGGTGCAGGGGTGGGTGGGTGTGGCCGGAGGGCTCGGCATCCTGGTGCTCTCGCACGGGATGGATGACGGCGAACGCGCGACGGTGCGCCTCGGCGCTCTGGGGGTCGGCCTGCTGATCCTCGGCGCCGTGAGCATCGTCATCGCGCGCGCGACGGGGCGGGGCCGGAAAGAAGAGGATGCCGCCCCCGACGACGGTCCGCTCCCCTCGGGGTGGATCCTCGTCTCGCGGCGAGATCGCGGCTCCCTGCTCATCTTCGCCGTTCCCGCCCTCGTCGCCGGGGTGTGGGGCGTGTGGCAGTTCGTGCCGCTCGTGCTGCTGACCGTTCGCGAGGCGCCGACGGGGATCCTCGTCGCCCTCGGGGTCGGCGTGGTGGCCGCCGTCGCGGGCGGCGTCGCGTGGGCGCGGCGCCAGGTCCCCGACGTCTGGGTCGACGTCGAGGCGGGACGCGCGCGGGTCGGGTCGCGGGTCGTCGCGGGGAGCGAGCTGACCTCGGCGCGCCTGAGCGCCACCGCGATGATCATCGGCGGGACGCGATCACTGTTCCTCATCCTGGAGGGGCCGGAGAAGCTCCGCGTCCCCCTGCTGCTGCGTCGCCACGGCGCGCTCGCGATGACTCCGGTGCAGCGACGAGCCGCGCTCGCCCTGGTGGACGCCGCGGCGATCGAGCTGCCCCGCGCGAAGGAAGATCCGACGGGGAAGTTCTCGCGGACGCTGTTCCCCACGCACCTCGACGCCGCGCAGGCGCGCGACCTCGTCGCGCATCCGCCGCGTTCCGACGAAGACCTGCCCGTCGCCGTCGGGTGAGACGACGAAGGCCCGACGCGGACGTCGGGCCTTCTGCGGCTCCCCGGCTTGGACTCGAACCAAGAACCTATCGGTTAACAGCCGATTGCTCTGCCAATTGAGCTACCGAGGATCATGCTCACCTCGCGGCGGGCAACCCCACGATACTAACAGCACGCGGGGGCGGCGGAAAAATCAGCGGGCCGAAATCCGTCGCTCGGGCGTGCCGTCGGGTGTCCACTGCAGCGTCTGGTCGCCGTGTCCCAGGGCGACGGCGTGGCCGGCGTGCAGCACGAGCACGTCGGCGTCCAGATCGCGCGGGGCATCCGCGTCGTTCGTGACGATGAGCGAGGCCATCCCCCGCTCGTCGCGGCGGCGGATGATCGACGCGCGCGCGGCGGCCCGCACCTCGACGTCGAGGTTGGCGTAGAGGTCGTCGGCCACGAAGAGGCGCGGCTCGAGAACGAGGGCGCGCGCGAGGGCGACGCGTTGGCGCATGCCGGCGCTCAGTTCGTAGGGGTACTTGGGCGCGGTGCCCAGCGGCAGTTCCATCTCATCGAGCAGCGTCGCCACGCGCACCGCCAGCGCTCGGGTGTTGACCCGGCGGTCGCGGCTGGTGATGGGCTCGGCGATGACATCCTGCACGGTGAGGCGGGAGGGCAATCCGGCACCGGCTCCCTGCGGCAGGTAGCCGGTGTGGAATGTCCACTCACGACGGGCACGACCGGGACGCCGTGCCGAGATGCCGTGCACGCGCGCGTCTCCGCCGACGACCGTGAGGCCGTCGTCGGGGTGACCGGCCAGCAGTGACACGAGTGAGGTCTTCCCCGCCCCGGTCGCCCCGCGCACCACGAGCGTGCGCCCGGCGGGCAGGGTGAGGGTGATGCCGTCGATCACGCGCACGCCGCTGCGCGCGAGCGAGAGGTCGTCGGTGCGGAGGGCGACGTCGGTGTCGAGTGACCGGGGCATGCCCCCATCCTCGCCGAGGATCCGCCTCCCCGTCGCGGGGCTTCCTCGCGACACGCCGGTGCGGTAGCGCGCGGCGGTCTCAGCCGGCGACGAGACGCTGGCGATCGGCATCCAGTTCGCGCAGGCGCAGGCGGAGGCGGCGCCCCTCCTCGGACTCCGCGGGAACACGCTGGATCCCGCGCAGCAACTCGTCCTTCTCGCGCTGCAGTTCGCGCACGAGCAGGCCGCGGGCGAGGTCGTTCGCCGACGCCACCGCGCCCTCCTCGGTGCGCGCCGGGAACTCGGCCGTCAGCAGCTCGGCGGCGAGCGAACGGAACGGCTCGCGCACCGCCTCGACGGCCGTCACGGCCCAGCCCGGTTGCGACAGATCGGTGGATGCCAGGGAGCTGCGGACCGCTTCGAGAGCGGGGTGGCCGAACGGCGTCTGCAGCGCACGCAGGAACAGGTCGGGATCGATCCGGTGCCCGTACTGCAGGAACGCCATCATGGCCCCGCGCTCGAGCGCGACGTCGCGGGTGTGCGGGAGCGAAGCCATCGTGACCGACACGGCGACCGGGGCGGGCTCGGCGGTGCGCTGCGCGTCGCGCTTCTCGGCGCGGTCGGCGCCGCGGGCGGCGCGTTCGACGGCGGCCTGCACCTCGGGGATGTCGAGTCCGAGTCGGCGCGCCAGCACGCGGACGTAACCCGGCCGCAGCGCGGGGTCGCGGATGTCGGCCACGATGGGCGCCGCCGCGTGGAGGGCACCGGCGCGCCCCTCGACGCTGGAGAGGTTGAAGTCCTTGAGACGCTGGTCGATGACGAACTCGAACATGGGGGCCTTGGTCTCCATGAGCGAGCGGACGGCGCCGTCGCCGCGCTGGAGGCGCAGGTCGCACGGGTCGAGGCCCTCGGGAGCCACGGCGACGTACGTCTGGGCCGCGAATCGCTTCTCGTCGGCGAAGGCGCGCAGCGCCGCCTTCTGCCCCGCGGCATCCGGATCGAAGGTGAACACGACCTCGCCGGAGCTGCTGTCATCGCCCATCACGCGGCGGAGCACGGTGATGTGGTCGCTGCCGAAGGCCGTGCCGCACGAGGCGATGGCGGTGGTCACGCCCGCGAGGTGGCAGGCCATGACGTCGGTGTAGCCCTCGACGACCACCACGCGGTGCGATCGCGAGATGTCGCGCTTGGCCAGATCGAGCCCGTAGAGCACCTGGGTCTTCTTGTAGAGCGGGGTCTCGGGGGTGTTGAGGTACTTCGGGCCCTGGTCGTCGTCGTAGAGCTTGCGCGCCCCGAAGCCGATCACCTGGCCGGTGATGTCGCGGATCGGCCACACCAGGCGCCCGCGGAACCGGTCGTAGACCCCGCGCTGCCCTTGGGAGACGAGCCCGGCCTGCAGCAGCTCGTCGCGCGTGAACTTCTGCGCATTCAGGTGGTCGAGCAGATGCGACCAGCCCTTGGGTGCGTATCCGACACCGAAGTGCGCCGCCGCCCCCGCGTCGAACCCGCGATCGCCGAGGAAACGGCGGCCGGTCTCGGCCTCGGGGGTCATCAGCTGCGCGCGGAAGTACTCCGCCGCGGCCGCGTTCGCGGCGTACAGGCGCGATCGCCCCGACGTCTCGGGGGCCGCTCCCCCGTCTTCGTAGTGCAGGGTGTAGCCGACACGGGCCGCCATGCGCTCGACCGCCTCGGTGAAGGAGACGTGGTCCATCGCGCGGAGGAACGAGTAGACGTCACCCGATTCGCCGCAGCCGAAGCAGTGGTAGTAGCCGACCTGCGGCCGCACGTTGAAGCTCGGACTGCGCTCGTCGTGGAAGGGGCACAGTCCCTTCATCGACCCGACGCCGGCGGGCTTGAGCGCGACCCGTTCGCCGATCACGTCGGCGATGTTCACCCGCGCTTTGACCTCGTCGACGTCGGCCTGACGGATGCGTCCGGCCATCAGGCATCCGCTCCGCGCGACGCCCGCGCGCCGGGGGCCCACACACCGAGCTCGGCGGCGTCGACCTCGCCCACGAGACGCCCATGCCACGAGATGGCGAGCTGGTCGGTGAGGCTCGCGACCTGGTCGACGACGACGCGGCGGCGCGCGGCGTCGTCGGCCGCGGCGGCGAAGTCGGGGGCGTGCAGGGCGTCGAGCGCGCCGGGGTTCTCCCACAGCGCGGAGGCCAGGCGCTTGAGCACGTGGCGCTGTTCGCGGTACAGCACCTTGCGGCCGTCGATCGAGACGACGGTCGCGCCGATGATGCCCTTCAGCACCGCCATCTCGACCTCGACCTCGGCCGGGACGATGACATGCGCGCGGTAGCGGGTGAGCTCGTCGGCGGGGTACGCCTCGCGCGTGGCCGCGGTGGCCGCGCGGGCGAACCGACCGATCAGGTCGGAGGTGAGGTTCTTCAGCCGCGCGAGCGCGGGCCGGGTGCCGTCGAAGGAGTGGATCCACTCCGGCATGGCCATGAGCCGCTCGAGCCCTGCGGCCAGGTCGTCGCGCACGAAGTCGTACCCGACCCAGCGCTGGATGGCGTCGAGGAGCCCCTCGCGACCGACCCGTGAGGCCAGTCGCGCAGGATCGACGTAGCGGTTGACGACGGCGTCCTCGAAGTCGTGCACCGAATAGGCGATGTCGTCGGAGAGGTCCATGACCTCGGCTTCGATGCAGCGCTGTCGCGCCGGGGCGCCCCCGCGCATCCAGTGGAACACCGGCTCGTCGTCGGGGTAGACGCCGAACTTCAGCCGACCGCCCGGGTCGGGCACCGGCTCGTCGACCGTCCACGGGTACTTGCACGTGGCGTCGAGGCTGGCGCGGGTGAGGTTCAGACCGAACGGTTCGCCGTCGGCGCCGAACACCTTGGGCTCGAGGCGCGTGAGGATCCGCAGGGTCTGCGCGTTGCCCTCGAACCCGCCGATGTCGTCGGCCCATTCGTTGAGCGCCCGCTCGCCGTTGTGCCCGAAGGGCGGGTGACCGAGATCGTGGCTGAGGCACGCGGTGTCGACGACGTCGGGCGACAGCTGCAGCGCGGTCGCGAGCTCGCGGCCCACCTGAGCGACCTCGAGCGAGTGCGTGAGGCGGTTGCGGGCGAAATCGGCGGGGCTCGCGGGGCTCAGCACCTGCGTCTTGGCGGCGAGGCGGCGCAGAGCGGCCGAGTGCAGCACGCGGGCGCGATCGCGCGCGAAGTCGTCACGCTGCGAGCGGTGCCGTTCGACGTGGAAACGGCCGGCGTCGTCATCGTCGTAGCCGGCCGGACGAGCGGCCGTGGCCGACGCCTCAACCACCACTGTGGTGCAGCTCCGCATCGGCGAGGGCGCGGCCGGCGTCGTGGCCGATCTCGCGGGAGTCGAGCCAGCCGTCGGGAAGGGCCGGGCGCTTGGGAGTGCCGGCGCGACCGCGCTGCCCCTCCGCCGCCGCGCCCGGGTAAGGCGCGTCGAGCTCCATCGTGGCCAGCAGCTCGTCGATCTCCTCGAGCGTCGACGCGGTCGCAAGGCTCGCACGAAGCTCGCCGCCGACGGGGTAGCCCTTGAAGTACCAGGCGACGTGCTTGCGGATGTCGCGGCATCCGCGGCCCTCGTCGTCGAAGAACTCCACGAGCAGCTCGGCGTGGCGGCGGAAGGCCTTCGCCACGAATCCGAGCGTGGCGTCGACGGGCTCTCCGTGCGCGGCACCGGGGCCGCCGAGGGTGCGGGCGAGGTCGCCGAACAACCACGGGCGACCGAGGCAGCCGCGACCGACGACGACGCCGTCGCAGCCGGTCTCGTCCATCATGCGCACGGCGTCGTCGGCCGACCAGATGTCGCCGTTGCCGAGGACCGGCACGCTCGAGACGGTCTCTTTCAGCTTCGTGATCGCCGCCCAGTCGGCGTGGCCCGAGTAGAACTCGCTCGCGGTGCGGGCGTGCAGGGCGATGGATGCCACCCCCGCCCCTTCGGCGATGCGACCGGCCTCGAGGTAGGTGAGGTGGTCGGCGTCGATGCCCTTGCGCATCTTCACCGTCAGCGGCTTGTCGCCCGCGGCCGCGACCGCGCGCTCGACGATCTCGCGGAACAGCGAGGTCTTCCAGGGCAGCGCGGCCCCCCCGCCGCGACGGGTGACCTTCGGGACGGGGCAGCCGAAGTTCAGGTCGATGTGATCGGCGTGGTCTTCGTCGACGATCATGCGCACCGCCGCCTCCACCGTGGCGGGGTCGACGCCGTAGAGCTGGATCGAGCGCGGCGTCTCGGACTCGTGATGCCGGATGAGCCGCATCGTGGTGTCGTTGCGCTCCACGAGGGCGCGCGTCGTGATCATCTCGCTCACATAGAGCCCGGCACCGTATTCGCGACACAGGCGACGGAACGCCGTGTTCGTGATGCCGGCCATGGGGGCGAGCACGACGGGGGCGTCGAGTTCGATGTTGCCGATGCGGAGCGTCCGCGCCGGGGCCAGTGCCGTGTTCACCATGTCATTCTCCCAGACGTGCGCTCATGACGGTGCCCGCCCCCGACGGATGCGGGGACGGGCACCGGGTGGGGAGGAGTCTCACGCGTCGGCGGTCTGCGCGACCTCACGACGCTCGCCCCACACCTGACGGGCGATCTGCGAGAACGCCTCGACCGGCTGTGCACCGCTCACGCCGTACTTGCCGTCGATCACGAAGAAGGGAACGCCCGTGATGCCGAACTGGCGAGCCTGCTCCTGGTCGGCGCGCACGGCGGCGCGGTAGCGCTGCGAGGAGAGGGCCTCGCGGGCCTCGGCCTCGTCGAGATCGACCTCGACCGCGAGGGCGACGAGGTCGTCGTCGCGACCCACGTGCTTGCCCTCGAGGAAGTACGCCGACATGAGCAGTTCCGCGAGCTCCAGCTGCTTGCCGTTCTCCTTCGCGAAGTGCAGCAGCTCGTGCGCCTTCACGGTGTTGGTGTGCTGCAGGATGTCGAAGCGGTACGCGAGCCCCGCGTCGGCCGCGACACCCGTGACGCGGTCGAGCATCTCGCGGGCCTGCTCGGCGGAGATCCCCTTGTGCTGCGAGAGGTAGTCGATCTCGCCGCCGTGGAAGTCCTCGGGGGTGTCGGGCGACAGCTCGAACGAGTGGTACTCGATCTCGACGACCGGGGCGTCGTCGTCCCCGGCCGTGGCCGCCAGGCCGTTCTCGAGGTTCCGCTTGCCGATGTAGCACCAGGGGCAGGCGATGTCGCTCCACACGTCGATCTTGATGGCATCCGTCATATCGCGTGCAACGGCGCGACTCGTCGGTCTATTCCCCGCGCGGCATCCTTCTCCCGGATCCCTCGAGGTTCATCGCCGGCGGGTCATCGCTCCGACACCGCCGGCCCCGTGTAATCCGCGAGCAGCGGAGGAGGCAGCGGACCCTTGATGCGCCGACCCGAGCGGCTCTCCTCCCACGCATGGGCGAGGATCCCGACGGAGCGCGCGAGGACGAAGAGTCCGCGCGCGAGCTCCGGCTCGACCCCGAGCTCGCCGTACACGATCGCCGAGATGCCGTCGATGTTCATCGGCACTCCGCGTGAGGCGAGCGCCCGTTCGATCGCGAGGCCGGCACGCAGATGGTCGCCGACGACGTCTCCCGATGCCGCGGCCTGCTCGACCAGCGCGAGGAGCGGATCGCGGCGCGGGTCGACGGGGTGGAAGCGATGCCCGAAGCCCGGCACGAACGCGCCGCGCGCGCGGTGCTGCGCGATCTCGTCGGTGGCGAGGTCGTCCCAGTTCCCGGCGCCCTCGCGGTGCGCGTCCACCATGCGGCCGAGCATCGCGACGCACTGCTGACCGGCGCCGCCGTGGGTGTCGCCGAGCACGTTGATGCCGTTCGCCATCGCCGAGTTGATGCCGACGCCGCACGTGGCCGCCATGCGTGCGCTCGCGATCGACGGCGCCTGCGGTCCGTGATCGACACTGGCGACCAGGGTCGCCTCGAGGAGGTGCCGGCGCGCCGGCGCGAGGTCGCCACCGGTCACGAGCAGCCAGATCGTGTCGACGAAGCCCGTCGTGCCGATGAGGTTCTGCACCGGGCGACCGCGGAAGGCGATCTCCCCGGGCTGGATGCGGGTGATGGCGGTCGCCCACCAGGCGGTGACGGGGGCGAGCTGGTCGTCGGTCATACGGCGCCTTCCTCGTGCAGGGCGGCGATGTCGTCGGCGGAGTAGCCGAGCGCCGCCAGGATCTCGTCGGTGTGCTCGCCGAGCACGGGGGGCGGGGTGCGCGGGGTGGAGGGAGCCCCGTCGATGCGGATGCCGTTGCCGAGCACCCGCAACGGATCACCGCCGCCGCCCGGGAACGGCAGTTCGTGCACGAGCCCGCGATCGCGGATCTGCGGGCTCGCGAGCATCTGGTCCACGCGCAGGACCGCCGCGGCCGGGACCCCGGCCGAGCTCAGGAGGTCCTCCCACTCGGCCGCGGGCCGGGTCGCGAGGGCGCGTTCCAGCTCGGCCGTGAGAGCCGCCCGGTGGGTCTTGCGACTCTCGCGTTCGGCGAACCGCGGGTCGGTGCTGAGCTCCGCCCGATCGACGAGCGCGCACAGCGTCTCGAACTGCTCCTGCTTGTTCGCGGCGATGTTGAGCAGCCCGTCGCCGGTGGCGAAGGCGCCCGAGGGTGCCGCGGTGCCGTTGTCGTTGCCGAGCGGTCGTGGCTCGTGACCGTCGACGAGCAGGTTCGACACCACCCAGCCCATCGCGGTCACGGCGGTCTCGAGCATCGACACGTCGATGACGCTGCCGACCCCCGTGCGGGCCCGGCCGGCGAGGGCGCTCGACACGGCGAAGGCCGCGGCGAGCCCGCCGATGGTGTCGGCGAGGGGGAAGCCGGCGCGCAGCGGGCCGGTCTCCTCGGTCCCCGTGACGCTCATCATCCCCGAGTAGCCCTGGATGATCTGGTCGTACGCCGGCTTCGTCCGCATCGGTCCGGTCTGGCCGAATCCGGAGATCTGGCACAGGACGAGGCGGGAGTTGAGGGCCTGCAGCTGCTCCCAGCCGAACCCGAGCCGCTCGAGCACCCCCGGCCGGAAGTTCTCCACGAGCACATCGGCGGTCGCGACCAGCCGGCGCAGCGCCTGCGCGCCGCCCTCGGTCTTGAGGTCGAGCGTGATCGACCGTTTCTGCGCGTTCTGGGCGAGGAAGGAGATGCCCAGGTGGCGCGCGTTCAGCTCGGCCGAGGTGCCGAGCCGTCGGGCCAGGTCGCCGCCGTGCGGGGTCTCGACCTTGATGACGTCGGCGCCCATCAGCGCGAGCTGGTACGCGGCATAGGGGCCCGCGAGCACGTTCGTCAGATCGAGGACCGTCACTCCGGCCAGCGGCCCGGGCATCCCGGCATCCGTGTCGGTCATACCGCGGCCTTCGAACGGCGGGCCGAGCGGACGCGGGTGAAGACGACCCCGACGATCGCGATCGCGAGCACCGCGTAGAGGGTGATCGAGATGGGGCTCGACACCAGGATGCCGGCATCCCCCTCGCTGACGGCCATCGCACGGCGGTACTCGGTCTCGGCGAGCGGTCCGAGGATGATCGCGATCAGCATCGGCGCGACGGGCAGCCCGTACCGGCGCATGAGGAAGCCGAGCAGGCCCACCACGAGCACGAGCACGAGGTCGAGGATCTTGCTACTGGTGGCGTATACGCCCAGCATCGCGAAGACCGTGATGCCGGCGTAGAGGTAGTGACGCGGCACCTTCAGCAGCTTCGCCCACAACGGCGCGAACGGGAGGTTGAGGATGAGCAGCACGACCATGCCGACGAAGAAGCTCGCCAGCAGAGCCCACACGAGGTCGGGCGCGCGGTCGAACAGCAGGGGCCCCGGCTGCAGTCCGTACTGCCGGAAGGCCGCGAGCAGGATCGCCGCGGTGGCCGAGGTCGGAAGGCCCAGCGCGAGCAGGGCGCCCATCGCCGTTCCGGCGGTGGCGTTGCCGGCCGCCTCGGGACCGGCGACACCCTGGATCGCTCCGCGTCCGAACATCGGCTTCTTGCGGCGACCGTCGAGCTTGCGCTCGGCGCCGTACGACAGGAACGTGGGCACCTCGGAGCCGCCGACGGGGATGATGCCGAACGGGATGCCGATCGCCGTGCCGCGCAGCCACGCGGGAAGCGCCTGCCGCAGCTCGCGGAACGACAGCCACAGCCGGCCGGTCGAGGGCAGCAGCTTCGTCTCGTCGGGCGTGCCGCGTCGTGCGGCGACGCTGAACACCTCGCCCAGCGCCAGGAGCCCGACCGTGATCACGACGATGTCGATGCCGTCGAACAGTTCCGGCAGGCCGAAGGTGAAGCGCGAGGTGCCGGAGGCGCCGTCGATGCCGACGACCGAGATCGCCAGGCCGATCACCAGGGCCGCGAGACCGCGCACCACCGACTCGGTCACCACGGCGGAGATCGCCACGAACGCGAACACGGCGAGCGCGAGGTACTCGGCGGGGCCGAAGAGGGTCGCCAGCTCCGCCAGTCGCGGCGCGAAGAACACCACGAGGATGGATGCCACGATCCCACCGATGAAGGCGCCGATCGCCGAGGTGGCGAGCGCCTGCGCGGCGCGGCCGCTCTTGGCCATGCGGTGACCCTCGATCGAGCCCGCGATCGCGGTGCTGTTGCCGGGGGTGTTCATGAGGATGCCGGCGATCGAGTCGCCGAAGAGGCCGCCGAAGAGCACGCCGGCGAACATGATGAACGCGCCGATGGGGTCGAGCGAGAAGGTGACGGGCAGCAGCAGGGCGACGGCCATCGCCGAGCCGAGGCCCGGCAGCACACCGACCGCGGTCCCCAGAACGGCGCCGATGAGCACCCACAGCATGTTGATGGGGGTGAGGACGACGGCGAAGCCCTCCCCCAGGTTGACGAGCGCATCCATCAGAAGAGTCCCTCCAGGATTCCGGGCGGAAGATTGAGTCCGAGGCCGCCCGAGAAGGCGATCTGCACGAGGGCGGAGATCGCCAGCGACAGGAAGATGTCGAAGACCGGCCGGCGGCTGCCGAGCGCGCGCGCGATCCCCCAGAACAGGAACGCTCCCGAGAGCAGCCACCCCAGCGGGGTGAGCGCCGCGATGAAGACGACCACCGTCCCGACGGCGCCCAGCATGGCCCAGAGGTTGCTGCGGGGCCGCACGGCGGGCGCTTCGGGTTCGCGGCCCTCCACGGCGGCGAGGAGCGCCTCGTCGTCGACGTCGACGTCGGCGTCATCGTCGGTGGCGCCGGCGTCGGCCACGTCGACCGGTTCGGGCCGGCGCAGGATGTCGACCGCGAGCAGCACCGCGAGCACGATCACGGCGACCGCGATGATCGTCGGGAACAGCTGCGGGCCCGGGGGTGCGGTGTTGGCCGGCACGGTCATCGTGATCGTTCCGATGATGAGCGCGACGCCGATGGCGAGCATCACCGCCGGGACGACGAGTCCGGAGCGGCGGCGCCAGAACCCGTCGGAGGTGCGGACGCGGTGGGTCCGCGGGACGGTGGGGATGACGCCGCTCACAGGCCCAGCTCCTCGATGATGGCGTTCACACGCGCTTGGTCCTGCTCGATGAAGTCGGCGAATTCGGAGCCGGTCAGCAGTGCGTCGCGCCAGCGGTTGCGCTCCATCACCTCGGTCCACTCGGGGGTCGCGGCCATCTCCTCGACGATCGCGACGAGCTCGTCGCGCTGCGCGTCGGTGATGCCGGGGGGTGCCACGAGTCCTCGCCAGTTCGGCAGGTTCACGTCGACGCCCTGCTCGATGAAGGTGGGGATGTCGATGCCGGGCACCGGCTCCTCGGCCGAGACGGCGAGGGCCCGGAGGCGTCCGGCCTCGATCTGATCGCTGAAGTCGTTGTAGCCGCTGACGCCGACCGCCACCGTGTTCGACAGCAGGGCGGTCAGCACTTCGCCGCCGCCGGCGTACGAGACGTAGTTGATCGCTCCGGGGTCGATGCCGGCGGCCTGCGCCGTCAGACCGGTGAGCAGATGGTCGGTGCCGCCGATGCCGCCGCCGCCGACGGCCTGGCCATGCGGGTCGGCGCGCCAGGCCCGGATGAAGTCGTCGAGGTTCTGGAAGGGCGAGTTCGCGGGCACGATGAAGACGATGTAGTCCTCGGCGAGCCGGGCGATGGGGGTCGTGTCGCCCAGGGTCGCCTCCGATCCGTTGACCGTGATCGCGCCCTCCATGACCGTGCCGGTCATCATGAGGTTCGTCGGATCGTCGCCGAGCTGTGTGAATTGGCCGAGACCGATCGTGCCGCCGGCTCCGGGGACGTTCACCACCTGCACGTTGTTCACGACCGAGGTCGAGCGCAGGACCTGCTGCGACTCGCGGGAGGCGAGGTCCCACCCCCCGCCGGGTGCGGCCGGGGCCATGATGGTCAGCTTGGCGCGGGGGTCCACTCCGGCGGTCGAGCCGCTGGCATTCACTGCGGCCACGCCGACGAGCGCCGCGGTGGCGGCGATCCCGAGGGCGTTCCACAGGACGCGTCTGGTTCTCACGTCGTCACTCCTTCGTGAAGATGTCAGGTGTCCATCTAGTGGACTCCGGTGTCCACCAGACGGTACACTCGGGACCGAGCAGGTGCAACCGGCGCACCGCGGAGGGGAGCGACCGTGTCCACCGTGACCGAGGCATCCGAGCGTTCTGCTTCCGAGGGAGGGGGCGTGCGCGCCGTCACCCGCGCGTTCGAGGTGCTGCAGTGCTTCACCGCGGCCCGGCCCGTGCTCTCGCTCGCCGAGATCGTCCGCGAGAGCGGGCTCCCGCGCACCACGGTGCTACGCCTGATCGACACCCTCGTCGGCGAGCGGATGCTGCGGCACGCCGCCGACGGACGCATCACGGTGGGGGCGCGCCTGATCCGTCTGGCGGCGTTCGCCGAGGCCGCGTGGGCCGTCCCCGACGAGACCGCCGACCGCATGACGCGGCTCGCACAGGAGACCGGCGAGACCGCGAGCCTCTACGCGCGCAGCGGCCTGCGGCGCGTAGCCGTCGGGCAGTCGCCCAGCCCCTACTCGCTCCGCCACGTCGTCCAGGTCGGCGACGAGATGCCGCTCGTGCTCGGAGCCGCCTCGACGCTCCTCGTGGCGGCGAGCGGGCCGGACGCCGCCGACCACGTCCTCGAGGCGCTTCCCGCGGCCGAGCGGTCCGCCGTCGACGTCGCCTCCTTCCGCGCCGCGGTCCACGACGCCCGTCGCGACGGGTACGCCGTCTCGCACGGCGCACGGGAGCCGGGGAACAGCGGCGTCGCGGTCATCGTGCGCGAGGGCGACGAGCGCCGACCGGCGGTCGTGCTCGGGCTCGGCGGACCCACCGCGCGCTTCACCGAGGAACGGGTGCCCGTGTTCCTCGACGCGTTGACGGCGGCGGCCGCCGACATCCGGCGCACCGGCCTGCCCGCCGCCCTGGACTGACCCCCTTCCCGATCGAGAGGACCGCCCGATGACGAGCACGATCCCCGACAGCACCGTCTACCCGCCTCCGGGCGCCTACGCCGCCGCGACCGTCGGCGATGCGATGGAGCGCTTCGGGGTCGCCCGCGGCGTCTCCCCCCTGTGGGAGGGGGCGGTCGTGTCCGGACCCGCGGCCACGCTCCTCACCCGCCCCGGTGACAACAAGGGCGTGCACGCGGCGTTCGAGCAGATCCGCGCGGGCGAGGTCCTCGTCGTCGACGGCGGGGCGGATGAGACGCGCGCTCTCATCGGCGAACTCGTCGCCGAGAAGGCCAAGGCGCTGGGCGTCGCCGGCATCGTGATCGACGGGGCCGCCCGCGATGCGGTCGAGCTCCGCGAGGTGGGGGTGCCGGTCTTCGCCCGCGCGGTGACGCCCGCGGGGCCGTGGAAGACCGGCCCCTACCGCCTCGGCGGCGTCGTCACCGTGGGCGGGGTTCCCGTGGCGCCGGGCGATTGGGTCGTCGGCGATGCCGACGGGATCACGATCGTCCCTCGCGAGCGCATCGCCGAGGTCATGTCCGCCGCCGACGCCCTGGTGCGCGCAGAGGCCGACCGCCGCAGCGCCAACCGCGCCCTGGTGCCGCGTGTCTGAGGTGGCAACCGCCCGCCCGCTCATCTGGATCCCCCGCGAGGTGCACCCCGACGCGATCGGCGAGCTCGAGACGTGGGCGGAGGTCCGCCGAGGCTGGGGGCAGGATGCCGCGACCGAGGCCGACATCGCGCCGCTTGCACAGGGCGTGCTCCTGCGCACCGCCCGGATGGATGCCGGACAGCTGAGCCGGATGCCACGGCTGCGCATCGTCGCGCGGCACGGCGTCGGCACCGACACCGTGGACACCGCCTTCGCCCGGGAGCACGGCATCCGGGTCACGACGACACCCGAAGCGAACGTGATCTCGGTCGCCGAGCACGCGATTGCCCTGCTCATGGCCGTGCGGCGCGGTATCGGGGCCGCGGCCGCAGGTACCGCCGACCGTGACGCCCTGGTCGGGGCCGAACTGAGCGGCTCGACGCTCGGGCTCATCGGCTACGGCCGGATCGCACGCCGCGTCGCGCGGATCGCCCAGGGAGGCTTCGGCGTGCGCATCCTCGCGTTCGATCCCGCCGTGCCCGACGACGTCGTCCGCGCCGACGGCTCCGACCCGCGTGCCCTCGACGAACTGCTCGCCGAGTCCGACGCGGTCAGCGTGCACGTCCCCCTCGTCCCCGCGACGCGAGGGCTGCTCGGCGCCGCGCAGTTCCGGCGCATGCGCTCTCACGCGGTCGTGGTGAACACTTCTCGCGGCGGGGTCGTCGACGAGGACGCCCTCGCCACCGCGCTCGACGCCGGGGAGGTGGGCGGAGCGGGCCTCGACGTCTCCGAAGTCGAGCCGATGCCCGCCGACCACCCGCTGCGCGACCGGGCGAACGTGGTGGTCACCCCTCACATCGGCGGGCAGACGCGCGAGGCGATGCGTCGCGTGGCCATGGAGGCCGCCGCGTCCCTCCGGGACGAGCTGGCGCCGTAGGCGGTCACGCCGTCGGCGCGTCGACCGCACCGCCGAAGCGGCGATCGCGCGAGAGGTAGAGCCCGATGGCATCCCACAGGTGCGTGCGGCGGAAGTCGGGCCAGAGCGTGTCGAGGAACACCATCTCGGCGTACGCGGACTCCCACAGCAGGAAGTTCGAGGTGCGCTGCTCGCCACTGGAGCGCACGAACAGATCCACGTCGGGCATGTCGGGCTGGTAGAGGTTCTTGCGGATGAGCTTCTCGGTCACGGCCGACGGCTTGAGCTTCCCGGCCGCGATGTCGTCGCCGATCCGGCGCATGGCATCCACGATCTCCACACGCCCGCCGTAGTTGACGCACATGGTCAGCGTCAGAGTCGAGTTGCCCTCGGTGAGTCGTTCGGCGTGCTGCAGTTCCTTGATGACCGAGCCCCACAGACGCGGCTTACGACCCGACCAGCGGATGCGCACGCCCCACTCGTTCAGCTGATCGCGGCGACGGTGCAGGACCTCGCGGTTGAAGCCCATGAGGAAGCGCACCTCATCGGGAGAACGCGACCAGTTCTCGGTCGAGAAGGCGTACACCGACAGGTGCTTCACCCCGGCCTGGATGGCTCCCGCGACCACGTCGAGCAGCGCGGCCTCTCCCGCGCGGTGACCCTCGACGCGCGTGAGCCCCTGGCGGTTGGCCCAGCGGCCGTTGCCGTCCATGACGATCGCGACATGCTCGGGCACGGCCCCCTTGGGGTAGCTGGGCGGGTACTCGCCCGTCCAGTCGAGGGGGCGGTACGGCACGGCGTCGCGGTGCGTGAACGGCTTCGGTGTCATCGATGCGACTCCAGGTGCGAGAGGGAACGGATGCCGCGCTCCAGGTGGAACTGCGCGTACGCGGCCACGAGGCCCGAGGCGGCGGCCACCGTGCGGCCGGGGGCGGTGTCGATGGTCTCCCACTCCCCCGCCATGAGCGCGCGGAGCATGTCGACGGTGTCGCGCGCGACGCGCGGCGAGCCCGCGGGCGCGCACGTCGAGCAGACGACGCCGCCGAGCTGGGCGAGGAAGTAATCGTGGTCGCCGATCGTGCCGCAGCGCGCGCACTCCGTGAGCCCCGGCGCCCAGCCCGAGAGGGCCATGGCGCGCAGGAGGTACGAGTCGAGCACGCTCCGCTCGGAATGCTCACCGCGCGCCAGGGAACGCAGTCCACCGACCAGCAGCAGATACTGCTGGGGCGTCGCCTCGGCCTCATTGAGACGATCGGCGGTCTCGACCATGGCGCTGGCCGTGGTGTACACGTCGTAGTTCGCCACGATCTCGGCTCCGTACGAGCCGAGCGACTCGGCCTGCTGCACGATGTCGAGGTTGCGGCCCTTGAACAGCTGCACGTCGGCGACCATGAAGGGCTCGAGGCGCGAGCCGAACTTCGACGACGTCCGCCGCACGCCCTTCGCGACCGCGCGGATCTTTCCGTTGCGGCGGCTGAGGAGGGTGAGGATGCGGTCCGCCTCCCCGAGCTTGTGGGTACGCAGGACCACGACTTCGTCGCGGTAGGTGGGCACAGTCCATTATCCGTCCGCGCACCCGTGAGCGGCCTGCGCGACGCGCCTCCCCCACCCGCCCAGGCACGGGCCGGAGAATGGATGCCGTGGACTCCCCGACCTTCGTCATCCCCCTGTGGGCCGACCTGACCGCCGTCGCGCTCGGCGGCGTCCAGGGAGCCCTCTTCGCCTCGGGGTTCCAGGGCCAGCGCCGGCTCGATCTGCTCGGGGTGGCGATCATCGGCATCCTGCTCGGGATGGGCGGGGGTCTCATCCGCGACCTCCTGCTGGGTCTCACGCCGGCCACGCTGCAGAGCAACTGGTACCTCATCACCGCGACGCTCGCCTCGATCGTGGGCATGCTGCTGTCGGGGATCTTCCAGCGACTCAACCGCGCGATCGTGATGCTCGACGCCGTGGTGATCGGCCTCTTCGGCGCCTTCGGCACCTCGAAGGCGCTGGCCCTGGGGATGCCCGCGGTGCCCGCCATCTTCGTCGGGGTGCTGGCCGCGGCCGGCGGCAGCGTGCTCCGCGACGTGCTGATGGGCCTGCCGGTGGCGATCATGCACGTGGGCTCGCTCTACGCCGTGGCTGCGGGCGGCGGATGCGTCGTGTTGGCGACGACCGCCGCCTTCGGCGTGCCGCTGCCGATCGCCGCGGTGATCGGTGTGGTGGTGACGACCGTCATCCGCGTGCTCGCCGTGCTGTTCGACCTCTCGCTGCCCGAGCAGCGCAAGCTCTACCGCCGCAAGGTCGCGGTCGAGACCACCGGCATCCCCATCATCCGCACTGACGAGTGACCGCGCGAGTCGCCGCGATTCGTCGCCTCGGGCGGGCGCGCGGCGACGAACCCCGGCGACTCACGCGTCGAGGTCGACCTCGTCGCCGACGCGGATCGTTCCGCCCGCCGCGACGGGCAGCAACAGGATGCCGAGGGTCGGCTCGTGCTGACCGAACTCGCCGGTCAGCACGCGGAGCAGGCGCGCGTCGCGCACGCCGGTGTCGGGGTTCGCGGTGATCGCCGCGCACCGCTCGATCGGCTTCTGCACCTCGAACTCGACCTCGCCGATCCGCACGCGACCGCGCCACGTGAGCTCCTCCCACGGGGCAGCGCCCGAGACGACGATGTTCGAGCGGAACCGGCGGTCGTCGACGGGCGCCGGCACCGCGGCATCCAGGTCTGACACCGAGGGCGCTCCATGCAGCGAGATGTACCCGCGCGGCCGGTCCTGGAAGCGTGCCGTCACCCCGTCTCCGAGCAGTCCCAGGGGCAGGATGCCGTCGGCCTCGAGCAGCTTCGCATCGCTCGTCGAGCGCAGGTAGGCCGTGACCGCCTCGCTGAGCCGCGCACGGCCCTCGTCGCTCAGATCGGCGGTCACGTCGATGTCGTCGACGCGCAGTCGCAGCGTCCGCGCCTCATCGTCGAAGGTGAGCTCCACGCGCGCCAGCGTGGGGAACGACATGAGCGCGAGTCCGCGGCTCTTCGGGAAGGTGGCATCCGCCGGCTCGAGGGCATCGGCGAAGCGGAACACGAGCGAGCGATCGCCCTGCACGCGACCGTCGTCCTGGACGACGAGACTGTCGCGCTTCTCGGGCGTGAAGCCCTTGACGGGGTAGCGGTAGAGGGCGTCGACGCGGATCACATCGCTCATCCTCGCATCCACGCCCTCCACCGCCGTCACCACCGGGCGAGCACCTCGCCGTGCGGCAGCAGGATCCACCCGTCGGGGTGCGCGGCCCACTCCCGCCACGCGTCCGAGATGCGCTGCAGGGTCGCCTCATCCGCGAGGCCCAGTCGCCTGGCGTGCCCCGCGAACGCCGAGGCGAGTACACGGTCGGCCCACATGCCGCCCCACCAGGCGCGCTTCTCCGGCGTGTCGAACACCCACACGCTCGCGCTCGCCTCGACGCGCGAGAACCCGGCTTCGCGCGCCCACGCCTTCAGCACGCGCCCCGCGTCGGGTTCTCCCGATGACCCGCGGTGCACGCCGTGGTAGATGTCGAGCCATTCGTCGAGGGCGGGGATGAGCGGATGCCAGATCACCCCGCCGTAGTCGACGTCGCGCACCGCCACCAGGCCGTCGGGTCCCGCGACGCGGCGGAACTCCCGCAGGGCGTCGACGGGCCGCTCGAGATGCTGGAGCACCTGATGGGCGTGGACGATGTCGAACGAGGCGTCGGGCACGTCGAGAGCGTAGGCGTCGCCGGTGCGGAAGGTCACGTTCGTGCGCTCGCCGGCGGCGGCGCGGGCGATCTCGACGACGTCGGAGGCGGCATCCACCCCGACGACCTCTCCCGGGAAGACCCGGTCGGCGAGGTCGACGGTGATGGTGCCGGGGCCGGCGCCCACATCGAGGATGCGGGTGCCGGCCGACAGCGACGACACCAGGTACGCCGCCGAGTCGACGACGGTGCGCGCGGCGTGGGAACGCAGCACGCTCTCGTGGTGTCCGTGGGCGTAGGCCACGGCCGGAGGCTCCGGTCGGGTCAGACGCCCGCGAGGGCGCCGGTGGCCTGACGCGTGCGGATCGCGCGGTTGACGCCCGACACGATCGCCTTCAGCGACGCCGTCGAGATGTCGCCGTCGATCCCCACGCCCCACAGGCGCTGATCGTCGACCTGCAGCTCGACGTAGGCCGCGGCCTGCGCGTCGCCGCCGGAGCTGAGGGCGTGCTCGACGTAGTCGTACAGGGTCACGTCGAACCCCTGCGAACGGACGATCTCGAGGAACGCGGCGACCGGACCGTTGCCCACGGCCGAGGCCGGGTGCGTGGTGTCGCCGTCGCGCAGCGAGACGTCGAGGTGCACATCGCCCGACATGTCGCTCGAGGAGCGGGTCGAGAGCAGCTCGAAGCGGCCCCAGCGCTGGTCGTCGTCGGTCGCGGGCAGGTACTCGTCGGTGAAGATGTCCCAGATCTGGGCGCTCGAGACCTCGCCGCCCTCGGCGTCGGTGCGCGCCTGCACGACCCCCGAGAACTCGATCTGGAGCTTGCGCGGCAGGTCGATCGCGTGGTCGGCCTTCAGCAGGTAGGCGACGCCGCCCTTGCCCGACTGCGAGTTGACGCGGATGACGGCCTCGTACGAGCGGCCCAGGTCCTTCGGATCGATCGGCAGGTACGGCACCGCCCACTCGATCTCGTCGATCGTCTTGCCCTCGGCCGTCGCGCGGGCCTCCATCGCCTCGAAGCCCTTCTTGATGGCATCCTGATGCGAACCGCTGAACGCGGTGAAGACCAGGTCGCCGGCCCAGGGGCTGCGCTCGGGGACGGGCAGCTGGTTGCAGTACTCGACGGTGCGCTTGACCTGGTCGATGTCGCTGAAGTCGATCTGCGGGTCGATGCCCTGCGTCAGCAGGTTGATGCCCAGGGCCACCAGGTCGACGTTGCCGGTGCGCTCGCCGTTGCCGAACAGGCATCCCTCGATGCGGTCGGCGCCGGCCATGTAGCCCAGCTCGGCGGCGGCCACCGCCGTGCCGCGGTCGTTGTGCGGGTGCAGCGACAGGATGACGTTCTCGCGGTGGTCGAGATTCCGCGACATCCACTCGATGGAATCGGCGTAGACGTTGGGCGTGGCCATCTCGACGGTGGCGGGGAGGTTCAGGATGACCTTGCGCTCGGCCGTCGGCTGGAAGACCTCGAGCACCTCGTTGCAGATGCGCAGCGCGAAGGCGAGCTCGGTGCCCGTGTAGCTCTCGGGCGAGTACTCGTAGTAGACCTCGGTCTGCGGGATCGTCGCCTCGTACTTCTTGCACAGGCGCGCGCCCTCGAGCGCGATGTCGACGATGCCCTGCTCATCGGTGCGGAACACGACCTCGCGCTGCAGCACGCTCGTGGAGTTGTACAGGTGCACGATGGCCTGCTTCGCGCCGGCAATCGCCTCGTACGTGCGGGCGATGAGGTGCTCGCGCGCCTGCGTCAGCACCTGGATCGTGACGTCGTCGGGGATGAGTTCTTCTTCGATGAGCTGGCGGACGAAGTCGAAGTCGGTCTGGCTGGCGCTGGGGAAACCGACCTCAATCTCCTTGTAGCCCATCTTCACCAGCAGGTCGAACATGACCCGCTTGCGCTCGGGGCTCATCGGATCGATCAGGGCCTGGTTGCCGTCGCGCAGATCCACGGCGCACCAGCGCGGTGCGACCTCGATGCGCTTGCTCGGCCACGTGCGGTCGGGCAGGTCGACCCGGATCTGCTCGTGGAAGGGACGGTACTTGTGCACCGGAGCGGACGTGGGCTTCTGGGTGTTCTTCATGATGTGTCGCTTCTTTAGATTCGTTCGGTGGGGCCGACGACGATCTCCGCGACGAGGAAGGCCCTTAGAACGAGGACTCGTCGCGGCAGCTAAGAAGAAGAAGGCCACCGAAGCGCATGGAGCGATCGTAGCAGCCCCGCACCGCGGCCTCCGCCGCGTCCGCGTCGCGAGCCGCCGACGTCAGGCCGCGGGCGCTGCCCACTCGCGCGCCAGCACGGCGTACACGAGCAGGTCGCCCCAGCGCCCCTTGAACCATTCCTTCTCGACGAAATGCGCCTCCCGGCGCATGCCGAGGCGTTCGGCGAGCGCGACCGAGCGGGCGTTGTCGGGATCGATCCGGGCCTCCACCCGCCGCAGACCGTAGACGCCGAAGGCGGTGTCGATGAGAGCGCGCACCGCGGCGGTGCCGAGCCCCCGGCCGGATGCCCCCGGGCTCACGACCCAGCCGATCTCGGCGGATCCCGCGTCCGTGTCGAGGTGGAACAGCACGAGGTCGCCGATGACGGCGCCCTCGCTCTCGATGACCAGGACGACACCGCCGCGCTCGCCCTCCAGGCTCGTCCCGCCGAACAGATGCCCGATGCGGCGCCGGATGTCGTCGGGCGACTGGGGGTCGAACGGGAGGAACCGGCACACCTCGGCGTCGCCGCGGTAGCCGGCCATGGCCTCGAGATCGCGCTCCTCGAAAGGGCGCAGGCGCACGCGCTCCCCCGTCACCTCGAGGGTCTCGGGCGCGGGCGGCAGGGCGAACGGCGACGTGCTCACGGCAGGAGGGCGACCTTGCCGCCGGGGTGCCCGGTCATCACGAAGCGCACGGCCTCGACCGCCTCGGCGAGCGGGTACGTGCGGGCGAGGGGAACCGCCAGGGCCCCGGATGCCGCGAGCTCCAGCACCCGAGCGCGGGCGATGTCGCGGAAACGGGCGCTCTCCGGGCGGGCGCCGGCGATCCACAGGAAGCCGTCGGCCTTCGCGCGATCGGGCGAGACGATGGTGACGATGCGGTCGCGGTCCGAGACCAGCTCGAGCGAGACGTCGATGGCCTCGTCGGTCCCTGCCGCGTCCCAGGCGGCGACGATCGCCGCTCCCTCCGCCGCGGCTTCGACGCGCTCGCGCAGCCCGTCGCCGTAGGCCACCGGGATCCCTCCGTAGCGACGAACGCGCTCGGCCGAGTCGTCGGCATCCGCCCCGACCGTGCCGATCACGCGGACGCCGAGTTCGCGCGCCTGCTGGAGCAGGCTCACCCCGACGGCGCCGGAGGCGGCGTGCAGCAGCACCGTCTCGCCCTCGACGACCCGGGTGACCTGGATCATCTCGGCCGCCGTGGTTCCGGCGAGCAGCAGGTTGGCCGCCTCGGGATGCGAGAGGGCCGCAGGCTTCGCGAAGACGTCGCGGGCGGGCACGGTGAGGTCGGTCGCGTAGGCGCCCTGCACCCGGAACGCCACGACCTCGTCGCCGACCGCGAGCTCTCCCGAGCCGCCGACCGCGCCATCGCCGACCGCGGTGATCTCACCCGACAGCTCGTACCCGATCGGCACCGGGAACGTCGCGCCGGGGCGCTGCGTCGCGACGTGCTTCGCGTCGGCGGGGTTGATGCCGGCCGCGCGCACGCGGATCGTCACCTCGCCCGGTCCGGGGGCGGCGACGTCGACCTCGTCGAAGCTCCACGTCTCGATGGGCCCCGGAGCCGGAGCCGTCCACCTCTTCGCCATGCCTGCACCTTTCGTTGCGACCGCGCGTTCAGCACGGTCGGGGTCACGCGGTCGGGGGCCGAGCGGGTGTCGCGCGGTCTCCGGGGCTCAGAAGCCGAGGCGTCCGAGCTGCTTCGGGTCGCGCTGCCATTCTTTCGCCACCCGCACGTGCAGCGACAGATAGACGCGGCCGCCCACGAGCGGCTCGATGCCCGCGCGTGCTCGCGCGCCCACATCGGCCAGGCGCGAGCCCTTCTTGCCGATGATGATGGCCTTCTGACTGTCGCGCTCGACGACGATGTTCGCGTACACGTCGGTCAGGTCGCTGTCCTCGCGCGGCGCGACGTCGTCGACCGTCACGGCGATCGAGTGCGGGAGCTCGTCGCGCACGCCGTGCAGGGCCGCCTCGCGGATGATCTCGGCGATGCGGTCTTCGAGCGTCTCGTCGGTCACCACGTCGTCGGCGTACAGCGCGGGGCCCTCGGGCATGAGGGCGAGCAGCTCGTCGCTCAGCACGTCGAGCTGATCGTTGGTCACCGCCGACAGCGGGATGACCGCCGCCCAGTCCTCGCGAAGTGCATCGACCTCGACGAGACGCTCGGTGATCTGATCGCGGGTCGCGGCGTCGGTCTTGGTCACGAGGGCGACCTTCTTCGCGCGCGGGTAGCCCGACAGCGACTCCGCGATGCGGCGATCGCCGGGACCGACCTTCTCGGTCGCCGGTGCGCAGAAGGCGATGACGTCGACGTCGCCGAGCACCTGCTCGACGAGGTCGTTCAGGCGCTGACCGAGCAGGGTGCGCGGGCGGTGGATGCCGGGGGTGTCCACCACCACGAGCTGACCGCCGGGGCGGTTGACGATGCCGCGGATCGCGCGGCGCGTCGTCTGCGGCTTCTCGCTGGTGATGGCGACCTTCTCGCCCACGAGCGCATTGGTCAGAGTGGATTTGCCGACGTTGGGTCGCCCCACGAAGGTCACGAACCCGGAGCGGGTGTCGGTCATCTGTCGTTCCTTTCACGCGCCGACAGCTCTGCGTCGGCGTCGTCGTCGGCGGAGACCTCGCTGCGCTCGACGATCACGGTGGCGATGCCCCGGTTCCGGCCGCGCGACGCGCCTCCGGTCATCACGAGGCCGGAGTGCTCGGCGGTGGCGCCGGGCTGAGGGATGCGGCCGAGCGCCTTGCCGAGCAGGCCGCCGATCGAGTCGACGTCCTCGTCGTCGAGCTCGAGACCGAACAGGTCGCCGACCTCGTCGAGCCCGAGGCGCGCGTTGATCCGGTAGCGGCCCTCGCCGAGCTCGACGATCTCAGTGTTGGGAGCGTCGTATTCGTCGGCGATCTCGCCCACCAGCTCCTCGATGAGGTCTTCGAGGGTCACCAGACCCGCGACGCCGCCGTACTCGTCGACGACCAGGCAGACGTGGACGGCATCTTTCTTCATCTGCTGCAGCAGCGTCTCGGCCTTCATCGACTCGGGGACGAAGACGGCCGGCCGGGCGATGCGGCGGATGGGGGCGTCGCGCCAGCCGGCCTCGTCGCGGAAGCCGAACTGCACGAGATCCTTCAGGTACAGCACGCCCACGACGTCGTCGGCGTCGTCATCGGCGAGGGGCACCCGGGAGACCCCCTTCTCGAGGAACAGCGCGAGGGCCTCGCGGGAGGTGGCCGCGGCATCCACACTGACCATGTCGGTGCGCGGCACCATGACCTCGCGGACGTAGCGATCGGTGAAGTCGAAGACCGAGTGGATCAGCTCGCGATCGTCTTCCTCGATCAACTCGTTCTCGGCCGCCTCGTCGATGATGCTGAGCAGCTGCTCCTCCGACGCGAACGAGGTGGAGTGCGACACCCCCGGCGTCACGCGGTTGCCGACGGCGACGAGACCATGCGCGAGCGGGCCGAGCAGGATGCGCATGCCCCGGATGACGGGGGCGACGCCGCGCAGCAGACCGCGCGCGTGCTGGCGACCGACGGTGCGCGGACTCGCCCCCACCGCGACGAACGAGATGCCCGTCATGAGCACGGCCGCGGCGATCACGGCCCACCAGATGTCGTCGAAGATCAGCATGAACGCGGCGGCGACGAGCACGGCGGCGGTCGTCTCGGCGAGCACGCGGATGAACACCACCGCGGTGTTGTGCGCGCTCGTGTCGTCGGCGATCCGCCGGAGCGATCGGGCGTTGCGGCCTGAGGCGCCGAGCTCGAGAAGGTCGGTGCGCGAGGTCACGCCGAGCGCCGCCTCGGAGGCCGCCATCAGGCCGCCGAACGCGACGAGGAGGAAGGCGGCGACGAGGAGGAGCGCTTCGGTCATGCCCGACGCTGGCGCTCGACGGCCTGGAACCCGGTGATCAGCTCCCGCTGGAGCCCGAACATCTCGCGCTCCTCGTCGGGTTCGGCGTGATCGAATCCTAGGAGGTGCAGCAACCCGTGCGTGGTGAGGAGGATGAGTTCGTCCTGCGTCGAGTGCTTCGCGGCGACCGCCTGCGTCTCGGCCACGGCGGGGCACAGCACGATGTCGCCCAGCAGCCCTGCGGGGGTGGGGGCGTCTTCGGAGCCGGGACGCAGCTCGTCCATCGGGAAGCTCAGCACATCGGTGGGGCCGGGCTCGTCCATCCACTGCACGTGGAGCGACTCCATGGCCCCCTCGTCGACGAGCACGATCGCCACGTCGGCGTCGGCGCTGACGTGCAGCTCCGCCAGGTTGTACTCCATCAGGCGCAGCAGGACCTGCTCGTCGACCTCGTGGCCGGATTCGTTGTTGATCTCGATCGTCATGAGCGGTTTCGTCTCGGGAGGTGATCGCGGGGACCGGCGGCACCGGGGCCGCGTCGCTCCGCACGGTTGGCGAACTCGGAGGCCTCGTCGCGTTCGCGACGCGCGGCCAGGCGCTTCTCGTCGTACTCGCTGTACGCGTCGACGATACGGCCGACCAGGGAGTGACGCACGACGTCGTCGCTGGTCAGGCGCGAGAAGTGGATGTCGTCGATGTCGCCGAGCACGCGGGTGACCAGACGCAGACCCGAGGCGCCCTGCGGGAGGTCGACCTGCGTGATGTCGCCGGTGACCACCATGCGGGTGCCGAAGCCGAGGCGCGTGAGGAACATCTTCATCTGCTCGGGCGTGGTGTTCTGCGCCTCGTCGAGCACGACGAACGAGTCGTTCAGCGTGCGACCGCGCATGTAGGCCAGCGGGGCGACCTCGATCGTGCCCGTCGCCATGAGCTTGGGCACGATGTCGGGGTCCATCATCTCGTTGAGCGCGTCGTACAGCGGGCGCAGGTACGGGTCGATCTTGTCGGTCAGTGTTCCGGGGAGGAACCCGAGTCGCTCGCCCGCCTCGACGGCGGGTCGGGTCAGGATGATGCGGTTGACCTCTTTGCGCTGTAGCGCCTGCACGGCCTTGGCCATCGCGAGGTAGGTCTTGCCCGTACCGGCGGGGCCGATGCCGAACACGATCGTGTTCTCGTCGATCGCGTCGACGTACTCCTTCTGGCCGGCCGTCTTGGGGCGGATCACCTTTCCGCGCGACGACAGGATCGCCTCGCCCATCACCTCGGACGGGCGAGGCCCGCCGTCGGTGCGGAGCATGCGGTTGGAACTCGTCACGTCGGCCGGGTCGAGGCCGTGGCCGGAGCGGGTCATGGCGACCAGCTCGTCGACCAGGCCGCGAGCGGCCCGCACCGCCGCGGGAGAGCCCGACAGCGTGATCTCGTTGCCGCGCACGTGCACGTCGACGTCGGGATGCTCCTTCTCGACGACGCGCAGGAGACGGTCCTGCGGACCGAGCAGCTGCACCATGGCCACGCCGTCGACGGCGATCTGCTCGGAGACGGTCTCTTCGGGGGAATCAGCCACCCAGGCTCTTTTCGTTCAGGCCGCCCGCGAGAACGTGGGCATGCACATGGAAGACGGTCTGTCCGGCACCCTCGCCGGTGTTGAAGATCAGACGGAAATCGCCGTCGGCGTGCTCGGCGGCGACGCTGTTCGCGAGACCGATCACCTCGGTCAGCAGCTCCGGGTCGCCGGCCGCGAGCTCGACGACGTTGCGATACTGCTGCGTCTTGGGGATGACGAGCAGGTGCACCGGCGCCTGAGGGGCGATGTCGCGGATCGCGAAGGCGTTCTCGGTCTCGGCCACGATCTCGGCAGGGATCTCGCCCTGCAGGATGCGCGTGAAGATCGACGGTTCGCTCATGGCATCCAGTCTAGTGAGGGCCTCCGACACCGGGGCTCGGCCGTTTCGCCGACGCCCTCTCGGCGCTCACCGACCCGGATCGGGGCGGATCCCACCGCTCGGGGCGGAGAATCGACGCCCCGATCTGCCGTATCCGCGCCGGATGCGAGAAGCGCCCGGCACGGCCAGGCTCACCAGCGCCCGTGCGCCGCCGACAGCACCGAGATGGCCGCGGCCCCCGCGGTGGAGGTACGCAGCACGGTGTCGCCCAGCCGCACGAGGCGGGCGCCGGCGTCTTCGAGCGCCGACAGCTCCTCCGGGGCGATCCCGCCCTCCGGGCCCACCACGAGCACCACGTCGCGACCGTCCGATTCCTCCGCGGCCACCTCGGTGAGGCGGACGGATGCCGTCGGCTCGAGCACGAGGACGACAGAGGCACCGGCACGGGCGACGAGGTCGGCCGTCCGGGCCACGCCCTCGACCTCGGGCACCCACGCGCGGTGCGCCTGCTTCGCAGCCTCGCGGACGATCGTCCGCCAGCGCGCGAGCCCCTTGTCGGCCTTGGCATCCCAGCGCGAGACGCTGCGCGCCGCCTGCCACGGGACGATCTCATCGACGCCGAGCTCAGTCGCCGCCTGGACGGCCAGCTCGTCGCGGTCGCCTTTCGCCAATGCCTGCACGAGCACGAACCGCGGGACGGGCGCTGCGACCTCCTCGCGGCCCGTGACGCGCACGTCGACCTGCTTGGGGCCGAGAGCGGTCACGACTCCCGAGAGCCACACGCCGCGTCCGTCGCCGAGCGTGACCGCCTCGTCGACCCGCACGCGCCGCACGCTCGCGGCGTGATGCGCCTCCGACCCGGTGAGGGTCACGGCATCCCCCGGCTGTGCGTCGGTGGCGTCGTCGGTGACGAAGTGCAGCGCCATGCTCAGTGGCGGAAGCGATCGCGGAATTTGCTGAACATGCCCTGCTGGTGCTCGGCCAGGCGGGGCGCCGGAGCCTTGGTGCGCTTGGCGAACTCCTCGATGAGAGCCCGCTCCTTGTGGTCGAGGCGCGTGGGGGTCACCACGTGCACACCGACCTTCAGGTCGCCGCGCTGGCTGCCCCGCAGGGGCGTGATGCCGCGGCCCTTGATCGTCAGCACGTCGCCCGACTGCACGCCCGGGCGCACCTCGAGGTCGACGGAGCCGTCGAGCGACTCGATCGTCGTGGTGGCGCCGAGGATGGCGTCGGGCATCGACACCTCGAGGGTGGCGACGAGGTCGTCACCCTCGCGACTGAATGCGTCGTGCGCCTCCACGGTGATCTCCAGGTACAGGTCGCCGTTGGGGCCTCCGGCCGGGCCCACCTCGCCCGAGCCGGGGAGCTGCAGGCGCAGGCCCGACTCGACGCCCGCGGGGATGTCGACCGACACCGTGCGGCGCGCGCGCACCCGGCCCTGACCCTGGCAGGTGCCGCAGGGGTAGGGGATGGTCGTGCCGTGACCGTGGCACACGGTGCAGGGCTGGCTGGTGACGACGTTGCCGAGGAGGCTCCGCACGGTGCGCTGCACGTGACCGGAACCGTGGCAGATGTCGCAGGTGACCTCGCTGGTACCGGGCTGCGTGCACGCTCCCTGGCACGTCTCGCAGAGGACCGCCGTGTCGACCTCGAGGTCGCGGTGCGTACCGAAGACGACGTCGCCGAGCTGCAGCGTGACGCGCACGAGGGCGTCCTGGCCGCGCTCCCGGCGTGACCGCGGTCGCGGGCCGCGGCCTCCGCCGCCGCCCTGCGCGCCGCCGAAGAACGTCTCGAAGATGTCGCTGAAACCGCCGAACCCGGCCGCTCCCCCGCCCCCGAACGGGCTCTGGTCGCCGCCCATGTCGTAGCGGCGGCGCTGCTCGGGATCGCTCAGCACGTCGTAGGCGTGTGTCACGAGTTTGAACTTCTCGGACGCGTCCTCGCCGGGATTCACATCGGGGTGCAGCTGGCGCGCGAGACGCCGGTAGGCCTTCTTGATGTCTTCCGGGCTGGCGTCGCGTTCGACGCCCAGGACCTCGTAGTGGTCAGCCACAATCGCCTTCCTGCCCGCTCGCGCGGGGTCGTTCTCGTGGGGAGTGCTCGCGGCGCGAGACGTCAGCGCGAGCTGTCGTCGTCTTCGAGCATCCGGGTCAGATAGTGCGCGACGGCGCGGACCGCCGCGAGGTTGGAGGAGTAGTCCATGCGGGTCGGCCCGAGCAGACCCACGCGGGCCCCGCCGGTGGAGCCGTCGTACCGGCTCGCGAGCACGGAGGCCTCGACGAGGCCGAAAGGCTCGTTCTCGCGCCCGATACTCGCCGACAGTCCCTTCTCGTCGGCGACCATCTCGCTCATCAGGCGCAGCAGGGTCACCTGCTCCTCGATCGCTTCGAGGAGCGGGTAGATACTGCCGCGGAAGTCCTGCTCGCGCTTGGCGAGGGTCGCGGCGCCGGCCATGACGAGACGGTCCTGACGGAAGGCCTCGAGCTCCTCCCCGACCACGCGCAGGACCGCGTCGGCGATCGCGTCGAGCACGACCCCGGGGCGCGGGCCGGCAGTGAGGGCCTCGGAGACGCGCTGGGAGCTCTCGGCGACGCTGTGTCCGACGAGCACCGCGCCCACGCGCGCGCGCAGCAGGGCGATGTCGCTCTCGCCGGGCTCGGCGGGCACGAGCGCGATGCGCTGCGACACCCGACCGGTGTCAGTGACCAGGATGACGAGAACCCGGGGCCCGCCGAGGGCGACGAGTTCGACGTGCGTGACGTTGGCGCGAGCGAACGAGGGGTACTGCACGATCGCGACCTGGCCGGTCAGCTGCGTCAGCGCCCGTACCGTGCGTGCGAGGAGGTCGTCGAGGTCGCCCGCCTCATCGAGGAAGGAGGTGATGGCGCTGCGCTGGGCGCTCGACAGCGGGCGGAGCTCGGCGAGGTGGTCGACGAAGACGCGGTAGCCCTTGTCGGTCGGGACGCGTCCCGACGACGTGTGCGGCGCGACGATGAGGTCTTCGTCCTCGAGGAGGGCCATGTCGTTGCGGATGGTCGCCGCCGACACTCCGAAGGCATGGCGGTCGACGATGGCCTTGCTGCCGACGGGCTCGCGCGTGTCGACGTAGTCCTGGACGATCGCGCGCAAGACCTGGAGGCCGCGTTCCGACACCATGGCTGCTCCTCCCGTTTGGCACTCGACTCGACTGAGTGCCAATTCTACGACGATCGCCCCGCCCGTGCGTCGAGCGGCTCGCGGAGGTCGGCGGCGTCGCTGTCAGGCGGCGCGGCGTGCGTGTGAACGCCGCTCCGAGCGGCGAACCCCCGGACAGGGCGTTTACGCCTCGCCGGGCGTTTGCACGAAGCACCGACGCGCCAACGGGCCGCGGGCATCGTCACGCCCGACGATTCAGCCCGTGGGCAGCAGAGGCGTCCCCGGGTCAGGCCGTCAGCGCGCGCACCACGGCATCCGCCAGCAGGCGTCCGCGACGGGTCAGCACGATGCGCCCGCGCACGGCATCCGGGCCCTCGATGAGCCCGTCGGCGATGAGGGATGCCACGGCCTTGCGCCCCTCGCCGAGGATCTCCGGCACCGGGAGCCCTTCGCGGATGCGGCTGCGCAGGAGCACCGATTCGAGCCGACGCGCCGTCTCGTCGGGACGCTCTCGCGCCGCGGCGGGCGATTCGGCGGCGGCGAGCCGCTGGGCGTACGCGGCGGGATGCTTCACGTTCCACCAGCGCAGCCCCGCGACATGGCTGTGCGCGCCCGGACCGAAGCCCCACCAGTCGGTGCCGCGCCAGTACGCGAGGTTGTGGCGCGAACGGTGCGCGACGCCCCGCGACCAGTTCGACACCTCGTACCAGTCGTAGCCCGCGGCGGCGAGCAGATCGTCGGCGAGCTCGTACATGTCGGCCTGCAGGTCGTCGTCCGGCGTCGCGACGGCGCCGGAGCGGATCTGCCGCGCGAGCTTCGTCCCGTCCTCGACGATGAGCGCGTACGCCGACACGTGGTCGGGTTCGAGAGCGGTCGCCGCCTCGAGCGAGGCGCGCCAGTCGTCGAGCGACTCCCCCGGCGCGCCGTAGATCAGGTCGACGGAGACGTCGAGACCCGCGCGGCGCGCGGCCGCGACCGCGGTGGCGACGTTCAGCGGATCGTGGGTGCGGTCGAGCGCCGCGAGCACGTGGGGCCGGGCCGACTGCATGCCGATCGACAGGCGCGTCACCCCGGCGGCGGCGAGGGTGTCGGCGACCGCGTCGTCCACGGTGTCGGGGTTCGCCTCCACGGTCACCTCGGCGCCCGGCGCGATGCCGAACTCGTCGCGGACCGCGTCGAGCATGCGGGCGAGGTCGCCCGGCGGCAGCAGCGTCGGCGTCCCTCCCCCGAAGAACACCGTGGATGCTGCGCGCCGACCGCCCGCGGCATCCATCACTGCGCCCGCCAGGCGCACCTCGGTGGCCAGGGTGTCGGCGAAGTCGTCCTGCCGCGCTCCGCGGAGCTCGCTCGCCGTGTAGGTGTTGAAGTCGCAGTAGCCGCAGCGCACGCGGCAGAACGGCACGTGCAGGTAGACGCCGAAATCGGCGCCGGGATCGATGACGAGGTCGTCGGGGAGGCGTCCGTCGATCGGCGCGGGGTCTCCGAGCGGGAGGGGCCCGCCCATCAGGAGGAGTACAGCGGCGAGATCGCTCGCAGGTAGCGCGCGAACAACGCCTTGCGCCGACGCCGGACGCGGCTGGTGAAGAGGCGGTACGACGGGGCGGTGGGCCGATCGAAGGCGCGTACGACGAACCAGACCTCGTCGTTTTCGCGCCACTCGAGGCTGAAGAGCTCCTCGCCGCTCACGATCGAGTGCCCCACGGTGCCCAGGATGAAGCCGACACGACGAGGCTCCTCGAAGACCGAGATGACGCGCAGCTCGGCGTCGGCGCGGTGCCCATCGACCTTGCCGTGCAGGCGCACGCCGGTGCCGGGGCGGACGAACGGCGTGCCGTCGGCGGCGAAGCGCTGCTCTGCTTCGAGCCGGCTCGGCGCGACGGGCGCGCCCTCGGCGTCGAAGCCGACGCCCGCGTAGCCCTCCCCGGATGCCGGGCGCACGTCGGTGATGCTGAGTTCCTCGCCGCGCAACGGCGCCCACGACAGCAGCAGCTCGCTCGCGGCGGCGAAACGCTCCTCGCCGCTGCCGATGCGCCAGGCGTCTTCGGCGGGCACGGAGTGCTCCGGCGGATACTGCATGAGGTCGGGCGCCTGGGTGGCGCCGACCGCCGCGTAGTCGACCGTGTCATCGGTGAAGTTCTGCCTGCGCATGATCCACCCCTCTCGGTTGCGTGCGTTCTACTTCTTGGCCTCGACGTCGCCGGAGAGCGCGGCGATGAACGCCTCCTGGGGGACCTCGACGCGACCGACCATCTTCATGCGCTTCTTGCCCTCCTTCTGCTTCTCGAGGAGCTTGCGCTTACGGGTGATGTCACCGCCGTAGCACTTGGCGAGGACGTCCTTGCGGATCGCGCGGATCGTCTCGCGCGCGATGATGCGCGCACCGATCGCGGCCTGGATGGGCACTTCGAACTGCTGGCGCGGGATGAGCTTGCGCAGCCGCTCGGCCATCATCGTGCCGTAGCTGTAGGCCTTCTCGCGGTGCACGATCGAACTGAACGCGTCGACCTTGTCGCCCTGCAGGAGGATGTCGACCTTCACCAGGTCGGCGGTCTGCTGTCCGGCCGGTTCGTAGTCGAGGCTCGCGTAGCCCTGCGTCCGCGACTTCAGGTGGTCGAAGAAGTCGAAGACGATCTCGCCGAGCGGCATGTTGTAGCGCAGCTCGACCCGGTCTTCGCTGAGGTAGTCCATGCCGAGAAGCGTGCCGCGGCGTGACTGGCACAGCTCCATGACGGTACCGACGTAGTCCTTCGGGAGCAGGATGCCGACCTTGACGATCGGCTCCGAGACCGAGGCCACGCGGCCGTCGGGGTATTCGCTCGGGTTCGTGACCGACACGGTCTCGCCGGTGTCGGTGGTGACCTCGTAGGTCACCGACGGAGCGGTGGTGATCAGATCGAGACCGAACTCGCGTGAGAGGCGCTCGGTGATGATCTCGAGGTGCAGCAGGCCGAGGAAGCCGCAACGGAACCCGAAGCCGAGCGCGACGGAGGTCTCGGGCTCGTACTGCAGCGAGGCGTCGGAGAGCTTGAGCTTGTCGAGGGCCTCGCGCAGCTCGGCGTAATCGCTGCCGTCGATCGGGTAGATACCCGAGAAGACCATGGGCTTCGGGTCGGTGTACCCCGCGAGAGCCTCGGTGGCGGGTTTGCGGTGCGTCGTGATCGTGTCGCCGACCTTCGACTGGCGCACGTCCTTCACGCCGGTGATGAGGTAGCCGACCTCGCCGACGCCGAGCCCCTGGGTGGGGATCGGCTCGGGGCTGGAGACGCCGATCTCGAGCGCCTCGTGGGTCGCGCCGGTCGACATCATCTGCAGACGCTCGCGCGGCTGCAGTGCCCCGTCGATCATGCGGACGTAGGTCACCACGCCGCGATAGGCGTCGTAGACCGAGTCGAAGATCATCGCGCGCGCGGGCGCGTCCGCCACGCCGACGGGAGCGGGGATCTTCTCGACGATGAGGTCGAGCAGCTCCTCGACGCCCATCCCCGTCTTGCCGCTGACGCGCAGCACGTCGGCGGGGTCGCCGCCGATGAGACCCGCCAGCTCGGCCGCGTACTTGTCGGGGTCGGCGGCGGGGAGGTCGATCTTGTTCAGCACCGGGATGATCGTCAGATCGTTTTCGAGCGCCAGGTAGAGGTTGGCGAGGGTCTGCGCCTCGATGCCTTGAGCGGCGTCGACGAGCAGGATCGCGCCCTCGCACGCGGCCAGCGAACGGCTCACCTCGTAGGTGAAGTCGACGTGACCGGGGGTGTCGATCATGTTGAGGGCGAACGTGCCGTCGGCCGTGGACCACGGCATCCGGACCGCTTGCGACTTGATGGTGATGCCGCGCTCGCGCTCGATGTCCATGCGGTCGAGGTACTGCGCGCGCATGTCGCGGTCGGCGACGACGCCGGTGATCTGCAGCATGCGGTCGGCCAACGTCGACTTGCCGTGGTCGATGTGGGCGATGATGCAGAAGTTGCGAATCTGCGCCGGCGGGGTGGCGGACGGCTCGAGGGGCTTCAGGGCGCGCGGTGACATGTTCCGTCGATTCTACGGTGGCGCGCCGACATCGCCGTCCGCGGACGCTCAGGCTGCGCCTCGACGGCGCTTCTAAGGTGGATGCCATGGCGGTCCAGGTCGTGCTCGTGCACGGCATCCGCACGTCGGCGACCATGTGGCGCGCGCAGGTCGCCCACCTCGAGCAGCGCGGCACCCCGGTGACCGCCGTCGACCTGCCCGGGCACGGCACGCGTCGGGGCGAGGAGTTCACCCTCGACGAGGCCTTCGCGACCCTCGATCGAGCGGTCCGGGATGCCGCGACCCGCGGTCCCGTGCTGCTCGTGGGCCATTCGATGGGCGGTCTGCTCTCGATCGAATACGTCGGGCGCGAAGACCCGCCGCCGGTCGCGGCGTTCATCGCGGCGTCCTGCACCTCGATCCCGCGCGGGGTGGGGCTCGCCGCATATCGGTTCCTCGCGCGTCGATTCGACAGCCTGCCCGACCGCGGCCTGGGTCTGACCAACCGGGTGCTCGACCGCACGCTCCCGGCCGAGACCCGCCCGGACTTCGGCGCCGGCGGCTACGCGTTCGACGCGCAGGACTCCGCTCTCGCGTCGCTGTCGGTGCTCGACCTGCTCGCGGCGCTGCGGCGCATCGAGGTGCCGCTGTGGTTCGTGAACGGGCAGTGGGACCAGCTGCGCGTGAACGAGAAGCTCTTCACGTCGATCGCGAAGGATGCCGAGCTGATCGTGGTCCCGCGCACGACCCACCTCGTCACGGCGATGCGGCCCCGCGTGTTCAACGCGCTGCTCGAGGTGGCGCTCACCACGGTCGAGACCTCGACCTGTTAGACTCGTCTCTTGGCTTGCGTGTGGGGTTTTTCCCGACCTCCACGACCGCCGGTACAGCGCCCCTCTACCGCTCGACCGGCACTTCCAACACTCACTCAAACGAAAGACCGTCGACGTGGCGAACATCAAGTCGCAGATCAAGCGCAACAAGACCAACGAGAAGGCGCGCGAGCGCAACAAGGCCGTCAAGAGCGAGCTGAAGACGCACGTGCGTCGCACCCGCGAGGCCGTTCTGGCCGGTGACAAGGAAGCCGCCGAGAAGGCGCTCGTCCTCGCCGGCAAGAAGCTCGACAAGGCCGTGAGCAAGGGTGTCATCCACCAGAACCAGGCCGCGAACCGCAAGTCGGCCATCGCGAAGCAGGTCAACGCTCTCTGAGCCGCAGCCGTTTCGACAGCCCGTCCCGCTTCAGCGGGGCGGGCTTCGTCGTTCCCGGAGCGAGAGGTTCGGTCCAGCGCATTCGGGGGTCTCGTCGCGTCCGGGATGTCCGCGGCATGTTCAGGCCTGGGCGCACGCGATCTCCTCCTCGCGGCGGAGGCACCCGCGCACCGGCGTTCGTAGCGTGGATGCCGGGAGGTGCAGTATGCAGAGCGAACGAGCGGCGAAGGTCTTCGGCGACCGGGAGGATCCACGGTCCCGGCTGGTGCAGTTGTTCAGCGGTGAGATGCCGGCGGGTGGGCAGCCTCCGGAACCGGCGCTCCGGTGGGCGCGGGCGGTGTCCTCACCGGATGACGATGAGGTGGTCGTGGTTCGCGACCTTCGGCGAGCGGAGCCGCGACTCACGCTCCGGGCGGCGACGTTCCTGGCGCGCCACATCGCGCGGGCGTGATCGGGTGCCGACGCGGCTCGCACTCGAGGACAGGGGATCGTTCCGTGACAGGGGCATCCCGGCCGGATCGGACCTGTCTCCGAACGATGCGCTGTCGTCGCCCGTACCTGAGGCGCTTGCTCACGGGGCCCCGACGCCGGGCGCCGCCTCAGTCGCCGTACGGCGCGCGCGTGGCGATGACGGTGATCATCCGCTCGAGCGCGAACACGGGGTCGCGCGAGGCGCCCTTGACCTCGGCATCGGCGCGCGCCGTGGCGTGGATCGCCATGCCGAGGGTGTTGCCGGTCCAGCCGACGAGGTCGCGGCGCGCACGGTCGACCTGCCAGTCCTTCATGCCGAGGCGCTGCGCGGTGGCCGACGACGACTCGCGCGTCCCCGCGACCCGCGCCATGGTGCGCAGCTTCATCGCAACAGCGGCGACGAGCGGCACGGGGTCGGCTCCGGATGCCAGGGCGTGCCGCAGCGCGAGCAGCGCCGGGCCGTACTGCCCGGCGATGGCCGTGTCGGCGACGGTGAACGCCGAGGTCTCGACGCGCCCGCCGTAGTAGCGCTCGACGATGCGCTCGTCGATGTCGCCCGGCACATCGGCGATGAGCTGCTGGCATGCGGCGGCGAGCTCGGTGAGGTCATCGGCGAAAGCGGACACGAGCGAGCGGAGCGCGACGGGGGCGATACGCTTCTGGGCCGCCTTGAACTCGCCGACCGCGAAGTCGAAGCGATCGGAGTCGCGCTTGACGGCGGGGCAGGCGATCTCGATGCCGCTCCCCTGACCCGCGCGGATGCCGTCGAGGAGCTTCTTCCCGCGGACGCTCGCGCCGGTGTGGCGCAGGACGACCGTGGCGCCCTCCTGCGTCTGCGACAGGTACGACACGGCCTCGGTGAGGAACGTGTCGCTGCACTTCTCGACCCCGCTGACGCGGACGAGGCGCGGCTCGCCGAAGAGCGACGGTGACGTGACGGAGAGCAGGGTACCGGCGGCGTAGTCGTCGGCACGGATGTCGGTGACCTCGAGGCTGGGGTCTTCGCTCTTCAGGAGGGAGCGGATGCCGGCGATGGCACGCTCGGCGCAGACCTCTTCGGGGCCGGAGACCAGCACGATGGGCGCCGGCTGCGGGGCACGCCAGGACACCTGCGGGATGGCCGATTTGGCCTTGGCGGGCGCTGCGCGTCGAGGGGCCGGGGTCACTCCCCCAGCCTACCGATGCCCTCGGACACCGTGGTCGGTCGGCGTCTCAGCGCGTGGCGGCCCGGGTCGAGCGCCGAACGGGCGCCGGTCCGGTCATGCCTCGCGCTGGCGCCACAGCGCGAGTCGTCCTTCATCGTCATGCCAGACGGCGAGGATCCCGCCGGTGTCCGTCCGTGCCGCGATCGTGCCCTCCTTCTGCAGGATGTCGAGCAGACGCGCGGTCGGGTGTCCGTAGGTGTTGTGGGCTCCGACGCCGATGAGCCCGACGGCGGCGTGCAACCGGTGGTAGAGCTCGGCGTCCTGGTCGGCACTACCGTGGTGGGACACCTTCACGATCTCCACCCGCGGCAGCTCGATGCGGCGCAGCAACGCCGCCTGCGGCTCGGCGCCGAGGTCGCCGAGCAGAACGGTACGCGGGAAGTTCTCGCCGGCGACGTCGATCGCGACGCTCGCGGCGTTTCCCGGCTCCATTCCGGGCAGGGGGCCGAGCGCCTGCCACCGCGTGTCGCCCACCTCGCCCGTCATCCCCATCGTGGCGGCGAGGAGCCGCGCCCCACCGGCAGCGAAGCGGTCGAGCAGCTTCTGATCGGTCGACTCTCCCAGGGGGCCGTGGAACACCAGCGAGGTTCGGCCCACGACCGCTGCCGACCCGCCCACGTGGTCTTTGTCGAAATGCGTCAGCACGACCAGGTCGAGGCGCGCGATGCCGAGGGTCTGCAGGCAGTCCGCGAGCGGTTGCGGGTCCGGCCCCGTGTCGACGAGGGCGACCGCTGCACCGGACCGCCACAGCGTGGCATCGCCCTGCCCGACGTCGCACATGGCCACCTGCCATGCCACCGGGACGGTGAGCGGTCCGGCCACGGAGCGCACGGTTCCCGTGGCGCCGGCCACCCCCACCAGGACCGCGACCATCGCCGTCGCAACGGCGGTCAGGCGCGGCACCCGCTGAGGGCGGACGATCGCCATGATGATCGCGGCACCGACGACGGCCAGAAGCGCAGCACCCGTGGTCCCGTCCGGCCACGGCAGGTTCTGCGCGGGCACACCGGCGGTCGTGTGCGCGACCGCGGCGATCCAGGCGGCGGGGATCCACGCCAGCACCGTCAGACCATCGCGCAACCAGGGGATGGGGGCGATGCATGCGAGCGCCCCCGCGATCGTCGCCGGCGCCGCGGCCGGATCGGCGAGTATGTTCGCCACCACCCCGAGCAGCGGAACGTGGGGGTCGATCAGCACGATCAGCGGGCCGCACACGACCTGAGCCGACGAGGGCACCGCCAGCGCCAGAGCGAGGGGTGCCGGCATCCATCGCCCGAGACCGTCGGCGAGCGGGCGCGCCAACACGAGCAGGGCCGCGGTCGCCGCGGCCGACAGGGCGAAGCCGAGCGATCGGCACAGCCACGGGTCGGCGATCAGCAGCGCGGTCGTCGCCCCCGCCAGCACGGCGATGCCGACGGCCGGTCGCCCCAGGGCGACCGCCAGCAGCGCGATCGCACTCATCACCGCGGCTCGGACGACGCTGGGCTCGGGTGTGACCAGGATGACGAACGCGGCCAGGACGGTGAGCGCGCCGACCACCCGGATGCCGCGGCCGACCCCGCACAGGGAGAGGAGACCGAACGCGGACCCCACGACCAAGGCGCAGTTCGCACCCGACACCGCCGTCAGGTGGGACAGGGAGGCGGCGTTCATGGCGGTCTCGGTGGCGCTGTCGAGGCTGGAGGTGTCTCCGACGGCCAGTCCCGGGATGAGGCCCGCCCCCGGTTGCGGCAGGCCGCGAGTCGAGTCGACCAGCCCGTCTCGCAGTTGTTCGAATGTCGCCCAGAGACCTTCGGGCGCAGCCGCCCGCTCGACCTCGGTCACCCGCAGCGCCAGGATCGCGCGGTCGGCGGGATCAGTGGGGATACCCGTTCCCGCGACGACGAGCTCGCTGCCGGGTCCGAGTGCAGCGGCGTCGTCCAGGGTCTCGGAGTCGAGGCCGATCCGGGCCGGGATCAGCCCGCGCACCGCGGTGTCGCCCGCAGCGACGAGGGAGACCGTCGCATCCGCCCACGCCCCGCCCTGGGAACTGCGGGCGAGATGTCCCGTCACGGTCGCCGTGACGCGCAGATGCCGCCCGCCCTCCACCTGCAGATGCGCGACGGCCTCGCGCGTGGGGACGAGGGACGCCACCGTGCCGGCCGAGGCGCCCGCGCAGCCGAGCGCGACAGCGGCGACGACCAGGATCGGATGCCGCACCCGGGTGAGGAGCGCCACCGCTCCGGCCGCGGCCGCCGCAAGGCCCGCCGCGAGAAGGCCGGGATCAGTCAGGACGGTCGCCGCGGCGGCCGCCGCCCACGTGCCCCCCGCCACAGCGACCGGCCGCAGGGACCGCCGCAGCAGTGCCCGCCTCACGTTCACACGTGCACCAGGTCGCGGATGGCGGCCAGCATCTTGTCGCCGATGCCCGGCACCGACAGAAGGTCGTCGACGCTGGTGAACCGTCCGTTCTCCGTCCGCCAGGCGATGATGCGGTCGGCCATCGCGGGCCCCACCCGCGGCAGGGTGTCGAGCTGCTCGGCCGTCGCCGTGTTGAGGTCGATGAGGATGTTCGCGCCTCCCGCGGTCGCCGGCGCGCCCGTCTCCGGAGCGGCACCCGCCACCGGAACGACGATCTGCTCCCCGTCGGTCACCGTGCGGGCGAGATTGACGCCGTCGCGGTCCGCGTCGTCGGCGAACCCGCCGGCCAGCGCGACGGCGTCAGCCACCCGGCCACCGGCATCGAGCCGATAGAGCCCCGCCCGGCGGACGGCACCGGCGACATGGACGTACATGCCGGACGGGACGGGCACGATCGCGCTGCGCGACGGCGACGGGCCGGGCGTGACGGTCTCGGCCCCGGTCGCTGCGCGGAACATCCCGATCCCGATGGTGATGGCGAAGGCCGCCAACACGAGCACGATGACCGCACCGACGCCGAGCTTCCGGCGCGCACCGGACGAGTCGGCATCCGGGGTCTGCACGGGACGGGCGGTCATACGCTCACGGTAGGCAGGAGCACCGTTCCCGAGTGGGCACGCCGACGGCATCCGTGGACGAGCCCGCCATCTCGCCCCGTGGGGAGGAACCGCCTGAGGCGGAGTTCCCCGACGGCGTCGCCGCTACCGCATCGACGCCGGCCCGCTCACCCGCTCACGAGGCGCCACGGCTCATGCCCCCACCCCGAGAGCACCGGATGCCACGCCCCAACGCTCCGGGGAGCGTCAGGACGTGGCATCCGGAGGCGACGATCACTTCGTCGAGAAGCTGACCACCTTCGGCGGGCGCACGACGGCGCGCACGATCTCGCGATCGCCGAGCGCACGCAGCACCTTCCCGTCGGCGCGGGCGAGCTTCTCCAGCTCGTCGGCGCCGATCTTGGCCGAGACCTGCAGCGTGCCGCGCACCTTGCCGTCGATCTGCACGACGGCGGTGACGGTGTCTTCGACCAGCAGGGTCGGGTCGGCCTGGCGCCAGGTGACGAGGCCGACGAAGCCCTCGTAGCCGAGCGTCTGCCACATCTCCTCCGCGGTGTGCGGGGCGAACAGGTCGAGGGTCATGGCGATGACCTCGGCGGCCTCGCGCACGGCGGGGTCGCTCGCCCCGGCGGACCCGTCGATCGCCTTGCGGGTGGCGTTGACCAGTTCCATGAGGCGTGCGACGACGACGTTGAACTTCGTCTGCTCGATGAGGTTCGGCGCCTCGGCCAGCAGGCGGTGGGTCACGCGGCGCAGCGACGCGTCTCCCTCGGCCCAGACGACGTCCGTCTCGCTGTCGACGTCGTGCGCGATGCGCAGGGCGCGGGCGAGGAATTTCGCCGCACCGGTGGTCGAGACGTCGTTCCAGTCCTTGTCGTCCTCGACCGGGCCGGCGAAGGCGAGCGCGACGCGCAGCGCGTCGGCGCCGTGGGCGTCGAGCTCTTCCTGGAACAGCACCAGGTTGCCCTTGCTCTTGGACATCTTCGCGCCGTCGAGGATGACCATGCCCTGGTTGATGAGGCTCGAGAAGGGCTCGGTGAACTCCACCAGGCCCATGTCGAACAGCGCCTTGGTGATGAAACGCGCGTACAGCAGGTGCAGGATCGCGTGCTCGACGCCACCGATGTAGAAGTCGACCGGACCCCACTTCGACGCCTCGCGGGTCGGGAACGCCTCGGTCTCGTTGTTCGGAGACAGGAAGCGCAGGTAGTACCAGGAGCTGTCGACGAAGGTGTCCATCGTGTCGGGGTCGCGCAGCAGCGTCTGCCCCGTCTCGGGGTCGGTGACCTGCACCCACTCGGTCGCCGCCCCCAGGGGCGAGGTGCCCTTGGGCTTGAGGTCGAGACCCTCGACCGAGGGCAGGCGCACCGGCAGCTGGTCGGCGGGCACCGGGGTGATCGAGCCGTCCTCGCCGTGCAGCATCGGGATCGGCGTGCCCCAGTAGCGCTGGCGCGAGATCAGCCAGTCGCGCAGGCGGTACGTCTTGGCCGCGCGGCCGACGCCCTTCGCCTCGAGCTCCTCGATCATGCGGGCGATCGCGTTGCGCTTGCTCAGCCCGTTCAGCGAACCCGAGTTCATCATGCGACCGTCACCGGTCAGCGCGACCCCGGTCCTGACCGGATCGAGGTCATCGACGTCGCCGAGCGGATCGATCGGCACGCCGTCGGCATCCAGCTCGATGACCGGGATCGCCCCGGTGACGGGCGCGTTGGTGTCGACGACCACCTTGACGGGCAGGTCGAAGGCGCGCGCGAAGTCGAGGTCGCGCTGGTCGTGCGCGGGCACGGCCATGACCGCTCCGTGGCCGTAGTCGGCCAGCACGTAGTCGGCGGCCCAGATCGGCAGCTTCTCGCCGTTGACCGGGTTGACGGCGTAGTGCCCCAGGAACACGCCCGTCTTGGGCCGGTCGGTCGACTGACGCTCGATGTCGGTCGCGCGCTGCACCTGCTCCAGATAGGCGCGGAACGTCTCCTGCACCCCCTGATCAGCGGATGCCGCGAGCTCGGCCGCGAGATCGGATTCCGGTGCCACGACGAAGAACGTCGCGCCGTGCAGCGTGTCGGGGCGCGTGGAGAAGACCGTGATCTTGTCGGCGCGACCCTCGATCTCGAACTCGATGTCGGCACCGACCGAGCGACCGATCCAGTTGCGCTGCATCTGGATGACCTTGCTCGGCCAGAAGCCCTCGAGCTGGTTCAGGTCGTCGAGCAGACGGTCGGCGTAGTCGGTGATGCGCAGGAACCACTGCGTCAGCTTCTTCTTCACCACGACGGCGCCGCTGCGCTCGCTCGTGCCGTCGGGCAGCACCTGCTCGTTGGCGAGCACGGTCTGATCCACCGGGTCCCAGTTGACCAGGGCGTCCTTGCGGTAGGCCAGGCCCTTCTCGTACAGCTTCTGGAACAGCCACTGGTTCCAGCGGTAGTACTCGGGGTCGCTCGTGTGCAGCACCCGGCTCCAGTCGAACGAGACGCCGTAGTCCTTCAGGCTCGCCTTCTGCTGGTCGATGTTCGCGTACGTCCACTCGACGGGGTCGGCGCCGCGCTTGATCGCGGCGTTCTCGGCCGGCAGGCCGAAGGAGTCCCACCCGATGGGGTTGAGCACGTTGTAGCCGCGGTGGCGCCAGAAGCGCGCCACGATGTCGGAGTAGAGGTAGTTCTCGGCGTGACCCATGTGAAGGTCGCCCGAGGGGTAGGGGAACATCGCGAGCACGTACTTGCGCGGGCGCGTGTCGTCGTCGCCACCGGCGCGGAAGGGGTCTTTCTCGGCCCAAGCCTGCTGCCACTTCGCCTGGATGGCGTGGGTGTCGAAGCCCCCCTCGCGGGGGTCTGCTGCGGAATTCTGAGACACGGGTGAAGCCAATCGTGAAGGTCGGGAGGCCACGAGGGCCGGCTCCCAGGCTATCGGAGTCCCGGTCACCACCCGGGCGGGACGTCGACCCCGAGCGCGGCGAGCGGACTGCGGGCCTTGAGCCCCACTTCGGCCACCTCGGATGCCGCGACCGAACGCCACGTGATGCCGCCGCCGGCGCCGACCCAGGCGGCATCCGGTTCCACCACGACGCTGCGGATGACCATGGCGAGGTCGGCGGAGCCGTCGTCGCCGACCCAGCCGAAGGCGCCGGAGTACACACCGCGGGGCGCTCCCTCGAGCCCGGCCAGGATGTCCATCGCCGACTGCTTGGGGGCGCCCGTCATGCTCCCGGCCGGGAAGGTCGCGGACAGCAGCTCCCCAATCGTCGTCCCGGGCAGCAACCTCCCCGACACTTCGCTCACGAGCTGGTGCACGCTCGGGTAGGTCTCCACCTCGAGGAGGCGATCGACGCCGACCGTCGCCGGCTCGCACACGCGCGACAGGTCGTTGCGCATCAGGTCGACGATCATGACGTTCTCGGCGCGCTCCTTGGCATCCGTCCGCAGTTCCTCGGCCAGCGCCCGGTCGGTCTCGGCATCGGCGGCGCGGCGCCGCGTGCCCTTGATCGGGTGCGTGTGCACGTCTCCGTCGCGCACGGTGAGGAAGCGCTCGGGTGACACGCTGGCGAGGGCGGTCCCGCCCTGCCGCAGGAATCCCGCGTGATGCGACCCCGACGCCCGGCGCAGACGGCGGAACACGTCGAGCGCATCGACCGCTCCCGGCACGGTGAACCGGGTGGTGAGGCACAGCTGGTACGCGTCGCCCTCGCGGATCCGCTCGCGGCACGCGTGGATGAGTTCGGCGTACCGGTCGGGCGAGACACGCGCGGATGCCACGCCCCGGGCCGGCGCGTCCGGAACGGGGTCGGCGGGGGGAACGGAGACGAGGCGCTCCGCCGCCGCCGCGTCGCCGAAGACGAAGAGGCGGCGGGAAGCGTGGTCGAACGCGAGGAACGCGTCCACGCGCAGCCACGCCCCGTCGCCCTCGTACGTGCGCCAGCCGACCCATCCCCCGCGGAAGGCGCCGGCCCCGTCATCGTCGGGTGCGCTCGCCCGCGCCGCATCGACGCCGGAGGGGCCGACCTCCCCCGCCGGGCTCCCCGCCCCCATCCAGCTCCATCCCGTCTCGGTATCGACTCCGGCGTCGAGCCAGAACGCGTGAGCGGCCGTGGCGAAGAGGTGGAGGAACACCGCTTCGGGGTCCATCCATGCGTGCCGGGTGAATGGAGAGGCGGAGTGGGGCACGCTCCCAGGCTAGGCGTGCCCGGCGGCTCTAGGCTGAGGGAGGTGAACGAGATCCTCACGTGGCTGCTCGACGTCGTCCAGAACGTCGACCCCGTGTTGCGCACGGTCATCGCCGGTCTGGCGGTCATGCTCGAGACGAGCGTGCTGGTCGGCCTCATCGTCCCCGGCGACACGATGGTCATCGTCGCCGGCACGGCTGTCGCCTCTCCGCTGGAGGGCGTCGTGCTGGCCGCCGCGATCGTGGTGGGGGCGCTCATCGGCGAGAGCTTCGGTTTCTGGCTCGGGCGGTACTTCGGCCCGCGCATCCGTGCGTCGCGCCTGGGGCAGAAGCTGGGCGAGCGCAACTGGGACCGCGCCGACCGCTACCTGCGCAGGCGCGGGGGGCCGGCCATCTTCCTCTCGAGATTCCTCCCCGTGCTGCACTCCCTCGTCCCCCTCACGGTGGGGATGAGCGGGTACAGCTACCGCCGGTTCCTCGCGTGGACCACGCCCGCGTGCGTCGTGTGGGCGAGCCTCTACGTCACGGTCGCCGCGGGGGCGGCGGGCACCTACCGCGAGCTCAGCGACCGCATCCATTACGCCGGTTACGTCTTCGTCGGCATCCTCGTCGTCTTCCTCGTGCTGGTCTTCGTGGGCAAGAAGGTCATCGAACGGATGGAACGTCGTCACCTGACCGATGACGGGCACGTCCTGGAACCCGCGGACGGCGACGTGAAAGACTGAGGCGGATGCCTCGCAATCCTCGCGCCAAAGTGCTCTGGTTCGCCCGACTGGAGCGTCGCTTCCACCGCTGGCGCGAACGACGCGCACGCGCCCGCGGCCTCCGTCCCGCCGTCACCGGCTTCCCCGGCTACGGCACCGAGGAATGGGTGCGCGTCCTGGGCCGCGTCCTGATCGCCCCGCCGACCAAGCGCACCTCCACGGGTGAACTCGAGAGCCTCCGCGGGTGGCGCAGCTTCGCGGCCGTTCCGGTGGGCTTCGCGCACGTCACCGTCGTGATCGACGGGGTGACGCACCAGGTCGCCGCCGATCGCGGGGGCGTCATCGACGCGAAGCTCCCCGCCGCGCTCAAGCCCGGCTGGCAGACGGTCACGATGTCGGTCGAGGGCAGCACCCCGGCGGAGGTCCGCGTCTTCATCGTGGGCTCCGACGTGCGCTTCGGCGTGGTCAGCGACATCGACGACACCGTCATGGTGACGGCTCTCCCCCGCCCCCTCCTGGCGGCGTGGAACTCCTTCGTCGTCGACGAGCACGCGCGACAGCCCGTCCCCGGCATGGCGGTCATGCTCGAGCGTCTCACCCGCGAGCACCCGGGTACGCCCGTGGTGTACCTCTCGACGGGCGCGTGGAACGTCGCCCCGACGCTCACCCGGTTCATGCGCCGTCACCTGTTCCCGGCGGGTTCGTTCCTGCTGACGGACTGGGGTCCGACGCACGATCGTTGGTTCCGCAGCGGCCGCGACCACAAGGAGCTCAACCTGCGCCGCCTCGCCGCCGAGTTCCCGCACGTGAAGTGGCTGCTGGTCGGAGACGACGGCCAGCACGACGACGCCATCTACACCGGCTTCGCCATCGAGCACCCGCAGAACGTCGAGGCCGTCGCAATCCGCCGCCTCCTGCCCGCCGAGGCCGTGCTCGCCGGTGGTCGCACCGTCGTCGACGATCACTCCGCGGCCGAGGTGCCGTGGGTCACCGGCTCCGACGGGGCCGCCCTGCTCGACCGCCTGGAGGACGTCGGCGTCATCTCCCGCGACGCCTGATCCCGGATGCCGCGGCGCCCCGCGCCGTGCGGAACCTCGAGGAGCCGCCCACCCTCGGCGGCGTCCCGGGGGTGACCACGGCGATCCGGTGGTGTGCCGAGAACCCGCACGTCGCGAGACCGTCGGATGCGCGCGGCTCTGCGCTCCGCCGAGAGCGCGGGAAGGGTGACGGTCGCGCCGATGTCGGAGGGTCCGCGTACGGTGGAGGTATGTGCGGTCGATTCGTCGTGGCCAATGTCGCCAGTGAACTCGTGGGGGTGCTGCGCGTCGACGTCGAGGCCGACGACCTGCCTCAGCCGTCGTACAACATCGCTCCCACCTCGCCGGTGGCCATCGTGCTCGACTCGCTCAAGAGCGAGCCGCCGGTGCGCCGCCTCGAAGCGGCCCGCTGGGGTCTCGTGCCGGGCTGGGCGAAAGACCTGAAAATCGGCGCGCGGGCCTTCAACGCCCGCAGCGAAGAGGTCGAAGACAAGCCGATGTTCCGCAACGCGCTCATCAAGCGGCGCGCGATCATCCCGGCATCCGGGTACTACGAGTGGAAGACCACCGAGGCGGGCAAGACGCCGCACTACATCCACCCCGCCGACGGGTCGCCGCTGTTCTTCGCGGGACTCTACGAGTGGTGGAAAGACCCCGCCCGCGCCGAGGACGATCCGGCGCGATGGGTGCTGAGCTGCACGATCCTCACGCGCGACTCCATCGGCCGCCTCGGCTCGATCCACGACCGCATGCCGCTGTTCATGGACCCCGATGTCGCCGATGCGTGGCTCGACCCGACCACCGAGAACGTCGGCGACATCCTCGACGCCGCGATCGATGCGGCCCCCGACGTGGCCGAGACGCTCGACGACCACGTCGTGTCGTCGGCGGTCGGCAACGTGCGCAACGACTCCCCCGAGCTCATCGCCCCCGTCGAATGACCGTGACCATCGACACCGACGCGGTTCTCGCCCGCGACGAATGGACGCCGCTGGCCTCCGCCCACGCTGAGCGCGCGGACGCGATGACCGCCGCGCACCGCGCGCGCGCGAGCCGCGGCGAGAAGCACCCCGTCGAGGACTTCCTGTTCACGTACTACTCGTACAAGCCCGCGATCCTGCGGCGGTGGCATCCGGGACCGGACGTGATCCTGCGAGACGCGACCGAACGCACCTCCTGGCGCTGGTACCGCGCCGACGGCGACGACGTGCGCGTGGATGCCGCCGGCTTCCGCGCCGACAGGGGCTCGATGTACCGCGGGATCGTGAACCTCCTGCGCGCGACGCGCGATCGCGCCCCGCAGTTCGGGTGCTTCGGTCTGCACGAGTGGGCGATGGCCTACCGTGCCGACGAGGTGCGCCACGCCGTTCCGCTGCGGTTGGGCCGTGCCGGCACCGACGCGGTGGTCGACGCGCATGACCTCACGTGCACCCACTTCGACGCGTTCCGATTCTTCACCCCCGACGCCGTGCCGCTCAACCGCCGTACGCTGCGGCGCGACGATCAGGTGGAGTGGGAGCAGCCGGGCTGCCTGCACGCCGGCATGGACGTCTACAAGTGGGCGGTCAAGCTCGGCCCTCTCGTCCCCGGCTCCGTGCTCCTCGACGCGTTCGCACTCGCCCGCGACATCCGCACCCTCGACATGGAAGCGTCGCCGTACGACCTCACCGACTGGGGCTACGACTCGGTGGCCATCGAAACGCCGAAGGGCAAAGCCGCGTACGTCGCGCGACAGCGCGCGCTCAGCGCCCGTGGTCAGGAGCTTCGACAGCGACTGCTGGCTGCCGTGACGTCGTCCGACGACACGCCCGGCGGCGTCGATTTTCCTCGTCTGCGATCCGTGTTGTAAGCTCATGGAGTTGCCTCAAACGGGGCGGAAAACAAAAATACGGGCCTGTGGCGCAGCTGGTAGCGCACCTGCATGGCATGCAGGGGGTCAGGGGTTCGAGTCCCCTCAGGTCCACCCGGTAGAGAAAGCCCCCGCTTCGGCGGGGGCTTTCCTGGTTGCGGCGGCGTTCCCGCCAGTCGCCCTATCCCTGCCGCCTAGCTTCCCGGGACGCCTCGGGAATCGGGGCGATCCGGATCCCGGCATCCGATCTCGATGCCTGAACGGATGCCGATCCGGGGCCTTTCGAAGGGCACGTCGGCTCGCCCGCTCCGGCCACACGAAAACGCCCCCTGCCGATCGGCAGAGGGCGATGTTCGCGGCGTGGTCACTCGGACGCGGTCGCGGGGGTGGGCAGCTCGATCGGGATGACCGGGCAGTCCTTCCACAGACGCTCGAGACCGTAGTAGACGCGCTCCTCCTCGTGGAACACGTGCACGACCAGATCACCGAAGTCGAGGAGGACCCAGCGGGACTCCTGGCGGCCCTCGCGGCGCAGGCGCTTGTGGCCGGCCTCGAGCAGCTTCTCTTCGATTTCGTCGGCGATCGCCGCGACGTTGCGCTCGTTGCGGCCGGTGACGAGCAGGAACACGTCGACCAGCGGAAGAGGCTCGGACACGTCGAGGGCGACGATGTCGTCGCCGCTCTTGGAGTCGGCGGCGAGAGCGGCGATCTGCGCCATCTCCCGCCCGTTGTCGGTGGCTGTCATCGGAAGACTCCTGTCGTGAAGGCGAGCACGAGAGTGACGGCCACCGCCAGCGCGAGGGCGCCGGTCGTGATGATGAGGCCGACGAGGAGCTTGCTCCCCTTCTCGGGCGCCGGGGGGCGAATGATCTCGCCGGGTTGCTTGACGGTGCTGATCGCGGCGCTGGCGGCGATCGGCGTGGGGGACGAGGCGGGCGGGAGCTCGCCGTCGAGGAGCACCGCGTCGGCGTCACGGCCGTCGGTGGTGCCGGGTGCGTGGCCGACGGATCCGAGCCCCTCGGGGAGCGCGAAGGTGCCGGTGATCATGATCTCGCCCGTGCCGTTGATGGGGCCGACCAGCGGCACGCCGGTCGGGGTCTGCGACAGGATCAGTGCGTTCGGGGTGGAGACGGCGCCCGTGGCGCCGGTGTTGCGCGAGATGAGCTGATCGAACGACGCCGGCAGGCTGATGTCGGGCGTCTGCCCGTCGAGCAGGTCGGAGCCCAGTGCCGGATTGACCACCGACGGCGCGGGCGCTTCCTCGGTGGTCGCGACCGGGCTCTCGTCCGTCTCGGAGGCGGCGGGACGGAAGATCGCGGGAGGCGCGGTCTCCTCGGCGACCGGGGCCTGCGGGGCGGCCTGGCGGGGCTGCGCGGGCTCGAGGTCGGAACTGATGATCGGAACGGCCGCCGTGCGGATCTTCTCCTGCGCGCGCGCCTGGCGTCGGGTCAGACCCGACACACCGAACTCGGCGCCCGCGTCGGCGAAGGGCGAGTCGAAGACGGCGGGCCGCAGGGCGGGGGTGGCCGGTTCTTCGGCGGGTGCCGGGACGGAGGCCTCCTCCTCGGCGGGGGCCTCCTCGACCGGCGTGTTCTCGACGGAGGGCTCCTGGGCGGGCGTGCCCACGGCGTTGTCGTCCACGACGTCACCCGCGGAATCGGCGGTCGACTCGTCACCCGCGGAGCCGTTGGCCGCCTCGTCGCCCGCGGCGGCGGGCACTGCGTCGATGACCTCGGCGGGTGCGGAGGTCTCGGCATCCGGAGCCTGTTCGCCCTCGGGCTGCGGCGGGATGATCGGGGTCGCGCCGGTTTGACGCAGCTCGCGCAGCTGACGACGGGTCAGGGCGGGCGTCTCTGGGGTCTCGGAAGAGCTCATGCCTTACTCCGGTAGAGGTGATGCTTCGCGATGTACTGCACGACGCCGTCGGGCACGAGGTACCACACCGGGTGTCCTCGGCGCACACGCGCGCGGCAGTCTGTGGACGAGATCGACAACGCCGGGATCTCCAGCTGGCTCACGTTCTCGGAGGGGAGTCCCTCCGTGGTGAGCACATGACCCGGACGCGAGACGGCGACGAAATGCGCCAGGTCCCACAGCTCCTGGTGATTGCGCCAGCTGAGGATCTGCGCGACCGCGTCGGCTCCGGTGATGAAGAAGAGCTCGGCGCCGGGGCGTTGCTCCTGCAGGTCGCGCAAGGTGTCGATCGTATAGGTGGGGCCCGCGCGATCGATGTCGACGCGGCTCACGGTGAACTGCGGATTGGATGCCGTCGCGATCACCGTCATGAGATAGCGATGCTCGCTCTCGGTGACGTCGTCTTTCTGCCAGGGACGACCCGTGGGTACGAAGACGACCTCGTCGAGGTCGAACGATTGCGCGACCTCACTGGCCGCGACGAGGTGACCGTGATGGATGGGATCGAACGTCCCACCCATGACCCCGATACGAGGGGCGCGCGTCACCGACATACGGTGGCCCTCAGTGGCCGTGGGCCTCGGGCGTGGGCGTGCCGTGCTTCTGCGTGTAGGCCGCGGCCTTGTGCGCGTGACGGTTGGACACGTTGCGGTACGACAGCGTGACCAGGCTCAACGAGACGAAGACGACGAAGGCCACCACGCCGTACCAGAAGGTCGAGGCCTGGACGTTGCCCCCGTGGTGGGCGCCCTCTTCAGCGGCCTGGGCGAGAAGTGACACGAAAGTCATCAGTGCTCCGTTCGAAAGATCCGCGCATCGCAACGCGCGTTGCCATTTTAGGCGGTCAGGCGCGCACCTGGCCGTCGCCGCGCCCGAGCCACTTGGTGCTCGTCAGCTCGGCGAGACCCATGGGTCCGCGGGCGTGCAGTTTCTGGGTGGAGATGCCGACCTCGGCGCCGAAGCCGAACTCGCCTCCGTCGGTGAAACGCGTGGATGCGTTCACGAGCACCACGGCGGAGTCGACCTCCGCCAGGAACCGGTCGGCGGCGGCCTGGTCGGCCGTGACGATGGACTCCGTGTGCTGGGTCGAATAGCGACGGATGTGCGCGAGAGCCTCGTCGAGGTCGTCGACCACGCGCACCGCGAGGTCGAGCGTCCCGTACTCGCGCGCCCAGTCGTCGTCGGTGGCGGCCACGACTCGGTCGTCGTGCGCGCGGGTGGCGTCGTCGCCGTGCACGGTCACCCCGGCGTCGGAGAGGGATGCCAGCAGCTCGGGCAGCAGACGGTCGGCGGCGTCGCGATGCACGAGGACCGTCTCGACGGCGTTGCACACGCTCGGCCGCTGCACCTTGGCGTTCAGGACGATGTCGCGCGCCCAGTCGTCACGCGCCGTGGCGTCGAGGAAGACGTGCACCACGCCCGCGCCGGTCTCGATCACGGGGACGGTGGACTCGGTCACCACGGTCTCGATGAGCGAAGCGCTCCCCCGCGGCACGAGGACGTCGACGAGACCGCGAGCATTCATGAGCGCGCGCGCACCGTCTCGCCCGAAGTCGTCGACACTCTGGATCGCCTCGGGGTCGACGCCCTGGGCGCTCAGTGCACCGCGCATGACCCGGACGAGCGTGGCGTTGCTGCTCTGCGCCGCTGAACCGCCCCGCAGGACGACGGCGTTGCCCGAGCGCAGCGCGAGCGACGCGATGTCGACGGTCACGTTCGGGCGCGCCTCGTAGATCGAGCCGACGACGCCGAACGGCACGGCGACCTTCTGCAGCGCGAGACCGTTGGGGAGCGTGCGCGTGTCGAGCACGCGACCCACCGGGTCGGGGAGCTCGGCGACCGCGCGGACGGCGGCGGCCAGCGCCGCGACGCGCCCCGCGTCGAGGCGCAGACGGTCGAGCAGCGACTCGCCGATGGCATCCGTCCGACCGCGCTCGAGATCGTCGGCGTTGGCCGCGACGATCTCGGCGGAGGCCTCGTCGATGGCGTCCGCGACGGCGACGAGCAGCGCGCTCTTGCGCGCCGAGTCGAGCAGCGCGACCTCGCGCGCGGCGTCTTTGGCCAGACGCAGGCGCTCGTCGACGGAGGCGGCGATCACGGTCATGGGCTCAGTGTACCGGCGCGCTCACGGCGCCCACGGGGCCCGTGGCCAGGGTGACGGGATCGGGGTTCGGAGCGAACCAGGTGCCCACCGCGTCTCCCGCGAGGGCGGATGCCACGAGGTCGGCGCTCGTGACGAGCACACCGACGCCGGCGGTCGACGCGAGCTTCGCCGCGGACGCCTTCGTGGCCGCTCCCCCGGTGCCGACACCGTTGACGACCCCGGCACCGAACTCGAAGTCGGAGAGATCGTCGCCCCAGGCCACATCGGTGATCGGGCGGGCGCCCGGCTCGCTCGGCGGGCGGGTGAAGAGGGTTTCGATGTCGCTCAGCAGCACCAGGGCGTCGGCACCGATGAGCTGGGCCACGAGGGCTGCGAGCCGATCGTTGTCGCCGAAGCGGATCTCGTGGGTGGCGACGGTGTCGTTCTCGTTGACGATGGGCAGGATGCCGAGACCGAGCAGCCGCTCCATGGCACGCCGAGCGTTGGAGCGGTGCGTGGCGTTCTCGAGGTCGCCGGCGGTCAGCAGCACCTGCCCGGCCAGCAGTCCGAACCGGTCGAGCGAGGTCTGGTAGCGCCACATGAGCACGTTCTGGCCCACGGCGGCGGCCGCCTGCTGCGTCGCGAGGTCGTTCGGCCGCCCCTCCAGGTCGAGCAGGGGCAGGGCTGTGGCGATCGCGCCCGACGACACGAGGACCACCTCGGTGCCGCTTCCGTGGGCGCGGGACAGCGCGTCGACGATCGTGTCGATGCGGTGAGCGCCGTCGCCGCTGATCGACGACGACCCGACCTTGACCACGACGCGGGATGCGCCGGGGATATCGGCGCGGGTCGTCGCGGTCACCGCTCCTCGTCCTCGGACGTCAGGGCGGACGAGTCGCCGTCGGGCGAGATCCCCGCGGCACGCGCCGCACGGCGCTCGGCCTCGAGCTCGGCGCGGGCGTCGGCCTTGGCATCCATTCGCTCGTGATACTGCTCGCGACGCTCCGAGGAGGTGCGGCGGTTGTTCTGCACCAGGCGGGGGTCGGTTCCGCGCGGCGCGGTCATGAGCTCCGCGGCGGAGGTGAGCGTGGGCTCCCAGTCGAAGACGATGCCGTCGCCGGGCCCGATGACGACCGTCGCACCGGCGACCGCGCCGGCGCGGAAGAGACCGTCTTCGACGCCCAGACGGGCGAGGCGGTCGGCGAGATAACCCACCGCCTCCTCGTTCTGGAAGTCGGTCTGCTGCACCCACTTGACCGGCTTGTCGCCGAGGATGCGGTAAAGGGGGCCGTACGTGCCGCCCTCCACCTTGATCTCGAAGTCCTTCTCCGCGCCCTTGGGACGGATGACGACCCGCTCGGCGGGAGCGTCGTCGATGGTGGCGAGGCGGTGCTGCTCCACGATGTCGCCGAGGGCGAACGTGAGCTCGCGCAGACCCGCGCGGCTGACGGTGGAGATCTCGAAGACCCGGAAGCCGCGCGCCTCGATGTCGGGACGGACGAAGTCCGCGAGCTCGTGCGCCTCGGGCACGTCGATCTTGTTGAGCACGACGATCTGCGGGCGCTCGAGCAGCGGCGCCTGACCCTCGGGCACCGGGTAGGCAGCGAGCTCCGCGAGGATGATGTCGAGGTCGCTCAGCGGATCGCGGCCCGGGTCGAGCGTCGCGCAGTCGAGCACGTGGACCAGCGCCGTGCACCTCTCGACGTGACGCAGGAACTCGAGCCCCAGACCCTTGCCCTCGCTCGCGCCCTCGATGAGGCCGGGTACGTCGGCGATCGTGTACCGCGCATCGCCCGCCTGCACCACGCCCAGGTTGGGGTGGAGGGTGGTGAAGGGATAGTCGGCGATCTTGGGCCGCGCGGCGGAGACCGCGGCGATGAGGCTCGACTTGCCGGCGGACGGGAAGCCGACCAGCGCCACGTCGGCCACGGTCTTCAGCTCGAGGACGACATCGCCCTCCCAGCCGGGGGTGCCGAGCAGGGCGAAGCCGGGGGCCTTTCGCTTCGGCGAGGCCAGGGCCGCATTGCCGAGACCGCCCAGGCCGCCGGGCGCGGCGACGAAGCGCATGCCGGGGGTGAGCATGTCGACCAGCACATTGCCGTCGGGGTCTTTCACCACGGTGCCGAGCGGGACGGGCAGTTCCTGGTCCTCGCCCAAGGCGCCCGAGCGGTGATCGCCCATACCGAAACCGCCGTTGCCCGCGGAGCGGTGCGGCGAGTGGTGGTACGACAGCAGGGTCGTCACCTGCGGGTCGGCGACGAGCACGACGTCGCCGCCGCTGCCGCCGTTCCCGCCGTCGGGACCGGCCAGCGGCTTGAACTTCTCACGGCGCACCGAGACGCAGCCGTTGCCGCCCTTGCCCGCACGCAGGTGCAGGGTCACGCGGTCGACGAAGGTGACCATGGCGGGTCCTTCCGGGTGGGCGGCGGCGGGGCCGACGCGGCGGAGACGGGGATGCCGTCGGTGCAGGCGGGGTTCGGGTCAGCCGTGCACGGGAAAAAAGACGAGGGGGCGGGCAGTGCCCACCCCCTCGGAAGCGCCGGAGCGCTGAGGATTACTCCGCAGCAGCGACGATGTTGACGACCTTGCGGCCGCCCTTGTTGCCGAACTCGACCGCACCGGCGGCCAGAGCGAACAGCGTGTCGTCGCCACCACGACCGACGTTGGCGCCGGGGTGGAAGTGCGTGCCGCGCTGGCGGACGAGGATCTCGCCGGCGTTGACGGCCTGGCCGCCGAAGCGCTTCACGCCGAGGCGCTGTGCGTTGGAGTCACGACCGTTGCGGGTGGAGCTTGCGCCCTTTTTGTGTGCCATCTCTGCGTCTCCTGGCTCTTACTTGATGCCGGTGATCTTGACGCGCGTGAGGTCCTGACGGTGGCCCTGGCGCTTCTTGTAGCCGGTCTTGTTCTTGAACTTCTGGATCACGATCTTCGGACCGCGCTCCTCGCCGAGCACCTCGGCCGTGACCGAGACCTTCGCGAGCTTGTCGGCGTCGGTCGTGACCGCGTCGCCGTCGACGAACAGGACGGCGGGCAGCTGGATGCTCTCGCCGACCTTCGCCTTCTGGCGGTCGAGCACGACGACCGTGCCGACCTGGACCTTCTCCTGGCGGCCGCCGGCGCGCACAACTGCGTAAACCACTTCACACCTGTTTTCGTTCGGGAGCGCACGGCTCCGGTTGTCTGATGACGTCGGGAGGGTCTGACGACCCAAGTCTCGGTGCGATCCGGCCGACGAAAGTCAGCGGGGTCACGCTCCGATGAGAGCGGACGCGACGCACCAAGGGTCAAGTTTAGCTCACCCGGGAGGATCCGGCAAAAGCATCCGCCCCGCGTGTCGACCGTAGGATCGCGGGATGGCGATCCTCATCGACGACCCGCAGTGGCCCGCGCACGGACGGCTGTGGGCGCACCTGGTGAGCGACAGCGACCTCGACGAGCTGCACGCCTTCGCCGCCGCCGCCGGCATCCCTCCGCGCGCCTTCGATCTCGACCACTACGACGTGCCCGATGAGCGGCACGCCGACCTCGTCGCCGCGGGTGCCCAGCACGTGGGCGGCAAGGAGCTCGTGCGCCGCCTGCGCGCCTCGGGGCTGCGCATCACCGCGCGCGAGCGGCGTCGCCCCCACGAGTGAGGTGCCGGACGCGCCCTCCGCAGACGAGCGGGGGTGACACGTCCGACACCTCGATGACGGATGCCGGGAGCTCAGGCGTCGGCGGGCGGCTGCGCGTTCACCGGGGTGCCGGTGAGGGCGGCCGTGGTCACGCGCCGACGTGAGCGACCCTGTCCCGGAGCCTTGGGCTCGGGAAGCGCCTCGAGCACGGACTCGAGGAGGGCGTCCTTCTCGGTGCGGGGGGCCTTGGGCTCGCGCTTCTTGCGCGGACGCTTCTCGCGCGCCGGTGCCGCGGGGGCCTCGGACTCCGACTTGGCCTCGAGAACGGCCTCCACCGAGGCGACGACCGCGGCTTCCACGACCGCCGGGTCGTCGATGGTGGGCTTCACGGTGGATGCCGCGATCTGCGCGAGGGCGGACTTCACCCCTTCGGTGATGACGTGCGTTCCGCCGGCCTGCGCGGCGGCTGCCCCGGTGTTGCCGCCGTTGCCGCCGTTCTGCGACGAGCCGTTTCCGTTGCCGCCGTTCTGGCCGTTGCCGTTCTGCCCGTTTCCGCCGCGACCGCGTCGGTTCGACGAACCGCCGTTGCCGTTACCGCCGCCGTTGCCGCCCGCCGATCCCGTGGCGCGGTGGCGCACCACGGGATCGTGGTGCACGATGACGCCACGGCCGGCGCACACTTCGCACGCCTCGCTGAAGGTCTCGAGCAGGCCGAGGCCGAGCTTCTTGCGCGTCATCTGCACCAGGCCGAGCGAGGTGACCTCGGCGACCTGGTGCTTCGTACGGTCACGGCTCAGGCACTCGATGAGGCGTCGGAGCACGAGGTCGCGGTTGGACTCCAGGACCATGTCGATGAAGTCGACGACGATGATGCCGCCGATGTCGCGCAGGCGGAGCTGACGGACGATCTCCTCGGCGGCCTCGAGGTTGTTCTTGGTGACGGTCTCTTCGAGGTTGCCGCCCGAACCGACGAACTTTCCGGTGTTGACGTCGACGACCGTCATCGCCTCCGTGCGGTCGATGACGAGCGAACCGCCCGAGGGCAGCCACACCTTGCGGTCGAGGGCCTTCTCGATCTGCTCCGTGACGCGGAACGCGTCGAACGGGTCCTGCTCGCCCTCGTACTTCTCGACCCGCTCGAGCAGGTCGGGGGCGACGCCCTGGAGGTACGACGAGATCGTCTGCAGCGCCTCGTCGCCCTGGATGAGCATGCGCGTGAAGTCCTCGTTGAAGACGTCGCGCACGATCTTGACGAGCAGATCGGGCTCGGAGTGCAGCAGGGCCGGGGCCTGGATCGTCTTGACCTGGCTCGACACGTGCTCCCACTGCGAGGTGAGGCGCTGCACGTCGAGGGTGAGCTGCTCCTCGGTGGCGCCTTCGGCGGCGGTGCGCACGATCACGCCCGAGGACTCGGGGAGCACCTCCTTCAGGATCTTCTTCAGACGGGCGCGCTCGGTGTCGGGGAGCTTCCGCGAGATGCCGTTCATCGTGCCGTTCGGCACGTAGACCAGGTAGCGGCCGGGCAGCGAGATCTGGCTCGTCAGGCGTGCACCTTTGTGGCCCACGGGATCCTTCGTGACCTGCACGAGCACGCGGTCGCCCGACTTGAGCGCCAGCTCGATGCGGCGGGGCTGGTTGTTGGTCTCGACGCCATCCCAGTCGACCTCGCCGGAGTACAGCACCGCGTTGCGGCCACGGCCGATGTCGACGAACGCCGCCTCCATGCTCGGGAGCACGTTCTGCACGCGACCGAGGTAGACGTTGCCGATGAGCGAGGCGTCCTGGTTGCGGGCGACGTAGTGCTCGACGAGCACGTTGTCCTCGAGCACGGCGATCTGGATGCGACCCGCCTTCGAGCGCACGACCATGACGCGGTCGACGGCCTCGCGGCGGGCGAGGAACTCCGCCTCGGTCACCACGGGCCGGCGGCGGCCGGCCTCGCGTCCGTCGCGGCGACGCTGCTTCTTGGCCTCGAGACGCGTGGAGCCCTTGATGCGCTGCGGCTCGGTGATGACCTCGACCGCGCGCTGGCGGACGGGGGCGGGGGGAGCCTCAGGGGCGTCATCGGCGGCGCCGGTGCCCGCTCCCCCACGGCGGCGGTTGCGTCGACGGGCGTTGGACGAACCGCGCTCGGCGGGACCCTCGTCGTCGCGGTCGTCGCGATCCCACGACTCCTCGCGGGCGGGCAGCGGCGGGAGCGCGGGAGCGTAGAAGTGCAGAGCGGTCGAGACGGCCGACACGAAGTTCTCGGGCAGAAGGCCGAGCGACACCGCCGTCGGGCGCGCGGGCTTCTCGGTCTCGGCGGGCTTCTCCGGCTCCACCGCGACGGCCTCTTCGGCCTTCGCGAGCTTCTCGGGGGCGGGCTCCGCGCCGGCGGGCTTCTCGGCGGAGGGCTCCTCGGCGGCGGGCTCCTCGAGGGCGGCAGTCGCCTCGGCGGTCGAAGAGGTGCCGCTCCGCTCGACGAGCACGTCGGCGGGGGCGTCGGAGTCGCCGCCGATGGGGGCGTCGTCTGCCGAGACGGCGGACGGGTCGACCGGAGCCTCCGCGTCGGCCTCGGCCTCGGGCTGCTCGCCCGTGGCGGCGTCGCCCGTGGCGGTGTCGCCCGTGGCGGTGTCGCCCTCGAGCACGGCCGGCGCCCGGGTGTCCTCGGCGGCGGCATGCGCGGCATCCTGGACCGCAGCCTCTTCCTCGTCGACACCGGAGGTCGCGGCAGGCGTGGTGTCGGCGGGGTCGGACGTGGCGACCGCCTCGGTCTCGCGGGTCTCGGTCTCGGGGTTCTCGATCGGCGCCTGCTCGGCGGGGGTCTGATCGTCGGTCACTTCGGCCATTCGGGGTTCTCCCTGGCGGGCGACACCGCGCGTCGCCCGACGAAATCTCATGCAGCGCCGCACCCGGCGGGGCTGCGAACTCACTCGGTCTGCAGCAGGCCTGCGGCTCGTGCTGCGAAGGGCGGTCATCGCCCGAAGTCTTCTGGGTGATGTTCCTGCGGCGCGGCCGCGGTCACATCAGCTTTCATTATCGCACGGACCGGCGAAACAGCCAGCGGACGGTCCCGTCGAGCGGCCCGATCGACGGCGACGGGCGACACGCGGCGGCATCCGCCCTCCCGTGGCGCGTCTCCCGGCGTTCGCTCGACGCCGAGAGGCCCACAGCGGGCCGATATGCCGACGGTGGCAGAATCGCCGCATGAGCGAAAGCGTCACCCCCCGACGTCCGATCGGCGTCGCGATCTGGTTGATCCTCGCGGGCGCGGTCGGATGGTGGGCGGCGTTCTCGCTCACCATGGAACGCTTCCATCAGCTCATGAACCCGGGGGCCGCCGCCTCGTGCGACTTCAGCGTCCTCGTGCAGTGCTCGACCAATCTGCAATCGTCGCAGGGCAGCGTCTTCGGTTTCCCCAACCCGATCATCGGCCTCGCCGCGTGGATCGCGCCGATCGTGGTCGGAATGGCGCTGCTGGCGGGTGCCCGGTTCGCCCGGTGGTTCTGGGTGCTGTTCTGGCTCGGGTTCGTCTTCGCCATCGGCTTCGTCGTCTGGCTCATCGCGCAGAGCCTCTTCGTCCTCGCGACCCTGTGCCCGTGGTGCATGGTCACGTGGTCGGTGGTCATCCCGTCGTTCTTCGTGGTGACGTTGCACGTGCTGCGCGAGGGCGTGATCCCGGGCGCGCCGAAGGTGCGGGAGATCGCCGACCGACTGATGGTGTGGGTGCCCCTCATGAGCTTCGCGTGCTACGTCGTCGTCGCCGTGCTGGCGCAGGTGCGCCTGGACGTGCTGTCGCAGCTCTGACGCGAGCGCGGTAGCGTTCGGGACATGGATGCCGTGAACCCCCTGGTGCCCGCGACGAGCGACCTCGTGTGGTCGGGTGGCGCCGTCGTCGCGCTGGGGCTCGCGATCTGGGGGCTGGTCAGTCTCTCGCGCACGGCCGGCTCGGCGTCGTCACTGGCGGTGGCACTGTGGGCGGCGCTCATTCTGCTGGTGCCCGTGCTGGGTCCGGTGGCCTGGCTCACGGCGGGTCGCCGGAGCGCGGTGAGTCGTCCGCGCGTCTGAAACGCGGGGCCCGAGCGCACCCGGCGGCACAGAGTCCCGGGGGGCGGTGGCGTCGACAGGCTCAGCCACCCGGGTCGCGAGCGGAGGTCCCTGACCCCGTCGAAGGGGCCGGGAACCGCCGAGGCGGTGGCCTCGACAGGCTCAGCCACCTCACGCCGCGACGGGCCGGCGGTGCGTCACGACAGGTCCGCGGGAGCGACGAAGGCCGCCACCCTCTCGGGCGACGGCCTTCTCGGCATTCAGGCTCAGGCGAACCAGATCGCGAGCTCGCGCTCCGCGGATTCGACGCTGTCGCTGCCGTGCACGAGGTTCTGCTGCACCTTGAGGCCCCAGTCGCGGCCGAAGTCGCCGCGGATGGTGCCGGGGGCGGCGGTGGTGGGGTCGGTCGTGCCGGCGAGGGAGCGGAATCCCTCGATGACGCGGTTGCCCGCGAGGCGGATCGCGACCGAGGGGCCCGACATCATGAACTCGAGCAGCGGCTCGTAGAAGGGCTTGCCCTCGTGCTCGGCGTAGTGCCGGGCGAGGGTCTCACGGTCGGGCTCGACCAGGCGGATGTCGACGAGGGCGTAGCCCTTCGCCTCGATGCGGGCGAGGATCGCGCCGGTCAGGCCGCGAGCCACGCCATCGGGCTTGACCAGGACGAGGGTCTCTTCGGTGGCCATGGGTCATTCTCCGTTCGAGAGGTCGGGGTCGGCGGCCCGCCGCGCGTTCGCACGATCGAGGGCCGCTCCCTTGATCGTCGCATACGCCCACATGCCGCCGAAAATGAGAGCGACCACGGCGAGGGCCGGAACCAGGAACCCCCCGAGCAGGAGGAGCACCTGCAGCCCCCACCCGGCGAACAGCGCCCAGCGGTGCCGCAACGAGCCCGAGACCGCGACCATGGCGACGGCGAGGACGACACCGCCGACGATCCCCCACCACGGCTCGATGCCGAACGGAAGCACCTTGAGGCCGTAGACCACGAGACCGCCGAGGAAGACGATGATCGACTCGAAGCCGAGGACCACCGCGCCGAGCGACTCCTGCGCGCCGCGCTGACGACGGGGCCGCGGGGCACGCGGTTCGCGCGGGCTCATCCCTGCCACCCGGCCTTCCAGTCCTCGAGTTCCGACAGGCGCAGAGCCTCTCCCGCGAGAACGACGGACCCGGCGATCACGACAGCCCGTCGGTCCGACTCGACGGCCCAGGAGCGCGCCGCGTCGGCGGCGTCCTCGAGCGTCGGGTGCACCGTCACCGGCAGGCCGGCGGCCTCGGCGACATCGGCGATCGCATCGGGATCGGTCGCGCGGTCGCTGTCGGGCGCGGTGGCGAAGACCCGGGCGACGGCCGGGGCGAGCGTCGTCATGATGCCCGCGGCATCCTTCCCCTCCAGGATGCCGACCACGGCGCCCCACTCGTCGATGTCGAACGACTCTTTCAACGCCGCGACCAGGGCGCGGGCGCCGTGCGGGTTGTGGGCGGCGTCGACGAACACGGTCGGCGCGGTACCGAGGAGCTGCAGGCGGCCCGGCGAGGTCGCGTTGCCGAGGCCGTCGGCCACGACGTCGGCGTTGAGCGGTTGCTCTCCCCCGCCGATGAGCGACTCGACCGCGGCGACGGCGAGGGCGGCGTTGGCGCCCTGGTGGGCCCCGTAGAGCGGGAGGTACACCTCGCGGTAGCTCCCGGCCACGCCGCGGATCGACACCTGCTGCCCGCCGACGGCCAGGGTCTGGTCTTCGAGGGCGAAGCCGTCGCCCGCCACGGAGACGGTGGCGCCCTCCTTCTCGGCGCGCGCGCGGATGGCCCGCAGCGCCTCGGGCGGTTGGGCGGCCGTGACGACCGCCGCACCGGGCTTGATGATCCCGGCCTTGACGGTCGCGATCTCGGCGATCGTCGACCCGAGGCGGTCCGCGTGGTCGATGTCGATCGGGGTGAACACCGCCACGTCTCCGTCGGCGGTGTTGGTGGAATCCCACTCGCCGCCCATGCCGACCTCGAGCACGAGCACATCGATCGGGGCGTCCGCCGCCACGACGAAGGCGAGCACGGTGAGGAGCTCGAAGAAGGTCAGCGGAGCGTCGTCGGATGCCGAGAGCTCGGCATCCACCATGTCGACGAACGGCTGGATCTCGTCCCACGCGTCGGCGATCGCGGCATCCGCCACGGGTTCGCCGTCGATGAGGATGCGCTCGGTGAAGCGCTCGAGGTGGGGGCTGGTGAACAGGCCGGTGCGCAGGCCCATCGCGCGCAGCAGGCTCTCGATCATGCGGCTGGTCGAGGTCTTGCCGTTCGTGCCGGTCACGTGGATGACGCGGTAGGTGCGCTGGGGGTCGGCGAGCAGCTCGAGCACGCGGCGCGTGCGCTCGACACGCGGCTGCACCCACTGCTCGCCCTGGCGCTCGAGGAGCGCGCTGTAGACGGCGTCGGCCCGGGTGCGGTCGCTCATGCGGACGCTCCGATCCGCGCGACGGCGACCGTGACGGCACCGATGTTCGCGTAGGTCTTCGCGGCGATCTGCGTCTCGTACTCGGCGGGCAGGGCGGAGCCGTGCTCGATGAGCCGGCCCTCGGGTCCCGCCAGCACGACGGCCTCGGCGAGCGTCTCGGATGCCACGCCCGCGGCGTCGAACGCCTGTGCCACCGCCTGCGCGTCGGCGTCCTCGACGAACGTCAGCGACAGGAAGATGCGGTCGCTCACGTCGAAGCCGGCGGCCTTGCGGGTGTCCTGGATGCCGCGGATCATGTCGCGCGCCAGGCCCTCGGCCTCGAGCTCGGGGGTGGTGACGGTGTCGAGCAGCACGAAACCACCGCCGGCGAGGACGGCGAGCGCCTCGCCCTCCGGCCGGCCCGCCGTCTCGACGACCAGGTCGTACTCGGCGGGCTCGAGCGGGATGCCGCCGGCGACGACCTGTCCGTCGACCTCCCTCCAGTCGCCCTCGCGGGCGGCCTTGATCGCCTGCTGCACCTGCTTGCCCAGGCGCGGCCCCGCGGCGCGCGCGTTGACCGACAGGCGGTGCGTGATCCCGTACTCGGCGGCGGTGCCGTCCTGCAGCGCGACCTGCTCGACGCTCTTCACGTTGAGCTCCTCGCGCAGGATGTCGTCGAATTGCGCGAGGCCCGCGGCATCCGGGGTCACCACCGTCAGACGCGGAAGCGGCAGGCGCACGCGCTTGCCCTCCTTCTTGCGCAGGGCGTTGGCGACGCTGGAGACCTCGCGGACGGTGTCCATCGCAGTGCGGATGTCTTCCGCCGCGGGGAACGCCGAGGCGTCGGGCCAGTCGGTCAGGTGCACGCTGCGCCCGCCGGTGAGCCCCTGCCACACGCGCTCCGACACGAGCGGGATGAGCGGGGCGGCGACGCGGGTGAGCGTCTCGAGCACGGTGTAGAGCGTGTCGAAGGCCTCGCGGCTCGTCGGGTCGTCGGTCACGCCGACCCAGAAGCGGTCGCGCGAGCGGCGGATGTACCAGTTCGTCAGCACCTCGGCGAAGTCGCGCAGGCGCTCGGCAGCGGTCGTGGAGTCGAGGCCCTCGAGATCGGCCGCGACGTTCGTCACGAGGTCGCCGGTGAGCGCGAGGATGTACCGGTCGAGCACGTCGGTCGAGTCGGTGCGCCACTCGGCGGTGTACCCCTCAGTGCCTGACGCATTCGCGTAGGTCGCGAAGAAGTACCACGCGTTCCACAGCGGCAGCAGGAACTCGCGCACGCCCGAGCGGATGCCCTCCTCGGTGACGACGAGGTTCCCCCCGCGCAGCACGCTCGACGACATGAGGAACCACCGCATGGCATCCGAGCCGTCGCGGTCGAAGACCTCGCGGACGTCGGGGTAGTTGCGCAGCGACTTCGACATCTTCTGCCCGTCGTTGCCGAGCACGATGCCGTGGCACGACACGCCCGTGTAGGCCGGGCGGTCGAAGAGCGCGGTCGACAGGACGTGCATGACGTAGAACCAGCCGCGGGTCTGTCCGATGTACTCGACGATGAAGTCGGCGGGGGCATGCTCGTCGAACCACTCGTGGTTCTCGAACGGGTAGTGCACCTGCGCGAACGGCATCGAACCCGAGTCGAACCAGACGTCGAGGACGTCTTCGATGCGGCGCATCGTCGACTCACCCGTCGGGTCGTCGGGGTTCGGGCGCGTCAGATCGTCGATGTAGGGACGGTGAAGATCCACCTCGCCGTCGGCGTTGCGCGGGAGGCGGCCGAAGTCGGCCTCCATGTCGGCGAGCGAGCCGTACACGTCGACGCGCGGGTGGTTCGGGTCGTCGCTCTTCCACACCGGGATCGGCGAACCCCAGTAGCGGTTGCGGCTGATCGACCAGTCGCGCGCACCCTCGAGCCACTTGCCGAACTGCCCCTCCTTGACGTTCTCGGGCACCCAGGTGATCTGCTGGTTGTTCGCCAGCAGATCGTCCTTGATGTCGGTCACGCGCACGAACCAGCTCGACACGGCCTTGTAGATCAGGGGGTTCCGGCAGCGCCAGCAGTGCGGGTACGAGTGCTCGTACGACGCCTCGCGCAGCAGGCGGCCGGCCTGCGTGAGCAAGCGGATGAGGGGCCGGTTGGCCTCCATCCAGAGCTCCCCCGCGACGTCGGTGACCGCCGCGAGGAACCGGCCGCCGTCGTCGAGCGAGATGATGGTCGGCAGGCCCGCGGCATCCGCGAGACGCTTGTCGTCCTCACCGTAGGCCGGAGCCTGGTGCACGATACCGGTGCCGTCGGAGACGGTGACGTAGTCGTCGACGAGGATCTTCCACGCGTTCTGCGTGCCCCACGTCTCGGCGTCGGCGTAGTAGTCGAAGAGGCGGTCGTACGACACGCCGTCCAGCTCCGCGCCCAGGATCGTGGTCTGCACGGCCGCGCGGGCGGCATCCGGGCTCTCGTAGCCCAGGTCTTTGGCGTAGTTCGGCAGCAGGTCCTCGGCCAGCAGGTAGCGGTGCGCGACCGCTTCGAAAGCTTCGTCGGCCGTGCCGTCGGGAGCCCGGTGCACGTCGGCGGCGCCGTGGGGTCCGCCCTCGACGACCGCGTACCGGATGCCGGGACCCACCGCGAGCGCGAGGTTCGTCGGCAGCGTCCACGGCGTCGTCGTCCATGCCAGGGCGCGCACACCCGTGAGGCCCAGGGCCTCGGCCTTGGCACCGACGAGCGGGAACGTCACGGTGACCGACGGGTCCTGGCGCATCTTGTACACGTCGTCGTCCATGCGCAGCTCGTGCGTCGACAGCGGCGTCTCGTCGCGCCAGCAGTACGGCAGCACGCGGTAGCCCTCGTACGCGAGGCCCTTGTCGTGCAGGGTCTTGAAGGCCCAGAGGACGCTCTCCATGTAGGTCGTGTCGAGCGTCTTGTAGCCGCGCTCGAAGTCGACCCAGCGGGCCTGGCGGGTGACGTAGTCCTGCCATTCGCGCGTGTACTCGAGCACCGAGTCGCGGGCCTTGGCGTTGAAGGTCGCCACGCCCATCGCCTCGATCTCGTCCTTCTCGGTGATGCCGAGCTGCTTCATCGCCTCGAGCTCGGCGGGCAGGCCGTGGGTATCCCACCCGAAGACGCGGTCGACCTTCTTGCCGCGCATGGTCTGGAAGCGCGGGAAGACGTCCTTCGCGTAGCCGGTGAGCAGGTGACCGTAGTGCGGCAGGCCGTTCGCGAACGGCGGGCCGTCGTAGAACACCCACTCCTCGGCGCCCTCGCGGTTCGCGATCGACGCACGGAAGGTGTCGTCGCTCCGCCAGAACGCGAGCGTGTCCTGCTCGATGGTCGGGAAGCGGGGGCTGGGGACGACGGATGCCGTCTCCGCGGCGCTGAGGTCAGCGGCGGGGCCGAAGGATGAGGGGCGAGGGTAGGTCATGTCTCTCCGCGGGTCGAGGTCTGCTCGCCGGGACGATCCTGTAGGGACCGCGGTACCACCCTGCATTGCGCCCCGCGACGGAGCGCCACTCTCACTGCGGCTATGACGGGCCTGCCCCGCGCGGTTCTAGTCCGGGCCTGGACCCGTTTCTTCCACGAGCTCCCCGGTGATGGCCGGATCGACGCCGTTCCCCCCATTCTACGCGAGCCGGGCGTCTTACGCGGCGGTTGTCAGGACGCACCGGACGCCGTCCAGGTCGAGTGTCCACGACACGCCGCACGGCACGGAGCGATGCGGCGTGTCGTGGACGCTCGACGCTCGACGGGGGCGGGCCCGGGCGCGGCGTGCGGGAGGGCGTGCGGCCGCGGGGCGGGCGCGCGGGAAGGGAAGCGGCTGCGGGGGCCGGCGACCCGGAGCGGGCTCAGGATGCCGCGGGGCCCAGGCCGGCGGCGGCGAGCAGCTCGCGCGTGAAGGGGTGCCCGGGGTCGGCGAAGACGCACGAGACGGCGCCCGAGTCGACCACTCGACCGTCCTTCATCACGATGACGTCGTCGGCGATCGCGGCGACCACGTCGAGGTCGTGCGTGATGAACACCATCGCGAGGTCGCGCTCGGCCTGCAGCGCGAGGAGGCGGTCGAGGATGCGCGCCCGCACCGAGGCGTCGAGGGCCGACACGGGCTCGTCGAGCACGAGAAGATCGGGCGACACCGCCAGGGCGCGAGCGATCGCCACGCGCTGCCGCTGCCCGCCGGAAAGCTGCGCGGGACGACGGCGCACGAACCCCGGGGAGAGCCCGACCTCGTCCAGCAGCGCGGCGACGGCGGCGCGGCGCCCCCTGCGCGGCACCCCTCCGGCGGCGACGGCCTCGATCAGGGTTCGTCCGACCGTCCATCGCGGGTCGAGCGCGCCCCACGGATTCTGCTGCACCAGCTGCACGCGCGTGCGCGCGGCGCCGACGGCGACCCGCGATGACCAGGGACGGGCGTCGAAGCGCAGCGACCCGGCATCCGGATCCGTCACCCCCACGATCATGCGGGCGAGGGTCGTCTTGCCCGAGCCCGACTCCCCCACCACCGCGAGGGTGCGCCCGCGGCGCACCGCGAGCGAGACGCCGTCGACCGCCACGCGATCGTCGAAACGCTTGACGAGGCCCTCGGCGCTCACCAGGGGCTCGTCGGTGCGCGGGGCCCGGCCGAGCGGCTCGTGCGAGACCGCCGCCACGAGCGCTCGCGTGTGCGGATCGCGAGGGGATGCCAGCACTTCGGCCGTCGCACCGGTCTCGATGACGCGTCCCTCGTGCATGACGACGATGCGATCGGCGACCCGGGCGACCGCACCGAGATCGTGGCTGATGAACACGACCGCCACGCCGTCGTCGGCGATGCGGCGGAGCAGGCCCAGCACGCGGGCCTGCACGGTGGCATCCAGTGCCGTCGTGGGTTCATCGGCGACCAGCACCGGGGGGTGCGCCGCCAGCGCGGAGGCGATGAGCGCGCGCTGACGAAGGCCCCCCGACAGCTCGTGCGGGTAGTGCCGCGCACGCTCGTCGGGCTCCGGCATCGCCACGCGCTCGAGGCTGTCGCGCACCCGGGTGGCGAGAGCGGCACCGCGCACCGCGGGCTCGTGGATGCGGACCGGCTCGGCGACCTCGGCACCGATGCGGCGCAGAGGATCGAGCGAGACGAGGGCGTCCTGCGACACCAGTGCGATGCGACGACCGCGGAGCCCTCTCCACTGCCTCTCGCCGAAGCCGCGCGCGTCGACGCCGTCGATCTCGAGCTCGTCGGCCGTGCTTCGCAGGTTCGTCGGTGTGAGCCCCATCAGCGCCCGGGCGCTCACCGATTTGCCGGTGCCCGACTCGCCGACGATCGCGACGCATTCCCCCGGAGCGACGTCGAGGTCGAGACCGCTGACGATCGCGCCCGACGGACCGTCGATGCGCAAGCCCCGCACCCGCACGCCGCTCATGCGCCCCGCTCCTCGACCCGTGCGCGGAGGATGCGGCCGATGACGCTGACGCTCACCACGGTCGCGGTGATCGCCACCCCCGGGAACAGCGCCACCCACGGGGCCTGCAGCAGGAGGTTGCGCCCCGCGGAGAGCATGAGGCCCCACTCCGGCGTCGGCTCGGTGGGACCGAGTCCCAGGAAGCTGAGCCCCGCGGCGGCGAGGATGCTCGTCCCGATCCCGATGGTCGCGAGCACGCTGACGGCACCGAGCACCCCCGGCAGCACGTGGCGCACGTGCACCACCGGGGCGGGAACGCCGATGAGGCGCGCCGCTTCGACGTGCTCCGCCGCCGCGAGCGAGCGCGTCTGCGCGCGCGCGAGTCGCACGTACACCGGAACCGCCGCGATCGTCACCGCGATCGCGACGTTGACCGCGCCGGGACCGAGTACCGCCACCACGAGCAGCGCCACGAGGAACTCGGGGAAGGCCAGCAGCACGTCGACCACACGCATCGTGGCCGCGTCGACGAAGCGCGGCGCCACGGCCGACAGCGAGCCCGCCACGACGCCGACCGCGAGCGCCAGGGTGGTGGCGAGCAGGCCGATGCCGACCGAGCGCCCCGCCCCGTGCACGACGCGCGAGTAGACGTCGCGGCCGCTCTGATCGGTGCCGAACCAGTGCGCCGCGCTGGGCGGCTGCAACGCGGAGCGCACGTCGGTGAGCAGCGGGTCATGGGTCGCCAGCAGCGTCGGCGCGACGGCGGCGAGGGCGATGGCCGCGAGCACGACGCCCGCTGCGCCCAGCGCCGCCGTTCGTCCGGCGCGGCTCGTCGCGCGACCGCTCACGACGGCACCGCCGTCCGCGTGCGCAGAGCAGGTCCCGCGGAACGCAGCCGCGGGTCGATGAGGGGCACGACGAGGTCGACGATCGTGTTGACCACGACGAAGACGAGCGCGCTGAGCAGGATCACCCCGGTGATCACGGGCAGGTCGCGGTCGGTGATGGCGGTGAGCGTCACGCGGCCGATGCCCGGTCGGGCGAATACGGTCTCGACCAGCACCGCCCCGCCCAGCAGGGATCCGACGAGGTAGGCGGCGAGGGTGAGTCCCCCGACGCCCGCGTGCCGCAGCGTGTGGTGCACGCTCTCGCGCACCGCCCCGGCGCCACGGGCCCGCACGGTCAGCAGGAACGGTTCGCGCTCGGCCGCCTCGACGCCGTCGCGCAGCACCTGCGACAACAGGGCCGCGACGGGCAGGGCCAGCGTCACCGCGGGGAGCACGATCGCGGCGCCGTCCCGCGCCCCCGACACCGGGAACCACCCCAGCTGGAACGAGAACACGCTGAGCAGCACGAGCCCCGTCCAGAACACCGGCGACGACAGCACCACGAGCTCGATTCCGGATGCCACGGCCCGGCCCGTCCGCCCGCGCACGAGCAGAGCGGATGCCAGGGCCAGCACCAGCGCGATCACCAGGGCGAGCGCCGAGAGCTGCAGCGTCGGTCCGAGCTGCCGGCCGATCACCTCGGTCACGGGCAGGCGCAGCTGGTACGACTCGCCCAGGTCGCCGCGGGCGAGGCGACCGAGGAACACCGCATATTGCTCGAGCACCGGGCGGTCGAGGCCGAGATCGCTGCGCATCGCCGCCTTGACCGCATCGCTCACCTGCGCCTGCGGCCCGAGCATCACCTCGACGGGATCGCCCGGGATGACGCGGAAGGCCACGAACGCCAGGGTCGCCGCCCCCCACAGGACCAGGACGACGGATGCCACGAGCCCGCCGACGCGCGTGACGATCGCGCGCGGGCGAGAGCGTGGCATCCGGTATCCGTCGTCGCAGGGGCGCTCAGCCGACCGTGGCGGTGGCGAAGAGCGGACGACCGTAGAGGTCGAAGCTCAGCCCGGTGACGTCGGGGCGCACGGCGCTGATCAGCGTGGGGCTGTACAGGGGCACGGTCGCGGCGTGCTCGGCGTTCCACTGTTGCACCTGGGCGTACACGTCGTTGCGCGCGGCCGTGTCGGTGGTCGAGGCGCCCTGCTCGAGGAGGGCGTCGATCGCCGGGTCGCTCACCTGCGAGGCGTTCTGGAACCCGTCGGTCGCGAGGTGGCTGCGCAGCAGGTCGGGGTCGACGCCGGAGAAGCCCCAGTCGGTGACGTCGTAGGTCTTCGGGCCGTACTGCTCGTTGTACGCGCCCGGCTCGAGCACCTCGCGCTGCAGGTCGAAGCCCACCGCCTTCAGGTCGCTCTGCACGGCGTTGGCCAGCGCGGCGCGGTCGTCGGGCACGGGGGTCCAGGCGATCCAGCGGGCCGTGAGGCGCTGGCCGTCCTTGGTGCGGATGCCGTCGGCATCCCGTCCGGTCCAGCCGGCCTCGTCGAGCAGGGCGTTCGCGGCGGCCGGATCGAAGGGCCACGAGTTCTCGAGGCTCGCGTCGTAGCCGGGGGTGGTGGCGCCGAGGATGCTCCACGCGCGAGGGTACTGGCCGAAGAAGATCTCGCTCACGGCGGTGTCGACGTCGATCGCACGGGTGAACGCCTGGCGCACCTTCTGATCGGCGAAGACACCGTACTTCTCGTTGAGGAAGAGCGAGTAGGGCAGGCCCGGGTAGGCGATCGACTGGACGGTGTCGTCGGCCGGCACCTGCGACACGAGGTTCGGCGGCAGGTTGGTCACGACGTCCGCCTGGCCGCTGGAGAGCGCCCCCACCCGCACCGAGGCCTCGGGGAGGATGTCGACGCGAAGCGTCTTGAAGGTCGGCGCGCCGGCGCCGTCGGGACCCCAGGTGTAGTCGTCGTTGCGGGTGTAGACGATGTCCTGGTCGGGCGTGTACTCGGTCAGCTCGAAGGGGCCCGTGCCGACGGTGACGTCGGGACCGCCCGCGGCGAGCTGGTCGGCCTGGGTCTCGAGCACCTTCGGGGAGTAGAAGCCGAGGAGCGCCGTGCTCGCGGCCTGCAGGAACGGCGCGTACGGCTGCGTGAACCGCACGCGCACGGTGTGCTCGTCGACGACGTCGGTGCCCGCGTACAGCTCGCCGCCGAGCATGCTCGCGGCCTGGGCGGAGGCGGTGTCGGGGTCGACGATGCGGTCGAAGTTCGCCTTGACCGCGGCCGCGTCGAAGGGCGTGCCGTCGTGGAAGGTCACGTCGTCGCGCAGGCGGAAGAGGTAGCTCGCGCCGCCGTCCTCGATCTCCCACGACTCGGCGAGCCAGGGCGAGAACGATCCGTCGGCCTCTTGGAACACGAGCGAGTCGAGCACGGCCCGCTGCACCATCGCGGTGACGTCGAGCTGGCTGGTCTGCGGGTCCATCTTGCCGGCCGAGAGGTTCGCGCCCTCGATGGCCCAGACGATCTCGCCGTCACCGGATGCCGCCGGGTCGGACCCGGCGCAGGCGGAGAGGGACAGAGCGGCGACCGCGCCGACGGCCACGGCCGAGAGGACGCGGCGGGAAAGCTGAGAGGGCATGACGAAACCTCGAGGTATCGGGTGGGGAACCTCCAGCCTACCGGTGTTCCTGGACCGGGTGCGGAAAGTGGCGGCTGCGGCGCCGCGCGATCTGCCCGTGCGGGGCGATCGGCCGTTGTGCGGTCGTCTGCCCTGGGTCAGTGATCGGCCTCCGATCAGTCGCCTCCCCGCCACCGCACTTACCCGGAGCAGATCACTGAGCCTGCAGAGGCACCGAGCTTCGACCCCGGCCCACGTCAGCGATCCGGCCGGGGTCAGTGATCGGCGCCCGATCAGTCGCCTCCTTGCCACGGCACCCGCCTCAGGGCAGATAACTGACCCTGCGACGGCACCGGGCCTCGACCCTCGCCAGGACGGCGCCCACCACTCTCCCGGTCGGCCGTGCGTCAGGCCTTGTGCAGACCTTGCGCGACGGCGTGCATGATCCGCTCCTGCACGTCCTCCCACTGGTGCATGACCTGGGCGTACCCGACTCGGATGACGTGATAGCCCATCAGCATGAGCTGCGCGTCGTGATCGATGTCGGAAGTCCGTTGTGCGCCGACGTGATGCGCGCCATCCTTCTGAACCACGAGACGCTCGCCGATCAGCACATCGACGCGGTGACCCGCGATCCAGATCTGCAGGCGGACGGGGAGATGCAACCACCGCAGCCGAACGATGAAGATGGTCTCGAGCCCGGAGTCGGCCCACGGCGACGACTCGTGAGCGAGGCGCCGCGCCGCTCCCGTCCACGGCAGCCGCCGCAAAACCTCCACGTCGATGAGTCGCTGGTTGAGCGCCGAGTCCCACACCGTTCGCGCCCGTTCGTAGGGCTGACACGCTGCGACCGTCATGAGCACGTTCTCCACCCCGTCTTCGAGGGCGTCAGGATGCCTCGGGACGACCGGTCGCTGCCAATGGACGACGGCTGCGGGCCCACGCACCCGACCCGACCCGCGGTACGCGACATGCGGGAGCTCGGGCGACTCTGCGATCCAGAGCTTCAGACGCCGAGCCGCGGTGACGCAAGACAGCACGACGCCCGTACGGGCCGCTGCGACGAGAAGCGGATCCGCACCCGGAACGGCCACCCAGTTGCGTTGCACGCGGAAGAGCAGTCCCTTCTCCACCGCGCGGGCCAGGTGATGCTTGCTGTGTCCCTCGTCGAGGAGCCGTGTCGAGCGGGCGACGCCGCCGAGCAGCGCCACACGATCGGCGATTCGAAGAGTCGGCGGAGGGTGCATACCGTCCATCGTGTCCGCTCGCGGAGAGCCACCGGGGCCGATGGGACGATCCGTGGAACCACGAAGCCCTGGGGAGGAAGGGTCGCCGAGCGACTGTCGAACCCGATCTCCCGTCCACTCCGCAGGCATTGACACTGTCCGCCCTCTCCTATCACCGCTCCCCGTTCGCAATCCGCCTCCGCTCAGTCACCGAACCTCGAACACGACTGACGCTGGGCAGATCGCGAACGCTAGGGCGGCGGCGGGAGCGCCCTGGCCCTGTCTCGTTCACGGCCAGCTCCCGCCACACCCTCCGCAGACCCACGTGCCGCCCGCGACCCCGGTATCCTGGACCCCACACCCATCAGGCACGCTCACACAGTGCCGCCCATATCGCTCGAGGAGTACCCCATGGCTGCCACCATTCCCGACAAGCCCGCGCTGGAAGGCCTCGAGCAGAAGTGGGACGACGCATGGAACGAGCGCGGCACGTACGTCTTCGACCGCCTGCGCGCCGCAGAGGCCGGCCGTCAGGGCGTGTACTCGGTCGACACCCCGCCGCCGACGGCATCCGGAAGCCTTCACATCGGCCACGTGTTCTCGTTCACGCACACCGACGTGAAGGTGCGCTTCGAGCGCATGCGCGGCAAGACGGTGTTCTACCCGATGGGCTGGGACGACAACGGCCTGCCGACAGAGCGCCGCGTGCAGAACTACTACGGCGTGCGCTGCGACCCCTCGCTCCCCTACGACGCCGACTTCACCCCGCCGTTCGCGGGCGGCGACAACAAGAGCAGCAAGGCCGCCGACCAGGTGCCCATCAGCCGCCGCAACTTCATCGAGCTGTGCGAGCAGCTCACCATCGAAGACGAGAAGCAGTTCGAGGAGCTGTTCCGCGAGCTGGGCCTCAGCGTCGACTGGACCCAGACCTACCGCACGATCTCGGACGACTCGATCCGCACGAGTCAGCTGGCGTTCCTGCGCAACATCGAGCGCGGCGAGGCCTACCAGGCGCTCGCCCCCACGCTGTGGGACGTGGACTTCCGCTCCGCGATCGCCCAGGCCGAGCTCGAGGACCGCGACCAGCCCGCCGCCTACCACCGCGTCGGCTTCGCCAAGACCGACGGCTCGGGCGACGTGTTCATCGAGACCACCCGTCCCGAGCTGCTGCCGGCGTGCGTGGCGCTCGTGGCGAACCCGGATGACGAGCGCTACCAGCCGCTGTTCGGCACCACGGTGCGCACCCCGCTGTTCGACGTCGAGGTGCCCGTGCTCGCGCACCCCCTCGCGCAGAAGGACAAGGGATCGGGCATCGCCATGATCTGCACCTTCGGCGACGTGACCGACATCATCTGGTGGCGCGAGCTCGACCTGCCGAACCGCACGATCATCGGCAAGGACGGTCGCATCGTCGCCGAGGCCCCCGATGTGATCGTGACGGATGCCGCGAAGACGGCGTACGCGGAACTCGCGGGCAAGACGGTGTTCAGCGCCAAGAAGCGCATCGTCGAGCTCCTGCAGGAGTCCGACGCCATGGAGGGCGCCCCCAAGCCCTTCACCCACCCCGTGAAGTTCTTCGAGAAGGGCGACCGCCCGCTGGAGATCGTGTCGACGCGCCAGTGGTACATCCGCAACGGCGCTCGGGATGCCGAGCTGCGCGAGCGTCTGGTGGCCCTCGGCCGCGAGATGTCGTGGCATCCGGACTTCATGCGCGTGCGCTTCGAGAACTGGACCAACGGCCTCACCGGCGACTGGCTCGTGTCGCGCCAGCGGTTCTTCGGCGTGCCGATCCCCGTCTGGTACGGCCTCGACGAGAACGGCGAGCGGGACTACTCGCGCGTGCTCACGCCCGACCTCGCCTCGCTCCCCGTCGACCCGACGACCGACGTGCCCCCGGGCTACACGGAGGATCAGCGGGGCGTCGCCGGCGGCTTCGACGCCGAGCGCGACATCCTCGACACGTGGGCGACGTCCTCGCTCACCCCGCAGCTCGCCGGTGGCTGGCAGCGCGACGAGGAGCTGTGGAACCTCGTCTCGCCGTTCGACCTGCGCCCGCAGGGTCAGGACATCATCCGCACCTGGCTCTTCTCCACGATGCTGCGCAGCGCGCTCGAGGACGACCGGAGCCCCTGGTCGGATGCCGCGATCTCGGGCTTCATCGTCGACCCCGACCGCAAGAAGATGTCGAAGTCGAAGGGCAATGTCGTGACGCCCGCCGACATCCTCAAGCAGCACGGCTCCGACGCCGTGCGCTACTGGTCGGCGTCGAGCCGCCTCGGCACCGACGCGGCGTTCGACCCGCAGAACCCCACGCAGGTGAAGATCGGTCGGCGCCTCGCGATCAAGCTGTTGAACGCGGCCAAGTTCGTGCTGTCGTTCCCCGTCCCCGAGGGGGCCCAGGTCACGCACGCGCTCGACGCGTCGATGCTGGCGACCCTGGATGCCGTCGTGCGCGACGCCACCGCCGCGTTCGAGGCGTACGACCACGCACGCGCTCTGGAGATCACGGAGTCGTTCTTCTGGACGTTCTGCGACGACTACCTCGAGCTCGTCAAGGAGCGCGCCTACGACCAGACCGACGTGGGTCAGGCCTCGGCGGCCCTCGCGCTGCGAACGGCCCTGTCGACGCTCGTGCGCCTGTTCGCCCCCGTGCTCTCGTTCGCGTCCGAAGAGGTGTGGTCGTGGTTCGAAGAGGGATCGGTGCACACCGCCTCCTGGCCCGAGCCGCTCGGCATCGAGGGTGACCCCGCGGTGCTGACCGCGGTGAGCGCCGCGCTCATCGGCATCCGTCGCGCCAAGACCGAGGCCAAGGCCTCGCAGAAGACGCCGGTCACCTCGCTGATCGTGTCGGGTCCGAACGTCGCGGCCCTGCGTCTCGCCGAGGGCGACCTGCGCGCGGTCGGGCGCATCGAGACGATCTCGTTCGCCGAGGCCGACACCACCACCGTCACCGACATCGTGTTCGCACCCCAGGAGGCCTGATGCAGCTCGGAACCCGCTGGACCGCCCGTGAGCAGCCGCCGAAGGCCGTTCCCGAGGCGTTGCACGCCCAGATCGCCGCGGTCGAGGCCGCGCTCAACCCCGATGGTCTGAGCGCCCCCGCGCCGCGGTGGACGCTGACCTTCCTCGAAGGACGCCCCGTGGCCGAGCTCGACACGGGGGTCATCGTCTCGCAGGAGGCCTCGGGCGAGGTCGTCGTGCGGTACGACGACGACGCCGAGTTCGCCTGAGCCGTCGTCGCCGGCGAGAGCCCGCCGCCGCCTCCGGGCGGACGGCGGGCTCTCTCGTTCGACGTCGAGAGGTCCCGGTCCCTTCGGCAGGCTCAGGACCCTCCGCCCCGGGTGGCTGAGCGCGTCGATGCCGTCGCCGCGGAGGAGCCGCGGCCGTGACCGCGGACGGCACGCCGCCTAGGCTGGACCGATGACGGATGCCCCCAATCCCCTCCTCGCGCCGCCCTCGCTCCCCTACGATCTGCCGCCCTACGGCAGCATCCGCGTCGAGCACTACCTGCCCGCGTTCCAGGCCGGCTTCGCCGCACAGCGCGACGAGATCGACACGATCACCGCGCAGTCCGATGCGCCGACCTTCGAGAACACGCTCGTCGCGCTCGAGCGCAGCGGCGAACTGCTCGGTCGTGTGAGCCGCACGTTCTACACCGTCACCGGTGCTGACGGCACCGCGGAGATCCAGGCCGTCGAAGAGGAGCTCGCTCCGCTCATGTCGGCGCACCGCGACGCCATCCAGCTCGACTCCGCGCTGTTCGCCCGCGTCGCCGCCGTGCACGCGCAGCTCGACGACCTCGATCTCGACGCCGAGAGCCGCTACCTCGTCGAGCGGTACCACCGCGAGATGTCGCTCGCGGGCGCCGGCCTCGACGACGCCGAGAAGCAGCGCTTGACCGAGCTCAATCAGAGACTGTCGGTGCTCACCAACACCTTCGAGAAGAACCTCCTCGCCGACACGAACGACCTCGCCGTGGCGTTCGACACCGCCGCCGAACTCGACGGACTCAGCGACGGCGAGCTGTCCGCCGCCGCTCAGGCAGCGACCAGCCGCGGACTCGACGGCCGCTACGTCGTCACCCTCACCCTGTACACGGGGCACCCGCTTCTCGCCTCGCTGACGGATCGTGAGAGCCGCCGCCGCCTGCTCGAGGCGTCGCGCTCCCGCGCCGCGCGCGCCAACGACAACGACAACCGCGGGGTCCTCCGCGAGATCGTGCGTCTGCGCGCCGAGCGCGCCGCCGTTCTCGGCTACCCCTCGCACGCGGCGGCCGTCCTCGCGGATCAGACGGCGGGATCTCCGGATGCCGCGCGCGACCTGCTGCGACGGCTCGCCGCCCCCGCAGCGGCCAACGCACGCTCCGAGCAGGACGCCCTGCAGGAGATCGCGGATGCCGACGGCATCCGCATCGAAGCCCACGACTGGGCGTTCTACACCGAGAAGGTGCGCGCCGAACGGTACGACCTCGATCGCGCGGCCCTTCGGCCGTGGTTCGAGGCCGAGCGCGTGCTGCGCGACGGCGTGTTCTTCGCCGCCGAGCAGCTCTACGGCATCCGCATGACCGAACGCCACGACCTGCAGGGGTACCACCCCGACGTGCGCGTGTTCGAGGTGCACAACGCCGACGGCGGCGAGCTCGGGCTGTTCCTGCTCGACCTGTACACGCGCGACACCAAGCGCGGGGGCGCATGGATGAACTCGATCGTGACGCAGTCCCGGCTCCGCGGCACGGCCCCGGTGGTGGTCAACAACCTCAACGTGAACAAGCCCGCTCCCGGAACCCCGACGCTGCTGACGCTCGACGAGGTCACCACCCTCTTCCACGAGTTCGGCCACGCCCTGCACGGGCTCTTCGCGACGGTGACCTATCCGCACTTCGGCGGCACGGCCGTCTACCGCGACTTCGTCGAGTTCCCCAGCCAGGTGAACGAGATGTGGATCCTCTGGCCCGAGATCCTCACGAATTACGCCCGCCACATCGACACCGACGAGCCGCTCCCCGCCGATGTCGTCGAACGACTGCACGCCTCCGAGGCGTTCAACCAGGGCTTCGCGACCAGCGAGTACCTCGCAGCGTCCTGGATCGACCAGGCGTGGCACGGCCTCTCGGTCGACCAGGCCTCGGCGGGCATCGACGTGGCGGAGTTCGAGGCGCGAGCCCTCGCCGACATCGGCCTCGACAACCCCGCCGTGCCCACCCGCTACGCCTCGACGTACTTCGCGCACGTGTTCTCGGGCGGGTACAGCGCCGGGTACTACTCCTACATCTGGAGCGAGGTGCTCGACGCCGACACCGTGGAGTGGTTCCGCGAGAACGGCGGACTCACGCGCGCGAACGGCGACCGCTTCCGCCGGAGGCTGCTGGGGGTCGGTGGGTCCGGCGATCCCCTCGCCGCCTACCGCGATTTCCGGGGTCGGGATGCCGAGATCCAGCCGCTCCTCGAGCGGCGCGGTCTCGCCGGCTGAGGTCGGTGCGCGCGGCCGCTCCCGGCGTCCGGGGACGCCGGGTCAGAGCGCGTACTTGAACCCGATGTGCGAGTCGACGAAGCCGAGACGCGTGTAGAACCGGTGGGCATCCACGCGCGCCGCGTCGGAGGTCAGTTGCACGAGGCTCGCGCCGGTCGCCGGTGCGGCCACGTGCATCACCCACTGCATCACGGCCGTGCCGATGCCCGCCGAGCGTTCCGTCGAGGCCACGCGCACGGCTTCCACCAGCAGGCGGGTGGCGCCGCGTCGGGCCATGCCGGGGATGACGGTGAGCTGCAGGGTGCCGACGAGACGGCCCTCCGCATCGTCGACGACGAGGAGGTCGTTCAACGGAGCCTCGAGCACGCTTCGCAGCGCCGCCGCATAGGCCGTGCCGTCGGAATCGCCACCGCGATCGCCGCGTGCCGCACTGATCGGATCATCCGCGAGAAGGACCATCAGCCCGGACAGGTCGGCCGGAACGGCCCGACGCAGCTGCACCTCCCCGGCTCGACTCGACAGGGCGACGGGGACAGCAAGAGCGGACAGCATCCCTCCATCCTGCCCGCCTCGGAACCTCTTTGGCCTCGGGGTGCAGGACGGTGCTCGGCGTCCGTCGGGTGGGCGCGCCGGCCGCGCGCTCCTCGGCCCGGCCGCCGGACGGCGTCCGCGCACCGGTGCACCGCGGACGCGGGAGCGGAGGACCTCAGCGCCAGCCGAGCACGTCGCGGACGAACTGCTGCGAGGCGGGCGCTCCGTCGTTCGCGATGCCGCGTAGGGCCTCTCGCGTCACCAGGAGTCCCGCGGGCGCGTACTGCGCCTCGACGCGGTCGAGGGCAGCGGTGAGGAGGTGCGCCGCGTCGTTCGTCGTGGTCCAGCCGACCAGGGTCGGGTGCGAGAACGCCACGAGCTCCGCCCCTTCGTCGTGAGCGCGGGCGCTCGCGACGACGACCGTCGGGGTGGCGCGTCGGCGGAGCCCGGGTAGGAAGGCGAGCGGGGTGTGCTGCAGCGCGGCATCCATGATCCCCGACGACCATGTCGGGGAGGGATCCCCGATGCGCACGTCCTGCGCGATCCACTCCGACCCGCGCGCCGACAGGGCCCGCGACATGCGGTCGTCGCCGACGTCGAACCTCTCGGCACGCAGGGCGTCGACGAGAGTCGACAGCGCAGCCCCCGGATCGTCACGCACAACCAGCCGCGCCCCGCGCGTCACTCCCCCGACGGCGAGAGGGCTCACCCGCAGCCGCTCACCGCGCCCGTGGAACACGAGCGGAGTGGTCAGGCGCTGCGGCGCTTCTGCGCCAGCACGATCGTCGGCTGGGCTCCGTCTTCGACGGCCGCGCGGGTGATGACGACCTTCGCGATGTCGTCGGCCGAGGGCACGTCGAACATGATGGGGCCGAGCACGTCCTCGAGGATCGCGCGCAGACCGCGCGCACCCGTCTTGCGGGCCACCGCGAGGTCGGCGATCGCGCGCAGCGCGTCGTCGTCGAACTCGAGCTGCACGCCGTCGAGCTCGAACATGCGCTGGTACTGCTTGACGAGGGCGTTGCGGGGCGCGGTGAGGATCTCCATCAGCGCGTCCTGATCCAGCGGCGAGACGGATGCCACGACGGGCAGACGACCGATGAACTCGGGGATCAGACCGAACTTGTGCAGGTCTTCGGGCAGCGCCTCGCTGAAGAGATCGGGCGCGTCCTCTTTACGCTGCAGCGGAGCGCCGAAGCCGACGCCGTGCTTGCCGACGCGAGCGGAGATGATCTCCTCGAGCCCCGCGAAGGCACCGGCCACGATGAACAGCACGTTCGTCGTGTCGATCTGGATGAACTCCTGATGCGGGTGCTTGCGGCCCCCCTGCGGCGGAACCGAGGCGACGGTTCCCTCGAGGATCTTCAGGAGCGCCTGCTGCACGCCCTCACCCGACACGTCGCGCGTGATCGAGGGGTTCTCGGCCTTGCGGGCGATCTTGTCGACCTCGTCGATGTAGATGATGCCCTGCTCGGCGCGCTTGACGTCGAAGTCGGCGGCCTGGAGGAGCTTGAGGAGGATGTTCTCGACGTCTTCACCGACGTAGCCGGCCTCGGTGAGGGCCGTGGCATCCGCCACCGCGAACGGCACGTTGAGGCGCTTCGCGAGCGTCTGGGCGAGGTAGGTCTTGCCGCAGCCCGTGGGGCCCAGCAGCAGGATGTTGCTCTTGGCGATGTCGATCTCTTCGGCGCGCGCCTCGGCGGGCTGCAGTGTGCCGTGCGCGCGGACGCGCTTGTAGTGGTTGTAGACGGCGACGGCCAGGGCGCGCTTGGCGGGCTCCTGACCGACGACGTACTCCTCGAGGAAGGAGAAGATCTCGCGCGGCTTGGGCAGGTCGAATTCGGCGACCTCGCCGGCCGAGGACTCGGCCATGCGCTCTTCGATGATCTCGTTGCAGAGCTCCACGCACTCGTCGCAGATGTACACGCCGGGACCGGCGATCAGCTGCTGCACCTGCTTCTGGCTCTTGCCGCAGAAGGAGCACTTGAACAGGTCGGCGCTCTCACCGATGCGTGCCATGCCCGTTCCTCCCGTCACCCGGCCCCCGCCGGTGTGTACCCGAGCCTAACCCGAGCCCGCGACATCCGAGGGCATTTGCGCGCCCGGCGGTGTCGTAATCGCCGACGGCGGACCCTCCCTCCCCCGCGCGATTCGCCGGGATCTGTCGCTCCCGCATCGCCGGGGGCGACGAATTCCGGCGACTCACGCGGGGCTCACCGCGCACGACGAAGCCCCGCAGACCGAAACGGGTCTGCGGGGCTTCGTCGTGTCGCGAGCGTGTCAGGCGGTGAGGGCCGCGGGCTGACGCTTGCGGGTCGTGAGCACCTGGTCGACGATGCCGTACTCCATCGCCTCGGCGGCGGAGAGGATCTTGTCGCGGTCGATGTCCTTGTTGACCTTCGAGACGTCCTGACCGGTGTGGCGGGCCATCGTCTCTTCGAGCCAGGTGCGCATGCGGAGGATCTCCTGCGCCTGGATCTCGATGTCGGACGCCTGCCCGTGACCGGCCTCGCCCATGGCGGGCTGGTGGATCAGGATGCGGGCGTTCGGCAGGGCCAGACGCTTGCCGGGCGCGCCGGCGGCCAGGAGCACGGATGCCGCGGACGCGGCCTGACCGAGAACCACGGTCTGGATCTGCGGCGAGACGTACTGCATCGTGTCGTAGATCGCCGTCATGGCCGTGAACGAGCCGCCGGGCGAGTTGATGTACATGATGATGTCGCGGTCGGGGTCCTGCGACTCGAGCACGAGCAGCTGGGCCATGACGTCGTCGGCCGAGGCGTCGTCGACCTGGACGCCCAGGAAGATGACGCGGTCCTCGAACAGCTTGTTGTAGGGGTCCTGGCGCTTGTAGCCGTAGGCCGTGCGCTCCTCGAACTGAGGAAGGACGTAGCGGCTCGAGGGCATGTGGGCCGCTGCGCCGCCGAAGGTGGGGATGTTCATGTCGGTGTCCTTTTCCTCTCGACTCAGGCCGCGGTTCCGCCGCCGCCGGTGACGTCGGTGGCGTGCTCGCGCATGTGGTCGACGAAGCCGTACTCGAGGGCCTCCTGAGCGGTGAACCAGCGGTCGCGGTCACCGTCGGCGTTGATCTGCTCGACGCTCTTGCCGGTCTGGTTCGCGGTGATCTCGGCGAGGCGGCGCTTCATGTCGAGGATGAGCTGCGCCTGCGTCTGGATGTCGCTCGACGTGCCGCCGAAGCCGCCGTGGGGCTGGTGCAGCAGCACGCGCGCGTTGGGCGTGATGTAGCGCTTGCCCTTGGTGCCGCTGGTCAGCAGCAGCTGGCCCATCGACGCCGCCATGCCGATGCCGACGGTGACGATGTCGTTCGGCACGAACTGCATCGTGTCGTAGATCGCCATGCCGGCCGTGATCGAGCCGCCGGGCGAGTTGATGTAGAGGTAGATGTCCTTCTGCGGGTCCTCTGCCGCGAGCAGCAGGATCTTGGCGCAGATCTCGTTCGCGTTCTCGTCGCGCACCTCCGAACCGAGCCAGATGATGCGGTCCTTCAGCAGCCTGTCGAAGACGCTCGTTGCCATAAGGGGTTCGGGCATGTGTGCTCCTCTTCCGGTGATCTGCAACGAATCTACCGGCGGGTCCGTGGGCGGGATGCCGTGTTCGCCGCGGGCGGATCAGCGCGGATCGTCGGCGATTTCTCGCGCGTATCCGGTCACGGAACGGGTATAGCGCGGCAGGTGCGGCGCGAGGGCCTGGAGAGCGACGGATGCCGCCCGCTCCGGCTCCCCGCTCGACACCAGCGCGAGGGCGTAGAAGGCGGCAGCCGCGTCGTGCAGCTCCCCGCGCGGCTCGCGCTCGTACTCCGCCCGGAGCATCCCGAGCGCCTCCTCCGTCTTGCCGAGGTTGCGGATGGTGCTGGCGAGCTGAATCGTCGCGCGGGTGCGGCGCTCGTCGTCGAGGCCGATCTCGAGCGCGCGACGGTACAACACCTCGGCCTCGTCCTCGACGCCCGCCGAGTCGCGTGCTCCCGCCCGTTCGAAGAGCGCCACGGCATCGTCGTCGGGTCGCTCGGCGGCGAGCTCGTCGATCCGCGAGATCACCTCGGTGGGGCTGAGCGCATCATTTGCCCAGACGGCATCCACTCTGCTCTGCCAGTCGTCCATGTGTCGCATCCATCTCTCGTCAGGCATGTCGAGTGTCCAGGACACGCCTCTGACCGTCGGGACGCGCGGCGTGTTCGGGACACTCAACAGGGGTCGGTGATCCGGATGTCGAGCGTCTGGACACGACGCGCGAGCGGTGCGCTGGAGGGCGTGTCGGGGACGCTCACCGGAATCCGGGAACGAAGAAGGGGGCGGATGCCGTGACATCCACCCCCTCCGTCATGACTTACTCGCCGTCGGCGGCGTCGGCCTTCTTCTTGGCCGGGGCGCGCTTCTTGGCGGGAGCCTTCGCGGGGGCCTCCTCAGCGGCGGCCTCCTCGGCGGGAGCCGCGTCAGCGTCGGCCTTCTTCTTCGCGGGGGCGCGCTTCTTGGCCGGAGCCTTCGCGTGGGCCTCCTCAGCGGCGGCCTCCTCGGCCGGCGCCTCGTCCGCGACGTCGTCACCCTCGACGGGCTCTTCGCCCTCGACGGCGACGAAACCGGTCAGGTCGACGGGCTTGCCGTCGGTGTCGACGACGGTGACCTTGCCGAGCGCGATCGCGAGGGCCTTGTTGCGAGCCACCTCGCCGACGAGCGCGGGGAGCTGGTTGCCCTGCTGCAGCGCGTTGACGAAGTCCTGCGGCGCCATGTTGTACTGCGCAGCCGACTGGATGAGGTACTGCGTCAGCTCGTCCTGCGACACCTGGACGTTGGCGTCCTCGGCGATCTTGTCGAGCACCATCTGCGTGCGGAACTGCTTCTCGCTCGCCTCGGTGACCTCGGCGCGGTGCTCGTCGTCTTCGAGGCGGTTCTCGCCCTCGAGGTGGTTGTGCACCTCGTCCTCGATGAGCTGCGGGGGCACGGGGATCTCGACGGCCTCGAGGAGGGCGTCGATGAACTTGTCGCGCGCGGCCGAACCCTGCGTGAACACGGCCTGCTGCGACACGCGCTCGCTGAGCGACTCGCGGAGCTCGGCGATGGTGTCGAACTCGGACGCCATCTGGGCGAAGTCGTCGTCGGCGTCGGGGAGCTCGCGCTCCTTGACGGCCTTGATGGTGACGGCGACCTCGGCCTCTTCGCCGGCGTGCTCGCCACCGACGAGCTTCGAGCGGAAGGTGGTCTGCTCGTCGGCGGTGAGCGACTCGATCGCCTCGTCGATGCCCTCGAGCAGCTCGCCGGAGCCGATCTCGTACGACACGCCCTCGGCGCGGTCGATCTCGTTGCCGTCGATCGTGGCGACGAGGTCGAGCTCGACGAAGTCGCCGCTGGTGGCCGGACGGTCGACGGTGACGAGCGTGCCGAAGCGGGCGCGCAGGCGGTCGAGCTCGGCGTCGATGCCGGCCTCGTCGGCGGATGCCGCGTCGACGGTCACCGTGATGGTGTCGTACGCGGGCAGCTCGAACTCGGGGCGCACGTCGACCTCGACATCGACGACGAGGTCGCCGGAGAAGTCCTTCAGCTCGGGGAGCTCGACGATCTCGGCGCTCGGGCGGCCGATGACGCGGAGGTCCTGCGCCTCGACGGCCTGACGGTAGAACCCGTCGAGACCCTCGTTGACGGCGTGCTCGATGACGGCGCCGCGGCCCATGCGCTGGTCGATGATCGGCGCGGGGACCTTGCCCTTGCGGAAGCCGGGGATCTGCACGTCGCGGGCGATGTGCTCGTAGGCGTGGGCGATGCTCGGCTTGAGCTCGTCGGGCGAGACCGTGATGTGGAGCTTGACCCGGGTGGGGCTGAGCTGCTCGACGGTGCTGTTGACCATGCGGTGTGTTCTCCTCGTGTGGCCCGCGCGCACGCGGGGGCCGTGTGGGCCTGTGGTCTGTGGGGCCGTTGCGTCGGGGCGACAGGATTTGAACCTGCGGCCTCCCGCTCCCAAAGCGGGCGCTCTACCAAGCTGAGCTACGCCCCGGGGCGACGCGCGCGAACGCGTTCGACGAAACGACCTCGGAAAGTCTAGTCGATCGACCTGGGACCGCCGGTTTTCTCGCGGTGCGGGGCGAAATCGGCATCCGAGTCGACCGGGTGCGTTCGCGACCGCCTGCGCCGTGTCGTACAGTAGACGAGTCCGACTCCGCGGCTCGTCATGAGCGGCGGAATTCGGGGCTGTAGCTTAGTGGTAAAGCCTCTGTCTTCCAAACAGATGATGCGAGTTCGATTCTCGTCAGCCCCTCCACTCCCCCGTCGTTGCGACGATCACGGCTCCTTCCGATCAGCGCCCGGTATCGGCATCCATCCGTTCCACCGCGCGCCCGGCCACGACCGCGGCGACGAGAAGCCACACGACCGCCCACGCGCAGCCGGCCATCGCGGTCCATACAGCCGCGTCCTCGCCCGCGACGACCGCCGCGGCTCCCGCCGCGATGAGACCGGCCCCGGACACGGCCATCGGTACGACGGCCGCGGTGTGACCGACCCGCCACGCCTCGTCGCTGCGCATCGTGGAGGTCGTGCGGATGCCCATCCAGAGGTTGCGGGTCAGCGTGCCGCGGGAGGACCGGTAGGCCAACCATGCGATGAGCGCCCCGGCGATCAGCAGAGGGACGGCGGTGCTGAGGGCGATGATCACGGGACCTCTCCCTCGGCATCGGGGGCACGGCGGGCCAGGACGCGGCGGAACGACGCGGGCAGTTCGACGTTGCGACCGGCCCCCGTGAAGAACGGCGCCACCTGCTCGGGGTGGTATCCCGCGATCCCGCAGCCCACCTCGGTGAGGAGGAAGCGCAGTTCCGGGTGCTCGGCGGCGAACGCGACGAATCGGCGCGCCTGCTCCTCGAAGACGGTCGGCCCCGACATCGTGTCGATCGCGTAGGACCGACCCTGCAGCCCCTCGCCCTCTCCCCACACGGCCCCGAAACGATCGAGGGCGAACCGGGCCGCTCCCCCGCCGTGCGCGCCGGCCGCGTTCGACCCGAAGACGAAGACCTCACCGGGCTCGAGAGTGGTGATGGTCATCGCCCCACCCTATGCACGCCTCGCTCGCGACGCCCACCCATCGCGGGTGGCGGACGGCGAGCGAAACAGCGGGCCGCGCTCACTGCGCACCGCGTCCCGAGCACCGACGGTCCCGCGTGATGGATCAGACGTGTTGCGCGTGGGCGTGGCGCGCCGTGTGCCTGAGGTAGGTCTCCGCATTGCGGACGATCCCCTCGCGCTCCGCCGCCGTGAGCTCGCGGCGCACCTTCGCCGGAACACCCGCCACCAGCGACCCCGGCGGCACGATCGTCCCCTCGAGCACCACCGCGCCCCCGGCCACGAGCGATTCCGCGCCGATGTGCGCACCCGAGAGCACCACGCTGCCCATGCCGATGAGCGATCCGTCGTCGATCCTGCATCCGTGCACGACCGCGTTGTGGCCGACCGATACGTCGGCGCCGATGACGACCCCGTGGCCGGAATCGACGTGCACGGAGACGTTGTCCTGCAGGTTGCTGCGGGGCCCGACCACGATCGGGGCGCTGTCGGCGCGAAGGACGGCGTTGTACCAGACGCTCGCCCCCTCGGAGAGGGTCACCGCACCCACGACACGGGCCCCGGATGCCACGAACGCACTGCCGTGCAGGGAGGGCGTCGCGCCGTCGAGGGTCAGGACGGAGGCATCGGGGGCGATCGTCATGGGCCGAGGCTAGCCGTCGCGGGGCACTACTGACGACTACCGAGGGACGAGCGGAACGGTACCCGGCGACCCGGAACCGGTAGTGGCAGCCGGCCGGAGCCCTCGTAGGTTCGGAGCCACCTCAGTCGCAGCCGCTCTTGGAGTCGTCATGTCATCGTCGACAGCACCCGCCCCCGCCCCCACCCCCACCGCCCGACCCGTCCGACGGCATCGGCGCACCACCGCCATCCTCGCGATCGCCGTCGGTGCCGCCCTGCTGTCGGCAGGCGGTGGGACGTATGCCTACTGGTCGACCCAGACCGCGCTCACCGCTGGCCCCGTCAGCGCGGGTGATCTCAACCTCTCGCTCGGCACGGGCACGTGGAGCCTGAAGGGCGTGCTGGGCTCGGCGCAATCGGTGAGCAACCTGACCACCGTCAAGATCGTCCCCGGAGACGTCCTCACCCTGACCCAGCCCTTGGACGTGACGCTGGTGGGCACCACCATCGCCGCGGACCTCAAGGCCGAGGTGGGGTCGACGTTCACGTCGGGAGCCCTGGGCAGCAACCTCGACGTGGTCCTCACGGTGAGCAGCTACGGCACGGCGACCGGCACGAACACCTACCGCCTCACCTCGGCCAACAGCGGCGCCGCCACGGCGACCCTCACCATCACCTTCAAGCCCGGGACGACGGGCCGTGCCGGAGCCACCCAGAGCGTCAACCTCAACGACATCGCCTTCACGCTCACGCAGGCGTCCAGCTGACCCGGTGCCTCGATGTCGACGCGTGATGCGTCCCCCCGCGGACGACTGCGCGCAGCGGCGGTGCTCGCGGCGGCCCTGGTGCTCGGTACCGGCACCGCTGCCGCCCAGGCTTCCTGGCGCGCTCAGGCATCGCTGACGGCGGGACCCGTGGCATCCGGGTCGTTCGACCTCGCCACCCAGTGGATCGGGGACTGGTCGACGTGGACGCCGCTGTACCCCGACCGCTCCAGCGACACCCCCCTGCTGCGAGTCACCGAGACCGGCGCCGGTGGAACGACGCTGCGCTGGCGTCTGACGCCCACCGTCACCGCCCCGGCGTACGTCACGACGCGGGTCTACCTCGGCTCGTGCGGAAGCGCGACGGTCATCGCCTCGGGTACGTCCTACGCACCGGCCGGCGGCTTCAGCCCGGGACAGTCGGTCGACATGTGCGTGCGCGCCACCCTCGCGGCGGATGCCCCCGCCTCCCTCCAGGGCACGGCGCTCACGCCGACCGTCGTCGTCACCGCCGACCAGGTCGTGCAGTGACGACGCGGCGTCGACACGCGCGGGCCACGGTCGCGGTGACCGCGCTGATCCTGGCCCTGGCGGGCGCCAGCCCGGCATCCGCTGCGTGGCAGGTGAGCGCGCCCGTCCCGCTGCCCGCCCTGAATGCGGGCGCACTCGGTGCGCCGACGCTGCTGTCGTGCGCGCCGACGACCGTCAACGGGCTCGCCGCCGCGCGCCTCACCTGGGCGCGGGTGACGGGAGCGAAGGAGTACTCCGTGATCGCCACCAACGTGCGGACGGGTCAGCCCCCCGAGCTCGCGCGCGTGCAGGATTCCACCGTGACCGGAGAGACGTTCTCTGTCACCGTGCAGGGCGGACTGCTCGGCGGCGTGGTGACCCTGCTGACCGGCAATCCCACCGTCGCCGCCGTGTCGATCAACGGCCTCTGGCGGTCGTCGCCCAGCGCTGCGCAGACCGTCGTCCCCGGGAACGGCCTCGGTTTCGTCCTCGGGGGTGCGACGTGTCCGTGAACGTCGGCCTCCGGCGCGATCGCCGTTCCGCCCCGCCCTCCCCCGGACGCATGGCGCGGGCGCGCGGCATCCTGTCGACGATCCTCCTGATCGCCGTCTCGGCGTTCGCCCTCCTGACCGTCGTCGTGCCCACCGTCCTCGGCGCGCAGACCTACACGGTGCTCACCGGCAGCATGAATCCCGGGATGCCGCCGGGGAGCCTCATCGCGGTGCGCCCGACGCCGTTCGACGCCGTACGCGTGGGCGATGTCGTGACCTACCAGATCCGGTCGGGCGAGCCGGCCGTGGTGACGCATCGCGTCGTGGGGACGACCTCGAGCACGAGCGGGGACCGACTTCTCATCACCCGTGGTGACGCGAACGACCTCGACGACCCTCCCGTGCAACGCGAACAGCTCCGCGGCACGGTCGTGCTCGCGCTCCCGCTGCTCGGCTACCCTTCGGCCGTCTTCGGCGGCCAGGAGCGCGGGGCGGCGATCGCCGTCGTCGGCGTCGCGGTGATCGCGTGGGGCGCGGTGATGTTCGCTCTCGACCTGCGTCGTCCTCGACGCCGCTCGCGCACCCCGATGGTGGTCGTCGCGGCGATCCTGGCCGCGTCGTGCTCGGTGGCGGTCCCGGCGCCCGCGAGGGCCGACACCGTCGGATCCTCTCCAGCGCGGCTCCTCGTGAGCGACGACGGCGAGCACTTCGTCGCCGACGGCTCCATCCGCCTCTTCGCACCGGATGGACCGCTCGTCCCCGGGGCGAGCAGCGTCGCCACTCTCTGGATCCGCAACGGCAGTGCCGACCCCGCTCGCGCGGGACTGCGGCTCGAGACCACCGACGACGGCGACCCTGCGAGCCGGGCGCTGGCGGACGCCCTGCGGTTGGTCGTGGCGTCGGTCCCGGTGCCGCCCGGCGGCGCGTGGGTGAGCGAGATCATTCCGGCGGGGCGCACGGTGCGCCTCGACATGGCACTGCGTCTCGACGCGGAGGCGCAGAACGACTCCCGCCGGGGACGGGCCACGGTGACCCCGGTGGTGCAGTTGACCGAGGCGATCGCGGATGCGGTGCTCCCCGGGCGGCCGACGTCCGCAGAGCTCCCCCGGACGGGTGCGCCCGCGGCTCCGGTCGGACTCGTCATCGTGGCTACCGCCGCCCTGATAGCCGGCGCCGCGGCAGGGCGTCGGAGAGGAGCGGAGGGAAGGTAAGGATTGCCTCCTCACCGGGGATTTAGCCGAGCCTCATCTTGCTTGCGGAATGCTCGGGCGTGAGTAGCGTTGCACCCATCAGACTTCGTTCACTGCGACAAGGAGCAGACATGAGCACCGTTCAGACCCCCGCCGCCACCACCGTCGACCCCACGATGGCCGCCGGCACGGCCCAGTTCCTCTCCCCCGTCGTGATCGGCCTCGAGGCCCTCGTCGTCAACGGCAAGCAGGCGCACTGGCACGTGCGCGGCTCGAACTTCATCGGCGTGCACGAGCTGCTCGACACCGTGGTCGCCCACGCGCAGGACTGGGCCGACCTCGCGGCCGAGCGCATCGTGGCCCTGGGCCTGCCGATCGACTCGCGCCTGTCCACCGTCGCCGCCAAGGCGAAGGCGACCGAGGTGCCTGCCGGCTTCGCGCAGTCCGACGTCGTGATCCGTGCGGTGATCGCCGACATCGACGCAGTTCTCGTTGACATCGAGGCCGCCATCGAGGGCCTCGACGAGATCGACATGTCGAGCCAGGACGTCGCGATCGAGATCAAGCGCGGCCTCGACAAGGACCGCTGGTTCCTCTTCGCGCACCTCGCCGCGTAAGACGTCGACGAAGGGGGCGGTGCGTGAGCACCGCCCCCTTCGTCATGCCCGGGCGCCCTCGGTCATCCGGGCGGTCCCGGAGATGCCGGACCGTCGCGCGACGCGGGAGAAGCCGTCAGACGCCGTGGGTCACCCGGCCGGCCACCAGTGTCGTGCGCACGGGCATCGACCGCAGCGCGCGCTCATCGGCGGTCAGCGGATCGACGCCGACGATCACGAGGTCGGCGACCGCCCCCGGCGCGATCTCGGCCGGTGTCGTGGATCCCCCGGCGGTGGATGCCGCGATCGCGGTGCCGATCTCCACCCTCTGATGCGCCTGCCAGGGCTCGCGCCCATCGCGGGTGCGGAACACCGCGGAGGCCATCGCCGCCCACGGATCCAGCGGCGCCACCGGAGCATCGGATCCGAAGCGGAGGTTGGCGCCGCTGTCGGCCAGGGCCCGCAGGGGGTAGGGCTGCGCCGACTGCCCGGCCCAGATGGCATCCGTCATGTCGCGGTCGTCGAGCGCGTGCTCGGGCTGCACGCTGGCCGCCACGCCGAGGCGGGCGAAACGCGGGATGTCGGCGTGGGCCACGAGCTGCGCGTGCTCGATCGTCCCGACCGCACCCGTCACCGCGTAGGCGTCGAGCGCGTGACTGTTGGCGACGTCGCCGATCGCGTGGATCGCGCACGCGAGACCGGCGGCGGTCGCTCGCGTCATCATCTCGACGAGGTCGTCGGGGGCGACGGTGAGCAGACCGCGGTTGGCGGGATCGCCGGGATAGGGGTGAGCGCACGCGGCGGTTCGCGTGCCGAGCGAGCCGTCGGTGATGGCCTTCAGCGGTCCGACGCGGACGAGGTCGTTCCGCCCGCCGCGCACGCGGTCACCCGTCCGCAGGCCCTCGGCGATCGCCCGGTCGAGGTGCTGAGGGTAGGTGCCGTACGACACCCGCAGGGCGTCGAAGCCCCGCGCCGCGCGACGCTGCCACGGTTCGTCGTTCCACGTCATGTCGAGGTCGACGAGCCCGACGAGGCCCCGGGCCGCCGCGGCTCGCGCCATGCGTTCGACGGCGCCGTCGGCGACGTCGGCCTCCACGGCGTTCAGGCGACGGGAGATCTCGAACGCGTCCTCCTCGACCAGCATCCCGGATGCCACGGGAGCGAACCGCTCGCGACGGAAGGCCGCGGAGTTCATCCAGACGCTGTGCACGTCGGCATTGATGAGATATGTCGGGACGTCGCCGGTCGCGGCATCCAGCAGGTCGAGGCGCGGCGCGTCGGCCCACAACCCGTCGCGGAAGCCGGAACCGATCCGTCGCCCGTCACTGAGGGGCGCGAGCGCCATGACGGCCGCCGCCTCATGCGCGGAGGAGATCTCGCCCAACGGGACGCGATCCGCCGCGAGGGCCCACTGGAGCACGTGCACGTGGTGGTCCCACAGGCCCGGGAGGAGCCACCCGCCCTCGCCCTCGACGACGACACCGGCGGGGCGCAGGTTGCCGGTCGGCGCGATGTCGGCGATGACCCCGTCGACGAGGACGAGGTCGACCGGTTCGTCGGTGGGCAGCAGCTCGCGCCCGGGGCCGGCCACGCGCACGGCGCGGACGAAGCCGACGCTCTCCCCGATCACGGGCGCACCCGTGCGTCGGCGGCGCGCTGCATCTCCGCCGCGAGCCCCGGGTTGTCAGACCCGAGTCCCGCGATGATCGTGTCGATCACCTCGGGGCTGCGATTCTGGCTGAGCTTGCGCTTCGCCGTCACGCGCGTCGGCGTCAGGCGGAAGCCGACCGTGCCGCGCTCGAGGCGCTCGACGAAGGCGGCGTCGTTCGGGAGCGTGTACAGCCCGCGCGCATCGGCGCCGTCACCCTCGAAGCGGTCGACGAGCCGGTCGAGCACGCGGATGTTCTCCTCCGCCGACAGCAGTTCCGGGATGCCCGACAGGTGCGCCGAGACGAAGTTCCAGGTCGGCACGGCGGGGACGTCGCCGTACCAGCGCGGGGTGATGTAGCCGTGCGGGCCCTGGACGACCACGAGCAGCTCGCGATCACCGAGACCGAGGATGACGTCGTCGGGTTTGCCCACGTGCCCCACGATCGTGAGATCGTCGCGGGTGTCGTCGAGCATGACGGCGTAGTGCGAGGCGACGAGGCCGTCATCGGTCTGGCTCACGAGGGTCACCCACGGATGGAGGTCGATGAGACGGCGGATCTCACCGACGTCGGTCATCGCGAAGCTCGGATTCTGGCGCACCGGATCAGCCTAGAACGGAGCCGGCCTCCGACGCGCTCGACCTCCTCCGCGACGCAGGTCCCTGAGCCCGTCGAAGGGACCGGAACCCCCGAAACGCCTGGGGGCTCGACCGGGCTCAACCTCCTCGGGACGCCCTCACGCCTGGCAGTTGGGGCACCAGTAGAGCTTCCGCCCCGCGGCCTCCTCCATCAGCACCGTCGTGCCGCAGATCCGGCACGGGAGCCCCGCGCGGTGGTACACCCAGTGCCGGTCGTCGCGGTGCGCCATCGCGCGGCGGTACGCCTCGGGCTCGAGATCGTCCATCGTCATCATCTGGCCGGTCTCGACGCCGATCGGCAGGAGCCGCGACCAGTCGCGCCACAGATCGCGCACCACCTCCTCGGGCACCTCGCGACCGGGGGTGTGCGGGTTCTGTCGGGCGCGGAACAGCAGCTCAGCGCGGTAGACGTTGCCGATGCCGCTGACGACGGACTGGTCCATGAGCAGCAGCCCGATGGGGGTGGGCTTCTTCCTCACCGTCGCGGTGAAGCGCTCCTCGCCCTCGGCGAGGTCGTCGACCAGCGGGTCGGGCCCGAGCTTGTCGATCGTCGCCTGCACCTCGTCGGGCGTCTGCAGGGCGCACGCGGTCGGGCCGCGCAGGTCGGCGCACGTGGTCTCGGTGAGAAGACGCAGACGCACCGCTCCCACGGGTGGCGGCGGCCACTCCGTCTCCTCGTCGAGGCCGGTGGTCTGCTCCGACATCCGCACGCGGGAACGTCGCGGGGCGCCGATCGAGCTCAGGGAGTTCTCGCCCGCGGCATCCATGATCGCTTCGTCGACGACGGTCCCCCGCTGGTTCGTCTGGCCCATGCGCCCGTTGGACGACGCGATGGTGGCGTCGACCGAGACCTCGCCCGAGAAGTCCCACGCGCCGTACATGCCCAGGTGCACCCGCAGCCAGACGTCGCCGTCGAAGCGGAGGAACATCTGCTTCGCGACCGCCCGCGCCTCGAGCGCCTCGCGTCCGTCGAGCACAGCGGCACCCTCGGCGAATCGGCCCTGCGGGCTGGATGCCGAGACCGTGCGTCCGACGATGTTGCGCTCGAACTGCCGAGCGATCCGATGGACGGAATGCCCTTCGGGCATCAGCCTGCCTCGGGGTCGAACGAATCGCTCGCGTCGGTCATGGTGTTCTCCGATCGGCCGGCGCGCGGGTCGGGAAGAAGCACACCGTCCTGCTCGAACGCGGCGAGCTGGCCGATGCGGCGCGCGTGGCGCTCCTCTCCCGAGAACGGCGTCGCGATGAAGCGGTCGATGAACGACGCGGCCTCGTCGAAGGTGTGCTGGCGCGCGCCGATGGAGATGACGTTGGCGTCGTTGTGCTCGCGGGCGAGCTCGGCGGTGGAGATGTTCCACACGAGCGCGGCGCGCACGCCCAGCACCTTGTTCGCCGCGATCTGCTCACCGTTGCCCGAGCCGCCGAAGACCACACCGAGGGCCTCGACGCCCGCCGCCTGGTCGCGCACGACGGCTTGCGCGGCGCGGATGCAGAACGCCGGGTAGTCGTCGAGCGGGTCGTACTCGACCGGCCCGTGGTCGATGACCTCGTGTCCCTGGGCGGCGAGGTGGTGCTGGATCTGGGTGGAGAACTCGAGACCGGCGTGATCGGTGCCGATGTGGATGCGCATGGGGCCAATCCTATTGAGGGCCGCGGGCGAAGCGGGTGGGGATGACGATGCCGCCCGCCCCCTCGCGAGGGACGGGCGGCATCGGGGGCGTCAGGGGCGCAGACCCGCCGCGACGGGCTTGAAGCCGGCGCGGATGTTCTCGCAGCATCCGGGGCGGCAGACGTCGTACCAGGGCCCGAGGTCGGTCAGGTGCGGACGGTCGGCCTTCGGTGTGCCCTTGAGTCGCTCCTCGACCAGATCCACCAGGCCGGACACGTAGGCGGGGTCGATGCCGGGGGTCGGCGTGCGCACGGCGCGGATGCCGGCCTCTTCGGCGGCCTCCATCGCCTCGGTGTCGAGGTCCCACAGCACTTCCATGTGGTCGCTGACGAAGCCGAGCGGCACGATCACCACGGCCTCCGCCCCGCGCGAGGGGAGCTCGGCGATGACGTCGTTGACGTCGGGTTCGAGCCAGGGCTGCGTGGGCGGGCCCGAGCGGGACTGGTAGACGAGCTCCCACTCGACGTCGGCGACGGCGGCGGCGACCTCGGCCATGACGAAGGCGGCGACGGCCTTGTGCTGGGCCTCGTAGGCCCCGCCCTCGCCGAAGTCCACGTCGCGCGGGCCGGAGCGCTGAGCATCGGCGGTGGGGATGGAGTGGGTGGAGAAGAGCACGCGGATCTTCTCCGGGGCGATGCCCTCGGCCACGAATGCCGACACGGCTTCGGAGACGCCCGTGACGAAGGTCGAGACGAAGCCGGGGTGGTCGAAGAACTGGCGCACCTTGTCGATGGTCACGGTCTCGCCGAGGCCGGTGGCCTCTAGGACCCGCGCGTAGTCCTCGCGGTACTGGCGGCAGCTCGAGAACGAGCTGTACGCGCTGGTCGCGATGGCCAGGAGGGTGGTGTCGCCGGCCTCGGCCGCCTCGGTCACGGCCTCTTCGAGGTACGGCGACCAGTTGCGGTTGCCCCAATACACCGGAAGCCCCAGCCCGCGCTTGGCGATCTCCGCCTCGAGGGCGGCCTTGAGCTCGCGGTTGTGCTGGTTGATCGGGCTCACTCCGCCGAAGTGGCGGTAGTGATGGGCGACCTCTTCAAGGCGCTCGTCGGGGATGCCGCGCCCGCGCGTGACGTTGCGCAGGAACGGGATCACGTCGTCCTGGCCCTCCGGTCCGCCGAAGCCGGCGAGGAGGATGCCGTCGTACGCCACGGGCGTCTCGACCCACTTGGGTCCGGATGACGCGGCGGGCGACGCGTAGAGGACGGTCTCAGGGCTGGTGTCCGTGTCGGTCGTGCTCACGCAGTCATCTTCCCATCCACCCGATGGGCCTGGACGCGAGTTATCTCGCGACTAGGCTATTACGGTTGTCGTCGTCGCCGACGGCGTCCGTCGTCACCCACGCCGGCGCGTCATCCGCGACGATCCCACCCTCATCCCCGGGAGAACGCCAGTGCCAGGAGAGAACCTGACCCGCATCGAAGCGCAGGAGCGCCGCGCGATCGTCGACACGCACGAGTACCACGTGCAGCTCGACCTGACCCGCGGAGACGAGGTGTTCTCCTCCCGCACCGCGGTGACCTTCGCCGCGACCGAGGGAGAGTCGACCTTCATCGACCTCATCGCCCGCACCGTGCATTCGGTGACGCTCAACGGTCGCTCGCTCGACCCGGCGACCGTCTTCGCCGACTCGCGCATCGCGCTCGACGGTCTCGAAGCCTCGAACGAGCTCGTCGTCGAGGCCGACTGCGAATACACGAACACGGGCGAGGGCCTGCACCGCTTCGTCGACCCCGTCGACGGCGAGGTCTACCTCTACTCGCAGTTCGAGGTGCCCGACTCGCGCCGCATGTACACGGTGTTCGAGCAGCCCGACCTGAAGGCGGAGTTCACCTTCTCGGTCACGGCGCCCGCACGCTGGAAGGTCGTCTCCAACTCCCCCACGCCCGAGCCGGTCGCCGTCTCCGACGACGCCGCCCGCTGGGACTTCCCCGCGACCCCGCGCATCTCCTCGTACATCACCGCGCTCGTCGCCGGCCCCTACGAGGCCACCTACAGCGAGCTGACGAGCGCCGACGGCCGCGTCATCCCGCTCGGGGTCTTCGCCCGCAAGAGCCTGTGGCAGTACCTGGATGCCGACTACGTCTTCGACAAGACCCGCCAGGGCTTCGCGTACTTCGAGGAGAAGTTCGGCTTCCCCTACCCCTTCGCCAAGTACGACCAGCTCTTCGTGCCCGAGTTCAACGCGGGCGCGATGGAGAACGCCGGTGCGGTCACCTTCACCGAGACCTACGTCTTCCGCTCCAAGGTTACGGATGCCGTGAAGGAGCGCCGCGTCGTCACGATCCTGCACGAGCTCGCGCACATGTGGTTCGGCGACCTCGTCACCATGAAGTGGTGGAACGACCTGTGGCTGAACGAGTCGTTCGCCGAGTGGGCGTCGACGATCGCCACCGCCGAGGCCACCGAGTGGGAGGCCGCCTGGACGACCTTCAACGCGATGGAGAAGACCTGGGCGTACCGCCAGGACCAGCTGCCCTCGACGCACCCCGTCGTCGCCGAGATCAACGATCTCGAAGACGTGCAGGTCAACTTCGACGGCATCACCTACGCCAAGGGCGGGTCGGTGCTCAAGCAACTGGCCGCCTGGGTCGGTATCGAGCAGTTCTTCGCCGGGGTCGCCGCCTACTTCCAGAAGCACCAGTGGTCCAACACCGAGGTCGGCGACCTGCTCACCGAGCTCGAGACCACGAGCGGCCGCGACCTGGGCGACTGGGCCAAGAAGTGGCTCGAGACGGCCGGCGTCAACACGCTGACCCCGCTCATCGAGGAGGGCGCCGACGGCACCATCTCGCGCTTCGCGATCGTGCAGACCGCGCCGAGCGACTACCCCACCATCCGCCCGCACCGCCTCGGCATCGGCTTCTACTCGCTGAACGACGCGGGAGCGCTCGAGCGCGTGCACCAGATCGAGCTCGACGTCGACGGCGACCGCACGGAGGTGGCCGAGCTGCGCGGCATCCGTCGTCCCGACCTCGTGCTGCTCAACGACGACGACCTCGCGTACGCGAAGATCCGTCTCGACGAGCGCTCGCTGGCCACCGCGATCGCCCACCTCAAGGACATCTCCGACCCGCTCGCCCGCTCGCTCGTGTGGGGTGCGGCCTGGGATCAGACCCGGGATGCCGAGGCCTCGGCGACCGATTACCTCGATCTGGTGCTGCAGAACATCGGCTCCGAGACCGAGTCCACCACGGTGCGCACGACCCTCGCCCAGCTGCAGCTCGCCGCGAACTCCTACGTCGCTCCGGCGACCCGCGACGCCGCGCGCGAGCGCGTGGCCGACGGGCTGTGGACGCTCGCGCAGCAGGCGGAGGCCGGGAGTGACAGCCAGCTGCAGTTCGTCACGGCGTTCGCGTCGGCGGCATCCACCCCGGCCCACGCCGAGACGGTCAAGGCCCTGCGCGACGGCGCGACGACCCTCGAGGGTCTCGAGATCGACACCGACCTGTCGTGGCAGCTGCTCGTCTCGCTCGCCGCGGCCGGCGCCGTCACCGCCGCCGACATCGACGAGGCCCGCGCCGCCGACAACACCGCCAAGGGCGGCGAGTTCGCCGCGATGGCGGAGGCGTCGCTGCCCTCGCACGAGGCGAAGCAGGAGGCCTGGGACTCGCTCATCGCGCGCTCCGACGCCCCCAACACGATCGTGCGGTCCACCGCGGCCGGGTTCACGAACCCGACCACGGTCGACGTGCTCGCCGACTTCGTCGAGCCCTACTTCGCGATGCTGCTGCCGATCTGGGAATCGCGCAGCTACCAGATCGCGCAGTACCTCATCGTGGGTCTGTACCCCGCGGCCCTCGCGAACACGGCGCTGCGCGACGCGACGCGGAAGTGGCTCTCGCAGCACGCCGACGCCGCTCCCGCGCTGCGTCGCCTGGTCGGCGAGAACCTCGCCGGTGTCGAGCGCGCGCTGGCCGTGCAGGAGCGCGACGCGCAGTAAGTCGTGCCCCCCGATGGATGCCCTCTCCCACCCCGGGAGGGGGCATCCGTCGTCTCCGGTCATCCTCGCGGCGACGCGGGATCATCCCCGCGGACGATGACCGGTCCGGGGGCCGATCCGTAGCGTCGACCGCATGATCGTTGCAGACAACCTCACCAAGCGCTACGGCGCGAAGACCGCCGTCGACGGCGTCTCGTTCACCGTCGCCCCGGGCCGGGTGACCGGCTTCCTCGGCCCCAACGGCGCGGGCAAGTCCACGACCATGCGCATGATCGTGGGACTGGACCGTCCCACCGCCGGACGGGTCACGGTCGCGGGCCAGGAGTACCGCCACCTGCGCTCGCCGCTCACCGAGGTCGGGGTGCTGCTCGACGCGAAGGCCGTGCACACCGGCCGCTCGGCCAGGAACCATCTCCGCGCTCTGGCCGCGACGCACGGCATCGGCCGCGATCGCGTCGACGAGGTCATCGAGCTCACGGGCATCGGGGCGGTCGCCGGCAAGCGCGCGGGCGGGTTCTCGCTCGGGATGGGACAGCGCCTCGGCATCGCGGCGGCCCTCCTCGGCGACCCGCACACGCTGATCCTCGACGAGCCCGTCAACGGCCTCGACCCCGAGGGCGTGCGCTGGGTGCGCCAGTTCGTGCGGCACCTGGCCGCGGAGGGTCGCACGGTGCTGCTGTCGAGCCACCTCATGAGCGAGATGGCCCAGACCGCCGACCACGTCATCGTCCTCGGGCGCGGCCGCGTCCTCGCCGACGCCCCTCTCGCCGACCTCGTGGGGGCGTGGACCACCACCACCCTCGTCGTGCGCTCGCCCCGGCTCGACGACCTCGTCACCGCGCTGCAGACCCCGGATGCCACGGTCACGGCCATCGAGCCGGGCGCGGCCCAGATCACCGGGGTCACGGCCCGGACGGTCGGCGACGTCGCCGCCGCCCGCGGCATCCCCCTGTACGAACTCAGTCCGCGCGTGGGGTCCCTCGAGGACGCCTACCTCGCCCTGACCGATGACTCGGTCGAGTACAAGACCAAGGAGATCGCATGACCACGCTCGCCGCCGGACCCCGCAGGTCCACGCACACTCCGGCTCACCGTCTGACCTTCGCCCACCTGCTGCGCAGCGAGGCCGTCAAGGTTCTCAGCCTCCGATCGACGTGGTGGTCGCTCGGAGTGACCGCGGCGATGTCCGTCGGCATGTCGCTCCTCATCGCCCTGGCCACGAGCGACACCGGCGGGGCGATGGCGCCGACCAACGTCATCCTGGCTCCCACCCAGTTCACCATGCTCGTGGCGGGGATCCTCGGCGCGATCGTCGTCACCGGCGAATACTCCACCGGCATGATCCGCTCGACCCTGACCGCCGAACCGCGTCGCGGCGCCGTGCTGCTGGCCAAGGCGATGGTCGTGGCCGCGACCATGATGGTCACCACGGTCGTGATCTACGCCGTCGCGATGGCCGTCACCGCACCGATGATGCAAGCCCCTGTCGATTGGGCGACCCCGGCGGATTCGGTCGTCCCGCTCGGCTTCGGCGTGCTGTCGATGGCGTGCTTCACCCTGATGGGCGTCGGCTTCGGCTTCCTCCTGCGCAGCGGCGCGGGGGCCATCGCGGTCACGGTGGGCGTGCTGTTCGTGCTGCCCATCGTCCTGAGCCTCTTCTCGATCGCGGGGCCGGAGTGGATGTGGATCGTCGAGTCGGCGAAGTACCTTCCCGTCAACGCGGCGGGTGCGCTGACGCAACCCGGAGCGCAGGACCTGCTCGAGCCCGCGCTCACGCTGGCGGGGTGGGTCGTCGGTCCGCTCGCGCTCGGATGGATCGCGCTGCGCACACGCGACGCCTGATCGTTCCTCCCCATCCTTCGCACCCTCCACGGATGCCTCGACGCTCAGCCGGCGCCGAGGCATCCGTCGTTAGTCTGAATCCCGATGTTCGTTCTCGCCGAAAATCCCTCCCCCAGTCCGTCTCCCACGATCACCTCGCCCTCGGACCTCGCCAACCTGGACACCTGGACATGGATCGGCGGCCGCCTGCTCGACTTCGGCGGCGTGCTCCTGCAGATCCTGGGGATCGTCGTCGGTATCGCCATCGCCGCATGGATCCTGCGCGTGGTCATCCGCCGCGTGGTCGACCGCATCGTCAACGGCGCCAAGGTCAAGGCGCGGGTCGACGACACGCAGGCCCTCGACCGATCTCCCCTGAGCGCCGTCCGCCTGGTGCAGCGAACGCGCACCCTGGGGACGATCCTGCAGAACATCGTCAACGTCGTGCTCGTGATCGTCGCCCTCGTGTGGGTCGCCGGCATCGTCGCGCCCGACGCCCTCGCATCCCTCACCCTGCTCACCGCCGCGATCGGCGCCGGCCTCGGCTTCGGCGCGCAGAACATCGTCAAAGACGTCCTCAACGGCATCTTCATCGTGGCCGAAGACCAGATCGGCATCGGCGACGTCGTCGACCTGGGCCTGGCGACGGGCATCGTGGAGTTCGTGAGCGTCCGCATCACGCACGTGCGCGACGTCAACGGCACGCTCTGGTACGTGCGCAACGGGGAGATCACGCGCATCGGCAACATGTCGCAGGGCTGGTCGCGCGTCATCATCGATCTCGCCGTGCCGGTGGATGCCGACATCGACGACGTCGAGAAGGCCATGCTCGCCGCGGCGAAGACGATGTCGAAGGAGCAGAAGTGGCGCTCGCGCATCATCGAGCAGCCAGAGATCTGGGGCCTGGAGTCCATCAGCGGTGACGCCCTCGTCATCCGCCTGGTGATGAAGACGCGCTCGAGCGCGAAGGACGACGTGGCCCGCGAGCTGCGCGCGCGCCTCAAGCGCGCCATCGATGCGATGGGGATCGCGCTGCCGCAGCTGAACTCCATCGTGCTCACCGGAGCAGAGGGCGCGCAGAGCGTGCGCGGCGCCCACCCGCCGAAGACGAAGGAGACGCCCGTCGCCGTCGTGAACGACCGTCCCCGGTGGAAGCCGCGCGGGCGTCGCATCGACGTCTCCGAGACGGTGGAGGACCACACCGAGCACGACGGCGCGCCGGCGCCGAAGACGAAGAAGACCAAGACGCTGCGCGACGACACCCCCACCTCGGTCGTGGATCTGCCCGCCGCGCCGGGCGCCGACACGCCGAAGCCGACTCCCCCGGCCGTGCGCGCCGACGAAGAGAGCACGTCATGACCGAACCCGTCAGTTTCTACGATCAGGTCGGCGGTATGGACACCTTCCGCCGACTCGTCGACGCCTTCTATCGCGGCGTCGCCTCCGACGAGGTTCTCAAGCCCATGTACCCCGAAGAGGACCTCGGCCCGGCCGCCGACCGGCTGACGCTCTTCCTCGCGCAGTACTGGGGTGGACCGACGACCTACGGCGAGACGCGCGGGCACCCGCGCCTGCGCATGCGGCACATGCCGTTCCACGTCGATCCCGACGCGCGCGACCGCTGGCTGCGACACATGCGCGCCGCCGTCGATGAGATCGCCCTGCCGCCGGCCTTCGAGGCCCCCCTGTGGGACTACCTCGAACGCGCCGCCTACGCCATGGTCAACACGTTCGAGGCGCGCGGGATCGGCCCGCAGCAGAACGGACGCCCCGATACGGGGCTGCCGGTCCGCTCAGCGGACTGACGGCCGTCCGCCCCGCCGGCCCGCGCCGCTCAGCGAGCGCGGGTGGCCTCGCCGAGCAACCGCGGGGTCGGTGCACCCCGCCCGCGGGTGCCGCTCCGCCCGTCGCCCGGGCTCAGCGGCCGAGGAAGTCGCCGAAGCCCGGGAGGTCGAGGTTCGACAGGCCCTCGCCGAACCCGCTGATCTGCTCGCCCGCTCCCGATACGGCATCCTGCGCCCCTCCGGCCCATTCGCCGATGCCCGATCCTTCCGCGAGCGAGGTGAGATCGACTCCGGATGCCAGGGCCTCCAGGTCCACTCCCTCGGCGAGTCCCGCGAAGTCGACACCGGACTGCATCGCCTGCGCGAGCAGGGGTGCGGCGACCGCGCTGACGATCGCGCCTCCGGCGACCGCGGCGAGCAGGCCGCCGGCGCCGACGACACCGGCGCCGACGAGTCCGCCCTTCCCGGCCCTCGCGAGCAGCGACGACATGCGGCCCGGTCTCGCCGCCTCCGCCCGCGCCGCGGTGCGGGCGAGGTCGTCAGGAGCGTCGGACCGGGGTTGCTCGTGCGGCGCCAGCTCGGCATTCATCCGCTCGCGCACGTGCGCGCGTTGCGCCGGGGTGAGCCGAGCGAAGGCCTCGCGGTGCATCTGCTCGACGCGGTCGGGGTCGGCCGTGCGCAGCAGGTAGTCGTAGCGCGCGATGGCGGCGCGATCGTCGGCCGAGACGGCGCCTCCGGATGCCGGGCGTCGGCCCGCCGCGGGCGGGGCGTACCGATCGGCGGGGGTGGCGGGCGGCGCCCCCGGGGTGCGCGGCCGCGAGTCGCCGGTCACGGCGTCGGCGGCCGAGCGCACCATGTCGCGCCAGTCGCGATTCCCGGAAGACGGGGACCCGCTCTTGGCGGCCGAGGCCTTGCCGGCGGCCTTCGAGGCGAGGTCGAACAGACGGGAGAATGAAACCACGGGGATACCTCTCGACGGGCGGCATGCTGCCGCGACGTCAAGGTCTCCTCCGCCCCTCGGGGCCGACGTACCCGGAATCCAACCGTGGACTCGTGATGACGGATACGCCGCGTCGGGAGTACTCCCCTTGCTGCTTCCACGGTAGGGCGGGCACCTTTGTGCTTCCTGGATGACGCTCGGCCGCCGTGCGGTCAGCTTCCGGTGGCGCGCACCGCCGTCAGCCCCGAGCGCACCGGCCCGCGCACGAGCACGTGCCCGCGGGTGAGGCTCAGCCGCGTCCACGCTCCGCTGCGGCGCACGGGCGCCTCTTCGCCGCCGGCGATGAACCCGAGCGCGAACGCCGCGAAGGCCACCCCGAGCGGCAGTCCGCCCAAAGCCTCGTCGGCCTGTCCCCACACCTGGGCCCGGATCACCCGCACCACGTCCTCGCCCGCGTCGGCCGGGAGCGCGTCGGCGACGGCGGCGACACCGTACTGGGCACGCGCGGCGAGGACGGCCGCGTCGACGGCATCCGTCTGCTCCCAGCCGCCCTGCGGCGGCGAGATGCCCGCCCATGCCGGAGAGGTCGCCGTCTCGGGCAGGACGACCGCGTTCGCGTCGTCGGGGGCCGGCAGAAGCGCGGACGCCTCGACGACGAGGTCGCATTCCAGCTCGGGGTCGATCGCCGATGCGCGCAGCCCGAGCACGGTGGGCGTCGCGTCCATCAGGCCGCGCGGCGCGAGGGGCGCGGCCGTCGTGACGAGCACTCCCCCGCGGGCGCGCAGGCGCACGGTTCCGTCGCCGAGACGGATCGTTCGACTGGAGAAGGTCAGCAGGTCGGCTGCCGCCTGCGGGTCGGGGAACAACAGGCGCGCGGACACCCGCTCTAAACTAGCAAGCGGTGCGCACCTCGCCGCACCGGAACGGGAGTCAGCGTGACCGACGCCATCGATCCCGTGGCGTCGTTGCTCGCGGTCCTCGACCTCCGCGATGCCGGCGCCCGGACGACCGAAGACATCTTCACGGGTGTGTCGCAGGCCATGCCGACCGGCCGTGTCTACGGCGGCCAGGTGCTCGCGCAGACGATCGTCGCCGCCTCGCGTACCCTCCCGGCCGCACGCACCGTGCACTCGATGCACGGGTACTTCCTCCGTCCCGGCGATCCGGCCGACGGCATCACGTTCTCGGTCGACCGGATCCACGACGGCCGGTCGTTCTCGACCCGGCGCACGCAGGCGTTCCAGTCGGGCGTTCCGATCTTCTCGATGATCGCGTCATTCCAGGACGACGACCCCGGACTCGAGCATTTCGAGCCCATGCCCGACGGAATCGCCCCGCCCGAGGACACGGCGCCCGTCGACGTCGAGACGCTGCACCCCATCAGCCGGCGGATGCTGTCGGCGAGCCCTGTCGACGTGCGTCACGTATCGTCACCGGTGTACGCCTCGGTCGAGGGGCCGCGGGTGCCGCGGCAGGCCGTGTGGATGAAGCTGCGCCGTCCCATCACCGATGACCCGGCCGTGCACCGGGCCGCCCTCGCGTACCTCAGCGATCTGACGATCCAGGAGACGATCCTGCGCGCCCACGGCGTGCCCTGGAACGCACCGGGCTTGCGCGTGGCGAGCCTCGACCACGCGATGTGGTGGCACCGTCCCGGACGCGTGGACGAGTGGCTGCTCTACGTGCAGGAGTCGCCGAACGCCCGCGGCGGTCGCGGGCTGTCGACGGGCCGCGTCTATACGCGTGACGGTGCGCTGCTGGCGAGCGTCGCGCAGGAGGTCATGGTGCGGGTCCCGCGCGAGTGACCGCGATCACGGATGCCGCCGCCCGGCGGCATCCGTCCCGCGCCATGTCGACGCACGGCGGCGTCGAGGCGCAGACCTCGTGCGTCGACCGGAGTCAGCCCTTCGCGGCTCGGCGACGGTACTCGATCGGGTCACCGACGTAGGGTCCCCACGCAGCCCGCTCGGCCGCACTCCAGCGGATGGGACGGCCGCTCGCGGTGTCGACGAGGACCACGACGGCCGTGGCGCGCGCGTAGAGCACCTGCTCGGCGTCGCCGATCGGGCTGAACACCTCGAAGCAGATGTCGGCGCTCGAGCCCCCCATCGCACCGATCCACATGCGCACGTCCAGCGGACGCTGGCTGTAGGGCACGGGACGGAGGTACTCGATCTCCTGACGAGCGATCAGCGTCGCGCGTTCTCCGCCGCTCTCGAGCACGCTCATGTCGAAGACGGCCGTCGGCAGGGCCTCACCATCGCCGTCCCCGCGCCAGAAAGCGCGCAGACGCGCCTCTTCGAGCAGCTTGAGCATCGAGGTGTTGTTGACGTGTCCGAGCGCGTCGAGGTCGCCCCAGCGCAGAGGGATCGGCACGTGAAGCCGCTCGGGCCCCGCGGTGGCGGGGCCCGAGTCGGGGAATGCTTCTGCGTCAGTCACGTGTGAGCTTGCGGTAGGTCGACCGCGACGGGTTGGCGGCATCCGCTCCGAGGCGCTCGATCTTGTTCGCCTCGTAGGCTTCGAAGTTGCCCTCGAACCAGTGCCACTGGTCGGGGTTCTCCTCGGTGCCCTCGTAGGCGAGGATGTGCGTCGCGATGCGGTCGAGGAACCACCGGTCGTGGGTGATGACGACGGCACAGCCGGGGAACTCGAGCAGGGCGTTCTCGAGCGAGCTCAGCGTCTCGACGTCGAGGTCGTTGGTCGGCTCGTCGAGGAGCAGCAGGTTCCCGCCCTCTTTCAGCGTGAGGGCGAGGTTGAGGCGGTTGCGCTCACCACCGGAGAGCACCCCGGCCTTCTTCTGCTGGTCGGGGCCCTTGAAACCGAACTTCGACACGTAGGCGCGCGAGGGGATCTCGGTCTTGCCCACGGTGATGATGTCGAGGCCGTCGGAGACGACCTCCCACAGCGTCTTCTCGGGGTCGATGTTCGCGCGCGACTGGTCGACGTAGCTGATCTTGACGGTCTCGCCGATCTTCAGCGTTCCGCCGTCGAGGGGCTCGAGGCCGACGATCGTCTTGAACAGCGTCGTCTTTCCCACACCGTTCGGACCGATCACGCCGACGATGCCGTTCGGCGGGAGGTTGAAGCTCAGGTTGCTGATGAGCGAGCGGTCTCCGAAGCTCTTCTCGAGCTTCTTCGCGTCGATGACGATGCTGCCCAGGCGCGGACCCGCGGGGATCTGGATCTCGTCGAAGTCCAACTTGCGCGTGCGCTCGGCCTCGGCGGCCATCTCCTCGTAGCGCGCCAGGCGGGCCTTCGACTTGACCTGACGACCCTTGGCGTTGGAGCGGACCCACTCGAGCTCGTCCTTCAGGCGCTTGGCCAGCTTCGCGTCCTTCTTGCCCTGGACGTCGAGGCGCTGCGCCTTTTTGTCGAGGTAGGTCGAGTAGTTGCCCTCGTAGGGGTACAGGTGACCGCGGTCGACCTCGGCGATCCACTCCGCGACGTTGTCGAGGAAGTACCGGTCGTGGGTGATGGCGATGACCGCACCCTTGTAGGCCTTGAGGTGCTGCTCGAGCCACAGCACGCTCTCGGCGTCGAGGTGGTTGGTGGGCTCGTCGAGGAGCAGCAGGTCGGGCTTCTGCAGCAGCAGTTTCGCCAGCGCGACGCGGCGACGCTCTCCACCGGAGAGCGGGACGACGCTCGCATCGGCGGGCGGGGTGCGCAGGGCGTCCATCGCCTGCTCGAGCTGCGAGTCGAGGTCCCAGCCGTCGGCGGCGTCGATCTCTTCCTGCAGCGTGCCCATCTCGGCCAGCAGCGCGTCGAAGTCGGCGTCGGGGTCGGCCATGAGGGCGGAGATCTCGTTGAAGCGGTCGAGCTTGGGCTTGATCGCCACGCCGTCCTGGATGTTCTCCAGCACGGTCTTGCTGTCGTCGAGCTCGGGCTCCTGCATCAGGATGCCGACGGTGAAGCCGGGGCTGAGGCGCGCCTCACCGTTGGAGGGCGTGTCGAGGCCGGCCATGATCTTGAGGATCGTGGACTTTCCCGCACCGTTCGGACCGACCATGCCGATCTTGGCGCCGGGGAGGAACGACATCGTGACGTCGTCGAGGATGAGTTTGTCGCCGACCGCCTTGCGGGCACGGACCATGGAGTAGATGTATTCGGCCATAACCGTTCCAGTCTAGGGGCGGCTCCCCTGCGCACCGACGTGACGAGCGCACAGCGGCCGCCGCGGGTCCGTCACCAATCGATCGCGCGCGTCTGCCCGATCAGGCACCCACCGGAGCCGAGTCCCGGGAGCACCGTCGTCACAGGGTCGCCGATCGACGGGCCCACCTGTCCGACGAGGCACTCGTCGCCCAGGCGCACCGCGAATTCGATGCTCTCCGCCGCATTGCCGATGGTGGACTCATCGGCGGTGACCTGCATCGCCGCCTTGTCGAAGCCCGCCGCCGTCAGGGCGTCGATGTACGCGCGCCCCGACGCCGGATTCGGCCCGGCCCATACCGAGGCCACGGTCTGCGAGAACAGCGGAAGGCGCTGCGCGCCCTCGCTCGCGGACGAGGCCGCCGGGGTCGACGACGCATCGCCCGCGGACGACGGAGTCGTCGCCTCCGCGCCGGGCGTCTCCCCTGCCGTCGACGTCGCCCCGTCGCCGGCATCCGGCCCCGGTGCGGACGAACTCCCCGTGCAGCCCGCGAGCCCGAACACGGCCACGAGGGTCAGAGCGGCGAAGAGTCGTCCGGGGAAGCGAGGCACGATCACGAGTCTACGGACCCGTCCACGCACCACCGGAGGGTGACCCGCCCCGGATCAGAACGGGGTGGCGTCGGCGGGCGTCTCGACCCGACCGGTCTCCCCCGCCGCCACGCCGACCTCGGCCCGAGCGCGTTCGGCCCCTTCACCCGAACCCCCGGCGTCCGTCTCGAGCGAGGCGCCCGGCAGGCTCCATCCGTCGCCGTCCGTTTCGGCGCGCGGTGCGGGTTCAGCGGGAGACGGGCTGGTGGCAGTCTGCGGCTTCGCGGCGCGGTGGAACACCGACACCCCCCAGCGCAGGTCGTGGCCGATCGCGTCTGCGACGACGTCGGCGCTGACCCCGCGCTTGCTCTCGGTCTCCCACTCCCGCAGACGCAGGCGGCCGCTCAGGATCACGCGCTCGCCTTTCCGGAAGGAGCGGAGGACGTTGGCGCCGAGGTCGCCGAAGACCGAGATGGCGTAGAAGTTCGTGTGTCCGTCCACCCACTCGCCCTTCTCCCGGTCGAACTTCCTCTCGCCCACGGCGAGTCGGAACGCCGCGACCGGCCCGCCCCCGCGGGTGGTGCGTTGCTCGAGGTCGCCGACGATGTTGCCGACCAGGGTGATGTGATCGCTCATGATGTGTCCTCTCGATGTGTTGTGACGCTCCGGCATCCGCGTGCCCGACGGATGCCGGAGCCATGTCAGCGTCGCGCGACTCGCCCGGGCGGCGGAGGCGGTTCCGCCGGTTCCGTGGACGGATGGGGCAGCCGAGGCGGTGGGGAGGAGAAGTGGGATGGGCACGGCGACGGCGATGTCGGAGGTCGGTCGTACGGTGTCCGCATGAGCACCGCACTGTGGAACGACCTCGCTCCGGCACCGCGCCCGGCCGGGTGGGGTGCGGCGACGCATGTCGCCGCCGGTCTGTGGCGCATCGCCGACCCGCGCGGCGTCATGGTCGGCCACATCCGTGCCATCGCGTCCGATGGAGGATGGCGGTACGCGGCCGAACGCTTCCACGCCGCCTCGGGCAGCTTCCGACGCCTCGGCGAGTTCTGGTCGTCGAGCGACGCCGTCGAGTGTCTGCGCTACGCCCGATGAACGGCGCCTCGACGCGAGGCAGCAACACAGGCAGCATGGACGCGGGGCGCGCCTCGACGCCGGGGTCTATGGACGCCGGAGGCATCGACGCGGGTGTGCACTGACCACGGGGTGCATCGACGCCAGGGCGCATCGGCACGGCGACGCCTCGGCACAGCGACGCACCGGCACAGCGACGCACCGGCACAGCGACGCACCGGCACGGCGACGCCTCGACACGGCGACGCCTCGGCATCCGGGCGCACCGACGCGGCGACATCCGACACGCGGGCGCATCGACGTGCGCAGACGCATCCGCACCCGGGTGAGCCCCGACCGAGCGCGACGGCGACCGGCTCAGACGACCGTGGCGAAGTCCTCCCGCGCGGGCACTGTGCGCCCACCGCGCACGTCGTCCCACGCCGCACGGAGGATCCCCACCGCGCGCTCAAGCGTGGCAGGCGGAGCGGTGAAGGGCACGCGCAGGCGCCGGTCGTGGCCGCCTTCCACCGCGAACCGCGAGCCGGCGGAGAGAGCGAGACCGCGTGAGCGCGCGTTCATGACGAGCGGAGTGCTGAGCGGCTCTCCGATGCCGACCCACATCGACACGCCGCCACTCACCCGCGGGACGTCCCACTCCGGGAACGCGTCGATCAACGCGCTGCGCAGAGCGTCGCGTCCCGCCCGCAGCAGCTCTCCCCGCTGCCGCGCGATCTCGTCGAGCCGCGGCACCAGTCGCGTCGCGATGGCCTGCTCGAGTTCCGGCGTTCCCAGGTCGTGCACGGGGCGCCCGCTGGCGAGGCGGCGGATGATGTCGGGAGCGGCGCGCACCCATCCCACCCGCAGGCCGCCCCAGACGGTCTTGCCCAACGAAGCGACGCGGATGATGCGATCGTCGTCCGGGAAGGGCGCGGCATCCCCCCGGCGGTCGATGTCGAGTTGCCCTGTCGTCTCGTCCAGTACGAGGAGCGTTCCGGCGCCGCGGGCCCCCGACAAGAACGCGTCGACCTCGCGGGGGTCCATCGTGCGGCCGGTCGGGTTGTGGAAGTCGGGCATGAGGTAAGCCAGTGACGGAAGGGCGCGCGCGAAACTCTGCTCGGCGCGTTCGATGTCCCACCCGGTCTCCGCGTCGACGGGCACGCCGATCAGGCGCGCACCCACCCGGCGGAAGGCGTCGGCCGCGTGCGGATAGGTCGGCGTCTCGAGCATGACCCGGTCGGCGCGACCGATGAGCACGGACGCGATCAGATGGATCGCGCTCTGCGCCCCCGTCGTGACGAGGATCTGATCGGGGGCGGTTGACAGCCCGCGCGCCGTGTAGTGATCCGCGATGGCCGCCCGCAGCGTCGGGTCGCCGACGACGTCGTATCCGATCCGGGCGACGAGTGCCGGCGCCTGGGCCGCCGCCTCGGCGATGACGGCGGGGAGCCCCGGCCACGCCGCCGGGCTGGCCTGCTGCAGGTCGATGCTGTCGGCGTCGGCCTCCAGGCGGCCGGGGTCGCTCCGCCGCAGCGGGAGCGTCACGCTGCCGCTGCCTCTCAGGCTCTCGATGTGCCCCGTCTCCCGCAGGCTGCGATAGGCCGCTGCGACGGTCGTCCGGCTGAGCGACAGCGCGGCGGCGAGCTCGCGCTCGGCGGGGAGAGCGGTCGACGGCGCGAGGCGGTTGTCGAGGCACAGCAGACGCACCCCGTCGGCGAGCGCCTCGTACGCCGGGCCGCTCCCCCGCCAGCCGCCGAGGGCTGCGGCGAGGGCGCGCGCGGAGATCCGTGAGTCCATGCGGCCACACTATCTCAATTGGCCTCTAAGCAACGGTCCAATCTGATGATTGGATTGCCTCATGTTCTCCCGCGTCACCCGCCTCCTCGTCGGCCTCGTCCTCTACGGCGCCGGCTGCGCCCTTACCGTCGCCGCCGGGCTCGGCGTGGACCCGTGGACCGTCTTCGCGCAGGGCATCGCCCGCGTGACGGGCGTCGGCATCGGGTGGGTCACCAACATCATCGGCCTCGGCGTCCTGCTCCTGTGGATTCCCCTGCATCAGAAGCCGGGCGTCGGCACGATCGCGAACATCCTCCTGGTCGGCACCAGCCTGCAACTCGCCCTCGGCATCCTGCCGCACCCCGACGTCTTCTGGCTCCAGGCCCTCATGCTCGTCGCCGGCGTGGTGCTCGTGGCGGTCGCATCCGGGCTCTACATCGGAGCGAACTTCGGTCCCGGCCCCCGCGACGGGCTCATGACCGGCCTGCACGGACGCTTCGGCTGGCCCATCTGGGCGTGCAGGCTCACCGTCGAGGGGTCGGTGCTCGTGCTCGGGTGGCTCCTGGGCGGCACCGTGGGAATCGGCACCGTCGTCTTCGCCCTCGGCATCGGACCCCTCGTGCACATCGCGATGCCGCTGCTCGCGACTCCCCGGTCGGCGCCGCGCCCGCGGTCGGCGGCACGGGTCTGACACGAGCGCCCCGCCCGCGACGGATACCGCGCGGGCGGGGCGCTTCGCGCTCAGTGCTCGCGGAACTCCGGGCGGTCGCTGCCGGGCTTGAGGTGCGCGTGCAACGCGCTCTTGGCGATGTCCATCGACGGGTAGACGCCCAGCCGCTCGTCCTTGCCCGTCATGTGGACGCTGTAGCCCTCGGCATCCTTCTGGATGGTGCCGACGACCCCCACCGGGCCGTAAGCCACCCAGAGTCGTCGTGTCGCGGTGTCTGACATGAGTGCTCCTTTGCTCTCCTTCGCCCGGAGGTTACGCCCGCGCGGGGGCCGGCGCCAGGGGCTGGTGCCGCGCCGAGAGTGCGACCGATATCCTGGACCGACGACCCCCAGTAGCTCAGTGGATAGAGCAGCGGCCTTCTAATCCGCCGGTCACACGTTCGAATCGTGTCTGGGGGACCAGAACCGGTGTCGCACCCCCTCAGTAGGATGTGGGGATGGTAAACGCCTCCGAGAACGACCGGCTCGTCTGGATCGACTGCGAGATGACCGGCCTCGACCTCGGCGTCGACGAGCTCGTCGAGATCGCCGTCGTCGTCACCGATTTCGAGCTGAACGTGCTCGATCCGGGCTTCCAGATCGTCATCAAGCCCGACGACTCCGCCCTGGCCAACATGGGCGAGTTCGTCACCGAGATGCACCGGTCGTCGGGACTGCTCGACGAGATCCCTAACGGCGTCAGCCTCGCGGATGCCGAGTTCCAGACGCTCGAGTACATCCAGCGCTTCGCGCCGGTCGAAGGCAAGGCGCCGCTCGCCGGCAACACCATCGGCACCGACCGCATGTTCCTCGCGAAGTACATGCCGCGTGTCGACCGCTGGCTGCACTACCGCAACGTGGATGTGTCGAGCATCAAGGAGCTCTCGCGCCGGTGGTACCCGCGCGCCTACTTCCAGGCCCCCACGAAGAACGGCGGCCACCGCGCCCTCGCCGACATCCGCGAGTCCGTCCGCGAGCTCGCCTACTACCGCGCCGCCGTGTTCGTGCCCCAGCCCGGCCCCACGAGCGACGAGGCGAAGGCCGTGTCAGCGTCGGCTGTGTCGTCGTTCGCCCTCGACGTGTGACATAATCTTTCAGTTGTCTTCTTCCGAAGACACATGGTGGCTATAGCTCAGTTGGTAGAGCACCGCGTTGTGGTCGCGGGGGCCGCGGGTTCAAGTCCCGTTAGCCACCCCACTCGCAGAAGCCCGGCCGAGATCGCGCCGGGCTTCTGCATTTCCCGATGCCGCCTCCCCCACGCCCGTAGAATCGTTCGGTGGACGCCGCCCGCACGGATGCGGCATCCGCCCCTCGCTTCGACACCCGGGAGGCCACGTGAACGACGACGTCGACGCGCCCCCTGCGATGGTCATGTCGCCGGAGGCGTTCGAGCAGCTCGTCGTCGACGAACTCGACCGCCTCCCCGACGACATGGTCGAGGGTCTCGACAACGTCGTGTTCGTCGTCGAGGACCGTCCCGAGGACGGCTCGCTCGATCTCCTCGGGCTCTACGACGGATGGGCGCTCACCGAGCGCGACCGTTACGGCGTCGGCGAGCTGCCCGACCGCATCATCGTCTACCGCGAACCGCACCTCGCCGCCTGTACCGACGAGGACGACCTGCGCGACGAGATCCACACCACTCTCGTGCACGAGATCGCGCACTTCTACGGCATCGACGACGACCGCCTGCACGAACTCGGGTGGGCGTGATGGCCGGCCTCGCCTCGCCAGACCTGGATTCCGACGTCGAACGCGACCTCGACGCCCAGCCGCCGTCTTCGTGGCAGACGGTCGTCTGGAACGACCCCGTGAACCTCATGAGCTACGTGAGCCACGTCTTCCGCACCTACTTCGGCTTCGACGCCGCGACGGCCCACCGCCTCATGTTGGCTGTGCACCACGACGGTCACGCCGTCGTCGCACGCGGTCCGCGCGAGGTCATGGAAGCCCATACCCAGGCCATGCACGACTTCGGTCTCTGGGCCACCGTCAGGAAGGACCCCTCGTGAGCGAGCGGATCGTCGTCCTCGAGATCAGCGGTCTCGAAGCCCTCCACCTCGCCGGCATCGTCGGGCAGTTCCGCGATCTCCTCGCCGACTCCCGCACCGACGACGACCCGGCCGTGGCGCGACTGATGCCCGACGCCTACCCCGACGACGAAGCCGCCAGTCGCGAGTTCCGTCGGCTCACCGGAGGCGACCTGATCGAGCGGCGCTCCCAGGATGCCGCAACCGTCCTTCAGACGCTGGGCGCCGACGGCGGTGAGCCCACCCCCGCGGGCGACCCGGATGCGACGATCGCCGTCGCCCTGGGAGAAGGGGAGGCCCTCGCGTGGATGCGCACGCTGTCGGCGGTGCGCCTCGTGCTCGCCACGAGACTCGGCATCCAGGACGAAGACGATCACCAGCCCGACGATCCGCGGTTCGGGGTCTACGACTGGATCGGCTATCGCCTCGACGGCCTCATGGCCGCTCTCGAACGCCCCTGAGCCCGGGTCGGGTCGGCCTCGGCGGAGGTGTCAGGGGATGCGAACGCGCACGTCGGCACGCTCAGCCGGGCTGTGGGCGTCGAGGTGGGCGTCCTCTTGGAGCGCCCAGCGCCGCCAGTGCGGGCGATAGGTGTCGCCGTCGCGCTCGAGCGCGCGGTGCCGGCGCGAGTCGGTCGGCGCCTCCACCCAGACCGAGACGTCGGCCAGCCGCGCGACCTCGGGGGTGAGGATGCCCGCCCCCTCGACGACCAGCGGAAGCGAGGGGTCCACCGCGTACGCCTCGGCGCGCGTCCCGGCTTCCCAATCCCACCGTTCCCAGACGCCGAGCAGTCCACGGGCATGGGGCAGCAGGATCACCTCCCGGGCGTAGGCCACGCCTTCGGCGAGCCCGTCCCACCCCGGATAGACGTCGTCGAGCGCCACGAGCTGCACGCGCCCGCGACCGGGCCACGCCGACACCAGCCGCCGTGCGAGCGAGCTCTTGCCGGCGCCGCTGCGTCCGTCGATGACGACGGCCGGGTTCGGTGCGCCGACCGCCGTGATACGCGCCGAGACCGCGGCCACCGCCGCGGTGAGGGCCTCGTCGACCGGGTCCGTGTTACTTCTTGAGGGCGCGGATGACACGGCTGAGCGCGCGACCGGCGACCCACACGAACGGGATGCCGACGGCGAGCAGCGACACGAGGTTCGGGTCGAACCGCAGGTCGTCGCCGCGGCGGATGTAGGCGCCGAGCGGGAGGGTGTATCCGCCTCCCCCGCCTCCACCGTTGCCCTGCTCGTCCGAGCCGCCGCCGTACCCCGCCCAGGTGAGCGCGACGGGGACGATGCGCACGCCGTCCACGTCCTGCTGCTCCCCGTACGCGGAGGTGACGCCGAAGCTGGTGGCCTGCTTGCCGAGTTCCAATGCGATGTTGGGCATGCCCCCACCGTAGCGGCCCGCCTCGCCGGGCCGCAGGGCGTTGCGCGCCGTCACGGCTCGTGCGAGGGTCGCTCGTCGTCAGTGGTCGTACGACGGCCGCGGGTTCGTCGGCAGGGCGCCGCCCCCTCGCGACGGTCCCAGCAACGACCCGCGGGTCACGGCTCCACGGCCGAACCGCGCAGCCGCGCCGTCGAGGGCGCCCTCGACCCGTCGCCATTCGGCGTCGTCGTCCCAGAGCGTCGCGGCCATGGCCGCCGGCTTGAGCTTCTCGCCACGCACCCCCACCAGCCGGACGGCCTGGCGGCGGTCGATCGAGTCGAACAGGTCGATCGCCGCGTCGCCGATGCGTTGTCCGACCGAGGTGGGCTCGGGCAGCGTGCGCGAGCGGCTCAACGTGGTGAAGTCGGAGAAGCGGACTTTGATCGAGATCGTCGCGGCCTCGTACTGCTGCGTCCGCAGGCGCGCTCCGACCCGGTCGGCGAGGCGGCGCAGCTCCACGTGAAGCGTGCGCGTGTCGGAGATGTCGGTGTGGAACGTCTCCTCGTGGCCGACGCTCTTCTCGGACCGACCCGTGTGCACTTCGCGTGCGTCGATCCCGCGCGACAGGTGCCAGATGCGCTCCCCCATCGCCGCCCCCAGAACCTGATCGAGCGCGTGCCGCGGTGTGTCGAGGATGTCGGAGATGAGACGGATGCCGCGGGCCTCCAGAGCCTCGGCGGCCTTGGGCCCCACTCCCCACAGGGCGCGGACGGACCGCGGCCGCAGGAACGCCTCCGTGTCGGCGGCCGCCACGACGAGCAGGCCGTCGGGCTTGGAGATGGTGGAGGCCATCTTGGCGACGTGTTTGGTGGCCGCGACGCCGATGCTGCACGTGAGACCGGTCTCCGCGAGCACGCGGGCTCGCAGGTCGCGCGCGATCGTGCCCGGACTCCCCCACAGCCGACGCGCCCCGCGCACGTCGAGGAACGCCTCGTCGATCGAGAGCGGTTCGACCAGCGGAGTGACGTCGTGGAAGATCGCCATCACCTGCCGCGACATCTCTGTGTAGCGGTGGTACGGCGGGTTGACCACGATCGCGGTGGGGCACAGGCGCAGTGCGATCGCCACGGGCATGGCGGACTTCACGCCGTAGCGGCGTGCCTCGTACGAGGCGCTCGAGACGACGCCGCGCCCCTCGGAACCGCCGATGATGAGCGGCTTGCCCGCGAGCGACGGATCGTCGAGCACGGCCACCGACGCGAAGAAGGCATCCATGTCGACGTGCAGGATGCCGGTGCCCGTGTCGTCGGCGTCGGGTCGCGAGACGATGCGCCCCGTGCCGTCTCCGCGTCCCATGGCATCCATTGTCCCCCGGACCTCCGACATCGAGGTCGGCGCGGGCGACGACCCCTCGAGTCAGCGATCCGCCTACGGCGATCTGCCCCGCTCCGTAGCGATTCCGCGGCTCGGCTGACCGAGGGCGGGTCGACGATCCCCCGTCGGCACCCCGCGGAACGCCCCGCGAACGACGGATGCCACGGCCCCGCGCGCGTGGAGCGCCGGGGCCGTGGCATCCGGTGTCTTACTGCGCGGCGCGCTCCAACACGAGCTCGCGCACGCGCGCGGCGTCGGCCTGGCCCTTCATGGCCTTCATGACCGCCCCGATGACGGCGCCGGCGGCCTGCACCTTGCCGTCGCGGATCTTCGCGAGCACGTCCGGCTGGGCGGCGAGGGCGTCGTCGATCGCGGCGATGAGCGCCCCGTCGTCGGAGACCACGGCGAGGCCTCGGGCGTCGACGACCTCCTGCGGGGTGCCCTCTCCGGCGATGACGCCCTCGAGCACCTGGCGCGCGAGCTTGTCGGTGAGCGTTCCCTCATCGACGAGCTTCTGCAGCGCGGCGACGTTCGCGGGCGACACGAGGTCGGCGGCGTCGCGCTCCTGTGCATTGGCGACGCGCGTGATCTCGCCCGTCCACCATTTGCGCGCCGAGGCGGGGGCGGCGCCCGCGGCGATCGTGTCGGCGACCGCGTCGAGCAGCCCGCCGTTCGCGACGTCCTGGAACTCGAGGTCGGTGAAGCCCCACTCGGCCCTGAGGCGACGACGGCGAGCGGCCGGGGGCTCCGGCAGCGCGGCGCGCAGTTCCTCGATCAGCGCGGGCGCGGGCACGACCGGCAGCAGGTCGGGCTCGGGGAAGTAGCGGTAGTCGTCGGCATCCGACTTGGGGCGACCGGGAGAGGTGCGACCGGTGTCCTCGTGCCAGTGGCGCGTCTCCTGCGTGATCGTCCCGCCCTTGGCGAGGATCGCGGCCTGACGCTGGATCTCGTACCGCACCGCGCGCTCGACCGAGCGCATGGAGTTGACGTTCTTCGTCTCGGTGCGTGTGCCCAGCTTCTCTTGCCCGCGGGGGCGCAGCGAGACGTTCGCGTCGCAGCGGAGGTTTCCGCGCTCCAGCCGCGCCTCCGAGATGCCGAGACCGCGCACGATGTCGCGGATCGTAGCGACGTAGGCCTTCGCAAGCGCCGGAGCGGAGTGCTCCGCGCCGAAGATCGGCTTCGTGACGATCTCGACGAGCGGCACACCCGCGCGGTTGTAGTCGACGAGCGAGTACTCGGCGCCCTGGATGCGACCGGTCGCGCCACCCATGTGGGTGAGCTTGCCGGCATCCTCTTCCATGTGGGCTCGCTCGATCGGCACGGTGACGATGGTGCCGTCCTCGAGCTCGACCTCGACCGAGCCCTCGAAGGCGATCGGCTCGTCGTACTGCGAGATCTGGTAGTTCTTGCCGAGGTCGGGGTAGAAGTAGTTCTTCCGCGCAAAACGGCTCGAGGGCGCGATCGAGCAGCCGAGGGCGAGGCCCAGGCTGATCGAGGAGCGGATCGCCTCGGCGTTGACCACGGGCAGCGCACCCGGCAGGCCCATGTCGACCGGGGCGACGAGCGTGTTGGGCTCGGCGCCGTGGTGAGCCTCGTTGGCGGGGTTGGGAGCGGCCGAGAACATCTTGGTCGCGGTGTTCAGCTCGACGTGCACCTCGAAACCGAGGACGGGCTCGAACAGCTCGAGCGCCTCGTCGAAGTCCATGAGTGCGTCTTTGGCCATCAGAGGGACGCTCCGTTCGTGAGAGAAGGGGCTTTGTCGAGCAGCGGTCCGCCCCACTGGTCGACCAGCAGCGCCTCGAACGCGGCACCGACGCGGTACAGACGCGCGTCCTCGCGGGCGGGGGCGAGGAACTGGATGCCGACGGGCAGCCCGTCGTCGTCCGCCAGGCCGCTCGGGATCGAGATGCCCGGGACGCCGGCGAGGTTCGCCGGGATCGTGGTCACGTCGTTGAGGTACATCTGCAGCGGGTCGTCGAGCTTCTCCCCCAGGCGGAACGCCGTGGTGGGCGCCGACGGAGTCGCGATGACGTCGACGTGCGCGAACGCCGCGTCGAAGTCCTGCTGGATGAGCGTGCGCACCTTCTGGGCGCTGCCGTAGTACGCGTCGTAGTAACCCGCCGACAGCGCGTACGTGCCGAGGATGATGCGGCGCTTGACCTCGGGACCGAACCCGGCATCGCGGGTCGCGGCCATGACGTTCTCGACCGTGGGGGTGCCCTGCGGCGTGACTCGCAGACCGAAGCGCACCGAGTCGAACTTGGCGAGGTTGCTCGACGCCTCCGCGGGGAGGATCAGGTAGTACGCCGCGACGCCGTATTCGAAGTGCGGGGCGCTGATCTCGACGATCTCGGCCCCCTGGGCCTGCATGGCCGCCAGCGACGCGCGGAACGAGTCCGACACGCCCTTCTGGAAGCCACGGTCGTCGAGCTCGCGGATGACGCCGACCTTGAGGCCCTTGAGGACCTCTCCGGTCGCGCCCTCGCGGGCGGCTGCGGCGAACGACGGCCACGCGTCGGAGAGCGAGGTCGAGTCGTTCGGGTCGTGCCCGCCGATGACGTCGTGCAGCAGGCCCGCATCGAGGACGGTGCGCGTGACCGGACCGACCTGGTCGAGGCTGGATGCCAGGGCGATCGCGCCGTAGCGGCTGACCCCGCCGTACGTGGGCTTGACGCCCACCGTGCCGGTGACGTGCGCGGGCTGACGGATCGAGCCGCCGGTGTCGGAGCCGAGGGCCAGGGGCGCCTCGAACGCGGCGACGGCCGCCGCCGACCCGCCGCCGGAGCCTCCGGGGATGCGATCGAGGTCCCAGGGGTTGCGGGTGGGACCGTAGGCCGAGAACTCCGTCGAGGAGCCCATCGCGAATTCGTCCATGTTCGTCTTGCCGAGGGGCACGAGGCCGGCCGCACGGGAACGCGCGACGACCGTGGCGTCGTAGGGCGACATGTAGCCCTCGAGGATCTTCGATCCGCTCGTGGAGGGCATGTCGGTGGTGACGAGCACGTCCTTGACGGCGAGCGGGACACCCGCGAGCTCGTGGAGCTGCTCGCCCGCGGCGCGACGGCGATCGATGTCGGCCGCGACCTCGAGCGCGTGATCGCTCACGTGCAGGAAGGCGTGGACGTCGCCGTCGACGGCGGCGATGCGGTCGAGGTGCGCCTGCGTGGCTTCGACGCTCGACACCTCGGACGAGGCGAGTTTGGCGGCCAGGTCGGCCGCGGTCAGGCGAGTGAGGTCGGTCACTGCTCTTCTCCCAGGATCGCGGTCACACGGAAACGGCCGTCGGCCTGGTCGGGGGCGTTCTGCAGCACCTGCTCGCGCGTCAGCTGCTGCTGGACGACGTCGGGGCGGAAGACGTTCTCGAGCGGGATCGGGTGGCTCGTGGCCGCCACGTCGGGCGTCGCCACCTCGGACACCTTCGCGATGTTGTCGACGATGGCATCCAGCTGGCCGGTGAGGCTCTGGACCTCCTCGTCGTTCAACTGGATCCGGGCGAGCACACCGAGATGGCGCACGAGATCAGGAGTGATTTCAGACACCCCCCGAGTCTAGTTCGCAGACGGTCTCCTCCCCGTCGCGCGCCGCCTGGCTCCCACCGGAACGCCGCCTTAGGCTGGCCCGGTGACGAGCTTCGATCCGCCGCGACCCTGGACCTCGAGCTATGCCGCGGGGGTGCCCGAAGACCTGGAAGCGCAGACGGGGTCGCTCCTCGACATCGTCGACGCCTCCACGCGCGATTACCCCGACGCCCCGGCCCTGCAGTTCTTCGGACGCGAGACCACCTACGCCGAGATGTCGGAGCAGATCGCGCGCGCCGCGGCGGCCCTCGCCGCGCACGGTGTGCGTGCGGGGGACCCGGTGGCGCTCGTGCTGCCCAACTGCCCGCAGCACATCGTCGCGTTCTACGCCGTGCTGCGGCTCGGAGCGGTCGTGGTCGAGCACAATCCGCTCTACACCGCCCGGGAGCTGCGCAAGCAGTTCGAGGACCACGGGGCGAAGCACGCGATCGTGTGGAGCAAGGTCGTGGCGACCGTGCAGGAGTTCCCGGCCGATCTGCGCCTGGACACCCTCATCTCGGTGGACGTGACCCGGGCGATGCCATGGACGACGCGTCTCGCGCTGCGTCTGCCGGTCGCGAAAGCCCGCGAATCCCGCGCAGCTCTGCACGCCGCCACCAAGGGCGCAGTGGACTGGGACGACGTCGTGCGCCACGCACCTCTGCCCGCCTCGCATCCGCGCCCGGTCACGTCCGACCTCGCCATCATCCAGTACACGAGCGGCACCACGGGCACGCCCAAGGGCGCCATGCTCACCCACGCCAACCTGCTGGCCAATGCCGCGCAGGCGCGGGCCTGGGTCCCGCAGATCGTGCGGGGAGAGGGATGCGTCGTCTACGCGGTGCTGCCGATGTTCCACGCCTACGGCCTCACTCTCTGCCTCACCTTCGCGATGTCGATGGGCGCCCGGCTCGTGCTCTTCCCGAAGTTCGACGCCGACCTCGTGCTCGCCGTGACGAAGAAGCATCCGGCGACCTTTCTGCCGCTCGTTCCCCCCATCGCCGAGCGGTTGTTGGCCGCCGCCCGGGAGCGGGGCGTGTCGCTCGCCGGCACCGACGTGGCCATCTCCGGCGCCATGGCGCTGCCCCACGAGCTGGTCGTCCCCTTCGAGGAAGCCACGGGCGGATACCTGGTCGAGGGGTACGGGCTGAGCGAGTGCTCCCCCGTGCTCATGGCCAACCCCGTCGCCGACAACCGTGTCGCGGGGACGGTCGGACTCCCGCTGCCGGGAACCGAGTGCCGGGTCGTCGACCCCGACGACCCGCGGACCGACGTCGAGCGCGGCGAGCTCCTCGTGCGCGGACCGCAGGTGTTCTCGGGCTACTACGGCAAGCCGGAGGAGACCGACGCGGTGTTCGTCGACGGCTGGTTCCGCACCGGCGACATCGTCACGATCGACGAGGGCGGCTTCGTCCGCATCGTCGACCGCATCAAGGAGCTCATCATCACCGGCGGGTTCAACGTCGCTCCCACCGAGGTCGAGAACGTGCTGCGTCAGCACCCCGGCGTCGCCGACGTCGCCGTCGTGGGCCTGCCGAGCGAGCACTCGGGCGAGGAGGTCGTCGCGGCCGTCGTGCCGACCGTCGCCGGCGAACTCGACGTCGAAGCGGTCCGGGCGTTCGCGCGCGGCATCCTGACGCCGTACAAGGTGCCCCGTCGCATCGTGATCGTCGACGACCTGCCGCGCTCGCTCATCGGCAAAGTCCTGCGCCGTCAGGTGCGGGAGACGCTGCTGGCGGACTGAGGGGGCGCCGCGGGGCTGCCCGGCGACCGGTCCTCGGCGCACGACCGTCCGAGGGGGATGCGACCCGCTCCGCGCAAGGGGGAAACCGGATCCGTGCCGATGAGCGCGGCTTCGCTACCGTGGGGCGACGGGCCGATCCCTGGCCCGGCCGTGACCTTTGGGGGGACTCACATGATCATCAAACGCGCCTCGTTCGCCGCCGTCGCCGCGACCGCTCTGCTCCTGGCGGGGTGTTCCGGGGGCGGATCCTCGGATGCGGACTCCGCCGCGCAGGAGAGCTCGGCGCCGAGCAGCGTCGCATCGGGCTCCGCCCCGACGCCGTCGCAGGCATCGGTCGCGCCGGCCGGAGACCAGTCGAAGCAGGACGCCTGCCAGATCATCATCACGTCGTTCAACGACGTCACCTCCGCCAGTGGCGACATCGACACGTCGGATCCCCAGGCTGCGGTCACCCGCTTCAAGGAGCTCGCGAGCAAGGTGAAGGGCGACTTCTCGCAGATCACGAACGCGGAGATCGCCCCCGCGGCGCAGAACGCCACTCAGACCCTCGACCAGTACGTCACGTTCCTCGAGGGGGTCATGGCCGACCCGAGCAAAGCGAGTGGGCTGGGTGAGCAGATCACCGCACTGCAGGAGAGCTTCACACAGGCCGGCACGGCCTGCGCCGGCTGACGGGCAGCAGCTTGGAAGGGCGGGGCTGCGGTCCCGCGAGCCGGAAGGGCGGGGCTGCGGTCCCGCGAGCCGGAAGGGCGGGGCTTCGGCCCCACCCTTCCCCGTCATTCGGTCGGCGCCTCCGCGTCACCCTCCGACCCCGCGCCGTCGAGCGCGGCGGGCCCCTGCTCGACCAGCATCTTGAACTGCGCCGCGTCGAGGATGCGCAGCCCCAGTTCCTCGGCCTTGGCGAGCTTGGATCCGGCACCCGGGCCGGCGGCGACGAAGTCCGTCTTCTTCGACACGCTCGACGCGGCCTTGCCACCCGCCGAGATGATCGCTTCTTGAGCTCCTTCGCGCGTGTACCCGTCGAGAGAACCGGTCGCGACCACGGTGACGCCCGCGAGCACGCCTCCCGCCGCGGCGGCGGCGCCCGGGCCCGGGTGGCCGGGGATCGAGAAGCGCACGCCGGCCGCCTGCCAGCGCTCGACGATCTCGCGATGCCAGTCGACCTCGAACCAATCGATCACCGCGTCGGCGATGATGCCGCCGACCCCCTCGACGGCGGCGAGCTCTTCCCGCGTGGCCGCCCGGATGGCATCCAGCGATCCGAACCACTGCGCGAGAGCGCGCGCGGCGACCGGACCCACGTGACGGATGTTGAGGGAGACGAGCAGGCGCCACAGGTCTTTGGTCTTGGCCTTCTCCAGCTCGGCGACCAGCTTGGTCGCCTGCTCCGAGGGGCGCACCTCGCGGTAGTCCTTCCGGATGCCACGACGGCGGCGCTCCGCGGGGTCGAGGTCTTCGGATCCGGGCGGGTAGGTCGCGGGGCCGAGCTTCTGGAACGGTGCGCGTCGCACCAGCTCGCCCGTGTCGGCGTCGACTTTGCGCTCCCCCGTCTCGGAGTCGCGGACGACGACCTCGATGGGGACCAGCTCGTCGACGGTGAGATCGAACAGCCCGGCCTCGGTGTCGAGCGGCGGGCGCTCGGGAACCTCTGGTTGCGTGAGGGCGGCGGCCGTCACCTCGCCGAGCGCCTCGATGTCGAGGGCACCACGCGAGCCGATGTGCTCGACGCGACCGCGGACCTGCGCGGGGCACGAACGCGCGTTCGGGCACCGCAGGTCGATGTCGCCCTCTTTCGCCGGGCGCAGCGGCGTGCCGCACTCCGGGCAGTCGGCGGGCATGACGAAGGCCCGCTCGGTGCCGTCGCGCAGCTCGACGACGGGACCGAGCACCTCGGGGATGACGTCGCCCGCCTTGCGCAGCACGACGGTGTCGCCGATGAGCACGCCCTTGACCTTCACGACGTCCTGGTTGTGAAGCGTCGCTTGGCGCACGACGCTGCCGGCCACCTTGGCGGGCTCCATCACGGCGAACGGCGTGGCGCGCCCGGTGCGGCCGACTGACACGACGATGTCGAGCAGCTTCGTGTTGACCTGCTCGGGCGGGTACTTGTACGCGATCGCCCAGCGGGGCGCACGGCTCGTGGCGCCGAGCTCGTCGTGGAGGGCAAGTTCATCGACCTTGACGACGACACCGTCGATCTCGTGCTCGACGTCATGCCGATGCTCACCGTGATGGGCGACGAAGTCGAGGACGCCGTCGATCGAGGCCTCGACCTTGCTGTACGGCGAGGTCGGCAGGCCCCATCCCTTCAGCAGATCGTAGATCTCGCTCTGCGCCGCCACCGGCGGATCGGGCCAGGCGCCGATTCCGTGCACGTACAGGGCCAGCGAGGCGATACGGGCGAGCCCGGCCTCGAGCTCGAGACCGCTCTTCTTCTCGATCTGCTGCCGCAGCCCGCCGCTCGCCGCGTTGCGCGGATTCGCGAAGGCCGGGAAGCGGCGCGCCGCGGCGAGCTCCGCCTTCTCTTCGTCGAACGCCCGCCCTCCGCGTCGTCCCGCGGAGCGCTCGCGCGCCTCGGCGATCGCGCGCTCGCGGTACTCGCCCTGCAGACGGTTGAGGTTCTCGAACGCGGCGACGGGGATGAACACCTCGCCGCGCACCTCGACGAGGGCCGGATGCCCCTCGCCCGACAGCTCGCGAGGGATGCCGGTCACGCGCAGGGCGTTCTCGGTCACGATCTCGCCGACGCGGCCGTCTCCGCGCGTCGCCGCCGAAGTCAGGACGCCGTTCTCGTAGCGGAGGTTGATCGCGAGCCCGTCGATCTTCAACTCGCTGAGCCACTGCACGGGCCGGCCCGCCGACGCCTGCGTCTTGACCGCCCAATCGCGCAGCTCGTCGGGTGAGAACACGTTGTCGAGACTCAGCATGCGCTCGGCGTGCTCGATCGTCACGAGGTCGGTCGCCTCGGCGGCTCCGACGGACTGCGTCGGACTGTCCTGCCCCTGCAGCTCGGGATAGCGGCGCTCCAGGGCCTCGAGCCGATGCATCCATCCGTCGTACGTCGCATCGTCGACGAGTTCGGCGTCGCGCCCGTAGTACGCGTCGCGCGCGTCGAGCACGCGCTGGGCCAGGTCGGTCCATTCGGCGCGCGCCGCGTCGAGGGGGATGTCGGGGAGCTCAGTCACGGCATCCAGCTTAGGGAGGGCCTCCGACATCGCCGCGGCCCTTGCCGCGCGCCGTTCTGCCCTGGGCGCGCACCACCGCGCGACGTCCAACGCGTCAGACCTCGACCGGAACCGCCGACACCGTCCGGTCGATGGTGAACTGACCGATCACGCGCGTCCCGTCGTACAGCACGGCGGTCTGCCCGGGTGCGACACCGTCGAACGGCGTCTCGGGTCGCACGGTCACGACCCCGTCCTCGAGCACGGCGGCGGCCGGCACCGGATCGGCGTGAGCCCGGATCTGCACGTGACAGGCGAAGGTCGACGCCGACGGCGCGCGGCCCGCCCAGGTGAAGCGCTCCCCGGCGATCTCGCTGCAGGCCAGGGCTTCCTTCGGTCCCACCACGACGGTGTTGTTCACCGGGCGCACCTCGAGCACGAACCGGGGCTTCCCATCGGATGCCGGAACCCCCAGCTGCAGTCCGCGTCGCTGCCCCACGGTGAAGGCGTGCGCCCCCTCGTGGGTGCCCACGACGGCGCCCGTGCGGTCGAGGATGTCACCGCGCTCGGCGCCCACCTTGTCGGCGAGCCAGCCGCGCGTGTCGCCGTCGGGGATGAAGCAGATGTCGTGGCTGTCGGGCTTGTGCGCGACGGTGAGTCCCCGCGCCTGGGCCTCCGCACGCACGACCGCCTTCGAGGGGGTCGACCCGAGCGGGAAGTACGTGTGCGCGAGCTGCTCGGCCGTCAGCACGCCGAGCACGTAGGACTGGTCCTTCGCGGCATCCGAGGCCCGGTGCAGTTCGCGACCCTCCGGAGTGTCGACGAGGGTGGCGTAGTGGCCGGTGCAGACGGCGTCGAAGCCGAGCTCGATCGCGCGCTCGAGGAGGGCGGCGAACTTGATCTTCTCGTTGCACCGCATGCAGGGGTTGGGGGTGCGGCCCGCGCGGTACTCCGACACGAAGTCCTCGATGACGTCGTCACGGAAGCGCTCCGAGAAGTCCCACACGTAGAAGGGCATCCCGAGCTTGTCGGCCGCGCGGCGCGCGTCCATGGCGTCCTCGATCGTGCAGCAGCCGCGGCTCCCGGCGCGAAGAGTCCCGCCGGCCCGCGAGAGCGCCAAGTGCACACCGACCACGTCATGACCGGCCTCCACGGCGCGGGCCGCCGCCACCGCGGAGTCCACGCCTCCGCTCATCGCCGCCAGAACTCGCATCGTCCCAGTCTACGAACGGCCCGCTGAACGGGCGCCGGATGCGCCGGATGCCACGGCCCGCGCGTACGCGTCGGGGAGCCGGGCGAGAACGGACTCGACGTCATCGGCCGTGGAGGTGTGCCCAAGGGTGAAGCGCAGCACCGATCGCGCCGCACGGTCGTCGTGGCCCAGGGCGAGCACCACGTGCGAGGGCTCGGCCACCCCGGCCTGGCAGGCGGACCCTGTCGAGACCGCGACCCCCGCCATGTCGAGCAGGAACAGCAGCGTCTCGCCGGCGGCATCCGGGAACAGCACGTGCGCGTTGCCGGGAAGGCGGTCGTGGGGGTCGCCCAGCAGCCGCGCGGCGGGGATGGACCGCAGGATGCCGCTCACCAGACGGTCGCGCAGGGCCGCCAGACGCGCGCTCTCCCGCTCGCGCTCCGCCTCGGCCGCTCGTGCGGCGGCGGCGAAGGCGGCCGCACCCGCGACGTCCTGCGTCCCGGCGCGGAGCCCGCGCTGCTGACCGCCGCCGTGCAGGAGCGGTGTCATCGTGGCGTGCCGCGACACGACGGCGGCGCCCACGCCGACGGGTCCGCCGACCTTGTGCGCCGACACCGACATCGCGACCAGTCCCCCGCGCGCCGAGCCGGCCCCGCGCCACGCGGCGAAATCGACCGGGATCTGCCCGAGCGCCGACACCGCGTCGAGGTGCAGGGGAATTCCGGCACCGGATGCCGCTGCCGCCAGGCCCGCGGCATCCTGGATCGTCCCGACCTCGTTGTTGGCCACGAGCGCCGTCGCGAGAGCGGCCCCGGGCAGGGCGGCCGCGAAGGAGTCGCCGTCGATGCGCCCGACCGGGTCGAGGGGCACGGAGCGGACCTCGGCCTCCTGCGACGCCGCGAGCCAGCCGACGACGTCGAGGGTCGCGTGGTGCTCGCCGTCGGGCAGCACCAGGGCACGGGCACCGGGCTCGCGCGCCCACCAGAGCCCCTTCAGGGCGAGATTCGCCGCTTCCGTGCCGCCCGAGGTCAGCACGACCTCGATGCTCTGGCATCCCAGGACCTCGGCGAGACCGTCACGGGCGTCTTCGAGCAGGCGCCGCGCATCCTGACCCGCCCCATGGATCGACGAGGGGTTGCCGAGCACCTCGTGCGCGGCGAGCCAGGCCTCCCGCGCCTCTGCGCGAAGAGGCGTCGTCGCTGCGTGATCGAGGTAGACCCGCATCCGCCACCCTCCCGGCTCCGCCGTCCGTCTTCACTACCCTAAGACGCATGGTCCGACCCGAGACTGTCCTCCCCGCCCGCTCCTCCACCCGACCGAGCCTGCTGACTCCCGCGCTCGACGACCTCGGGGTGCGTCTCGGTCCCGACGGCGGGACGCTGCGCGTGTGGTCGGGCGCCGCCGACGCGATGCAGTTGCTCGTCTTCGACGATGTCGACCTCGACTGGGCCACCGAGACGATCACGATGACTCCCGTGGGCGGGGGCGTGTTCGAGGCGTCGACACCGCTCCTGCGGCCCGGGGCACGGTACGCGATCCGCGTGGGCGGACCGCACGGACCGGGACACACCTTCAACCCGCAGTCGCTGCTGATCGAGCCGTACTCGCGTGGACTCGTGTCGGGCAGCTTCGGCGATTGGCGCTCGGTCGTGGTCGACGGCTCGTTCGACTGGGGCTCGTCGGCGAAGCCCCGTGTGCCCCTGGACCGCACGGTGATCTACGAGGGGCACGTGAAGGGCCTGACCAAGCGGCATCCCTTCATCCCCCCGGCACTGCACGGCACGTACGCGGGCCTCGCGCACCCCGCGATGATCGACCATCTGCTCTCGCTCGGGGTCACCAGCGTCGAACTGCTGCCCGTGCACGCCTTCGCCACCGAACCGCGCCTGCTGCAGCTCGGACTGTCGAACTACTGGGGCTACAACTCCCTCAACTTCTTCACCCCGCACGCGCCCTACGCCACGGCCGCCAGCCGCGCCGAGGGCCCCGACGCAGTACTGCGCGAGTTCAAGGGGATGGTCAAGCTCCTGCACGAGGCGGGGCTCGAGGTGCTGCTCGACGTGGTCTACAACCACACCGCCGAAGAGGGCATCGGCGGTCCCCGCACGAGCCTGCGCGGGATCGACAACCGCGCCTACTACCGGCAGACCGCCGAGGGCGTCTACATCGACGAGACCGGATGCGGCAACGCGGTGAACACCTCGACGGATGCCGCTGCCCGGCTCGTCCTGGACTCGCTCCGCTACTGGTCGGAAGACGTGCAGATCGACGGCTTCCGCTTCGACCTGGCGGTGACGCTCGGGCGGGACGCGCATCACTCCTTCGCCCCCGATCACCCGCTGCTCACGGCCATCCGCGACGACGAGCGGCTCGCGGACACGAAACTCATCGCGGAGCCCTGGGACGTCGGCATGGGCGGATGGCAGACCGGCAACTTCGGCCCCGGGTGGCTGGAGTGGAACGACCGGTACCGCGACCGCGTGCGCAACTTCTGGTTGAGCGACATCGACTACGCGCGCCGCGCCGACACCGCCCCGGTCGGCGTGGGCGGGTTCGCCACCCGGCTCGCGGGTTCGTCGAACACGTTCAGCGAGGAGCGCGGCCCGCTCGCGAGCGTCAACTTCGTCACGGCCCACGACGGCTTCACGCTGCGCGATCTCGTGTCGTACGACGTCAAGCACAACCTGGGCAACGGCGAGCAGAACCGCGACGGTGCCGACACCAACCGCTCGTTCAACCACGGTGCCGAGGGCCGCACCGACGACGAGCGCGTCCTCGCCACGCGACGCAAGGCCATGCGCAACCTGATGGGCACCCTGCTGCTGTCCGCCGGGGTCCCCATGATCACGGCCGGAGACGAGATGGGGCGCACGCAGCGCGGCAACAACAACGCCTACTGCCACGACTCCGCCCTGACGTGGTTGTCGTGGGACCTCGCGCCCTGGCAGCGCGACCTGTTCGCCCACACCCAGCGCCTGCTGCAGGTGCGGCGGGAGAACCCCGCCCTGCGCCCCCGCCGATTCGCCCGGCTCGGGGAACGGATCCCCTCGGCATCCGTCATGGAGTGGTTCGACGAGCGCGGCGACACGATGTCGAGCGACCGGTGGAACGACCCCGCCCACCGCACGCTGCAGTACCTCGCGACTTCGACGCCCGAGGACGAGGACCCGAACCGCGTGCTTCTCGTGGTGCACGGCACCGAGGCGGACACCGAGATCGTGCTGCCGCGCATAGACGGAGAGCCCGACCTCGCCTACCTCGCCCTGTGGTCCAGTGCCGACGAGACGCCCACGGCCGTCCCGGCGCGGTTCGCCGCGGGAGACGTCGTGCCGGTGACGGGCGCGTCGATGATGCTGTTCCGCGTCGAGTAACCGCAGCGCCCTGTCAAGGCCGCGCGAAACGATGCGGCAACGTCGGTGGCCCGCGGTAGGTTCGGATCGTGGCCACCACGACGACTCCTTCGCCCGAGCTGCCCTGGCGCAGCGCCGCCTCGATTCCCGTGCGTCCGGTCAAGCCGACGCCGTCCTCGCGCAGCGTGGTCACGCCGCGCATCCCGATGGCCCTGCCGCATCCGAGCGTCCCGGGTGGGCGGTTCCGCCCCTCCGCGTACCTGGGCGAAGCCGTTCCCTTCACGGTCACCGCATTCCGCGAGGGGCACGACCGCATCGGCGTCCAGGTGCGACTGTTCTCGCCCTCGGGTGACGAGTCGTTGCATCGACTCAGCCCCCTCAACGACGGCTTCGACCGCTGGTCGACCCTCGTGGCCCCGCTCGAGCAGGGCGTGTGGCGCTTCCGGTTCGAGTCGTTCGCCGACGACTTCGCGACATGGGAGCACGCGGCCGACCTGAAGATCGCCGCAGGTGTCGACACCGCGCTCATGCGCGAGATGGGCGCCCAGCTGTTCGACCGCGCCCGAGGCGAGAAGAAGCGCCCCGGCAGCGACAAGGATCGCCTGTACGACGCCGCCCGCGCGCTGCGCGACCCGGAGGTGCACGACGACACCGCCCTGCAGATCGTGCGGGACCCTGCGATCGCCGCGCTGTTCGAGGTCCGGCCGATGATGGGACTCGTCTCGGTCGGTAAAGACGCCGAGCTGCTCGTCGAGCGCGAGCGCGCCGGCGTGGGCGCCTGGTACGAGTTCTTCCCGCGCTCGGAGGGCGCCACGCGCCGCGACGACGGGTCCGTGGTCAGCGGCACGTTTCGCACCGCCGTCGATCGCCTCCCCGGCGTGGCCGACATGGGCTTCGACGTGCTCTACCTCCCGCCGATCCACCCCATCGGCGTGACCAATCGCAAGGGTCCGAACAACACGCTCGTCACGCAGCCCGGCGACCCGGGCTCGCCGTGGGCCATCGGCGCCGCGGAGGGCGGGCACGACACGGTGCACCCCGACCTCGGCACGCTCGAGGACTTCCGCGCCTTCGTCGCCGCCGCGCGCGAGAACGGCGTCGAGGTGGCGCTCGACCTCGCGCTGCAGGCCTCGCCCGACCACCCGTGGGTCGCAGAGCACCCCGAGTGGTTCACGACGCTCCCCGACGGCTCGATCGCGTTCGCCGAGAACCCGCCCAAGAAGTATCAGGACATCTACCCGGTCAACTTCGACAACGACCCCGAGGGCATCCGCGCCGAGGTGCTGCGCATCGTGCGCCACTGGATCGCGCAGGGAGTCACCATCTTCCGCGTCGACAACCCCCACACCAAGCCGCTGCAGTTCTGGGAGTGGCTCATCGCCACGGTGAGCGCGGAAGAACCCGACGCCGTCTTCCTGGCGGAGGCGTTCACGCGTCCGGCACCCCTGCAGGGTCTGGCGATGGCCGGGTTCCAGCAGAGCTACACGTACTTCACCTGGCGCAACACGAAGGAGGAGCTCGAGGAGTTCCTCGGCGGCCTCGCCCACGAGACCGACGACTTCCTGCGGCCCAACCTCTTCGTCAACACCCCCGACATCCTCACGGAGTACCTGCAGTTCGGGGGGCGCCCGGCCTACAAGATCCGCGCCGCGATCGCCGCGACGGCCGCCCCCACCTACGGCGTCTACGCCGGGTACGAGCTCTACGAGAACATCGCGCGCCCGGGCTCCGAAGAGAACATCGACAACGAGAAGTACGAGTACAAGTTCCGCGACTGGGCGGGCGCCGAGGCGGCGGGCGACTCTCTCGCCCCCTACCTGCGCATGCTCAACGCCGCGCGCCGCGCCCATCCGGCCCTCCGTCAGCTGCGCAACCTGCAGGTGCACTGGAGCGACGACGACGCCATCCTCGTGTACTCCAAGCACCTGGATGCCGCCCTCAGCCCCACGGGCACCTCCGACACGGTGATCGTCGTCGCCAACGTCGACCCGCACTCGGCGCGCGAGACCACCGTCCACCTCGACACGACCGCGTTCGGCGTCGAACCCGGCGCGTCGTACGACGTCGAAGACCTCGTGACCGGCCAGGTCTGGACCTGGGCCGACCACAACTTCGTCCGCCTCGACGCCTTCAGCGAGCCCGTGCACATCCTGCACGTCAAGGAGAACCGATGACCTCCCTCTCCCCCGAGATCCTGGATGCCGTGGCCCACGGCTCCCACCACGACCCGCACAGCGTGCTGGGCGTGCACGAGACCGGCGACGGGTGGGTCATCCGCTCGCGGCGCCCCCTCGCCGCGACCGTCGTCGCCGAGCTCGCCGACGGCACCCCGGTTCCGCTCGAGCATGTGCGCGGGGGCATCTGGGAGGCCGCGGTCGACGCCTTCCCCGGGGCCTACCTGGTACGTGCGTCGTACGACGGGTCGGAGCATGCGGCCGATGACGGCTATCGCCACGCCCCCTCCATCGGCGAGCTCGACCTGCACCTCATCACCGAGGGACGTCACGAGGAGCTGTGGCGCGTGCTCGGAGCGCACGTCCGCGAACTCGACGGGTCCTCGGGCACCGCCTTCACCGTGTGGGCGCCCGACGCCCGTGCGTTGCGCGTGATCGGCGACTTCAACGGCTGGGACGGGTCGGGCAGCGCGATGCGCTCGATGGGCGGAAGCGGCGTCTGGGAGCTCTTCATCCCCGGCGTCGGGATCGGCGCACGCTACAAGTTCGAGATCCTCACCCGCGGTGGCCAGTGGATCGAGAAGGCCGACCCGATGGCGCGCCTCGCCGAGGTCCCCCCGGCCACCGCGTCGGTCGTCACCGACTCCGCCTACGCCTGGGCCGACGACGGCTGGATCGACGAGCGCTCCCGCACCGCGCCAATCGACCGCCCGATGTCGATCTACGAGCTGCACCTCGGCTCATGGAAGCAGGGCCTCTCGTACCGCGACGCGGCCGACGAGATCATCGCCTACGTCGGCGCTCAGGGCTTCACCCACGTCGAGTTCCTTCCGCTCGCCGAGCACCCCTTCGGTGGGTCGTGGGGCTACCAGGTGTCGGGCTACTACGCCCCCACGAGCCGCTTCGGCTCCCCCGACGACCTGCGTTACCTCATCGACCGTCTTCACCAGGCCGGCATCGGCGTCATCATGGACTGGGTCCCCGGGCACTTCCCGAAAGACGACTTCGCCCTGGCCCGCTTCGACGGCGAGGCCCTCTACGAGCACCCCGACCCCCGCCGCGGCGAGCACAAGGACTGGGGCACGCTCATCTTCGACTACGGCCGCAACGAGGTGCGCAACTTCCTCGTCGCGAACGCGCTGTACTGGTTCGAGGAGTTCCACGTCGACGGTCTGCGCGTGGATGCCGTGGCATCCATGCTCTATCTCGACTACTCCCGCAACGACGGCGAATGGGCACCGAACCAATTCGGCGGTCGCGAGAACCTCGAGGCGATCCGCTTCCTGCAGGAAGTCAACGCGACGTCCTACAAGCGCTACCCCGGCATCGCCCTCATCGCCGAGGAGTCGACGAGTTTCCCCGGCGTCACCGCCCCGACGTCGCACGCCGGACTCGGTTTCGGCTTCAAGTGGAACATGGGGTGGATGAACGACTCGCTGCAGTACATCGGTCGCGATCCGATGTACCGGTCGCACCATGAGGGCGAGCTGTCGTTCTCGTTCGTCTACTCCTTCAGCGAGAACTTCGTCCTGCCCATCAGCCACGACGAGGTCGTGCACGGCAAGGGGAGCCTCTTCGGCCGCATGCCGGGAGACCACTGGCAGAAGCTCGCCAACATGCGCGCCTTCCTGGCGTACATGTGGGGCCACCCGGGCAAGCAGTTGCTCTTCATGGGCCAGGAGTTCGGCCAGATGTCGGAGTGGTCCGAGTCCCGGTCGATCGACTGGTGGATGCTCGACCAGCCCTCCCACAAGCAGCTGCACGAATTCGTCGCCGAGCTGAACCGCGTGTACAAGGATCAGGCGGCCCTCTGGTCACGCGACCACGACGGAGCGGCCTTCTCGCGTCTCGGCGCGCCCGCGTGGAACCCGAACGTGCTCGCTTTCGCCCGTCGTGACCACCACGGCAACACGATCGCGGTCGTGTGCAACTTCTCCGGCGTCCCGCTCACCGACTTCCCGCTCGACCTGCCCGAATCCGGGTCGTGGACCGAAGTGCTCAACAGCGACGCGGAGGTGTTCGGCGGTTCCGGCCAGGGCAACCTCGGCACGGTCACGACCGATAGCCGCGGGAGCGCGACCCTCACCCTCCCGCCGCTCGGGGTGCTCTGGCTGCACCACCGCGCCGGGTCCTGACCCGCGGAGTCCGACGCCCCGTCCCGATCACCGGGGCGGGGCGTTCGCGTGCCCGGGGTCCGTGACCGGCCTCCGGTGGGAGGGGACACCCGCGTGTTGATCGACGATCGCATCTCGCGCCGGCTAGGACGAACGACGGCCCGGACCCCCGAGAGGGACCGGGCCGCGTCGTCGGTCGTGTCAGAAGAGCAGGGATGCCAGTCGCGCGCGCGCCCGTACGACGCGGGCGTCGTCGTCGCCGATGATCCCGAACAGCTCGAGCAGGCGCTCGCGGACCGGGGCGCGCTCGTCGGCAGGGAGCGCCGCGAAGAGATCGAGCAGACGCCCGAATGCGTCATCGACGTGTCCGCCGACGACATCGAGGTCGGCGACGACGAACTGGGCGTCGACGCCCGTGGGATCGGCCGCCGCCGCGGCGCGCGCCGCCTGCAGGTCGGCGCCCTGCACGCGGTCGAGCAGGCGCACCTGACCGAGGCCCGCACGGGCGTCGGAGTCACGCGGATTCTCGGCGAGAGCCTTCTCGTACGCCGTGATCGCGCGGGCGTAGTCGCCCTCCTCGATCGCGGCGAACGCCTCGGCGTGCAGCGGCGGCAGCGGGGGCTCCTCTGCCGGAGCCGCATCGGCCGCCCCGGCGACGGGAACGGTGCCGGTGACGCCGTGCTGGGCGGCGAGCTGCAGCAGCTGAGCGAAGACGTCGCGCACCTGCTGCTCGGGCACCGCGCCGGTGAACAGCGGAACGGGCTGACCCGCGACGAGCGCGAGGACCATCGGAATGGACTGCGCGCGGAAGCCCTGCGCCAGCTGCGGGTTGGCGTCGACGTCGACCTTCGCCAGTACGAGGCGGCCGGCCAGTTCGGTGACGACCTTCTCGAGCACCGGGCTGAGCTGCTTGCACGGCCCGCACCACTCGGCCCACAGGTCGATGACGACGGGAACCGTGCGCGAGAGCTCGAGCACCTCGCCGAAGGTCGCGTCGGTCACATCGAAGACCAGGGGCAGGGCACCGGCCGGGGCGGCGCCCTCGGCGGGAGGGTTCGCGGGGGCCGCGGGGGCGGCGGGACGGTTGCGCAGCGACGAGAGGTCGACGGCACCGCGCATGACGGAGCCGGGGGCGGGAGTGCTCACGGGGACACCTTCGCTTCGAGGAGGCTGGAACGGTAGCCGAGCAGGCGGATCTTGTCGTCGGAGCCCTGGCTGGGCACGTAGAAGAACACCTGGTCGGAGTAGGTCGTGGTGAAGCCTGTCGCGGACTGGTCGACACCGGTCAGGGCCTTGACCGCCGGATTGTTGTCGAGCTTGATGACCGCGTCGGCGTTCGTGGGCTTCGCCGTGTCGCTCTCGTAGACATTCACGGCGACGATCGCGCCGGTGTCGAGCGTCGCGAGGGCGATGGGGGCGGCGGGCCCCGCCGAGGCGGCGAAACTGATCTCAGCCGTTCCGGCGCCGGTCTGGTTGAGCTCGTCGGTGCGCTTCGTCTTGTTGTCCTGGATCGCGGAGAGCAACAGGTCGTTCGCGGTGTCGAAGAGCGCGGCCGAGGTGCTGTTCTCGCCGTTGTTGATGATGTCGGCGTAGGCGGCGGCGACCTTCTCGGGAGCGAGGGTGAGGAACGAGGAGTCCGGCGGCACCTGCGTCGCGCCCACGTACGGTGCGGCGAGCTCCGGCAGGTTGGTGGAGGCCTCGAGGTTCCCGACGTACGACGCCTTGTACTCGTCCCACGGCGTCTCTTGCGTCATCATCATGATCGTCGTGGTCGGGGTCGCGGCATCCGCCGACTCCACCACGGTCATGAGCGTGCGCGGCCAGGTGCCCGTCGTCTGCGGCAGCACGATCTGAACCGGCTCCGCGGGAATGGCCGGGAGCGCCGGGCGGTCGGGCAGAGCCGCACGCAGGGTGTAGTTGGTGGCGCGCTCGGCGAGCGCCGGTCCGGACAGGCGTTGGGCGGCGGCGTTCTGATCGAGCGCCGCGTCGGCCGAGGAAACGGTGCTCGAGACGCGCGCGACGATCCGCTTCGCCTGCGCCTCGGTCACGGCGGGCGGGAATTGCCCCTCGGGAACGACGACCGTGGGCGTCGGGCTCGGAGTCTCGGATGCCGCCAACTGCGGCCAGGCATCCGCCGAGCAGCCGGCGAGCAGTGCGACGGAGACGCCGAGGGCCGGGACCGCGACGAGTGCGCGCCGGCCGCGCGAGCCTGTCCCGCGGCGCGCGGGGCTCTCGCTCACGACCCCCTTGGACGCGGACGCGTCGCGAGCTGCGGCATCCGACTCGGCGATGGAGATGGGCTCCGTGACCGGCAGGGGCAATCCCTTCCGGCGCGGGCGCCGCGAACGGCGCACGTGCCGGATGCCGAGCAGGTAGAGCACGAGGCCCGCGAGCAGGGCGATACCGCCGCCGACGATGAGCGGACCCGCCCAGGGCGTCGAGTCGTCGATGGGCCACGTGACGCTGATGTTCGACGGCGCGGGAGCCGTGCCGTCGGATGCCACGAGCACGCTCATGTCGTCCGGCAGCTGCAGGGTGGTGGACAGCGACCCGGTCTGCTCGTACTCGTCCAGCCACAGGTCGTTGTCGATCGGACTCCGCCCCGCGGCGGCGTCGGAGGTGGGTGTCACGGTCGGGGCCTGATCGGCGGTCTGCACCGTCCCCTCACCGTCCACGGTCACCGCGGTGTAGTCGACGTCGGCGAGCCACGCCTTGAGGTCGGCCGTGCGCCCGTAGGAGACGAACACCGCGCCGTCGCCCTCGACGCGCAGCGTCTGGGCGCCCGGGACGCTCGTGAGCACGGAGCCGTCGACCAGCGTGTACGCCGCCGACCCCTCCGTCTGCACCGACGTGGTGGTCTCAGATGGACCCTGGAAAACCGTGCGCTGAGCGATCCCGGCACCGATCATGGCGGCGGCGATGACGAACGCCACCACGGCCCAGACGAATCTCACGCTTCACACCATCCCCACCGGCAGCTCGGGCGCCACCGAAGAATCGACGGTTCAGACTATCGGAGGGCGGCTGAAAGTTCGCGGCGAGGCTCGCGCCTCGCCGATCCCGCCCCGCACGGTCACTATCCTGACGAGACGGGCGCGTGCCCGGCTGAGGCGGGAGTCGTTCGGCATGAAGATCCACAACCCCTTCCGGGTCGCACTCCTGGCGACTCTCGGAGTCGGCGTCGGCCTGCTGCTCATCGGGAGCGTGCAGAACCTCTCGACGATCCTGCTGTACGTCGGGACGGCCCTGTTCCTGTCGTTGGGCCTCGACCCCGTGGTGTCTTTCCTGGAGCGGCGCGGTCTGCCCCGCTGGGCGGCCGTCCTCGTGACGATCCTCGCGGTGCTCGGCGTCTTCGCCGGCATCATCTTCATGGTCGTGCCGATCATCGTCAGCCAGATCGCCCAGCTGATCTCCCAGGTCGAGCAGCTGCTGCAGCCGGGACGCTGGAACGAGATCGTCACGCAGGTGCAGCAGTGGGTGTCCGACTCCCTTCCCTGGCTCAAGATCGACGACGTCTGGGCCGGCATCCAGCACTGGTTCACGACCCTCGACGTCGGCTCGATCTCCACGGTCATCGGCAACAGCCTGCTCACGGGCGCCGGCGCCGTGGCAGCGGGCCTCGGCGGCGCGTTCATCGTGCTGATCCTGACCATCTACTTCACGGCATCCACTCCCTCGCTCAAGTCGGCGGTGTACCAGCTGGTCCCGGCGTCCAAGCGCGCGCGCTTCATCGAGCTCGCCGAGAAGATCACCGACTCCGTGGGTTACTACGTCATGGGGCAGGTGAGCCTGGGCGTCATCAACGGCGTGCTCAGCGCCATCTTCCTCACCATCATCAACGCGCCGTTCCCGGCCGTGCTCGCCGTGATCGCGTTCTTCTTCTCGCTCATCCCCCTGGTGGGAACGCTGACGGGCTCGACGATCATCGTGCTCACCTGCCTCATTCCGGGTCTCGGAACGCCGGGGTGGGCGATCATCGCGGCGGCGATCTACTACCTCGTCTACATGCAGATCGAGGCATACGTCATCTCCCCGCGCATCATGAACCGCGCGGTGTCGGTGCCGGGCTCGGTCGTCGTGATCTCGGCGCTGGCCGGCGGCGCACTGCTCAACCTGCTGGGCGCCCTCATCGCGATCCCCGTGGCCGCAAGCATCCTCATCATCTACCGCGAGGTCATCATCCCGCGGCAGAACGAGCGCTGAGCTCAGCCGACGACGTCGCCGTCCCACTCGGTGGGGAGCGGAAGGGCGTCGGGGGCGACCGCGGCGACGATCTCGGTGAGCACGCGGCGCGTCTGCGTCTCGCCGACCCACAGATGCTTCCCGCCTTCGACGGCGATGAGCGTGGCATCCGGAATCGACGCGAAGCGCTCGCGGGCCTCGTCGGGTCGCAGGTAGTCGTCGAACTCGGGAACCAGCACGACCACCCGGCGCTCGTCTCCCGCCCACGCCGCGACCTCGTCGGCGGTCGCCCGATGCAGCGGGGGCGACAGCAGGATGACGCCCTCGATGTCGTGGTCGCGGCCGTACTTCAGCGCGAGCTCGGTGCCGAACGACCACCCCACCAGCCAGGGGCGGGGCAGACCGCGCTCGCGCACGAAATCCATCGCCGCCGCCACGTCGAAGCACTCGTTCGCTCCCCCGTCGAAGGCGCCGTCGCTCGTGCCGCGGGGAGACGTCGTGCCCCGGGTGTTGAACCGCAGCACCGCGAGATCGGCGAGGGCCGGCAGGCGGCCGGCCGCCTTGCGCAGGATGTGCGAGTCCATGAACCCGCCTGCCGTGGGCAGCGGGTGCAACGTCACAAGGGTCGCCACCGGCTCGCGGTCGAGGGGCAGGGCGAGCTCGCCGACGAGGGTGAGCTCGTCGACCGTGTGCAGGGCGACGTCTTCCCGGCGTGCGGGCAGAAGGACGGGTCCGCGAATCTCCATCAGGCGATCCTCCAACAGTGGGTGTGCCAGTGCCGACGTGCGGCGAGATCCGCCGCGTCGCCGAGCACGCCGTCGGCGCGCCAGACGACGAGGTGGGGGGTGCCGGAAGCGACCGTGCGTCCGCATCCGGGGCAGATGTAGTCCTTGACCGCCTGCGGTCCCGAGAGCGGCTGCACGGTCCATTCCGATCCGCGCTTGACCTCGGTGCGCTTCCACCCCGCGATCAGACGATCGAGCGAGTCGTCGCCGCGACCCGGATCGGGGCGGCGCTTACGGGAGCGGGGCATGGATGCCGCTCACCACCAGTGGTTGCTCGTCCAGAACGCGTACGCGCCCGCCCAGCTGCCGTATCGGCCCGTGGCGTACCCGGTCGCCCAGCGCAGGTTGTCGACCGGGTCGTACCCGTTGCCGGGGACCTTGCTGCACGGCAGGGCCTGCACGAGACCGCACGCTCCCGAGGAGCGGTTGGTGGCGTTCGGATTCCACCCGCTCTCGCGGCTGACGATGTAGTCGACGTAGCCCATGTCGGCATCCGAGATGCCGGCGGCGGCCATCCATTCCGCGGGCGCTCCCCCGCCGGAGTAATACAGCGGCCCTCCGCCACCGCCACCGCCGTCGCCGCCGGCCGACGAACCCGAGTCGCTGCTGCGCGTCTGCGTGGGCGTGGGGGTGGGGGTCGGCTTCGGCTTGACGTACACGTTGTAGCTCGAGCGTTGCAGGTCGGGGGCCTGCTTCTCGCCCGAGGTCGACACCGCCTGCGTGTCACCGAGGCCCTCCGCGTAGAGGGTGACCGTGCGGGGCTCCTCGGCCTGCGCCGGCGAGAACGCGGCGCTCATGGGCCCGACGTAGGCGGCCGCGAACAGGACCGCCGCGCACGCGCCGAACACGCCGACCACGCCGCGACGACGGGACCAGCGTGGCGCCGAGCGGCGCGGAAGAGCGGGGGGTACCACGTCGACCAACCCGACGCCTCGACGGGCGACGCGGTCCGATGATCTACGCGAGAGTTCCGAGCCAGAAGTCACAGTGCCGCCGAGTCTACCGACGAGTCGGAACGGGTGTCATCCTGATGCCTCATCCGACGGCGAGCATGACCTCGACGACGGCGTCGAGCACCGCATCGACCTGGGTCTCGCGGTATCCACCGCGCTGCAGGCGGAAGGCGACGGCGCGTACCTGGTCGGGCGTCACGGGGTCGCCCGCTGCGAGGTAGCGCGAGACGCGGTCGGCGACGACGTCGACTTCGTCGACTCGGTACCCGTAATGCAGCAGCGACACGCGCTCGAAGCGCTGTCCGCGCGGCCGACCGAGACGGTCGAGCACGACCTGGGCGGTGTCGCGCGTCTCCGCGACCCAGGCCCGCGCCCCGAGCCGGGAGAGAGCGTGCTCGCGCTCTCGTGCGGCGAAGGCGTCTTCGACCCGACCCAGGGCCGCGTCGACGGATGCCACGGCGTAGCCGCCCTTGACCAGCGGGAACGACACCGCGCGAACCTCCGACGAGCGCAGGACGCCGGGGTCGTCGGCTTCGAACGCGTCGCGCGCGCGGGCGAGGAATGCGTCGACGGCGCGCTTCTCGTAGCCCTTGGTGCGTCCCGTCGTCTCGGGGAAAGGGGTCGCGGCGACCTTGTCGTGGATCGGGGTCTCGGTCATGACACTCCCAACGGGGCGAGCAGATAGAACATCACCAGAGCGGCCGTCGCCGACGGCAGGATCGAGTCGAGGCGGTCGAGCACTCCCCCGTGTCCGGGAAGCCACGAGCTCATGTCCTTGATACCGAGGTCGCGCTTGACCATCGACTCGCCGAGGTCGCCGACGGTCGCCGTGGCCAGCACGGTCGCGCCGAAGATGAGCCCGGCCCACCACGGGACCTGGAGCATGAACACGGCCAGAAGCGCCCCGGCGACCAGAGCCGCCACGCACGCGCCCGCGAAACCCTCCCAGGTCTTCTTCGGGCTGATGCGCGGAGCCATCGGATGCCGCCCGCCCCGACCGAATGTGAGGCCCGAGATGTACGCACCCGTGTCGGCCGCGACGGCGAGGATGAGGAACGCGAGAACCCACCACTCCCCACGCGGCTGAGCGAGCAGGATCATGGCGACGCTGGTGAGGAACGGAACGTACAGCTGCACGAACCCCGCGACGAGCACATCGCCGATGACGTCGATGCGCAGCCGTCCGTCGGCGGCGAAGAGCTGCGCCACCAGCCGCCACACGACGACCACGACGACCGCGACGAGGGTGGCGATCCAGTGCACCCAGGCGCCGAGGAAGAACCCGCTGAGCAGCAGCACGAACCCCATGACCAGCTGCGGGACGACGTCGACGCGCCGCCCGGCGACTTGCAGGGCTCGGCTGAACTCGACGACCCCCAGCACCATCGCGGCCGCGGCGAAGAGGACGAAGGCCCACTTCACGAAGATCAGCGAGGCGATCACGATCGCACCGATCCCCACGCCGATGAGCGTCGCGACGATCAGGTCGCGCCCCGTGCGCTGCTTCAGACGCTCGTTCGCCTGGTCGAACTCGGCGCGCGCGTGCGCGATGTGCTGCTCGGCATCCGATCGCATGGCACGCAGCTGCGACTCGATCGCCGTGACCCCCTCGCCCGTCGTCGGACGGCGCGTCGGATCGGCACGACGGACGTCGAGCGGGTCGACCGGCTCGGCGTCACCGGTCTCAGGGGCGTCGGGCATGCGGGTCAGACCTCGAGAAGCTCGGCCTCTTTGCGCTTGAGCGCGTCGTCGATCAGGTCGACGTGCGTGCGCGTGACGGCGTCGAGCTCCTTCTCGGCCCGAACGAGCTCGTCCTCGCCGACGTCGCTCTTCAGGGCGTCGAGGTCGTCCTTCGCCTTGCGGCGCAGGTTGCGCACCTGCACCTTCGCGTCTTCTCCCTTGCCGCGCACGATCTTGACGTACTCCTTGCGGCGGTCCTGCGTGAGTTCCGGCATGGTGACGCGGACGATCGTGCCGTCGTTGGTGGGGTTGACGCCGAGGTTCGGCATGTCGCGGATGGCCTGCTCGATGGCCTTCAACGCGGACTTGTCGTAGGGGTTGATGACGAGGGTGCGCGCCTCGGGGTTGTTCAGCGACGCGAGCTGCGCGAGAGGGGTGGGCGACCCGTAGTAGTCGACCAGGACCTTCTGGAACATCTGGGGGTTCGCGCGTCCGGTGCGGACGGTCGCGAAGTCCTCCTTCGCGGCCTCGACGGCGCGATCCATTCGCGCTCCGGCATCGGCGAGGACATCGGCGATCACGGTGACTCCATTCGTTGGACTGAGGTGCCAGTCTAGTCGCGCGCGGGCCCGGCTCCCCGGGCCCGCGCGGCGCGTCACGCGGTGACGAGGGTTCCCATCTCGTCGCCCAGCAGCGCACGGGTGACGTTGCCGGCCGGCTCCATGCCGAACACGCGCATGTCGATGCCGTTGTCCATGCAGAGGCTGAACGCCGTCGAGTCCACGACCTTGAGGCCCTTCTGCAGCGCGTCGCTGTAGGTGAGGTGGTCGAGCTTGGTGGCACTGGGGTCCACGCGCGGGTCGGCCGTGTACACGCCGTCGACGCCGTTCTTGGCGACCAGGACCTCGGTCGCACCGATCTCGAGCGCGCGCTGGGCGGCGACGGTGTCGGTGGAGAAGTACGGCAGGCCGGCGCCGGCGCCGAAGATCACGACGCGGCCCTTCTCGAGGTGACGCACGGCCCGTCGCGGGATATAGGGCTCGGCCACCTGCGTCATCGAGATCGCCGACTGCACGCGCGTGGCGGCTCCCGCCTGCTCGAGGAAGTCCTGCAGGGCCAGGGAGTTCATCACGGTGCCGAGCATGCCCATGTAGTCGGCGCGGCCGCGATCCATGCCGCGCTGGCTGAGCTCGGCGCCGCGGAAGAAGTTGCCGCCGCCGACCACGATCGCGATCTCGACCCGGTCCACCGCCTCGGCGATCTCGCGTGCGATCTGGCTGACGACGTCGGGATTGACACCCAGTTGGCCTCCGCCGAACGCCTCCCCCGACAGCTTCAGCAGAACCCGGCGGCGCTTGGTGGCTTCATCGATCACGTGTGGTGTCCTCTCGTCTTGAACAAACTATCCCCCCGCCGACGCCGACCGATACGGGCCGCGGGCAGGGAAAAGGCCCGGGATGCCATGGCATCCCGGGCCTCATGACGGGCCCTGAGCCTGTCGAAGGGTTACGCGCCGACCTTGAAGCGGGCGAAGTCGGTCAGGGTGAGACCGGCGTCGGACGCGACCTTGGCGACGGACAGCTTGTTGTCCTTCGCGTAGTCCTGGTCGAGCAGGGCGACCTGCTTGAAGAACGCGTTCACGCGTCCCTCGACGATCTTCGGCAGGGCGGCCTCGGGCTTGCCCTCGTTGCGGGAGATCTCGGTGACGATCTCGCGCTCCTTCTCGACGTCGGCCTCGGGCACGGCGTCGCGGGTGAGGTACGAGGGGTTGGCGAACGAGATGTGCTGCGCGATGGAGCGAGCGGTCTCGGCGTCGTCACCGGTGTAGGCGAGGACCACGCCGACCTGCGGGGGCAGGTCCTTGCTGGTCTTGTGCAGGTAGACCTCGAACTTGTCGCCCGAGATGGTGCGCACGCGGCGCAGTTCGACCTTCTCGCCGATGATCGCGGCCTCGTCGGAGATGAGCTGCTCGACGGTCTTGCCCTCGGCGTCGGCGGCCAGAGCGGCCTCGACCGAGTCTGCACCGGCGGCGGCCGCCGCGTCGACGACCTTGTCGGCCAGAGCGATGAAGCGCTCGTTCTTGGCGACGAAGTCGGTCTCGCAGGCGAGCTCGAGCAGCGTGACCGAGCCGGCGTTCTCGCGAGCGACCACGAGGCCCTCGCTCGTCGAACGGTCGGCGCGCTTCGCGTTGCCCTTGGCGCCCTTGAGGCGCAGGATCTCGACGGCCTTCTCGACGTCGCCGTCGGCCTCTTCGAGCGCCTTCTTGGTGTCGACCATGCCGGTGCCGAGCTGCTCGCGCAGCGCCTTGATGTCGGCGATCGTGAAGTTTGCCATGGTGTGGCGGTCTCCTTGTCGTTTGCGTTCTAGATGTGGGCCCGGCGGGGCCGTGTCGCCGCCCTCACGAGGAGGGGGCTGTCACGACCCCGCCGGATCGTAGCCTGTGCGGGTGACGCGCCGTGCACGCGGGGGTGACGGCGGCGTCGCGCGGCTTACTTGCTGTCGGTGGCCTCGGCGTCCGCGACCTCGGTCGCGGTCTCGCCCGACTCGGCGGCGACGGCCTCGTCGTGAGCCTCGGCGCCGGCGGCGTCGTCAGCCGACTCGGTCGCGGCCTCGGTGGTCTCGGCGTTGGTCTCGAGCAGCTCGCGCTCCCACTCGGCGAGGGGCTCGGCGGCCTCTTCCTCACCGGCGGGCTGGTGACGCTGGATGAGGCCCTCGGCCGCGGCGTCGGCGATGATGCGCGTGAGCAGGCTCACAGAGCGGATCGCGTCGTCGTTACCGGGGATCGGGTACTGGAACTCGTCGGGGTCGGCGTTCGTGTCGAGGATGCCGATCACGGGGATGCCGAGCTTCTTGGCCTCGTCGACCGCGAGGTGCTCGCGCTTGGCGTCGACGACCCAGATGGCCGACGGGGTCTTCTGCAGGTTGCGGATACCACCGAGCGACTTGTGCAGCTTGTCGAGCTCGCGCTTCTTGAGCAGGAGCTCTTTCTTGGTGAAGCCGCTCTCGGCCGGGTTCTCGTAGTCGAGCTCCTCGAGCTCCTTCATGCGGGCGAGGCGCTTCGACACCGTCTGGAAGTTGGTGAGGAGGCCACCGAGCCAGCGCTGGTTGACGTAGGGCTGGCCCACGCGGGTCGCCTGCTCGGCGAGGACTTCCTGCGCCTGCTTCTTGGTGCCGACGAAGAGGATGGTGCCGCCGTGCGCGACGGTCTCCTTGACGAACTCGTACGCCTTGTCGATGTAGCCGAGCGACTGCTGCAGGTCGATGATGTGGATGCCGGAGCGCTCGGTCAGGATGAAGCGCTTGACCTTCGGGTTCCACCGGCGGGTCTGGTGTCCGAAGTGAACGCCGCTGTCGAGCAGCTGGCGGATGGTGACGACGGCCATGGTCGTACTCCTGTTTCTGAGCGCTTTCGCGCCTTGGTTGCGGTTGTTCGCGCCGGACGGACCGTCCGGCGAGCCTGGTGCCCGGCGCACACCCGCCACCCGCCGGAGCGGAGGACCATGGGGTGTGGATGCCGCGCGGTGCGGCTTCTGGGAAGAAGACGCGATGCGCTGTGGGCACGCGGAGTCATCCCGACGTGCGGGATGCATCCCCCAGCATACAGGACGCCTCCTCCCCACCGCGTGCGCGCACGGGTCCGTCCCGATTCGCGCCGCGGCCGCCACGCGGAGGTGACGGGGAGGGGCAGACTCCCGCCATGACTCCTCCTTCCGCGCGCCGACGCCTCGCTGCGATCGTCGTGATCCTGACCCTGTGCGCAGCGCTCGTCGGCATGAACGCCCCGGCTCGCGGGGACGGCGCGGACCCCCTCGCCGAGCGCGGCTGGGTGTGGCCGGTCTCTCCGGTGAGGATCGTGCGCGGGTGGGAGGCCCCCGCGCACCCCTACGGTCCGGGCCATCGGGGCGTCGACCTCGCCGGCACGGAGGTGCGCGCTCCCGCCGACGGGGTCGTCGCCTTCGTCGGCGCGGTCGCGGGGCGCGGGGTGCTCACGATCAACCACGGCGGGGGCCTGGTGAGTTCGTTCGAGCCGGTCGTCTCGGACCTGGCGGTCGGTGAGCACGTGGCGCCGGGCCAGCCGCTCGCGATGGTCGCCGAGGGCGGGCACACCGCGCCCGCGACGGTGCACCTGGGGGTCCGCCTCGACGGCGAGTACGTCAATCCGCTCCGTCTTCTCGGCGGCGTGCCACGCGCTGTGCTCCTGCCGTGCTGCTGAGCGGCGGAGGATGACTCGCGGTGTCGTTCCGGGGCGTTCCTCCCCGTGTCGGCGTCACCCCGGGCCCCTGCCTCGGGTCCCCGTCCTGCCCCGCTTCGGGCCAAGATCGGCTCACCGGCGCCCGGTCGCAGGGCGCCGCTCGGACATCCTGGTGCTCCCCCGTGTCGGGCGAGGATCGGGTTCACCGGCTGCCGTTCGGGGCGCTGCAACAGGGCTCGTGTGCTCCCCCGTGTCGGGCGAAGGTCGGCCTCACCGCTCCCGTTCGTGGGGCGCCGCCTCGGGCCCCGTCGCGCTCCCCCGTGTCGGGCGAAGATCGGCCTCACCGGCGCCCGGTCGAGGACCGGCATCACCCGATCTGATTGCCGCGACCCTCGATCGTCGTCGTTCCGATGCCCCCACCGGCGCGCACCACGTTGTCCTGCCCGCGAACGGTCACCGCCGAGATGGCACCCGCCGCCTGCATCGACGTACGGTCGCCGCTGAGGTCGACGCTTCCGATCCCGCCCGAGGACTCGACCGAGCCGTCGTTCCCCTGCACCACGACCATGTCTATTCCGTCGGCGACGACACGCGCCCGGTCGCCCGAAATCCGGAGCGTGCCGATGGACGCCCCGGAGGCGTCGACGGTGAGGGCCGACCCCGACACGGTCACTTCCGAACACGTGCCCGTGACACGCACGGATCGCTCGGAGCCCGAGATGCTCTGGCTGCCGCCGTCGCCGCACGAGAGCGCGCCGGGGTCGGCGACGGGGCTCGAGGGCTGCGGAGTGACGGTGACCAGCGGCGCGGATGTCGCATCGGCGTCCGGGGCCGGCGAGCGCGTCACGACCGAGGGCGACGGAACGGATGCCGTCGGGACGGATGCCGTCGGCGACGCGTCCGAGGCTCCGTAACCGGGCGGGAGTCGCGTCTCGACCGGTTGGGGCTGCATCGCACACGCGGTGAGCGCACCGCAGGCGATCAACGCACCTGCGACAGCGGCGACGACTCGACGGGACGGCACGGCTCCCACGCTACGGGGTGCGGGGTCGCGCACGCCAGCCGGGGGCCGCCGGGCTCAGGCTCGAGGGTGGGCGAGACGGTACGCCTCCCGGAGCCTCTCCGCCGAGACGTGCGTGTAGATCTGAGTGGTCCCCAGACTGGCGTGGCCCAGGATCTCCTGCACGGCCCTCAGATCGGCGCCGCCGTCGAGGAGGTGTGTGGCGGCGGAGTGCCGGAGCGCGTGCGGGCCCAGCACGTCGGTCCCCAGCCGCGGACCGACGGTGCGCGACACGAGCGCATGGACGGCGCGCGGTCCCAGGCGCGACCCCTTCGCTCCGAGGAACACAGCTCGCGCGTCGCGGTCCGTGCCGTGTGCGGCGCCGCCCGAGCTGGAGCGGGCCGCCCGACCGCCATCGCCGCGGGCTGCGTCGGGGCGCCCCCGGTCGCTGCGGGGGAGATCGTCGGACGCCTGCGCTTCCCTCCGGGCGCGGAGGACCGGCCGAGCCCGGACGAGGTAGGCCTGGAGGGCGCGCTCGGCCGGCAGTCCGAACGGCACAACGCGCTCCTTGTCGCCCTTTCCGCGTAGCCGGAGGGTCCGCCGTTCGTGGTCGATGTCGTCGAGGTCGAGTCCGCATGCCTCGGAGACCCGCGCCCCGGAGCCGTAGAGCAGTTCGAGAAGGGCGTGATCGCGGAGAGCGACGGCATCGCCCTGCGTCGCCGACTCGGCCACCGCGGCGAGCACCTCCGAGAGCGCGTCCTGCGTGGCCACGGCGGGGAGCGTCCGCCCGCGCTTGGGGGAGACGAGCCGTTGGGACGGATCGACGGTGACGAGGCCGGCGTCGCCCGCCCAGGCGAACATCCCGCGCACCGTCGAGGTGCGTCGAGCCGCGGTGGCCTTGCTCTTGCCCGCTTGCGAGGCGCGCCACTGCCATTCGCGAAGGTCGTCGACCCCGATCTCGGCGATCGGCGGATCGTTCAGGACGCGCACCAGGTCGTCGAGATCCGACCGATAGGCGCGGACCGTCGCGGCCGAGAGGCGGCGCACCTCCGCCAGGTGGGACAGATAGCCCTCGACCACCGCGGATGTACGCACCCTCCCACTTTGACTCCCGCCGTCGCCGAGCCGCGGGTGACGCGCGGGAAGCGCGCGAGCCGGTGCCCCGGCCCTCGGCCCGTCGCCGACGATGCGCTCCGCCCAGGACCGCCGCGCTGCAGCCGGACGCGGCGTCGCCCCCTCTCATGACCGAGTACTCCCCCGCGTCACCGAACGCCACGCGCCGTCGTCGTCGCGGACGGCACGACCCTCCAACTCCGCGAAGCCGAGCAGGACGGCGGCATCGTCACGGGCGAGTCCGCTCCGTCGTGCCACATCGTCGACCGACCTCGCCGATCGAGGCGACAGCGCGTCGAACAGCCTCGTGGTGTCGTCGGTCCTGCCGGCATCGGCGGCGCGCCCACTGTCGCCCGCGGGAGCGCCGCCCGCGCCCAGCATTTCGAGGACGTCCGCCGCCGACGTCACGCACACGCCGTCGAATTCGCGCAGCACCCGATGGCATCCGGCCGACGCCGCACTCGTGATCGGACCGGGCACCGCCCCGAGCCGCCTGCCGAGCATCGCGGCGTGGCCGGCGGTGTTCAGGGATCCGCTCCGCCAGCCGGCCTCGATGACGACGACCGCGTCGGCCATCGCCGCGATGAGGCGGTTTCTCCCGAGGAACCGCCACTTCGTCGGCGCCGCTCCGCACGGGGTCTCGCTCCACACGGCCCCCGTCGCCGCGATCCGCTCCAGAAGACCCTCATGTCCGCGGGGGTACGGGCGGTCGACCCCTCCGGCGAGGAAGGCCACCGTCGTGCCACCCATCGACAGCGCACCCCGGTGGCACGCGCCGTCGATGCCGTAGGCGGCGCCGGAGATCACCACCGCACCTGCCGCCGCGAGCTCGGCGGCGAGATCGGCCGCCACACCTTCGCCGTACGCGGTCGCGGCACGCGCGCCCACGAGAGCGACCGCGGGCACATCCGACGGCGTCCCTCTCCCCCGTCGCCAGAGGGCGACCGGGGCGTGCGCCTCGAGATCTCCGAAGCGCGCTGGCCACGCCTCATCTCCGGGAACCACGAGGCGGGCGCCGCATCGCCGAGCCGCGTCGAGAGCGGCGTCGACCGCCGAACCCTGGAGTCTCGGCATCCATCGCGCTCGTGCCCGGTCGAGGGCGTCACCGCGGCCGTCCATCACCACACGGAGCGCTGCGGCGGCGCCGACGGCCGCGATCAGCACGCCCGCCTCGCTGTCTCCCGGCTCGACGAGCACGCTCCACACCGCGCGCGCATAGACCTCCGCCGGGTCGAGCGGTTCGTCGCCGAGGTCGACGCCCTCGCGAAGCCCGTCGAGCGCGCGGCGCGCCGACGCCTCGGACAGTTCGATGGGGATCATGAGGCGTTCGCTCCGCGCCGCAGGAAGAGCGCTCGACCGACGTCGGCTGCCTCCAAGCGGTCGTGGCCGGCGATGTCGGCGACCGTCCAGGCGACGCGCATGAGGCGGTCGTATCCGCGCAGCGTCAGGGCGCCTCGTCGCAGCGCGACGTCGAGCGGCGCGAGCACCTCGGAGCTCGGCGCAGCGGGTCCGCGCAGCCAGGTTCCGGGGACATCGGCGTTCCGCCGCCACGGCGTCTCGTCCCACCGTCGCGCGGCACGGGCGCGTGCCTCCGCCACCAGCGACCGGGCATACGCCGTCGTCATCGTCGCGCCTGCGAAGTCGCGGCGCACCGACGAGACGCGTTGCAGGCGAAGGTCGATGTCGATGCGGTCCAGCAGCGGTCCCGACAGGCGCCGGGTGTAGCGGCGGATCGCTTGCGGGGCGCATTCGCACGTGGCTCCCGGGACGCCGTACTGCCCGCACGGACACGGATTGGTGGCCACCACCAGCTGGAACCGCGCCGGATAGGTCGCCGCCACGCCGGAGCGATGCACCTGGATCACCCCGCTCTCAAGCGGTTGCCGCAGGGCGTCCAAGACCGAGGCCGGGAATTCCCCGCCCTCGTCGAGGAACAGAACGCCCTCACTCGCCCGCGCGATCGCGCCCGGGCGGATCACTCCGGAGCCGCCCCCGATGAGCGCGGCCGCCGTCGCCCCGTGGTGGGGACTCTCGAACGGCGGTACGCGCGTCAGACGGGTCACGGTCTCACCGGAGAGCGAGCGCACCGACGCGACGGACAGGGCCGCCTCGTCGTCGAGCGGCGGCAGGATGCCGGGCAGTCGGCGGGCCAGCATGGTCTTACCGGCCCCCGGTGGTCCGCTCATGAGGACGTGATGCCCGCCCGCGGCCGCCACCACGAGGGCGTCGACCGCCTCGCGCTGGCCCACCACGTCTGCCAGATCGAGCACGGCGTCGGCCGGTTCGGCAGATTCGGGCAGCTCGACGGCGGCCAGGTCGGGCGCCTCGCTGCTGCCCCCGTGCCAGCGCACCACGTCGGCGAGGCAGACGGCCGGGTATACCTCCATGCCGTCGACCAGTGCCGCCTCCGCCGCGTTCGCCTTCGGTACGGCGACCCGGGTCAGCCCCGCGGCGCGGGCCGCCACGACCGCGGGGAGGACCCCGGCCACGGGCCGCAGCCGACCGTCGAGTCCGAGCTCGCCGATGTGGACCGTGTCGGCGACGTGAGTGGCATCCATCCGCACGGAGGTCGCGAGGGCCGCGACGGCGATCGCGACGTCGAAGCCCGAGCCGCGCTTGGGCAGACTCGCCGGGGAGAGGTTGACGGTGATCCGCCGCTTGGGGAGGTCCAGGCCACGGTTGGCGCACGCATTGCGCACCCGTCGGCCCGCTTCGCCCAGGGCCTTGTCGGCCAGGCCGATGATCGCGAACTCGGGAGTCTGCGACGACACGTCGGCCTCGACCTCGACCAGGTCGCCGCGCAGTCCCGTCAACGCCACCGCCCACGTGCGCGCAACCGTCACAGGGCGTCCTCGAGGTGCTCGAGGCGCGCGTCGGCGGGATCGTCGCCGACCAGGCCGATGACGTCGACCCGCAGACGACGCCCGCGCGCGTGCTGCGGATGCTCGGCGAGCCAGGCCATCGACAGCCGCCAGAGGCGCTCGGCCTTCCGTCGATCGACTGCCTCGAACGGGTGACCGTAGTCCTCGCTGCGTCGGGTCTTGACCTCGACGACGACGAGCGTGCCGCTGCGCTCGGCCACGACGTCGATCTCCCCCTGTGGACATCGCCAATTGCGCGCCAGGATGCGGTAGCCGTCGCCGATAAGATAGGCGACCGCGCGGTCTTCTCCGGCTCTGCCGAGGTCGTCTTTCGCTGCCATGCCCGAGAGCGTGGCAGCAGGCTCATCCTCCCCGTGGAGCCCGGAGCCCTGTCGGTGGATGGATCGAGGGAGGGCCGGAGTGGGGAGGAGGCGTCAGTTGTCGAGCGACAGTTCGTCGGGCAGCTGGAAGTCGTGGCGCGAGAGCTCCTCGACGTTGACGTCCTTGAACGTCAGCACGCGCACGGACTTCACGAAGCGGTCGGCGCGGTAGATGTCCCACACCCACACGTCGGTCATCGAGATCTCGAAGTAGAAGTCGTGCTCGGTGTCGCGGCGGACGACGTTGACGTCGTTCGCGAGGTAGAACCGGCGCTCGGTCTCGATCACGTAGGTGAACTGGCGCACGACATCGCGGTACTCGCGGTACAGGGCCAGTTCGAGTTCGCGGTCGTAATCCTCGAAGACGTCGTCATCCATGGTTTTCCCATCCTAGGCGCGCGCGACGACCGCAGCCGCACGGGAGCACCCGCCCGGGCGCGTCCACCCGGGTGTCAGAACAGCGTCGGCGCCGCCGTGATGGCCCACGAATGGCGATGGTGCGTGCTCATCCCGTGCAGGGAGATGGCCTCGCGGTGATCGAGGCTCGCGTAGCCCTTGTTCCGCGCCCACCCGTACACGGGCAGGTCGTCGTGCAGCCCGGTCATGAGGGCGTCGCGCGCGACCTTCGCGATGACGGACGCCGCGGCCGCACTCGCGCAGTCGCGGTCGGCCTTGATGACCGGGCGCACCGTCAGACCCGACTCCCCCGCCGGCGTGATGTAGTCGTGATTGCCGTCGAGGATGACGACGGCCTCCTCCGGGACGACGCCGTGAGCGCGCAGGTCGGCGATCGCGCGGACCGCGGCGAGCCCGAGCGCGCGGATGATGCCGATCTCATCGACCTCGACCGAGCTCGCCCACCCGACCGCGCTGTGCTGCACGAACGCCGCCGCGCGGGAGGCGACCTCCGGCCGGCGCGCCTCGGGAACGAGCTTCGAGTCGCGCAGACCCGCCGGCACGCGCTTACGCGAGCGGGCCGGATCGACCACGGCGGCGCCGACGGCGACCGGGCCTGCGAGGGCCCCTCGGCCGACCTCGTCGCACGCGATGACGATCGCGTGCTGCTTGAGCAGTCGGCGTTCCAGGGTGAGGGTCGGCTCGATCACTGCTGCCCCGGCGCGGGGACCCCCGCGAACACCTCGTGATGGAAATCGATCAGCCCGAACCGGTCGAAGGGCCAGGTGATGACGAACGCGCGGCCGACGACGTTGTCGATCGGAACGAAGCCCTGCCCCGGCTGCGCCTGGTTGAAGCGCGAGTCGCGCGAGCTGTTGCGGTTGTCGCCGAGGACCCAGAGGGAACCGTCGGGCACGGTGACGTCGTAGGGAACGGGTTCGGGAGCCGTGGCTCCCGGCGCCAGGCGCACGTAGCTCTCGTCGAGCGGCACGCCGTTGACGGTTGTCTGCCCCAGGGCGTTGCAGCAGACGACGTGGTCGCCCGGCGTGCCGATGACGCGCTTGATGAGGTGGTCGTCGCTGTCGGGGGCCGACAGGCCGAAGAGGGACAGCACCCAGTCCACGCCCTCCACGAATGCGGACCGCTCCGGGGCCGGGGCCGTGTCGAGCCATCCACCCGGATCGCGGAACACCACGACATCCCCCCGGGAGTACTCGCCGAAGCGCGGGGTGAGCTCGTCGACGAGGATCCGATCCTTGATCATCAAGGTGTTCTCCATCGACGCCGACGGGATGTAGAACGATCGCACCACGAACGTCTTGACCAGGAACGACACCAGCAGCGCGATGACCACGATCACGACGAGGTCGCGCAGGAACGACCCCCAGCCTCGACGGCGGACGGTGGAACGGGATGCCGGGGACACGGCATCCGGGGTCGAGGCGGTCTGGTCGCTCATGTTTCCTTCACCGGGTTCCCGCACACCGGAGAACCGCAGCAACAAGGGTCGCACACCCGCGTGCCGCACCGTGACCGCGTCGCCGCGAAAACGCCGAACGCCCCGTGGGGAAACCCACGGGGCGTTCGAGAGAGTCGACTCAGCGGTCGCGCTTCTCCTTGATCTTGGCCTTCTTGCCACGCAGGCTGCGCAGGTAGTAGAGCTTCGCGCGACGCACGTCACCACGGGTGACGACCTCGATGTGGTCGATCACGGGGCTGTGGACCGGGAAGGTGCGCTCGACGCCGACCTGGAAGCTGACCTTGCGGACGCAGAAGGTCTCGCGCACGCCGTCGCCCGAGCGACCGATGACGACGCCCTGGAACACCTGAATACGCGAGCGGTTGCCTTCGGTGATGTTGACGTGCACCTTGACGGTGTCGCCGGGGGCGAAGACGGGGATGTCGGAGCGGAGCGAAGCCGCGTCGACGGAGTCGAGGATCTGCATGATCGTCACTTCCTGCGACCGCCACAGGTCGATCGCACGATGAAAAGGGAAAAGGTGAGGCGTGCCCGAGCCGCGGATGCGGCGGACTCCCCTGAGGCAGAGCCGGTCAGGGCACAAAGGATCATTCTGCCATGTTCCGGCGTCGCGACCAAAACGTGCGTGCGCCAGCGGCGCCGCGGCGATCACTCCGCGCGTCGCGACTCCGACACGACGATGACGTCACCGTCGACCCTCTGCTGCGGACGCTCCTGCGGCGCCGGGATGTACGCGGTGCCATCGGTCGCGTGCAGCACGGTCACGGCGCCGCGGGCCTCGTTCCACACCTGAGCGAGCGATGACCAGAACAGCACGAGCGCTCCCACGACCGACAGCACGAGGAGCGGGAAGAACACCCGCGAGTCGAACAGTCCGAGCGCGACGATGACGAGGTGCCAGAGCCCGATGCCGACCGCGTCGCGCCAGGACACCGCGCGGGATTCGCGGACGCTCCCCCGTGCGCGGACCAGCAGCGACAGCAGCAGCTGCGAGACGAAGACGGCGGGCATGGCGACGAACAGCCAGAGCAGCGCCCACCCGCTCCCGCCCGAGAAGACGATCCAGCCGACGAACAGCCACAGCGGCAGCACGACGGCGGCCGGGAACATCCAGCGGAAGAAAAGACGGCGCAGCACCATGAGCCGATGCTAGGGCGCGACCATGTGCGGCACCTTTGAGAAGTCCATGGCCGCGCCCGAGCCCACGGCATCCGCATCGATCGGGGAGAATGGAAGCTCGACGAAAGGGAACCACCATGATCGAACTGCGTACGCCGGCCGAGATCGACGCGATGCGCCCCGCGGGTCGCTTCGTCGCGGAGGTGCTGGCCACGCTGCGCGACGAGACCAAGGTGGGCACCAACCTCCTGCACCTCGATCGTCGCGCGCACGACATGATCCGTTCGGCCGGGGCGGAGTCCTGCTACATCGACTACCACCCGTCGTTCGGCGCGAGCCCGTTCGGCAAGGTGCTGTGCACCTCGATCAACGACGCCGTCCTGCACGGGCTCCCCCACGACTACGTCCTGCGCGACGGAGACCTCGTCTCGCTCGACTTCGCCGCCTCCGTCGACGGGTGGGTCGCCGACTCCGCCGTATCGTTCGTGGTCGGCACGCCCCGCGACGAGGACCTCGCCCTCATCGACACCACGCAGCGCGCCCTCGCCGCGGCGATCGACGCCGCGACGGTCGGTCACAAGATCGGCGACATCTCCGCCGCCGTCGCCGCAGTGGCGCACGCCGAGGGCCTGAGCATCAACACCGACTTCGGCGGCCACGGCGTGGGGCGCACGATGCACGGCGACCCGCACGTCGCGAACGACGGCAAGGCGGGTCGCGGGTATCCCCTCCGTGACGGCCTGGTCGTCGCCCTCGAGCCGTGGTTCCTCCAGACGACCGACGAGCTCGTGACCGACCCCGACGGCTGGACGCTGCGCAGCGCCGACGGCTCCCGCGGCGCGCACTCCGAACACACCGTCGCGATCACCGCCGCCGGCCCGATCGTGCTCACCGACCGGTCGTTCCTCGGCGTCGACTGAGTTCGTGTTCCGGATGCCGCGGCCCCGGGGTCGCGGCATCCGTCGCGTTCGGGCCGCGCAGCACCGCACGGCAATCGCGGCGTGCGCGCCCCGCCGGGCGCGAAACGCGCCGACGTCGGGCGCGGCGAAGACGAGGTGGCGGCTGGACGCCGCCGGAGCCGGAACGCGGACGCTCAGTCGGCGAGCAGATCGGGGCGACGCGTCCGCGTGCGCTCGAGCTGCTGCTCACGGCGCCAGCGCGCGACGGCGCCGTGGTTGCCGCTCAGCAGCACCGGGGGTACCTCGCGCTCGCGCCACGTCGCGGGTTTCGTGAAGGACGGGTACTCGAGCAGGCCGTCCTCGTGCGACTCCTCGACGAGGCTCTCGGGGTTGCCGACCACGCCGGGCACCAGCCGGCCGATGGCCTCGATCATCGCCATCACGGCGACCTCGCCGCCATTGAGGACGTAGTCGCCGAGCGAGAGAAGCCGTACGTCGCCGAGCTCGGACGCGTAGTCGAAGACGCGCTCGTCGATGCCCTCGTACCGGCCGCATCCGAAGACCAGGTGCGGGGCCGTGGACAGCTCGCGGGCTATCGACTGGGTGAAACGCTCGCCCGCCGGAGAGGGGAAGACGATCACGGGGCGCGGATCGGCCTCGCCGACGATGGCGTCGAGGGCCTCGCCCCACGGCTCCGGCTTCATCACCATTCCGGCGCCGCCGCCGTACGGGGTGTCGTCGACCGTGCGGTGTCGATCGTGCGTGAACGCACGGAGATCGTGCACCTGCACGTCGAGAAGACCACTCTGCCGGGCCTTGCCGAGGAGGGAGACCTCGAGCGCGTCGAAGATCGTCGGGAAGATCGACACGACGTCGATGCGCACGTCAGTCCTCGGAGTGGGTGGGAGCGTCGTCGGCGGGTGCGTCGGCGGCGGAAGCCTGCTCGGACGTCGGCTCCTGCTCGTCGTCCGGCTCCGGGGGAAGCTCCTCGAACAGCCCCGCCGGGGGCGTGACCACGACACGGCCGCCCGCGATGTCGACCTCGGGCACGATCGCACTCACGAAGGGGACGAGCACCTCGCGGCCGTCGCCGGACTGCTTGACGATCAGCAGGTCCTGCGCGGGGAAGTGGTCGACGCGCGCGACGCGGCCGATGACCACCCCGTCACGGACCACGTCGAGGCCGACGAGCTGGTGGTCGTACCACGCGTCGTCCTCGGCGGGCGCCTCGGAGGTGTCCTGATCGATCCAGAGGATCGCCTTGACGAGCTCCTCCGCCGCGGTGCGGTCGTCGACGCCCTCGAAGAAGGCCACCGGGTGCGAGTTCATCCAGCGGAACTCGCGGACCGTCAGCTCGCGGCCGTGCCACGGCGAGGACTCCGGAACCTGGAGGGTGAAGGTGCTCCCGGGCGCGAAGCGTCCATCGGGGTCGTCGGTGTAGAGCTCGAGCTTGAACGCGCCCTTGAGGCCGTGGGCCTTCACGAGGCGTCCGACGCGGAGCTGGGTCTTGGCGGGCTGGGCGCCCGCGGTCTCGCCGTTCGTCATCAGTCGTCGGCGACGTCGACGCGCACGCGGCGGCCGTCGGCGAGAGCCGACACCACCGTGCGAAGTGCTTTGGCGGTGCGTCCGCCGCGCCCGATCACGCGGCCCCGGTCATCGGGGTGCACGCGAACCTCCAGCACGTCGCCGCGAGGCGAGGTGCTGGAACGGATGGTGACGGCATCCGGGTGATCGACGATCCCCTTGACGACGTGTTCGAGCGCGGCAGACAGCACGGGGATTACTCGGCCGAGGTCTCGGCGGCGTCCTCAGCGGGCGCCTCGGCGGGAGCGTCGGCCTTCTTCTCGGCCTTGGGCTTGACGACCGACTTCTTCGAGGCGTCGGCCTCGAACGCGGCCTTGGGCTCGCGGACCTTGACGGTCGAAACGGCGTCCTTGTCGCCCTTGAACTTGCCCCAGTCGCCCGTGAGCTTGAGGATGGCGGCGACCTGCTCGGTGGGCTGGGCGCCGACCGACAGCCAGTACTGCGCGCGGTCCGAGTCGACCTCGATGAACGAGGGCTCCTCGGTCGGGTGGTACTTGCCGATCTCCTCGATGACGCGACCGTCGCGCTTGGTGCGCGAGTCGGCGACGACGATGCGGTAGTAGGGCGCGCGGATCTTTCCGAGGCGCTTGAGACGGATCTTGACAGCCACGATGACTCCAAATGATGAAAACGAACGAACCGAACGCCTGGAGAGTGGGGTGCACACCCGGCGGAAGCTCAAAAGGGTGGACCGACACTGGATAGAGGGTCGAGTGGCGGGTCCAGCCCTCTATTCTGCCAGACGCGCGGACCTCGCGGTGACAGGCGACACGCCGCGACACGGAGGGTAGCGGAGGATCCGCGCGTCGGGGCCCCGTGTCAGACTGACCGCATGAGGCTCCCGTTCGCTGCATCGACGCGTTCGTCCGTGGGTCTGGAGTGGGAGCTCATGCTCGCCGACCGCGAGACCGGCGACCTGGTCCCGCGCGCCCCTGAGGTCCTCGAGGAACTCGAGGAGAAGTCGGCGCTCGAGCGCTTCACGGTCACCGGGGAGCTGCTCACCAACACCGTCGAGGTGACCAGCGGCGTCGGCCACACCCTCGCCGAGGCCGTCGACGACATCGGCGACGCGATCTGCGCGCTGCGCGAGGAGACCGAGCCGCGCGGCGTCGAGCTGCTCTGCGCCGGCAGCCACCCGTTCGCGCAGTGGTACGACCAGCAGGTGACCGACAAGACGCGCTATCACACGCTCATCGAGCGGACCCAGTGGTGGGGCCGCAACATGATGATCTGGGGCATCCACGTGCACATCGGCGTCGACGACGTCGACAAGGTCATCCCCATCGTCAACGCCCTCACCGTGTTCCTCCCCCACCTGCAGGCGCTGTCGGCCTCGAGCCCGTTCTGGGCCGGCGAACGCACGGGGTACGCCTCGAATCGCGCCCTCGTCTTCCAGCAGCTCCCGACCGCGGGACTCCCCTGGCAGCTGCAGACCTGGGACGACTTCGAGGGCTACCTCGACGACATGGTGCGCACCGGCGTCATGGCGGATGCCAGCGAAGTGCGGTGGGACATCCGTCCGGCGCCGAAGTGGGGAACGGTGGAGATCCGCGCGTGCGACGGGATGTCGACGCTGCCGGAGCTCGCCGCCGTCGCGGCCCTCGCGCAGACACTGGTCGAGCACTTCTCGCGCCTGCTCGATGAGGGGCGCGAGTTGCCCGGCATCCCGCCCTGGTACGCGCGCGAGAACAAGTGGCGTGCCGCTCGCTACGGGCTCGACGCCCGGGTGATCGTCGACCGCGAGGGCACGCAGCGCCCGGTGGTGGAGCACCTGCGCGAGACCATGGAGGAGCTCGCCGAGGTGGCGCTGGAGCTGAAGTGCGCGCGCGAGTTCGCGAGCCTCGAGACCATCCTCGCCACCGGGGGCAGCTCCGCTCGACAGGTCGCGGTGGCCGACGCGGCCGACGGCGACCTGCGCGAGGTCGTGCAGCATCTCATCCGCGAGTTCCGGGGTGGCCCCACGCTGCGCGAGCACCTCGCCGCGCTGCGCGTCTAGAGGGCGGTCTCCGCGCGGGTTCATAGGCGCGCGCTCGTAGGATCGCGTCATGCATTCTGCGCGCCGCGTCCGGGCGACCTCGCTGGTGGCCCTCTGCGCGGGAGCGGTGGCCCTGCTCGCCGGGTGCGCGGCCGAACCGGTCGGTGCAGCCCACACGCCGTCCTTGGCGGCCCCGCAGCTGCCGGCACCGAAGGCCACCGCCTCCGTCACGCCGAGTCCCGTCATCACCCCCGCGCCGGTGCGCACCGTCGCCCTGGGCGACTCGCTCATGTCGGGTTTCGGTCTCGATCCCGCCGAGGCGTGGCCGGTCATGCTGGCCGCGCGCGGCGAGGTGGCCATGACGAACCTCGCATGTGCCGGGATGGGCTTCGTCGTGCAGGGCGACTGCGGAACCACCTACGCGGGCTTCGTCCCCGCGGTCGCCGCTCTGCAGCCTCAGCTGCTCATCGTCGAATCCTCGAGCAACGACTTCTGGGAGGATGCCGACGAGATCCGCGCCGACACCCAGGACACGGTGGCCGAACTGCACGACGCCGCCCCCGATGCGCGCATCGTCGGGCTCAGCACCATCTGGAACGACGAGGACGACGTGCCCGACGACACGGCCGTCACCTCCGACGCGTTGCGCGAAGCCGTCGACGCGGTGGGCGGGACCTATCTCGACATCGGCCAGCCGCTGCGAGGTCACCCCGAGTGGATGCAGGAGGACGACGTCCACCCCACCCCCCGCGGGCAGCGGGCGATCGAGCAGACCGTCATGTCGGCGTTGCAGGACGCCGGCATCCTGCCCTAGGGCCTCGGATCGCGCCGGTCAGCCCCGACCGAGCATCTTCTGCAGCTCGGCGAGGTCGGCCTCGCTCGGGGCGTTCTGACCGCCGAGACCGAACCCCGAACCCGTGGGGGCGGTGGTCGCCGCGATCCCGGCGTTCTCGGCCGCCCGCTTGGCGGGGTTGCCCGAGCGTGACCCCTTGGCCTTCTGCTGCTTGCCGCGCTTCGACGAGGCGCCGGGCTTTCCGCCCACCGGCCCCATGCCGGGGATGTTGGGCACGCCGCCGCGCGCGACGGTCTTCATCATCTTCGCGGCCTGGTCGAATCGCTGGACGAGCTGGTTGACGTCGGTGACGGTCATGCCCGAACCGCGCGCGATGCGCAGACGGCGCGAACCGTTGAGGATCTTGGGGTTGCGACGCTCGGCCAGCGTCATCGAGCGGATGATGGCCTCGGTGCGGTCGATCTCGCGCTCGTCGAAGTCCTCGAGCTGCTGCTTCATGTTCCCCATGCCCGGGAGCATCCCGAGCATCTTCTTCATGGAGCCCATCTTCTTCATCTGCTGCATCTGCTCGAGGAAGTCCTCGAGCGTGAAGGTCTCCGTCGCGAGCTTTTCGGCGACCTTCATCGCCTCGGCCTCGTCGAAGGCCGACTGCGCCTGCTCGATCAGGGTGAGGATGTCACCGAGGTCGAGGATGCGGGACGCCATGCGGTCGGGGTGGAAGGGCTCGACGTCGTCGAGACCCTCACCGGTCGACGCGAAGATGATCGGGCGTCCGGTCACCGAGGCGACCGAGAGGGCGGCGCCACCGCGGGCGTCACCGTCGAGCTTCGACAGCACCACGCCGGTGAAGTCGACGCCGTCCTGGAAGGCCTTGGCCGTGTTGACGGCATCCTGACCGATCATCGCGTCGATGACGAAGAGCACCTCGTCGGGCTGGGTGGCCGTGCGGATGTCGGCGGCCTGCTTCATCAGCTCGGCGTCGACGCCCAGACGTCCGGCGGTGTCGATGATGACGATGTCGTGCTGCTGACGCGTCGCGTAGGCGACGCCGTCGCGGGCGACCTTGACCGGGTCGCCGACGCCGTTACCCGGCTCGGGGGCGTAGATGGTGGCACCGGCGCGCTCGGCGACGACCTGCAGCTGGTTGACGGCGTTGGGACGCTGGAGGTCGCATGCCACGAGGAGGGGCGTGTGGCCGTCCTTCTCGAGCATCTTGGCGAGCTTGCCGGCGAAGGTCGTCTTTCCGGAGCCCTGGAGGCCGGCGAGCATGATGACGGTCGGCGGGTTCTTGGAGAACTGCAGACGGCGCTGCTGTCCGCCCAGGATGCCGATGAGCTCGTCGTTGACGATCTGCACGACCTGCTGCGCGGGGTTCAGCGCCCGGTTGACCTCGTCGCCGAGGGCGCGCTCGCGCACCGCGGCGGTGAACTCCTTGACCACGGGCAGCGCGACGTCGGCGTCGAGGAGGGCGCGGCGGATCTCGCGCACCGTCCCGTCGACATCGGCGGGCGTGAGCTGGCCCTTCTTCCGGAGGTTGCGGAAGGTCTCTGTGAGCCGGTCGGAGAGGGTGCCGAAAGTCGCCATGATGAGTCGAGTTTACGCGGCGACGGCCCGGACCGCCGCCGGGGACGGCCCGACACCGGATGCCGGCCCCTCACGCCGCGGCCAGGGCCTCCGACATCGCGTCGGTCAACGAGCGGCCGGCGGTGTGATCGGCCCATGCCCAGACGGCGGCGAGGACGGCCGCCGACAGAGCGCCCGCGCGCACCTGCGCGGCCAGGGGTGCGGCGCCCTCGCGGACCAGCCGCGCCGCGGCCTCGCGCTGCAGGCGGAACTGGCGGATCGCACGATCGCGATCCAGCTCGGCGGCGATCCCCATGGCATCCGCGTTGACGATGGCGAGTGCGAGGGCGTCCGGGGCGAGCCCGTCGCCGATCGCGGCGAGGACCTCGAGAGGGGCGCCCCCGTCGCGCAGGTCGGCGACCGCCGCGTCGACCCGTTCGTCGAAGCCCGACCACAGCACATCGCTCTTGGCGGAGAAATAGTTGAAGAAGCTCGAGCGGCTCACGCCGGCACGGCGGGTGATGTCCGAGACGGAGGTCGCGTCGTACCCCTGCTCGAGGAACAGCTCGCACGCGGCCTCCGACAGCACTTCGCGCGAGGAGGCGCGCGGTCTGCCGCTGCGGGGCTCGGGGGTCACCGCTCCAGACTATGTCGCGACCCGGGATGTATTGTTGGACTCAATCCAACATCGGAGGGGTCGATGATCGACATCCACGACGCCGGCCTCGCGCCGTACTACGTCCCGTATCTCGACGGCTGGGCACACCAGCGTCGCATCCACGCGGACGTCGTGGCCGGCACCCGCGCCGACACCCTGCTCCTGCTCGAGCACGAGGCCGTCTACACGGCGGGGAAGCGCACCGAGGCGCACGAGCGCCCCGACGACGGCACCCCCGTGGTCGACGTCGACCGCGGAGGCAAGATCACCTGGCACGGGCCGGGGCAGCTCGTGGGATACCCGATCGTTCGCCTGCCCGAGCCGATCGATGTCGTCGCGCACGTCCGGCGCCTCGAGGCGCTGCTGATCGACGCCCTCGGTGCGAACGGCGTCGACGGGTTCCGCGTGGAGGGACGCAGCGGCGTCTGGGTCCGACGCCCCCTCGGCGTCGACAAGATCGCGGCGATCGGTGTCCGCGTCGAAAAAGGAGTGACGATGCACGGCTTCGCCGTCAATTGCGACAACACCCTCGCGGGGTTCCGGCACATCGTGCCGTGCGGGATCTCGGATGCCGGGGTGACCACCGTCAGCGAGGTGCTCGGGGCCGACGTCTCCCCCGCCGACCTCGTGCCCGCCATCGAACGCGTCTTCCGCGCCGAGTACGCGGCGGTCGCCGCATGAGCGCCTGCGGGACCGGCGGCGCCGGGGCTCCGGCTTCCACCGCCCCGAACGGGCGGAAGCTGCTGAGGCTCGAGGTGCGCAACGCCGAGACACCGATCGAGCGCAAGCCCGAGTGGATCAAGACGAAGGCCAAGATGGGCCCCGAGTACACCGCGCTGCAGAACCTCGTGAAGACCGAGGAGCTGCACACCGTGTGCCAGGAGGCCGGGTGCCCCAACATCTTCGAGTGCTGGGAGGATCGCGAGGCCACCTTCCTCATCGGCGGCTCGCAGTGCACCCGCCGCTGCGACTTCTGCCAGATCGACACCGGCAAACCCGCCGACTACGACCGCGACGAGCCGCGCCGCGTGGCCGAGAGCGTCACGCGCATGCAGCTGCGCTACGCCACCGTGACCGGCGTCGCGCGCGACGACCTCCCCGACGAGGGCGCCTGGCTGCACGCCGAGACGGTGCGTCGCATCCACGCCGAGAACCCCGGCACGGGAGTGGAGATCCTCGCGACCGACTTCTCGGGCAACCCCGCGCACCTCGACGAGGTGTTCTCTTCGCGCCCCGAGGTGTTCGCGCACAACGTCGAGACGGTGCCGCGCATCTTCAAGCGCATCCGTCCCGCCTTCCGGTACGACCGCTCCCTCGGGGTGCTGAGCGCCGCGCGCGATGCGGGGCTCATCACGAAGTCGAACCTCATCCTCGGCATGGGCGAGGAGCCCGAGGAGGTCGTGCGGGCGCTCGAAGACCTGCACGCAGCGGGTACGGACATCATCACGATCACGCAGTACCTGCGCCCCACCCCGCGCCACCTCCCCGTCCAGCGCTGGGTGAAGCCCGCGGAGTTCGTGGAGTTCAAGGAAGAGGCGGAACGCATCGGCTTCCTCGGCGTACTGGCGGGCCCGCTGGTGCGCTCGTCGTACCGCGCGGGGCGCCTGTGGGCGCAGTCGATGGTGTCGAAGGGGCGCGAGATCCCCCCGCACCTCGCGCACCTCGCGAAGGACATCGCCTCCGCCGACGCCGGCTTCGCGCAGGCGGTGTGAGCCGACGGATGCCGGGAGCGTCCGCCCCGCAGCGGATGCCGCGGCATCCGCGAGCCGAGGCGTGACGCGTCAGACCGGCCAGACGTACGGCAGGTCGTCGGCGACGTCGCCGAACCGCGGGACGTAGAACTCCGGGTCCTTGCGGACGAGGTTGGAGCGGTGCGCGAGGTGGAACGCCTCGTCCCCGATCCAGGGCGGGAGGTCGAGATCGCTCTGCGCGGTGCCGTCGACCTCGGGTGCGAACGCCAGGATCTTCTCGCGCACCGTGTCGGCGTGGCCCTGGGCGATCCACTCGTCGGACATCACGAGACCGTAGGCGACCAAGGCCGGCAGGTGGCCGTCCCACATCTTCGCGGCCGGGTGGTGGCGCCAGCCGTGACCGGGCACGGTGAGCGCTCGGAGCAGCTGGAACGTCTCGACGCGCTGCTTGCCGAGGCGCTTCGGGTCGAGGGCGGCGGCGGAGTCGCGGAACGACGGGTACGGCAGGAAGGTCTGCACGATCAGTCGGCGCTGGTGACCGACTGCACCCGCCCGTCGGAGGCGAGGTTGACCAGGAGCACGTCGTCGGTGGCATCGGGATCGAGCGCGTACTCGAGCACCGCGAACGGGTCGGCGCCGCCGTGCTCGTCGGCGAGGATCGTCATGCTCATCAACTGCAGGGCCTTGATGACGTCGATATGGGTGTCGCCTGACGCGTCGAGGAGCAGGTCGTCGAGCTCGTCGCCCAGGGTCGCCTGCTGCTGGAGGATGTACTCGGTCACCTCGCTGGTGCGCGAGTCGAGCTCGTTGACCATCGCATTGCGGGCGGCGAGATCGACGGCCTCGAGCGACGAGATGAGCGAGGCGGCGACGTCGAGGGCCTCGGTCGACACGTCGTCCTGGTCGGGCGCGGTGAGGTCGACCGTCACGCTCTGGTCGCCGAACTCGACGTTCTCGCTCCAGAAGATCGACCCGTCGGGGCCCGACTCGAGGAGTCCGAAGAAGTCGTGCTCGATCGCCATGAGTCCCATGTAAGCATCACGCGCGGGCTTCGGGAAGGAGACCCGCCCGGAGCCGACGGTGCGGTATGGGCGCTCAGTCGACGAGCGACGCGGCGAACACGTGCGGGGTGAAACCGGTGAGATCGCCGATGCCCTCGCCCTGGCCGAGCAGCTTGACGGGGATGCCGGTGCGCTCCTGCACCGCGAGGACGAACCCGCCTCTCGCGGAACCGTCGAGCTTGGTGAGCACGAGCCCGGTGACGCCCGCGCTGTCGAGGAACGCCTGCGCCTGCATGAGCCCGTTCTGGCCCGTCGTGGCATCGAGCACCAGCAGCACCTCGCTGATGGGGGCCTGCTTCTCGACGACGCGCTTGATCTTGCCGAGCTCGTCCATGAGTCCGCCCTTGGTGTGCAGGCGCCCGGCCGTGTCGATGAGCACGATCTCGGTGGCGGTCTCCTTGGCGTGAGCGACGGTCTGGAAGGCGACGGATGCCGGATCCTGACCCTCGTGCTGCGGACGCACGATCGTGGCTCCCCCGCGCTCGGCCCACGTCGCGAGCTGGTCGACGGCGGCGGCGCGGAACGTGTCGGCGGCTCCGACCACCACGGTACGGCCGTAGCGCTGAAGGAACTTGGCGAACTTGCCGATCGTCGTCGTCTTGCCGACGCCGTTCACGCCGACCACGAGCACGACGGCGGGACGCTCGGTGAGGCGCAGCGTGGTGTCGAACTTCGCGAAGTGCTCCTCGAGCGTCTCGCGCAGCATGCGCTGCAGATCTCGGGGATCGGTGGTGCGATAGCGCTCGACCTTCTCGCGCAGTTCGTCGATGAGGCGCTCGGTGACGTCGGGACCGAAGTCCGCGGTCAGCAGCGCCGTCTCGAGGTCGTCCCAGGTCGTCTCGTCGATGGTGGGTTTGACGAACAACCCGCGCAGCGCGCGGCCCAGCGACCAGGAGTTCTCAGCCATTGCTTCAGCTTACGGGGGCCGCCTCGTCGCGGGCGGCGGCGGGGGCAGCCGGTCGCGACGCCGCGCGGTCGCCCACGCGCTGCCCCACCACCGCCGACACCCCGTCCTGCCGCATCGAGACGCCGTACAGCGCGTCGGCGATCTCCATCGTGCGCTTCTGATGGGTGATGACGATGAGCTGGCTGCTGGCGCGCAGCTTCTCGAACACCCCGAGGAGCCGGCCGAGGTTCGCGTCGTCGAGGGCGGCCTCGACCTCGTCGAGGATGTAGAAGGGGCTCGGGCGCGCCGTGAAGATCGAGGTCAGGAACGCCACCGCCGCGAGAGAACGCTCCCCGCCGGAGAGAAGGGACAGCCGCTCGATCTTCTTGCCGACGGGCCGCACAGCCACCTCGATGCCCGTGGTCAGCGGGGAGTCGGGATCGGTGAGCGAGATGCTGCCGGAACCGCCGGGGAAGAGGATCGGGAAGATGTCGGTGAACGCCGCCCGGGTGTCCTCGAACGCGGCGACGAAGATCGTCTGCATCCGCTCGTCGAGCTCGGCGATGATCGTCTGCAGATCGGCGCGCGTCTGCTGCAGGTCGGCGAGCTGCTCGGTGAGGAAGGCGTGCCGCTGCTCCAGCGCCGCGAACTCCTCGAGCGCGAGCGGATTCACCCGGCCGAGCTGCCCGAGCTTGCGCTCCGCATCCTGGAAGCGGCGTTTCTGAGCCGCGCGGTCGAAGGCCGTCGGCTGCCCATCGCCATCTGCGGGGACACCCTGGTCGGGACCGTATTCCGAAACGAGAATGTTTTCCTCGAGCGCCAGTTCCGATCGCACGCGTTCGAGCAGGCTCGTGACGTGGAGCTTCTTCTCGTGCATCTGGAGCTCGAGACCGTGCACGTTCTCGGTCAGGCGCGCGAGGCGTTCGCGCACGGCCGCCTCCTCCGCACGGGCGCGGGTCAGCTCGTCGGTGACCGCGGCGCGGGCGGTCTCGGCCGCCGCGAGCTCCACGCGGGCCTGGCTGACCGAGCGGTCGACCGAGTCCAGGAGGGCCGGGAGCGCCCCGGCGACCTCGGCCGCCACCTCGCGCTGGGCGCGGCGGATCACGGCACGGCGGGCGGCTTCGTCGGCGGCGGCGCGTTCGCGTTCGCGCTGCTGCTCGAGCTGCACGATGCGCAGCTCACCGGCACGCACCCGCTCCCTGAGCGTTTCGATGTCGAGGCGCGCGCGCATCTCGCGCTCGCGCGCCGTCTCGACCTCGGCGGCCAGGGGCTCCCTCGCCGATGCGTCCAGCAGCGGCCGGGGTGCGTCCAGCGCACGGGCGAGGGCGTCGTCGGCCCGTCGCGCCGCCGCCTCGGCCTCGGCCACGGCCGTCTCCGCTTGAGCGACACCGGCCGCGAGCCGGTCGCACTCCGCCATCGCCGCCTCGTGACGAACGGTGACGCGGTTCACCTTTTCGGCGTGGGCCGCCAGGGCGGCATCATGCGCGCGCAGTGTCGACAGCGTCTCCTTGGTGCGCTGCCGCGCGTCGGCCAGCGCCCGCTGCTCGTCGGTGAGGGCTTCGCGGAGCGAGTCGGCGACCACCACGATCTCGTCGAGCCGTTCGGCCGCGGCGTCGCGCTCGGCCGCGAGCTCGAGACGCGAGCGCCCCGAATCCGATCCGGCCCGGAGCGTGTGCGCGGTCATCACCTCACCCGTACGCGTGACGACGGTCACGTCGTGCGGGATCCGCTCGCGCAGCTCGTGCGCGGCGGCGAGGTCGTCGACGATCACGGTCCGGCTCAGGATGCCGCGCACCCCGTCGGACGCCGTGATCACGTCCGTCGCCGGGGTCGCGCCGAGGTCGGGAGGCGACACCGCGTCCGCATCCCCGGCGATGGCGATCTCGACCAGGCCGAGGTCGGACGCCGACGCCTCGCGCGCAGCGGCGAAGGCGGATGCCGCGTCGTCGACCAGCAGGCCCTCCGCGAGCGAGCCGAGCGCCGCCGCGATGGCGGCCTCGAAGCCCGCGGTGACCTTGACGTCGTCGCTCACGAGCCCGCGCACGCCGGGCCCGCCCGCCGCGAGGAGGTCGGCAGCGGCGTTGCGCACGTCGAGGGCCCGGCCGAGGGCCGTCGTCTGGGCGGCCAGGGCGTCACGCTCGCGCTCGGCGGCGTGCAGGCGCTCACGGAGTCCGGCCACGGTCGTCTCGACCTCGTTCGCGTCGCGCTGCGCGCGCTCGTACGCGGCCGCGTGCTCCGCCGTCGACGCCTCGGGGACGACATCGGGATCCAACTCGGCCCGGGCCTCCTCCGCTTCCGCTCGACGCGCGAGCGCGGCGTCCAAAGCCCTCTGCTGCCGCTCCAGACCGCCGCGCACGGCGGTGAGAGCCGAGTTCGCGGCATCCGCCGTTCCCCGTAGAGCCTGGATCCTGAGGTCGTGCTCCGACACGAGGGCGCTCTGGGCGGCGATGTCGACGTCGAGGGCATCGAGGTCGGCCCGCGCACGGACGACAGCGCGTGCCGCATCGGCCGCGGCATCCTGGGCGTCGCCCAGACCGGATGCGATGTCGTCGATCTCGGAGCGGACGTCATCGATCGTGCGCTGCGACACCGTCGGTGTGAACCCGGACCCGTCGCTGTCGTCATCGCTCAGCAGGGTGAGGCGCTGCCCGGCGAGGGTGTAGAGGCCGCGCAGACGCTCCTGCACCTGCTGAAGGGCGAAGGCGACGCTGCGGGCCCGATCGACGGCCTCGGAACGCTGATCGTTCTCGAGGCGCTCCACGCGCCGACGCAGTCCGTCGGCCTGCTCCTGGAGCCCGAGGCGCTCGGTGTGGCGCTCGCTCTCGGCGCGGGCCGCGTCGGCCAGCTCCGTGCGCAGGCGCACGAGGTCGTCGGCGTACAGGCGCGCCTTGGCGTCGCGCACGACCGCCGCGATCGTCGCCGCCTCTCGTGCGATCTCGGCCTGCTTGCCGAGGGGCTTGAGCTGACGACGCAGCTCGCCCGCCAGGTCGCTCAGGCGCGTGAGGTTCGTCTCCATCGCCTCGAGCTTGCGGACGGTCTTCTCTTTGCGGCGACGGTGCTTGAGTATGCCGGCGGCTTCTTCGATGAAGCCTCGTCGGTCTTCGGCGGTGGCCTGGAGGACGGTGTCGAGGCGCCCCTGGCCGATGATGACGTGCATCTCGCGTCCGAGGCCGGAGTCGCTCAACAGCTCCTGCACGTCGAGCAGTCGGCAGGTCTGTCCGTTGATGGCGTACTCGCTCGCCCCGTTGCGGAACAGCGTGCGACTGATCGTCACCTCGCTGTAGTCGATGGGCAGGGCGCCGTCGCCGTTGTCGATCGTCAGCTGCACCTCGGCACGGCCCAGCGGGCCGCGCGTCGACGTGCCGGCGAAGATGACGTCCTCCATCTTGCCGCCGCGCAGCGTCTTCGCCCCCTGTTCCCCCATCACCCACGCGAGTGCGTCCACGACGTTGGACTTGCCGGAGCCGTTCGGGCCGACGATGCAGGTGACGCCCGGCTCGAGGGCGAAGGTGGTCGACTGGGCGAAGGACTTGAAGCCTTTGAGCGTGACGCTCTTCAGATGCACGTCACCCTCCCTCGATCGTCCCGGCGCTCCACGCTATCCGAACACCCCCGGAATTCCGCGGCGGCGGGCCGATCTCGACGCGCAGACGCGCCCGGGGAGCGGCCGTTTCTGAGGATGAGCTTGACATTCGCTGAAAGCGTTCGCTAGCGTCGGGGGTCGCAACCGACGTCGAAAGGAGGTTCCTTCCATGATTCGCATCACCACCGGCTTCACCGCCCCCGGCTTCATCGCCGTCCCCGTGCTCTCCGCATCCGTGTCCGAAGGGGCTTCCACCGTCGGCATGCCCTCCCGACTCGGATAACCCCGTCGCGTCGAGACGTTCCCCGTCTCCGCGTCCGCGAGCCTCTCGTGCTCGCCGGACCTTCCCGGTCCCTCCACGCGCTCGTCGCGTCATCCGCTCGCTTTCATCCTCACGGAGTATCCGCATGAACGCCCTGTTCACGCGCGCGCCGCAGCACGCCTCGGCCGCGCCCACCCCGACACCCACCCCGTCGACGGTCACGTTCGACACCACCGCCTACCGCCCGCTCGGCCTGCTCGACCGGCTGTCGCTGCGCCTCGGCCTCTGGCTGCTGACGCGGCACGCCGATCGAGCCCGAGCGCTCGACCACCAGGCGGTCAGCGCGTACCGCGCCCGCACGGTCCAGGCCGAGCGCGAGAAGCGCGAACGCGCCTGGCGAAGCGCTGCGGCCTTCAGCCGCCCGCCCTTCTGAGCGGTGGGGCCGACGCATGACGTCGGCCCCACCGGCATCCCCCTTCGACCCGAAAGCTGTGACATGACCACCCTTCCGGCCGGCCTCGAGCTGCGCCCCCTCCACATCCCGACCTCCCTCGACGGCCCCGATGCCGCGGACTTCCTCGACATGGTGCGTTTGCGCAACCTCGTCTATGCCGAGGTCTCCGGCCACGACGACTCCTCGATGCCCGCCGACGAACTGCTCCCCCTCTATCAGCCACGACCCGAGATGAGACGGTTCTCCTGGATCGCGGTCTTCCACGGCGAAGTCGTGGGCCGGGTGGGTCTCGACTTCCCGCAGGAAGACGGCGCCCGCACCGGGTTCTGGCTGATCGAACTGCGGCGCTCCGCCTGGAGCCACGGCATCGGCCGCGCCGCCTTCGCCGAGATCGAGCGCATCGCCCGCGACGAAGGCCGCACCATTCTGCAGGCGTGGGCGGAGCACCCCGCCGCAAACGGCCCCCGTCTCGCGGCACCCACGGGTTTCGGGGCGATACCCGAAGACCACGCGGCGCGCTTCCTGTTGGCATCCGGGTGCACCCTCGAGCAGATCGTGCGGGTGAGTCAACTCGATCTGGCCGGCGCGCGCCCGCACCTCGGAACCCTGCTGGCCGAGGCGGAGGAGGCGGCCTCGGGCTACCGCGTCGTGCAGTGGACGCTGCCCACCCCCGACGAGTTCGTCGACGGTTTCGCGTGGATGAAGTCGCGCATGGTCACCGACGCGCCCTCGGCCGATCTCGAGTTCGACGAGGAGGTGTGGGATGCCGACCGCCTCCGCCGCTACGAAGCCGGATACCTCGACGCGGGGCGGCACATGCTCGTCACCGCCGCCCAGCACATCGACAGCGGCGAGCTCGCGGCGTTCAACGAGCTCGTGATCGGGAAGGACCGCACCACGGTGACGAGCCAGGAGGACACCCTGGTCGTCGCCGCCCACCGCGGCCACCGCCTCGGCATGCTCGTCAAGTGCGCCGGGCTTCTCGCGTGGCACGACGTCGCGCCGCTGTCCCCGCGCGTCATGACGTACAACGCGGAGGAGAACCGCCCGATGCTCTCGATCAACGAACGCATCGGCTTCGCCCCCATCTCGTACGAGGGCGTGTGGAAGAAGATCCTTGCCTGATCGTGTGAGTCGCCAGAAATCGTCGCCGGGGAGCAGCCCGGAGCGACGATTCCTGGCGACTCGCGCGAGTCGTGGTCAGCGCAGGCGCTGGCAGTGCGGGCAGAAGTGGCTCGAGCGGTTCATGAACGACACGCGCACGATCGGCCGACCGCATCGCGGGCACGGCTGGCCGGTGCGCCCGTAGGCGTTGAGCGAGTGGGCGAAGTACCCCGCCTGCCCGTTGACGTTGACGTATTGCGCGTCGAAGCTCGTTCCCCCCTCGGCGAGAGCCTTCTCGAGCACCGCCTGCACCTCGCCGAGCAGGCGGTTGACCGCCCGCGTCGACAGAGCGGATGCCGGAGTCTCGGGGTGGATGCGCGCGGCCCACAGCGACTCGTCGGCGTAGATGTTGCCGATGCCACTGGCCACCGTCTGATCGAGCAGCACGCGCTTGACGCCGGATGACGTGCGCCCCAGCCGTGCGCGGAAGCGCGCGGCGTCGAAGGCCGGGTCGAGGGGATCGCGCCCGATGTGCGCGACCTGCGTGGGGACCCGAGCGAGTCCGGAACCGCGTCCCCCTGCGGCGCCGTCGGGCGTGTCGACGAGCTCGTCGATCGCGAGCGAGCCGAACGTGCGCTGGTCGGCGAAGACGACCGACAGCGGACCGTGCACGGGGTGCTCGAGCTCGATCCGGATACGCTCGTGCCGCTCCTCGGGAGCCCCGGGAACGCGCAGGAGCATCTGACCGCTCATGCCGAGATGCGTGACGACCGTCTCGTCGTCGGACACCGGCATCCACAGGAACTTGCCGCGTCGCACGGCCGCGTCGATGCGTCGGCCGGTGAGCTCGCCTTCGAAGTGGGCCGCTCCCCCGGTGTGGCGGGTCAGGGCGCGGTCGTCGCGCACGTCGACCGATGTGATGAGCGCCCCGCGGACGGCGGGCTCGAGGCCCGCCCGTACGACCTCGACCTCGGGAAGCTCAGGCACGCGCGTCGAGTTCGCGCCAGGCGGTCAGCGCGGCGGCCATCTCCGCCTGCTTCTTGCTGGAGCCCTGGCCCGTGGTCACGACGTCGCCCACCGTGACGGTCGCGGTGAAACGACGGTCGTGGTCGGGTCCGGCGGCTTCGACGCCGTAGACGGGGGCGGTCAGACCGAGACGGGCCGCGATCTCCTGCAGGCTCGTCTTCGGGTCCATCGCGGCGCCGTAACGCTCGGGGTCGGCGAGAAGCGGCTCGACCAGGCGCAGAACCATCGCGGTCGCCGCCTCGGGTCCGGCCGAGAGGAAGGCCGCGCCGATGATCGCCTCCATGGTGTCGGCGAGGATCGAGTCCTTGTCGTGCCCGCCGGTGAGGATCTCGCCACGGCCGAGACGCACGTGATCGCCGAGCGCGATGCCACGGGCGACCTCGGCCAGCGCCACGGTCGAGACGACGCTCGCACGACGCTTGGCCAGGCTGCCCTCGTCGAGGTCGGGATGCCCGGTGAACAGACGCACCGTGACGGCTTGGCCCAGCACCGAGTCGCCGAGGAACTCCAGGCGTTCGTTGTGGGCGATGCCACCGTTCTCGTAGGCGAACGAGCGGTGCGTCAAAGCAAGAGAAAGAAGCTCGGGGTCGATGTCGACCCCGAGCTTCTCGGTGAGCGCATCGCGCTCGACGTTGTTACGCGTCACGAAGTGCCGATCAGACGTCGGCGACCTTGCGGCCCTTGTACTCAAGGAAGAGCTCGGTGCCCTGCGAGTCGGTGACGACCTTCGCCTGGTGAGGGCGGCTGTAGACGACCTTGCCGTTCTCGATGGTCTTGACCAGGGCGGGGGCTTCAGCCTTCCACTGGGCGCGACGCGAACGGGTGTTGGAGCGGGAGACCTTCCGCTTCGGGGGGTTACCTGCCATGTCTAGCTCTTCTCTGTCTTGGGGGCGGCGCGGAGCGCATCGCCGTGGTCTGGGGTGTACTGCTGGAGCGCAGCCCATCGAGAATCGACGGGCGACTGCTCCGGTTCGCCGGGGCTTTCCGTCAGCCTCTCGCCCGTGTTCGGGTCGAGCCCGGGGCAATCCGGCTGACACACCGGCTGGAACGGAAGCGACAGGACGATGGCATCCCGGACCAGATTTTCAAGATCCACGTGGTCGTCTTGAACGTCGAAGTCACTCGCTTCTCCCCCAGGATACGTGAAAAGTTCCTGGAACTCGACTTCGACAGGCTCGGTGATGTCGATGAGGCAGCGTCCGCACACGCCCGTGGCGGTGGTGTCGACGGTTCCCGACACGAGGATGCCCTCGTGCACGGACTCCAGACGCACGTCGAGTTCGAGCACCTCGGCCTCGGGGACCGAGACGAGACCCTCGCCCCATTTCTCGGGGGCGGGGATGTCAAGCGAGTGCTCGCGCATCTCTCCGGGCTTGCGCTCGATGTCGCGCACGGGGAGCTGGAAAGGTCCGGGACGGTGGGTTCTCACGGTCGACAATGCTACCCGCGCGCCCCTGGGCGCGGGCCGGGCGCCGCGCGGCGAGCCCGCCTCCTGCGATGTCGCCCGCCGCGCGCGCGTGTCACGGATGCGGCGCCGCGACGTCAGAGGTCGCGCGCGCCCGTGTCGAGGAACCGCGCCACGGCCGCCGGCACGTACGGCGACACGTCGCCCCCGAGTCCCGCGACCTGCCGCACGAGGGAGCTCGACACGAGCGCGTGCGAGGGGTCGGGCAGCAGGAAGACGGTCTCGACGTGCGCGAGGTCGCGATTGACGATCGCCATGGGGGTCTCGTACGCCACGTCGACCTGCGAACGGATGCCTTTGACGAGCACCTTGGCGCCCACGTCGGTCGCGTAGTCGACCAGCAGGCCCATGCTCCAGGCCGCCACGATCACGTCGCCCTCGATGCCCGCCTCGCGGATGGATTGCTCGAGCAGACTCTGCCGCTGCGCGATGGGCAGCATGGCCTCTTTGCCGGGGTTGTGCACCACCAGCACGTGGAGCTGGTCGAACAGACCGGCCGCGCGTCGGATGACGTCGAGATGGCCGAGCGTGGGCGGGTCGAACGAGCCGGGGACGACGGCGATCCGGGGGTCCATTCGGCCAGCCTAGCGAGGAGCTTCCCCCGCGGGGCCGACCACTCAGGACTTCGCCAGCGCGGCGCGCTCCTCGACGCCGACGCGCCGCTCCAGGGCGGCGGCGAGGCCCGGATGCCGGGTGAGCGCCGGGTCGTCGGCGAGGACGCGCTCGCCCTCGGCGCGGGCCTCGGTGATGAGCGCGGCATCCGTGACCACGCGCAGCAGCCGCAACGAAGACCGCACCCCCGACTGCGCGCCGCCGAGCACGTCTCCCTCGCCGCGCAGCTCGAGGTCGACCTCGGCGAGGGCGAATCCGTCGAGGGTCGCGGCGACGGCCTCGACCCGCGACCGGGCGGAGGTGCCCGGAGCAGCCTCCGTCACGAGCAGGCAGAGACCCGGCAGACCGCCGCGGCCGACGCGCCCGCGCAGCTGATGCAGCTGCGAGACGCCGAAGCGATCGGCTTCGAGGATCACCATCGTCGATGCGTTGGGCACGTCGACGCCGACCTCGATCACCGTGGTGGCGACCAGCACGTCGATGTCGCCGCGCGAGAAGGCCTGCATGACGGCATCCTTCTCGTCGGAGGCCATCTTGCCGTGCAGGATCTGCACGCGGATGTCGGCGAACGACGGCAGCTGTGCGAGGAGCGCGTCGACCTGCACGACGCCCCATCGGGTGCGATTTCCCTCGCCCGCGGCGGTGGCGACCGGGGCGTCGGCGGGCTCGTCGCTCTTGCCGTCGGCGGAGACCTGCTCCGCGTCGATCGCGGGGCACACCACGAAGGCCTGCCGGCCGAGCGCCACCTCTTCGGCCACGCGGTCCCAGACCCGGGCGAACCAGCCCGGCTTCTCGGCGAGCGGAGCGACGAACGATTGGATGCCGGCACGCCCGGCCGGCATGGTGCGGATGGTCGAGACGTCGAGGTCGCCGAAGACCGTCATCGCCACGGTGCGCGGAATGGGCGTCGCCGTGAGGACGAGGGTGTGCGGAGAGTCGCCCTTGGAGCGCAGCGCCTCGCGCTGGTCGACGCCGAAGCGGTGCTGTTCGTCGACCACGACGAACCCGAGGTCGGCGAAGGTGGTGGTCGCGCTCAGCAGCGCGTGGGTGCCGACGACGATGCGCGCCTGACCGGAGGCCACCCGCAGCGCCGCCTTCCGACGCTCGGCCGCCGGCATCTGCCCGGTGAGGAGGGTGGGCATGAGCTCGGGGGCCAGCTCCGGTCCCAGCATGCGGGCGATCGAGCGCAGGTGCTGGCCCGCGAGCACCTCGGTGGGCGCGATAAGCGCGGACTGGCCGCCGGACTCGGCGACCTGGAGCATGGCGCGCAGGGCGACCAGGGTCTTGCCCGACCCGACCTCGCCCTGCACGAGCCGGTTCATCGGCCAGTCGCCGACGAGGTCGGCCGCCAGCTGCGCGCCGACGCTCCGCTGGTCGGGAGTGAGGTCGAACGGGAGGATGGCGTCGAAGCGTTCGAGAAGCCCTCCCGCGGCGGCGGGACGTCGGGCGGCGGAGAGCGCACGCACGAACTGCCGCTGCTGCAGCAGAGCGGTCTGCAGCACAAAGGCCTCCTGCATGCGCAGCGTCTCGACCGCGGGCGGGATGTCGTCGTCACTCTCGGGGCGATGGATGCGCTCGAGCGCGGCGCGGGCGTCGAGGAGGCCGCGGCGCGCGCGCAGATCGTCGGGCAGGGGGTCGTCGATCTCGCCCAGCCCGTCGAGCACGAGCGCGATCGTCTTCTGCACGAGCGTGCTCGGGACGGAGCTCGTGGCCGGATAGATCGGAATGGGTCGCTTCGCGGTGACCTCCGCTTCGGCGCGCGCTTCGGCGATGTCGTCGAACAGCTCGTAGTCGGGGTTCGTCAGCTGCGTCTGCCGCCGGTACTCGCCCACCTTCCCCGAGAAGATCCCCCGTCGGCCGGGGGTGAGGTCTTTCAGTCGCCAGGGCTGATTGAAGAACGTCAGCGACATACGGCCGTCGCCGTCGCTGATCACGACCTCCAGCAGCGACCCGCGGCGGTTCTGCATGCGCCGCTCGTTCGCGCTGACCACCTCGGCGACGATGGTCACCGGCTCGCCCAGCGGCAACGTCGCGATGGGCGTGAGCTCGCCCCGCCGCGCGTACCGACGCGGGTAGTGCTCGAGGAGCTCGCCGACCGTCTTGACGCCGAACGCCTTGTCGAACGCCGTCGCCGTCTTGCCGCCGACGGCGCCATCGAGGCGGGACGCGAGCGAGAGTCCGGGCATGCTCCGAGTCTAGGCAGCCCCTCGGACACGACCCGCCCGTACCTCGGGGCCGCCCGGAGCGGGCCCCTGGTCGCGGGGCCGATCCGCGGCATCCGTAAACCGTAGGCTGGAGCGGTGACGCGCATCATCTCGGGCCGCGCCGGCGGCACCGTCCTCGACGTCCCCCCGAAGGGCACGCGCCCCACCAGCGACCGGGTGCGCGAGTCCCTCTTCGGCGCTCTCGAGTCCGCGGGCGTCCTCGACGACGCCCGCGTCGCCGACCTGTACGCCGGGTCCGGCGCTCTCGGCCTCGAGAGCCTCAGTCGCGGCGCCGCGTCCGCCGACCTCGTCGAGCTCTCCGCCCCGGCGGCGGCCCTCATCCGCAAGAACGCCGACCGTCTGCGCACGGCGGGCGTCACCGCGCCCGCGCGCGTGCACCGCGCGAACGTCACGACCTACCTCGCGGCATCCGCGCAGGTCTGGGACCTGGTGTTCATCGACCCGCCCTACGACGTCTCGGAGACCGAGATCACGAGCGTGCTCGTCGCGCTCGCGCCGCGGCTCAGCCCGGAGGCGACCGTGATCGTCGAGCGTGCGAAGCGCTCCCCCGCGCCCGATTGGGTCGCCGCCGGCCTCGAGGCCGACCGCGACCGGGCGTACGGCGACACGACGATGTGGTGGGGACGCCCCGCGACCTGACGAGCGCCTCGTCGCACGGTCGACGGGAGGGCCGGGGGACGCGCGCCCCACGCCGTTCGAGCGACAGGAGCGCGCACGGTGGTCACGCCCCGCCGACGGGGACCGCGGCCTCAGCCGCGCCCCGCGTCCCAATCGCGGTACGGGTCCCACCCGCCCGGGCCCTCCCAGGCGCGCCCGTCGACCCGCACCGCGTCGTCGCCCCGGGCGACCACCGTGCCGATGCGACGGCCGTGGGGCTCGGCATCCGGGGGGAACACGACGAGGAACCCGTGGTCCTCTCCCCCGTCCAGGGCGCGCGCCGGCTCATCGCCGAGCGTGGCACTGTCGATCTCGATCGTGACGTCGGAGGCGTCGGCCAGGCGCGTGGCGTCGAGGACGAGACCGTCGGAGACGTCCATCATGGCCGTCGCCCCGGATGCCGCGGCCGCCAGCGCCGCGGCCAGAGGCGGGCGCGGGGCGAGTTGGCGCGACACGGCCCGTGCGTCGAGGGGGTCGAGCGCCGCGCGGGCCTGCGGCGTCAGGGAGACGGGGGCGCCGTCGGCGTCGGTGAAACGCCGGAACAGCACCTCGAGCCCCCTCGCCGCCTCGCCGAGCTCGCCGATCACGTAGACGCCGTCGCCCACGCGGGCACCTGAACGGCGAACGGGGTCGCGCCCCTCGAGGCTGCCGAGCGCCGTCACAGCGATGGTGAGGGTGTCCGAGACGGTGAGGTCCCCACCCTCGACTGCGCAGCCGGGGGCCAGCTCGTCGCACGCCGCCGCGAGACCGTCGGCGAGGCCCTGCACGAACGACACGGGTGTCGCGTCGGGCATCGCCAGCGCGACCAGAAGAGCCACGGGGCGGGCGCCCATGGCCGCCACGTCGGCGAGGTTGACCGCTGCGGCCTTGAAACCGAGCTCGAACGGCGACGACCAGGCCAGGCGGAAGTCGGGCCCGTGCACGAGCGTGTCGGTCGTGGCGACCACGCGCCCGTCGGGCACCGAGAGCACGGCGGCGTCGTCGCCCGGGCCCACGGGCGCGGTCGAGGGCGGGAGGCGATCGAGGATGCCGCGGAGGACCTGCCCCTCGGACAGCTCGCCCACAGTTGTCTCGGGGGTGGTCTCGGCGTCGGTCACCCTCCCACGCTATTAGCCTGGAGGGGTGCCCCGCTCTCCCCGTACCCTCGCGCTGCTGACCGCTCTCGCCCTGCTCCCGGGGCTCGCGGCGTGCAGCGCGACGGTGGCGATGGAACCGGCGAAGGACGCGAACGACCCGGCGTGCGCCGACATCGTCTCGCGCCTGCCGCAGACCATCTCGGGCCAGGAACGTCGATGGACCGACGCCCAGGCCACCGGAGCGTGGGGCGACCCCGCCGCGATCCTGATGACCTGCGGGCTCGAGACGCCCGGCCCCTCGACGCTGCCGTGCCGTTCCTTCGACGGCGTCGACTGGCTCGTCGACGAGTCTCAGGCCGCCGACAACCGCTACACGCTCACGACGTTCGGTCGCACCCCCGCCCTGCAGGTCTACCTCGACTACGAGGCGGCGAGCAGCGGCGACGTCGCCCAGGCGCTCGGACCGCTGATCCGCACCTATCTGCAGCCCACCGGCTCGGTGTGCACCTCGGCGTCCGACGCCACGGCGACCCCCAGCGCCGCGCCGTAGCCCGCCCCCTTCCGACAGCGGACCCCGCCCGGGGGCCACGGCGCACCCATGAGCACCGCGGCGGTGGAACACGGCGACACGCCGCTCACCGGCATCCACTCGCGGTGTGTCAGACCGTCGGCCCGCCGTGAGGCACGGAAGGGGACGATGCGGAGATCGGCAGAGCGCGGAATCCGGCGACGGCCCGCGGAGGGATGACGCGAGCACGACCGCGGGTCGGTTCGCAGACACGCCTCGTCCCTGGCGCTCACCCCCGGCGTGTCGTCTCGACGACCCGCGGTCGTGCGCGGCCGCGGCACCCCGCGACGGGTCAGGCCCTCTCGAGCGCGGCGTCGAGCAGGTCGCTGATGAGGTCCGGGTACGACAGGCCCGAGGCGATCCAGCACGTGGGGAACATCGAGATCGGGGTGAACCCGGGCATCGTGTTGACCTCGTTCACGTAGAACTCGGTGCCGGTGTAGAAGAAGTCCACGCGGGCCAGCCCCTGACCGCCGATCGCCTCGAAGGCCTGGGCGGCGATGCGCTGCATCTCGGCGAGCTCGCCGTCGCGAAGGTCCGCGGGGCAGACCAGGTCGACGCCGGGGGCGTCGAGGTACTTGGCCTCGAAGTCGTAGAACTCGCGGCCCGTGACGACGATCTCCCCCGCCACCGAGACCCGCACCGGCCCGCCGTCGCGCCCGGGCAGCACGCCGCACTCGACCTCGCGTCCGACGATCGCCTTCTCGACCAGCACCAGGCCGTCTTCGGCGAAGGCGGTGTCGAGCGCGGTGTCCAGGTCTTCCCAGCGGGAGACCTTCGTCACACCGACGCTGGAACCCGCCTCGTTGGGCTTGACGAACACGGGCAGGTCGAGCGCCCGCATCCGCCCCTCCCACAGCCCGCGGTCGCGGGCGAGGTCTGCGCGCGTGACGGCCACCCACGGCACGACGGGCACGCCGGCCGCGCGGAGCACCTGCTTGGTGACGTGCTTGTTCATGCCGATCGCCGACATCAGCACGCCGCCGCCGGCGTACGGGATGCCGAGGAGCTCGAGCAGGCCCTGTACCGTGCCGTCTTCGCCGAACCGTCCGTGCAGGATCGGGAGCACCACGTCGACCTCGCCCAGCGAGCGGGTGCCGTCGGCATCCGTCACCGTCCACTCGCGCGACAGCGTCGAATCGGGCAGGCGTACCCGCGTGCCGTTGTCGCGGACCTCGGGCAGCGCGTCGGGGATCAGCGCGAACTTGTCGGGGTCGTCGTCCTCGAGCACGAAGGCGCCGTCGCGGGTGATGCCGACCGGGATCACCCGGAAGCGCTCACGGTCGATCGCCCGCAGCACCCCGCCCGCCGTGGCGGAACTGATCGAATGCTCGCTGGAGCGCCCGCCGAAGAGCACCACCACCACCGGATTGCTCATTCTGCGTCCTCTCGCCCTGCGGCTGGTCGTCGTCTGTGGTCAGGTGCGGGGCGATGTCGCGGGGATCCATCGTCCCGTCGAGCACCATCTTCACCTGCTGCACGATCGGCATGTCGACGCCGACCTGCTTCGCGAGTTGCAGCACGGGCGCGACGGATGCCAACCCCTCGGCGGTCTGCTGCATCTGCGTGACCACTTCTTTGTAGCCGTAGCCCTGGCCGAGCAGCCGCCCCGCGGTGTTGTTGCGGCTGAGCGGCGACTGGCACGTCGCGATCAGGTCGCCGAGGCCCGCGAGGCCCTGCAGGGTCTCGGGCTGCGCGCCCTGGGCGACCGCGAAGTCGGTCATCTCGACGAGCCCGCGGGTGATGATCGAGGCCTTCGTGTTCTCGCCGTAGCCCACGCCGTCGACGATGCCGATCGCGACCGCGATGAGGTTCTTCAGCACGCCGCCGAACTCGGTGCCGATGACGTCGGTGTTCACGAACGAGCGGAAGTACCGGTTGCGGGCGCGCCGGGCGACGGCCTCGGCCGTCTCGGGGCTCAGCGAGCTGATGACCGCGGCCGTCGGCTGCTCGCGCGCGATCTCGAGAGCGAGATTCGGACCGGATGCCACGGCGATGCGCGCCGGGTCGCACTCGAGCACCTGCTCGATGACCTGGCTCATGCGCAGGCCGGTCGACTTCTCGACGCCCTTCATGAGCGACACGAGCGGGACGTCGGTGCGCTCCACGAGCGGGCGGATCGCGGCGAGGTTCTCGCGCAGAGACTGGCTCGGCACCGACAGGTAGATCTGCTCGGCTCCGGTCAACGCCTCCGCCAGGTCGGTCGTCGCCGTCATGGAGCGGGGCAGGTTGATGCCCGAGAGGTAGCGGCTGTTGCGCTTGGACTCGGTGATCTCGGCCGCGAGCTCCGGGCGCCGCGCCCACATGACGACCGAGGCTCCGCCGTCGGCGAGGATCTTGCCGAACGTCGTGCCCCAGCTGCCGGCACCGACGACGGCGACCTTCGGACCCGCGGCCGGCTGCAGGTTCTTACGAGTCAAGGCGGCCCGTTTCGTTCTGCCCGTGCTGAGACGGGTTCCACCGCTCGGTGGGCGCGGGAATGCCGCGGATGCCGGAGAGCATCTCCGTGATGCGGTTCATCAACGCGTCCGTCGCCCGGGTCAGCGTCGCCGGTTGGGTGGGCGCGGCGGCGTAGTCCGACATGTCCATCGCCGGTCCGAACTCCACGATCACCCGCGAACGGCGCGGGAACCGCAGCTTGCCGTAGCGCGGAAGGATCTGCTGCACACCCCACTGCGCCATCGGGATGAGGGGCAGGTCGCCCGCGAGAGCAAGCCGCACCGCTCCCGTCTTGCCGCGCATCGGCCACAGCTCGGGGTCGCGCGTGAGCGTGCCCTCGGCATAGACGATGACGCCCCGCCCGTCGCGGGCGATCTGCTCGGCGGCCTTCATGGACTGGTTGGCGCTCGTCGAGGTGCGGGGAACGGGCACCATCCCCGTCGCCTTGAGCGCCGCACCGAGGACGGGGGCGCGGAAAAGGCTCTCCTTCGCCAGGAAGCGGGGAGCTCGACCGACCCGCCACACCGCGACGGCGACCACGAGGGGATCGAACTCCGAGTTGTGATTGGGGGCGAGTACGAACGCCCCCTCCCGCGGGAGGTTCTCGGCACCACGGATCTCGATGCGGGCGAAGAGCCCGGTGAGGGGCACCACGATCGCCGCGAGCGGCCAGAAGGCGCTCGGGCGGCTCTTCTCGGGGTTCGAGGCCACCGGCGTCAGCCCACGACGTCGAAGTCGGCGTGCAGAGCCGTGAGCTTCTCGAGGAACTTCTCGTACCCACGGCGGATGATGCCGATGTTGCGCACCGTCGACTCGCCCTCGGCTGCCAGCGCGGCGATGACGTAGCTGTACCCGCCGCGCAGGTCGGGGACCTCGACGTCGGCGGCGTGCAGCGGCGTAGGGCCGTTGATCACGGCCGCCTGCTCGAGGTCGCGACGCGGGACGCGACGGTCGGGGCTGTCGATGCCCTTGGGGTGCACGACGATGTCGGCGCCCATCTTGTTCAGCGCGGCGGTGAACCCGAGACGGTTCTCGTAGACGGTCTCGTGCACGGTCGAGGTGCCCGCCGCCTGCGTGAGGGCGACGATGAGCGGCTGCTGCCAGTCGGTCATGAAGCCGGGGTGCACGTCGGTCTCGACCATCACGGGCTTGAGTTCGTCGCCACGACGGAACAGGATGCCGTCTTCGCGCACGTCGAACCATCCCCCGGCCTTGCGGAAGACGTTGAGGAACGTGAGCATGTCCTGCTGACGCGCGCCCTTGGCGAAGATCTCGCCGTCGGTCGCGAGGGCCGCGCAGGCCCAGGATGCGGCCTCGTTGCGGTCGAAGATCGCGCGGTGGTCGTAGCCGACGAGCTTGTCGACGCCCTCGATGAAGATGACGCGGTTTGGCTCGTACGAGATGATCGCGCCCATCTTCTGCAGCACCGCGATGAGATCCATGATCTCGGGCTCGATCGCGGCGTTGCGCAGTTCCGTGACGCCCTTCGCGCGCACGGCGGTGAGGAGCACCTGCTCCGTGGCGCCGACGCTCGGGTACGGCAGCGTGATGTTCGCGCCGTGCAGGCCGTTGGGCGCCGTGATGCGGATGCCCTCGTAGCTCTTGTCGACGACCGCGCCGAAGGCGCGGAGCGCGTCCATGTGGAAGTTGATCGGACGGTCGCCGATGCGGCATCCACCGAGATCGGGGATGAGCGCCTCACCGAGCAGGTGCAGCAGCGGGCCGCAGAAGAGGATCGGGATGCGAGATGCCCCCGCGTGCGCGTCGATCTCCTCGAAGTGCGCGGCGACGGCGCCCGAGGGGTCGAGGTGGAGTGTGCCCTCCTCCTCGCCCTCGGTGACCGTGACGCCGTGCACCTCGAGGAGCGAGCGGACGACCTTGACGTCGCTGATCATCGGCACGTCGCGCAGGGTGCTCGCGGTCTCGCCCAGGAGGGCCGCCACCATCGCCTTGGTCACGAGGTTCTTCGCGCCCTTGACCTCGACCGTCCCCCGCAGCGGGCGCCCGCCGCGGATGGCCAGGGTCTCCGCGGATTCCCAGTCCGGCTGTCCGGGGGTGCGGTCTCCGGAATCGGTGACGAGTGTGCTCATAGGGGGGTGGACCTCACTTCGTGGACGAGGGGCGGCGAATCGATCCGATCGGGTCGATCGGATTCAGCGGACCGGGAGGGTCCGCGGCCGCCATGCCTCGCGGCGCGCCTCGAACTGCGTGATCTTGTCTTCATCGCGCAGCGTGAGCCCGATGTCGTCGAGCCCTTCGAGAAGCCGCCACCTAGTGTAATCGTCGATGTCGAAGGAGACCGTGAGGTCGCCGATCATCGCCGTCTTGGCCTGCAGGTCGACGGTCATCTCGATGCCCGGCTGCGCCTCGATGGCGGCCCAGATGCGCTCCAGATCGTCTTCGGTGATCACGCCCGTGACCAGGCCCTGCTTGCCGGAGTTGCCGCGGAAGATGTCGGCGAACTTCGGGCTCAGCACGACCTGGAAACCGTAGTCGCGCAGCGCCCACACGGCGTGTTCGCGGCTGGAACCCGTTCCGAAGTCGGGGCCCGCCACCAGGATGGATGCCGAGCGGTAGGCGTCCTGGTTCAGGATGAAGTCGGGATCCTGCCGCCAGTTGGCGAACAGCGCGTCGTCGAAGCCGGTCTTGGTGACCCGCTTGAGGAACACCGCGGGGATGATCTGGTCGGTGTCGACGGCCGAGCGCTTCAGCGGGGCGGCGACACCGGTGTGCGTCGTGAACTTCTCCATGTCAGGCCTCCGCCCCGGTCGAAACGGTCTCCGCGGGGAGCGGGTCGAGATCGGCGGGGCTCGACAGCGTCCCCCGCACGGCGGTGGCCGCGGCCACGAGCGGCGACACGAGGTGCGTGCGCCCGCCCTTGCCCTGCCGTCCCTCGAAGTTGCGGTTCGAGGTGGATGCGCAGCGCTCCCCCGGCGCCAGCTGGTCGGGGTTCATGCCCAGGCACATCGAGCACCCGGCGAAGCGCCACTCCGCGCCGAACGCGATGAAGACCTTGTCGAGGCCCTCGGCCTCGGCCTCCAGACGAACCCGCGCCGACCCCGGCACGACCATCACGCGGACGTTCTCGGCCTTCGACCGGCCCTCGATGACGGAGGCGAAGGCCCGCAGGTCTTCGATGCGGCTGTTGGTGCACGAGCCCATGAAGACGGCATCCACCGGGATGTCCTTCATCGGCGTGCCCGCGGCGAGGTCCATGTATTCCAGGGCCCGTTCGGCGGCGGCGCGCTCGTTGGGATCGGCGAGGTCGGAGGGGGTCGGGACCACGTTCGACAGCGACACGCCCTGACCGGGGTTGGTGCCCCACGTGACGAAGGGCTCGAGCTCATTCGCGTCGAGGAACACCTCCGCGTCGTAGACGGCGCCCTCATCGCTGGGGAGGGTGCGCCAGTAGGCGACCGCGTCGTCCCAGTCCTGCCCCTGCGGGGCGTGCGGCTTGTCCTTGACGTAGGCGAAGGTCGTCTCGTCGGGGGCGATCATGCCGGCGCGGGCGCCCGCCTCGATCGACATGTTGCACATCGTCATGCGCCCCTCCATCGAGAGGGAGCGGATCGCGCTGCCGCGGAACTCGAGCACGTAGCCCTGGCCGCCGTTCGCGCCGATCTTGGCGATGATCGCGAGGATGATGTCCTTCGCGGTGACCCCGGGCTTCAGCTCGCCCTCGACGGTGATCGCCATCGTCTTGAAGGGCTTCAGCGGCAGGGTCTGCGTGGCGAGCACGTGCTCGACCTCGCTCGTGCCGATGCCGAACGCCATGGCGCCGAAGGCGCCGTGGGTCGAGGTGTGCGAGTCGCCGCAGACCACGGTGATTCCGGGCATGGTCAGGCCGAGCTGCGGGCCGACGACGTGGACGATCCCCTGCTCCTTGTCGCCCAGCGAGTGGATGCGCACGCCGAACTCCTCCGCGTTGCGACGGAGGGTGTCGATCTGGGTGCGACTGGTGAGGTCGGCGATCGGCTTGTCGATGTCGAGGGTCGGGGTGTTGTGGTCCTCGGTGGCGATCGTCAGGTCGAGACGGCGCACCGGACGCCCCTCGGCGCGCAGACCGTCGAACGCCTGCGGGCTCGTGACCTCGTGCACGAGGTGCAGGTCGATGTAGATGAGATCGGGCTGGCCGTTCTCACCCTTGACCACGAGGTGGTCATCCCAGACCTTCTCGGCCAGGGTGCGGGGGCGCTCCGGAACGTGGATGCCGTCGATCGATGTGCTGCTCATGGTGGCGTTTCTCCTCGGAAGGGGTGTGAGGCCCGCGACGAACTCCGCGACGAGAGAGGCCTAGGACAAGGTCTCGTCGCGGCCGCTAAGGAGGAGGCGAGCGATCCGCACCCGGTCACGATACCACCGGCCGCGACACCCCCTTCCGCGTAACACGGCGCCGCACATTTCGTCGATCCGCGCCGAGGCGTGCGAATCTGACCCGATCCCGAAGGAAGGAGCGCGCCCCATGACCGCAGGTGCCGACACCGGATTCTCGACCCGCCAGGTGCACGCGGGCTCGGCCACCGCGCCCGCCACGCCGCGGGCCACACCGATCTACCTGACCGCGGGGTTCACCTTCAGCGACCTCGACGAATCGGCCGAGCACTTCGGGACCGGCGCCGGCTTCGGGTACAGCCGCACCGGCAACCCCACCGTGCAGGCCGTCGAGGAGCGCCTGGCCTCGCTCGAGGGCGGGGATCAGGCCGTCCTCGTCTCCAGCGGCCAGGCCGCGGTGACCGTGGCCCTGCTCGCCCTCGCCGGCGCGGGCGACCATGTCGTCGTCTCGGAGCACATCTACGAGGGCACGCGCGGACTCCTGCTCGACAACCTCGCGCGGCTGGGGGTCGAGACGACCTTCGTCGACGTCTCCGATCCGGATGCCGTCCGCGAAGCCGTCACACCCCGGACGAAGGCCCTCTTCGCCGAGACCCTCTCCAACGCCCGCAACGACGTGCTCGATGTCGCCGCCGTCGCCGCGGTCGGTGCCGAGCGCGGCATCCCCCTCGTCGTCGACAGCACCTTCACCACGCCGTACCTCCTGCGCCCGATCGAGCACGGCGCGGCCGTCGTGGTGCACTCCGCGAGCAAGTTCCTGGCCGGTCAGGGGGCGGTGCTCGGCGGTGTCATCGTCGACGACGGACGCTTCGACGCCGCGGCATCCGGGCACCTCTTCCCCCACCTGGTGCAGACCGACCGGCTGGGCGGCGCGAGCTACGCCGAGAAGCACGGGCCGCGCGCGCGCGGGCAGTACATCCGCGAGAGCGTGGCGCCACGCTTCGGCCCCTCCCCGTCGCCCCTCAACGCCTTCCTCATCGGCCAGGGCATCGAGACGCTGAGCCTGCGCGTCGAGCGCCAGTCCGCGAACGCGCTGGTGGTGGCGCGGTGGCTCGAGGGGCGCCCCGAAGTGGAGCGCGTCGATTACGTCGGGCTCGAATCACACCCCCACCACGCTCTCGGCGAGCGGTATCTCCGAGCCGGGCACGGCTCGGTCTTCACCGTGACCCTGCGCGGCGGGCTCGAAGCCGCGCGTCACCTCGTGCAGTCGGTACGCCTGATCACGCACATGACGCACCTCGGTGACGTGCGATCGCTCATCCTGCATCCGCAGAGCACCTCCCACTCCGCACGCACGGTCGCCGAGCGCGAGCGGGCCGGCGTGTTCCCGGGCACGGTGCGACTGTCGATCGGCATCGAAGACGTGGACGACATCATCGCCGACCTCGAGCAGGCGCTCGTCGGTGTGCCCTCCCTCGAGCGGAAGACGGTCGTCCTGTGAGCCGCCTGCAGCATTTCGGCTGGTTCCTGGCGCGCGGCTTCGGCCCGCACGGCTGGGGGCACCCGTACCTGCGGTGGAACCACCGATGGACCGAGCCCGGGCTCTACCAGGATTCCGCGCGCACCCTCGAGCAGGCGGGCTTCGACCTGCTGATCATCGAGGACGCGCCCTCGCTCGGCAGCGCCGACACGATCGACCTGCGCGTGCGCCACGCCTTCGGCGGCCCCAAGCACGACCCGCTGCTGCTCGCACCGTACCTCTTCGCGGCGACGCAGCACCTCGGCGTCGTCCCGACCGTCAATCCCGCGGCCTCCCTGCCCTACACCGCCGCCCGACAGTTCGCGACGCTCCAGCACCTCAGCGGGCACCGCCTGGGCCTGAACGTCGTCACCGACACCGGCAGCGCACGCCACTTCTCCACGGCTCCCCAGCTCGGGCACGATGCGGCGTACGACCGTGCCGAGGAGTGGCTCGACGGCATCCGGCAGCTCTGGCGCAGCTGGGGCGAGGGCGCCCTCGTCGTCGACGAGGAATCCGGCGTCTACGCCGACGGCACCAGACTGGATGCCACGCATCACCGCGGCGAGTACTTCGGGTTCGACGGGCCGCTGAACGCCATCCCCTTCACCGACGGCGAGCCCGCCATCGTCTCCCCCGGCGGCTCAGGCCGCGGTCTGTCGTTCGCCGGGCACAACTCGGACGTTCAGCTCGCGCTCGCGCCGCTCGACGAAGCGAGCATCCGCGCGTATCGCGGGCGCATCCACGCCGCTGCCGAGGCGGCCGGGCGCTCCGCCGCCGACATCAAGATCCTCTTCGCGATCCAACCCGTGCTCGTGTCGTCGCCGGAGGAAGCCGACCGGCTGGTGGCGGCATCCGCGGATCCCTCCGACGACGCCCTGATCGCGATCGCGCGCAAGCAGTCGAGCGACCTGGAGACCGACCTGACGGGTCTGGATCTCGACCGCCCTCTCGAGCGCTCGATCTTCGGCGAGCACGTGTCGGAGGGCAGCATCCGGCGCCTCGTCGGGAAGCACGACGCCGACACCCCGCTGCGCACACTCCTCGCTGCGCACGCACGCCTCGGCCGCTTGAACGACGGCTCCGGCTTCGTGGGCACGGCCGACGAGTTCGCCGACCGCATCGAGGAGCTCGGCGAGTGGGGCAACGACGGCGTGCTGCTGTGGGGCGACCTGCACCCGGTCACGGTGCACCGGGTGCTGGACGACCTGGTGCCGATCCTCCGGCGCCGCGGCATCCTCCGCGAGGAGTACGTCGACGGCGGTCTGCAGGCGAACCTGCGCGCGTTCTAGATCCCGGACGTCGGGAGGCCGGGGCCCCGACGGCGGCCGAGCTCCCGCGAGGTGGCTGAGCCTGTCGAAGCCACCGTCCCCCGCGCGGCGGCCGAGCGCCCGCGAGGTCTCTGAGCCCCGCGAGGCGGCCAAGCTCCCGCGAGGTGGCTGAGCCTGTCGAAGCCACCGTCCCCCGCGCACGTCCGGACCCTTCGACCAGCTCAGGGTCCTCCCGGTCTCGCGCAATCCTGCTGCGCCGCCGGATCAGTCGCGCTCGGGCTGTTCCACCGTCGAGGGGGTGCCCTTCTCGTCGGCGACGACCGCTGCAGCATCCTGACGTCCCTCGGCATCCGGTTCCCGGCGCGCCGCGATCAGGCTCGCGACCGTGGCCACCGCCATCGACAGGATGATCACCGCGAGCGAGACCCACGTCGAGATCTCGGGCGCCCACTCGATCGGCTCGCCGCCGTTGAGGAACGGCAGCTCGTTGACGTGCATCGCGTGCAGGATGAGCTTCACGCCGATGAAGGCGAGGATGAACGCGATGCCGTAGTGCAGGTACTTCAGGCGGTCGAGCAGGTCACCGAGCAGGAAGTACAGCTGGCGCAGACCCATGAGGGCGAAGAGGTTCGCGGTGAACACGATGAACGGGCTCTGCGTGATGCCGAAGATCGCGGGGATGGAGTCGATCGCGAAGAGCAGGTCGGTCACACCGATCGCCACGAACACGATGATCATCGGCGTGAACAGCTTCTTGCCGTTCACGCGGGTGATGACCTTCTTGCCGTCGTAGGAGTCGCTCATGGGCAGCACGCGACGCAGCGTCCGCACGATGAGGTTCTCTTTCTGCGCATCGTCGTCGTCGTCGCCCGGGAACGCCTGCCGGATCGCGGTGTAGATCAGGAACAGACCGAAGAGGTAGAAGATCGGGCTGAAGTTCTCGATGATCGTCGCGCCGACCAGGATGAACGCCCCGCGCAGGACGAGCGCGATGATGATGCCCACCATGAGCACTTCCTGCTGGTAGCGACGCGGTACCGAGAACTGGCCCATGATCAGCACGAAGACGAAGAGGTTGTCGATCGACAGGCTGTATTCGGTGAGCCAGCCGGCGACGAACTGGCCCGCGACCTCTCCCCCGGCGACGATCCACAGGACGCCCGCGAAGATCAGCGCGAGAGTGACGTAGAAGACGACCCACAGCGTCGACTCCTTGGGCGCCGGGATATGCGGACGCTTGAGGATGATCAGCAGGTCGGCGATCAGGATGACGACCAGCACCACCAGCGTGATCGTCTGGAAGAGCGGGTCGAGCTGCAGCTCCATCGCGTGGCCTTTCTCCGGGGGAAACGCTCGAGTCTATCGAGCGCCCTTCGTCGGCCCGCGGGTTATGCAAGTACTTCTCATTGCGTGCGTAGTTGTGCGAGACGATCCGCCGCGCGCGGACACCTCTCAATGAGAGAGTGCTCGAAGAGCCTCGCCGGCCGGGAAGGGATGCCGATGACCGACGCCGTGATCGACGACAGATCCCTCGTCGCGCGCGCCGCCGCCGGGTCGGACGTGGCCTTCCGGGAGCTGTATCGCGCCTATGTGCGGCCCGTGTACTGGGTCGCGTTCGGGCTGGTCGGCCACGCCGCGGACGCGGAGGACGTCACCCAGGAGACCTTCGTCGTCGCGTGGCGGAAGATCCCGACGCTGCGCCTGGAGGGCGATTCGCTCCTCCCGTGGCTCGCGACGATCTGCCGCCTGCAGGCGCAGAATCGCCTGCGGGCGCGTCGGCGGCACGGCAGTCACGCCGAACTCGACGCGGACATCCCCTCCATCGTCGACGTCGAAGCGCAGGTCGTGCAGGTGCAGACCGTCGCCGCCATCCTGGCCGCCGTCGACCGGTTGAGCGAGCTCGACCGCGAGATCTTCCGGCTGTGCGCGGCGGAGGGCTACGGGTACGAGGCCGCCGCCGCCTCGCTGGGCGTGTCGCACGGCACGGTGCGCAACCGCCTCTCCCGCATCCGCTCACGGATGCGCGCCACCGCGATGGAGACGGAGACACCATGAGCAGCCCCACCCTCCCCACCCTTCCCGCCGATCGTGTGGATGCCATCGAGACGGCCGTCTTCGGGCGGATCGCCGATGAGCGCGACCGTCGTCGCCGTCGTCGCGGCGGCGTGTGGACGGGCGTCGGCGCTGCCGCGGCCGTCGTCGTGGTGGCCGCCGTCGTGGGCCCCTCGCTCGGCACGACCTCGGGCGTCAGCGGTTCGTCGACCGCCGTGGGAGCAGCCGACAGGGCGCCGGAGAGCGGGACGACCGATCAGTCCGCCCAGGGCTTCGCCGGCGCGGGGGCGGGTTCCGCCCCGGTCGCCCCCGACCAGAGCGGCGCGGGAATCCGGTCGGAAGCCTCCGCGTCGACGGCCACCCCAGGGCGGGAGATCGTCGCCACGGGGTCCAGCACCGTGGCCGTCGACGATATCGGCACCGCCATCGAGGCGATCGGCGACACCGCCACCGCCGCCGGCGGCTACGTCGAATCCTCGCAACTCGGTGACGGCGGTGTCGCGATGCCCCTCGAGGGTGCCACGACCGGCGCGACGCTCTCGTCCGGGTGGATCACGGTCCGAGTGCCCGCGGACTCGCTCACCGGCGTGATGGACGGCCTCGGCGACGTGGGCGAGGTCACCGCGACCAGTGTGACCCGGTCCGACGTCACCGACCAGGCGATCGATCTGCGCGCGCGGGTGGCCGCCGGCGAGGCCTCGGTGGCCCGGCTGACCGAACTGATGGCCCAGGCCGGTTCGGTGTCCGACCTCATCGCCGCCGAGTCCGCCCTCGCGGAGCGGCAGGCTCAGCTCGACAGCGATCGGCAGGTCCTGCAGTCGCTGTCCTCCCAGGTGGCGATGTCGTCGCTGAGCGTGCAGCTGACCGCCCGCACGGCATCCGTCGCCGCCGACCCGGCCGGCTTCGGCGACGGCCTCTCCGCCGGGTGGAACGGGCTCGTCGCGACGCTGAACGGGGCGGTCATCGGTCTCGGGTTCCTGCTGCCGTGGATCGCCGTGGCCGCGATCGCCGCGGCGGTGGTGTGGGGCGCGCGCCGGATCGTCCGCCGCCGCCGCGCGGCACGCGAGAGCTGAAGGGATGCCGCGGAGCCTCCGGGCGGTGGGGCCCAACCCGCGCATGCGGCTCCTCGTCCTACCGAGGTCGCCGACAACGAAGAAGAGCTCCGACCATCCGGTCGAAGCTCTTTTTCGTGTTGGTGACCCCAGCGGGATTCTCCCTCCGCCCCCTCCACGCGCCGCTTCACGGCGCGCGGAGCCTCCGGGCGGTGGGGCCCAACCCGCGCATGCGGCTCCTCGTCCCACCGAGGTCGCCGACAACGAAAAAGAGCTCCGACCATCCGGTCGAAGCTCTTTTTCGTGTTGGTGACCCCAGCGGGATTCGAACCCGCGTTACCGCCGTGAGAGGGCGGCGTACTAGGCCGCTATACGATGGGGCCGCGTCGCAACGTGTTCAAGTATGCACCACGAATGACGCGCACGCAAAATCGGGGCCGAGCCGCCGATATCCCGGGCGTGTCCGGCCACGGTACCGCGATCCGGCGGTCAACGGAAGAGGCGTTAGACGCTGTTCACCTCACGCGCCAGCGCTTGCCGCCCCCTGGCATCCGGGAGTTGGATCGGAGTATGCGCCTCACCAAACACGAACACGCCGCTCTCGTCGTCGTCGAATCCGGGCACACGCTCGTCATCGATCCCGGCAGCTTCACCTCGCCCCTCGAAGACCTGGTGGGTCTCGTCGGCGTGGTCATCACGCACGAGCACCCCGACCACTGGACCCCGGAGCACCTGACGCGACTGCAGAAGGCCCACCCCGACGTGCCGATCTACGGCCCCGAGGGCGTTCGCGACGCCGCTGCCGGGTTCGAGGTGATGGTCGTGAAACCCGGCGACCGGCTCGATCTCGGGCCGTTCCACCTCGAGTTCTTCGGCGGACGTCACGAGGTGATCCACGAGTCGATCCCCGTGGTCGACAACGTCGGCGTCCTCGTCAACGACACGCTCTACTACCCCGGCGATTCCTACGCGGTGCCGAAGCACAAGAAGGTCTCGCTCCTCGCCGCGCCGGTCGGGGGCCCTTGGCTCAAGATCGGCGACGCGATCGACTACGTCCTCGCGGTCAAGCCCGAGCGGGTGTTCACCACGCACGACATGACCCTGTCGGTCGCCGGCAAACAGATGGGCGACGCCCGCCTGACGTGGGCGGTCGAGCAGAACGGCGGCTCCTTCGTCGATCTGAAGCCCGGCGACACGGTCGAGGTCTAGCCGAGGCTGCGGCCGACGGTCCCCGCGCTGTCATCCCGACGGTCGCCGACGTGTCGATAGACGGTGTGTGCAAGATGCCGCTGTCGGACGGCCGCGTCGATGCGCACGCCTGGCCAGGCCGTTATCAGGTGGAGGTCTCCGACCCCACGGGAGTCCTCGAGCGCTCGGAGTCGTTCCTCCTCGCGGTACCGGACGGGACGACGACAGGCCTGAACGGGGATCCCCTCTCGCTTCCGGCTGTTCCGGACGGCGAGCTGGCTCTCGTGCAGTCGGAGGCCACTCCCCTGCTCCGGGCCGCGTTCGGGAGATGCGCCGAGGCCGGCTTCTCCGGACCCTCCTGTCCCCCGGAGCTGCGGGGAGTCGCGCCGATCGAGGTGGCCGCCGCGAGCGACGGATACCTCACGATCGATCGTCTCCTGTCGGAGGACGGGGGGTCCTAGCGGTTCGAATCGGGAACAGGTTCCCTTGCGGTGACGGAGGACGGGTCGCCTGCGACCGTCGAGTTCCGCTTCACCGGTACCGTCTTGCGCGAGGCAGACGGGTCCCTCTCCCTCACCTTCGACTGACCGATCACCGCCCATGACAGAACACCGGATGCCACGACCCCTCGGGGCCGTGGCATCCGGTGTTCTGGTGCGACGTGCTTACTGCGCGTCGAGGTCGGTCTCGAGGAGCGCGACGAGCTCGTCGAGCGCCTGCTCGGCACCCTCGCCCTCGGCCTTGAGCGTCACGACCGTGCCGTGGCCGGCGCCGAGACCCATGAGCGACAGGATGCTGCCCGCGTTGAGGTCGGGACCGCCCTGGGCGGCGATCGTGACCGGGACCTTCTTCTCCTGCACGGCCTGCACGAAGAGCTTGGCGGGTCGGGCGTGGAGGCCCGAGGCGCTGGCGATGGTGGCCTGACGTTCTGCCATGGTGAATCCTTCCGATTCGACGGGGTGTTACGCGGCGACCGTGGCTGCGGGAGCAGTCTCGGCGACGGCGGCGTCCTTGGTGCTGCGGCCGATGCCCTTGAGGGCGACGACGATCAGCGCCGTCACGACGGTACCCGCCACGATCGCGAGGGCGAAACCCCAGAAGGGGTTGATCGCGAAGAAGACGAAGATGCCGCCGTGCGGGGCGAACGACTGCGTGCCGAACAGCATGCTCAGACCACCGGTGATGGCACCGCCCACCATCGACGCGGGGATGACGCGCAGCGGGTCGGCCGCAGCGAACGGGATCGCCCCCTCGGAGATGAACGAGGCGCCGAGCAGCCACGCGGCCGCGCCGTTCTCGCGCTCGACCGGCGTGAACTTCTTGCGGGCGAGAAGCGTCGAGGCCAGGGCCATCGCGAGCGGCGGGACCATACCGGCGGCCATGACCGCGGCCATGATCAGGTACGGAGCCGTGTTGGTCTGCGTGGCGGCGGCGAGGCCCGTGGTGGCGAAGACGTAGGCGACCTTGTTGACCGGTCCACCGAGGTCGAAGCACATCATGAGGCCCAGGATCACGCCGAGCAGGATCGCACCGGCGCCGGAGGCGGCGAGCGAGTTGAGACCGTCGGTGAGGGCGGCCATGAGGGCGGCGATCGGACGACCGAGGAAGAGGATCATCAAGCCCGAGGCGAAGATCGATCCGAGGAACGGCACGATGACGACGGGCATGAGGCCCCGCAACCAGCGCGGCGCGTCGAAGCGGCCGAGCCACCAGGCGATGAAGCCGGCGAGCAGACCACCGATGATGCCGCCGATGAAGCCCGCGTTCATGAGCACGGCGACGGCACCGGCCACGAAGCCGGGCGCGATACCGGGGCGATCGGCGATCGCGTAGGCGATGAAGCCCGCGAGCACGGCGACGATGAAGCCCATCGACGTCGCACCGATCATGAAGGCCACCGAGCCGAGGTATTGGCCGATCGGGCCGAGCGGCGAGGTGATGCCGTCGGTCGGGAGGTCCCACAGCGAGTTCTGGATGATGACGTTCGCGGCGTTCTGCGTCACCTGGTAGCCGCCGAGCAGGAAGCCCAGGGCGATCAGCAGACCGCCACCGGCGACGAACGGGATCATGTAGCTCACACCGGTGAGCAGCCACCGCTGGATGCGACGGCCGACCGACTGCTGGGCCGCCGGAGCGTCGGAGGCGGATGCCGTGGCGGCGCCGCCCTGCACGCGTGCGGCGTTCGGGTTGTCGGACGCGGCGAGGGCCTCGGCGATGAGCTGCTTCGGCTGTTCGATACCGCGCTTGACGCCGGCGCGGACGACCGGCTTGCCCGCGAAGCGCTGCGGCTCGCGGACGTCGACGTCGACCGCGAAGATCACGGCGTCGGCGTCGTCGATCACGCTCTGCGGGAGCGCCTTGTAGCCGCTCGAGCCCTGCGGCTCGACGACGAGCTCCACGCCGTCGGTCTCGGCACCGGCCGCGGTGAGCGCGTCGGCGGCCATGAAGGTGTGGGCGATGCCGGTGGCGCACGCGGTGACCGCGACGATCTTCTTCGTCTTGGTCGCCGTGGCGGTGCGCGCCTCGGCGCGGGTCGCGGCGGGGGCCTCGGCGGCCGGGGCGGACGCCGGCGCGGGGTTCACGGCATCCGTGATGATGCGCACGGCGTCGGACGGCGTCGTCGCTGCACGAAGACCCGACATGAAGCCGTCGTTCATGAGGCTGCGGGCGAGCTGCGACAGCACCGCGAGGTGGGCCTCGTCGGCGCCCGCCGGCGCGGCGATGAGGAACACGATGTCGGCGGGACCGTCCGGGGCGCCGAAGTCGACGCCCGGCGTGAGGCGGGCGAAGGCGAGGGTCGGTTCGGTGACCGACGCGCTCCGCGCGTGCGGGATGCCGATGCCGCCGGGCAGGCCGGTCTCGTCCTTCTGCTCGCGGGCCCACGCGTCGTCGAAGAGCTCTTGAGCGCTCGTCGCGCGGCCCTGCGCGACGACGCGCTCGGCCAGGGCGCGGATCACCGACTGCTTGTCGGTGCCCAGGGGCACGTCGAGAGTGACGAGCTCCGGAGTGATGATGTCGGACATTGTCGTGACCTCCGTGGTCAGGATGTGGCGATGGGGGTGGCGAAATCGGATACGGCGATCGGGCCCGCGGGCAGATCGGCCGGTGTCGGGGCCTGCGTCCCCGGCAGGGTCGCGGCAGCGGCGCCGTAGGCGATGCTGCGTGCGAGACGGTCGGGGGCCGAGGCCCCGTCGAGATCGGCCAGCAGATAGCCGGCGAGCGAGCTGTCGCCCGCGCCGACCGTGCTGGCGACCTGGATCTTGGGGGCGCGTCCGCGCCAGGCTCCCTCGGCCGTGAACAGCAGAGCGCCATCGGCGCCGAGGGTCACGAGAGCGGATGCCACACGGCCGGGCACGAGGGCCGTGGCACGACGCACCGCCTCGGCGAGCACGTCGACGTCGTCCGCGGCATCCTCGCCCACCAGCTCGGCGAGCTCCTCGTGGTTGGGCTTGATGAGGTCGGGGCGCGCGCTCTCGACCACGGCCGCGAGGGCCTCACCCGAGGCATCGACGGCGATGAGCGGAGCGGCGACACCCCACCGCGTGCGGACCGCGGACACGAGATCGGCGTAGAACGACGCGGGGACCCCGGGGGGCAGCGAACCGGCGAGCACGAGCCAGGTCGCGCCTTCGGCCGCCGCGACGACACCCGCCGTGAGGGCTTCGGCCTCGGCGGCGCTCAGCTCCGCGCCGGGGAGGTTGAGCTTGGTCGTCTCGCCGGCGGGGTCGGTGATGGTGAGGTTCGCGCGGGCACGACCGGCCACCTCGACGATGTCGAGGCCGATGCCGGTGTCCTCGAGCAGGACGCGATAGGGGTCGTGGGCGCCGACCGGCACGACCGCGCGGGCCGGGGCGCCGGCAGCCGTGACGACGCGCGCGACGTTGACGCCCTTGCCCCCGGCATCCTCCCGCGACGACACGGCGCGCTGGACCTCGCCCGGGACGAGGGCGTCGGACAGCACGACGGCGCGGTCGGCCGAGGGGTTGGCGGTCAGGGTGACGATCATGCGACACGCACCTCGACGTCGGCGTCGGCGAGGGCGTCGGCCAGATCGGCGGGCGGGGTCGCATCGGTGACGAGGACGTCGATCTCGTCGAGCTGGGCGAAACGCACGAGCAGTTCCTCTCCGAACTTGGCCGCATCCGCGACGAGCACGACGCGGCGGGCCGACTGGATGATGGCGGCCTTCACCGCGGCCTCGTCGGGGTCGGGCGTGCTGAGGCCGAAGCCCGCACTGAGGCCGTTCGTGCCGACGAAGGCGATGTCGGGCCGCAGCTGACCGATCGTGCGGACCGTGTGCGCGCCGACCGCTGCGGCGGTGACCCCGCGGACGCGGCCCCCGATGGTGGTCAGCGACAGGCGGTCATCGCCGGAGAGCACGTGCGCCGCTTCGAGCGAGTGCGTCACGACCTCGACGGCGCCGACACCCGCGACGAGAGCCTCGGGCAGCAGAGCGGCCACCGCGGCGGGCGTCGTCCCCGCATCGAGGAAGACCGAGCCGCGGAAGTCCGGACCCAGCAGCGAGACCGCGGCCGCGGCGATCGCGCGCTTCGCATCGCCGTGACGTTCGCGGCGCTCGGTGAGCGGGGACTCCGCCGTGCTGGCCCGACCGGCGTCGACCGCTCCGCCGTGGACGCGACGGAGGGAGCCGAGGCTCTCCAGACGGTCGAGGTCGCGACGCACGGTCTCCGTCGTCACGTCGAAGCGGCGGGCGAGATCGACGACGCTGACGCGTCCGACTTCGCGCAGTTCGCGCTCGATGAGCTGCTGGCGCTCCATTGCGTACACGGGATCTCCTTCGAAGATTCCCACACAGTACAACATGAACCCACACAGGGCAACAGAATGATCGGATCCAGCGAAGATGCGCGGCGCACCGACACGGCGGAACGCGTCCTCACTGGGAAGGCGCGGCACAGCGGCGCGCGGGCGCGCGGTTCTCCGCCGCTCTCCCCGCGCGACGAACGGGCGGGCCTCGAAGACCCCCGCCCGACACGAGATGACGAGCGGTCGGCGCTTAAGGCGCCACCACGGAGATCGTGAAGTCGACCTGCTTCCCGTCAGGGCCGGTGACGGTCGCAGCCGTCGTCCCGAGTGCGCGGGCGATGAACCCGGGGCGGAACACCGCGCCCTCCGAGGGTCCGCCGGCGGAGAATTCCGCGATCGTCACGTCGGCGGTGGTACCGGTCCACTCCGCCTCGGTGCCGTCGGGGACGGCGACGACGAGCGCGCTCCCGATGGCGACGCGGACATCGGTCCCCGCGAGGCCGTCGGGCGACGCGATGGCGGGCTCCGGCACCTGCTCCCCCGGCGACGCCGACGGAGAGGGCGCGGGGGCGCTTTCGGCCGGAATGACAGCGGAGGATGCCGTGGGCGCGCAGCCCGCGATGACGAGCGGCAGCCCGACCGCCACCGCGGCGACGACGCGCGGCCTCCCCCGTTCGGCGCGCGACGGCGGAGTCGCGGCGCGACGCATGATCACGCGCTCAGTCCCTCGCGCCCTCGGCGGGCGGGACCGGGATCTCGATCGAAGCGATGGGCGCGTCGACGAGCCCCAGCAGACCGGCCGGGGAGGCTTCGGGGTGCTCATCGTCGGGGAGCATCTCGGCGCGCGTCCGCTGCCGCACCGGCTCACCGGGCAGCCCGGCCCACTCGCTCGGTTCCTCGGGTCGCTGTACGAAGAGTCCCATCGCACCAGTGTGGGCCCGCCGCTTCGGCGTGGGCTGGGAGAAACGGAAAAGTCCCGACGATCTCTCGATCATCGGGACTTTTCTCGAAGCTGGGGTACCTGGACTCGAACCAAGAACAACGGAACCAGAAACCGCCGTGTTGCCAATTACACCATACCCCAAGGCGCTGAGCCGGAACTCGTGCCGAGGATCAAGCTTACGTGAGAGCCGCTCCCCTGCCAAATCCCGCCCCGCCCGCGCGCGTCGCGCGGACGAGGACGCTCAGCCCAGGTGCTGCACCAGAGCGTTCAGGCGCCGCAGCGTCTCGTCCTTCCCGAGCAGCTCCATCGACTCGAACAGCGGCGGCGACACCCGCCGGCCCGTCAGGGCGACGCGCGGCGGACCGTAGGCCACGCGCGGCTTGAGTCCCAGTTCGTCGACGAGCGCCGTCGACAGCGCCGCCTGCACACCGGCGGCGGTGAAGTCGTCGACGCCCTCGAGGGCGCGGGAGCATGCCGTGAGCACCTCCGCCGCGTTCGCGGGAAGCCCCTTCAGCGCGTCCTCGGCGTACGACACGTCGGAGACGAAGAGGAAGCCGAGCATGCCCGGGACCTCGCCGAGCAGCTGCACGCGTTCCTGCACGAGGGGCGCTGCGGCGGCGATGATGGCGCGGTGCTCCTCCGACGGCTCCTCCGCGATATACCCCGCGCCCGCGAGGTAGGGGACGATCCGCGCGGCGAAGTCGTCGGCATCCAGCATGCGGATGTGGTCGCCGTTGATCGCCTCGGCCTTCTTCTGATCGAAGCGTGCCGGGTTCGGGTTCACGTCGGCGATGTCGAAGGCGGCGATCATCTCGTCGAGCGAGAAGACGTCGCGATCGCTCGCGAGCGACCACCCCAGCAGCGAGAGGTAGTTGAGCAGGCCCTCGTGGATGAAGCCCTTCTCGCGCTGCAGGAACAGATCGGCCTGCGGGTCGCGCTTCGACAGCTTCTTGTTGCCCGTCTCGCCCAGCACGAGGGGCATGTGGCCGAAGCGCGGGATGAACGTCGTGACCCCGGCATCCACCAGGGCCGAGTACAGCGCGAGCTGGCGCGCCGTCGACGGCATGAGGTCTTCACCGCGGATGACGTGGGTGATGCCCATGAGCGCGTCGTCGACCGGGTTCACGAACGGGTACAGCGGCACTCCGCCGGCGCGCACGAGCACGAAGTCGGGGAACGACCCCGCCGGGAACGTCACCTCGCCGCGGATGAGGTCGACGTAGCTGAGGTCGTGATCGGGGACGCGCAGACGCCACGCGGGCTGACGCCCCTCGGCGCGGAAGGCCGCACGCTGCTCATCGGTGAGGTCGCGGTCGAAGTTGTCGTAGCCGAGCTGCTTCGCGCGGCCGTTGGCCTCATTACGGGCGTCGATCTCCTCCGCCGTCGAGTAGCTCTCGTACACCGCGCCGGCCGCGACGAGCTTGTCGAGCACCTCGCGATAGATCTCATGGCGCTGCGACTGCCGGTACGGCGCGTGCGGGCCGCCGACCTCGACGCCCTCGTCCCAGTCGATGTTCATCCACCGCAGCGCGTCGAGGAGCTGCTGGTAGCTCTCTTCGCTGTCGCGCGCGGCATCGGTGTCTTCGATACGGAAGACGAGCTTGCCGCCGTTGTGCCGGGCGTAGGCCCAGTTGAACAGGACGGTGCGGATGAGACCGACGTGGGGCAGGCCCGTCGGGGACGGGCAGAAGCGGACGCGAACGTCGGCGCCGGTGGCGGTCGTGGTGCGGGGATCGGGCGTGGCAGACATCCCCTCGATCCTACCGGCGGGCGTTACCGGGCCGATGGTCGGCCAGCACCTCCGCCACGACCTCGAGGGCCGCACCGACCGCGGGCACGCTCTCGGCCCCCCGCGCCGTCACGACGTGCAGCGTCCGGGCTTCGGCGGCGGGGAGGCGCGGCACCGCGATCCCGGCGGGGAGGGGAAGGGATGCCACCGCCATGCGCGGCAGGATCGCCATGCCGACGCCGAGCGCGACGAGGTTCTCGACGGCGATGTAGTTGTCGGTCTCGAACGCGATGTCGGGGGTGAAGCCCGCCCGCCCGCAGGCCTCGAGCAGGTGCCCGCGGCACTGGGGGCAGCCCGCGATCCATCGCTCCCCCGCGAGCTGCGAGAGGTCGATCGGGTCGTCGGTGGCGGCCGGGTGCTCGGCGGGGACGACGACGACGGTGTCGTCGTCGCCGAGACGGCGCACCGAGAGCCCGGCGGCGGCCTGGGCGAGCTGCTCCCGGCGGTCGCCGGGGTAGCTGTAGATGAGCGCGATGTCGGCGCGATCCTCGCGCACCGCCGAGATGGCCTCGGGCGGCTCCGCCTCGACGAAGCTGATCGAGACACCGGGGCGGCGGGCCGTGACCGCGGCGATGACGCGGGGCACGACGGTCGACGAGGCGGAGGGGAACGCCGCGATCCGCACGCGTCCGGCGCGCAGCCCCCTCAGCTCCGCGAGGTCGCCCGCGGCGGCATCGAGGGCCGTCGTCACCGTGGCCGCGTGCCGGGCGAGCACCCAGCCGGCCTCGGTGAGGCGCACCCCACGCCCGACGCGTTCGACGATGGGCATGCCCGCGCGCTGCTCGAGGCGCCGCAACTGTTGACTGACCGCGGGCTGGCTGTAGCCGAGGGCACGCGCCGCGGCGGTGATCGATCCGGTGTCGGCGATCGCTTTGACGACCCGCAGGCCGTGGGCGTCGAGGCCCTCGTCGATGTCGCTCATCCGAACACATAAGCAGGATGGATGCTTCTCATGCAACACCTGCCCTAGTGCAATAGGCGCTGACGGACGAACCTGGTTCCATGAGCAGCCTCGCCTCGCACTTCGCCGGCGGCCGCGACTACCTCGCCGCCTGCACCCTCGGCCTACCGTCGCGCGGGACGGTGCGCGCCGTCCGCGCGGATCTCGACGCCGCGGCATCCGGTCGCCCCGACGTCGTCGCGGCCTCGCAGGCAGTGGAGGACGCCCGCGCGTCGTACGCCCGCCTCGTGAGCGCGCCGCGGGGCGACGTCGCAATCGGCTCGCAGACGTCGGTGCAGGTCGCGCTCATCGCCGCCTCGGTTCCCGACGGCGCCGAGGTGCTCTGCGCCGAAGGCGACTTCTCCTCGCTCGTCGCGCCTTTCGCCCACGCGGGTCGAGGCATCCGGTTGCGCACCGCTCCCCTCTCGGAGCTCGCGGCCGCTGTGTCCGCCGACACCTGGCTCGTGGCCTTCTCGCTCGTGCAGTCGGCCACCGGCGACGTGGCGGATGCCGTGGGCATCGCCGCCGCCGCCGCACGCGCGGGTGCGCGGACGCTCTGCGACCTCACGCAGGCCGCAGGGTGGCTGCCCGTCGACGCGACGATGTTCGACGCGACCGTGTGCCACGCCTACAAGTGGCTGTGCTGCCCCCGCGGCGTCTCATTCCTCACCATCTCACCCGCGTTCGCCCACGAGATCCGACCGGTGCAGGCCGGCTGGTACTCCGGCGACAACCCGTGGTCGTCGTGTTACGGAACGGGCGGCGTGCTCGCCCCCGACGCGCGCCGCTTCGACGTCTCGCCGGCGTGGCAGGCCTTCGTCGGCGCCGCTCCCGCCCTGGCTCTGTTCGCCGATGCCGACATCACCGCGACGTACGCGCACACCACGGGCCTCGCCGCGCGCTTCCGCGACGGCCTGGGCCTGGCTCACCCCGAGCGCCCCTCGGCCATCGTCACCTGGCCGGATGCCACCGGCGAAGCCCTCGCGCAGCTCACCGCCCACGGCATCACGGCGTCGGGCCGCGCGGGTCGCGCCCGGGTGGCCTTCCACGTCTTCAACGACGAGCGCGACGTCGACCGCGCCCTGCATGCGCTCGGCGTGCGCGGGATCGAGAACCTCTCGGCCTTCGACGGCCTGGTCTACACGATCTGACCCACTCCCCCGTGCGAGGTGCCGAGAATTGTCGCCTGGTAGGGCTCGAAAGCGACGATTCTCGGGGACTCACGCGCGGGTGCGGAGCGCCACGACGGCGGCGATGCAGACCACGGCCACCGGAACGAGCGCCCAGAGGGCGAGACCGCCGTACCCGACGAGGCCGAGGATCACGCCCGCGAGCACGGAGCCCGCAGCCGCGCACGCCGTCATCAGCGTGTCGCTGCGTCCCTGACGACGCGGCCGCAGCGCCACCGGCGTCGCCTCGGTGAGCAGGGCGGAGCCGGCCACCGTCGCCGCGCTCCATCCGAGGCCGAGCAGCACCAGCGCCACCAGGACGCCGGCCTGGGAGCCACCGAAAGCCGACGCGGTGGCGAGCGAAGCCGCGAGCAGCACCTGCCCGAGCACGATGACGGGGATCCGCCCCCGGCGGTCGGCCAGGATGCCGAACACCGGCGACAGCCCGTACATCCCGAACACGTGGAGGGCGATCGTCACGCCGACAGCCAGGGTGACGGCGTCCGGGGCGACGATGTGGGACAGGTGGACGGGCGTCATCGCCATGACCGACGCCATCGTCACGTGCGAGGCGGCGACCGCGAGCATCGCGAAGCGCGCGAGCGCGGGACGGTCGGCCTGCGGCACGGCAGGGGCGAGTGCCGTGCTCTCACGATCGAGGCGCTGGGCGAGCAGCAGCGGATCCGGGCGCAGGACGAGCACGTAGAGCGCGAAGGCGCACGCCTGGGCCGCGAACGAGAAGAGGTACGCCCCGGTGAGGCGCGGCATCCCGATGCTCGCCCCGAGGAGTTCGCCGGGAGCGAGCAGGAGCGGACCGACCACTCCACCCACCGTGGTCGCCCAGACGACCGTGGCGAGGTCGCGGCCCCGCCGGGCGGTGGGTGCGAGATCGGTCGCGGCGAAACGCGACTGCAGGGTCGCGGCGTTGCCGGCTCCGATCAACGCGATCCCCACGAGCAGCAGGGGGAAGGCGCGCGACGCCGCCGCGGCGATGACCACCGCGATACCCGTCAGCGCGGCGATGTTGCCGGTGGTCAGCGCGAGGCGCCTCCCCCGGCGCGCAGCGAGACGCGCGAGAGGGATCGCCGTCAACGCGGCCCCCAGCGTCACCGAGGCGGTCGCGAAGCCCGACAGCGCCTCCTGGCCCGACAGGTCGGCGGCGAGGAGGGCGCCGAGCGAGAGCGTCGCCCCGAAGGCCACGCCGGTGAGCACCTGCCCCGCCGCGAGCACGCGCACCATACGGCGCTGCGTGGCGACGAGGTCGACACCCGCCGGCGCGGCGGTGTCAGGCATCGCGGGCGGTGTTGCGCAGCACCCCGATGCCGCCGATCTCGACCTCGACGACGTCGCCCGCACCGAAGGAGCCGATCCCGGCGGGCGTTCCGGTCAGGATCAGGTCGCCCGGAAGCAGCGTGAACACCGCGGAGGCGTAGGCGACGAGGGTCGGGATGTCGTGGATCATGTCGGAGACCGGGCCGTCCTGACGGACCTCGCCGTTCACGCGGGTCACGATCGTGGCCGATGGGACGTCGAGGTCGGTCTCGATGACCGGGCCGACGGGGCAGAAGGTGTCGAACCCCTTCGCGCGCGACCACTGGCCGTCGCTGCGCTGCAGATCGCGCGCGGTGACGTCGTTGGCGACGGTGTAGCCGAAGATGTACTCCCCCGCCCGCTCGACCGGGACGTTCTTGGCGATACGGCCGATGACGACGGCGAGTTCGCCCTCGTAGTCGGTCTGCGAGCTGAGGGCCGTCGGGCGCACGATGACGTCGTTCGGGCCGATGACGGAGGTGTTCGGCTTGAGGAACATCAGGGGCTCGGCGGGCGCCTCACCCCCCATCTCGGCAGCGTGGTCGTGGTAGTTCTTACCGATGCACACGACTTTCGAGCGCGGGATGACGGGGGCCAGCAGCGTCACGTCGGAGAGGGGGATGCGCTCACCCGTGGTGTCGAACCCGGCGAACATGGGGTCACCCTCGAGCACGACGACGTGGTCGTCGTCGACGATGCCGTAGCGGAGGGCGTCCTGGTGGCTGAATCGAGCGATCTTCACCGGGCCAGCCTATCCGCGGGGTCCGACACCACCATCCGCTTCCCGGTCCCTTAGACAAGCTCAGGGACCTCGCTTCCGTGAGAGTCATCACGTCAGGGGGCTGAGCCTGTCGAAGCCCCGGTGCACGCCACGAAGGGGCCCCCGGCATCCGGGAACCCCTCCATCCGACGACGCGGATCAGGCGTCGAGGCGGTACAACCAGCCGTGCTTGTCTTCCGCGCGGCCGTACTGGATGTTCGTCAGCTCCTCGCGCAGTTCGAGCGCGAGCGTCCCCGAAGGCTGCTCGTCGATGAAATCGCGCCCCTTGAGGATGCCGATCGGAGTGACCACGGCAGCGGTGCCGCACGCGAACACCTCGACGATGTCTCCGGATGCCACGCCCTCGCGCCACTCGGTCAGCGAGACGTTGCGCCCCTCGACGTGGTGGCCGCGGTCGCGCGCGAGCTGCAGGAGCGAGTCGCGCGTGATGCCCTCGAGGATGGAGTCGGACTGCGGAGTGACGATGGTGCCGTCCTTATAGACGAACACGACGTTCATGCCGCCGAGCTCCTCGACGTTGCGATCCTGGTCGAGGAAGACGACCTGGTCGCACTCGTTCTCGTACGCCTCGGACTGGGGAAGGAGGCTCGCGGCGTAGTTTCCGCCGGTCTTTGCCGCCCCCGTGCCGCCCTTACCCGCGCGCGAGTAGTCCTCGCTCAGCCAGATCGAGACCGGCTGGACGCCGCCCTTGAAGTAGGCGCCGGCCGGACTGGCGATCAGGTAGTACGCGACCTTGTGGGCGGGGCGCACCCCGAGGAACGCCTCCTTCGCGAACATGAAGGGCCGCAGGTAGAGGCTCTGGTCTTCGCCGGAGGGCACCCAGGCACCGTCGACGGCGATGAGCTCGCGCAGCGACTGGAGGAAGTAGGGAACCGGCAGTTCGGGCAGGGCAAGACGGCGGGCCGAGCGCTGCAGCCGTCGCCCGTTCTGATCGGGCCGGAAGGTGTGGACCGACCCGTCGGCGTGACGGTAGGCCTTGATGCCCTCGAAGATCTCCTGGCCGTAGTGCAGCACGGCGGCCGCGGGGTCGAGCGAGATCGGGCCGTACGGAGACACTCGGGGGCGGTGCCAGCCGCCGCGGACCGACCAGCAGATGTCGACCATGTGGTCGGTGAAGCTCTGCCCGAAGCCGGGGCTGGCCAGGATCGCGTCGCGGTCGGCGGTGCTCTTGGCCGCGAGGTTGCGCGTGACGGAGAACTCGAGCGGGTCGAGTCCGGTGTCGGGGTCGGTGTCGATGGTGGTCATCTGTGATCCAAAACTCTTCGTGTGCCGGGGGCGAAGCGGGCCGGTCGGTCCAGGTTACGCCTGGACGCGTGCGGCGATGGCGTCGCCGATCTGAGCAGTGGTGCGCGAGCCCTCACGGTGCGCGATGTCGTCTTCCACCGCGCGGGTGACGCGGGCGGATTCATCGGTGAGCCCGAGGTGATCGAGCAGCAGGGCGACGGAGAGGATCGCGGCCGTGGGGTCGGCCTTCTGGCTTCCCGCGATGTCGGGCGCCGATCCGTGCACGGGCTCGAACATCGAGGGGAACGCGCCGTCGGGGTTGATGTTGCCCGATGCGGCGAGGCCGATGCCACCGGTGACGGCGCCGGCCAGGTCGGTCAGGATGTCGCCGAAGAGGTTGTCGGTGACGATCACGTCGAAGCGGCCCGGGTTCGTGACCAGGAAGATGGTTGCCGCGTCGACGTGCAGGTAGTCTACGTCGACCCCCGGGAACTCCGATGCCACGGCATCCACGATGCGCTTCCACATGCCGCCCGCGTGGACGAGCACGTTGGTCTTGTGCACGAGCGTGAGCGTGCGGCGACGGCGCTCGGCCAGGGCGAAGGCGTACCGCACGACGCGCTCGACGCCGTAGGCCGTGTTGACCGAGGTCTCGTTGGCGACCTCGTGCGGGGTTCCGCGGCGGATGGCACCGCCGTTGCCGACGTACGGCCCCTCGGTCCCCTCGCGCACGACGACGAAGTCGATGTCGCCCGGGTCTGCCAGGGGGCCCGCGGCGCCGGGGTAGAGCTTCGACGGTCGCAGGTTGACGTAGTGGTCGAGCTCGAAGCGGAGCTTCAGCAGCAGTCCGCGCTCGATGTTCGCGTCCTTCAGGCGCGGGTCGCCCGGCACGCCGCCGACGGCGCCGAGCAGAATCGCGTCGTGGCCCGCGATCGCGGCAAGGTCGTCGTCGGTGAGCGTGTCGCCGGTCTCGAGGTAGCGCCCGGCGCCGAGCGAGAAGGGCGTCTTGTCGAAGACGACATCCGACTCGGCGGTGACGGCGTCGAGCACCTTGACGGCCTCGGCGACGACTTCGGGACCGATGCCGTCACCGGGGATGACGGCCAGCTTCACGACACGCGACATCGCTCTCCTCAGAGCTCGGGGCACGTCACTTCGTCGACGCGCCGCGGGTTCCTCCCAGGGTAGTGGCAGCGATCACCGCGGCCACGACGATCAGCCCCGCGCCGATCAAGGCCGTGATGACCACGCCGGAGTCGAAGGCGTGCGCGGCGGCGAGCCGCAGGGCGTCCGCCAGCGCCGGGTCGTCGAGGGTCTGCGACACCGCCACGGCCCCGGCGAGGGTTTCGCGGGCCGCCTGGGCCGCGGCATCCGGGAGCCCCGCCGGGAGCACCAGCTGCGCCCGATAGAAGGCCGCGAGGATGCCACCGAGCACGGCGGTGCCCAGCACCGCGCCGACCTCGTAGGCCGTCTCGGAGACGGCGCTCGCGGCACCGGCCTTGGCCGAGGGGGCGCTCGACAGGATCAGCTCGTTCGACACGGTCTCGGCGGCACCGATACCGATGCCCAGCAGGCCGAACGCCACGATGAGCTGGACGAGGTCGGCGGTCGAGAGCGCGACGAGGACATACGCGACGACGGAGAACGTGAGCGCGACGGGCACGACCACGCGCGGGGCGAACCGCTTCGCGACCGGCACCACGGCGAGTCCGGAGACGATCATGAGTACGAGCCCGGGCAGGAGCGCGAAGCCCGCGACCATCGGCGACAGCCCCACGACCAGCTGCAGGTGCTGCGCGACGAAGTAGAGGAATCCGACGAGTCCGACCACGCTGAGCAGGTTCACGAGGATGGCGCCGGAGAAGGTGCCTCGACGGAACAGCGACATGTCGAGCATCGGCGTGGGCAGCGAGCGCTGACGGCGCACGAACAGCCATCCGAAGACGATGCCGACGACGAAGAGCGCCGGGGCAAGCGAGAGCGGGCCGTCGACGGCGAGCTTCTTGATGCCGTAGACGATCGGGACCATCGTCGCGAGCGAGAGCAGCACGCTGACGGGGTCGAAGCGGCCGGGGTGCGGGTCGCGACTCTCGGGCACGAAGAACGGGGCGAGGATCAGGAGGGGGATGAGCACGGGCACCGCCATGAGGAACACCGACCCCCACGAGAAGTGCTCGAGGAGGAAACCCCCCACGATGGGGCCGAGGGCGGCCCCAGCGGAGAAGCCCGAGGCCCAGATGGCGATGGCGAAGCGACGCTGATCGCGGTCGCGGAAGATGCTGCGCAGCAGGGAGAGCGTCGACGGCATCAGCATGGCGCCGAAGACGCCCATGAGCGCTCGACCCGCGATGAGCAGGGCCGCCGTGGGCGCGAAGGCCGACAGTGCGGAGACGGCCGCGAAGCCGGTCGCGCCGATCAACAGCAGACGCCGACGGCCGAACCGGTCGCCCAAGGTGCCCATCGTGACGAGCAGGCCCGCGAGCACGAGCGGGTAGACATCGATGATCCACAGCTGCTCGATACTGGACGGCTGCAGCGACAGTGCGATCTCGGGCAGCGCGAAACTCAGCACCGTGTTGTCGACCGAGACCAGCAGCACGGGCAGCATGAGCACCGCCAGCGCGAACCACCCGCGCCACCCGGCGCGGGTCACGGTGATCTCCGAGGTGGGCATCGACGAGGTGAGCATTCTTCCGATCCGTTTCTTAACCGTCCAGCCGGTATAGTATCAGGTCCGAGGTCCCACCCGCCAGTACGATCGAGGAGTCATGAGTCGCCCCCCTCTCGCCCGCGAAGCCGTCCTCGACGCCTTCACACGGATCCTCGTCGACGAGGGCGAGCGCGCCGCGACGATGGATGCCACGGCGCGCGGCGCCGGCGTGTCGAAGGGCGGCCTGCTCTACCACTTCAACTCGAAGAGCGCTCTCGAAGCGGCACTGGTCGACCGCCTCGAGCGCCTGGCGCAGGAAGACGTCGACGAGATCGAGAAGTCCGCCGAGGGCGTCGTCGCGGCGCACCTGCGCTCGTCGCAGAACACCGGGTCTCCGCTCGACGTGACGATCCTCGCGGTCTCCCGCCTCGCTCAGAACGGCAACGACACCGCCTCCGCATCGCTTCGCCGCGTGCGCGAGCTGTGGGAGGAGAGCCTGCGCGCCCACACGCGTGACGAGACGGCGCTGCAGATGGTGCTGCTGGTCAGCGACGGGCTCTACTTCAACGCGGTCCTCGACCTCAACGCCGTCCCCGGCCCGACCCTCGAGGGACCGGAGCTCGACAAGCTCATCGACGCCGTGGTGGCTGCCACCACCTGAGGCAGCCAGTCCGCAACGCCACGCGGCACCGCCCTTCGAATGAGAAAGGGGGCCGCCGCAGCGACCCCCTCCCCCGTCATGCGTCCGGGACTCAGCCCTCGATGATCTCGATCTGCCGGAACAGATCGGCGCCGACGGACTCGCGCATCGCACCGAGGATCTCGTCGGGAACCGGCGAGTCCACCGTGAGCACCGACAGCGCGCGGCCCGTGGCATCCTGGGCCGCCACCTGGAGACCCGCGATGTTGATGCCGGCCTCACCGAGCTTCTGGCCGTAGATCGCGACGATGCCGGGGCGGTCGGCGTAGCGCATGACGATGTGGTGCTGCTCGATCGGCACCTCGATGTCGTAGCCGTTGATCGCGACGACCTTGGGCACCATGCGAGTGCCGGCGAGCGTACCGGCCACCGTGAGGGTCGAGCCGTCCGCGAGGGTGCCGCGGAGGATCGTGATGTTGCGGTACAGCGGGCTCTCGGCCTCGACGACCAAGCGCGCCTCGACGCCGCGCTGCTCGGCGAAGAGCGGGGCGTTCACGTAAGACACCGTTTCACTGACGATGCGGCTGAAGTAGCCCTTCAGCGCCGCGAGGCGGTAGACGCTCACGTCGTACTGCGCGAGCTCTCCGCGCACCTCGATGTCCAGGCTCGTGAGCGCGCTGTCGGCGAGACCGCTGAAGAACTGACCGAGCATCTCGACCAGGGCGATACCGGGACGCACGAACGGGTCGATCGCTCCCCCGGCGACGTTCACGGCATCCGGGACGAGGTCGCCCTCGAGGGCGAGCTTGACCGAACGGGCGACGGAGACGCCGGCCTTCTCCTGCGCCTCCTCCGTGCTGGCCCCGAGATGCGGGGTGACCACGACGTTCGGAAGGTCGAGGAGCTTGCGGGCGGGGCCGCCCTCGGCGGGGGGCTCGGTCGAGAAGACGTCGAGGCCGGCCCCCGCGATCTCGCCCGAGGTGAGGGCGTCGAACAGCGCCTCTTCGTCGATCAGGCCGCCGCGCGCGACGTTGATGACGTACGCGGAGTTCTTCATGCGGCGCAGCTGCTCGGCGCCGATCATGCCGGTCGTCTCGGGCGTCTTCGGCATGTGGATCGTGACGAAGTCGCTCTGCTCGAGGAGTTCGTCGAGCGAGACCAGCTGCACGCCGAGCTGCTGCGCACGCGCGGCCGTGACGTAGGGGTCGTACGCGATGACGCGCATGTCGAATCCCTGAAGGCGCGCGGCGATGAGGGCGCCGATGCGTCCGAGGCCGATGATGCCGATCGTCTTCTCGAAGAGCTCGGTGCCGGTGAAGGAGCTGCGCTTCCACAGGCCCTGCGCGAGAGAGGCATGCGCGGCGGGGATGCGGCGCGCGAGGCTCAGCACATGGCCTACGGTCAGCTCGGCGGCCGAGATGATGTTGGAGGTCGGGGCGTTCACGACCATGACACCTGCGGCGGTGGCCGACTTGATGTCGACGTTGTCGAGGCCGACCCCGGCGCGGGCGACGACCTTGAGCGAGGGAGCCGCGGCAAGCGCCTCGGCATCGATCTGGGTGGCCGAGCGCACGAGCACCGCGTGCGCGTCGGCGAGGGCCGAGAGCAGCGCGGGGCGGTCGGTCCCGTCGACGTTGCGCACGTCGAAGTCGGGGCCGAGCGCGTCGATCGTGGCGGGAGAGAGTTCTTCGGCGATGAGCACGACGGGCTTCGTCACGGATGCGTCCTTCGAAACGGTGCTGGGGACCGGCGCGCACCGCCGCGCACCGCCGGCGCGAACCGGGCGCACGACCCGTGCGGGCCGTGTGTCAGCCTAGCGCGGCCCCGCGAGAGCTCCCGACCGTATGACGCCGGACGCCTCGGCCCGTCGACGACGGCGACGCACGGGCTCGCGCGGCCCCTCGGTCACGCCGCGAGGCGGCATCTCCCGGCGGCTCGGCTTCGGCCCACGGTTCGGGATGCCGGCGCGACGACGTCATGCCGCGGGGCGCACGAACGGATGCCGGCACGACGACGTCACGCCGCGGGGCGCCCGATCGGACGCCGGCACGACACCGCTTCGCCGCGGGGCGCACGGCCGGAGACCGGAGTCGCCCGCCTCAGCCCCCGTAGAGCCCGTACGACGTCGCTCCGTAGCCGACGATCGCGAGCCAGAACGCCGCCGAGAGGGTGAGACCCGCGAGCATCGCCAGGGCGAACTCCCCCGCCGCGCGGCGCGCACCGATCGCGAAGGCGACCGCGAACGCGAGCAGGGGGAAGACGATCGGGAGGATGTAGACCACCCACCCGAGGGTGTTGAGACCCAGCGGACCGGTCGCCTGCGTGATGAGCAGCGCGACCGCGCTCCAGACGACGTAGGCGTAGAACAGCCCGAAGAGCCCGGCGATGGCCACGACGACCCATGTGGGCAGGACGCGCGTGCGCGTGGCGGTGCTCATGCGAGTGCTCCCACCGACAGGAACGGCCAGGGGACGAGCAGCACGATGCCCACGATCAGCAGCAGGAATCGCTGCCATGTCCGCCATGCACGGGTGAGCACCAGGACCGCCACGAACCACACGAGCGGGGCCAGCACGGCTCCCGCGGTGAGGGCGATCACCGTGACGTCGGGGATCGGCAGCCCCAGGCTGCGCAGTCGCAGACCGGCGAGGAGCCAGCCGAGGGCGAAGAGCAGGAACGTCGCGGCGACCATGCCGATGCCCACGAGGCCGACGTTGCCCAGCGGCGCCGAGGAGTCGGCATCCGCGTCGTGGTCGTCATCGGCCGGCCCGGCGTCGGCGGGGGCGTCGTGCACCGCGGATGCCGGCACCTGCGGAGTCCGCGACGCCGACGTCGCGGCGGGCTGCAGCGGCTCCGGCTCGGCCGCCGGCTGCAGCGGCTCGGGCTCGCTCGACACGGGCTGCACGGGATCCGACGGTCGCACCTCGGGCGCACGCTTCTCGCCGACGTCGAGGGTCGGGTCGTCGTCACCGCCCCACGAGAGGGCGTCGTCATCGCGCGGAGTGCTCACGGTTCCACGGTAGCGGGCTCCCCCGCGGCCGGGTCGCGCCCCGCCGATCACGCCGGGTGCGAGGCATCCGGAACCGAAGACGTCCCGCCGAACGGCGAACGCCCCGCGGCCGGAGCCACGGGGCGTTCGAGACGATCGGGAGGTCAGCGCGCAGCCGAGCCCTCGACGTAGTCGCTGTCCTGCTGCTTCCACGCGAAGAGGCCGCGGAGCTCCTTGCCGGTGGCCTCGATGGGGTGGCCCTGCTCCTTCTCGCGGAGCTCGAGGAACTCGGGGGCGCCCTTGTCCTGATCGGCGATGAAGCGCTCGGCGAACGCGCCCGACTGGATGTCGGCGAGGACGGCCTTCATGCTCTCCTTGACGTCGGGCGAGATGACGCGCGGGCCCGAGACGTAGTCGCCGTACTCGGCGGTGTCGGAGATCGACCAGCGCTGCTTGGCGATGCCGCCCTCCCACATGAGGTCGACGATGAGCTTGAGCTCGTGCAGCACCTCGAAGTACGCGATCTGCGGCTGGTAGCCCGCCTCGGTGAGGGTCTCGAAACCGGCCTGCACGAGGTGGCTCATGCCACCGCAGAGCACGGCCTGCTCGCCGAAGAGGTCGGTCTCGGTCTCTTCGGTGAAGGTCGTCTTGATGACGCCGGCGCGGGTGCCGCCGATGGCCTTCGCGTACGAGAGGGCGGTGTCCCAGGCCGAGCCAGAGGCGTCGCGCTCGACGGCGATGATGTCGGGGATGCCGCGGCCGGCGACGTACTCGCGACGCACGGTGTGGCCGGGGGCCTTGGGGGCGACGAGGATGACGTCCACGCCCTCGGGGGCGTCGATGTAGCCGAAGCGGATGTTGAAGCCGTGCGCGAAGGCGAGCGTCTTGCCCTCGGTGAGCTTGTCCTTGATCGAGTCGGCGAAGATCGAGCGCTGGTGCTGGTCGGGCGCGAGGATCATGATGAGGTCGGCCCACTCGGCCGCGTCGGCGACGTTCTTGACCTCGAAGCCGTCCTCCTGCGCCTTGGCGGCCGACTTGGAGCCGTCCTTGAGGGCGATGACGACCTCGACGCCCGAGTCGCGCAGGTTCTGCGCGTGGGCGTGACCCTGCGAGCCGTAGCCGACGATCGCGACCTTCTTGCCCTGGATGATCGAGAGGTCGGCGTCGTCGTCGTAGAAGATCTCTGCCATGAGGATGTTTCTCCTTGAGTCAGGTCCCTGAGCTTGTCGAAGGGACCGGGGGTTGTGGGACGTATGAAGTTCGGATGTCGGACCCCTCGACAGGGTCGAGGACCGACGGGATTCGGAGAGTCGGACCCTTCGACAGGCTCAGGACCGCCCGGCTCGGGGACCGACGGGGTCAGCCGCGGAGGACGCGCTCGGTGATGCTCTTGCCGCCACGACCGACGGCGAGAAGGCCCGACTGTGCGAGCTCCTTCACGCCGAAGGGCTCGATGGCCTTGAGGAACGCACCGACCTTGCCCGAGTCGCCCGTGATCTCGATCACGATGGCATCGGGTGCGTAGTCGACGACCGAGGCGCGGAAGAGGTTCACGACCTCGAGCACGTTCGAGCGGCTGGCGTTGTCGGCGCGCACCTTGACGAGGACGTGCTCGCGCTGGACGGATGCCGCGGGGTCGAGCTCCACGATCTTGATGACGTTGATCAGCTTGTTGAGCTGCTTCGTCACCTGCTCGAGCGGCAGGCCCTCGACGTCGACCACGACCGTGATGCGCGAGAGACCCGGCACCTCGGTCACGCCGACGGCGAGCGATTCGATGTTGAAGCCGCGGCGGGCGAAGAGCCCGGCGACGCGGGTCAGCAGACCCGGCTTGTCCTCGACGAGGAGGCTCAGAACGTGACGAGACATCTCAGTCCTCCTGCTCGTTGAAGGCGGGCGAGTGATCGCGCGCGTACTGGACGTAGCTGTTGCTGACGCCCTGCGGGACCATCGGCCACACCATGGCATCCGCACTCACGACGAAGTCGATCACGACGGGGCGGTCGTTCGTGTCCAGCGCGAGCTGGATCGCGGCGTCGATCTCGTCTTCCTTCTCGACGCGGATCGCGAGGCACCCGTACGCCTCGGCGAGCTTGACGAAGTCGGGGATGCGACGCGTGCCGTGGCCCGTGTTGAGGTCGGTGTTGGAGTGGCGGCCGTCGAAGAACAGCGTCTGCCACTGGCGCACCATGCCGAGGGAGGAGTTGTTGATGATCGCGACCTTGATCGGGATGTCGTTGATGACGCAGGTCGCGAGCTCCTGGTTGGTCATCTGGAAGCAGCCGTCACCGTCGATCGCCCACACGGCGCGATCGGGCTGGGCCACCTTGGCGCCCATGGCCGCGGGGACCGCGTAGCCCATGGTGCCGGCGCCGCCGGAGTTGAGCCACGCGTTCGGACGCTCGTACTTGATGAACTGCGCCGCCCACATCTGGTGCTGGCCGACGCCCGAGGCGTAGACGCCCTCGGGTCCGGTCATCTCGCCGATGCGCTGGATGACATGCTGCGGCGACAGGAGGCCGTCGGTGGTGGGCGTGTAGCCCAGCGGGAACTCCTCGCGGAGGCCGTTCAGGTAGGTCCACCACTCGCTGTAGTCGTGCGGGTGCTCGGCGTCGGCGGCGCGGAACGCGGCGTCCAGGTCGACGAGGACCTCTTTCAGGTCACCCACGATCGGCACGTCGGCCGTGCGGATCTTGGAGATCTCGGCGGGGTCGATGTCGACGTGCACCACCTGGGCGTTCGGCGCGAACAGCGACGCCTTGCCCGTGACGCGGTCGTCGAAGCGGGCGCCGAGCGAGACGATGAGGTCGCTCTCCTGCAGGGCGAGGACGGCGGGGACGGTGCCGTGCATGCCGGGCATGCCCAGATGCTGCTCGTGGGAGTCGGGGAACGCGCCGCGCGCCATGAGCGTGGTGACGACGGGGGCGCCCGTCGCCTCGGCGAGCACCTTCAGCTCCGCCGCCGCGTTGGCGCGGATCGCACCGCCGCCCACGTACAGCACGGGCTTGTGCGCGGTGGCGAGCAGGTGGGCCGCGGCCTGGATCTGCTTGCCGTGCGCCTTGGTGACCGGGCGGTAGCCGGGCAGGTCGATCTTGGGCGGCCAGACGAACGGCGCCTCGGCCTGCTGGGCGTCCTTCGTGATGTCGACGAGCACCGGACCGGGACGACCGGTCGAGGCGATCTCGAAGGCCGCCGCGATCGCGCCGGGGATCTCCTCGGCGGTCTTCACCAGGAACGAGTGCTTCGTGATCGGCATCGTGATGCCCACGATGTCGGCCTCCTGGAAGGCATCCGTACCCATGAGGGTGGAGAACACCTGCCCGGTGATGCACACGAGCGGCACCGAGTCCATGTAGGCGTCGGCGATCGCGGTGACGAGGTTGGTCGCGCCGGGGCCCGACGTCGCGATCGCGACGCCGACCTTGCCCGAGGCCGCGGCGTAGCCCTCGGCCGCGTGACCGGCGCCCTGCTCGTGACGGACGAGGATGTGGCGGACGTGCTCGTCGTCCATGAGCGGGTCGTAGACGGGCATGATCGCTCCGCCCGGCAGGCCGAACACATCGGTGACGCCGAGCAGGTCGAGCGAGCGGACGACCGCCTGTGCACCCGTCATCACGGGCGCCGGGGCGGTGCGGGCGGGGGGCCGGGGCACGGCCACCGTAGGGGAATCGATGGACATGGGAGTACCTCGAGAACCGTAAGAAGGTGAGAAGGGGACGGCCGTCAGCCCGTGACCGCGCCCTCCGCGGCGGAGTGCACGAGCTTGGAGTACTTGGCCAGAACGCCACGGGTATAGCGCGGGGGAAGCGGTTCCCAGCCATCACGGCGGGAACTCAGCTCGGCGTCATCGACGATCAAGTCGAGAGTGCGAGCGGCGATATCGACCCGTATCAGATCACCATCGCGCACGAAGGCGATGGGACCTGCGTCCACCGCTTCGGGAGCTATGTGGCCGATGCACAGTCCGGTTGTGCCGCCTGAGAATCGACCGTCCGTCAAGAGTAGTACATCTTTTCCGAGCCCCGCGCCCTTGATGGCCGCCGTGATGGCGAGCATCTCACGCATGCCCGGGCCGCCCTTGGGGCCCTCGTAGCGGATGACGACCACGTCGCCGGCGGCGATCTCGCCGGCCTCGAGGGCGTCCATCGCGCCGCGCTCACGCTCGAACACGCGGGCGGGACCCTCGAACACGTTGCCGTCGAAGCCGGCCGACTTCACCACCGCGCCTTCGGGGGCCATCGAGCCGTGCAGGATCGTGATGCCGCCGGTGGCGTGGATCGGGTCGTCGAACGAGTGGATGACCTTGCCGTCGACCGGGTCGGGGTTCAGGTCGGCGAGGTTCTCGGCGAGCGTCTTGCCCGTGACGGTGAGCGCGTCGCCGTGCAGCAGACCCTCGTCGAGCATCGCCTTCATGATCACGGGGATGCCGCCGTGGCGGTCGACGTCGTTCATGACGTACTGCCCGAACGGCTTCATGTCGGCCACGTGCGGGGTGCGGTCGCCGATGCGGTTGAAGTCGTGGAGGTTCAGCTCGACCTCGGCCTCGTTCGCGATCGCGAGCAGGTGCAGCACGACGTTGGTCGAACCGCCGAGCGCCATGGCGAGGGCGATGGCGTTCTCGAACGCCTCCTTGGTGAGGATGTCGCGCGTGGTGATCCCCTGACGGAGCAGATTGACGACGGCCTCGCCCGAGCGGTGGGCGAAGTAGTCGCGGCGACGGTCGGCGGAGGGCGGGGCGGCCGAACCGGGGAGGCTCAGTCCGAGCGCCTCGGCGACGGAGGCCATGGTGTTGGCGGTGTACATGCCACCGCACGCACCCTCGCCCGGGGCGATCGCGCACTCGATGCGCTTGAGGTCGGCCTCGCTCATCTTGCCCGCGAGACACGCGCCCACGGCCTCGAACGAGTCGATGATCGTGACGTCCTTCTCGGTGCCGTCGCTGAGCTTCACCCAGCCCGGGGCGATGGAGCCGGCGTAGAGGAAGACGCTCGACAGGTCGAGACGGGCGGATGCCATGAGCATGCCCGGGATCGACTTGTCGCAGCCCGCGAGGAGCACGGAGCCGTCGAGGCGCTCGGCCATCATGACGGTCTCGACGCTGTCGGCGATGACCTCTCGCGAGACGAGCGAGAAGTGCATGCCCTCGTGGCCCATGGAGATGCCATCGGAGACGGAGATGGTGCCGAACTGCAGGGGGTAACCGCCGCCGGCGTGGACGCCTTCTTTGGCGCCCTGCGCGAGCCGGTCGAGGCTGAGGTTGCAGGGGGTGATCTCGTTCCAGCTCGACGCGATGCCGATCTGGGGCTTGTCCCAGTCCTCGTCGCCCATACCGACCGCGCGGAGCATTCCGCGCGACGTGGTGGCTTCGATGCCGTCGGTGACGACGCGACTGCGGGGCTTGATGTCGAACTCGCCGGTGTTCGGATTCTGCGGTGCGGGCATTCTCGAAGTCTATTGCGAGCGGCACGCGCGCGACGCCGCCCGGGCGGTGAACGGTGGATTCATCGTCGAGGGCCGCTGCCCCCGGCGCTCACCCCGCGTGCGCGCTCCGCAATCGGGCGATCCGCTCGAGGACCGCCACGAAGGCCGCGATGTCGTCGACCCGCAGCGTCGCCGCCGTCTCTCCCCCGCCGACGCGCACGCCGAGGTCGCCCGCCCCCAGCGATAGCAGGGCGTCCTCGTCGGTGACGTCGTCGCCGGCGAAGAGCACCGCCGTGGCGCTCACGCGCTCGCGCAGGTGCGCGACGGCCGAGTCCTTGCCCTCGTGCCGGAACGAGAACTCGAGAATGTCGTGTCCGGTGCGCCGTCGCCACGACGGCGCTCGGGCGGCCAGGACGGCGTCGGTCGCCTCCCGCGCGGCGCGGGCGGCATCGGCATCCGCCGTCCGGGTGTGCAGTCCGAGCCCGAACTGCTTGGGCTCGACCCGTGCTCCGGGGAACGCGGCGACGGCGTCGCGGACCTCGGCGGTGAGGCGGTCGCGCAGCGCGCGGTCGTCGGCGTCGTCGTCCGCTTCGACGGCACCGGAGCCCGGCTCCCAGGCCTCGGCCCCGTGCGAGCCCATCAGCCACCACGGAGAGGAGTCGTCGTGCTCCGCGATGACGCGGAGATCGGCGAGCGTGCGGCCGGAGACGAGGGCCACGGTCGTCGCCGGGAGGCCCGCGAGCTCCTCGAGCACCGCGCGGGCGTCCGGCGTCATGCGCGCCGACATCGGCTCGTCGACCAGCGGCGAGAGCGTGCCGTCGAAATCGAGGGCGATCAGCAGCGTCGCGGTCGTCGCGACGGCCTCGACGGAGGCGTCGGCGGCGGTCATCCGGCATCCATCCCTTCATCGATGCGGATCGGGTCGAGCTGCGACCCCGTCATCCGGCATCCGTCTCGTCGATGGGCTCGAGCTCGGGAGCGGAGCCGTCGTCGTCGCGGGTGACCTCGGCGGCGGCCGCAGCGCTGGAGGCCTTCTCGTGGAACACCGAGAGCGCCTCGAGGAAGTCCTGCGACCAGTCCTCGACGTCGTGGTCGCGCACGCGTTTGCGCAACGCCCGCATGCGGCGGCCCTGTTCGGCGGCGGGCATCTCGAGCGCGCGCACGATGGCATCCTTCATGCCGTCGATGTCGTGCGGGTTGATGAGCAGGGCGCTGCCCATCTCGTCGGCGGCGCCGGCGAACTCGCTGAGCAGGAGCACGCCGCGGTTGTCGACGCGGCTGGCCACGTACTCCTTCGCGACGAGGTTCATGCCGTCGCGCAGCGCCGTGACGAGCATGATGTCGGCGGCGAGGAACAGCGCCACCATCTCCTCCCGCGGGTACGACTGGTGGAGGTAGCGGATCGCCGTGTGCGTCGTGGTGTCGTGGTCGCCGTTGATGCGGCCGACGGTCATCTCGATCTCGTCGCGCAGTTGCACGTAGGCGTCGACGCGCTCGCGACTGGGGCTCGCGACCTGCACGAGGGTGGCGTCCTCGACCGTCGCGCGACCGTCTTCGAGCAGTTCGCCCCACGCCTTGAGACGGTGGCGGATGCCCTTGGTGTAGTCGAGGCGGTCGACGCCGAGGAGGATCTTGCGCGGATTGCCGAGACCCTCGCGGATCTCCTTGGCGCGCTGCTGGATCTCGGGCTTCTGCGCCAGCTCGATGTAGGAGTCGGCATCGATCGAGATGGGGAACGCCTTGGCGAGCGCGACGCGCGTCGTCTCGCCCTCGGGGACCAGGATGCCGCTGGCCTTGGTCTCGTACCGCAGCTGTCGGCGCACGGCGCGGGCGAAGTTGCCCGCGTCGGCCACGCGCTGGAAACCGATGACGTCGGCGCCGAGGAGTCCCTCGAGCACCTGCTTGCGCCAGGGGAGCTGAGCGTAGAGGCCGTAGGCGGGGAACGGGATGTGGTGGAAGTAGCCGATGGTGAGGTCGGGGCGCAGCTCGCGCAGCATCTTCGGCACGAGCTGCAGCTGGTAGTCCTGCACCCACACGATGCCGCCGTCGGCGACGACCTCGGCCGCGGCCTCGGCGAAGCGCCGGTTGACCTTGACGTAGGCGTCCCACCAGGCCCGCTTGTAGGTCGGCGCGGCGATGACGTCGTGGTAGAGCGGCCAGATGGTGTCGTTCGAGAAGCCCTCGTAGTAGAGCTCGACGTCGGAGGCCGACAGGGTCACGGGGACGAGGTGCGTGCCCTCGAAGTCGAACGGCTCCACGGTGGCGTCGGCCTGACCGGCCCACCCCACCCAGGCACCCTCGGCGCGGCGCATGACGGGTTCGAGAGCGGTGACGAGCCCGCCCGGCGATCGGCGCCAGCCCTCTCCGTCGGGGGTGCGGTCGACGGGCAAGCGGTTGGCGACGACGACGAAATCGGCCTGGGTCACAGGTCCTCCTCGGGGATCGTCCTCAGGCTAACAGCGGGCTCGGTCCGCGCACGGGGGTGGACGCGATGCGATAAGCGGTGCTCAGGGCGCCCCCGGGTCGAGCGCTGTCAAGGCGCGGCATACGATCGCCCTCCTCGATAGGTTGGGCGCATGCGGCAGTACATCTTCGGAACCGGTCTCCTCAGCGCCATCACCGGTGGCGTCACGCTCCTGCGCGGCCTCAAGAACGACGAGCCGTTCACCTGGCGCACGGCGCTGGCGTGGCTCAGCTGGGGCATCACCCTGGCGCTGGCGATCGGCGCCGTCGTCGACACCCGCCGCGCGCGCCGCGGCCGCGTCATCGCGGGCGACTCCCCCGTCTCGAAGAAGCAGGACAAGCTGTTCAAGAAGCGCCTGGGTCGCTGACCCCCTGACACCGACGGATGCCACGGCCGGAGGGTCGTGGCATCCGTCTTCCCGTCTGCGGGTCAGCGGGTGAGGATCAGCGCGTCGCCCTGGCCGCCGCCGCCGCAAAGGGCGACCGCCGCCGTGCCGCCCCCGCGGCGCACGAGCTCGTGGACGGCGTGAACGACGAGGCGGTTGCCCGAGGCGCCGATCGGGTGACCGATCGCGATGCCCCCGCCGTGCGGGTTGACGACGTCGTCGGAGAGCCCGAGTTCGGCCTGCGACCGCGCCACGACCGCGCCGAACGCCTCGTTGATCTCGACGAGGTCGAGATCGGAGGCCGAGAGTCCCTGCTTCTGCAGCGCCTTCTCGATCGCCCGCGCGGGCTGGGCGTGGAGGGAGTTGTCGGGGCCGGCGACCTGCCCCGCGGCGCCGACGACCGCGAGCACATCCCAGCCGTGTTCGGCGGCGACAGCGCGCGTGGTGACGACGACCGCCGAGGCACCGTCAGAGATCTGCGAGGCGTTGCCGGCGGTGATCGATCCCCCCTCGGCGAACGCCGGGCGCAGCTTCGCGAGCGTCTCGACCGTGGTGTCGGGGCGGATCCCCTCGTCAGCCGTGACGACGACCGGGTCTCCCTTGCGCTGCGGGATCGAGACGGGCACGATCTCGGCCTCGAACATCCCGTCGGCCTGGGCTGCGGCGGCTCGCTGGTGCGACCGCGCCGAGACGGCGTCCTGCGCCTCGCGCGTGACCTCGTAGCGGGCGTTCGCGCGCTCGGTGGACGCGCCCATGCTCTCGCTGTCGTACGCGTCGGTCAGCCCGTCGTGAGCCATGTGGTCGAGGACCTCGACGGAGCCGTAGGAGTACCCCTCGCGCGAGTTCATGAGCAGGTGCGGGGCGCGGGTCATCGATTCCATGCCTGCGGCGACCACGACGCTCGCGTCTCCGAGGCGGAGCATGCGCGCGGCGTCGATGACCGCGGTGAGCCCCGAGAGGCACACCTTGTTGATCGTGGCGCTGTGCACATCCCAGCCGATGCCCGCTGCGATCGCGGCCTGTCGCGCCGCGTTCTGCCCCGCCCCGGCCTGCAGCACCTGCCCGACGAGCACCGCGTCGACGGCGTCGGCGGGGATGCCGCCGCGCTCGAGCGCCCCGCGGATCGCCGCGGCGCCGAGCTGGACAGCCGTGAGCGGCGCGAGCTGCCCCTTCAGACGACCCTGCGGGGTGCGCGCGGCGGCGACGATGACGACGTCGTTGTCGGTGGTCATGCGTTCTGCTCCTCTGTGAGCTTCTCTGTGCGCTTCTCGGTGAGTCCCACGGTCAGCGGGGGCTGGGTGGCATCCCGCACCTCGTCGACGCTCACCCCGGGGGCGAGCTCGACGAGCACGAGTCCATCCTCCGTCACGTCGATGACGGCGAGGTCGGTGATGATCCGGTCGACCACGCCGCGACCGGTCAGCGGAAGCGAGCAGGAGTCGACGATCTTGGGCGAGCCGTCCTTCGCGACGTGCTCCATCAGCACGATCACGCGGGCGGCGCCGTGCACGAGGTCCATCGCGCCGCCGGGACCCTTGACCATCTTCCCGGGGATCATCCAGTTCGCCAGGTCTCCGGATGCCGAGACCTGCATCGCCCCGAGGATCGCGGCGTCGATCTTGCCGCCTCGGATCATGCCGAAGCTCAGGGCCGAGTCGAAGAACGCGGCTCCCGGCAACGTGGTCACCGTCTCCTTGCCGGCGTTGATGAGGTCGGCATCCACGGCGTCCTCGGTCGGGTAGGGACCCACGCCGAGGATGCCGTTCTCGGACTGCAGCACGACCGTCACCCCGTCGGGCACGTGGTTGGGGACGAGCGTGGGAAGCCCGATGCCGAGGTTGACGTACGCGCCGTCGGCGAGCTCCCGGGCGGCGCGGGCCGCCATCTCGATGCGGGACAGGGGCATGTCAGTTCTCCTCGGTGACGGTCGAGATCGGTGCGAAGCGGGGCCCCTGACCGCGAGGTCTCTCCGCCTGTCCAGGTCCCTGAGCCTGTCGAAGGGACCGGGGGCAGCATTTCGGCATGATCACCGGTTCCCCTCCCGGACGGTGCGCTTCTCGATGCGCTTGGGGATGTCGGGCCCGACCTCGACGATCCGATGCACGTAGACGCCGGGCAGATGCACGGCATCCGGATCGAGCTCGCCGGGTTCGACGAGGTGCTCGACCTGCACGATGCAGGTACGGCCGGCCATGGCGGCGAGGGGGTTGAAGGCCCGCGCGGCTTTGCGGAAGACGAGGTTGCCGTGGCGGTCGCCCTGGTAGGCGTGCACGAGCGAGAAATCGGTGGTGATCGCCTCTTCGAGCACGAACTCGCGCTGCTCGCCGTTCACGTCGAAGGTGCGCACGTCCTTGACCGGGGAGGCCACAGCGATACCGCCGGCCGCGTCGTAGCGGCGGGGCAGGCCGCCCTCGGCGACCTGGGTACCCACTCCGGTCTGCGTGTAGAAGGCCGCGATGCCCGAGCCGCCGGCCCGCAGCTTCTCGGCGAGCGTGCCCTGCGGAGTGAGCTCGAGTTCGAGCTCGCCCGAGAGGAACTGCCGCTCGAACTCCTTGTTCTCGCCGACGTACGACGAGGTCATCTTGCGGATGCGACCGGCGCCCAGCAAGATGCCGAGCCCCCAGTCGTCGACGCCGCAGTTGTTCGACACGACCGACAGGTCGCGGGTTCCCTGGGCGAGCAGAGCCTCGATCAGGGCGATGGGATTGCCCGAGAGACCGAAGCCGCCGACAGCGAGAGATGCTCCGTCGGGGATGTCGGCGACGGCCTCGGCAGCTGAGGCGACGGTCTTGTCGATCACGCGAACTCCTTCGTAGCGGCGTCCCTCCACCCTGCGGCGCGGGCCGGCGCCGCGGCCAGCCCGTTCTTGCCATGTGGATGCCGCCGGGCGTAGCGTCCACATCGTGGACTCCAGATCGCCCGGATCACCCGGGGAAGTCACTCCGAGGGAGCCGCGACCACATCGTGCCGCGGTGCGAGAGACCCCGGCCACCGTCCCCGGAGCCCAGGCCATCGCCCGCGCAGCGCACCTCCTGCGTCTGGTCACAGCCGCCGGCGAGGCGGGTGCCGCGGTGGCCGACCTCGCGCGCGACGCCGATCTGACACGTCCGACGACTCACCGACTGCTGAGTGCCCTGCGAGCCGAAGGTCTCGTCGACCGCGACGACGCGACCGGGCACTGGCTCCCGGGACCCGAGCTGTACCTGATGGGCAGCGTCGCGGCATCCCGCTTCGACATCACGGCGACCGCGCGCGACATCGTGCGCTCGCTGGCGGTCCGCACCGAGGAGAGCGCGTTCCTCTCGGTGCGGCGCGGCGACGAGACCGTCTGCCTCGTCCGCGAGGACGGGAGCTTCCCCATCCGCTCGTTCGTGCTGTCGGAGGGGGTGCGCTTCCCCCTGGGCGTCGCGTCGGCAGGGCTCGCGATCCTCGCGTTCCTGCCGCCCCAGGACGTGGACGCCTACCTCGAACGGCATCCGGAGCTCGTCGAACGCTGGGGAGCCTCCCACTCCCCCGCGCGGCTACGCGCGCGCGTCGCCGACACACAGGCGCGGGGCTACGCGGTCAACCCCGGCTTGATCGTCGAGGGCAGCTGGGGTGTGGGCGCCGCGGTCTTCACGCGGGCCGGCGACCCGCAATGGGCGCTGAGCCTGACGGGAGTCGAGTTCCGGTTCGGCGGCGAGCGACTCGCCGAACTCGGGCGGATCCTGCTGGCGCACGCGCACCAGTTGTCGACGCGGATCGCCGCGCGATAACAGGGCGCGCGCCGCCAGCGCTCGGCGCCCTGTCACGACGTGTGGCGCCGGCCGCGCGCGCGGAGCCCGCAATAGATACCTACGGTATATAACTGGGGTATACTTTCACCTATGACCCGGGACGACGACCTCCAGCGCCTGCTGCTCGCCGTGCATGCGCTCACGCGTGTAGCCGCCCTCGACACGAACTCCGACGCTCCCGCGGCGCAGTGGCGCACGCTGACGCTGCTGCGCGACCACGGCCCGCAGCGCCTCGGCGACCTTGCGACGCTCAGCCGCGTCACGCAGCCCGGTATGACCCGGCTGATCCGGCAGATGGATGCCGCTGGACTCGTGTCGCGTCGCAGTCACCCCGACGACTCCCGCGTGAGCGTGGTGGCGGCCACCGAGGACGGCCTCGACGCCCTCGAGCGCTGGTACGAGCTCTTCCGCGCTGCCCTCGCGCCGCACGTGGCCGACTTGTCCCCCGCGGAGTGGGAGGCCGTCAGCACGGCGGCCTCGGCTCTCTCGCGCCAGGTCGGGATGGCGCCCGTCGGGTCGAACGAACACACCGAGAAACCGAGCGACCAGGTACGCGCCTCGCGCGGTGCCGCACGTCGCTCCGAAGAAGAAAGAGAGGTGGTCCGGTGAGCGCCGGTACCGCAGCCGACCCGGTCGATAAGGCCCCGAGCGTCTGGAAACAGCCCGCACAAGTCTGGGCAGTCGCCTTCGCGTCGGTCGTGGCGTTCATGGGTATCGGGCTCGTCGATCCGATTCTTCCCGCGATCGCCGAGTCGTTGAAGGCGAGCCCGGTGCAGACCGAGCTGCTCTTCACGAGCTACCTCGTGGTGACCGGTCTCGCGATGCTCGTCACCAGCTGGATCTCCAGCCGCATCGGCGCCAAGTCCACCCTGCTGGTGGGTCTCGGGCTGATCGTGGTGTTCGCACTGTTCTGCGCCCTGAGCGGCAGCGTCGACGCCGTCATCGGCTTCCGCGCCGGGTGGGGTCTGGGCAACGCGCTCTTCATCTCCACCGCTCTCGCGACGATCGTCGGGGCCGCATCGGGCGGCACATCGTCGGCGATCATCCTGTACGAGGCGGCACTCGGCCTCGGCATCGCCGTCGGTCCGCTGCTGGGCGGCGTCCTCGGCGAGGTCAGCTGGCGCGGACCGTTCTTCGGCGTCGTCGCCCTGATGGCGATCGCGTTCATCGCGGTGGCGGTCCTTCTTCGCGGACCGAAGCCCGCGCGTACGCCCCTTCCCTTCAGCGCCCCGTTCCGCGCGCTGGGCCGCCCGGCGCTCGCGATCCTCGCGGCGACCGCCCTGTTCTACAACATCGGCTTCTTCACCCTCCTGGCGTTCTCGCCGTTCCCCCTCGGATTCGGTGCCATGGGTATCGGCCTCACCTTCTTCGGCTGGGGCGTGGGCCTCGCGATCACGAGTGTCTGGGTCGCTCCGCTGCTGCTGCGCAGGCTGCGCCTGACAAGCGTGCTGCTGATCGCGCTGCCCCTGCTGGCAATCGACCTGGTGGTCGCGGCCTTCACCGTGGCGTCGTCGACCGCCCTCGTCGTGTGCATCATCGTGGGTGGCCTCGTGCTGGGCGTGGTCAACACCGCGCTGACCGAGGCCGTGATGGAGGCCACCGACCTGCCGCGCTCGGTCGCCTCGTCGGCGTACTCCGCCGTCCGCTTCCTCGGCGGGGCCGTCGCTCCGCCGCTCGCGGCGTGGCTCTGGCACGCCTACGGCGCCGATGTGCCGTACTTCATGGCCGCCGCCTCGGTGTTCATCGCCGCTGCGTGCATCCTGTTCGGCCGTCGCCTGCTGGCCCACGTCGACGGCTCGCACCCCGACGCCGCCGATGAAGGCGCCGCCGTGCTGGTCGGAGACGCTGCGTAACACCGTCACTCCCCCGCAAGGACCTCCTGCACCACAGCCCGCGCGCCGGGTGCCGACATGACGATCGAATAGTGATCGACGGCCGGCACCCGGCGCGTCGCCGCAAGCCGGGGGAATCGGCTGCGGATGCCGTCGAGGTCGGGGTACAGCGGCGAAACCTCGCCGAGCAATCCCCGCTCAGCCGCGATCAGCCGCGTCGGGCGGCGCAGGCGTTCGAGCGCTCCCGCGATGGCCTCGCCGGCGTTCTGGTCGATGGAGTCGGCTTCGACCGTGGCGAACGTCGTCGCCGGCCGCAGCGCGGGTGATTCACCGACCAGGTCGTAGGCGAAGTAGGCGTCGAGCAGCGGGTCTTCGCGCCCTGTGAACGCGGGGTGCGCCCGCCAGAAATCACGGTACGCGCCCTCGCTCGGGAAGCGCATGTCGAGCCGCGCCGCGGTCGGTCCGAGCACGTGGCGCACCGCCTCGCGCGGTTCCATTCCACGCGGCAGGGTCAGGGGCAGCCCGCCGTCGACGAGGACGATCCGCTCGACCCGGTCGGGGTGCCGTTCGCCGAACACCAACGAGATGAACGCGCCCATCGAGTGCCCGACCACGATCGCCCGCTCGACCTCGAGGCCGTCGAGCACCTCTGCCAGGTCATCGGCGTGCTGCGCCAGCCCGATTCGCCGCGCCGACGCCGTGCTGCGCCCGCGCCCGCGCAGATCGGGGGCGATCAGCCGCGCCGAACTCTGTGCCGCGACCCACGCCCACGCCACGTGCGACGCGGTGACCCCGTGCACGAGCAGCCACGGGGTGCCCTCGGCATCCGGATGCCACTCACCGACGCGCAGGTCTCCCTCCGCGACCGCGAGGTCATGGGTGACGTACGTGGCTGGCGAGGCGCTCTCGTTCGGCATGGCGACATCGTGGCACGGGGGCCCGACACCGGGACCGAGGCACCGGCAATGCATGCGATGCCCGCAGCTGCCGACCGCGGACGGGCCGGTGACGACCTCGCGACCGGCGAGCAGTTTGCATAGGGTCGACATATGGGGGCACAACGTGAAGTCGACTTCTGAGGTCCTCACCTCGAGCGCGCTGCCCGCGTGGCCGAAGCCGGCGTTCGCCGGATGAGTACCCCGTCCCCCGTCGAACCGGGATGGTACGTCGTCGCGCCCCGCACCCAGCGATCGTGGGACGGCACCCGGTGGACGGACGACGTCATCCATCACGATCGTCCGATGACGGCGACCGCTCTCAGACAACGCACTACGCGGATGATGTGGGCGTGGGTGGCGATCGGGGTGGTGGCGTGGGTGACGTTCCTGGTGATGCTGGTCGCCTTCGGCCCCGGCGCCGCCGTCCCGCTCGCGGTACTGCCGCTGGCCGGGACCGCGGCCATCGTCGCCGTGTCGCTATCCGGCTCGCGATTGATCGCAGCTCTCCCCCCGGCGTAGCCGCTGCATTCGGATCAGCGAGCGATCTCCGCCCCCATATCCGCCACGCGCTCCTGGAGCGTGTCCCACAGCTGGTCGAACCGCGCGTTCCACGGCGTCGCGAACAGGCCCTCCTCCCACCGACGGCGCACCACGTCGAGGCCGACCCACTCCGACTCGAGCACTTCTTCCGGATCCGGCACGGGCACAGGCTCGCCGTCGACGCGCGCGACCCACAGGTCGAAGAGCGCCCGCTTCTCGATCACCCGCCCGACCAGCACGAGGTCGTCGCCGGTGACCCTCATCCCGGTCTCCTCGGCGAGCTCGCGCACCGCACCGGTGCGGCTCGTCTCGCCGCGCAGCGCGCTCCCGGCCGGGAACTCCCACGCGAGGGGGTAGTCCTTCCCCTCGGCGCGGCGGCTCATCAGCACGCGGCCGGACGATGACACGAGGCAGACAGATGCCACGACATGGAATGACCCGGCCGGCACCGGGCCGTCACCGCGTCGGTGGAGGGTGCCCGTGGGCGTGCCCTGAATGTCGGTCACGTCCCACATCTCGTCGTCGGCCATGTGTCCTCCCGCCTTCGCGCCGCTGCCCAGCGGCCAGGATTCCATCATGCCGAGAGCATTCCCTCGCGCAACGGGATTGCGACCGAACCTGACCTGACCTCCCCCGCAGACGCCGAAATCCCCTCCGCAACCGCGAGGCTGCGAAGGGGATTCCGGTGGTGGTGCACCCCCTGGGACTTGAACCCAGAACCCACTGATTAAGAGTCAGTTGCTCTGCCGATTGAGCTAGAGGTGCGTTCCGTTCGGCGGGAGATTCGCTCTCCGCGCCGAGGAATGACATTACCAGGGGTGACGCGACCACACCAAATCGAGCCAGGAGCGCCGGTTATCCTGGAGCCGTGTCCCGCATCGAAGAGCCCGCCGCGACCCTCGCGGACCTGACCGAGGATCTCGCACTCGCCCTCCGCCTGGCCGACGCCGCCGACGCGGTCGCGATGCAGCGTTTCGACGCCGCCGACCTGCGCATCGACACCAAGCCCGACCGCACGCACGTCACCGAGGCCGACCTCGCCACCGAGCGCGCCATCCGGGAGATCCTGGATGCCGAGCGCCCCGCCGACGCGATCCTGGGCGAGGAGTACGGCAGCTCCGGCGACACCTCGCGGCGCTGGGTGATCGATCCGATCGACGGCACCCACAACTACATGCGCGGCATCCCCGTGTGGGCCACGCTCATCGCCCTCACCGTCGACGGCGTCCCGACCGTCGGCGTCGTCAGCCAGCCCGCGATCGGGCGCCGCTGGTGGGCGGCGACCGGCCAGGGCGCGTGGACGACCACCGCCACCGGGGAGACCCGCCGCATCCACGTCTCCGGTATCGACGACGTCGCGGCCTCGAGCATCAGCTTCCAGAGCATCGAGCAGTGGGATGACGTCGACCTCGTGCCGACGCTCGAGCGCCTCGCCCGTGCCGTGTGGCGCGACCGCGCCTACGGCGACGCCTTGCCGTACATGTGGCTCGCTGAGGGGAGGCTCGAGCTCGTCGCCGAGTTCGGCGTGAAGGAGTACGACATCGCCGCGATCGCCCCCATCGTGCGCGAAGCCGGCGGACGCTTCACCGCGTTCGACGGAGCCGACCGACTCGACGCCGAATCGTCGCTCGCGACGAACGGCGTGCTGCACGACGCTTTCCTCACCCTGCTGCACGAAGGCGACGGTTCACGATGATGCGCGCGACCACCCTCGCGCGGCGGCGCTCCGCCCGTGCTCGTGTGTCCGCTCTCGTCGCAGGCGGCGCCTTCGCGGCCCTCGTCCTCGCGGGGTGCGCGGCCCCCGCACCCGAGCCCGCGCCGGCCGCAGAGGCACCCTCCTCGGCCGCGCCCGCCGCCGGTGTCGAGACGCCTGCGCCGGCCGCATCGCCATCCGGTTCGGCGACCCCGCCCGCAGACCCCACGTGCGAGAACATCATCCCCCAAGCCACCGCCGACGACTTCAAGAGCCTCGGCTGGACGTCGCAGGAGGACCAGTTCCGCATGGGCGCCACGGCTCTCGACGACGGCATCCAGTGCAAGTGGGGCGACACGAAGATCGCCTCCGACCGTGTGCAGATCTTCGGCTGGGCACCCATCGACGACGCCACCGCGAAGACGGCGCAGAAAGACCTCGTCGCAGCGGGATGGAAGGTCGAGAAAGATGCCGACGGCGTCTACGTGACCGAGAACCCCGACTGGCTGAACGGACGCGGTGCCGACGGCTACGGCCTGACCTACTTCTTCGGCGACGGCTTCGTGAAGCTCGCCGACACCCGACAGAGCCTGATCCTCGTCCAGAGCCCCCGGTAGCCGACGGCGCCGACGGTCGCCGGCTCGGCGTCGCCCGTCACCGGTACGGGTTGCGCGCCTCCACGTCGCGAGCCGCCGAGAACCCCTCGTCCCACGCGTCGCCCCGCGCCTCGACATCGCGCCACAGGGCATCGGCCTGCAGCACCCGCTGCGCGAACGCGACCCAGTCGGTCCACCCGGCCGTGATCCGTCCCGCGTCATTCCCGTCGGCGTCGATCCCGGATGCGGCGCCGCGTCCGCCGCGCTCCTGCTCGGCGGTCCACGTGGACGCGTCGGGCGTCGGGGCGAGGTGGAACGGACCGACGTCGATGCGGAGGGCGCGGGGATCTGGCATCCTTCGACGCTAGGCGGCACGGAGTCATCCGGGCAACGTCCCTCCGCGGTCGGAGTCCGGAGGCACGAGGATCCCCGCTCCTCACGTAGGCTCGACCCTCGTGGCTATCGGCGCGACCATTCACACGTTCACCGTGCAGCTCTCCGATGTCGACCGCGGCGTCTACGACGAGCTGCAGCTGCGCGTCGCGCGGCATCCGTCCGAGACCGCGCCCTACATGCTCACCCGCGTGCTCGCCTACTGCCTCGAGTTCGAAGAGGGCATCGCCTTCAGCGAGGGAGTCGCCGCGACCGACGAACCCGCCGTCCTGGTGCGCGACCTCACCGGCGCGCTCGTCGCCTGGGTGGAGGTGGGAGCCCCGGATGCCGCCCGCCTGCACACCGGGAGCATGAAGGCCGAACGCGTCGCGGTCTACACCCACCGCGACCCCGAGAAGGTCGCCGCCGCGTGGGCGGGCAAGCGCATCCACCGCGGTGACGAGGTGCTGCTGCACAGTTTCGACCCCGGGTTCGTCGAGCGTCTCGCGGAGGCGATCGAGCGACGGAACACGGCCACCCTGACGCGCACCGAGGGACGCATCTACCTCGAGCTGAACGGCGGCTCGGGCGAGAGCGACATCCACACGCGCAGCGCGAGCTGAGCGGCGCCGGCAGGCGGGCCGAGCGCACGGCCGGGTACGTCGCGCCCACCGGTGACGCTCACGCCGCGCAGAGGCCCGCGCGGCGCTCATCGGCGTACGAGAAAGCCCCCGCCCCACCGAAACGGGCGGGAGCGAGGGCTTTCTGACGACTCATCGTGACAACGGCTCGTGGAGCTGGGGGGAATCGAACCCCCGTCCAACGCTGGGTCTCCGCGTTTTCTCCGGGCGCAGTCTGTGCAGACGTTCTGCTCGGCTCCGACCTTTGTCACAGACACCTAAGTCGACGAGCCCAGCCTGGGAAAAGTCCCGCGTGACGTCCAGACGCCGTCACGCAGCAAGACCCCTAAATGACGCCAGGATCCGTGGCGGGGTCACACACGGTCTGACGGACTATCGGGCTCGCTTACGCAGCGAGGGCGAAGTCAGTGCGCTTAGCATTGGCACTTATTGTTTTGCAGGGAGCGTTTACGAGATAACCCCACATCCTCGGCCCGCTTCTCGCGGGTTCGCAGGCGCTGTCGAAACCGATCAGCCCCGGGAACTCCGTGAAGGAGCGGCCGTTGTCACGCTGTTGAGTTGCCAAGCCGGGAGCAGAAAGCACCCGAGCGTCACAGTCTACAACGCATCGGGGGCTCGTGAATTCCCGGTGTCGACGACTCTCGCATCGGACCGCCCCGCGCCCGTCGCCCCGTCGCGTCGGCCCGCGAATTCCCCGCGTCGACGACTCGCGCATCGGACCGTCGCACGCCCGTCGCCCCGTCGACGCCGTCGCGTAGGCTCACCGCATGAGCGACGTCGTCATCACCGTCCGAGGCGAGAGCAACGCCCGCGTCCGTGCCGAAGAAGCGGCGGTCCGTGTCACGGTCTCGGTCGACGGGCCGTCTCGCGGCCCCGTCGTGGAGCAGGCGCAGGAGCGCGCATCGTCGGTGCAGGACGGCCTCGTCGCCCACCTGCGTTCGGGCGAGGTCTCGGAATGGTCGAGCGCCCGTGTCTCGGTCTGGTCGGACCGGCCGTGGAACGCCGAGGGGGCGCAACTCCCCCTCGTCCACCACGCGAGCGTCGAGCTCTCGGCCACGTTCATCGACGCCGGCGCCTTGTCGTGGTGGCTCGGCGACGTCACCGAGTCCGACGACGTGCAGGTCACCGCTGTCGACTGGCGCCTCTCCCCCGACACGCGCGCACGCACCGAGCGCGAGGTCGCCGCCGAGGCCGTGCACGTGGCCGTGGAGCGCGCGACCGCCTACGCCGACGCCCTGGGGCTGGCATCCGTCGCCGCCGTCGAGGTGGCGGATGCCGGGCTGCTCGCGACCCGCCCCGAGTCCCCCGCGCCGATGGGCGCCCGCATGATGGCGGCTGCGTCGGCCGGAGGGTCGTCGTTCAGCCTGCAGCCGCCGGAGATCGTCGTGACCTCGGTCGTCGAGGGGCGCTTCCGCGCCGAGTGACGGGTCCTACTCGCCCAGGCGGTTCTTGGTGCGCATCGCACGCTCGGCCTCGCGCTTGTCCTCGCGCTCGCGGATGGTCTGACGCTTCTCGAACTCGCGCTTGCCCTTCGCGACCGCGATCTCGACCTTCGCGCGCCCGTCGAGGAAGTACAGGCGCAGCGGGACGAGGGTGTAGCCGCCCGCGGCGACCGCGTGCGAGAGCTTGACGATCTCCTCCTTGTGCAGCAGCAGCTTGCGCGTGCGCTTGGCGGAGTGGTTCGTCCAGTGTCCCTGCGAGTACTCGGGGATGTGCACGGCATCGAGGAACGCCTGACCGCCGTCGATGTACGCGTAGCCGTCGGTGAGGTTCGCCCGCCCCTGGCGCAGCGACTTCACCTCGGTGCCGGTCAGGACGAGACCGGCCTCGTAGGTCTTCTCGATGGCGTAGTCGTGACGCGCCTTCTTGTTCGACGCGATGAGCTTCTCACCCTGCTCACGAGGCATGGTGCCACCTCCTCATGATCATGGGCACACAGAGCCCCTCAGCCTACAGGACGCCGGAGCCCGCCGTCGCGAACGGTCAGGCGCGCAACCAGCGACGGATCGCGAAGCTCGCGCTGAGGGCGGCGAGGATCACGCCGATCACGACGATGACCGGGATGACGAACGCGACGTCGCCGATACCCACCCACGACGTGATGAAGCCGATGCGGTCGCGCAGGTACTGGTTGACACCCACGCCCACGATCGCCCACACCGCCACGCTCGCCAGCGCCGAGCCGATCAGCGCCGCCAGCACGCCCTCGACGATGAACGGCGTCTGGATGAAGCGGTTCGAGGCACCGACGAGACGCATGATCCCGAGCTCCCGGCGTCGCGCGAAGGCCGAGAGGCGGATCGTGGTGGCGATCAGCAGCACCGCCGCGATCAGCATGAGCCCGGCGATGCCGACCGCGACGTAGGTCGCGACCGTGAGCGCCTGGAACAGGGGCTCGAGGTACTGCATCTGGTTCGTGACCTCTTCGACGCCCGCCTGGCCGCTGAAGGCCTCGATGATGACGTCGGACTGGTTCTGGTCGACGAGGTTGATGCTGAAGGTCGCATTGAACTGATCCGCGGTGACGACGCCGATGATGTCGTCGGGCAGCAGGCCCTTGGCGTTCTCGAACACCTGCTCGCTGGTGGCGTAGGTGTAGTCGCGGATGAGCGGGGCGAGGGCGTCGCCGTCGAGCTTCGCCGTCACCGCGTCGATCTGCTCCTGCGTGGCGGCCTGACCGGTGGTGCAGGTGTCGACGTCCGACACGGTCGCGCACATCGACACCGCCACCTGGGCGCGGTCGGCCCAGTACGACTGCATCTTGCCGATCTGCATCTGCATGAGCATCGCCGCGCCGACGAAGGTGAGCGACACGAAGGTCACGAGGATGACCGAGATCACCATCGAGGCGTTGCGTCGCAGGCCCGTGAAGGCCTCCGAGAGGATGAGCCCGAACCTCATGACGTGGGTCCCACTTCGTCGTTGCGATCCGTCTTCGCGCCCAGACCGAGGCGGTCGGCGACGCCGAGGGCCTCGACGTCGGGGGTCGTGACGGGGATGGAGCGCGTGTTGGTGCCCGGCTCGCGCGTCTGCTCGGCGGCCGGCGTGGTCACCGCGGGGGCGGGGGTCGTGGTATCCGGGTCGGATGCGGCCGCGGGGCGGGTGACGGCCGCCGACGGCAGCGGCTCCACGGGGCTGGTCACGCTCGTCACCTCGCGCTGGACCTCGAGCACCGCGGTGAGGGCGGCCACCGCGGCGGCGCCCTTCTCGACCTCGGGCGCGAGTCGCGGGAGGCTGGAGGTGTCGCCGTAGCCGCCGTGGCGTTCGTCGCGCACCATCTCGCCGCCGCGCAGTTCGATCACGCGGCGCTGCATCTGGTCGACGAAACCGGCCTCGTGCGTGGCCATCACGACGGTCGTCCCGCCGGCGTTGATGCGCGCGAGAAGGCGCATGATGTCGATCGAGGTGCCGGGGTCGAGGTTTCCGGTCGGCTCGTCGGCGAGGAGCACCTGCGGGCGGTTGACCAACGCTCGCGCGATCGCGACGCGCTGCTGCTCGCCACCCGACAGCTCATGCGGCAGGCGCTTCTCCTTGCCGTCGAGGCCGACGAGCGCGAGCACCTCCGGCACGGCCTGCTGGATGAACCCACGCGAGGCGCCCGTGACCTGCAGCGTAAAAGCGACGTTCTGGTGCACGGTCTTGTTCGGCAGCAGGCGGAAGTCCTGGAACACCGACCCGATGTGGCGGCGGAAGTAGGGGACCTTGCGGTTCGACAGGGTGCGCAGGTCGCGGCCGAGCACGACGACGCGCCCCTCGGTGGGGGTCTCCGCCCTCAGGATGAGCTGCAGGCACGACGACTTGCCCGAACCCGAGGCTCCGACGAGGAAGACGAACTCCCCGCGCTGCACCTCGAAGTCGACGGCGTTGAGGGCGGGCTTCGCGGTGCCGCGATACCTCTTGGTGACGTTCTCGAACCGGATCATGGCTCGACGAGCCTAAGCGCGGGCGCGAAACAGCCCGTCAGGACGCGCCGTGTCGCCAAACCGAGAGAGTCCTATGGATGCCGGGGGTACCGGCATCCATAGGACTCTCGTCGAAAGGGGATGATCAGTCGTCGTCGTCCTTGCGCTTGCGCCAACGGATTCCGGCGGCGATCAGACCGTCGAGATCGCCGTCGAAGACGACGGCGGGGTTGCCGACCTCGTAGCCGGTGCGCAGGTCTTTCACGAGCTGCTGGCCGTAAAGGAAGTAGGAGCGCATCTGGTCGCCCCAGCTCGCGGTGATCGTGCCGGCGAGCTCCTTCTTCTTGGCGGCCTCTTCTTCGCGCTTGAGCAGAAGCAGGCGCGTCTGCAGCACGCGCATAGCGGCGGCGCGGTTCTGGATCTGCGACTTCTCGTTCTGCATCGACACCACGAGGCCGGTCGGGAGGTGCGTGATGCGCACGGCGGAGTCGGTGGTGTTGACCGACTGCCCGCCGGGGCCGGAGGAACGGAAGACGTCGACGCGGATGTCACCCTCGGGGACGTCGACCTCGACGGCCTCTTCCATCACGGGGATGACCTCGACCGCGGCGAAGCTCGTCTGACGCTTGTCGGCGCCGCCGAACGGGCTGATGCGCGCGAGGCGGTGGGTGCCGGCCTCGACCGACAGCGTGCCGTAGGCGTAGGGGACGTCGACCTCGAAGGTGGCCGACTTGATGCCGGCGCCCTCGGCGTAGGAGGTGTCCATGACCTTGACGGGGTACTTGTGGCGCTCGGCCCAGCGCAGGTACATGCGCAGGAGCATCTCGGCGAAGTCGGTCGCGTCGTCGCCGCCCGCTCCCGAACGGATCGTGACGACCGCGGAGCGCGGGTCGTACTCCCCGTCGAGGAGCGTCTGCACCTCGAGCTGGCCGATCACGTCTTTCAGTGCCGCGAGCTCGCGACGGGCCTCGTCGGCGGAGTCCTCGTCGTCCATCTCGATCGCGAGCTCGACGAGCACCTCGAGGTCGTCGAGACGCTGCTCGATCTCCGAGACTCGCTTGAGTTCGGCCTGACGGTGGCTCAGACGGCTGGTGACCTTCTGGGCGTTCTCGACGTCGTCCCACAGGTCGGGGGCACCGGCCTCTTCGCTGAGGCGATCGATGTCGGCTTTGAGTGCGTCGACGTCGACCACGGCCTGGATATCGGCGAAGGTCGAGCGCAGCGCCTGGATGTCGGCGGTCAAATCGAGTTCGAGCATGAGACATCAAGCCTATCGTGGAGACGGTGACAGCCGACTCTCCCCGGAACGTGCTGGTGCGCTTCGCACCGATGATCTACGGCCCCACCCTTCTGTTCGCGCTCGGCGAGGGCGCGGTGATCCCCCTCATCCCCGTGATCGCCAACCGCCTCGGCGCCGACGTCGCCGTGGCCGCCCTCGTCGCCGCCGCCCTCGTCGTGGGCCAGCTGTGCGGCAACATCCCGGCGGGATGGGCCGTCGCCCGCTTCGGCGAGCGCCTCACGATGGGCGTGGCCGGGATCATCGTGCTCGCGGGCCTGACCGGGATCGTGTTCGCGCAGTCGCTGGCGTTCTTCGCCGCGGCCGTCTTCCTCATCGGGTTCTGCGCCGCGTCGTTCGCGCTCGCGCGCCACTCGTTCATGACGACCCGCGTGCCGCTGCACTTCCGGGCGCGGGCCCTGTCGCTGCTCGGCGGGACGTTCCGCCTCGGGATGTTCGTCGGCCCGTTCATCTCGGCGGCACTGCTCGGGATCTTCGGCGACGAGACGGCATCCGTTGTCTTCTTCGCGGTGTGCCAGGTCGCCACCGTCCTCCTCGTGTTCTTCGGCCCCGATCCCGAGAAGGCGGTGCCGGTGGGCGCGGGGGCGCGCCGCGTCGACGGCGACTCGCGCGACGCGGAGGACACCGGAGAACCCGTGACGGGAGCGATCCCGACAGTCGAGCGCGCCGGGGTGTTCCGCACGATGTGGCGGTTCCGCGGAGTGCTCGCGCGGCTGGGGCTCGCCGCGGCCTCGCTGTCGGCGGTGCGGTCGGCGCGGCAGGTCGTGCTGCCCCTGTGGGGCGTGTCGCTCGGACTGGATGCGGGGACGATCGCGGTGGTCGTCGGGGTGTCGGGCGCGATCGACTTCGCCCTGTTCTACGCCAGCGGCCAGGTCATGGACCGCTTCGGACGCCTGTGGGCGGCACTGCCCGCGATGATCCTGATGGGAGCGGGGTTCTTCGCCCTGTCGTTCACGCACGACCTGGACTCGGCGGCCATGTGGTACGCCATGTTCGCCGCGGTGCTCGGGGTCGGCAACGGTCTGTCCAGCGGCATCCTGCTCACCCTCGGGGCCGACATCGCACCGCCGAACGAGCCCGCGGCGTTCCTCGGCTCGTGGCGGACGCTCACGGATGCCGGCGGTGCCGTCGCCCCGCTGATCGTGTCGGCGCTCACCGCGGTGGCGACGCTGTCGATCGGCGTGGGGGCCATGGGCGTCATCGCGGTCCTCGGCGCAGCGGGGTTCATCCGCTGGGTGCCGCGATACGTGCCCCGCGTGCGCTGACGGCGGGGCCCGGAACCCCGGCGGCGGTGGATGCCGCGGATGGACCGATTTGCCGGGTACGCCGTGCCGGGACGACGATGGAGCGCCTCGATCCCTCGACCGAGGCGAGGAGGCACGGTGCAGAACGTCGGACGGGGAGCCCTCGCGCTGTCGGCCGCACTGGCGGCGGTCGCCGGCTTCGTCGACGCCGTCGGGTACCTCGACACCGGCGGACTGTTCGTGTCGTTCATGAGCGGCAACTCCACGCAGGGCGCGGTCGACGTGCCGAGCTCGCTCGCCCTGGCCCTCGTGCCGCTGGGCCTCATCGCGGCGTTCGTCGTGGGTGTCGCGGTCGGCGGCGCGGTGCGCCCGCGGTCGCGGCGCGCGCAGGCCTCGCTCATCGCGGGATCGGCCCTCGTGGTGGGGCTCGCCGCGGTGCTCGCGACCGCCGGTCCGTCCACACTGTGGCGCGCGGGCCTGCTCGCCGCGGCGATGGGAGCCCTCAACACGCTGTTCCTCGCCGAGGATCGGGCGCGCGTCGCCATCACCTACTCCACCGGCACGCTCGTGAGCCTCGGCCTGGGTCTCGCCGCCCTGGTGACCGGTCGTTCTCGCACCGCGTGGCGCCGCCCCCTGCTGCTGTGGGCGGCGCTCGTCGCGGGTGCCGTCCTGGGCGCCCTCGCGCACGACCTCGGCAGTTCCGCGGCGCTCGCGACGGCCGCTGCGACGATGCTCGTGGCAGCGGCGATCGTCGGGCGGAATCCGCGGCGCGGCTGATCGCGCCGCCGGTCGCTCGGGGTCCTCGGCCGTGTGACCCCCAGGTTTCAACCCTGTGAAGAATGCGGCCACCATTGCGTTTTTTACGAATCCCCTATGAGAATCGTCTCGCGATCGCCTTCTCTGGGCGTCGCGTCATTCCCCCTGGATGATGCGGGCATCGATGCCCGCGGAGAGGCGCATTCATCGTGCTCCGAAACACCCTGCATTCCCCTCCCTCTCGCGCTCGACGGGCGTCGGCTTTGCTGGCGACCGCCGCCCTGGTGGGCGGCGGCCTGCTGATCGCCCCGGCCGCGTTCGCCGCCCCGGCCACCCCGCCCGATGACCTCGGGGTCACGGGCGCCGACGTCATGACGCACTTGACCGAGTTGTCGGACATCAGCGAGTCATTCGCCGCCGACGGCTACCGCGTCTGGAACGGACCCGGGTACGAGGCCGCCGCCCGCTACGCCGAGCAGGTCCTCGAGGGAACCGGCGCCTTCACCGTCTCGCGTCAGACGTTCGAGGTCCCCACCCCGGAGTTCGGCGAGGCCTCGCTCACGGTGGACGGCACCACCTACACCGGGTCGCACTTCGACCTCAGCGAGGGCATCGAGGGCGACTACACCGCGCAGCTGTCCCTGCCCTCCGACGCCGACGGCGCGCACCTCGGCTGCGAGCCCGGTGACTTCGCCGCCGTCCCGGCGGGCGCGATCGTGCTCATCCAGCGCGGCATCTGCACCTTCGAGGCGAAGATCGACAACGCCACCGCGGCCGGGGCGGGAGCGGTGTTCGTCTACAACAACGAGCGTCCCGCCGAGGAGGGCGTTTCCCCGGACGACCAGCTGACCAACGTCGCCTCGGGACCGCGCAACGAAGACGACTCCCCCGCCGCCACGCTGCCCCAGGCCAGCGGTGACGCCATCGCGGCGCTCGTCGCCGCGGCCCCTGCCGACGTTCCAGTCGAAGGGACGGCGGTCATCGAGAAGCAGTTCCTCGTGACCGAGTCCTTCAACGTCATCGCCGACAGCATCGCGGGCGACCCCGACGACACCGTCGTGATCGGCGCGCACCTCGACGGTGTGGCCGAGGGCCCCGGCGTCAACGACAACGCCTCGGGTTCGGCGGCCATCCTCGCCCTGGCCGAGAGGATCGCGGCATCCGAGACGCCCAACGACAAGCGGATCCGCCTCGCGCTCTGGAGCGCCGAGGAGGTCGGCCTGGTCGGCTCGACCGCGTACGTCGACGATCTGATCGCCAACGACCCCGCCGAGCTCGAGCGCATCTCGTCCTACCTCAACTACGACATGATCGGGTCGGAGAACTTCACCGTCGGCGTCTACGACGCGAACGAGTCGACGTACGAGGCGCCCGTCGAGATCCCCGCGGGTTCGGCGGAGATCGAGCAGATCTACACCGATTACTTCGACGCGATCGATCAGCCGTGGATCGACACCGAGTACTCGGGCCGCAGCGACTACCAGGCCTTCATCGACAACGGCATCCCCGCGGGCGGTCTGTTCTCGGGTGCCGACGACATCAAGACCGAGGAGCAGGCGCGCCTGTTCGGCGGAACGGCCGGGGTGTTCATGGACCGCAACTACCACACGATCGACGACACCCTGGCGAACGTCAATCGCGACGCGATCGACATCTTCGCGCCCGCGATCGGCCACGCCGCGTTCGCCCTCGCGTGGGACGCCACGGTGGAGCCCTCCCCCGAGCCCACGCCGGGTGAGCCGTCGCCCGAGCCGACCACCGAGCCCACCGTCGCCCCGACGGCTGAGCCCACGGCGGCGCCGACCACGGCACCGAGCCCCGCGCCCAGCGCCACCGGGGGCCCGGCCGGAAGCGGCCCGCGCGGCGGCGACCTGGCGAACACCGGTAGCGACGTCGACGGCTCGCCGCTGCCCGCGGTCGGCGCCGGCATGCTGGCCCTGGGGCTGATCGTCGCAGCCGGCACCGTGATCGCCCGCCGTCGCACTCAGCAGTAAGCAGGCGAACGCGAACCGCCGGGGCCCGTTCGGGTCCCGGCGGTTCGTCGATGAGGGGGGCTCACTCCGCGTCGGTCACCCGGATGAGGACCTTGCCCGTGGCGCCTCCCGCGACGGCGTCATGAGCGGCGGCGGTGTCGGACAGGTCGAACCACGTCAGCGGCAGGCCGTGCGCCTCGCCCACCGGGAGGGCACCGTCGGCCACCGCGGCCGCGACGTCCTCGGCCGCTGCGGCCAGCGCGCGCTCCCCCACGGTGTACAGCAGCAGTCCCTGCCAGCGCACGTTCTTCGCGAAGCTGGGGCGGACGGGGGCGGCGAAGGTGTCACCGCCGTTGTCGGCGTAGTAGCCGATCGTGCCGTGGTTGGCGACGACCTCGACGTCGAGGGCGGCGTTGTCGGCGATGGCGACCTCGACGATGTGCTCGACCCCGTCGGGGGCGATCTCACGGATGCCGTCGGCCAGCGACGCGCTCGGGTACTGCAGCACGTGGTGCGCGCCGGCCGCGCGGGCGAGCTTCGCCTTCTCGTCGTTGCTGACGGTGGCGATGACCTTCGCGCCGGCCCAGGCGGCGAGCTGGATCGCCGCGTGCCCCACGGCGCCGGCACCGCCCTGGACGAGCACGGTACGGCCGGTGAGAGCACCGGGCGCGAGGCGCGAGGGGCCGTCCTCGTGCACGGTGAGCGCGCGATGGGCGGTCATCGCGGGCACGCCGAGGCTCGCGCCGAGTTCGAACGACGCTCCGTCGGCCAGGGGCACCGCCCGCTCGGCCGGGAGGACCGCGTACTCGGCGGCGGTGCCGGTCGGACGCTGGTGGGCGGCCAGGTAGACCCAGACCCGCTGGCCCGCCGAGAGGGTCGAGACGCCGGGGCCGACGGCATCCACGATGCCCGCTCCGTCCTGGTTCGGGGTGATCTCGTCGAACGGGAGGGGGCGGCCGGCGCTTTCACGCGCCTTCCAGTCGGTGGGGTTCACCCCCGACACCGTGATGCGCACGCGCACCTCGCCGGGGCCCGGCTCGGGCAGTGGTCGCTCGACGAGCGACAGGACGGAGGAGTCACCGGGCTGGGTATACGTGATCGCCTTCATACGGAGTCAAACCGCCTCGGCGCAGGGGCATTCCCGTGGGCGTGTCGGCGGGCCCCCGCCCCCGCGGCGGCCGCGGGTGAGATCGCGGGGGTTTGACGGCTCGTTCACATCGAGCGCGCGCGTGCGCGCGCTTAGACTGATCCCACTCGCGGGAGTGGTGAAATCGGCAGACACGCAGGATTTAGGTTCCTGTGCCTTCGGGCGTGGGGGTTCAAGTCCCCCCTTCCGCACGTTCACCGTTTCGCCAGCACCGCCTCTCCGACCCGAACGGGACCGATGTGATCCACACCACCGCCTCACTGCTCCCGTGGCTCGACCCCGCGACGATCATCGACTCGGCCGGCCCGTGGGCCCTGGCCATCGTCTGCCTCATCATCTTCGCCGAGACGGGCCTGCTCATCGGCTTCCTCCTTCCCGGCGACACGCTGCTGGTGATGGCCGGCATCCTGTCGAACCCGGTCACGCACCCCCCGCACGGCGTCTTCGGCGTCAACGTGTGGGTCACCGGGCTGCTCATCGGTCTCGCCGCGTTCCTCGGCGGTGAGGTGGGCTACGTCATCGGCCACAAGGCCGGTCCGGCGATCTTCGAGCGCAAGGACTCCGGCCTGTTCAGCCGCAAGAACGTCGAGCGCACCAACGCGTTCTTCGTGCGCTTCGGTGGTCTGACCGTCATCCTGGCGCGCTTCGTGCCGATCGTGCGCACCTTCGCCCCCATCGCCGCGGGCGTCGGCCACATGAACAAGTGGAAGTACACCCTCTACAACTTCATCGGAGCCGTGCTGTGGGGCTTCGGCCTGACGGTGTTCGGGTACGTGCTGAGCCTCATCCCCGGCGTGGGCGAGTTCGTCGCCGAGTACATCGACGTCATCCTCCTCGCGGTCGTCGTCGGCACGGTGGGCTTCGTCGTCGTCCACTACTTCCGCGAGCGCGCCGCCGCCAAGCGCGAGGGCGCGGTCACCCCCGCCGAGGCAGAGTCACTCTCCTTCGACCCGAAGACCCTCGAAGACGGAGACCAGCCGACGCGCTGATGCCGTGGGCGCCGCCGGCGCTCTGCTGCCGCCGACGCCTCGGGCACCCGACCCCGTCACGACGCCTTCGACGTCTTCTTCTTCGCCGGAGCCTTCTTCGCGGGCGCATCCTTCTCGCCCCGCGCGGCGCGCGACCGCTCGACGCTCGCCCGCAGCGCCTCCATGAGGTCGATCACCTCGCCGCCGTCGTCGTCCTCGGCCTTGCCGAAGGTGGCATCCGTGTCGAGGGCGTCGCCCTGCTCGAGCTTGGCGTCGATGAGGGTGCGCAGCTCCTCCTGGTACTCGTCGGTGAACTCCTCGGGGTCGAAGTCCTTCGAGAAGCTGTCGACCAGGGATGCCGACATCTCGAGCTCCTTCGCCGAGATGCGCACGCTCTCCTCCAGCGCCGGGAACGCGGCCTCGCGCACCTCGTCGGCCCACAGGAGCGTCTGCAGCACCAGCACATCGCCACGGACGCGCAGGGCGGCGAGCCGCGTCTTCTGCCGCAGGGAGAACCGGACGATCGCCGTGCGGTCGGTCTGCTCGAGCGTCTTGCGCAGCAGCACGTACGCCTTCGGCGACGAGGAGTCGGGCTCGAGGTAGTAGGCCTTGTCGAGGGTGAGCAGGTCGACCTGCTCGCTGGGCACGAACTCGACGACCTCGATCTCGCGGCTGCGCTCGCTCGGCAGTGACGCCAGATCGTCCTTGGTGAGGACGACCGTCTGCTCGCCGTCGTCGTACGCCTTGTCGATGTCGCTGTAGGGCACGACCTCGCCGTCGATCTCGCAGATGCGCTGGTACCGGATGCGTCCGCCGTCGGCGTTGTGCACCTGGTGCAGCGAGACGTCGTGGTCTTCGGTGGCCGAGTACACCTTGACGGGCACGTTGACGAGGCCGAACGTCAGGGCGCCCTTCCAGATCGATCGCATGACCCCAGTGAACACCCGGAGGGGGACGGATGCCGAGCCCCTTGCGCCGGGGGGAGAGCCCCGGTCCCTTCGTCACGCTCAGGGACCTTCCCGCGGAGGTGGCTGAGCCCGTCGACGCCATCGGGAGGGCCGACGGGGCGCAACCCCCTCGGCATCCGGAGCCTCCCCCGCCCTACGCTGGGGCGATGACGGAGCAGACAGTGCGGATCGACGGCCGCCGCCTGCGCCTCTCGAACCTCGACAAAGTGCTCTACCCCGAGACCGGGACCACCAAGGGCGAGGTCATCGACTACTACTCACGCATCGCCCCGCTGCTGCTGCCCCACGTGGCCGATCGGCCTCTCACCCGCAAGCGCTGGCCCGACGGCGTCGGCACGGCGTCCGCACCGGGCGAGCCGTTCTTCGCCAAGGCCCTCGAGCCCGGGGCGCCGGCGTGGGTGCGGCGCTTCCCGATCGACCACTCCTCGGGCGCCAAGGACTACCCGCTGGTCGACGACCTCCCCACCCTCGTCTACCTGGCGCAGGTGGCGAGCCTCGAGCTGCACGTGCCGCAATGGCGCTTCTCGAGCGAGGGAGAGCGTCAGAACCCCGACCGGCTGGTGCTCGATCTCGACCCGGGTCCGGGCACAGGGCTCGCGGAGTGCGCCGAGGTCGCACGGTGGGCGCGCGCCATCCTGACCGACATGGGACTGGATCCCCTGCCGGTCACGAGCGGGAGCAAGGGTATCCACCTGTACGCGCGCCTCGACGGGCGGCAGTCGAGCGACGCGGCGAGTGCGGTGGCGAAGGAGCTCGCGCGCGCGATCGAGGCGGATCACCCGGAGCTCGTGGTCAGCCAGATGTCCAAGGCCGCGCGGCCCGGGAAGGTCTTCATCGACTGGAGCCAGAACAACGGCTCGAAGACGACGATCGCTCCGTACTCGTTGCGCGGGCGCACGCAGCCGTTCGTCGCGGCTCCCCGCACGTGGGCCGAGCTCGACGATCCCGAGCTGCGGCATCTGCTGTTCACCGAGGTGCTCGACAGGCCCGAGGACCCCCTGGCCCCGGTCGACGAGGTCCATGGACCCCTCCGCGCGTACATCGCGAAACGATCCGCCGATCGGACGCCCGAGCCGGTGCCCCAGCATCCTCACGGCGCTCCCCGTGGCGAAGGCGCGCCCCGCTTCGTCATCCAGGAGCACCACGCCTCGCGGCTGCACTGGGACCTCCGGCTCGAACGCGACGGCGTGCTCGTCAGCTGGGCGGTGCCGAAAGGCGTCCCGCCGACCACGGCGAAGAACAGCCTCGCCGTGATGACGGAGGACCATCCGATGCAATACCTCGACTTCGCGGGCGAGATCCCGCGCGGAGAGTACGGCGCCGGAACCATGACGGTGTGGGACACCGGCACCTACGCCCTCGAGAAGTGGCGCGACGACGAGGTGATCGCCACCCTCACCGGTCGAGAGGGTGGTCCGCTCGGGCGCGTGCGTCTCGCGCTGATCCGCACCGAGGGGCGGGGCGAGAAGTCGCAGTGGCTGCTGCACCGCATGAAGACGGATGCCGACGGCCACCCGCAGAACGAGGGAGCCCCGGTCGTGGCGCGCGACCGGGCGGCGCCCGTGCCCTCCCCCGTCGCCGCGGACGCCGTGGTCGGCCGGTCGGCGAGCGACACCCCCGTCGCCGCGGACCTTCGACCCATGCTCGCCACCTCCGCCACGCCGGGAATCGCGCGCGCGGCGGCGGCGCGCTGGGGTGGCACCCCGTGGGTGGAGATGAAGTGGGACGGCATCCGGGGTCTGGGGGTCTGGGACGGCGACCGCTTGCGACTGCGCTCGCGCAACGGCAACGACCTCACCGCCGCCTACCCGGAGCTGACCGCCGTCGATCTGCACCTCGGCCCCCAGCCCGCCGTGTTCGACGGCGAGATCGTGGCCCTCGACGACACGGGACGACCGAGCTTCCCGCTCCTGCAGAAGCGCATGAACCTGACGCAGCCCCGCGAGATCGAGCGGGAAGCGGCCCGGACGCCCGTGCACCTCTACCTCTTCGACGTGCTGTCGGTGGGAGTGCGCGATGTGGCATCCCTCCCCCTCGCTCAGCGTCGTGAGCTGCTCGAGGACCTCGCCGCCGCGGCCGGTGCGCCGATCGTCGTGCCGCCCGTTTTCGACGACGTGGATGCCGCCGTGTCCACCAGCGAGCGGTTCGGCCTCGAAGGGGTCGTGGTCAAGGACCCGGGCTCGACCTACCGCCGAGGGGCGCGGTCGGAGCAGTGGCTCAAGGTCAAGCATTCGCGGACGCAGGAGGTGGTGATCGGGGGGATCCGTCCGGGCAAGGGGAACCGCGCGGGCACGATCGGCTCGTTGTTGGTGGGTGTCCCGTCGACGGACGGGCTGCGGTACGCGGGACGCGTGGGGTCGGGGTTCAGCGAGCAGACACTCGTCCGCCTCCGCGGTCTTCTCGAGCCGCTCCGGTCGGAGACCGACCCGTTCGTCGGGGTTCCGGCGGCAGACGCCCGCGACGCGCTGTGGGTGCGGCCGGAGCTCGTGGGAGAGGTGGAGTTCGCGGAGTTCACGCCGGGCGGCATCCTGCGCCAGGCGCGGTGGCGCGGCCTGCGGCCGGACAAGAGCCCCGACGAGGTCGTGCGGGAGGTCTAGCCCCCGGCCCGCGGCGCGAGGTGGCTGAGCGCGTCGACGCCGCCGGGTCCGGCGACCTAGGCGTGGCGCGAATCGTGCTCGACGTGACCGGCGGGTTCGAGCTGGAACGTCGAGTGCTCCACATCGAAATGATCTGCCAGACACGTCTGCAGCGACGCGAGGATGGCCGCGGCGCGACCGTCCGCGAGAGCCGCGTCCTCGACGATGACGTGCGCGCTGAACACGGGCGCGCCGCGGGTGAGCTGCCACACGTGTACGTCGTGCACGTCGACCACTCCGTCCGCTCCGCGCAGGTGCTCGCGGATCTCGGCGACGTGCATCCCGACCGGCGCCGACTCGGTCAGCACCACGACGACCTCGCGCAGTAGCCCGATGGCCCGCGGCACGATGAGCACCGCGATGAGCAGGGAGGCGATGGCATCCGCCTGCACGAAACCCGTCGTGACGATCACGATCGCGGCCATGATCACCGCGATCGACCCCACCAGGTCGCCCAGCACCTCGAGGTAGGCGCCGCGGACGTTGATGCTGCGCTTCTGCGCGCGGCTGAGCAGCCACATCGACACCGCATTCGCGACCATGCCGACAACGGCGACGACGAGCATGAGCCCGCCCTGCACCTCGGCCTCGGCGGGAGCGAGCAGCCGCTGCACGGCCTCGACCCCCACCCAGGCGCACAGGACGATCAGGATGACGCCGTTGACCAGTGCTCCGAGCACCTCGGCGCGCTGGTACCCGAACGTGCGGCGGTCGTCGGCGGGGCGCGCGGCGATCGCGGTCGCCACGAGCGCGACGACGAGCGCCGCCGCGTCGGTGAACATGTGCGCCGCGTCGGCCAGCAGCGCCAGGGAGCCCGACAGGATCGCCCCGACGATCTGCACGAGCATCACCGTCGCGGTGAGCGCGAGTGCGGTGGCGAGCAGGCGCCGGTGGCCGGCATCGCGGATGCCACCGGACGGGGCGTGGTCGTGCATCGGTCCAGGCTAGGCGCGGTGCGGCGACATCCGCGTGATTCCGGGGAAGTCGGGAATGAGAACCGGTGTCAACGGGGCCCGACTACAGCGTCGCGAGCAGCGGCACCAGCTCGACGAAGGCCCGGGCGCGGTGCGAGGCAACGTTCTTCTCCTCGGCGGTCCACTCCCCCACCGTGCGCTCTGCGCCCTCGGGCTGACCGTCGGGGATGAAGATCGGGTCGTACCCGAAACCGCCCGGGCCGGCGGGCGCGGTCGCCAGGCGACCGGGCCAGCGGCCCTCGACAACGTTCTCCGTCCCGTCAGGACGCACGAGCGCGATCACCGACACGAACTGCGCCGCGCGATGCGGGTCGGCGACGTCGGACAGCTGATCGAGCAGCAGCTCGAGATTGGCTGTGGCGTCTTTCCGGTGGCCGGCCCAGTACGCGGAGAACACGCCGGGGGACCCGCCGAGCACGTCGACCGCGACGCCGGAGTCATCCGCCAACGCCGGCAGTCCCGTGTGGGCCGCCGCCGCCCGCGCCTTGATCAGCGCGTTCGCCGCGAAGGTGACGCCGTCCTCGACCGGCTCGGGCCCGTCGTATCCGACGACCTCGAGGTCGGGGCGGACGGCGGCGACGATCGCCTGGAACTCCTCGACCTTGTGCGGGTTGTGCGTGGCGAGGACGACGCGCGCCATCTCAGGCCTCGAGAGTCGCGGACTGGATGCCGCGCAGGTCGGCGCAGCCGTTCACCGCGAGGTCGAGCAGCCGGTCCAGCTCCGCCTTGTCGAAGGGCGCCCCCTCGGCGGTGCCCTGCACCTCGACGAACAGACCGCGCCCGGTGACGACGACGTTCATGTCGGTCTCGGCCCGCACATCCTCGACGTAAGCGAGGTCGAGCATCGGCTCACCGTCGATGATGCCCACCGACACCGCGGCGACGGAGTCGCGCAGCACCTCGGAGCGCTGGGCGATGAACTTCTTCTCGCGGCCCCAGGCGATGGCATCCGCCAGGGCGACGTACGCACCCGTGATGGCCGCCGTCCGCGTGCCGCCATCGGCCTGCAGCACGTCGCAGTCGATCACGATGGTGTTCTCGCCCAGCGCCTTCGTGTCGACGACGGCGCGCAGGGCACGGCCGATCAGGCGCGAGATCTCGTGCGTGCGACCGCCGACCTTGCCCTTGATGCTCTCGCGGTCGTTGCGACTGTTCGTCGCGCGCGGCAGCATCGCGTACTCGGCGGTGACCCAGCCCTTGCCCTTGCCGGTCAGCCAACGCGGGACGCCGTTGGTGAACGACGCGGTGCACAGCACCTTCGTGCCGCCGACGGTGATGAGCGCGGAGCCCTCGGCGTGCGCCGACCATCCGCGTTCGATGGTCACGGGACGGAGCTGGTCGTTCTCGCGACCGTCTTTGCGGGTCATGGGTCCTCCTCAGGACGAAGATGGATGCCACGCCTCAGCGCGGCAGGTCGATGGCACCGGTCTGCACGAGCTGCACCTCGCGCACCTCCCGGCCCATGAGGCGGTGCGCCAGGCGCAGGAAATCGTCGGCCGACGAGCCGGTGGCCTCGTAGCGGTGGTGGGGAACGGCATCCGGGCTCGCGAGCAGGTCACGTGAGACGAGCTGACGGAACACGTCCTTCGCGGTCTCGCTGTCGCTCGAGACAAGGCTCACGTCGGGACCCATCACGTAGCTGATGGCGCCTTCGAGGAACGGGTAGTGCGTGCAGCCGAGCACGAGGGTGTCGACGCCCGCGTGCCGGAGCGGCGCCAGATACTGCTCCGCCGTGGCGAGCACCTCGGGCGAGTCGGTGACGCCCGCCTCGACGAACTCCACGAACCGCGGGCAGGCTTCCGCGAACACCGTGAGGCGCTCGTTGACCTCGAGCATGTCCTGGTACGCGCGGGAGCCGATCGTGCCGGTCGTGCCGATGACGCCGATGCGGCCGTTACGCGTGGTCGACATCGCGGTGCGCACCGCGGGGCCGATGACCTCGACCACGGGGACGTCGTAGCGCTCGCGCGCATCGCGCAGCATGGCGGCGGATGCCGTGTTGCACGCGATCACGAGCATCTTCACGCCCTGCTCGACCAGGGTGTCGAGCACCTCGAGCGAGTACTTGCGGACGTCGGCGATGGGCTTGGGGCCGTAGGGCGAGCGGGCGGTGTCGCCGATGTAGAGGATCGACTCGCGCGGCAGCTGCGCCGACACGGCCCGGGCGACGGTGAGACCGCCGACTCCCGAGTCGAAGATCCCGATCGGCGCGTCATTCATAGGGGTCCAGCCTACCCGGCGGGCAAGGACGAGCTCGGTGGGCCGGGGCGAACCGTCGCGCCCGTGTCAACCGCCGACGGGACGGGCGGGCTCCGCGCGGCTGCCGCAATAGGCTGGCGCGATGAGCCGCAGCACCGCCCTGCACACCGACCGCTACGAACTCACGATGCTCGACGCGGCCCTCCGCGACGGCACGGCGCAGCGCCGATGCGTCTTCGAGGTGTTCGGGCGGCGCCTGTCGGGCGGACGCCGCTTCGGCGTGGTCGCCGGCACGGGCCGCCTGCTCCATGCCATCCAGGACTTCCGCTTCGGCGACGACGAGCTGCGCTATCTGCATGATGAGAAGGTCGTGGATGCCGCGACCCTCGACTTCCTCGCGGACTACCGCTTCACGGGATCCGTGACCGGCTATCGCGAGGGCGAGGTGTACTTCCCCGGTTCTCCCCTTCTCACCATCGAGGGCACGTTCGCCGAGGCCGTGATCCTGGAGACGCTGGCGCTCAGCATCCTGAACTACGACTCGGCGGTCGCGACCGCCGCCGCGCGCATGAGCGTCGCCGCCGGCGACCGCCCCCTCGCCGAGATGGGCTCGCGTCGCGCGAGCGAGGAGGCGGCGGTCGCCGCGGCCCGCGCCGCCTACATCGCCGGGTTCTCGGCGACCAGCAACCTCGAGGCCGGCCGACGCTGGGGCGTGCCGACGATGGGCACCGCCGCGCACGCGTGGACGCTCCTGCACGACAGCGAGGAGGACGCGTTCCGCTCGCAGGTCGACGCGCTCGGCAGCGCCACGACCCTGCTCGTCGACACCTACGACATCACCGAGGGCGTGCGCACCGCCGTGCGCGTCGCCGGCACGGGGCTCGGGGGCGTGCGCATCGACTCCGGCGACCTGCCGATCGTCGCCGGCGAAGTGCGGGAGCTGCTCGACGAGCTCGGCGCCACCGGAACCCGCATCACCGTGACGAGCGATCTCGACGAGTACGCCCTCGCCGCGCTTGCGGCGTCGCCCGTGGACGCGTACGGCGTGGGCACGTCGGTCGCGACCGGGTCGGGCGTTCCCACGGCGGGGCTGGTCTTCAAGCTCGTGGCGCGCGAGGCGGCCGACGGCTCGTGGGTCGGCGTGGCGAAGGCCTCGGCGCAGAAGGCGTCGCACGGCGGCCGCAAGGCGGCGTTCCGCACGCTCGACGCGGGCACCGCCACCTCGGAGCTCGTCGTCGTCAGCGACGGCTTCGAGGAGCTGTCGACGGCGGCCGAGCACCCCGATGCCCGCCCCCTGCAGACGACCCTCATGCACCACGGCGAAGCGGATGCCGCGGCCCTCGGTGCCGCGGGCGTGCAGGCCGCACGGGCCCACCACGCGCGCGTGCGGGAGGAGCTCCCCGTGCGGGCGCTCGCGCTGAGCAAGGCCGACCCCGCGCTGCCCACGGAATATCGCGAGGCGCAGTGAGGCACGGGGCGCTCACCGTCTGACACAGGGCTTCGGCCATGGCGCGATCCGGGCGCCGCGCGCGGAGGACCGCGCGCTCACGGGTCGGATGCACGTGCGGCCCGGCCGTGGCCCTGCACGGTGCTCACGGGCCGGATGCACGTACGGCACGGCCGTGGCCCTGCACGGTGCTCACGTGATCGGGGTGGTGTGCCGGTCGGAAGCGCTGAGGACCCTTCCCGCCCTCACGCGGGGTCGCGGGTCCCGGCGGCGTGAACGGCTGAGGGTTCTCCCCCGGCCGGCCGCTGCGCGGCGATGTGCGGCGAACACGATCCGAGAGGCGACCTCGCCCCGCCGCGACCGGGCCCCGCACGGCTTCGATCGCCCCACAAGGCCGCCCCCACGCCCCCTGCGCGACCAGGAGCGGCAAACACAACCGCAGAAACGACCTCGCCCCGCCGCGAGCCGGGCCCCGCGCGGCCTCGATCGCCCCACAAGGCCGCCCCCATGCCCCCTTTGCGGCCAACTACGGCAAACACGACCGCAGAAACGACCTCGCCCCGCCGCGAGCCGGGGCCCCCGCGCGGCCTCGATTGCCCCGCAAGGCCGCCCGCACGCCCCCGGCGCGACCAGGAGCGGCAAACACAACCGCAGAAACAACCTCGCCCCGCCGCGACCGAGCCCCGGCCGCGTCAGGTGCGGGGGATCGTCGCCGGCGCGGCCACGCGGAGACGAGCCCGAGCAGTTTCGCAGGGAGGGGAGCGCGCGAGACGCCGGAGACGCACGTGAGGGGTCAAGAAGTGTCGCCGGGCGGACGCACGGGCGACATCTCTTGACCCCTCACGGGGGAGAGTCCTCAGTTGACGAGCGACTCGTAGATCTCTTTGCACTGGGGGCAGACGGGGAACTTCTCGGGGTCGCGCCCGGGTGTCCACTTCTTGCCGCAGAGGGCGCGCACGGGCTTGCCGGTGATCGCCGACTCGAGGATCTTGTCCTTCTTCACGTAGTGCGAGAAGCGCTCATGATCGCCGGGCTCGATGTTCTCTTCGCGGATGAGCTCTTCGAGCTCGCGATCGAGGGTCGCGAGACCCCCGCTGTCCGGACTGTCGAGAGGCGTGCTCATGGAGAGCCAGTGTAGCCGCGACCCCGGCCCCGGGCTCGGTCGGGTTCGCGCTCAGGTCGCCTCGGCGAACTCCATGAGTCGTGTCGCCCGCTGCTCGAAGAGCACCGCGCCGACCGTGATGCCGACGATCAGGACGACGCCTCCGGCTCCGATACCGACCCACATCGCGAACATCGCATCGATGGTGTCTCCCCCGACGGCTCGCCAGGTCAGCAGGATCGACGGCAGGGCCGCGAGGATGGCTCCCACCATCACGAGGCCCTGCGCGATGACACCGCCCGAGCCGGTGCGCTGCGGCTGCTGGAACGGGCTGTCGCCCGGGCGCGACACCGCGTAGGGGGCGAGCACCGACGACACGCTGGACAGCCCCAGACCGGCGAGGAAGAGAGCAGCGCAGACGCCGATCATGGCGGGCAGGATCGCCCACCGCCCGTGGGCGACGACGGCGAGCGGAAGAGTGACGGCGAGCACCGGGATGCCGATGAGCAGCACCGGCACGAGACGGCCGATGCGGTCGGGGGCGCCACGCATGCCGCTGGCGATGTGCATCCACAGGGCGGTCGAGTCGTACGCGAGATCGTTGTGCGGGAGCCAGCCGAAGAACAGCGCCATGATCGGTACGGGCAGCAGCACCGCGAGCTCGAAGGGCACACCCGCCACGAGCAGGGGCACCGTCGACACGACGGCCGCGATCGGCACGACGACCACGTTGACGATGTACCGACGGTCGCGCAGCCAGTACGACAGGCTGCGGGCGGCGACAGCTCCCCCGGGCGTGCCCGGGAGGATCGCGAACCACCCCAGCCCCCCGCGCTCGCGCGCCGCCGCCGGACGGCGCGTGGTCGTCAGGAGCAGAGTCACGAGAGCGAACCACGCCAGCCCGAGCACGGCGATGGTCACGAGGGCCACGACGAGACTGCCGATGGCGGCGCCCGCGGTCGGTGCCAGCGCGATGCCCCACGCGGCACCGATCGGCGTCCACGCCAGGATCTCGGCCGCCGAGGCCAACTGCGAGGGGACGGCGCCGCGCCACTCGAGCGAGCCGAGGAACACCCCGACGGGCACGACGACCACCAGCACGGCGACGAGGTACACGCCCATCAACTCGCGGGACTGCCGCGGTCGCTGCACGAGCGCGCCGAGGGCCATGCTGACGCGGGCGAGCAGCACGCACGTGGTGAGCCCGAGGATGACGGATGCCACGGTCGCCACCGCCGGAGCACCGTGGGCGCTCCAGGCGACGGCGAGGCTGATGCCGAGCACGAGGACGACGAGGACCGGGACGCTGAAGAAACCCGCGAGCAGGAGGGCACCCGCCAGCGGACGCGGCTCGGGTCCGACGACGGCGAAGCGGCGCGGGTCGAGCGGATCGACCGAGGCGGTCACCGGGGGCCCCACTGCGAAGCCGAGGGTGACGGCGGAACCCGCGAGAACCGTCACGACGGCCGTGGTCAGACGGTCGGCGTCGGCGAGGCCGGCGGCGCTGACCGCGGCGACTCCCGTCGCGGCGATCAGCAGTACCACGCCGATCGCGCGGCGCACCACCTCGCGCGGGTCGCCCCGCAGGGCGCCCACCATCATCGCCAGTCTCAGGCGGAGAACGTGTGCAACCACTCGAGGCCCTCCACGTCGCCCAGGCCGCCGGCCAGCTCGAGGTAGCGCTCTTCCAGGCTCGCCTCGCCGCGCACCTCGTCGACGGTGCCCTCGGCGAGCACCTGACCCGACACGATCACGGCCACCCGTGAGCAGACGCGTTCGACGAGCTCCATGCCGTGGCTGGAGAGGATCACCGTTCCGCCGTGATCGACGTACGACCCGAGGATGTCGAGGATGACGCCGCTCGACACGGGATCGACGGCCTCGAAGGGCTCGTCGAGCACGAGCAGGCGCGGCGAATGGATCATCGCTCCGGCCAGCATGACCTTCTTGGTCATACCGGCCGAGTAGTCCGACACGGGACGGGTCAGCGCGTCGACGAGGTCGAACGCACGGGCCAGATCGGTCGTGCGACTCTCGACGAGGGGGGCGGGCAGCCCGCGGAGGGCGCCGTAGTACGACAGCAGCTGGCGCCCCGTGAGGCGGTCGAAGGTGCGCAGACGATCGGGCAGGACCCCGATGAGCTTCTTCGCCTCGCGCGAGCGCTTCGTCGCGTCGACGCCGTTGATCGAGACCGCGCCGGAGTCGGCGCGCAGGAGTCCGGCGATGATCGACAGCGTGGTGGTCTTCCCCGCGCCGTTGGGGCCGACCAGGCCGTAGAACGAGCCGGCGGGCACCGTCAGGTCGATGGCGTCGACCGCGCGGAGCTCCCCGAACGACTTCGTCACGTTGCGCAGGCTCAGCACGGGAACGGCATCGGGGTCGACCTCGGCGGCGGGGCGGTCGGCGATCACGGCGGTGTCGGCGGCGAGCGCGAGGTCGGGGTCGTCCGTCGCGGGGACGTCGGCGGCGGAGACGTCGGTCACGGAGACTCCGGCGGCGGAGACGTCCGTCGCGGAGACGTCCGTCGCGGAGACGTCCGTCGCGGAGACGTCCGTCGCCGAGACGTCGGCGGCGGAGACGTCCGTCGCGGAGACGTCGGTCCCCGAAACGTCGGACGCGGGGTCGTGGGTCGCCGCGTCGTCGGCGCCCTGGTCGTCGGTCGCGGGTTCGTCGGTTGCGGGCCGGGTGTCTCCGGACTCGTCGACGCCGGGCTCGTCCGCATCGAGGATCCGCTCCTCGGCACTCGGGGCGTGCACGGGGGCGTCCGGCGTCTCGTCGACGGTCAGCTCCTCGACACGGACCTCGGGAGGCGTGGGATCCTCGCCCTCGGCGGCCTCTTCCGCGGGAACCTGCGGGGTGTCGAGGAGGCGGGTGGGCGCGTCGGTCGAGGCGGTGTCGTCCGCCTCTTCCGCGGGCGTGTCCGCACTGATGAGCTCACCGGCGGCGGCTGTGCCGTCGCCGGATGACGTCGGGGCAGCGGGGTCGGCGGGCAGTCCTGCCCTACCCGGCTCCGCGCCGCCGAGCTCGGCGTCGACGGCTTCGTCACCGGCGGGCTCACCGTCGACGGCCTCGGTCGCGGCGGGCTCAGCGCTGATGGGTTCCGCATCGACCGGCTGCTCGACGACGGGCTCCTCCACGGCGACGTCGGCCGGAGTGGGGTCGACGGGCGCGGCGGCATCCGCGACGACATCCGCATCCATGGGCGCGGCCTCATCGGTATCGGCGGCGGGTGCGTCCGCCGACGCCGCGTCGTCGGAGTTCGGTGCGATATCGACGCCCGCAGGTGCCGACGAGTCGTCGTCTGCTGAACCCTCCGCGGGTGTAGATGATCCGGCATCCGCGTCCGCCGACGGGTCCGCGTCGGCGGACGCGGCGAGGGGGGCTGCCGGGTCGGCGATCACGTCACCGGAGACGGTGCTCGCGGCGGGAGCGGGCAGCGGCGGACGCGGGGGCACCACGATGTCATCGGGGAACGCGACCGGCGTCACGGTCTCGCTGGCGGCGGCCGGGGCGGCGACGCCCTCTTCCGGCGTCCGCGCAGCGGCATCCGCCGCCGTGTTGGGCTGCTCGGCCGGATCGGTGGGCGCGTGCGTCGGCGCCACGGAGGCCGATCCTCGAGGCGTGGCGGGCTTCTTGGCGGCCGGACGCTTCGCCGCGGGCTTCGCGGCTGAGGACTTCGCCGCAGAGGTCTTCGCGGTGGTGGTCTTCGCGGTAGTGGTCTTCGCTGCGGTGGTCTTGGCCGCGGTGGTCTTCGCCGCGGTGGTCTTGGACGCGGCGGACTTCTTCGCGGCGGGCGTGCGCGGCGACGAACCGGTCGTCGCGGAACCGCTCGCGCGCGGCGCGCGCGGCTTCGGCGCGGGGGACGCGGACTCGTCGGCACTCTCGACGGCGTCGCCCGCCGTCGCGGACGCGGCGGAGCCCGGCGCCCGCCGGGGCGTCCGCGGCGTCGTGGTCCGAGGCGTGGTCGTGCGCGGGGTGGAGGTGCGCGGAGCCCGCGGCGTCCGCGGCTTCGCCGGCGTCGACGCAGAAGGTTCGACGCTCTCCGAACCACCCTCGGCGGAGGAAGAGGAGGGTTCAGGCGATTCCGGCAGCGAGGCTGTCATCGCACCAAACTATCAACGTCCTCCGACACCGCCCGCAGGCTGGTCGCGCGGCGCAGCGATCCACCGGCATCACGAAACCACAACGACCGGCGCGAATCATGCCACCTTCCAGGCCCCCCTCGCTACTGTTGATCGAACACGAAGGCGTGACATTCCGGTGAACCGGACATGACGACTCATCCCCCCAGGAGCCAGCCTTGACAGTCCAGATCGTGATCCTCGCCGCGGGCATGGGCTCGCGCCTCGGCCGCAGCCTGCCGAAACCGCTGACGCCCCTCGCCGACGGACGCAGCATCATGCAGCAGCAGCACGACAACATCCACGCGGCCTTCGGCGCCGACGCGCGCATCACCACGGTGGTCGGATACCGCGCAGAGACCATCGTCGATGCCTTCCCCCGGGTCGACTACGTCTACAACGACCGCTACGACCAGACCAACACGTCGAAGAGCCTGCTCCGCGCCCTCGCCAAGACGGGCCGCGGCGGCGTTCTCTGGATGAACGGCGACGTCGTGTTCGACCCCCTCGTCCTCCGTCGCGCCGCGCGCCTGGTCGCCGACGACCGCTCGTTCGTCACGGTCGACACCGCCAAGGTGAGCGACGAAGAGGTCAAATACACGGTGGATGCCGAGGGCTTCATCCACCAGCTGTCGAAGGTCGTCGTCGGCGGCATCGGCGAGGCCGTGGGCATCAACTACATCTCGTCGGGCGACAAGAAGACGCTGCAGCGCCACCTGCAGCGGGTCGACGACCAGGACTACTTCGAGCGCGGCCTCGAACTGGCCATCGCCGAGGACGGCGTGCGCGTGGAGCCCCTCGACATCTCCGACCTGTATGCGGTCGAGGTCGACTTCGCCGAGGATCTCGAGCGCGCGAACCTCTTCGTCTGAACCCGCCGCGAGCCGGGCGCACCGCAGGTCGGCCCCGATCTCCCCGGCGCACGCGAGAGCTTTCGCCCACCGCTCAGCCCAGCGGGAGAGGATGAGCGCATGGCCGAGAAGGTGCACCGCATCCACTCCCTCCCGTCGGACGCCCCCTGGCAGGGGGGACTGCCTCCCGCGGGGTCGGAGGAGCACCCGCAGGCCATCCGCCTGCTCGACCGCGTGCTGTCGGTGCAGCGACCCGTCGTGCTCGCGCACCTGCGGAGCATCCGCCTGCGGCATCCGGATGCCGCGGTGGGCGAGATCCTGAGGATCCTCGAGCGTCGCTACCTGGCCGCGGTCACGGCGGGCGGCGCAGCGGTGGGGGCGACCGCTGTCGTCCCGGGTATCGGAACCGGGGTGACCCTCGCCCTCAGCGGCGTCGAGACCCTCGGATTCCCCGAGGCGACGGCGCTCTATGCGCAGTCGGTCGCCGAGGTGCACGGCGTCGCCGTCGACGACCCCGACCGCGCCCGCGCCCTCGTGCTCGCCCTCCTGCTCGGCAAGGAGGGCGTCGACCTCGTCGCGCAGCTCGCCCGGCAGGGTGACGGTCGCGGAACGACCCGCTCCGGCTCGTGGGGCGAGACGATCACGAAGACCCTGCCGCGCGCGGCCGTCGGACCGCTCGTCGACCGGCTCAAGACGATGTTCGTCCGCCAGTTCGCCACTCGGGGCGGCGCGTCCTGGGTCGGCAAGGCCCTCCCCTTCGGCGTGGGCGCCGTCGTCGGCGGAGCCGGCAACCACGTCCTCGGACGCCGGGTGCTCGTCACCGCCCGCCGCGCGTTCGGCGCCCCGCCGCTCGTCCTGCCGACCGACCTCGAACCGCGCCCGGGAACCGAGCGCCCCGAGAGGACCGCGGTCGGAGGCGTGCGCCGCGTGGGAGATGCGCTCTCTGCCGCGGTCGCCGGCGCCGGACGCAGGACCGGATCCGCCGCTCGCGGGGCGCTCCCGCGGCGCCGGAGAGCCGCAACAGCCCAGACCCACGCCGACACCGGTGGCGATACGGCGCTCGACTGACGGCATCGCCGCCCGACCGCCACCGGATTCCCCTCTCATCTCATCGACACCCGCACCGGCGCAAGGCCCGCGTGTCGCGGCGGCGGGCGCGTTAGCCTCGCCGCATGGGCGACCTCCTCGATCTCCTCGCGGTCTGGATGCCGCGTCAGCGCTGGTACGGCACGAAGGGCCGCGATCCTCGGCTCACCGTCGTCGCCGACTGGACGCTCGACGCCGACACGCGACTCCTCCTCGTCCGCGACGAGGCGGTGCAGCCCGCGATCGTCTACCAAGTACCGGTCGCGCGGCGCCCCGAGGGATCGGTGCCTCCCGGCAGCCTGATCGGCTCCGCCTCCGATGACGACGTGTGGGCCGATGCCACCACCGACCCCGGCTTCACCGATCAGCTGTACTCCTGGGTGACCGTCGGCGGGGAGGTCGGAACACCCGAGAACGGATTCCTCGGCATCGCCCTCGCCTCCCCCGGCCCCCGGGTCCCGGCCCCGCGCGCGACGGCGAAGGTCCTCAGCGGGGAGCAGTCGAACACGTCGCTCATCTTCCGTCCCGCCACGGCGGACGGCGCGGAAGCGGACGCGCAGGATGCCGGCATCCCGGTCATCTGCAAGCTCTTCCGCCAGGTGAACCCCGGCATCAACCCCGACGTGGAGCTGCAGTCGGCGCTGGCCGCGGGCGGTGCGGCCTTCGTCCCCGCCGCGATCGGCGAGGTCCGCGGATCGTGGGTGACCCCCGAGGGCGTGCCCGTCAGCGGATCGCTGGCGTTCGCGCAGGAGTTCTTCGCCGGCGTCGAGGACGCGTGGCGGGTGGCGCTGGACGCCGCGGCCGCCGATGAGGACTTCGCCGCTCGGGCGCACGCGCTCGGCGCGAGCGTCGCCGGGATGCACGTGGCCCTCGCCGCGCAGTTCCCGACGCGGGAGCCCGACGACGCCGACCGAGCGGCCGTGGCCGGCGCATGGGAGCGACGGCTGTCGATCGCCCTCGCCGAGGTCCCCGCGCTCGCCCCCTACGCCGACCGCATCCGGGAGGTCTACGCCGTGGCGGCCGCCGCCCCCTGGCCCGCGCTGCAGCGCGTGCACGGCGACCTGCACCTCGGGCAGGTGCTCGACACGGCCGCGAACGGATGGGTGCTGCTCGACTTCGAGGGCGAGCCGTTGCGGCCCATCGCCGAGCGCCTGCAGCCCGACGTCGCCGTCCGCGACGTCGCGGGCATGCTGCGCTCGTTCGACTACGTCTCGGGTGCGGTCGCCGACGACGACGGTGCCGCGGTGCGCGCGTGGGTCATCGCCGCCCAGCAGGCGTTCCTCGCGGGATACGCCGAGACGGCGGGCCCAGACCGGGCGGTCGACGACGCCCTGCTCGCGGCGTTCGAACTCGACAAGGCCGTGTACGAGGCGATCTACGAGACGCGCAACCGCCCCGACTGGGTCGGCATCCCGCTCGCCGCGATCGGACGCCTGGCTCCCCTCACCTGACGGTGGCGCGAGGGGGCTGAGCCCGTCGACGCAGCGGGTCCCGGACCTTCGACAGGCTCAGCGATGTTCGCCGCGTGCGCTCAGCCGGCCGAGTCGGCGTGCCACTGCTCCCACCGCTGCATCAGCTCGCCGATCGCGGCCTCGAAGCGGGCGGTGGCGGCGCCGGGGCCGGTGTCGCCGAAGTAGTGGCGCACCCAGTGCTCGAGCCGCCCGACCGCGTCGGGATCCCCCAGCACCCGGTCGGCCTCGGCCACGATTGACCCGGATGCCGACGCATCCAGCCATTCGCAGTCCGACAGGTAACCGCTGTCATCGACGAGGGCCTCGGGGTCGAGGGGTCGCGTGATCATCAGGGGCCTGCCGACCGCGAGCCGGTCGTACACCATCGCCGAGATGTCGACGATCGCCAGGTCGGCCGCGGCGAGCTGCCAGCCGAGCTCGGCGCCCGTGTCATGGACGTGGTGCGCGTCGGGGTCGGCGGCGTTCGCCGCGGCGAGCGCGGACACGATCCGCGCGTTGGCCGCGCCGTAGGCGGCATCCACCACTCCCGACCGCGGGTGGGGGCGGTAGACGACGCGGTGGCGCCCCGTGGCGAGCAGGGCCCTCACGAGGGTCTCCCCGTGCGTGACGACGGACCCGTAGTGCGCGGAGGGACGGTCGCCCTCCCAGGTGGGCGCGTACAGCACGACCGTGCGGTCGTCGGGCTCGTACGGCACGTCGCCGGAGTAGTGGTCGGCCTGCGGGCGGCCGATCGAGAACGTGCGGCGGTCGAGGTCGTAGTCCCACAGCACGCGCGAGAGGCGGGCGCGAGCCGCATCTCCCGCGACGAAGGCGTAGTCGTAGGCCTTGTACTGGTTCGTCGACATGTACATCTTGTCGCTCTCACCGTGGTTGATGAAGACGTGCCATCGATGCCCGTACCGGAACATCTGGAAGTTGCGGGTGTTCTGGTTGACGTAGAGCACGACGCGGATGTCCTGCTCCGCGAGCACCTCCTCCACCGCGCCGACGGTGGGGGCGTAGGCGATGGGGAGCGCGTCATCCTTCAGCAGGGCGTCCGCGCCGCGGATCGCTCGGCTGATGACCACGACCGGCCAGGTCTTCGCCAGTTCCTGCAGGGGCGCGTACCACTGGCGCATCTGATACATGTTCACCGCGCCGTCGGCGAAGTAGACCGCGATCGTGAAGCGCCCGGCGGGCAGCGGACCGCGCGCGTCGAGGGCGCGGCGCAGGTCGCGGCGGGCGTTGCGGGTGGCGAGGGCTTTGCGCAGCAGCCCCACGGCCAGCTGGGCGTCGCGGGCGAGAGGCATCGTTCCAGGGTACCGGCCAGGCACGCATGACAGGATCGACGGATGCCCCTCCCGACCCCCGGCGGAAGAGACGCGCCCGTTCCCCCCGACGATGCCGGCGTGAGCTTCGTCATGCCCGTGCTGAACGAGCAGAGGTATCTGCGCCGGGCCGTGGCATCCACTCTTTCCCAGGACGTCCCGGGACCGGTGGAGCTGGTGCTCGCGCTCGGGCCCTCCACCGACGGCACCGACGCGATCGCGAAGGAGCTGGCGGATGCCGACGAGCGCATCGTCCTCGTCGACAATCCCGCGGCCGACATCCCGGTGGGACTGAACCTCGCCATCCGCACGAGCCGGTACCCGACGATCGTGCGGGTCGATGCGCACTCGGAGTTGTCACCGGGATACACCCGCCGCGCCCTCGACACCCTGCGCCGCGTGCGAGCCGCGAATGTCGGCGGGGTGATGCGCGCCGACGGCCGGTCGCCGTTCCAGCGAGCGGTCGCCCGCGCCTACAACTCCCGCGTCGGACTCGGTGGCGGGGCTTACCACAGCGGCGGCGCCGAAGGGCCGGCCGAGTCCGCGTACCTCGGGGTCATGCGCCGCAGCGTGCTCGAGGAGGTCGGGCTGTTCGACGAGAGCATCCGTCGCGGGGAGGACTGGGAGCTGAACCTCCGGATCCGTCGCGCGGGCTATCGCGTGTGGTTCGATCCGGCCCTGTCGGTCGTCTACTGGCCGCGTGAGAGCTGGACCCGCCTGATCCGGCAGTTCCGTGCGACCGGCGCCTGGCGCGGCGAGCTCGTGCGGCGCTACCCGCGGCGCACGCCGCTGCGCTTCTTCGCTCCCCCGGCGCTGCTGGTCGCGACGCTGGTCTCACTGGTGGCGGGGGTCGCCCAGGTCGCCCGACGTCGCCCCGGACGACTCACGGTGCTGCATCTGCCCGTGGCGGCGTACGCGGCGCTCGTCGCGACCGGCGCGCTCGGCCGCGCCGGAGGCCGCGGTTGGCGCGACAAGGCGTGGACAGCCGCCGTGCTCCCGTCGATGCACGTCTCGTGGGGAGCGGGCTTCCTGTGGGCGCTCGTCCGCGGCGCCCGCGACACGGTCGACACCTCGCGTCTCGACGGTCGCAACACCCCCCTGCCCTGACGCCCGATCGTCACGGACGCGAGGACGCGGCGCCCTCGACCCACGTCGACCGGACGCGCCGCCCCTCGGAGGAGGTCAGGCCGCAGCGGACGCGTCGGCCTCGGCGTCGACGCGCTCCACTTCCTCGGTCGCCGCGGCCGTGGTCTTCGTCAGGAAATCGGCCAGGTCGCGTTCGATCTGCGCGTCGAGACTGCCGATGATGCGTCGGCAGGCGTCGTCGAAGCGCGCGAGCTGCGACCACGGCTCCTTCTCGAGATCGACCGCGAGATGGATGTGGTTCACGCGACGGTCGCTGTCATCCGCCTCGCGCCGGAGGATGCCCCGCCGCACGAGGCGTTCGACCATCGTGGTGATACCGGCCGAGGTGACGCCGAGGGTGGCGGCGAGTTCCGACGGACGCATCCCCGGGCGAGCCCCGACGATCGCGAGGGCCTTCGCGTCGAGCTCGTTCACGCCGAGCTGCTTGCGGGCCTTGGCGGCCGCCGCTTCGCGCTCGCGGGAGTAGGCGGTGAGCGCCTCCATCAGGGGCGAGGAGTCGTCGATTCGCGGTGTCACCGGCTCCTCCTCCTCGACTCGATGCATCCCGTCACTATAGCCAACAGGAGAAGGTTTCTCGAATGACTGTCATCCTTGGTGAATGTTCGTCCACATGATGTTTAACGCGCTTAATTAGATGCTAGGCTACTGATCACCGGGGTTGACCACCCCACCCCACGAAGAAGGGAACGTACCGATGACCACCACCGCCCTCACCACCGCACCGCTGCGGCACCGTTCCACCTTCGTCCCCAGCCCGAGCGCCGTGTCGACCGCGCGGCTGACGACGATCGTCGTCTGGGCCAGCATCGCGACCTCGGGCCTCAGCGCCGCCGTCGTGTTGTCACTCTTCCTCTGACGCACCCGCTCCCCGAAAGCACTCCCATGGGCACCCTCTTCTACAGCGCCGACACGCAGCCGATCCAGATCGACGACCGCCTGCTGCAATATCTGCAGGTCGTCCTGACGACCAAGCTGCGTCGCGGCGAATCCTTCACGATCACGTGGACCGACACCGCCGGCGGGCACGCCCGCACGACGTTGTGGATCCAGCCGTCGATCTCGATGCGCTTCCAGTTCGCATCCGCTGCCTCCGCTCCCCTGTCGGGCGGCTACCTCCGCCAGCTCGCCGACCACGCGTCGATGTCGTCGGGTCTCCTGCTCGACGCCGAGACCTGGCAGCAGCAGGAGGACTCGCACCGGGTGCAGCTGCTCGCGGCCGCCTGACCGCGCGCGGAGCGCACGTCAGCCGCGGTCGACGAATCCCTGATCGAGGATCCTCGCCACGACGCGCTCGGCGGCGCGACCGTCATCGCGCGGCACGAAGAGGGTTTTCCACCGGGCGTACCGCTCGGCGAAGATCGACGGATCCACGTCGATCAACGCCCTCTCCAGCTCGTGCTGCGTGCGCACCACCGGTCCCGGAGCCAGATCGAGCAGGTCGAAGAAGAAGCCGCGCATCTCGCCCCGGTAGCGCTCGAGGTCGGGGACGAGGAAGTACAGGGGCTTGCCCGTGACGGCGAAATCGAACATCACCGACGAGTAATCCGTGACGAGGGCGTCCGCGGCGGCGAGCAGGCGCGACGTATCGGGGTAGCCGGTGACGTCGATGACCCGGGGGCCGTGGAGGTCGGCACCCGGCTGCAGCGTGCGGGTGTGCCCGCGCACGAGCACGACGGCGTCGGCCGCCCGCGCGAGAGCGGACGGATCGACGAAGTCGACGATCCGCTCTCGATCGTCGCGCCAGGTCGGGGCGTACAGCAGCACGCGCTCCTCGGGATGGATGCCGAGGCGTCGACGCGTCTCGCGCCCGTCGTCGTGCTGCAGGGCGTCGTCGCGCGGGTAGCCCTCGACCCAGACCGGCCGGCCCAGGAACGCGTAGGCCTTGCTCAGCACCCGCGCGGCATACGGGCTCTGCGCCAGCAGGACGTTCCAACGCCGACTCTCCCGCACCACGGCGAGCGCGCGACGCGGATCGAAGCCCGGGCGATACAGGGCGAGTCGCTTGAGCGGGGTCCCGTGCCATGTCTGCAGCACGCGCTGTCCGCGACGACGCACGAACCGCCGACGGAGCCAGTCGTTCACCACGAGCAGACGCGCGACTCCACGGGCCCGCCACCAGTCGGGACTGCCCTCGACGACCGCGATCGCCCCGTCGGGGACCTCGACCGACAGATCGACGACGCTCCAGTACCGCGTCACCCCCGGGGCGACGCGCGCGAGCTCGCGGTCGATCGCGAGCGGGTTGCACCCGGCGGTACGGCCGTAGAAGCTCTCGAAGAACACGGCGTTCTCGAGCGGCTCCCGCCGCCCCGTGGCGTAGCGCCGTTCGATCGCGGCGCGCCCCTCCCCCGACCGGTACACCGGGTCGACGGGGGCCGAGATGGTCACCACCCCGGCGTCGAGCGCGGCACGCAGGCCCACGAGGCCGGTCTCGGCGATCGACGCCGCCGACGGATCGGCATCCGTCGCCTCCCCCGGCTCGACGCGCAGACGGTAGCGTCCGGAGGGCAGAGGCAGATCGGCACCGCCCCATCGCGAGACGTGCAGCGGGACGACGGCACGCCAGGTGCGTCCGCGGCCGTGCAGGCGGCCGTACGAGCGCGCCCGCGCCCCCTCGAGCACGACGGATGCCGGGCGGGCGCCCTCTCCGCTGAGCTCGAGCGCGGGCATCCCGGCGTCGTCGAACAGGCGAGCGTCGGTCATGGGCGGTCGTCCTTCCGGGAGGGAGCGGAGCGCAGCCGTGCACGGACGGCCCGGTACACGCGCTCGGCGTTGCGGCCGTCGCGGTGGGCGTGCACGCGCGCGCTGCGCTCGCGTGAGGCGGCGAGCGCCGCCGTCGGGTCGGCGAGCACGGCGTCGAGCTGCGTGAGGGCCTCACCCCACGAGCGGGCCGGATCCGTTCCGGCCACGTCGGCGTAGCGGCCGTAGAGACCGCGCCGCGCGGTGTACGCCTCGAGGTCGGGGGCGAAGAAGACCACCGGCAGCGGGACGAGCGAGGCGTCGAAGGCGAGCGAGGAGTAGTCGGTGATGAGGGCGTCGAGTCCGGGCAGCAGCGGCGTGACGTCGGCGACGCGGTCGCTGCCGAGGTCGGCGATGCGGTCCGTGTCCCGCGGAGGGCGGTAATCGCCCGCGCCGAGGGGGTGAGAGCGGACCAGGAGCAGAGCGTCGGCGGCATCGAGCGTCGCGCCGATGCGCTCCCACTCCCCCGCGTCGGGCACCGCCGGGTCGGGCTCTCCATCGCGCCACGTGGGCGCGTACAGCACCACGCGGCGCTCGCCCAGCGGCATCCCGAGCAGGTGCGCGAGCCGCTCGCGCGCCACCCGGCGTCGCGACTCGGCATCGCCGGCCGACAGCACGTCGACACGCGGCTCACCGGTGACCGGCACTCGCTCGTCGGTGAGCGAGAAGGCGCTCTCGAGACGCCCGCGCACCAGGTGCGAGGCCGCCGGCAGGAGCGAGATGCGCCGGGTGGCACGCCGGTACAGCGTCCGCAGCACCGGGGAGAGCACCCCGGGAAGCACGGGGCTGCGGGTGGTCTCCGCCGAGTCGAGGCCGATGCGCTTGAGCGGGATCCCGTGCCACAGCTGCACGATCACGGCCCCCGTGGTGGCGTAGCGCTGCACGTCGCCGAAGCCGTGCGTCACGACGATCACGCGGGCCCGCGCGGTGCGCCAGAATCCCGCCGCGCTGTCGCGCCGCACCCACCGGATGCCGAGGCGCTCCGCCTCGCGGGCCTGATCGGCGTCGGCGACGAGCCAGGTCGTGTGCTCCCCGTGGGCGGCGGCGACGGCGTGGAGGGCGAGCGCTCCGTCGGCGAGTCCGACCGCGCACCCGAACACCCACTCGCCGCGGGAGCGCGGCACGACGGCGGTGACGAGACGACCGGCGACGTACAGGGGGATGCGGCGGAGTTTCCGGGCGTTCCCCGCACCGAACGAGAAAGACGCCACCCCGCGAGCCTATCGCGGGGTGGCGTCTCGTCTTCCGGGCTCAGCCCTGGGTCATCGTCCCCAGGGTGACCTCGGCGGTCTTCTCCTGACCGTTGCGGAGGTAGGTGACCTCCGCCTTCGCGCCGGACGCGAGAGCGCGCACCTGGGCGGTGAGGTCGATCGAGTTCGTCACCGGGATGCCGTCGAACTTCGTGATGATGTCGCCCTTCGTCAGGCCCGCGGCCTGCGCCGCACCGCCCGAGACGGCCTCTGCCACGTACGCGCCGGTCGTCGTCGCACCCTGGATGCCACTGGCATCCTGCACCGACGCGCCCAGCAGACCGTGGGTCGCCGAACCGGTGTCGATGATCTCCTCCGAGATGCGCTTGGCGATGTCGGAGGGGATCGAGAAGCCCACGCCGATGTTGCCCGACTGGCTGCCCGACGCCGACGATCCGCCGGCGCTCGCGATGGCGACGTTGATGCCGATCAGCTTGCCCTCGTCGTCGACCAGCGCACCGCCGGAGTTGCCGGGGTTGATGGCCGCGTCGGTCTGGATCACGGCGATCTTGATCGTCGAGGTGGCCGACTGCGACTGCTGCCCCTGGCCGAAGTCGAAGCGGAAGGGGCTCTCCTGTCCCGGCTCGCTCTGCTGCGAGTCGGATCCGTCGGAGGGGGCGGCCGACGACGCGACCTGGATCGACCGGTTCAGCGCGCTGACGATGCCGGTGGTCACCGTGTTCGACAGTCCCAGCGGAGCACCGATCGCGGTGGTCGAGTCGCCCACGTTGAGCTTCGAGGAGTCGCCCCACTCGACGGGGGTGAGACCCGAGGCGTCGGTCAGCTTGATGACCGCGAGGTCGTAGGTGGGGTCGGTGCCGACCACGGTGGCCGCGTAGACGCGTCCGTCGGAGGTGGTCACCGAGAGCTTCGCGTCGCCGGTCTGACCGTCGAGCGTGACGACGTGCGTGTTGGTGAGCACGTAGCCGTCGGCGCTCAGGATGACGCCCGAGCCCGTCCCGCCGGCCGAGGTACCGGTCGCGCTGATGGTGACGACGCTCGGCACGACCTTGGAGGCCACGGCGGCGGTATCGTTGACGTTGTTGGGATCGTTCACCGTGATCGCGGTGGGCCCCGACACGGTGGAGGCGTCGGAGCCGCCCCAGAGGTTGACGCCGGCGTACGCGCCTCCCAGCCCCGCACCACCGCCGACGAGGGCGGCGGCGACGAGGAGGGCCGCGATGCGCGGAGCCGAGCTCTTCTTGCGGGGGGCGGCGGGGGCCGGGTCGTGCAGCGTCAGCGTGGGGTGGGCGTCGGTGGCGGCGGGGCCGAAGGCCTGGCCGGTGGGGGCCGTGGCGCCCGAGGGGGCGGAGGCATATCCGCCGTGCGCGGGCTGCGCTCCGGGCTGGGCGGGGAGGCCGGGCTGGGCGCTGCCCGCGCCGGGCGGAGGCCACGCGGCCGCAGCGGCGGCGGGCGAGCGCGTCGGCATCGGGGGCACGTCGGCGCGCGGCGCGGCGGCCGGGACGTCGGCGGCGGGCGCTGCCGGGGTCTGCGCGGCGTCGGCGCCGGCGGGGGTCGGGGTGTGGTGCTGCGACGACGTGGGCGCCTCAGCGTTGTGGCTGTTGTCGTTACCCTCGGGACGGTTGTCCGTGGTGTCGCTCATGGGATGCTCCTTCTTCCAGGCGCTTCTACGATGACCGCGGATCCTGTGGGCCACCTATGACGAGCGTGAGTCGCCTCTATGGGTCTCGCAGCAAGCCACCGCGAGAGGTCGGGGGCGCCGAACGCCCCTCTCGAGGTGTAGCACGTCGCCCCGTGACGGCATTCCCGCTTGCGCTGCGCGCCGTGCGGCATCCTGGGAGGATGCAGCACATTCCCGGCGCCTGGCAGCGCACCGCCCGCGGCGCGGGACTCCTCGCCGCCGACGGCTCCTCGGTCCCCACGATCTTCGCCGAGATGAGCGCGCTCGCCGCCTCCACCGGAGCCCTCAACCTGGGCCAGGGCTTCCCCGACGAAGACGGCCCCGAGGCCGTGCTCGACGCGGCCCGGAAGGCCATCGCCGACGGAGTGAACCAGTACGCTCCCGGACGCGGCTACCCCGACCTGCTCGCCGCGGTCGCCGAGCATCAGCGGCGTTTCTACGGCATTGAGCTCGACCCCGCCCGCGAGGTCCTCGTGACGGTGGGAGCCACCGAGGCGCTCGCCGCCACACTGCTGGCGCTCGTCGACGGGCCCGACGACGAGGTCGTGGTGTTCGAGCCCTACTACGACTCCTACGCCGCGTGCGTCGCCCTCGCGGGTGCGAAGCTCGTCACGGTGCCTCTGCAGTGGCCCGACTTCCAGCCCGACCTCGCGCAGCTGACATCCGCGGTCACCGACCGCACGCGCGTGATCCTCGTCAACGATCCGCACAACCCCACCGGCACCGTGTTCACGCGCGAGGTGCTCGACGAGATCGTGCGCCTCGCGCACCGTCACGACGCGATCATCGTCACCGACGAGGTCTACGAGCACCTCGTCTTCGACGGCCCCCATGTGCCCCTCACGACCCTGCCGGGGGCCGCCGAGCGCACCGTGTCGATCTCGTCGGCGGGCAAGACCTTCTCGCTCACGGGATGGAAGACCGGGTGGGTGACCGGGCCCGCCGACCTGGTGTCGGCGGTGCTGGCGGTCAAGCAGTTCCTCACCTACGTCGGCGGGTCGCCGTTCCAGCCCGCGATCGCGGTGGGCCTGCGCCTGCCCGACGCCTTCTTCGCCTCCGTCGCCTCCGAGATGGCCGCCAAGGCCGCCCTGCTGGGCACCGGCCTGCGCGCGGCGGGGTTCGAGGTGTCCGCTCCGGGCGGCTCCTACTTCACGGTGGTGGATGCCGCCCCGCTCGGCGCCACCGACGCCGACACGTTCTGCCGCGAGCTGCCCGCCCGCGCGGGTGTCGTCGGCATCCCGCTCACGGCCTTCGTCTCGCCCGCACACCGCGATCGCTACGCCACGCTCGTGCGGTTCGCGGCGTGCAAACGGGTGGAGGTGCTCGCCGACGCGGCGGAACGGCTCGCCGGGATGCGGCGCGACTGACCTCCCTCAGACGCGCGCGATGGGGCGACCCGCCCCCTCCTCCTCGCTCGACGTTGCCCGCAGCAGCGCGATGCGCCCGTCGACGACGTCGTAGACGCCGAGGCTCGACGAGTGCACGCGCTCGCCGTCGAAGCCCCGCATCGACCACGCGGTCCTCACGACCAGCGATGCCCCCTCGAGATGACTTCCGGTGGCCTCCACCGAGACCTCGCGCGAGATGATCTCGGCCAACCAGGCGCGGATCTCGTCGCTCCCCACCGCGAGGGTCCGGCCGCCGCAGGCCCGGCCGTCGGCGTAGCGCACCCGGATGATGCGCGCTGCGTCGGCGAATACCCGAGCGGCGGTCTCGAGGTCGCCGTCCGTGATCGCCGCCAGCAGGCGTCGCACCGGCTCGATCGGGGTCGGAGGGGTGTGCAGGTCTGCGGTCATGGGGGAGAGGGTAGACAGCCGGCGCACACCGTTGCGCCGAGACCGGCGGGCGCACACCGGGTGATCCGCGCTGACCAGGCGCGCGGAAACGGGCCCCCGTGCGGTCAGCGCGGCGTGACGCGGAACCGGCGCAGCGCCAGCGCGGGATTCACGCGGCGCACGCGGGCGATGGCATCCGGGTCGATGTGGGCGACCGCGACGTCGGTGGACGTGCCGATCTGCGCCATCGCGACCCCCTGCGGGTCGACGATCATCGAGTGCCCCACGCCCAGCGGCGGAGAGTGGTCGGCCGCGGCGACGAAGAAGGTGTTCTCGATCGCCCGCGCCTGCACGAGGGTGCGCCAGTGATGCTCCTTGAGCGGCCCCCGCACCCACTCGGCGGGGATCAGGGCCACGTCGACCGCGGCATCGGCCAGCGTGCGGGCCACCTCCGGGAAGCGCAGGTCGTAGCAGGTCATGAGCCCGAAACGCAGCCCCGCGGTCTCGAACGTCTGGGGCGGCGCGATCTCGCCCGGCTCCACCCAGTCGGACTCCCGTTGCCCGAAGGCGTCGTAGAGGTGCAGCTTGCGGTACACCGCCTGGATGCCGTCGCGCGCCACCGCGACGACCGTGTTGCGCACGCGCCGGCCGTCGTCGGCGCGCTCGAGCAGCCCCGCGACGACCATGACGTCGAGCTCGGCCGCGAGCGCGGTGAGGGCCCGGACGAAAGGCCCGTCGAGATCTTCCGCGTTCTCGGCGAGCGACGCGTCGAACGGGTCGACGAAGTAGCTGGAGTATTCGGGGAACACCACCACCCGGGCCCCGCGCGCGGCGGCCGTGCGGGTGGCATCCGCGATGTGGGCGAGGTTGGCCTCACGCGACGCCGCGGGCGCGAACTGCGCCACCGCGACGCCGACGGTCTCGTGGCTCATCGTGCGGTTCCCCTCCCCCGGTGTCGGACGGACACCGGCACCACGACCCACAGTACGAGGATCACCAGCCCGAGGACGACCCCGGCCGTCACGGCCGCACCCAGGCTCACGACGACGTCGAAGACGAACACCACCACGCCCACCAGCAGAAGGGACACCAGGGCCAGGGCGCCGCGGAGCGCGTTGTGCCCGAACCGCACGAGCGACGGTTTGACCTGCAGATGGAAGACCGCCCGGTGCAGGGCCACCGGCGCCAGCGCGACCACGGCGCTGAGGGCTGCGAGACAGATGAGCACGAGGTAGAACGTGCGCTGCGACGACGACAGATCGGCGAACGACGACTGGAAGGCGAGCGCCAAGAGGAAGCCGGTCAGGATCTGCGTACCCGTCTGCAGCACGCGCAGCTCCTGCAGGATCTCGCTCCAGTTGCGGTCGGCGCGCTGCGCGGGGCTCTCCGGGCGTCCGTCGGCGAAATCGTCGAAAGTGTTGCTCACCAGCCCATCTTGGCGCGACACTCCCGGGAGGTGCGTCCGGATTTGCCATGTCGTTCATCTCGGCGTAATGTTTTCTCTTGTGCCGCGGGGTGGAGCAGCTCGGTAGCTCGCTGGGCTCATAACCCAGAGGTCGCAGGTTCAAATCCTGTCCCCGCAACAAGAAGAAGGCCCCGGATCGCGAGATCCGGGGCCTTCTGCCTTTTCCCCCGCGGTCGTTTCCCGGGGCACCGCGTGCGTCCCCCGATCTCTCGCCGGGCGCCTGGCCGCCTCGACCTGTGCGGGGGTCGGTGTGTTGTGCATCGGGTTCACCCGGGGAATACTGGGGGAATTGATTGATTTCGCTCAACGATGTGTGAAGACCCGACAGGTCACCGTGGCCTTCGTCGCGGACCCCTCGAAAGAAGGCACTCGTGAGACGTACGTTCACGCACGGCGTGTTGTCGCTGGCGCTGGCGACCTGCTTCGCGGTGGGCGGTTCGGCCGGCGCCGGAGCCGCCTCGGCATCCGTCGACACGTCCGCGTCCGCCGCGGCGACCGTCACGACGCCGCGATCGACCGTCGACGGGTCGGGCATCGCGCCCTCGCCGACAGCGCACGCCCTGCGGTCCACGGGTCTCGACGCGTCCACCCTGCTGGGCTTCTGGGTGGGCGGAGGCGCATTGGCGCTCGCGACGGCCGCCGTCCTGGTCACCGTCAAGGTCCGGCAGGCGCGCAAGGAGACGGCCGCGGCGAGCTCGTCAAGCGGGATCGGCGCGCCTCCGCCGCGCGGTTGACTCGCTGTCATGCACACCACCACCACCGCGCCGCTCGACACCGACGGCCGCGACGCCTCGACTCCGCCGTCACTGCCCTTCGTCCACATGTGGACCGATGTCGACGGCACCAGCCGGCTCGATGAGTCGGTGCTCCGCGGCTTCGGGCTGCAGAGCGTGGGCGGCGGCGCCGATCCGCAGTGGATGCGGCCGTTCCCCGGCGAGGTCTCCGCCGTGCTGTTCGCTGCGCTGCCGGTGGGATGGGTGGGGCAGTGGCATCCCTCCCCGCATCCGCAGTGGGTGATTCCCCTGCGGGGGCGCTGGTTCCTCGAGACGCAGGACGGCTCGCGCGTCGAGATGGGACCCGGCGACATCCACTTCGGGCAGGACACCGACACGGCCGAGATCGACGGGACGACGGGGCACCTCTCGGGCACCGTCGGTGACGAACCGTGTCTGCAGGTGCTGATCCAGTTCGCCGCGTCGCCCGCCGCTCCCACGCCCCACCCCTTCGGCTGAGCCCCGTCAACCCGCCTCGGGGTGACCATCTCACGGGGTTGACTGGGCTCATGCCCCAGATCCCCATCGACGGACGCGTCCTGCAGCCTCCCCGCGAACCCCGCTCCGTCGACGTCGCTCCGCCGCGCGTGTGGGACGAACGCCTCGCCGCCGTGCTGCCGGCATCCTCGCGTCTGCTCTCGCTCTACGACGACGCGACCTGGGCCGAGGGGCCGGCGTGGTGGCCGGCCGAGAACGCTCTCGTGTTCAGTGACGTGATCGGGCGTCGCACGCTCGCCCGCTTCGAGGACGGCCGCATCGTCACGGTGCGCGACCGCAGCGACTTCGCCAACGGCAACGCCTTCGACGCCCACGGGCGCCTCGTGCAGGCCGAACACGGCCGCCGTGGCGTCAGCCGCACCGACGCCGACGGCACCCGGCTGCTCGTCGACGCCTACGAGGGTGCTCCCCTGAACTCCCCGAACGACCTCGTCGTGGCCTCCGACGGGGCGATCTGGTTCACCGACCCCACGTACGGCATCTCCGACCCGCGCGAGGGATACCCCGCCGAACCCGCGCTCTCGCACCAGAGCGTGTACCGGTGGCACGACGAGACGGGGCTCGAGCGCATGATCGACCTCGACCAGCCCAACGGCCTCGCCTTCAGTCGCGACGAGCGCACGCTCTACGTCGCCGAGTCCGACGCCACCGCCCTCCCCCGCGTCGTCGCCTGCGCGTGGGACGGGGAGACCCTCGGCCCCCCGCGCACCTTCGCGACGGTGGACGCCGGCATCCCGGACGGATTCGTCGTCGACAGCCGCGACTGGCTCTGGATTTCGAGCGAAGCGGGTGTCGTCATCGTCGACGAGGAGGGTCGGCGGCTCGGGATGATCCCCACGCCCCATGTCGTGAGCAACTGCACCTTCGACGCCGACGAGAAGCGTCTGTTCATCACGGGCGACAGCGACCTGTGGCTCGTGGAGCTGGCGTGACCGACGTCGAGATGGCGCGCATCCCCGCGGGTCGCGTGCTGCGCGGCGATCAGCGGGGCGCGGAGCGGCGCGAGATCGAGGTCGCCTCGTTCGAGATCGGCGTCTATCCCCTGACCGAGGAGCAGCTCGCCGAGCTCCTCGGCATCCCGTCACGGCATCCGCGTCGCCCGGCGACGCAACTCAGCTGGCTGCGGGCCATCCGCCTGTGCAACGCCCTCAGCGAATGGGAGGGGCTCGACCCCCTCTACTCCTTCGACGGCGAGGTGGTGACCGCGGATGCCGACGCCGACGGCTTCCGCCTGCCGACCGAGGACGAGTGGGAGTACGCGTGCCGCGCCGGCTCGACGGGCCCGGCTTACGGCCCCGTGCGGGAGGTCGCATGGACCGCCGGCGACGGTCTGAGCGGCCCCGTCGACGTCGGAGCCCGGATGCCGAACCTCCACGGTCTGTTCGACACCCTCGGCAACGTGTGGGAGTGGTGCAGCGACCTGTACGACCCCGAGGGGGAGAGCGATGCGCGGGTGTTCCGCGGCGGTGGATGGTCGGACGCCCCCGCGCTCGTGCGCGCCTCGGCCCGGCGCGGCGGGCGGCCGCGCGACGCGTTCGACGACGTCGGCGTGCGGGTGGCGCGCGGCCCGCTGCCCTCGCGCAGCTGAGGCGCGGGGGGCACGGACCCCTTCGACAGGCTCAGGGTCCCTCGCGCACGGGTGGGTGAGGGCACGACGGGGGTGGCTGAGCCTGTCGAAGCCACCGACCCCGCGACAGCCGACGGCAACGCGCGTCAGTCGTCGGTCGAGATCGCCTCGGTCAGCTGGTCCATGAACGAGGCGACGGTCTCGAGCTGCGCGTCGTCGAACCCCGCCGCCATCTCGCGCATCGCGCCGAGATGGGCTCCGAAGTGCTGGAAGAACTCGCGCCGCGACTTGTCCGTGAGCACCACCACCCGTGCGCGCCCGTCCGAGGGGTGCGGGAGCCGCTCGAGATGTCCCGAGGCCACCAGACGGTCGATGAGTTTCGTCGTCGACGCCGTCGAGATGCGCAGATGGGCCGCGACGTCGTGGGGACTCACCATCTCTCCGCGCGTCTCGCGGATGGTCAGCATGCGCAGCGTCGCCAGGTCGCTGGCGTTCATCGCCATGTCGCCTTTCATCCCGCTGTGCATGCGATCGAGCGCGTCGCTGAGCGTCTGCACCGCGCGGAGGGTCTGGACCACCGCGGGCCTCGTACCAGAGGTGGAAACGGTCTTGTCCACGGTGGACACCCCCTTTCGCGCTGGGTATAGTCGGGCTCACATCGCTAGCTAAACTAGCAAACGGGAGGCACGATGAGCGAGACCGAATATGTCGTCCTCCTGGACGACTTCGGCAACGAGATCGGCACGGCACCCAAAGCGAGCGTGCACGGCACCGATACGCAACTGCACCTCGCCTTCTCCTGCCATGTCGTGAACAGCCGAGGCGAGGTGCTGGTCACCCGCCGGGCGCTGCACAAGACGACGTGGCCGGGTGTGTGGACGAACTCGTTCTGCGGCCACCCCGGTCCGGCCGAACCCGTGCTCTCGGCCGTGCATCGGCGTGCGGAATTCGAAGTGGGCCTCACGGTCCGCGACCTCGAGCTCGCCCTCCCCCTCTTCCGGTACCGTGCGGTCGACGCGAGCGGCATCGTCGAGCACGAGATCTGCCCCGTCTACGTCGCCCGCACCGACGACGACCCCCAGCCCAACCCCGACGAGGTCGCCGAGTACCGGTGGGTCGACCCGCTCGACCTCGCCGCATCCCTCGAGGCGACGCCGTGGGCATTCAGCCCGTGGTTGGTCCTTCAGGCGCAGCAGCTTCACCTGTTCGAGTCTCCACCCGTGGTCCGGCGCGCGTCATGATCGCGCTCGACTCCACCCCCCTCGCCCGGCAGGGCATCGACGCCGCGATCGACGTCGCCCTCGAGCGCCTCGATCGGCGGGTGGCCCCGCTCGGCGACGGCGCGCGCGCCCTGGCATCCTCGATCCGTCGTGCCGCCTCCGGCGGGAAGCGCTTCCGCCCGCTGCTCGTCGTCGCGGCCTTCGAGACCCTGCACGGCCCCACGATCGGCCGACCGGCGCTCTACGAGGTGGCCGCAGCCTTCGAGCTGTTGCACACGGCCTTCGTCGTGCACGACGACGTGATCGACCACGACGTCGAACGCCGCGGCGTGCCCAACATCGGCGGCGAGTTCCGCCGACGCGGGCTCGAGAAGGGCGCGGATGCCGGTGGCGCGGCGCTCCTCGGAGACGCGGCCGCGATCCTCGCCGGAGACCTGCTGCTGCACGAGGCCGGGCGCATGATCGCGGTCGCCGAGATCCCGGCATCCCTCCGCGGACAGCTGCTGCAGCTCGTCGACGACGCGGTGCTCGTCTCGGCCGCGGGAGAGCTCGCCGACGTCGAGAACGCCGTCTCGCCGGGCGACGTCGACCCCGAGACCGTCCTGCGCACCACGCACGACAAGACAGCCGTGTACTCGTTCTCGGCGCCCCTGCAGGCCGGGGCCGTGATGGCCGGGGCGGAGCGCTCCACCCAGTGGGCGCTCGAGCGCTTCGGCGAGCGGCTCGGACTCGCCTACCAACTGGTCGACGACCTCATCGGCGCCTTCGGCACGGCCGAGGCATCGGGGAAGGACGAGGGCTGCGACCTGCGCGAGGCGAAGAAGACGCACCTCATCACGCTCGCGCGCGAGAGCGCCGATTGGCCCGAGGTCAGCGCGGCGCTCGCGCAGGCGCACACCGGCCCGGTCGCCGTGCGTGCCGCCCAGAGCGCTCTCGCGAAATCCGGCGCCCGTTCGCGGCTCGAGGTGCTCGTGTGCGAGACGCTGGACGAGGCGGTCGCGATCGTGGAGGCGTCGACGCTGCCGACCGAGTGCCGTCTGATGCTGATCGAGTTGGTCGAGGCCGTGCAGGAGCGCATTCCGTGAGCAACGCCCCCACGGGTCTCGAGCTGTATTCGCAGACGGCCGACGACGTCGCCGCCGCCGTCATCTCCCGCTACTCCACCTCGTTCGGCATCGCCGCGCGGCTGCTCGGCCCCCGCCCGCGACCGCACGTGCGCAACATCTACGCCCTCGTTCGCGTCGCCGACGAGATCGTCGACGGACCCGCGCACGATGCCGGGCTCTCACCCGACCGCGAGCGCGCGGTCCTCGACGGGCTCGAAGCCGAGGTGGCGGAGGCCATCGTCACCGGCTTCAGCGCCAATCTCGTCGTGCACGCCTTCGCCCGCACGGCCCGCGAGTGCGGGATCGGCGACGACCTCATCGCCCCGTTCTTCGCGTCGATGCGCACCGATCTCGACACCGCCGCCCACGACGACCTCTCGCACGACGCCTACGTCTACGGCTCGGCGGAGGTCGTCGGGCTCATGTGCCTGCAGGTGTTCCTGAACGCCGGGATGTCGGCGCCCGCGCGCCCCGCCGCCGACCTCGTCGATGGAGCCCGGCGACTCGGGGCGGCGTTCCAGGACGTCAACTTCCTCCGCGACCTCGCCGACGACGCCGACCGTCTCGGCCGCGACTACCTCGACGGCGCGGCCGACGACGAGCGCCGGGTCGCCGTGCTCGACCGCATCGACGCCGACCTCGCCGCCGCGGCATCCGTCATCCCGCACCTTCCGCCGGACTGCCGCGCGGCCGTGACCTGCGCGCACGACCTCTTCGCGGAGTTGTCGCGCCGCCTCCGCCTCTCCCCCGCCGGCGCACCCCGCGTCCGCGTCCCCGACGGTGTCAAAGCCACCCTCGCCGCCCGCGCCCTCTTCGGGCGTCCTCCGAAAGGTTCACGCTCATGAGCGCCCAGCGCATCGTCGTCGTCGGTGGGGGCATCGCCGGACTCGGCACCGCAGCCCTCCTGGCCGACCGCGGCCACGACGTCCAGTTGTTCGAGGCGCGCGATGCGCTCGGCGGCCGCGCCGGGTCGTGGGAGAGCGACGGCTTCCGCTTCGACACCGGTCCGAGCTGGTACCTCATGCCCGAGGTGTTCGACCACTTCTTCCGGCTTCTCGGAACGAGCGCCGACGAGCAGCTCGATCTCGTGCGCCTCGACCCCGCCTACCGCGTCTACGGCCCTCCCGGAAAGGGCGAGCCGATCGACATCGTCTCGGGCCGCGAGGCCGTGCGCGCGCTGTTCGAGGAGCACGAGCCCGGCTCGGGCGACAACCTCGAGGCGTACCTCGACTCCGCGAAGGACGCCTACGAGCTGTCGACGTCGAAGTTCCTCTACGACCCGTACTCGTCGACCAAGGGGCTGCGCGACCCGGCGCTCGTGAAGCGGCTGCCCACCCTCATCCCGCTGCTCACCCGCACGTTGTGGAAGCGCATCACCGACTCGTTCACGAACACGCGCCTGCAGCAGATCCTCGCGTACCCCGCGGTGTTCCTCGGCGGATCGCCGTTCGAGGTGCCGAGCCTGTACCACCTCATGAGCCACCTCGACCTGGGCGACGGCGTGCTGTACCCCAAGGGCGGCATGACCGAGATCATCCGGGCGATCGAGAAGCTCGCCCGCGAGCGCGGCGTGCGCATCGAGACATCCTCTCCGGTGGATGCCATCATCACCGAGTCGGGGATCGCTCGCGGCGTGCGCCTGGCCGACGGGCGGGTCATCTCGGCGGATGCCGTGGTCTCGGGCGCCGATCTGCATCACACCGAGAACGACCTCCTCGAGGAGAAGGACCGCCAGTACCCCGAGAAGTGGTGGAAGGACAAGGTGCCCAGCCCCGGCGCACTCCTGCTGCTGCTCGGGGTGAAGGGCGAGCTGCCGCAGCTCACGCACCACACCCTGCTCTTCACCGACGACTGGCACACGAACTTCGACGCCATCTTCGGCGCGGACAAGAAGATCCCCGACCCGGCGTCGATCTACATCTGCCGCCCCAGCGCATCGGACGACTCGGTCGCACCCGAGGGTCACGAGAACCTGTTCGTCCTCGTGCCCGTGCCCGCCGACCCCGTCAGCGGACGCGGCGGCGTCGACCGGGCCGGAGACGAGCGGATCGAGCAGGCCGCCGACCGCGTGATCGCCCAGATCGCCGAGTGGACCGGCGTCCCCGACCTCGCCGAGCGGATCGTGGTGCGCAAGACCATCGCCCCCGAGGACTTCGCGCACGATCTCAAGGCGTGGCACGGCAACTCGCTCGGGCTCGCGCACACGCTGAACCAGAGCGCGATCTTCCGCCCGAAGAACCGCTCGCGAAAGGTCTCGAACCTCTATTACGCGGGGACCTCGGTGCTGCCCGGCATCGGTCTGCCCATGTGCCTGATCTCGGCCGAGCTGGTGGTCAAGCGCATGACGGGCGACAAGACCCCCGGCCCCCTGGCAGAACCCGCGCGCGCGGTGGTCTGAGGTGCCGGGGATCTACCTGGGTGCGATCCTCTTCTCGCTGGTCGGCATGATGCTCATCGACGGGAAGTACTCGCTCGCCCTCCGGGTCGCGCCCGTGCGCACGGTCGCGGCGGTGCTGATCGGGACGGCGTTCTTCCTCGCGTGGGATCTGGTCGGGATCGTCACGGGCGTCTTCGTGAAGGGCGAGAGTCCGCTCTTCGTCGGCGTGATGCTCGCTCCGCACCTCCCCCTGGAGGAGCTGTTCTTCCTCCTCTTCCTCAGCTACCTCACCGTCGTCCTGTTCGCCGTCTTCGAGCGACGCGCGCGGGCGCGAGCCCGCGTGCGGGAGTCGTCGTGACCTACCCGCTCATCGTCGTGCCGTTCGTGGTGCTCACGGCCATCGTGACCGTCTCGACGGTGCGGATGCCGGGATTCCGCCGCCGCATGGCATCCTCCGGTGTCACCGCCCTCGTGCTGATCGGCCTCACCCTCGTCTTCGACAACCTCATGATCGCCGTCGACCTGTTCTCGTATCCTCAGGAGCACCTGAGCGGGCTGCGGCTCGGCCTCGCGCCGATCGAGGACTTCGCGTACCCCCTGTGCGCGGCGTTCCTGCTCCCGGCGCTGTACACCCTGCTCACGCCCCGCCCTCTGCAGAAGGACTCCGCATGACCACGCCCGCCCTCACCCCCGGTCGCGTGGCGCGCGAGCTCTTCGTGTCGTCGCGGCCGGTCAGCTGGATCAACACGGCCTTCCCCTTCGCCGCCGCCTACCTGCTGACCACGCGGCAGATCGATGCACCGCTGGTCGTCGGCATCCTGTTCTTCCTCGTGCCGTACAACCTCGCGATGTACGGGGTCAACGACGTGTTCGACTACGAATCCGACCTGCGCAATCCCCGCAAGGGCGGCACGCACGGTGCCGTGCTGGCCAAGCGCATGCACCCCATCACCCTGTGGGCCTCGGCCCTGTCGTGCCTGCCGTTCGTGGTGTACCTCGTGATCATCGGGTCGCCGCTGTCGTGGCTCGTGCTCGCGCTGAGCCTCTTCTTCGTCGTGTTCTATTCGGCGCCCCCGCTGCGGCTCAAGGAGCGCCCGTTCCTGGACTCGATGACCAGCAGCATCCACTTCTTCTCCCCCGCCGTCTACGGGCTCGTGCTCGCCGGTGCGGTCTGGACGTGGCAGCTCGTGTTCGTCTTCATCGCCTTCGCCCTGTGGGGCATCGCGTCGCACGCTTTCGGCGCGGTGCAGGACGTCGAGGCCGACCGCGCGGCCGACATCTCGTCGATCGCCACCGCCCGCGGAGCGCGCTGGACCGTGCGCTTCGCCCTGACGGCCTACGCGCTGGCGGGGGTGGCGATGCTCTTCACGGCATGGCCGGGGCCGCTGGCCGCCGTCCTGGTCATCCCGTACCTGGTGGTGTGCTGGCCGTACCGGAACGTGACGGATGCCGAGAGCGACCGCGCCACTGCCGGGTGGAACCGCTTCCTGTGGCTCAACCAGTTCGCCGGCTTCGGTACGACGATGCTGCTCATCTGGTGGTGGTTCCTGAGCGCCTGACGCGCTCCGCGCGCGGGGCGCCCGGCACCCCGTCGAGTGTCCAGGACACGCCGCTGTCCGCCGGTGGATGCGGCGTGTTTCGGACACTCGCGTGCCCTCCGAGCGCCACGCCGACGCTGCTCCCGCGCTGACGAGACGAGGCGCGAGCCGCCCCGCGCCCGCGCGCCGGCGCTCTCCCGCGCCAGCGTGTTGAGGCCGCGGCACCCCCGCGCCCCCGCGGAAACGTCGAGTGTTCAGGACACGCCGCTCGGCGCGCGAGGATGCGGCGTGTCCTGGACACTCGACGGGTTGGGCAGCGCCCGGGAGCGTGTGCGAGCGACCGGAGACACCGGCAACGACGACGCCGGCGCCCCGCGCGAAGCGGGACGCCGGCGTCGTCGTGAGGAGCGAGGTCAGCCCGCGGGCGTGGCCTCGGGGGTCGGCGTCGCGGTCGGCGACAGCGTCGCCGTGCCGCCCTGACCCTGGCTCTCGAGGTCGAGCAAGCGCTGCACGGCCGCGGTCAGGCGGGCGTCCTGCGTGGCGAACTCGGCGAGGTCGCCGCTGGTCAGCGCCGCCTGGCGCGCGCTCAGCGCGTCGCGCGCCTCCTGCAGCGCCGCCGCATAGTCGCCGGCCGGAACCGTGGGATTCGTGGTCGTCCCGTCGCCCGCGTTCTGATCCGTCGGTGTGACCGTCGAGTCACCGGTGCTGGCACCGGAGTCGCCGCCGAACAGCGTGTCGAGGGCTTCGCTCAGCGTGTTCTCGAACGCGATCTTGTTGCCGAAGGCGACCAGCACGCGCCGCAGCTGCGGGAGCTTGGTGTCACCCGACGACTGCACGAACACCGGCTGCACGTACAGCAGACCGCCGCCGACGGGGAGGGTGAGCAGGTTGCCCGGGAGCACCTGCGACTGGCCCTGCTGCAGGATGTTGATCTGCGACGACACGTTCGTGTCGGAGTCGAAGGTGTTCTGCACCTGACCCGGACCGGGCACCGTCGTCGTCGAGTCGATCACGAGCATGCGCAATCGTCCGTAGTCCTCGCGCTTGGTCCCCTTGACGTCACCGGCGTTGGCGTCGACGGCGAGATAGCCGGTCAGCACGTTTCTCGCCTGACCGCCCTGGGATGCCGGGATGAAGCTCGTGAACATCGAGAACGTCGGCTCGTCCTGGCTCGGCATCTTCATCGTCAGGTAGTACGGCGGCTGGAACGTCGCCGGGTCCTGCGGGTCGTTCGGCGTGGTCCACCGGTTGTCCTGGCGGTAGAACGAGGTCGCATCGTCGACGTGGTACACGCCGAGCATCGAGCGCTGCACCTTCATGAGGTCGGTCGGGTAGCGCACGTGGCTCATGAGGTCGGCCGACATGTCGCTCCAGGGCTTGAGCGACGAGGGGTAGATGTTCTGCCATGCCTGCAGCAGCGGGTCCTGGTCGTCCCACGCGTAGAGCTGCACCGAACCGTCGTAGGCGTCGACCGTGGCCTTCACCGAGTTGCGGATGTAGTTGATGTCATCCAGCGCGTAGGTGGGAGCCGGGTTGTTCGAGTCCGCGATGGCGCGCGAGAGCGAGACACCCGTGGAGTACGGGTAGTTCGAGCTCGTGGTGTAGCCGTCGATGACCCACTTGATGCGACCGTCGACGACCGTGGGGTACGGGTCGCTGTCGAGCGTCAGGTACGGCGCGACCTTCTGCACGCGCTCCTTGGGGTCGCGGTCGTAGAGGATCTGCGAGTCGGCGTTGACGCTGTCGGAGAAGAGGATCTGTTCCGACTGGAACTTCAGCGCGTAGATGAGGCGGTTGAAGACGTTGCCCACGCTCGGCCCGCCGTTGCCGGTGAACGTCGTGCGGGTCTCGGTGCCGCCATCGGCGCCCAGGGGGTAGTCGAGCTCGATCGGGTCGGTGCCCTCGGGCGCCCCGACGATCGAGTACTGCGGCGAGCTCTCGCCGAAGTAGACGCGCGGCTCGTAGTTCAGGTCGGTCAGGAAGCCCGTCCCCGGGATCGCCTGCTCGAGGAACACGGGGTCGCCGTCGGCGGTGCGCTCGTTACCGGCGGCCGCGACCATGCCGTAGCCGTGCGTGTAGACGAGGGTGGTGTTCTGCCACGACGCGGCGTCGCCCAGCTGCCCGATGTTCAGCTCGCGCAGCGACACCACGGTGTCCTGCGTCTTGCCGTCGATCGTGTAGCGGTCGACGTCGAGGGGGTTCGTGAACTGGTAGTAGGCCCGGTACTGCTCGAGCTGGCGGACGGTGGGGCCGATGATCGCCGGGTCCATGATGCGCAGCTGCGCCGTGGACTCGGCGTCGTTGCGCAGCTGACCGGCCTCGGCCTCGGTGGTGGCCTGGAAGTTCTCCTTCTCGACGTTGTCGATGCCGTAGGCGGCCTTCGTCCCGTCGAGGTTGCGCTGGTAGTACTGGCTCTCGAGCGTGAGCTCGTTGGGACGCACCTGGAACGTGGTCACGGCCCACGGGATCGCCGCCCCCACCACGATCGCCGAGACGACCAGGAGGGCGGTTCCGATGAGCGGGTAGCGCCAGCGTCCGATGAACGCCGTCACGAAGAACGCCAGGGCGACGATGACCGCCGCGATCGCGAGGATCGTCTGACCGGGGATGACGGCGTTGGCACCCACGTATCCCGGACCGGTGATGCGCTCCGACGGCTCCACGAGCTGGCGGAACCGGTCGAGCCACAGGCTCGCGCCCTGCAGGAGCAGGTAGAGGCCCGCGAGCACGGCGAGCTGGATGCGTGCCGCCTTGGAGATGCGCAGCTCGCGCTGGCCGATGCGGACCGAACCATAGAGGTACGACACGACGCCGGTCAGCAGCAGGCACACCAGCACGACCGCCGACGCGAATCCGAGGGCGGCGGCGTAGAACGGCATCCCGAACAGGTAGAAGCCGGTGTCGAGGCCGAACTGGGGGTCGGTGGTCGAGGTGGCGACGCCGTTGGCCCAGAGCCACGTGGTCTCCCACTGCGCCGAGGCGGCGAAGCCGGCGAAGAAGCCGAAGAAGATCGGGATGCCCCACATCGCCAGGCGACGCAGCGGCTCGACGACCTCCTGGTAGCGGTCGAGCTGCGAGCTCAGCCGCGCGTAGACGGGACGAAGGCGGTACGCCAGCTGGATGACGCCCCAGACCGGGATCGCCATGGCGAGGAAGCCGACGACGAACATCACCGTCCGCGCGATCCATTGGGTGGTCAGCACGCCCGTGAACCCGAGCTGCGAGAACCACAGCCAGTCCGAGTAGAGGTTCGCGAAGACGAAGAACGCCACGACCAGCGCGGCGATCACCGCCAGGGTGATCGAGATGATCCGTCGAGAGCGATTCGGGGGCGTGGCCTGGTTCGGCGCTGAGGTCGTGGTCACCCCTTCATCCTAGGCGCGGCGTTCCGGGGGTTCGCCGTGAATGCTACGTTCCCGAACCACACGTGGGCAGCGCGTCGAGATCACCGCCCTCGCGAATCGTCCGCAGCACCGTCATCGACTGTTCCAGGGTCGAGGTCGAGAACACCCGGATGCCGTCGGGCACGTGGCCGACGACCTCGTTGCAGTTCGATTCCGGGGCGAGGAACACCGTCGCTCCGGCATCCCGCGCTCCGTACAGCTTCTGGCGGATGCCGCCGATCGGGCCCACGTTGCCGTCGGCGTCGATCGTGCCGGTGCCGGCGATGTGCTGGCCGCCGGTGAGGTCTCCGTCGCTCATCTTGTCGATGATGCCGAGGGCGAACATCATGCCGGCGCTCGGTCCGCCGACGTCGTTGAGCTGGATCTTCACATCGACGGGCAGGTCGAAGGACTCCTGCAGGCCGATGCCGAGCAGCCACTGCGGCTGACCGTCCACCTCCGTCTGCTTCGGCGTCACGGTGACCGTGCCCGGGGTGTCGTCGCGGGTGTACGCCACCGTGACCGGCGCTCCGGCCGCGGCCTGCACCGCGGCGCGGACCGCGTCGACGTTGGCCGCGGCCACCGCATCCACCGAGGTGACGACATCGCCCACCTGCAGCGCTCCCGCGGCGGCTCCGGCGTCGTCGACCGTTCCGACGGCGATCTCACCGGGCACGTCGTACCCGAGCTCGCGGAGCGCCGCGGCGCTGGCCTCCAGCTGCGAATCGCTCATCAGGGCGGCGTTCTCGGTGTTGCGCTGCTCGGTGGTCTGCCCGGCGGGGAAGATGCGGTCGATCGGCACGACGGCGCGCGAGCCGTCGAACCACGCCTGGGCGAGCTCGAGCCACGAGGGCGTGCGCTCGCGGTTGCCGCTGACCTGGACCGTGAGCAGGTCGAGCTGGCCGGTGGTCGTGCTGTCCTTCTCCTCCGGTACCGAGATGAGCGGGACCTCCTGGCCGTCGGCGGTGGTCGTGGTGCCGAGGGTGTTGAAGACGGGGCCGGGCTGCTGGATGACGTAGGCCGAGGGCAGCAACGACATCACCAGCAGGATGACGAACGCCACCGCGAGCGACCACACGCCGACGACGGAGCCGCGTCGCCAGCGCTGTCGGGGCGCGGGCGCGGGAGAGGCGTTTTCGTCGAACAGCGTCACAGTGGGGAGTCCTTCGTCGGGGTCGTTCGCGCGCGGCGTAAGCGGCGAGGGGCCGGGCCGACTGTTGCGGGGAAACGTGCGACTAGCGTAGATCTCGTTCCCCCAGACCTGGCTGAAAGGCGGCTGAAGTGGCAGACGACGACAAGAGCCCTGAAGAAGAGTTCCAGGAGCTCATGCGTCGCCTCATGTCGGGCGACACCAGCGGCATCGATCCCGAACAGCTCTCGCGCCTGTCGGGCATGCAGATCGACCCCGCGATGCTGCAGCAGGTGATGAATCAGCTCCAGGGCGCGTTCAACGGCACGCAGGAGGGCGTCGACTGGAGCCTCGCGGAGCGCCAGGCCCTGCACATCGCGAACCAGGACGGTCTCGGGGTGACCACCGGCCAGCGCACCGACCTGGATCAGGCCTTCACCCTCGCGGGTCTCTGGCTGGGCGAGGCGACGGCGATCAGCGACCTCCCGCGCCCCCCGCGCGCCGTCACGCGCGGCGCCTGGGTGAGCGCCACCCTGCCGGTGTGGCAGGAGCTCGCGGAGCCCGTGGCCACGAGCATCGCCGACGCGCTCACCGCCGCCCTCGGGCAGCAGGCTCCCGACGACATGCAGGACATGATCGCGGGCGCCGGACGACTCATGCGCACCGTCGGCGGATCGCTGTTCGCCACGCAGCTGGGTCACGTCGTCGGACGCCTGTCGACCGAGGTCGTGGGCGGCGGAGACGTCGGCATCCCGCTCATGCCCGACGGCGACGCGGCGATCCTGCCGCAGAACTTCGCGGACTTCGGCCGCGACCTCGAGATCCCCGACGATCAGCTCGCCCTCTACCTCGCCACGCGCGAACTCGCCCATGCACGCCTTTTCCGGCACGCGCGGTGGCTGCGGCTGCACGTCATCTCGCAGGTGCGCGACTTCGCGCACGGCATCCGCGTCGACACCGACGCGCTCGAGGAGCTCGCCACGCGCTTCGACCCGTCGCAGCCCGACGAGCTCCGCGGCGCGCTCGAGAGCGGAGCGCTGCTGCCCGAACGCTCCGAGGAGCAGACGGCGGCGCTCACGCGGCTCGAGAACCTGCTCGCGACCATCGAGGGATGGGTCGACGTCGTGACGGAGGACGCCACCTCGCGCCTTCCCTCGGCCGCCCGCATCGCCGAGGCCGTGCGGCGCCGCCGCGCGGTGGGTGGTCCCGCCGAGCAGGCCCTCGGCTCGCTCGTGGGCCTGGAGCTGCGCCCCCGGCGCATGCGCGAAGCCGCCGCCATGTGGCGCGCCGTGACCGCGGCCGTCGGCGTCGAGGGCCGTGACGCGCTGTGGGACTACCCCGACCTCATGCCCTCGTCCGACGACATCGACGACCCGGCCGCCCTCATCGCCCGTGTCACCGCCGCCTCCCGCGGCGAGGCCGCCCCCGCCGACGCGATGGACGACGCGCTCGCCCAGCTGCTGGCCGAGGAGGCCGGCGGCGGCCGATCGGATGCCGACTCCACGACGACCTCGGCCGATGCGGACGGCGCGGCGCCCGAAGCCGACCCCGACGACGACGCCGCACCGGGAGACCAACGACCGGTGTGACGGCGATGGTCGTGGCGAGGGGCTGAGGCTCCTCGCCACGGTCGTCCGTGCGCGTGCGGACGGGTGCGGTCGCGCGGGGCACGCGAGCACGTGGCGGTGGGCGCGGCGCGGGCAGGGTCGGCGCCGGGGCGGGTCGGTCGGCGCGGGGCGGGTTCTTCGGCGCGGGGGCGGGGTGACCGCGCGGGGCGGGTTCTTCGGCGCGGGGACGGGGTGACCGCGCGGGGCGGGTTCGTCGGCGCGGGGTGGGTTCGTCGCGGCGTACACGGGTCGGCCGGCGCGGTGACGCCTCCTCCCCACCCTGTCCTCACCGACGGTACGTGTGGACAACGGCATCCCGGGGCGAGGGTCGCGCGATGATCGGGCCATGATCCGCCTCTCCCCCTCCGCCGTCCCCCTCTGGCGCGATGACGGCCGCGTGCAGTTCGGCGCTCCGGCTCTTGCCGTCACCCCCTCCGCCGCAGAGTGGGTCGACGTCGTCGTGAGCGCTCTCGTCGAGGGCACGACGCACGCGGCCGTCCGCAGCCTGGCGCGCCTGCACGGCGCGCCAGAGAACGAGGCCGATGAGCTGCTCGCGGCCGTCGGCCCCGCGCTGCGCACGCGTCGACGGCATCCCCCGATCGCGCTCCAGACCGCCGACGACCTGCCACCACGCGCTGTCCGCGCGGTCCTGGCCGCCCTCCCCGCGCGCAGCCGGGTGCTCCCGTGGGCCGGGCCGCTGGCGGAAACGGCCCCACCGGGCACCGTGGTCGTGATGCTCGGCGCCTACCGCGTCGACCCGCGTCGGGCCGCGACGTACATGCGCGACGACGTCACGCACCTCCCGCTCACGCTCGACGGAGGGCGGGCGCGGATCGGCCCGGTGGTACGGCCGGGCCGCACGGCCTGCCTGGCCTGCCTCGACGCCGATCGACGTCGCGACGATCCGCAGTGGCCCGTCGTTGCCCCGCAGTTGATCGGACGCCCCCGACCCGACGTCGACGTCGCCCTCGCCGCCGAGGCCGGGCGCGCCGCGCGGTTTCTGCTCAGCGCCCCGACCGGGGTGACGACGAGGTCGCTGCGCCTCGACGTCGATTCGTTCCCGCGGGTCTGGGAGCTTCATCGGCCGAGCGCAGACTGCCACTGCCGATCTCCCGCAGGAAGCGCGACGGCGACCGCTCCATCCGCCCGTAGCCACGAGCCCAGCTCACCGACAACGTCCGCGCGGCGCGCGTGACCCCGACGTAGGCGAGACGACGTTCCTCGTCGACCGCCTCGAACGTCTTCGCATATGAGATGGGCAGCAGCCCCTCACTGACACCGATGAGGTAGACGTGGCTCCATTCGAGACCCTTCGCGGCGTGCAGGGTGGCCAGCGTCACCGTGCGGGTCGTCGGCTCGTGCTGGTCGCGCGCGCGTGCCTGCAGATCATCGGTGAAGCCGCGCAGGTCGGTGCCCTCCGGTGCCTCCTCGGCCAGGCGCAGCAGCGCCGCGCGCGCCTCCCACGCCTCGCGCAGGGCGCCGCCCGCCTCCGGCGGGTCGTCGGTGAGGCCGACGCTGCGCAGCACGTCGCGCACCGTCGGGAGGAATCCCGTCTGCATCGGAGCGACCGAGGCGGCCCGCAACGCCATGAGCGCCTGGCGCACCTCGGGCAGGTCGAAGAACTTGCGTCCTCCGAGCACGGATGCCGCGATCCCCACCGCGGCGAGAGCCGAGATCACCGCGGCGGACTGCGCGTGCGATCGATACAGCACGGCGATGTCGTGCGGATCGACGCCGCGGGCCAGAGCCTCGGCGATCGAGCGCGCGACGGCCGCGGCCTCGGCCTCGTCGTCGTCGTAGGCGCGCACGGTCGGCACCGGAGCCTCGTCGGCGCGGGCCGCGACCAGCTCGAGGGCGCCCACCCGGCCCCGCATGAGGTCGTTGGCGACGGCGAGCACGGGCGCGGCGGAACGGTAGTTGCGCTCGAGGCGCACCACCCGTGCGTCGTCGTGCGTGCGTTCGAACTCCAGCAGGTATCGCGCGTCGGCTCCGGTGAAGGAATACACCGTCTGGCTCGCGTCGCCGACGACGCAGAGGTCGCGCCGGTCGCCGAGCCACAGTTCCAGGAGGCGGTTCTGCAGGGGCGAGACGTCCTGGTACTCGTCGACGGTGAAGTGACGGTACTGCTCGCGCACCGCCGCCGCGACCCTCGGCTCCGCCTCGATCATGCCCGCGCAGGTCAGCAGGACGTCTTCGAAGTCCATCTGTCGACGCTCGTCCTTGAGTTTCTCGTACGCACGCTGCAGCGCGACCACCTGGTCGACGCCGAGACGACCGACACCCTCAGGTCGATCCGTCGCATACTGCTCGATCGAGCGCAGGGTGACCTTCCGCCACTCGATCGCCGCCGCCACGTCGCGCAACGTCGCGGTATCGGGGGCCAGCCCCACCCCGTCGGCGGCATGCGCGAGCATCCGCACCTTGTTGTCGATGATCGACGGGGCCTGGTCGCCCGCGAGCGTGGGCCAGAAGAAGTTGACCTGGGCCAGGGCCGCGGCGTGGAACGTGCGCGCCGACACCCCCGACACCCCGAGTGCACGGAGTCGGCCCCGCATCTCCCCCGCCGCCTTCGCGGTGAAGGTCACCGCCATCACCCGCTGCGGCGAATACGCCCCCGTGTCGACCCCGTGCGCGATGCGCCGCGTGATGACGCGGGTCTTGCCCGTTCCGGCACCCGCGAGCACGCAGACCGGACCCCGCAGGGCGCGCGCCGCCTCGAGCTGGTGCTCGTCGAGGCCGTCGAGAGGCCCCGTCACGCGACGCCCCGGAACCAGTCGTCGATCAGCTTTCGGGCGATGGATGCCGGCCCCGGCAGCTGCACCGATCCCTCGCCCCTCAGGGCGGCGCCGATCTCCTCACGGTCGAACCAGCGCACCTCGACGATCTCCTCGCCATCGGCACGTGCTTCGTCATCGGCCACCACGCGCGCACGGAAGCCCAGCATCAGCGAACGCGGGTACGGCCACGCCTGCGAGCCGCGGTACGAGATGTCGTCGAGCCGCACGCCCGACTCCTCGCCGACCTCGCGGCGCACCGCGTCTTCGAGCGACTCCCCCGCTTCGGCGAACCCGGCGAAGCAGGAGTACCGGTCTCCACCCCAGGCGGCGTTCGCGCCGAGCAGGATGCGGTCATCCGACTCGGCCGACTGCACCAGCACGATCACCGCGGGGTCGGTGCGGGGGAAGTGCTCGCGTCCGCACGAGGGGCAGTGCCGTGACCATCCGGCGTGCCGGAGGTCGGTACGCGCCCCGCACGCGGGGCAGAAGGGCGCGTCGCGCAGCCAGCCCGCCAGAGCGACGGCGGTGGTGAGGACCTCCGCCTCCGACTCGGGCAGATCGCCTCCGGCGGTACGCAGCGCGGCCCATTCGGCATCCCGGACGAGATCGTCGGGGGCGTCGTCGGGCAGCACCGCGAGCAGGAGCGCGACGCCGTCGACGGCGCGCCCCAGGAACGCCCATTCGCGCACCTCGACGCCGGCGGATGCCGGGTGCCCGCGCTCCAGGAGCGCGAGGCGACCGGCACGCACCGGTGCCGCGTCTCGCCGCACCGCCAGGATCCGGGTCGCCGCGTCGGCTCGAGCGCGCTCGAGAAGGCCCTCGTCGTCGCGCTCCGCTCCAGAGCGGTCGACGTGCAGCGGAAGCGGGGACTCGGCCGGGGCGGACGCGGGATGCGGCATCGGACACCTCTCTGACGGGCGGACGCGGACGGGCGGATCGACGGCCCGACCTCACCGCAGAAGGGCGTGGCGCAGGCAGACGGGAGAAAGCCCGACCTACCCTGGGGGCATGGCACGCTCGCCCCTCATTTTAGCCGCGTCGGCGACGGCGGCCCTCCCGCGCACCGCCATCACCAACGTCAGCGCGCTGACCGAGAACAGCGGCGGACGCTTCGATTCCGCCCTCGCTCGAACCGATGACGGGCGCGAGGTCGTGGTGCGCATGCCCGCGACCGAGGAGGCCTCGGCCGACCTCGCCGCGGAGACCCGGGCGCTGCACGCGCTCACCGCGGGCGTGCGGGCACTGCTTCCTTTCGCGGTGCCCGAGGTGCTCGGCGAGGCCGGCTCCGGCGTCCAGCGTGTCCTCGTCGTCGATCACATCGACGGATACCGCATCGACCCCGCGCACCTGCCGAAGGGCCCGGGCTACGCCCCCGCGATCGGTGGAGCGCTGGCCGCGGTGCACGCCCTCCCCGTGTCGATCGTGCGCACCGACGGACTGCCCGTGCGCTCCCCCGAGCAGGTGCGCGACGATGTCCGACGCCTCCTCGACCGTGCCGATGCGACGGGCCGGGTCGGCGACGATCTCATGATGCGCTGGCGGCGCGCTCTCGAGGTCGACGACCTCTGGCGTTTCGAGTCCGCCGTGATCCTCGGCGGAGCGACGAGCTCCTCCATCGTGCTCGCGGACGATGAGCACGATGTGCCACACGTGGTGGGCATCCTGGATTGGGCGGGACTCAGCGTCGGCGATCCCGCCGTCGACCTGCGCTGGCTGGCCTCCTCGCCGCTGGCAGCCGACGACGTGCACGCGGGGTACGCCGGCGCCGGCGAACGCTCGCCCGATCCGCTGCTGCGCGAGCGTGCTCGCCTGTACGCGGAGCTCGAGTTCGCCCGATGGCTCGTGCACGGTCACGACGCCGGTGAGAGCGAGGTCGTCGCCGACGCGGTCGCCCTTCTCGACGCCCTGGCGGACGGCGTGCGCGGCGACCACATCGTCCCGGACTCGCGCAGCGACATCGACGACGCCCTGGCCCTCGTCGAGGCCGTTCCGCCCGTCGTCGCGCCCGCCGTCGTCGACACGTCGATGCAGACCGACGCCTACGATCCCGAGGCTCTCTCGCTGTACCTCTCCGCCGAGCGCGATCGGGTGGCAGCAGCCGAAGCGCTCGCCGAGGCCCTCGACACCCCCGGACCGGATGCCGACACCGGCGCGATCCACATCGACCAACTGCCGGCGCGCGACGATATCGACCCCGAGGCCACTGCACCGATCGACCTCGACGGGTGGGACGATGCCGCGCGCGAATCCACGCCGATCCCGCGCGCAGAGTCCAGCGCGCCGTCGGCGATGTCGGACCTGCCCGGTGCCTCGGAGACCCCCGTCACCGACGAAGAGACCCCCCTCCGCCAGCCCCGCCCCTCCGACGACCCGGCCGTCACTGCGGTCGACGATGAGGAGGACGCTGCGCGTGCGAGTCGCGCGGCGCTCCGCCGCTGGGGCGTGTCGGACGACACCGTCTGAGTCCGCCTCGCGCGCACCGACCAGAGATCCTGCGGGCGCATCGGGTGACACCGCCCGAGCCGGCGTCTCGCGCGCCCGACCCGAACGGCTCGGGGCCGGCTGGCTCGGCTGCGTTCCCGCCCCGGCCTCTTCGCGATCCCACGTCGCCCGTGGCCGACAGCCACGCCGGCAGGACGCCTCGCCCCACTTCACCCGCGCAGGGCGTGCACCTCGGCCCGGCAGAGGCCCCGTCAGCCGCGCAGCACCAACTCGTCACCGACGTAGAACAGGGCGACGTCGATGCGGTCGAGATCGATGCCGTGCTTGGCGTGGTACGCCTCCCGGTACAGCTCCAACTGCACCATGCGCGCACGGCGTTCGGCCTCGCTCGCGGGCGGGCGGCCCGTCTTCCAGTCGACGATCTCGTATCGGTCGCCGCGTCGGTACACGGCATCCAGCTTGCAGATGACGACGTGATCGCGCCCGTCGAGTCGCCGCGTGACGAAGTCGATCTCGGTCTCGACCTCGAGGGGGCGCAGCGGCGCCCACTCCGATCGCTCGAAACATTCGCGCAAGCGCTGCAGCTCGGCGGCGTCGGCGGTCGATGCGCCTCCCTCGTCGTCATCCCAGAGCGCGTCGTCGTCGAGGCCGATGCTCGATCCGACGAGTCCCGAGCGCTGCTCGACCCACGCGTGGAACAGGGTGCCGAGGCGTGTCTGCCGGTACGGACGCTCCGGCATGGGGCGGCGCAGGTCGTCGACGGCGCCCCCGTAGTCGGCGACGAAGTCCTTGAACTTGGATGCCGGAATGCGCGTCGGGGCGGGCGCATGGGCAGGGCGTAGCCGAGCGGCCCGCTCGGCCAGGAGCAGCTCGAGGTCGGGATCGGCGTCAGCCGCCGGCTGCGCCCTCGCGGCCTGCGCCTGCGTCGCCGCGGCGGCGACCGCGGTGCGGCGGGAGCCCAGCGGATCGAGCGGCCAGTGCAGGAGCCGCCGCTCGCCGTCGTAGGGGTCGTCGCCCGGCTCGTCGATCACCGGATCGAGACCGAGCGCTTCGACGGCCTCGTCGAGGAAGACGCTCGGACGACGGGGGCGCTTCGTCCCGGACCAGCTCGACCCCGACAGCAGCAGATGGTCGCGGGCGCGGGTGAACGCGACGTAGGCGAGGCGGCGGTCCTCGTCGAGCTGACGCGCCCGATTGTCGGCGACGAAGGCGTCGATCGCCGCTTTCAGGTCCTGCTGCGTCTCGGCGCCGCGCCACGCGAACACCGGCAGCCACGCCGCGTCGCCGCGGAACTCCGAGGGAAGGATGCCGAAGCCGAGCCACCCCTTGGTATCGCGGGCGAGAGAGGGCAGCTCGTCGGTCACCAGACGCACCACGGCCACGGCATCCCACTCGAGCCCCTTCGACCCGTGGATCGTCAACAACTGCACGACGTCGTCCTCGGGCGGCTCGGTCCGCGGAGCGAACTCATCGGCCTGCTCGGCGTGGTCGAGCCAGGCCAGCAGACTCGAGACCGACCCGGACTCGTCGGCGGCGAGGAAGCCGCGGATCTCGTCCACGAAGGCCCGCAGCTGCGCCGACGCGATGCGCGCGGGACCGCGTGCCTCGTTCGCCGCGAGCTCGATGTCGAGCCGCAGTTCCGTCTCGATCAGGCGGATGAGCTCGGGCACGGGAGCGCCCACGCTGCGACGCAGCCCCGCGAACACCGCCCCCGCCTCGCGGAGCCGCGCGCGTCCGTCCGGTGTGATGTCGGCCAGCCACCCGTGCGTGTCGCTCTGCCGGGTGACGAAGTCGAGTGCGTCGACGAGCGAGGCGCGGTCGGCACCCGGGGTGGATCGGAGCCGATCGACGACCTCGGGCGCCAGCGGCTGCAGCGCCACGTCGTGCGTGGCGAGACGCCGTGCCAACTGGGCCAGCGCACGCAGGTCGGCGAGACCCACCGCCCACCGCGGTCCGGAGAGGAGGCGGATCAGCGCCGACCCCGCCTCGGGGTCGCTGATCACCCGGAGCACGGACACGACGTCGACCACCTCGGGCGTGGTGAGGAGCCCGCCGAGTCCGAGGATGCGGTGCGGGATGCCGCGTCGGCCGAGCGCGTCGCCGAAGCGCACCATGTGCTTCTTGCTGCGGAACAGCACCGCGCCGGTCGTGGAGCGCCCGTGGGCGGCACGCGCGGCGCGCACGCCGACGAACCAGGCCGCGACGCGATCGGCCTCGGCATCGAGGTCGTTTTCGAAGACCGTCTCGACGAGTCCCTCCGGCGCGCCGGGGCGGGAGCGCAGCTCCTCGACCGCCACCGCCGCGCGGGGCGCCAGGGGGGCGAGTACCGCGTTGGCCGCGGTGAGCACCTGCGCGCTGTTGCGCCAGCTCGTGAGCAGAGCGAAGCGCTGACACTCGGTGCCGGGTGCGAAGGCGTCGGGGAATCCGCCGAGGTTGCCCGCGCTCGCCCCGCGCCAGGCGTAGATGGCCTGGTGGGGATCGCCCACCGCCATCACGCCCGTGCCGCCGAACAGCGTCGCCAACAGGTCGGTCTGCACGACAGACGTGTCCTGGTACTCGTCGAGCAGCACGACGCGATAGCGGGCGCGCAGCTCGGCCACCACGGCCGGGTGCTCCCGTGCGATCCGCAGGGCGCCGGCCACCTGGTCGGCGAAGTCCATCACCCCGAGTCGGGCCTTCTCGCGGTCGTAGGCGGCCGCGAGGGTCGCCAGCAGCGACAGCGCCGAGACCTTCGCGGCGGCATCCCCGACCTCCTTGTAGACGCTCACCCGCGCGGAGGTCGAGGGCCGCTCCACGATCCGTCCGAACTGCTCGGGGAACGCGGCGAGCTCGTCGAGATCGACGAGGTTGTCCACCCCGTCGCGTGCGATGCGCAACGCGGCGTCGATCAGCGTGCGGGGCGACTCCTGGCGCTCCTCGAGGCGTGGATCATCGGAGGCGAACACCACGCGTCGCATGAGCAGCCACGCCGCCGACTCCGACAGCACCGCGGCTTCGGCATCCCGACCGATCCGCAGGCCGTGCTCGCGCACGATCGCGTCCGCGAAGCTGTTGTACGTCGACACCGTCGGCCGGTGCAGCAGCTGATCGCCGTCGTGCGAATCCGGTACCTCGGCACCGGTCTCCGCCACCAGGGCATCGAGCGCCTCCCGGCGCGCCGCGTCGCCCCGCGCGCCCTCGAGGGCGGCGAGCTCGGCGAAGACCGCGAGGCGGCCGTCCTCGTGCAGGCGCGGAAGGAAGGGAAGGAGCCCCCGCACCTCGAACTCCGACAGGCGCTGCAGTCGGCGTTGGATGCGCTCGGCCAGCTCCCCCGCGGCCTTGCGCGTGAAAGTCAGCCCCAGCACCTCGTCGCGGCGCACGAGGGCGTTCGCGACGAGCCACACGACGCGACCGGCCATGGTCTCGGTCTTGCCGCTGCCGGCCCCCGCGACGACGAGGGCGGGCGCGAGCGGCGCCTCGATGACGGCGGTCTGCTCGACGGTGGGCGGGAACTGGCCGAGGGCTGCGGCGATCGTCGCCGCTGACAGCGATTCGCTCACGAGGCGCTCACCGCTGAGACCGTGTGGATGCGACAGAGACCGTAGGAGAACTCGTCCCGGCAGTGCACCTCGTAGGGGGCGGCGAACGACGTGCCGCGCATGATGTCGACCGCTCCCTGCACCCGCGAGACGAAGGCCGCCCGCTGCTCGTCGTCGAACGGCTTCTGCGTCGGCTCGGCGTAATCCTTCGTCGCGGCGGTCGGACGCAGCACGAGCAGCTTCGCCCCGCCGGAGGCCAGGCCGTGGACCTGTTCGATCGCACCCGACGAGAACGCCAGCTGGTAGGCCGCGAGCTGAGGGTTGTCGGCGACCTTGGCGTCGGTCTGGGGCTCGCTCTTCCCGGTCTTCAGATCGACGATGACGACCTCGCCGGCCGGCGTGAGCTCCACCCGATCGATGTCGCCGCTGAGAACGGCGCCGTGCTCACCGGCATCGGGAACGGGGATGGGGACCTCGAAATGCCGTTCCGCGCCGATGAGGCGGCCGCCGGCGTCGTCGAAGCGCCGCAGGTAGGCGGCGAGCCGTCTCACGAGGTCGCGGGCGCGGGTGCGCTCCGCCCGCTCGCGCCACGCCGCGTCGAACACGAGCTCGCCCCACCGCTCGTCGACCACGGCCCAGAGGTCGTCTTCGGACGAGGATGCCGCGGTCTCGAGCGCCGCGTGGATGATGGTCCCGATGCCGGCCGTCGTGCCACCGCGGTCGCCGCCGAGGTCGGCGATCACCCAGTCGAGCTGGCATTCCTCCAGCGCGTGCAAGCGGGACGGCGAGACGCGGACGTCTTCGCGTTCGAGGTCGCGCAGCGGCGCCGTGGAGCTCGGCGGCGCGACGCCGTACCAGTCCTCGACGGCGGCACCGGCGACCCCGGCGCCCGCGAGGATCGCGAGCTGGCCGGCGGCGTGCGCCCTCTCGCCCGCGGGAACGCGCGGGGCCGTCAGGGAACGGCGATGCCGGGCGACGAGCCCGCGCAGCGACAGCGGATGCTCGGGGATGGCCGCGGCCGGTTCGGGAGTGGGGAGCATCTCGAACAGCACGCTGGGCCCGGTGTCGTCGTCGTCGACGGCCGTCACGATCACGAGGGCGTCCGCACGGCTGACGGCGCGCACGAACAATCGCAGCTCGTCGTGCATCGCGGCGCGGCGACGGTCGAGCATGCCCGCGGCGGGAAGGTCGGGATTCTGCACGGCGTCGGCCAGACGCCAGGTCTCGAGCAGTCCCCCACGCAACCGCGTGTTCGGCCACACGCCGTCCTGCACCCCCGCGATGACGACGGTGTCGAATGCCGTTCCGGCCGCGGCTGCGGGGGTGAGCACCCGCACGGTGTCGACGACGGCCGGTTGCTCGATGCGGTCTTCGGCGACGTCGGAGTCGAGCACCGACCGCAGGAACACCGACGCTTCTCCGTCGGGTTCACGCTCCGTGTAGCGCTTCGCCGCCTGGAACAGCGCCACGACCGCATCGAGATCGCGATCGGCCTGCTCGGCGACCGCACCGTGTCCTCTCGCCGCTTCGCGCCAGGTGCGCGAAAGGGCGCTGCGCTCCCACGCCGTCCACAGCAGCTCGTGCGCGGTCGCCTGCTGCAGGGCCTGCCCGCGCAGAGCGCTCAACGTCTCGCCGAGACGGATCGCGCGACGGGCCTCGCGCGAGTCGATCACGGCGAGCTCGAGGGGGAAGCGCACCCCCGACACGAGCAGGTCGGTCGCGGGGCGCGTGCCCCCGGCCGTGACCTCGTCATGGCGCAGAGCCGTACGCAGACGCCGCAGCTCGATGGCATCGAGCCCGCCGAAGGTGCCCAGCAATGCATCGACGACCTCGTCGGCCACCCACTCGTCGGGATCCGTCATGCCCAGTTCGACCAGGCGCACGAGGTCGCGCACCGGGCGCTTCGCCCCCAGCGCCAGCCCGGGTCCACTCGCGCGGGCCGGAACCTCGCGCGCGGCCAGCTCGGCCTCCAGCGTCGCCACCTGCCGGGAGTCGTGGGCGATGACGGCGCACGAACTCCACGGGATCCCCTCGAGAACGTGCCGCTCGCGCAGCAGACGCGCGATCGCGTCGGCCTCTTCCGCGGGCGAGCGCAGCAGGTAGGTGCGCACCGATCCCTGCGCGGGTGCCCCCTCGGGTGCGCGACGATGGGCGACGACGCCGGCGGCCCCGATCCGGGATGCCACCTGCCGCACCAGGTCGATCTGCTCGGGCGTGCCGCGATGCGGCGTGCCGAGTGCGGCGGTCGAGCCGAGCTCACGGGCGAGCCGCGCGAAGTTCTCGGGCGTCGCGCCGCGGAACGCCCCCGACCCGACGTCCGGATCGCCGAAGGCGACGACTCCGATGCCCGAGGTGCGGCAGGCGCGCAGCAGATCGATCCCGCCGGCGGTGAGCTCCTGCGCGTCGTCGACGAGGATGCACCGCAACGTCGAGAAGCGCCCGAGCAGCTCGCGCTCGGAGCGCGCGGCGTCGAGGACGGCGACGGCCTCGCGCGCGAGATCGGCCGCGTCGCGGTGAGCGCCGCGCATGGCGGACCGCACCGCGCGGTACTCGTCGGCGAACGACGCCAACGATGCCCACACCGGAAGATCGTGGCGCTCGGCGAGCAGCGCGAGGTCGTTCGAGGTGACGCCGAGCTCCGTGCACTCGGCGAGGAAGGCGCGGAGATCGCCGCGGAACCCGCGGGTGGCGCGGATCGTCGGCCCCAGCCACTCGGGCCAGCGCGACACGCCCTCGAGCTCGTCGAGAGCATCGCCCTCGAGCAGATCGCGGATGATCTGGTCCTCGTCGCCGCCGGTGAGCAGCTGCGGCGGCTCCGCGCCCCGCCGCACCTCGGCCCCCCGCACCAGCTGGAAGGCGAACGACGCCACCGAGCGCGCCAGCGCGCCCGAGGTGGCGCGGTCGACCGCGAGGGCGAGGGGGTCGCGCAAGGCCGTGGCCGCCGGCCGGGTGGGGGTGAGCACGAGCAGGTCGTCGGGGTCGACACCGGATGCCACGAGCTCGCGCACGCGCGAGAGCAGGGTGGTCGTCTTGCCCGACCCCGGCGCGCCGACCACCACGCCGCTCGCGTCGGCGGGCCAGGCGACGACGGCACGCTGATCGCGATCGAGACCCCCGCGCTCACGCACGGCGCCGAGGGCGGCGGCATCCGTCATCTGCATGTGCTCCACGGTAATCGCGACCTCCGACATCGGCCGGGCGCCACGGGCGGCTGCGGTCTCCCACGTCGGCCGGGACGGGCCGAGGCGGCCGGAGCAGGGCGGGCCGCGGCGGCCGGAGCGGGGCGGACCTCACCGGCCGCTCGGAGCCGAGCCCACCGCGTCACCCGGCCCCGGACGGTGCCGGGAGGCGCCGCGTTCGCCGTCCGCGAAGCGCCCCGCGTGACGGGCTGTGGTGTCGGAACCCTGCCCTAGAGTCGAATCACGCGCCGGGCCGACCGCGGCTCGCGGGGAAAGGACGCATCGTGGAGATCCGCATCGGCATCATCAACACCGGCCGTGAGCTGAACTTCGAGACGAACGAGAGCTCCGACGTCGTCAAGTCGACCATCGCCTCGGCCCTCGACAGCTCTGCCAGCCACGTCACCTTCACCGATGTGAAGGGCAACTCCTACCTCGTCCCGACCGCCAACCTCGCTTTCGTCGAACTCGGCACCGAAGAGTCGCGTCGCGTCGGGTTCGTCGCCTGACCTTCCCGCCGTGCAGATCCTGCTCGGTCTCCTGATCGGCGCGGTGATCGGCCTGGCCGCGCACGTCGCGCTCCCCGGCCGGCACCTGCGCGGTGCGGCGTTGGCACCGTTCGCCGGGGCGTCGTCGGCCGGCGTCGTCTGGACCGTCGTCACGTGGGCGGGCCTCGGCGATTCGCCGCTGACCTGGGTGCTCGCCGTGATCGCGCCGGTCGTCACGACCGTGCTGCTGGTGACCCTCGTCACGCGTTCGCGTCTCGCGCGCGACGACGCCGACCGTTCGCGATTGCCCGTCTGAACCCTCGGCGAAGGCGCTCGCGCCCCGCCCTTTCGAAGCCCGCACCGCGCCCGCCGGAACCCCCGCCGCCGAGCGATCGGTCGTTCCGGATGCCGCGCACCCACCCGCCCCCAGACGCCGGACATCGCGGCCGACGCGCTCGAAACCGGTGCGACACGCGCTGAGAGGGTCGCGGGTGCCGCGCGCCCAGGCCACACGGCTGGGCCGCGCGCCCTCAGGCGGCCAATCCCATGGCATCCATCCGCCGGGCGTGCGCGCCCATCAGCTCGCTGAAGACGGGTTCGACCTTGGCCTCCTCGGCGCGGTCGAGGTGTCCGTGGCGCAGCGCCGTCCGAGCGACGAGGAGCGTGTCGCCCACGAGACGTCGTCCCCACAGCGCCAGCAGCCACCGCCACTCCTCGTCGCTCTCGATCGTGGCGCCGAGGATGTCGACGATCGCCTGACGGTCGTCATCGGCCTGCAGGATGCGGGCGACGCGGCGTCCCGTGTCGCCGTAGCTCGACGACAGCGCGAGGTAGAAGTCGTCGAGCAGCCCCGCCGTGATGTGCACGGTGAGCATCGTCTCCTGCGGCCGGACGCCGTGGGTGTTGCGGCGGAAGGCGTCGAGCGACTCGCGGAAGGGCAGCATGAGCTGCGTCGGATCGGCACCGCGCTCACGGATGACCGCGACGAGCTCCTGGTGCTTGATGAGCGCCGCGCCGGCCGCGCGCGACAGGGACTCCTTCTCCGCCAGCTCGGGCGTGAGGGCGATCAACTCGCTCAGGGTCTCGAAGAACCCCAGCTGCAGATAGGCCGCCTGGCCGAGGAAGGTCTCGACGTCGGGCGCGAGTTCCGCGAAGTCGACGCGCATCGCCTCGCCGAGGTCCCCTCGCGACCGCAACTGCAGCGTGCGACCCACCGGGCGCTGACGACGACGTAACCACGCGAACACGTACGACAGCCTAGGCGTCGGGGCCCGCGGAGACACGCCGGGTAGAGTGGACGGGTCCCGGCGATGGATCGGGACCCCGCGCCTGTGGACGAGTGAGGCGTGGATACGACTCCCCCAGGCGGTCTCTCGCCGCCGGAACAGGCACGCACATGACGACATTCGCCGAGCTCGGCATCGATCAGGACATCGTCGATGCCCTGGCAGCGAAGGGCATCGTCGATGCCTTCCCCATCCAGGAGCAGACGATCCCCCTGGGCCTCCCCGGACAGGACATCATCGGCCAGGCCAAGACCGGTACCGGCAAGACCTTCGGCTTCGGCATCCCCGTCGTCCAGCGTCTCGGTCTCGACCCCGAGCCCGGCGTGAAGGCGCTCATCGTCGTCCCCACCCGCGAGCTCGCGGTGCAGGTCTACGAAGACATGGACATGCTCACGAGCAACCGCTCGACCAGCGTCGTCGCGATCTACGGCGGCAAGGCGTACGAGGGTCAGATCGACCAGCTGAAGGCCGGTGCGCAGATCGTCGTCGGCACCCCCGGCCGCCTCATCGACCTCGCGAACCAGCGCCTGCTCGACCTCTCGAACGCGACCGAGGTCGTTCTCGACGAGGCCGACAAGATGCTCGACCTCGGCTTCCTCGCCGACATCGAGAAGATCTTCTCCAAGGTCCCCGCCGTCCGTCACACGCAGCTGTTCTCGGCGACCATGCCGGGCCCGATCGTCGCCCTCGCGCGCCGCTTCATGTCGAACCCCATCCACATGCGCGCCAACGACCCCGACGAGGGACTCACCCAGGCGAACATCAAGCACCTCGTCTACCGCGCGCACTCGCTCGACAAAGACGAGGTCATCGCCCGCATCCTGCAGTCGGAGGGTCGCGAGAAGGCCGTCATCTTCACCCGCACCAAGCGCGCCGCGCAGAAGCTCGTCGACGAGCTGGGCGACCGCGGCTTCAACGCCGCCGCCGTCCACGGCGACATGAGCCAGGAGGCGCGCGAGCGCTCGATGGCCGCGTTCAAGGCCGGCAAGAAGGACGTGCTGATCGCCACCGACGTCGCCGCCCGCGGCATCGACGTCAACGACGTCACCCACGTGATCAACCACACGATCCCCGACGACGAGAAGACCTACCTCCACCGCGCGGGCCGCACCGGCCGCGCCGGCAACACCGGTATCGCCGTGACCTTCGTCGACTGGGACGACGTGCACAAGTGGGCGCTCATCAACCGTGCTCTGGAGTTCGGCCAGCCCGAGCCCACCGAGACCTACTCGTCGAGCCCGCACCTCTACACCGACCTGAACATCCCCGAGGGAACGAAGGGCCGTCTGGTCACCGCGCCGAAGGCCGTCGCGCCCAAGCAGGTCGAGAAGAAGACCGAGGGCCAGGATGCCGAGGGCGACCGCGCCCCGCGCCGTCGCCGTCGTCGTGGCGGATCGTCGACCGGCGAGGCGGGCGGCGAGGGTGCCCCGCGCACCGAGGGCGGCGCCGGGACGCACGACGGAGCGGGCAAGGAGCATCACGACGGCAACGCGGCCCCGCGCCGCCGTCGCCGCCGTCGCAGCGGCGGGGGCAGCTCGGGCGCCCCGACGGCCCCCGTGGCCTGACGCACACTCGCCGAACGGCGCTGCTCCCCCCGGGGGCGGCGCCGTTCGTCGTCGGGGTCCGTCGGAGCCGCGGGTTACGGGAAGACCGGCGCCGATCCGCGACCGCGCGCGAACAGGCGCGCCACCATGTCGTCGGCCGTCGTGTTCTCGCCGGGCACGTTCGGTTTGCCGAGTCCGTGGTAGTCGCTCGACCCGGTCACGATGAGGTCGCGCTCGGCGGCGAGGTCCGCCAACAGGGCGGTCGGCTCGGGCAGGTTCTCGCGGTGCGCGAGTTCGAAGCCCGCGAGTCCCGCGTCCAGCATCGCCCGCAGCACGCCGTCGGGCAGCAACGCCCGCCCCGCCGGGTGGGCGATGATCGGCACGCCCCCGGCACCCACGACGAGTTCGACCGCCGTGACGGGGTCGGGGGCGTAGAGGGCGACGTAGTAGTCGCCGGCCGGATGCAGGATGCCGGCGAACGCCTCCGTGCGGTCGGCCACGATCCCGCGCGCGACGAGCGCGTCGGCGATGTGAGGGCGCCCGACGGTCGCGCCGTCGGTCGTCTGGGCGACGATGTCGTCCCAGGCGATGTCGTAGTCGTGCGAGATGCGCTCCGCCATGATCTGCGCGCGATCCACGCGGGACGAACGGATGCGATCGGTCATCGCTCGCAACGCCCCGTCGTCGGGGTCGACGAGGTAGGCCAGCAGGTGCACGCTGCGCCACCGGTGCCGCGCCGACAGCTCCATTCCCGGGACGAACGTCATCCCGAGCGAGGTGGCCGCCTCGGCGGCTTCGGCCCAGCCCGAGGTCGTGTCGTGATCGGTGAGGGCGGCGGTCCGCAGGCCGTGGCGGTGCGCGGCGGCCATGACCTCGGCGGGAGGCTCCGTGCCGTCGGAGTGCGAGGAGTGCAGGTGCAGATCGGTCGGTCCGAGGAATCGACGATCGCGTGGCACCCGTCGAGCGTATCGCTCCGGCTCGCGCCCGGGCGCAGCGTCCATGCCCGGGCCGTGCTGCCGGTCCGCGCCGCCCACCGATGCGGTGACGGCACCCCGCCCGCACGCCCGTCCCCCTCGACCGTCACGACGCTCGGGCAGCACCCTGCCGGCATCCGTCGATCTCCCAGACGGCTCCCCTAGGGTCGATCGGGTGCGTCGACTGCTCGGATTCCTCGTCGCGCTCGTCGTCGCGGCGGGCGCTGCGGTGCTGACGTGGCCGTCGGCCTTCGGACTCGAGCGGACGTTCCCGCTGGCGCAGATCATCTCCTTCCGCGCCGCTCTGGCGGCCGTGCTGGTCGCCGCGACGCTGCTGATGCTGTTGTTCGCGCTCCTCCGGCCGATCCGCGCGCTCGCGCTGGTGCTGGCGCTGATCCTGGGGATCGCGGGCGGGGTCAACGTCGCCCTGCTCTCCGGGCGGGGGCTCGGCACCGAAGGGTTTCCTGCGAAGACCGACACGAGCCTGCGCGTGATGACCTGGAACACCGCGGGATCGGCCACCTCGGCGGAGACGATCGCCCAGTTCGCCGTCGGGATGCAGGCAGACGTCGTCACCCTCCCGGAGACGACCATCGACACCGGGGCCGAGGTCGCCGAGCTCATGCGCGGCATGGGGCAGCCGATGTGGGCGCACCACGCGGAGTACGGCGAGTACGGCATCACCGGGTGGGACGCCACCTCCACCACCGTGCTGATCCGGCCCGAGCTGGGCGACTATTCCGTCATCCAGTCCTCGCTCGACGGGTCGAGCAACACCTCGACCGTTCCGAGCGCTGTGGCGATGCCCGTGTCGGGAGACGGTCCGATCATCGTCGCCGCGCACGCCGTCGCTCCGCGCGAGGAGTACATGCCCCAGTGGCGCAGCGACCTGCAGTGGCTCGCCGACCAGTGCGCGAGCGACAACGTCATCCTCGCGGGCGACTTCAACGCCACCCTCGACCACATGACGGGGATGGGTGTCGACGGCGGCACGCTCGGCCGATGCCACGATGCGGCGTCCGAGAGCGGAAACGGCGGAGTGGGCACGTGGCCCACCGATGCCCCCGCCCTCCTCGGCGCACCGATCGACCACGTCATGGCCACGCCCGACTGGACCGTCTCGGGGTCGGTCGTCATGCGCTCCCTCGACGGGTCGGGCAGCGATCATCGGCCGATCGTGGTGCAGCTGGAACGCACCGGAGGCTGAGTACGGCTCCTCCCCCGCCCGCGCCGGTGCGGCGGCATCCGTGCACGAGAGGGCGACGGGTGCGAGACTGGAACGATGGACGCCCCCTCCACCAGCGACACGACCGCCCCCGCCGAGCCCACGACCGCCGAGCCGCAGACCGATGAGGTCGCCCTCGAGGCCCCCAGTAATCGCAAGGCGCCGTTCCCCCGCGGATTCCTCGACACGATCTCCACCGGCTGGGCGGAGCACCCGGCGTCGACGCCCGAGCCCCGTGAGCAGGCGGCCTGGGCCGCACGTCGTCGTGCGCGCGTGTCGCGCGCCTTCCCCGGCCAGCGCGTCGTGGTCCCCGCCGGCGGGCTGAAGCAGCGCAGCAACGACTGCGATTACCCGTTCCGCGCGCACTCCGCGTTCTCGCACCTCACCGGGTGGGGCAGCGACGCCGAGCCCGACGCCGTGCTCGTCTTCGAGCCGCGTGACGAGGGCCACGAGGCGGTGCTGTACTTCCGCGAGCGCGCCGACCGCACCACCGCCGAGTTCTACTCGGATGCCACGATCGGCGAGTTCTGGATCGGCCCGCGCCCCGCCCTCGACGGCGTCGCCGCCGACCTCGGCCTCGCGACCGCCCACCTCGACGACTTCGCCCCCGGCGACGACGACCGCACCGTCGGCACCGACGACGAGCTCACCCGCTTCGTCTCGGAGCTCCGCCTGGTGAAAGACGAGTACGAGCTCGCGCAGATGGCGCTGGCCGTCGAGGTCACCGGACGCGGGTTCGACGACATCGTCGCCGAGCTGCCGCGCATCATCGAGCACCCGCGCGGCGAGCGCGTGGTCGAGGGCGTCTTCCACCAGCGTGCGCGTTCCGACGGAAACAGCGTGGGCTACGACACCATCGCCGCGTCGGGCCCCCACGCCTGCTACCTGCACTGGACGCGCAACGACGGCATCGTGAAGCCGGGGGATCTCATCCTCATCGACGCGGGCGTCGAGGTCGACAGCCTCTACACGGCCGACATCACGCGTACGCTCCCGGTCTCGGGCACGTTCACCGACATCCAGCGCCGCATCTACGAGACGGTGCGCGAGGCCGCTGACGCCTCGTTCGCGGCTGCGCGGGTCGGCGTGCCGTTCCGTCGACTGCACGAGGCGGCCATGGAGGTCATCGCGGCGCGCGTCGCCGAGTGGGGACTGCTGCCGGTGACCGCCGAAGAGGCGCTCGACGCCGATTCCGGCGGCCAGCACCGCCGCTACATGGTGCACGGCACGAGCCACCACCTCGGCATCGACGTGCACGACTGCGCGCAGGCGCGTCGCGACATGTACTACGACGGCCTGCTGGAGCCCGGAATGGTGTTCACGATTGAACCCGGCCTGTACTTCCAGATCGACGACCTCACGGTCCCCGAGGAGTACCGCGGCATCGGCGCGCGCATCGAGGACGACATCGTCATGACCGAGGACGGCCCGGTGAACCTGTCGGCGGGCATCCCCCGCACCGCCGACGAGATCGAGGAGTGGATCGCCCGGCAGTCGCGATGACCTTCACGCCCCCGGTGCCGTTCACGACGCGGCCGACCCTCCGGGGCACGTTCGGCATGTCGGCGTCCACGCACTGGACGGCGACCGCGACGGCGCAGGCCGTGCTCGAGCGCGGCGGCAACGCATTCGACGCGGCCGTCGCCGGGGCGTTCGTGCTGCACGTCGTCGAGCCGCACCTGAACGGACCGGGTGGCGACCTCGTCGCGCTCGTCCGACCCGCCGGCGCGTCGGTCCCCGTCGTGCTGATGGGGCAGGGGCCGGCGCCGGCCGGAGCCACACTCGCGCACTTCCGCAGCCGTGGCCTCGATCTCGTGCCCGGCGCCGGCGGTCTCGCCGCCGCGGTGCCCGGCGCGGTCGACGCGTGGCTCCTCCTGCTGCGCGACCACGGTACGTGGGACCTCGGCGACGTCCTCGCCTTCGCCAGCGGCTACGCCCGCGACGGTCACCCGCTCGTGGCGGGAGCCGCCACGACCATCGCGCGGGTCGCCGACCTGTTCCGCGACCACTGGCCCACGTCCGCCGAGAGGTGGATGCCGACCGGCCGCCCGCCCGCGCCCGACACCCTCGTGACCAACCCGGCGTGGGCCGACGTGCTCGATGCGCTCGTGATCGCCGGCGCCGCCCTGCCCGACCGCGCGGAGCGCATCGACGCAGCGCGTGAGCACTGGATGACGAAGGTGCTCCCGGAGGCGGCGTCGTTCATCGCGCGGCCGCACCGACATGCCGACGGCGCCGATCACCCGGGCGTCCTGTCGGCTGAGGACATCGCATCCTGGCGTGCCGGGTGGGAACCCGCGGTGACCGCGCGCTTCCGCGGATGGGACGTCTTCAAGGCCGGCACCTGGACGCAGGGACCGGCGCTGCTGCACACACTGCGGCTCCTCGACGACGTCGATGACGCCGAGCTCGACCCCGCCACCGTCGAGGGGGCGCACCTCGTGATCGAGGCGCAGAAGCTGGCCTTCGCCGACCGCGACGCGTGGTTCGGAGACGCCGGAGGCGCGGTCGAGGTCGAGGCCCTGCTCGCCGATGACTACGTCGCCACCCGCCGCGCACTGATCGGCGACGAGGCCTCCACGCAGTGGCGGCCGGGTTCCCCCGACGGCCGCGACCCGGTCCGTCCGCCGCTGCGCACCGCGCACGGGGTGAACGACGGCTCCACCGGCGAGCCCACCGTCGACCGGTCGGGCCAGACCCGCGGTGACACGTGCCACATCGACGTGATCGACCGCTGGGGCAACGTCGTCTCGGCCACGCCGTCGGGCGGATGGCTGCAGTCCTCCCCCACCGTCCCGTCTCTGGGCTTCTGCCTGGGCACGCGGGTGCAGGCGACGTGGCTCGTGCCGGGGCACCCGGCATCCCTCACCCCCGGTCGCCGTCCGCGCACGACGCTCACCCCGACGCTGATGTCGCGCGCGGACGAGGTCGTCGCGCTGGGATCCCCTGGCGGCGACCAACAGGACCAGTGGCAGCTCACCGTGCTGCTGCGCATGCTGGTCGGGGGATACAGCCCTCAGCAGGCCATCGACGCCCCGAATCTGCACACGACGGCGCTCGTCGACTCGTTCTGGCCGCGCACGTGGGCTCCGGCGGGTGTCGCGGTCGAGGATCGCCTCGGTGCCGCGGTGATCGCGGGCCTCGAGCAGCGTGGACACCGGGTGCACCGCTCGGGCGACTGGTCGCTCGGGCGCGTCACCGCTGTCGGACGCTCCGCCGATGGCACGCTGTGGGCCGCGGCGAACCCGCGCGGCGCCCAAGGCTACGCAGCGGGTCGCTAACGGAACGGGGGTGCGGCTCGCCGGCGCACCGTCACAGCGATCGCACGAACTCCGCCACCACCGGCGCCAGCCCCGCGCCGATCTCGTCGGCCGGCCGGCGGGCACCTCTCACCTCGAAGGAATGACCGCCCCCGGGGATCCAGTGCACCCGCGCGTCCTGACACGACCCCACGACCTCGTCGAACTGCTCGCGCGGGTCGATGAACGGGTCGTTCTCGCCCTCGACGAACAGCTGCGGCAACCCGATCGCCGACAGGTGCGCGCCGCGGGGCTTGTCGGCCCGTCCCGGCGCGTGCAGGGGGTAGCCGAGGTACGCGAGTCCGGCGGGAGAGATGACACCCTCGGCGGCGGCGACGGATGCCATGCGCCCGCCGTACGACTTGCCGACGGCCGCGTACGGTCCCGGAGCCGTCTCCGCGAGCCAGGCCTCCACGCCCGCCCACGTCGCCACGGCGTGCGCGGCGGGTCCCGGCATCCGTCGTCCGGCCTCCACGTAGGGGAAGACGAACCGCAGCACGGACACCCCGTCCGCGACGAGGGCGTCGGCGAGCCCGGCGAGGAAGGGGTGCTCCATGCCCGCGCCCGCGCCGTGCGCGAGCGCGACGGTGCTGTCGGATCCGGATGCCGGTGACCACAGCCCCGAGACCTCCGTCGCGCCGGCCGGGAGCTCGACGGCGATGCGGACCGCCTCGGTGGGAGGGGCTGCGTCGGCGCTCACCGCTCGGTCGGTTGCGAGCCGCGGTCGGTGCCGCTGTCGGTGGAGGCGTCAGCGTCGTCCGGGCGTGCGGCGGGCGTCGGCTCGTCGGCCGTCCTCTCCTCACCGTGCGTTCCTCGGTCGGCCGCCGCGTCACCCTGCGGCGTCGGCGCCTGCGGCGCGATGCGTTCGCCGTATCGCGGCGGTTCGTCGTCCGAGGGCGCCGCCGTCGGTGCGGGCGGCCGCGGCGGCGCGGCGGGAGCGCTCGAGCCGGGGGTCACGCGTTCGCCGTACCGCGGCGGGTCGGACGGCGACGCCGAGGGACGCGAGACGACCGTGCGCGGCGCGCCGGACGGACCCACGATCCCCCGAGCCTTGTGAACGCTCGTCGCCGCCACGCACACGTCGTAGTGATCGGCGGCGACCTGCATCACCGACGCGAAGTCGCGACGACGGCGCACGATCGAGTACGTGCCGAGGCTGAGGAGCATGCCGAGCGCCATGCCGACGAGCAGCACGCCGACGAACAGCGAGATCTGCAGGGTGGGCTGCCCGAGCACGAAGATGAAGGCGAACAGCAGTCCGAGCATGAGACCGTTCAGCGCGCCCGAGCGCGCGGCCGTGGCGTAGCCGAGACGCCCGGTCACGCGTTCGATCGAGCGCAGCCCCGACCCCACGATCGCGATGTCGCGGGCGGGGACCTCTCCCGCGATGAGCGACGAGACGGCCTTCTGGGCCTGCTCGTACGTCGGGAACGAGGCGACCTTCTCGCCGACCTCGTCTCGACCGGCACCCGGGCGCTGCGCGAACATACTCATTTCACCATCCTGTCACGCGCGCCTGGGGCGTTCCGAGGTGTTGCGCATGAGGCGCGGACTACGCTGGACCGGTGAGCACGCAAAGGGTTTTCGTCGCCCGCTTGGCGGGCTGCACGGTGTTCGACCCGGCGGGCGACCGTCTGGGCAAGGTGCGCGACGTCGTGGTGATCTACCGCGCGTCGGCCGCACCGCGCGTCGTGGGCCTCGTCGTCGAGATCCCCGGGCGCCGACATGTGTTCGTGTCCATCGGACGCGTCACCTCGATACAGGCCGGTCAGGTCATCACGACCGGCCTCATCAACGTGCGTCGCTTCCAGCAGCGCGGCGGCGAGGTGCGCGTCATGGCCGAGATGCTCGGCCGGCGCGTCAGCCTCGTCGACGGCTCGGGCGGCGCCGTGATCGAAGACGTCGCGATCGAGCGCAACCGCCTCGGCGAGTGGGACGTGGGGCAGCTGTTCCTGCGCCGCCCGCGCACGAGCGCGTCGCCCTTCGCCAAGGGGGCGACCACCTTCGCCGCGTGGGGCGAGGTGCGCGAGAACCAGACCCCCGGCGAGGCGCAGTCCGCCGAGCAGCTGGTCGCCACCTACTCAGAGCTCAAGCCCGCCGACCTCGCCAACACGCTCCTCGACCTGCCGGAGGAGCGCCTCATCGAAGTCGCCGAGGAGCTCAGCGACGACCGCCTCGCCGACGCCCTCGAAGAGATGCCCGAAGACGAGCAGGTGCACATCCTCGAGCAGCTCGGCGACGAGCGTGCCGCCGACATCCTGGATGCCATGGAGCCCGACGATGCGGCCGACCTCCTCGGTCAGCTCCCCGAGTCGCGCTCGGAGCAACTGCTCGACCTCATGGAACCGGAGGAGGCGGACGACGTCCGCGCCCTGCTGCAGTACGGCCCCGACACTGCCGGTGGTCTCATGACCCCCGAGCCCATCGTGCTGTCGGCGGATGCCACCGTGGCCGAGGCCCTGGCCCTCATCCGCCGTCACGAGCTGCACCCCGCCCTCGCGGCATCCGTCTTCATCACCCTCCCGCCCTACGAGACGCCCACGGGGCGTCTGCTGGGCACGGTGCACTTCCAGCGGATGCTGCGCTACCCGCCGCACGAGCGCCTCGGCGCGATCATCGACGACACGCTCGAGCCGGTCCCCTCCGACGCGACGGCGGCCGAGGTCGCACGCCTGCTCGCGAGCTACAACCTCGTCTCGCTCCCCGTGGTCGACCAGGCGCATCGCCTGGTGGGCTGCGTCAGCGTCGACGACGTGCTCGACTACCTGCTGCCCGACGACTGGCGCACGCACGACAGCGACGATCCGAAACCCCCGACCTCGGTCAGGCCCCTGCAGACGCAGAGCATCCCCACCCAGATCCCGCAGACCCCGAGGAGGCGCTGATGGCACGCAACAACAAGACGCCCGCCCTCGATGCGCCCCGCGGGCGCACCGGCGTGCTCGCCCCCCGCACCCCGCAGCCCTCCCGGGACCGCTTCGGTCGGTTCACCGAGTGGGTCGCGCGGGCCATGGGCACGCCCACGTTCCTTCTCTCGCTGACGATGTTCTGCGTTCTGTGGATGGGGTGGAACTCCATCGCCCCCGACGACTGGCGTTTCGACTCGGCCGCGATCGGGTTCACCGCGCTGACGCTGGTGCTGTCGCTGCAGGCGTCGTACGCCGCGCCGCTCATCCTGCTGGCCCAGAACCGTCAGGACGACCGCGACCGCGTGCAGATCGAGCAGGACCGCCAGCGCGCCGAGCGCAACCTCGCCGACACCGAGTACCTCGCACGCGAGATCGTCGCGCTGCGCATGGCGGTGAGGGACCTGACCGACGAGGTCATCACCAAGGACACGCTGCGCACCGAGCTGAAGGCCCTGCTGGAGCGCCTCGACGAGCAGCCCGACACGGGAGCGCGCCCGGCCTCGCCGCGGGCGACCCCGTGACGGCCGAGCTGACCGCCCGGGTCCGCGACGCGGTGGCGGGCGTCACCGACCCGGAGCTGCGACGCCCCCTCGGCGAGCTCGACATGCTCCGCGACATCGCGGTGCGCGACGGTGTCGCCGAGGTCGGTATCGCCCTGACGATCGTGGGGTGCCCCGCCGCCGATCGCATCGAACGCGACGTCCGGGATGCCGCGGCCTCGGTCGCCGGGGTCGACGCGGTCGACGTGCGCGTCGGCGTCATGTCGCCCGACGAGCGCAAAGAGCTGACCGAGAAGCTGCGCGGTGGCCGCGCGAAGCGCGAGATGCCCTTCGGACCCGACTCCCTCACGCGCGTCATCGCCGTGACCAGCGGCAAGGGCGGCGTCGGGAAGTCGACGATCACCGCGAACCTCGCCGTCGCGCTCGCGGCGCGCGGCCTGCGGGTGGGTCTCATCGACGCCGACGTGCACGGGTTCTCGATCCCGGGTCTTCTCGGCCTCGTCGACACCGACGGCCTGCCGCCGGCACCGACCCGCCTCGACGACCTCATCCTGCCTCCCGTGGCGTACGGGGTGAAGGTCATCTCGATCGGCATGTTCCTCCGCCGCCCCGGAGAGGATGCCGCGGGCGCGGTCGCGTGGCGCGGTCCGATGCTGCACCGGACGGTGCAGCAGTTCCTCACCGACGTCTTCTTCGGCGACCTCGACGTGCTGCTGCTCGACATGCCGCCGGGGACGGGCGACGTGGCGATCTCGGTGGGGCAGCTGCTCCCCCACGCCGATGTGCTCGTGGTGACGACACCGCAGGCCGCCGCCGCCGAGGTGGCCGTTCGATCGGGGCTCGTGGCACGGCAGACCGGGCAGCGCCCGATCGGTGTGATCGAGAACATGGCCGCCATGACCCTCCCCGACGGAACCGTTCTGGATCTGTTCGGCGCGGGTGGCGGCGACGAGGTCGCCCGCGCGCTCTCGGACGATGAGTCGTCGGTGCCGTTGCTGGCATCCGTCCCCCTCAGCCCGGCCTTGCGTTCGGGCGGCGACGACGGTCGACCCGTGGTGCTCTCGCAGCCCGACGACCCCGCCGCGCAGGCGATCGACGCCGCCGCCGCCGCGCTCGCCATCCGCCCCCGCGGTCTGGCGGGCAAGCCCCTGCGCCTGAACGTCTGACGGCTCTGCTCGGCGCGGTCGGGTGTCCGGACCTGTCGAAGCCACCGCCTGCACACGCCCAGGCCAGGCGACTGAGCCCGTCGAAGCCACCGCCCCACAGCGGCACAGGTCCCTTCGACACGCTCCGGGACCTCCCTCACGAGCCCCGGCTCAGGTCGCTTCGTCGTCGAAGGGCGGGCGCTCGCCGGGCGCGAACGGCGGCACCGTCGGCTTCGGCTTCGCCGCGAGCGCGGCGGCGCCTGCCGCCCGCATGGTCGCTGTGGGAGTGTCGTCGAGCAGCGCCTCGCGGATGATGCGCCGCGGGTCGTACTGACGCGGGTCGAGCTTCTTCCAGTCGACGTCGTCGAACTCGGGGCCCATCTCGTCGCGCATGCGCGTCCGGGCCCCCTGCAGCGTCTCTTTGGCGCGCTTGGTGAACTTGGCGAGCGTCTCCGCGTAGCGCGGGAGCCGCTCGGGGCCCACGAGGACGGCGGCGATCACGCCGATCAGCAGCAGCTTCTCGATCGTGAGGCCGAAGAACATGGCACCAGATTACCGGCCGCGCCTGGGGGGTGCGCACCCTTCGTCCGTCTAGCCTGAGTCGAGGAGGTCCACGTGAGCGGTCAACAGGCGAACGAACGGTTCGTGCAGGAGTCGACGGTCGAGCCCGAGCACATCGCTCGCGCCCGAGCGCACGCGCTCGAACTGGGCGCTGCGCCCGTGAGCCCCGCCGTCGGCGCACAGGCGGCCGTGATCTCGGCGGCGTCGCGCGCCCTGAACATCGTCGAGGTCGGAACCGGCGGCGGTGTCTCCGGACTCTGGCTGCTGCACGGCTCCCCGCGCGCGACGATCACGACCATCGACAGCGAGCCCGAGCACCTCGGCGCCGCCCGTCAGGCCTTCCTCGACGCGCGCGTGCCCGCAGCTCGCGCCCGCTTCATCACGGGCCGCGCCTCCGACGTCCTCCCGCGCATGAACGAGGCGTCGTACGACATCGTCTTCATCGACGCCGATCCCGAGGGCGTCATCGAATACGTGGAGTACGGTCTCCGCCTGGTGCGCGCCGGCGGAACGGTGCTCATCCCGCGCGTGCTCGCGGGTGGCGCGGTGGCCGATCCCGTTCGCCGTGACGCCGTGACCACGGCCTACCGCTCCCTGATCCAGGAGGTCCAGGCCTCCCCCGCCGTCATCGGCGCCCTCTCCACGACCGGCGAGGGCCTGCTGCAGCTCACGACGCGCCCGACCGACGCCTGAGGCCCGGCCGACACGACGTCGCCCCGCCGACATGACGAAGGCCGGCCCCCGTGGGGACCGGCCTTCGTGCGGAGATGTTCGTCAGGCGGCGCCGACGACACCGCCGAGCACGTCGTAGAGTTCCTTCGCCTCGGCGTCGTTCACCGAGACGACGAGACGCCCGCCGCCCTCGAGCGGCACGCGCACGATGATCAACCGGCCCTCCTTCACGGCCTCCATCGGTCCGTCGCCGGTACGCGGCTTCATGGCTGCCATCGCGGCCCCCTTTTCCTCGTTGGTCTGTGAAGTAGTTTACTGTGTCGGCGCGCGCGCTCGACGTATCGCCGTCCCCGCCCGTCATCTGCGGCGGCGCGGAACCGCGTTCAGGGGATCTGCCAGAAGGCGTTCCCCAGCGCGTACATGTTGTAGATCCACCACCACTGACCGAGCAGGGCCACGGCGAGCACGCCGAGGCGCCAGGCGCGAGAGCGCGGGATCGCGAGTGCCCCCCATAGCGGCGACACCGGGACCAGGAGGCGGAAGATGCTCGACTGCGGGAAGAACACCAGCAGCAGGTAGATCAGATAGCTCACCGACCAGAGGCGCACCTCGATCCCGAGCGCACGCACCTGCGGCAGCACAACGAGCGCGACGGTGATGCCGCCGACGAGCAGCACGAGGGCGACCACGCCCGCGAGCGGCCCGAGCCCCCACTGGGTGAACCAGAACCGGGCCCCCTGCACCCACCCCTCCACGGGGACGAAGGTGCCGCCGGCATCCGCGATCCAGTTGCGGCGCCAGGCCAGCTCGGTCGCGAGGTAGGCGCTCGGTTGCCCGGTCACCACCGCCGCGATCGCCTGCCAGGCGAACCCCACCACGCTTGACAGCACGCCCAGCGCGACGACGTGCACGATCTCCGACACCGGAAGCGACTCGGCGCGGCGACGCAGGAAGCGATGGATGCCGTAGAGCCCGAGGAAGAGCGCGAAGGCCAGCGCGCCGGGGCGCGTGAAGCCCATGACGGGCACGAGCACGTAGAGCCACCCCCACCGTCGCCGCTGGACGCACCACAGCGCCAGGAAGAGGAGGAAGAGGAAGAGCGCCTCCGCGTAGCCGACCTGGAACAGAGCGGCGAGCGGGCCGCTCGCGAAGAACACGACGGCCCACATCGCCGCGGATCCGCCGATCCGTTCGCGCAGAAGCGCATACAGCATGACGCTCGCGCCGTAGCCCGCCGCCAGCGAGATCGCGACGGCTCCCGCGCCCCACGAACCGAGGAGCGACCCCAGGCCGGCGGAGAGGAAGGCGTACAGCGGCATGAACGCCCAGGCGTTCTCCGCCACGTCGCCCGTCGTGGTGATCGGCAGATGCTCGGGATACCCCGACACCGCCGCGAACCAGTACCACTGAGCATCCCACCCGAGGGCCAGGTCACCGAGCGACGGGGAGACGCCGTACCGCGAGCCCGGGCCCGACAGGGCCGATGCGAGGAGGAAGAAGCCGGTGGTCACCAGCCGCGCCGCGACGTAGATCAGCGCGATACGTGCGGCGACGGGCAGACGCTCCCATGCGCGCACGGGAGCGGAGATCGTGGCCGCGGCGGTCACGACCCGCTCAGCCAGGCGCGCAGACCCCGCTCGACGGCATCGATCTGCGCGACCGGCACGCGCTCCTCGTCGTGGTGCGCGAGGTGCGGGTCGCCGGGGCCGTAATTGACGGCCGGGATGCCGAGGGCCGAGAACCGCGCCACGTCGGTCCAGCCGTACTTGGGCTTCGGCGTGGCGCCCACGGCTTCCACGAACTCCTTCGCGAGTTCCGCGTCGAGACCCGGTCGCGCCCCCTCGGCGATGTCGACGATCTCGACCTCGAAGCCGGTGAAGACATCGTGGACGACGCGCGACGCGGAGGCCGCGTCGCGGCTGGGAGCGAAGCGGTAGTTGACCTCGACCTCGCAGGCGTCGGGGATGACGTTGCCCGCGACGCCTCCCGTGATGCGGACCGCATTCAGCCCCTCGCGGTAGACGAGACCCTCGACCTCGATCTCGCGGGCGCGGTACTCGGCGAGCCGGGCGAGGATGGGCGCCGCCTTGTGAATGGCGTTCTCGCCGATCCACGACCGGGCGCTGTGGGCCCGCACGCCGTCGGTACGGACGAGCGCGCGCAGCGTGCCGTTGCATCCGCCCTCGACCTCGCCGTTGCTGGGCTCGCCGAGGATCGCGAAGTCGCCCGCGAAGAGGTCGGGACGGTTGCGGGACAGGCGGCCGAGGCCGTTGAGCGAGGAGTCGACCTCTTCGTGGTCGTACCACATCCAGGTGATGTCGACCCCGGGCTCGGTGAGTTCGGCCGCCAGCTTCAGCTGCACCGCGACACCGGCCTTCATGTCGACCGTGCCGCGTCCCCAGAGGTAGGCCTCGCCCTCGATCTCGCGTTCTTCGACGGGCAGGTTGCGGTTGATGGGAACGGTGTCGATGTGCCCGGCGATGACCACCCGGCGCTCACGACCCAGGGTGGTGCGGGCGACGATCGTGTCGCCGTCGCGAACGACGTCGAGGTGGTCGTGGGCGGAGACCGCGGCCTCGATCGCATCGGCCAGCGTGGTCTCGTCGCCCGACTCGCTGTGGATGTCGCAGACGGCCCGCGTGAGGGCGACGGAGGAGGAGGTCAGATCGAGCGCGGCCATGCCCCGATCATTTCACACGCGGTCCCGCCGGTAGCCTGGGCCTGTGAGCAACGAACGACGCATCAGCGCTGCCGGCCTCTCGACACGGACCACCGACGGGACGGTGCTCGACGCCTGGTTCCCGAACCCCGTCCTCGGCGACCCCGGTGACCTGGATGCCGCCGTCGCGGCGTTGGAGCCCTCGGCCGGGGCGGACGAGCGACGCGATGTCGTCGTCGAGGCGATCGCCCTCACCATCGACGTCGATGCGGCCCCCGCCTCGACGGCTGACGCGTACCTCCGTCTGCACGCGCTGTCGCACCTGCTCGTGCGCCCCAACGAAATCAACCTCGACGGCATCTTCGGGCACCTCCCCAACGTCGCGTGGACCACCGCCGGCCCGATGCATCCCGAGACCGCGGCGCGCGCCCTCCCGCAGCTCAAGCGGCACGGCATCCAGCTCCAGGGGCTCGACAAGTTCCCGCGCCTCACCGACTACGTCCTGCCCGCGGGCGTCCGCATCGCCGACGCCTCGCGCGTGCGGCTCGGTGCGCACCTCTCCCCCGGCACGACCGTCATGCACGAGGGCTTCGTCAACTTCAACGCCGGCACGCTCGGCTCGTCGATGATCGAAGGCCGCGTCTCGCAGGGCGTCGTGATCGGCGACGGCACCGACATCGGCGGCGGCGCCTCGATCATGGGCACCCTGTCGGGCGGAGGAACGCACCGCGTCTCGATCGGGGCGCGCACGCTCCTCGGCGCGAACGCGGGCATCGGCATCTCGCTCGGCGACGACTGCGTCGTCGAGGCCGGCCTCTACGTCACGGCCGGAACGAAGGTGCGCGTCGGCGACGAGACGGTCAAGGCCGGCGAGCTGTCGGGCCGCGACGGCATCCTGTTCCGCCGCAACTCCCTCACCGGCGCCGTCGAGGCGTCGGCCCGCGCCGGTGTCGGTGTCATCCTGAACGAGGCGCTGCACGCCTGACCCGGGCCGGGCAGCCGGAGCCGCACCGCTCGCGCAGCCCTGCCCCGCCCCATTCCAAAGGGGGCGGGGCCGGGCGCGGTGATACCGATCAGCGCAGGTGCTGCTCGTCGAGTTCGAGCGGGTCGGCGGCATCCGTGCCGTTCTCCTCGATGGTGCGTGGCGGCCAGGTGCGGAACACGAGCACGGCACCCACGCCCGCGATCAGAACCGTCACCAAGGGGGCGAGCGATGTCAGGACGCCCGCGTTCACCTCGGTCAGGGTGATTCCCACCGCGGCCGCCACGATCCACACGATCGCGCCGGGGGTGACGGTCGACAGTCGGTCCCGGCGTACCTCGGGCAGCGATCGCGACCTGCGCCTTGCCCTACACATAAACGCTGTTCATCGGCAGAAACACCCCGTCCCCGCGTTTCTGCGCACGGATGCCGTTCATGCCCGCTGTCGCGGCCCCTGCGCCGCCGAAAGCCCGGCCCCGCACAGCAGAACGCCCGCCCCTCGCGAGAGGGACGGGGCGTTCCGCATGCCGGTCAGACGCCGGGGTAGTCCCGCTCCGCGGCACCCGTGTACAGCTGCTGCGGGCGGCCGATCTTCGTCTGCGGGTCGGTGATGGCCTCACGCCACTGCGCGAGCCAGCCCGGCAGGCGCCCGATGGCGAACAGCACGGTGAACATGCGGGTCGGGAAGCCCATCGCCTTGTAGATCACGCCGGTGTAGAAATCGACGTTCGGGTACAGGCGACGCTCCTTGAAGTAGTCGTCCTGCAGCGCGATCTGCTCGAGCTCCTTCGCGAGGTCGAGGAGCGGGTCGCTGACGCCCAGGGCCTCGAGGACCTCGTCGGCGGCTTCCTTGACGAGCTTGGCGCGCGGGTCGTAGTTCTTGTAGACCCGGTGGCCGAAGCCCATGAGCTTGACGCCCTCTTCCTTGTTCTTCACCCGCTCGACGAAGCGCTCGACGCTCTCGCCGGAATCGCGGATGCGGCCGAGCATCTGCAGCACGGCCTCGTTCGCGCCGCCGTGCAGCGGGCCGGAGAGGGCCTGGATGCCGGCGGAGATCGACGCGAACTGGTTCGCCCCGGTCGAGCCGACAAGACGCACCGTCGAGGTCGAGGCGTTCTGCTCGTGGTCGGCGTGCAGCATGAGAAGAAGGTCGAGCGCCTTCGTCATGACGGGGTTGACCTGGTAGATCTCGCTCAGCACGCCGAAGTTGAGCTTGAGGAAGTTGTCGACGAAGCCGAGCGAGTTGTCGGGGTACAGGAACGCCTGGCCGATGCTCTTCTTGTGCGCGTATGCCGCGATCACGGGGAGCTTGGCGAGCATGCGCACGGTGTTGAGCTCGACGTGCTCGGGGTTGTGCGGGTCGGACTCGGCCTCGTAGTAGGTCGAGAGCGCGGCGGTCGCGGCCGACAGCACCGACATGGGGTGCGCGGTCGGCGGCAGTGCCGAGAAGAAGCGCTTGAGGTCTTCGTGCAGGAGCGTGTGACGGCGGATGCGCTCGTCGAACGACGCCAGCTCGGATGCCGAGGGCAGCTCGCCGTAGATCAGCAGCCAGGCGACCTCGAGGTAGGTGCTGTTCTTCGCCAGCTGCTCGATGGGGTACCCGCGGTAGCGCAGGATCCCCTGGTCGCCGTCGATGAAGGTGATGTCCGACTTCGTCGACGCGGTGTTGACGAAGCCGTAGTCGAGGGTGGTGTGCCCCGTCTGCTTCGTCAGCGACGCGATGTCGATGCTCGGGACGCCGTCGGTGCCTCGCAGGACCGGGAATTCGGCGGTGGAGCCCCCTACCGTCAGAGTGGCCTTGTCCTGCTGCGTGCCCGCGTCGCTCACCGCGCCTCCTTGCGATTTCTGGTCGCCCATGTGGTCGATCGCGGGAGCGGCGGCACCCGCGGTCTTCTCGACCGGTGGATGCCACGGGTATGGCCTCCGGGTCGGCACGCGCACGGAAGGTACCCGGACACAGTGCTTTTACAGCCTAGTAGGCACGCCGACGTACAGATGACACCACCAAAGGATCCCCCCATCGAATGGAGGGATCCTCCTGATCAGCGCACCGGATGCCGTCCACCACGACGCTGCAGCCCGGGCGGGTCGGCCGGCAGCGCTCGTGGACGAGTCACCGCCCCCGCAGCTCGCCGGCTCCCGGCTCGCTCAGCCTGCCAGGCGCTCCGCCGCCGCGGCGATCCGCTCGTCCGTCGCCGTCAACGAGAACCGCACGTGGTTCGGGAAGTGCGTGCCGTAGAAATGCCCCGGCCCCACGAGGATGCCGAGATCGGCCAGACGCCCGACGCTCTCCCACGCGTCGCGACCCTCGGTCGCCCAGAGGTACAATCCGCCCTCGCTGTGGTCGATCGTGAACCCGGCCGCCTCGACGGCGGGCTTGAGCACTGCCCGACGTCGGGCGTAGCGCTCGCGCTGCTCCTCGACGTGGGCGTCGTCGCCCAGGGCGACGGTCATCGCGCGCTGCACCGGCGCGGGGGGCATGAGGCCCAGGTGCTTGCGGCCGGTCAGCAGGCGCGTGACGAGCGCGGGGTCGCCGGCGAGGAACGCCGCGCGGTACCCCGCGAGGTTCGACTGCTTGCTGAGCGAGTACACCGACAGCACCCCGGTGAGGTCATCGCCCACGACGGCGGGGGCGAGCACGCTGGGCACGCGCTGCGCGTCCCACGGCGCCTCCCAGCCCAGCTCGGCGTAGCACTCGTCGGAGGCGAGGACGGCTCCGAGTTCGCGCGCCCGAAGCACGGCATCCCGGAGCTCGGCGACGGAGAGCACGCGCCCGTCGGGGTTTCCCGGTGAGTTGATCCAGACGAGCCGCGTGTTCTCCGGCCATTCCTGCGGATCGTCGGATGCCACGGCCTCGGCGCCGACGAGACGGGCGCCGACCTCGTACGTGGGGTAGGCGGCGCGCGGGTGCACGACCGCATCGCCCGGACCGAGGTCGAGCAGCAGCGGCAGCAGGGCCACGAGTTCCTTCGACCCCACGGTCGGGAGCACGTGCGTGGCATTCAGTGCGGGAACCCCGCGCCGGCGGTGATACCACTCCGCGATGGCCTCGCGCAGCGCGGGCGTCCCCGCGGTCTGCGGGTAGGCGTGCGCGTCGGTCGCAGCGGCGAGGGCATCGGCGATGACGGTGGGCGTCGGATCGACGGGTGAACCGATCGACAGGTCGACGATCCCGTCAGGATGCCGTCGCGCACGCTCCGCGTAGGGGGCGACCGCGTCCCAGGGGTAGTCGGCGAGGTCGGCGACGCCCACGGCTCAGTGACTCTGCGGGGGCAGCGACGACACGACCGGGTGATCCTTGGCGATCACGCCGACCTTGGCCGCGCCACCGGGAGATCCGATGTCGTCGAAGAACTCGACGTTGGCCTTGTAGTAGTCGGACCACTCCTCGGGCAGGTCGTCTTCGTAGTAGATCGCCTCGACGGGGCAGACCGGCTCGCACGCACCGCAGTCGACGCATTCGTCGGGGTGGATGTAGAGCGACCGCTCGCCTTCGTAGATGCAGTCGACCGGACACTCGTCGATGCAGGCGCGGTCTTTGACATCGACACACGGGAGGGCGATCACGTAAGTCACGTGCCCAGTCTAATCGCGCTGCGGCGCACGGCCCTTCCGCCGAGCCGCGGACCTATGATCCGCTGGTACGAGCCGGGGCCGGGAGCCGGGAGAAGTCGGGCCACAACGCCACGAGCACCATGAGCGCGGGACCCACGACCGTCCAGACGAGCGGAATCCACTCGGTCCCCGCGGTCGGGGCGGCCACGATCGCCGATCCGCCGGGGCCGACCTGCGAGAACACGTAGGTCGCGAGTGTGATGCCGAGCCCACCGGCCAGGGCGTTCACGCGGTCTCCCGTCAGGGTGCGCAGCGCGATGAGCAGGGCGGCGCTGCCGACCGTCGCGAGCAGCAGGCCCACGGGGGCCGGACCGAGGAGGAACGCCTGCGTCACCGTGCCGGCCGCGCCGTAGAAGGCACCGATCGCCGCCGCGACGATCCAGCCGACGACGCGGAGAATGCCGTACTTCACGAATCCGATCCTACGGTCGCCGCCGATGGCGCGGCTGTGAGCACGGTCGCCCCCTGCCGCCACGGAGCACGGAGACGGAGAGCCCGCGTCGACCTGCTCGGCAGAATGACCCGCGCCGAACGCCCTGTCGTCGTCGATGCGAACGACGTGCTGCGGGTGAAACCGCCGGGGCCGCCTCGGCTCTCGTGGGTGAATCCGCCTCTGGGGAGGACGCGTCGATGTCGCGAAAACGTCGCCTATACATGCTCACCCCGCCCCTTCGGGCCTCCCGACCCCATCCGGGAACCCGCGGGCGCGCGGCACGCTGATGCCATCGCTGTCGCCATGACCTTAGGACCCTGATGAGTTCTCTCTCGCCCACGCCGCCTTCTCCCTCACCCGACGCGCCCACGCAGGCCGCGCGGAGCGTCTCGCGCCGCGCGCTCATCGCGGGCGGCGCCTGGGCCGTTCCCGCCATCGTCACGGCGACCGCGGTCCCCGCGGCCGCGGCGGCGTCGGATGGCGCGCCAATCGACAGTCTCAACATGAACGTCGGCCGCCTCGAAGCCGGCGGGTCTGCGCCGGTTGAGGTGCTCGTGCGGGACGCGAACTACTCCCCGAAGGTCGGGGTCCTCGTAACGTTCTCGTCGTCGGCGAACGTGACCATCTCCCCGACATCGACCCTCACCGACAGCGATGGATTCGCACGGGCGACCGTGACATCGACGTCGGTGTGGGAGCGGCCCGGCTCCGGCACCTCGGAAACCGCGCAGGTGACGGACAAGGGCAACACCCGCACCATCGGGGTCGGTGCGGTGATCGGCGGAGCGAACGCCTACGGCGTGGGAGACAACGCGAAGAGTCACCTCGGCACCGGGTCGACCGATGCGTACGGGGCGACTGCCGCTCAGCTTGCGCGGAAGTTCTACTCCACCCTCGAATCCGTCGTCTCGGGAGCCGACTTCACGCTCGCCTGGAGCGCCGAGGGCAACGTCATCTCGGTCATCGGCGCCAACGACCGGGGGCAGCTCGGTCTCGGCGACACGCGGGACCGGTCGGAGTGGGAACAGGTCGGCGGCAACTGGGACGACGACCCGTCGCAGCGACCGTGGTGGGGAAAGTCGGACGATACGGCCACAGTGCAGATCGCCGCGGGGCGTCAATCGGCATACGTGCTGCTGGCGAACGGAGACGTGTACGCCTGGGGGGCGAACGAAGCCGGCCAGCTCAACCTCGGCAATATGACCGACCAGCTCCAGCCCGTGCTCGTCGCGAGAGACGTGGCGGCGATCGCGGCGGGAGACGCCTTCCTGATCATGCTCGACCGCGGAGGGAAGATCACGACGGCCGGCAACAACGACCACGGCCAGCGCGGTGACTTCACTCTTCGAAATCACTCGGGCATCGCGCAGGTCGCGGCAGGGGACAAGACCGGGTACGCCCTCACCGACGACGGCAAGGTGCTCGTGTGGGGAAGCAACGACAAGGGCCAGCGAGGCTTGGCTTTCGGAGAAGAAGATGACGACCGGACCAACTGGGCGACGTGGGCGACCCTCGCGGTCATCAGCGGGGTGATCCGTATCGCCGCCGGACACCAGACCATTTACGCCTTGCGGTCGGACGGCACCGTCTGGGCCTGGGGTCGCAACAACGTGGGACAGCTGGGCGACGGGACGACGACAAACCGGAGCACGCCCGTGCAGGTCACTGGCCTGGAGAACGTGGTCGAGATCGCCGCGAACGGGGAGAGCGCACGGGCGCTGCTGTCGAATGGCGAGATCCGCTCCTGGGGAGGCAACGGCGCGGGCATCCTCGGAGACGGGTCGACGGCCAACCAATCGACCCCCGTCACGACGGCGGGCACGCAGAACGTCGCACGGCTCGGGGCATCGTCGAGCACCGGCACCGCGTCGTACCTGCTCACCGAGGACCGCCGCGTGCAGCTCGACTTCACGGATCCGCAGTACCTCACGGCGGGCGACGAGACGCGGCTGAACGCGAAGGTGGCCTCCCCCACGGGTGCCCCGGTCTCCGCACGGGGTATCGCCTTCACCACGCGGGGAGCGACCGTGAACGGCGTGAACACGTCCAACGAGTCCGCCTCCGCGCGCGTGGAGATCGAAGACGTCTGGACCACCCCCGGAACGGTGGTGCGTGCGGAGGCGAAGTCAGGCTTCGCCCGTGCGAGCCGACTTCTGAGCGTGCGCGGCGCCAACGCCTTGGCCGTGGGTGACAACCAGCACGGACGCACCGGCACGGACAGCTCCAGCGACGTTGTGGGCTCACCGTTGCAGCTTCCGCGCATCTTCCCGTTCCCCATCACCGCCATCGCGGGCGGGCTCGAGTTCACACTCGCGCTCCTTGAGAACGGGACCGTCTGGTCCGTCGGCTCCAATTACAGCGGTCAGCTCGGTGACGGCACCACCACGGACCGCACCACATGGGCTGCAGTATCCGGCATCAGCAACGCAGTCGGGATCGCGGTCGCGAGCCGCACCGCGGTGGCCCTCCTCGCGGACGGGACCGTGATGCAGTGGGGATCCGATCTCGACGAGCTCAGCGACAATCCTCCGGCCCTGTCTCCGACACAGGTCGTCGGCATCGACGACGCGATCCAGATCGCGGCGGCTGCCGGTACCATTTACGCGCTTCGCCCGAACGGCAGCGTCTCCGCGTGGGGCTCGAACCTCTCGTGGATGCTCGGCGACGACTCGGCAGGTTACTACCGCGCGACCCCGGGCCCCGTCCCCGGCATCACTAACGCGGTCGAGGTGGCCGCGACCAACGACACCGCGCTCGTCCGTCTTTCCACCGGAGAGATCTACGCGTGGGGGTCCAACGGCAGCGGCGCGCTGGGGAACGGAACGGAGAACGACTTCTCCATCCCGGGTTCCATCTCGGTTCCCAGCCAGAGAAACCCCCAGCCGGTGACCGGCATCTCCACGGCCAAGAAGATCGTCGCCGGGGGGTACTCGGTCTACGCGCTCCTGACCTCTGGGGAGATTCGCTCCTGGGGATGGAATGATTCTGGGCAGCTCGGTGACGGCACCACCACCGACCGCACCACTCCCGTCTCCGTCTCGGGCATCACGAACGCTGTCTCGATCGGCGCCGGGTTCAACAGCGCCTACGCGATCCTCGCCGACGGCACCAGCCGCGCGTGGGGCGACAACAGCAACGGCCAGCTCGGCGACGGCACCACGACGAACCAGAACACTCCGATCACGCTGTCGCTCGGACGATCCCTGAAGGGCTTCGGCATCCGACCCCCCTGGAAGACGACGCACTTCATCACCGACTGATCCAGCCGCCGAACGAGACGCTTCGGAGCCGCCCTCACGCGCTCCGGAGCGTCTCACGCTTCACACCGTGGGCATCCCGTCTCGCGTCGACTCGAATCCGGAAGGCACACACGGGACCCACACGTCGTCCACCAATCCCACGTCTCGCGCTCTGACTCGGCAAGGTGAAGCGCACGGGGCGCACGAAGGACCAAACGGGTGGCGAACAGACCACGACGGCGGGGAGGGCGGAGGGTGACTTTTCGTCACGTGAGGATGAAGACCCCGGTGAGGCTTCCCCGGAACGCTCCGCCCCGGCGGCGAACGAGCATCGACAAATCAGGGTGAGAGGCGCATCGTTTCGCGCCGCCACCCGCCACCCCCGACTGACGCACCCGCGCATGCATACATCTCGCCAGGACCGCGGGGCCCGCAGCCACCTCGGAAGCATTCGCTCAGCCTCCATCCTTGATGGCACCGGCGACATGCCGGGATTCGCTTCCGCTCTTCACTGAGACGCCTCGACGGAGGACACGCCACGATGCCCATCGCCCCCTCGACTTCTTCCGCCGCCTCGACTGTCAAGCCCGCAGGGCCGTCCCGTCGCGCGGTCATCGCCGGCAGCGCTTGGGCCGTTCCCGTGATCGTCACCGCAACGGCGGTGCCCGCCTTCGCCGCCGCCTCCGGCATTCCTGTCGTCACCGCGTCGACGCCGACCGGCAGCGGCCCGGCCGCCGGAGACGTGATCATCACCGTGACCGTCACCGATACCTCTGGCACTCCTCTGTCGGGCCGCGCCGTGTCGTTCACCGGGCCGTCCGGGGTGTCCTTCTCCCCTGCGAATCCCACGACGGACGAATCCGGGGTCGCGACCTCGACGATGACCACCAGCAACACCTGGGCGAAGCCCGGCAGCAGCGTCACCGTCACCGCGCTCGTCAACGGGGCCAGCGGCACGGTCACCGTCACGCAGCTCGGCGCGAACGCGTACGTCGTCGGCAGCAATGCCTCCGGCAAGGCCGGCGTCCCGTCCGGGGTCGACACCGGCGCCCCCGTGCAACCGGCACTGGCGTTCTCCTCCCCCATCCGTTCGGTCGCCTCGGGAACACAGTTCTCCCTCGCTCTGCTGGAAGACGGAACAGTGTGGGCGGTGGGGGACAACACCTACGGCCAGCTCGCCGACGGCACGACGACCTCACGCTCGACGTGGGACAGGATCACGGGCCTGTCGGGCGTCGTCGCTCTTGCCGCCGGAGATGTCGCCGGTATCGCCCTACTGTCCGACGGAACGATCCGCACGTGGGGCGACAACAGCGTCGGTCAGCTCGGCGACGGCAGCGACGTCGCGTTCAGCACCACGTTGGTCACCGTTCTCGGCATCGACAGCGCGGTGTCCGTTGCCGTCGGAAACAACAACGCCTACGCGGCTCTCGCAGACGGCACGGTTCGCGCGTGGGGCGACAACGACTACGGTCAACTCGGCGACGGGACGACAACGCACAGCAGTACTCCTGTGGTGGTGACCGGGATATCCTCCGCCGTCCAGGTGGCCTCGGGCGCGGTCAGCGCCTATGCGCTGCTGACCAACGGAGAGATCCGCGCGTGGGGCAGCAATGACCGCGGCCGCCTGGGCGACGGCACCACCACGAACAGCAGCATCCCCGTTTCCGTCTCCGGCATCACTTCCGCGGTGCATATCAGCGGTGGGTTCGTATCCGCTTACGCTCGCCTCGGTGACGGAACCGTCATGTCGTGGGGTGGCAACGACAGCGGTCAGCTCGGCGTGTGAACGTCGAGCTGGAGCGACGCCACCAGCATTCCCGTGAGCGTTTCAGGGGTTTCGACGGCCGTCCAGATCTCCGCGGCCGCGCAGGGTGCCTACGCCCTGTGCAGCGACGGAACCATCTACGCATGGGGCTCCAACGCGGCGACGACGCCGACCACCTCGCCCGTCGTGGTCACCGGCACGCAGAACGTCACACGACTCATGTTCGACGCCGGCATGTCATCGCAGAACACGCTGTTCCTGATCACCGGCGACCGCATCGTCTGACGCGGTTTTCGCGGCCCCGTGAACCATCGGGCCGTCCGAGCACACGGTCCCGGCTCAGGCGGCCCACCCCCACCAGCGCAAGAGCGCCGCAGTCAGAGCTGCGGTGGCGACCACCACGAGGAACGGCGCGCGCGCCCACAGCAGCACCGCAGCGACTCCCACCGCAGGGAGGCGCGCATCGATCGCGAGGGAAGAACCCGCTGCGATCGTCTGCACCGCCACCAAGGCCGCGAGCAGGGCAACCGTCAGCAGGTCCGTGATGCGCGCCGGCCGCGGCGACTCGAGCCAACGCGCGGGAAGCAGGTAACCGACGCCTTTCAGCGCCAGGCACAGGATGGATGCCAGCAGCACAGCGGTCCACAGAGTCATGGCATCCCCCTTTCCTCGGCGGGCCCTGCGCCGGCGGGCCTCGAGCGTCGCGGATCGAACAGGCCCACGGCCACGGCCACCCCGGCCGCGGCGATGACCGGAATGCCGGGCATGAGCACGGGTGTGAGGAGCGCCGCCACGACGCCCGCACCGGCGGCGACCGCGAGCGGCTGTCGCCCGCGTAAGCGCGGCCACAGCAGGGCGAGGAAAGCTGCTGCCGCCGCCGCATCCAAACCGTACGCGCGCGGGTCGCCGAGGACGTCGCCGAGAAGAGCACCGAGCAGCGTCGAGAGGTTCCAGCCGATCCAGATCGCCACCCCGGTGACCCAGAACCCGGCTCGGCGCGCGCGCGGCTCGGTCTGGGCCAGGCCGACGGCGACGGATTCGTCGATCGTGAATTGCGTCGCGCCGGCCTTCCGCCAGAAGCCTCCCGCCACCACCGGGGCCATCCGCATCGCGTAGGCCGCGTTTCGCACGCCCAGCAGCACCGCCGAGGCGATGGCAGCGGGGGCGGCGGCAACTCCTCCGGCGGCGATCACGCCGACGAAAGCGAACTGCGACCCACCCGTGAACATCAGCAGGCTCAGCACGCAGGTCTGCCAGACATCGAGACCGGATGCCACCGACAGAGCGCCGAACGAGATGCCGTATGCGCTGGTGGCGAGAGCCACGGCAAGCCCTTGGCGGGCCGCGACACCCTCGGGTGTTCGGAAGAGCGAACGCATGGCCATCATCGTGAACGATGGTCGCGCCGTTCGTCAAGTCGAACAATCGCCAAGCAGAATGAACGCATGACCGAGCTCGGCGACCGCATCGCGACGACGCTCCGCCGCGAGCGAGAGAGACGCGACCTCAGCGTCTCGGAGCTCGGTCGGCGCGCCGGGGTCGCGAAGGCCACGATCTCCCAGCTCGAGAACGGCGGCGGTAACCCCAGCGTCGAGACGCTCTGGGCGCTGGCGAGCGCTCTCGACGTCCCCTTCGCCGTCTTCGTCGACGAGGGCGTCCGCTCCCCCACCCTCATCCGCGCCGGAGAAGCGGCCACGGCGGTGCCGTCCTCGGCATCCGACTATTTGGCCGTTCTGCTGTCGGCGAGCCCTCCGCACGCGCGCCGTGACATCTACCTCCTGAGTGCCGAACCGGGCTCGCCGCGCGTGTCCGACCCGCACCCCCGCGGCACCGTCGAGCACCTCGTGATGGTCAGCGGTCGCGGGCGGGTCGGTCCCGCCGACGCCCCCTACGAGCTCGCCCCGGGTGATTATCTGTCTTACGCGGGTGATGCTCGCCATGTGTTCGAGGCGCTGACCCCGGGCATGAGCGCCGTCTGCGTCGTCGAGTCGCACTGACCGCGCCTCGGACATCCGCACTCTCCGTCGTCCGGGCAATCGCGGGGATTCAGAGGATTCACCCCTCGTCTCGACGAGGTGGCCGGGAGGCGACAGAGCGCCAAGATGCGTGTCCTCCCCGCTTTTCCCCGTCAGTTCACCTCAGCCCGGAACTCATGCACACATGTGCGCCGATCAGATGAGATGGCCGAGCGTGCGGATGCCACTGCGCCGCCGCTTCTCGCCCGCTCTCCTCACGAACCCGGGGTACACATCGCCATGACCGCACCCTCGTCGACGCCCGCGCCCACCCCGACAACCCCCACGCTGTCGCGCCGCCACGTGCTCGCCGGTGCGGCCTGGGCGGTCCCCGCGATCGTCACCGTCACCGCCACGCCGGCCTTCGCCGCCACCTCGTCCGACGCGACCACGACCGTCACCACTCCGAACATGCAGGCGCCGGCTTCCGGGACCGTTGTGGTCACGGCCGTCGTCACGAACGCATCGGGCCAGCCCCTCGCGGGCCAGTCCGTGGCCTTCTCCGGACCTGCGGGCTCGACCTTCTCGCCCGACACCGCCACCACCGACGGCTCCGGCATCGCGACGAGCACCCTCACCACTGCGGATGCCTGGGCACTGCCTGGGAGCAGCGTGACCGTCACCGCGCTCAGCAACGGCGCCTCCGGCACCGCGCCGTTGACCGTGCTCGGCGCGAACGCTTACTCGGTGGGCGCGAACTGGTCGGATGCGACGCCCGGAACGCGCGACGACAACTCCGTGGCGCAGCTTCGACAGGACTTCCCCTCCCCCATCGTCGCCATCGCCTCCAGCCTCGCCGCCGGCGAGAGGCCGCTCTTTCCCGACAGCGACACCTACAACGTCCCGAGAGTGTTCACGCTCGCGCTCCTGCGCGATGGCACGGTATGGGCCGTCGGCAGCAACGCGGAGGGGCAGCTCGGAGACGGCACCACCATCGACCGCGCTACCTGGGCACCCATCCCCGGACTCTTCGACGTGAAGCAGATCTCCACCCAGGAGGGCACGGGATATGCCCTCCTCTCCGACGGCACCATCCGCTCCTGGGGATCGAACGCGCACGGAAGCCTCGGCAACGGCACAGACGTGAGTTTCTCGACCACCCCGGTCGCCGTGTCCGACATCTCCACCGCCACCCGCCTGGGCAACGGAATCGCCCTCCTCGCCGATGGCACCATCCGCACCTGGGGCTCCGGCTACGCGGGACGTCTCGGCAACGGCTCCGGCGTGGACCACAACGTCCCGGTCGCCGTCACCGGGATCGACACAGCGGTCCGCGTCGCCGCGAACGCGAAGTGCGGCTTCGCCGTGCTCGCCGACGGGAGCGTCAGGGCGTGGGGCGCGAACCAGAACCGCGAGCTCGGCGATGGCACCACCGAGCTTCGCGAAGAGCCCGTCAGCGTCCTCGACATCAGCACCGCCGTCGACATCGCGTGCGCGGGGTCGAGCGCGTACGCGTTGCTGAGCGACGGCACGATCCGCGCCTGGGGCATTAACGGCTACGGACAGCTCGGCGACGGCACCACCGAAGAACGCACCGCTCCCGTCGCCGTGAAGGGAATCTCCACCGCCGTTGCCATAACGGGCACGTCGGACGGGGGCTTCGCCCTCCTGAACGACGGGACCATCACGGCATGGGGAGGTGCCCCGGGCATTCCCGACTCAGGCCCCGGCACGATCACCGGAACGCAGAACGTGACCACGCTGGCCGCCAACGGATACACGTTCACGGGCTTCTTCATCGTCGGCGAGCGGGTTTTCGATGTGTACGGCGTGGTCGTCGAGGCCGGCGGCGATTACAACTACGCCTACGTCTTTCTCAAGAACGCAGAAGGCGAGAATCTGGTCGGCGGTCAGATCATCACGATGACCGCCCCGAGCGTCCTGTCCGTTCTGGTTCCAGACCGGGACGGTAACTTCGTCCACGGGAACTCGGCCGTCAGCAGGAACCCCTATACGCTTTTCGGCCTGGCCGCCCCCGACCCTTGGACTACCCCCGGGACAACCCTCGATCTCACGGTCAGCAGCGCAGGCGCCAGTGCCATTGCTCCCGCGAGCGTCGTCGGCGCGAACGCTTACGCTGTGGGCGCGAACGATTTCCAGGAGTCGGGAACCCCGTCTTCGGCATCCGTCCTGTCGGAGCCGACCCAGCTCCGCAAGAGGTTCTGGTCTCCGATCACCGCGGCTGCCAGCGGAAGGCGTTTCTCCGTCGTTCTCCTCTCCAGCGGACAAGTGCTGATTACGGGTGACAACCGTTACGGACAACATGGCGCCGGTTCCAACGACCCGATCGACGGATACTGGACGCTCGTCGACGGCATCGACGACGCCGTCGGCATCGCCGTTGCAGGCGACACCTGTATCGCTCTGCTCTCCTCTGGAAGCGTGGTGCAGTGGGGCAGGAATCTCAACCCTCACGACGACGACTCATTCGTGACGACGCCTACCCCGGTCGATGGCATCACCGATGCCATCCAGATCGCCGGCTCGAGCACGGCGTTCTTCGCGCTCCGCCCTGACGGAACGGTCTTGGCCTGGGGGTACAACGAGACCCTGGAGTTCGGCGTCGGGTGGCCCGTGGTGTACCGCTCCTCCCCCGAGGCCGTTCCCAACCTGTCGAATGTCGTCGAGGTTCAGGCCGCATCGCATACCGTATTCGCGCGCCTGTCGACCGGGGAGGTGTACTCCTGGGGCTCCAACGATGGCGACGGCACCCTCGGAAACGGCACCGCGAACGAATACACGGAGGGCTCGGTCGGAGTCCCCATGCAGATGACACCCGGTCCGGTCACGGGCATCGACAACGCCATCCGCATCGCGGCAGGCCCCTCGACCGGGTATGCCCTGCTCGCCACGGGACAGATCGTCGCATGGGGGGGAAATTCCTCCGGGGAAGTGGGCGACGGCACCACCGACATCCGCAGAACGCCCGTCCCCGTCTCCGGCATCGCCAACGCGGTCACGATCGGCGCCGGGTACTACTGCGGATACGCGATCCTCGCCGACGGCACGTCGCGCGCGTGGGGAAACAATGAGCTCGGACAGCTCGGTGACGGCACTACGACGAGCCAATCCGCACCGATACCGCTCCTGCCCCAGGGTCGCCCGCTGAAGGGCTTCTCTACCAGCGTGCAGTGGGCGAGCTCGATCTTCATCACCGTCCCCTGACCGCCCTCCCCCGCTCTGTCGGGGTGTGCGTCTGACCACGTGCACCCCGACAGGTCCTCCTCGAGGAGCAGTGGCATCCGTGTCGGTGGTCGCGGGTGAAAACCGCACGCACATCAGGCGAAGGTGAGCTTGCCTCACGGCAGCCGTGACGCGCGTCGCGCCCGTATCGTCACCCGCCCCGCCTGCCGGGACGCCGCACGCACTGCGCACCGATCACGCCGTCCTCCTCGAATACGGAGACAACCGGGCTCCTTATCGAGGATCTCCGTGGACGCAATGCCGACCCGCCGCCACGGTCCGCGGGTCATCCCGCGCCGCTTCACCTCACCCGAGGCGGAACCGGGGCGGCGTTCCGTCTCGGCTAGACAGTCCAGATAGCAGGGTCTCGTTGAACCTCGCTCCTCCTCGCTCTCCGACCGCACCCGAGGTGTCCACCGCCATGACCGCATCCGTGCCCAGCCTGAATCCCGCCACACCCGCACTGTCTCGCCGCACCGTCATCGCCGGGGCCGCGTGGTCGATCCCCGTGATCGTCGCCGTCACCGCGACCCCCGCGTTCGCCGCCGCCTCGAACGTTCCCACCGTCACCACGACGACGCCCAGCATGCAGGCTCCCGCCGCAGGGCAAGTCCTCGTCACCGCCGTGGTCAAGGACGCCTCCGGCGCCCCGCTCTCGGGTCAGCCGGTATCGTTCACCGGGCCGTCGGGCACGACCTTCTCCCCCTCGACGGCGACCACCGACGGGGCGGGTACCGCCGCGAGCACGCTGACCACGAACGACGCGTGGGCCCTCCCCGGAAGCAGCGTCACCGTCACCGCGCTCAGCAACGGAGTGTCCGGCAGCGCGCCCCTCACCGTGCTGGGCGCCAACGCCTACGGCCTCGGCGACAACACGAATGGGATGATCGGAAACGGCTCTTCTGCGTCGCAGATCAGTCCCGCGGCGCAGCTGTCGTATTCCTTCCCCGCGCCTCTCCTGCAGATCGCCTCTGGGAACGCGTTTTCACTCGCCGTTCTGAAAGACGGCACGGTCTGGACAGTCGGAGCCAACGACGCGGGCCAGCTCGGAGACGGCACGACAAGCCCTCGCACGACCTGGGCACAGGTGCCGAGCGTGACCGGCGTGGTCCAGGTAGCCGCGGCGATGACCACGAGCTACGCCCTCCTCTCGGACGGCACGATTCGCGCCTGGGGCGGAGGAGGCGGGAGCGCCGACGACAACACCCAGACTCTCAACCAGCTCGGCAACGGAACGAGCGGCGGCAGCAGCGTCCCTGTCGTCGTCTCCGGAATCACGACTGCCACGCAGATCTGCGCGAGCGGGATGACCGCAATGGCCCTACTCGGCGACAGAACAGTCCGCGTCTGGGGCGGAAACGGAACCGGCCAGTACGGTACAGGGAGCTACGACGAATCGGACGTTCCGGTGGCGGTGCCCGGCCTCAGCGGCGTCGTCCAGGTCGCAATGGGCGGTTTCAACGGTTATGCGTTGCTGTCTGACGGCACGATCCGCTCGTGGGGTGCGGGATGGGACGGCGCCCTCGGCAACGGCACCACCAACCCGAGTCTCACTCCTACTGCCGTCGCCGGCATCACCACCGCCACCCGGATCACCGCGGGGCAGTCGACCGCATACGCGCTCCTGGCAAGCGGTGAAATCCGCGCTTGGGGACGTGGGCAGGAGAACCAGCTCGGCAACGGCGCAGCCAGCGACAGCAGCACCCCCGTCGCCGTCGCCGGCATCAACACCGCTACTCAACTCGCCTCTGGATACGAATCCGCGTACGCCATCCTCGCCGACGGCTCCGTCAAGGCCTGGGGAAACGGGCGGAGCGGCCAGCTCGGCGATCCGACCATCTCCTCCGCATCCACCCCCGTCACGCTCGCGGGAACCACCAACGTCACCCGCGTCACCGGCAGCGGCAACCCGGCGAACACCTTCCTCATCGTCGGAGATCGCATCGTTTCGTTCTCTTCGGCCGCCCCCACCACCATCACCGCCGGCGAGATCGCTCCCCTGCAGGTGACGGTCGGGACGAACCCCGACGGATCGCCGCTCGCCGGGCAGACCGTCGCGTTCACCGCAGGTGCAGGGACGAATTTCAATCCCACGAACGCGAAGACGAATTCGAGCGGATCGGTCGCGACGACCCTGTTCTCGACCGACCCGTGGGCCACGCCGGGAAGCACCCTCACCGTGAGCGCGTCGAGCGGCGGGTACACCGCGACGAAGGAGCTGACCGTCTTGGGGGCTAACGCTGTCGCCGTCGGTGACAATCGGGCCGGCCGCACCGGCACGGGCACCCCCAGCGCCGTCGTGGGCGCGCCGTGGCAACTCATGCGCGTCTTCCCGTCACCGATCACGGCCATCGCGGGCGGGGAGCAGTTCACTCTCGCGCTGCTGGCGGACGGCACTGTGTGGGCCGTCGGTTCGAACGACAGCGGTCAGCTCGGCGACGGCACGACGAACGACCGGTCGACCTGGGCGGTCGTCCCCGGCATCAGCAACGCGGTCGGCATCGCCGTCGCCACACGCACCGGCGTGGTCCTCCTGGCGAACGGCACCGTGATGCAGTGGGGAGCCAGCCTTGACGAGTTCAACCGCAGCACGACACTGACTCCCACCGCGGTTCCGGGCGTCAGCGACGCCGTTCAGATCGCGGCGGCGGGTATGACGGTCTATGCAGTTCGACCGAACGGCAGCGTCCTCGCCTGGGGGAGCAATTTCACATGGCTACTGGGTGACGGTTCGACAGGTCAATACCGCGCGGCCCCAGGACCGGTATCGGGCATCACCAACGCAATCGAAGTGACTGCGACGAACAACACCGCTCTCGTGCGGCTCACCACCGGGGAGATCTACGCGTGGGGATCGAATGGCAGCGGCGCGCTGGGGAACGGCACCGAAAACGATCGCTCCAGACCCGGCTCGGTCTCCGTTCCCAGCCAGAAGTACCCGCAGCCGGTCACGGGCATCACGACAGCGAAGAAGATCGTCGCCGGAGGCTATGCGGTCTACGCGCTGCTGACCTCGGGCGAGATCCGCTCGTGGGGCTGGAACTCCTCAGGGCAGCTGGGTGACGGCACGATGACCGATCGCACCACCCCGGTCTCCGTCTCCGGCATCCGCAATGCCGTCACGATCGGCGCAGGATTCGAAAGCGGATACGCAATCCTCGCCGATGGGACGAGCCGGGCCTGGGGCGGCAACAGAGACGGTCAGCTCGGCGACAACACGACGACGAATCAAAGCACTCCGATCGTCATCTCCCCCTCGGCGCCCGCCGGAAAGCCGCTGAAGGGCTTCGGCTCCCGGCCCGCCTGGACCACGACGCACTTCATCTTCTGATTCTTCGAACCCCGAGACGCTCCGGAGCCCCGCCGTACGCTCCGGAGCGTCTCGGCGTCGTGGCCCTGGCGGCTGCGACCGGTGCGCCTGCACGCATCACGCCCTACGGTGGACCCATGTCCCGCGTCTTCGACATGGCGTTCTCGTCGGTCTACCCCCTCTACCTGGCGAAAGTCGAGCGCAAGGGGCGCACGAAGGACCAACTGGATGCCGTCATCCGCTGGCTGACCGGGTTCGACGACGCCGCGCTCGCGCGGCACATCGAGGGAACGACGACCTTCCGCGCCTTCTTCGACGAGGCGACGCTCAACCCGCACGCGAATCAGGTCACGGGAGTGATCTGCGGCATGCGGGTCGAAGAGATCGAGGATCCGCTGATGCACCGCATCCGCGTGCTCGACAAGCTCGTCGACGAACTCGCGAAGGGACGGCCGCTCGCGAAGGTCCTTCGGGGCGGAGAGGGCGTCTCGTCACCCGCGGGGTGAGCCCCTATCCGGGGAGAGAGCCCGCCACCAGCCGTCCGCGCGCCACGACGGCGACGACCGACTCGGCGCGGAGCGCCCCCGCGTCTTCCCAGGGGCGCCCGCGGACCACCACGAGGTCGGCGGCGAAGCCGTCGGCGATGCGGCCGAGGTCGTGGCCACGGCCGATCGCGGCGGCCGCGCGCGACGTCGCCGACTGCAGCGCGCGAGCGGCATTCCAGTCGAAGACCCGCGCCATCGCGCGCAGCTCCTCCCACTGGTCGTCGAAGCCCACGTGGAAACCGTTCGCGTCGGTGCCGAGGACGAACTCCACCCCGGCCGCCGCGGCGGCGCGGAAGACGGGGTCGCGCCCCGAGACGAGCTCCTGCGCGATCTCGCGCTGACCGGGGGCCACCGGCACCGATCCATCGGCGATGCGGTCGTTGATGAGCAGGGTCGGTGCGACCGTCGTGCCGCCGGCGACCATCTGCGCCGCCAGGGCGGCCGTGAGCTTCGTCGCGTGCTCGACCGAGTCCACGCCGTGGGCGAGGGCGCGGCGGATGCCGTCCTCGGTATGGGCGTGCGCGGCGACGCGCATCCCCAGCGCGTGCGCCTCGTCGACGATCGCCGCGATCTCGGCATCCGTGTAGTTGCGCCACGACGCCTTGTCGCCGACGGAGAGCACCCCACCGCTGACGGGGACCTTGATGCCGTCGGCGCCCGAGCGCGCCCAGCGGCGCACGAGAGCCCGACAGGCGTCGGGGCCGTCGGCCACCGGCTTGCGGTCGACCACCGCGGGCGGGGTGAAGAGGTCGCCGTGGCCTCCGGTCATGTTGACCAGGCCGTGCGCGAGCACGCGAGGACCCTCGATCACGCCCGCCTCGAGGGCGCGGGAGAGCGAGAACTGGATGTCGTCCGCCGCAAGGTCGCGCACCGTCGTCACGCCCACGGCGAGCGCGCGCCGGGCGTGGGCGAGGCCGTGGAGCACCTGCTCCTCGGGGCGCGTCGTCAGCGGCCACGACAGGAAGTCGGCCGGGGTGTCGGAGGCGTTGCCGATGAGGTGGACGTGCGTGTCGATCAGACCGGGAATCACCGTCAGGTCCGCGTCGCCGGCGGACGCGGCGATGTCGACGGACGAGATCCGGCCCGCGCTCCAGCCCACCGTTCCGACGCCGCGATGCGCGTTCCCGTCCCAGATGTGGACACCGGATAGTTCATTGACGCTCACGCGATCACCTCGAGGAGTTCTGACGGGGGAAGAATCTGCCGAGGGCACGCGGCGGACGCATACGCGTCCCGGCCACCACGAGCACCGCGAGGGTGACGAGGTACGGGGCGGCCGTCGCGAGCGCGCTCGGGAGGGGCAGGACGAGGGCGGCGACCAGCAGGACCGCCCCGAGGATCAGGGACGGAACGGCCGCGCGGACCCCGAGGCGGCGGCGCAGACGCACCGCGCCGAGAACGACGAACACGGCGCCCAGGACGAACAGCATGCCGCGGAAGGTCTCCGGACGGCCGAGACCGACGGCGTCGCTGAAGCCGAACAGGGCCGATCCCGCGAAGACACCTCCCGGCATCCAATTTCCGAAGATGAGGGTCGCGAGGCCGATGAAGCCGCGACCGGCGACCTGGTTCTCGACATAGCCCTGTGAGATCAGCACGAGGTAGCCGCCGGCGAAGCCGGCCATGCCGCTGCCCACGAGCACGGCCAGGTAGCGCGTGCGGTGCACGTGTCCGCCCAGCGCCTGCAGCGCGGCCGGCTCCTCCCCCGACGCGCGCATGCGCAGACCGAAGCGCGTGCGCCACAGCACGAACGCGGTCAGGGGGATGAGGGCGAGGCCGATGATCGCGGCCAGGGACACATCCCGGGTGAGACCGCCGACGATGCCCGCGAGGGGTGAGAGAACCGGGATGCCGGTGGCCTCGAGATCGCGCAGAGGATCGGGGGTGCCGAAGCCGCCGGAGAGGAACGGCAGACTCACGCGCGGGACGTTGCCCTCGATGCGCGGCGAGCGCGCGACGTTGCCGCCGTCGAGTCCGCTGAAGACGATGTCGGAGAGGAAGCGGGCGAGGGCCGCGGCGAGCACGTTGATCGCGACACCGACGACGAGCTGGTTCAGGCCGAGCTCCAGGCACAGCACCGCCATCAGCAGCCCGAAGACGAGCCCGCCGACGACACCGCCGATCAGGGCGACCCACGGGCCGCCGAACCAGCCGAAGAGGCCGGCTCCCCACGTTCCGCCGATCATCATGCCCTCGAGGCCGACGTTGATGACGCCCGCGCGCTCGGAGTACAACGCGCCGACGGCCACGACGGCGATGGGGACGGTCAGGCGCAGGGCGGAGCCCCACGTCGACGAGGACGACAGGCCGGGTGCATCGCACACCCATTGCGCGATGAGGAGGAGTGCGAACCCGAGGAGCACCCAGGACAGGACGCTGCGCGCGCGTCGGCGCGCCGAGGAGGGGGCGCGGGATGCCGCGGGGGCGGTGGTCACTGCGGTCATCTCGTCGACGCCTCCTTCGCACGACCGACGCGGGTGCGCCGGATCGCCGCCATGAGCGCCAGACGACGCTCGCCGTTCTCCACGACCCAGTAGCCGAGGGCCGAGCTCAGCAGCACGACCGCGAGGAAGAGCGTGCCGACCTCGGTGGGGAGCTTGACGATGCCGAGCACCTGGGCGCTGCGCTCCACGAACGCCAGGACCAGGGCACCCAGCGCCGTGCCGATCGGGTGCGAGCGGCCGAGCAGGGCGGCGGCGAGCCCCGTGAACATCAGGTCGGTCGGAAGGGTGCCGTCCAGCCGGTGCGCGGTTCCGAGCACGTGCGGCAGGCCCACGAGACCCGCGATGGCGCCCGAGGCGAGAAGCGAGGTGACGATGCGGCGCCGGACCGAGATGCCGGCGGACTCCGCGGCATCCGGAGACAGGTTCGCCACCGTCACGGTGTAGCCCCACACGGTGCGCTCGTGCAGGAGGAAGAACCCGATGCCGAGCAGCACGGCGAGCGGGAGGAAACCCGAGATCTGCACGCGTCCGCCGAGGTCGATGAGCGCGGGCATCGAGCCGTTCCCGCCGATCGGCGCCGAGCCGGTGTTCTGGCCCCCGCCGGAGCGGAACACGTCGGCCAGCAGCACGGCGACGACCGTGGTGGCGATCGCGTTCATGAGGATCGAGGTGATGACCTCGTTCACCCCGCGGTACACCTTCAGCAGGGCGGGCACGAGAGCCCACGCGGCCCCGGCCGCGGCACTCGCGAGCAGCGTCAGCGGGAGGGTGATCCACAGCGGGAACGGCAGCGAGGCGGCGACGACGGCGCCCACGAGCGCCGCGACGCGGTACTGCCCGTCGACACCGATGTTGAACAGCCCCATGCGCAGCGAGAAGGCCGCCGCGATCCCGGCGAAGTACAGCGGGATGGCGTTGTTGACGGTGGATGCCAGGGACTCCGGCGTCGTGCCGTAGGTCCACATCACCTCGAAGGCGGATGCCGCGGAGTATCCGGACACGGAGAGGAACAAGGCCGTGACGACCAGCGCGAGCACGATCGCGATGACCGGGCCGGCGACGGTGCGGAGGATGCGGGAAATCATGCGGCCTCCTCCCCGCCGCGCGCGCCGGTCATGTACTCGCCGACGGTGCCCGCGTCGACGCCGCGGGCGTCGAGCTCGGCCACGATGCGTCCGCGGTGCAGCACCAGGATGCGGTCGGACAGCGCGAGGATCTCGTCGAGGTCGGCCGAGACGAGGAGGGTCGCGAGGCCGCGGTCGCGGGCGGCGGTGAGCTCGCTCCAGATCGCGGCCTGCGCGCCGATGTCGACGCCACGCGTGGGATGGGCGGCCAGGAGCAGGCGCGGGGAGCGCAGGAGCTCGCGGCCCACGATGAACTTCTGCTGGTTTCCACCCGACAGGGTCGCCGCTCTCGTGGCGGGCCCCCCGCCGCGCACATCGAAGGCCGCGATGATCTCGGCCGCCGCCGTCGCGGCGGCGGCACGGGAGAACCAGGGCCCGCGCCGCACGGGGGCGAGCTGCTGGTAGCCGAGCACGGCGTTGTCGCGGAGGGGCAGTGGCAGCACGATCCCGTCGCGGTGGCGGTCCTCCGAGATGTAGCCCATGCCGCGGGCCCGCCGCTGAACGGTCGTCGCCGCGCTGACGTCGTCGTCGTCGAGGAGCACCGTGCCCGTGGCATCCGCTCGTCCGATGAGGGCGGCGAGCAGTTCGGACTGCCCGTTGCCCTCGACCCCGGCCACGCCGACGATCTCGCCCGCGTGCACGCGGAAGGCGACGTCGGAGAGCAGCGGGACGGCTTCGATTCCCGCGACCGTCAGCCCGCGCGTCTCGAGGACCACCCGGTCCGAGACGGGCGACTCGCGCGGGGTCACGACGGGCATCTCGGATGCCACCATCAGCCGCGCCAGCTGGGGTGCAGTCGTCTCGGCGGGCACGGCGGTGCCGACCACCCGACCCGCGCGGATCACCGTGATGTCGTCGGCGAAGGAGAGCACCTCGTCGAGCTTGTGGGAGATGAAGATGACCGCCGCGCCGGCGCGCGTGAAGTCGCGCATCGCGGCGAAGAGGGCCTCGGCCTCGGCGGGGACGAGCACCGCGGTCGGCTCGTCGAGGATGATGATGCGCGCGTCGCGGTACAAGACCTTGAGGATCTCGACGCGCTGCCGCGTACCGACGCCGAGATCCTCGGTCTGGGCGTCGACGGGGACCGGGAAGCCGGTGCGCTCCGCGAGCTCGCCCACCTCACGGCGTGCGCGCGCTGCGTCGATCAGCACCGGCGGACCGGGTTCGTCGGCGAGGACGACGTTCTCCCACACCCGCAGGGCGGGAGCGAGCAGGAAGTGCTGGTGCACGATGCCGATGCCGGCCGCCTGCGCGTCGCGCGGCGAGCGGAAGGTCACGGGAGCGCCGTCGATCTCGATCGTCCCCTCGTCGGGGCTCTCCTCGCCGGAGAGGATCTTCATGAGCGTCGACTTGCCCGCGCCGTTCTCACCCACCACCGCGTGCACGCTTCCCGCGCGGACCGTGAGGTCGATCCGGTCGTTCGCGGTGAACGTCCCGAAGCGCTTCACGATGCCGCTCAGGCGCACCAGCACCTCCTGCTCGTCGGTCATCACAGGGCCGTCGGAACCGTGATCTTGCCGTCGACGATGTCCTTCTCGATCGCGGCGAGCTGGTCGGCGTACGCGTCGAGGAAGCCACCCGAGGTCGAGTATCCGACACCGTCGTTCGACAGGTCGTAGCGCACCTCGCCGGGCTGGAGCGAGCCGTCCAGGAACTCCGAGATCGAGGTCTTCACCGCGACGTCGACGTTCTTGATCGCCGAGGTCAGGATGAACGGCTTGATGGTGTCGGAGACCGTCTGGTAGACGTCGGCGTCGACACCGATGGCCCAGTTCTTCTTGGCATCCGTCGAGCTGGCGGCCGCTTCTTCGTAGACGCCCTGACCGGATCCACCGGCGGCCGCGTAGACGACGTCGGCGCCGCCGGCGTACATGGACGCCGCGGCCTCCTTGCCCTTCGTCGGGTCGGAGAAGCCGGTGAAGTCGCCGAGGGGCGCGAGGTAGGTCTTGTCGACGACGATCGACGGGTCGACCGACTTCGCTCCGGCCTCGAAGCCGGTGAAGAAGTTCTGGATGCTGGGCTGGTCCACTCCGCCGACGAAGCCGACGTGCTTCGAGGTCGAGGCCAGGGCCGCCGCGACCCCGACGAGGTAGGACGACTGCTCGGCCGCGAAGGAGATCGTGGTGACGTCGTCGATGACCGTGCCGGTGTCGGCGTCGACCTGCACGAAGGCGGTGTCGGGGTGGGCGGTCTCGGACATGGGCTGCTGCCACTGGAAGCCGATGCCGATCGCGAGGGACGCGTTCTGCGACAGGGCGAGGTCGACGCGGTCCTGGTAGTCGTCGGTGTTGGGGCTGGAGAGCTCCAGCGGCGCGAACGAGTCCTCCTGCTGGGCCTCGGTGAACCCCTTGTAGGCGCTGTCCATGAAGGAGAAGTCACCGGTGGTGCCGTACAGCAGCGCGATCGTCGGTCCGTCGGACGCGGCCGAGGCCGACCCGGTGTCGGCGGTCTTGCCGCCGCAGCCGGTGAGCGCCAGAGCGGCGACGGTGAGGACGCCGCCCATCGTGAGCAGGGATCGGGTCAGGGGGCGTGACATGGGGACTCCTTCGGTTCGGGTGGGGCGCAGGTCATGTAATCGATTGCACACTGGTCGGACGAATGAGGGGGATGCGACCGAGAGTCACCTTACTCATACCCGTCATTGCTGCCGATTTCAGTCGTGTTGCGGTTCGATTTCGTCACACGTGGGTTGGTAATCGATTGCGTACGCTGAGCGAGTGACCGATTCCGCGCCCTCCGACGAGCTCGCCACCCTCGCCGATGTGGCCTCCGAGGCAGGGGTCTCGACGGCGACCGTGTCGCGCGCGCTCTCGGGATCCCGACCCGTCTCCCCCGACACCCTCAAGCGCGTCCGCGCCGCCGCCGCGCGTCTCGGGTATCGCCACAACGCCGTCGCCAGCGCGCTCCGCTCGAACCGCACCCAGAGCGTGGGGATCGTCCTCCCCCGCTACGCCACGGTCTTCCTGTCCGCCCTCATCGAATCGGTGACCGAGAGTCTCGACGCCCAGGGCATCGGGGCCCTGCTCCGGTACGTCGCGCCCGACGGCGCCGACCACGACGAGCGCGTCGCCGACCTGCTCGACCGCCGGGTCGACGGGCTCATCGTCTGTCCTCCCACCATCGAAGCCTCGGGCCACGCCCAGCGCCTCTCGCACGGTCTGCCCATCGTGCAGGTGGGGCGCTTCCTCGATCCCGACACCCCCAGCGCGGTGAGCCTCGACGAGACGAGCTCGGCCGGTCTCCTCGCGCACCACCTCGCCCGCACCGGCACCCGCAAGATCATCACGGTCGGCCTCGATCCCGACGCGCCCGCTGACGCGACGCGCATCCGCTCGGTCGAGGACGCGTGCGCCGCGCGGGGCATCGCGCCCGGCGCCGTGGTGTACCGCGGCAGCGATCTGCTCGCCGGAGTGACCGCGGCGGAGGAGTTGTGGGATGCCGTCACCCCGGGCGAGACGCTCGTGTGCGCCAACGACGACGTGGCCACCGGTGTACTCACCGTCCTGCGGGCGCGCGGCGTCCGCGTCCCGGACGACGTGCAGATCGCCAGCCTGCTGCAGCTGTATCCCGACGCCCAGGGCACGCCCCTCACCTCGCTCCGGCACCCCTGGCGTCAGATGGGCGCGGAGGCCGTCGAGATGCTCGAGCACGCGCAGCGCTCGCGCGTCGCCGCGCGGCGACGCACCGCCCTGAGCGCCGACCTCGTCGTGGGTGCGAGCACCCGGACCCCTCAGGAGGAGTCATGACCGCACCCGTGGACCTCGTCATCCGTCACGCCCGCGTCGCCGCCGAGACGCACCGCCCCGCTCCGGGGTACCCCGACCTGCCGCGCGCGGACACCGCCTCGAGGGGCGGTGTCCGCGATCTGCCCGGTCACAGCATCGGTGTGAGCGCGGGACGCATCGCCTGGATCCTCCCCGACGACGAGGTCGACCTCGCGGCACTGACCGACGCGGAGATCATCGACGCAAGCGGCCTCGTCGCCCTCCCCGGCCTGGTGAACAGTCACACCCACACGCCGATGGTCATGTTCCGCGGCGCGGCCTCCGACGTCCCCACCGCCGAGTGGTTCAACGACCACGTGTGGCCCATGGAGGTCAACCTCACCGACCGCGACATCCGCCTCGGCGCGCGCATCGCGATCGGCGAGCTGCTCCTCGGCGGCGTCACCACCTTCGCCGACCATTACTTCGGCATGTCGACCATCGCCGAAGAGGTCGAGGGCTCCGGCATCCGGGCTCTGCTGGCCGACACCTTCTTCTCGTCCGAGGGCGCGGCCGGTCGCGAGCGCAGCGCGGCGTTCGCGCGCGACGCCGCAGGCTCGGCGAACGGACGCATCACCACGGCCCTCGGCCCGCACGCGCCCTACACCGTCGACGACGACGACCTGCGGGCGACGGCCCGGGATGCCGAGCGCCTGGGCGTGCGCATCCACATCCATGCCGCCGAGAACCTCACGCAGACCGCGTCCAGCCGCTCGCGCGACGGCCGCACCCCGATCGGCATCCTGCATGAGACCGGCGTGCTCGAAGCCGGCGCGCTCATCGCCCACGGCGCGGGCATCGTCGCCGAGGACGCGGAGCTGCTCACCCCCTACGCCGACCGCGTGGGTGTCGCGTCGTGCACGAAGACGTATCTGCTCCACGCGCAGGAGGGCACCACTCCTCTGCGTCTCCTTCACGACGCCGGCATCAGCGTCGGCATAGGCACCGACGGAGCCGCGGGCAGCATGACCCTCGACGTGTGGGAGAACATGCGCCTTCTCGGCATGATCGAGAAGTACGCGTCGGGGGATGCCACCTGGGCGACCTCCGCGCACCTGCTCGACCTCGCGACGCGTCAGAACGCCGAGGTGCTCGGCCTCGCCGGCGAGATCGGCGCGCTACGGCCGGGGCTCCGCGCCGACATCGTGCTCGTGGACTTCCGCACCCCGCACCTGCAACCCGTGCACGACCTCGCGCACTCGCTCGCCCTCAGCGCGCACCAGGGAGACGTGACGACCGTGATCGTCGACGGCCGGGTCGTCGTCCGGGACCGTCGGCTGCTGACGATCGATCTCGAGGAGGCTGTCGAGGAGCTCTCGGAGCGTCTTCCGGCGCTGACCGACCGCTCGCACGGACGGCGCGTCCAGGACTACGCGCCCTGAGCCCGGCCTCAGCCCGCGACGAAGCGCTCGACCTGCGCGACGGCGGCGTCGGTCACCGCGGCGAAGAGGCGCTCGCCCTTCGCCGCGGTGGCCGGACGAGGGTCTCCGAAGACCGCGCTCGCGCCGATCTCGTGCAGACGCACGGGCCGTAGTCCGAAGTCGACCGGGAACGCGGGATACTCCGGCTCCGCGCGCTCCATCCGCACGAGCTCGGGTGCGGATGCCAGCACCATCGAGGTCTCGATCTCTTCGGCGTGGTTCATCCCCGGCGCGGCGGGGGCGCTCTCGCGCACCGCGTCGGCGGCGTCGGCGAGACCGGGGTGGTCGAGCACGAGGACCCGCAGGCCCTCGGCGGCGAGGTCGCGCGCGGCAGCCGCGAGCGGGAGGCGGTTGCCGAAGTCGCCGTTGACGATGACCACGCGATCGAGGCCGGACGCCGCCGCGCCGCGGACGATGTCGAGAGCGAGGGCCCGCACGGTCTCGGGCGACAGCGATATGGTGCCCGGGTACCCCGACGTCGCCCACGTCTCGCCATAGGCGATCGCCGGCAGAAGGGCCCCGTCGCAGCGCTCCGCGACCGCCCGCGCGATGCGCTCGGCGACGATCGTGTCGGTGCTCAGGGGCAGATGCGGGCCGTGGGCCTCGAGGGCGCCCACGGCCAGCACGGCCAGGCGCCCGCCCGCCGCGACGTGTTCACGCACATCGGCGGACGAGGCACCGGCCAGTTCGAGCATCAGGCGTTGGCATCCTGGCGCTTGGCGCGCGAGGCGGCGCGGCCGCGCTCGGTCGCGTCGAGCACGACCTTGCGGATACGCACCTTCTCGGGCGTGACCTCGACGCATTCGTCGTCGCGGGCGAACTCGAGCGACTCCTCCAGCGTGAGCACGCGCGGGGGCGTCATCGACTCGAAGGAGTCCGAGGTCGACGAACGCATGTTCGTGAGCTTCTTCTCCTTGGTGATGTTGACGTCCATGTCGTCGGCGCGCGAGTTCTCGCCGATGACCATGCCCTCGTAGACCTCTTCGGTCGGCTGCACGAAGAAGCTCATGCGCTCCTGCAGGGCGATCATGGCGAACGGGGTGACGACGCCCATGCGGTCGGCGACGATCGAGCCGTTCTGGCGGGTCGTGATCGATCCCGCCCAGTCGTCGTAGCCGTGCGAGATGGCGTTGGCGATGCCGGTACCGCGCGTGATCGTGAGGAACTCGCTGCGGAAGCCGATGAGACCACGCGAGGGCACGACGAACTCCATGCGCACCCAGCCGGTGCCGTGGTTGGTCATGTTGTCCATGCGGCCCTTGCGCGCGGCCATGAGCTGCGTGATCGCGCCGAGGTGCTCCTCGGGGGCGTCGATGGTGAGGTGCTCGTACGGCTCCTTGAGCTTGCCGTCCTCGCCGCGCTTGGTGACCACCTGGGGCTTGCCGACGGTGAGCTCGAAGCCCTCGCGGCGCATGTTCTCGACGAGGATCGCGAGAGCCAGCTCACCGCGGCCCTGGACCTCCCAGGCGTCCGGGCGTCCGATGTCGACGACCTTGAGCGAGACGTTGCCGATGAGCTCGCGGTCGAGGCGGTCCTTCACCATGCGGGCGGTGAGCTTGTGCCCCTTGACCTTGCCCATGAGAGGCGAGGTGTTGGTCCCGATGGTCATCGAGATGGCCGGGTCGTCGACCGTGATGGCCTTGAGCGGGCGCACGTCCTCGGGGTCGGCGATGGTCTCGCCGATCGTGATGTCGGGGAAACCGGCGATCGCGACGATGTCGCCGGGGCCGGCGTCTTCGGCGGGGAAACGCTCGAGGGCGCGGGTCTTGAGCAGCTCGGTGATGCGGGCGTTGCTGGTGGTGCCGTCGGCGCGCACCCAGGCGACGGTCTGGCCCTTCTTGAGCGTGCCGTTGAAGACGCGCAGCAGCGCGAGGCGGCCGAGGAAGGGGCTCGAGTCGAGGTTGGTGACCCAGGCCTGCAGCGGCGCTTCGTCGTCGAACGACGGAGCGGGCACGTGCTCGAGGATCGCGCCGAACAGGGGCTCGAGGTCGTCGTTGTCGGGCAGCGCGCCGTTGTCCGGACGCGTGAGGGATGCCGCGCCGGCACGGCCGGAGGCGTAGACCACCGGCACGTCGAGCAGCGCGTCGACGTCGAGGTCGGGCACGTCGTCGACCAGGTCGGAGGCGAGGCCCAGCAGCAGGTCGTGCGCCTCCTCTTCGACCTCGGCGATGCGCGCGTCGGGGCGGTCGGTCTTGTTGACCAGGAGGATGACGGGGAGCTTGGCCTCGAGGGCCTTGCGCAGCACGAAGCGGGTCTGCGGCAGCGGACCCTCGGACGCGTCGACGAGCAGCACGACACCGTCGACCATCGACAGACCGCGCTCGACCTCGCCGCCGAAGTCGGCGTGGCCGGGGGTGTCGATCACGTTGATCGTGACGGGGACCTCGGTGTGGACACCGTTGTACTCGATCGCCGTGTTCTTGGCGAGGATCGTGATGCCCTTCTCGCGCTCGAGGTCGTTGGAGTCCATCGCGCGCTCTTCGACGTGCGCGTGGTCGCCGAACGAGCCGGTCTGGCGGAGCATGGCGTCGACGAGGGTCGTCTTGCCGTGGTCGACGTGCGCGACGATCGCGACGTTACGGAGGTCAGGACGAAGGGCGTGCGCCATGGAGGGTCTCCAGGAAAGTGAGGGGTGGCGCCCGGAATCGGGCCCTCACAGTCTACCGGGCGCCCGCAACACTCCCGGCAGCGCACGTTCAGGAAGCGCGCACGCACGCGAAAGGGGCGGGATCCCGTGGGATCCCGCCCCCGCATCGCCGAGTCGGACTCAGCTGTTCTGGAAGCCGACGATCGTCCAGTCGACGGTCTCGAACTGGGTGGCGCCCCAGTTCACGAGGCCCTGCTTGACGGCCCAGACGTTGGGCAGCGGCGCGATCGGGATGATCGGCACCGACTCCCACAGGACCTTGTCGATCTCCTGCGCGGTCTCGAGGCGCGCGGCCGGGTCGAGCTCGTTGTTCGCCTGCTCCCACAGGGGGCCGAGACGGTCATCGGCGATGCCGGTGAAGTTCTGCTCCGAGTCCACCGGAGTGAACAGCGAGCGCGTAGACGAGATCGGGTAGGCCGTGCCGACCCACGAGAAGGTCACCATCTCGAAGTCGCCCGGGATGATGTAGTCGCTGAAGTAGCCGCCCACGGGCACCGAGTTCAGCTCCACGGGGATGCCGAATTCGCTCAGGTCGGCCTGGATCTGCTCGGCGCGCTGGATGTTCGTCGCGGTGTCGGCCGGAACCGTGACCGAGAACGTCAGCGGCGTGCCGTCCTTGACCCAGGAGTCGCCGTCCTTGGTGTAGCCGGCGTCTTCGAGGTACTTCGCGCCCGCGTCGGTGTCGTAGGGCAGCGCCTCGTCGGTGTAGCCCTCCTGACCGGGCATGAAGATGTAGCTGCCCTGGGTGATGGCAGGGACACCCACGGGCGCGTTCGCCGTGTTGGCGATCTGCTCGCGGTTGACGATGGATGCCACGGCCTTGCGGACGTTGACGTCGGCGAGCGGGCCATCGGAGGCGCGCATGGTGATGTGCGTCCAGGTCAGGCCGTTCGAGGCCTCGATCTGGGCACCCTGCACGTTCTGCGCGGTCTGGTAGAGGTCGGCGTTGGCCGAGATCTCGACGGCGTCGATCTCACCGTTGCTGAACGAGGAGCCCTGCTGGTCCTGGCTCACCGCGCGGTAGACGATCGTCTCGAGCTTGGGGGTCTCGCCCCACCAGTTCGGGTTGCGCTCGAGCGTCGCGATCCCGGCGGTCGCGTCGATCGAGCTCACCTTGAAGGGGCCCGACGACGGCACGGCCTGCGAGGTGTAGCCGGTGTTGAAGGTCGTCGGGTCGGCGGTGACGCTGGCCTTGAGCACGGGGCTCAGCAGCGACTGCCAGTCGGCGAACACCGACGAGAAGGTGATCTTGAGGTCGAACTCGTCCGTGCCCTGCTCGACCGAGGAGACCTGGTCCCATCCGGTGGTCGAGGTGACGATGTACTCGGGGTTCGAGCCGTTGTTGGCCTTCCACATGCCCTGGTAATCGGCGACGGTGATGGGCGTGCCGTCCTCCCAGACGGCATCCGGGTTCAGCTTGACCTCGACGACCTGCGGGTCTTCGCTGACGAGCTCGGCGGAGGAGGCGTAGTTCTCGTCGACGACGGGCTCGCCCGATTCGTCGATCTTGATCGGACCGCCGCTCATCGTCGTGTAGATGTCGTTGGTGTCGCGCTCGTTGCCGTCGATCTGGTAGATGTTCCAGTTCACCGGCAGAGACGACACGGCGAGCGTCAGCGAGCCGCCGTCCTGCACGTCGGCCGCGTCAGCGCGCACCCACGCGGTCGAGGGCAGGGAGTTCTGGTCGTCGGGGTTCGCCGACGGGGCCGCGGTGTTGCCCGGCGCACAGCCGGCGACGGCCAGGGCGGCGGCGCTCAGCAGCGCGAGTGCGCCGAGAGCCTTCGCTTTGCGGATCATGTGATCAGTCCTCTCGTTGGTGATCGGGGAGGGTCTGCGACGACATGGTGCCGTCGGCCGCAGACGTTCGGGGGGACGCGGCCGATGCCGTCTCGAGGACGAGGTCGGAGCGTTCGGCGTAGTGGCACGCCACCTCGGAGTGCGCCGAGGGGCGCAGACCGGGGTCGTCGGAGTCGCACCGACGCCGGTCGGCGTCGGGCAGCAGGCGATACAACGGGCACCGCGTGCGGAAGCGGCATCCCGAGATCTCCTGCGTGGGGCTCGGCAGATCGCCGTCCAGCAGGATGCGGGTGCGTGAGCGCTCGATCCGCGGATCCGGGATGGGCGCCGCCGAGATGAGGGCCTTGGTGTACGGATGCCGCGGGTCGTCGAACACCGCGTCGACCGGGCCCTGCTCGACGATGCGCCCGAGGTACATGACCGAGACGTCGTCGGCGATCTGACGCACGACCGCGAGGTCGTGGGCGACGAACAGGAAGGACAGGCCGAGGCGCTCCTTGAGGTCTTCGAGCAGGTTGATCACGCCCGCCTGGATCGACACGTCGAGCGCCGAAACGGGCTCGTCGAGCACGACGACGGCGGGGTCAGTCGCGAGCGCACGGGCGATGCCGATGCGCTGACGCTGGCCGCCCGAGAACTCGTGCGGGTAGCGGTCCGACATCGCCGGGTCCAGGCCCACCAGCTCCAGCAGCTCGGTCATCTTGCGATCGCGTTCCGCGCGCGCAACGCCCTGCACCAGCAGGGGCTCGGTGATGACCTCGCCCACCGGCAGGCGCGGGTCGATCGCGCCCATCGGGTCTTGGAAGACGATCTGGATGCCCTTGCGCAGCTGCGCCTTGTCTTTGCGGCTCACGGTCGCGACGTCGGTGCCGTTGATACGGATGCTGCCGCTCTGCGGGGCGACCATCTCCATGATTTCGAGGATGGTCGTGGTCTTCCCGCACCCGGACTCCCCCACCAGCCCCATCGTGCGACCGGGCTGGATCGAGAACGAGACGCCGTCGACCGCGCGCACCGTGCCGACGCGCCGCGGGAAGACGGCGCCCTTCATCAGCGGGAAGTGCTTGGTGAGGTCGGTGACCTCGACCGCCGGCGTGACATCGGGCCGCAGCGGCGGGATCTCGCCCAGCGGCTCGGGGCGGGGGAAGATGTCGGGCCGCGCAAGGGCGCCGGAGGCGATCTCGCCGGCGCGGATGCACGCCGAGACGTGGTCGGGGTCGGCGCCGTGCACGACGAGCTCGGGCTCGACCTCGCGGCACGCATCGATCGCGATCGGGCAGCGCGCGGCGAACGGACAGCCCGTCGGCAGGCTCGCCAGGGACGGCGGTCGCCCCTCGAGCGGAACGAGCCGGTGCGACCCCGCGGTCTGCATGTTGGGGACGGAGCGCAGCAGGCCCACCGTGTACGGCATGTGCGGGTCGTGGAAGATCTCGTCGACCGAACCGCGCTCGACGAGCGTGCCCGCGTACATCACCGCGACGCGATCGGCGTGACCGGCGACGACGCCGAGGTCGTGCGTGATGAGGACGACCGCCGCCCCGGTCACCTCGCGCGCCTTCTGCAGCACGTCGAGGATCTGCGCCTGGATCGTCACGTCGAGCGCCGTGGTCGGCTCGTCGGCGATGATCACGCGCGGGTCGTTCGCGATCGCCATGGCGATCATCGCGCGCTGGCGCATGCCGCCCGAGAACTCGTGCGGGTACGCGCGGGCCCGGCGCTCGGCATCCGGGATGCCGACGAGCTTGAGCAGCTCCACCGACCGGGCGTGCGCGGCCTGGGCCGACAGCGCGCGGTCGTGCAGCCGCAGGCCCTCGGAGATCTGGTCGCCCACGGTGTACACCGGGGTCAGTGCGGACAGCGGGTCCTGGAAGACCATCGCCAACTCGGCGCCGCGGATCTTCGACAACTGGGCGTCGTTCATCGAGAGCAGCGAACGCCCGTCGTAGAGGATGTCGCCCTCGACGCGCGCGTTCGACGGCAGCAATCCCATCACCGCGAGCGAGGAGACGCTCTTCCCGGAGCCGGACTCGCCGACGATCCCGAGGAACTCCCCCTCGTGCACGTCGTACGAGATCCCGCGCACGGCGCGGACGTCGCCGCCCTCGCGCTGCGGGAAGGTGACGCTGAGGTCGCGGACCGACAGCAGAGGGGTGCGTCCGGTGGAGGACAGCAGGGTGGCGGAACGGGTGTCAGTCACGGTTCGCTCCCGAGGTGGGGTCGATGGCGTCGCGCAGGGCGTCGCCGATGAGGCTGATGGCCAGGAGCAGCACGATCAGCACGCCGGCGGGGTACACGAACAGCCAGGGGCGGGTCACGGCCGCCGACGTGCCGGCGGCGAGCAGCGTGCCGAGCGAGACGTCGGGCGCCTGGACGCCGAAGCCGAAGTAGCTGAGCGAGGTCTCGGCCATGATGGCCGCGACGATGCCGAGGGTCGCGTCGATGATGAGCAACGACGCGATGTTGGGGATGATGTGGCGACCGAGGATCTTGCGCGTCGGCATGCCCATGTAGCGAGCCGCGCGCACGAAGTCGCGGTTGCGCAGCGAACGCGTCTGGTTGCGCACCACCTGGGCGAGGATCATCCAGCTGAACACCGCGAGGAAGAATGTCAGCGCCAGCCAGGACAGGCCGCGCGTCAGCGGGCTGAGCAGCACGAGGATGAAGAACGAGGGGATGACGAGCAGCAGGTGGATGAGCCACCCGATGACCGCGTCGATCTTCCCGCCGAGGTATCCGGCGACCGAGCCCACGGCGGCGGCGATCAGCGTCGCGCCGATGCCGGCGAGGGCGCCGATGATGAGCGACTTCTGCAAGCCGACGAGGGTCTGGGCGTAGATGTCCTGACCGATGCCGTTCGTGCCGAACCAGTGCAGCTGGGTGGGTCCCAGGCCGACGTTGAGGAAGTCGCGCTCCGTGGCGTCGTAGGGGTAGACCAGGGGGCCGATGAAGGCCCACAGCACGATGAACACGAGGATGCTCGCGCCGACCCAGAAGCGGGGCATCTTGCGCAGCCGGGCCCGCACGAGCGCTCCGCGGGAGAGCGCCTTGCGTTCGCGGGTCACGGGGCTGGTGGCGACGAGCGTGCCGTCCACGGCCTCTTCCTGCATCGTCATGTCAGCTCCTCACTCTCGGGTCGAGTGCGGCGTAGAGCACTTCGGACAGGGTCGACGACAGCAGCACGAGCACCGCGACGAAGAGGGTCGAACCGGCCACCGCGTTGATGTCCTGCTGGGTCACGGCGTTGAGCTGGAACTGCCCCATGCCGCGCCACGAGAACACGATCTCGAGCATGGTCGAGCCCGCGATCAGGGTGCCGAAGCTGTAGGCGAAGAACGTCGACATCGGGATCAGCGCGATGCGCACGCCGTGGCGGAAGAGCGCCTGCGTGCGCGGCAGTCCCTTCGCGCGCGCGGTGCGGATGTAGTCGGCGCCGAGGACGTCGAGCATCATGCTGCGCTGATAGCGCGAATAGGACGCGGCACTGATGAGCACGAGCGCGATCGTGGGCAGCAGCAGATGAACGGCGCGATCGGCGACGACCGGCCAGAAGCCCTCGATGCCGGCGGTGTACTCGCCCGTGAAGCGGATGACCTGCGTTCCGAGGGCGTTGTTGAACCCGGTCGCGGCGATCATGAGCAGCACGCCGATCACGAAGGTGGGCGTCGCGAACACGAGGTACGAGGCGTACGTCGTCACCTGGTCGCTCGCGCGGTACTGCCGCACGGCTCCCCACACGCCCACGAGCACGCCGACGACGGCGCCGATGAGCGAACCGATGAGCAGCAGACGCAGGCTCGTGCCGGCGCGGGCGGAGATCTCGGCCATGACGTCCTGGCCGCCGATGGTGGAGCCGAGGGAGAACTTCGTGAACAGGTTCACGAGCCAGTTCCACAGTCGAACGAGGATCGGCACGTCGGGGTTGGCCCCGAGCGCGTTCAGACTCGCGATGATCGAGTCCTCCGGCGGCCGCGGGTTCATGCCGTAGAAGCGATCCTGGGGTCGCAGCAGCGCGGACCCGAGCACGTACGCGAGGCAGGTCGCCAGCAGGCTCAGAACCGCGTAGTTCAGGAACCGGCGCAGGACGTACAACGTCATGAGGCGCGCAGGCCTGTCCGGAACATGTCGATGATCTGCATGGTGGTCCTCTCGCCTTCGAGATCCCCGCCGATTCTTTCGCCTGGCTAAGGATCTTCAGAGACCCTACGTCGGCACCTCGCGGAATGTGTGCCGGGGGAACACACTTTTCACGACCGTAACAAAGCCCTTACATGGCGCTTTGTCACGAGCGGTTGATGCTGGCGCAGCACTGCGCTCAGCGGACACCGCCGGAAATGAACAAAGCGATAATAACCCAGAGGATCAGAACCACCAGGGAAATCAGCGAAGGAATGTCCCAGAAACGACGAACGACGCCGCCGGCGGTCGCATTCGTGCGGGCGGACTCCCACGCGTCCTGGATGATCTGAAGATCACGGATGGCGGGGGGCTCGCGCCGCCCCCGCTCGTCGTCACGGCGAAGCGCGGGGCGCCCCGGTCGTCCGGCCACCGGGCCGCCGAAGGCCTTCACCACCCGCGGTTCGTCGGTGCGCACCTCGAGCTGCCACCGCATGTCGATGTCGCTCACGCGCGCCCACGCGATCTCGGTGACGCGCAGAGGATTGTGGATGCGGATGCCGCGGGCGTCGATGCGCACGTGCGGGACGAACAGCAGGGCGTACACGCCCCACAGCGCCAGCAGCACCCAGGGCGCGAGGAGCAGCATCTCGCCGACGCCGGCGCGGAGCGCGGCATCCCCGAGGAGGACGACCGCGAGCACCGCGCCGAGCACGAGCCCGAAGAGGGAGGACGGGGCGCGGAACACCCGTGGGTGCTCCGCGCCCCGGAAGCGCTCGTCTCGCGTCACGCGCCGCCCAGCTGGAGGGAGGCGCCGGGGATGGCGTCGAGGAGACGCCGCGTGTACTCCTGCGACGGCTGCGCGAAGATCTCGTCCACGGTGCCCTGCTCGACGAGCTTGCCCCGCTCCATGACGCACACCAGGTCGGCGGCGACACGGACGACGGCGAGGTCGTGCGTGATGAACAGGTACGTGAGACCGAGCTCGGACTGCAGCTCCGCGAGCAACTGGAGGATCTGCGCCTGCACGAGCACGTCGAGCGCCGAGACGGCCTCGTCGAGCACGAGGATGTCGGGCTTGAGCGCGAGCGCGCGCGCGATGGCGACACGCTGACGCTGACCACCGGACAGCTCGTTCGGGTAACGCGACGCCAGCTCCTGCGGCAGGGCGACCTGCTCGAGCAGCTCCTCCACCCGCTCGCGACGCGAGGTGGTGTCACCCACCTTGTGGATGTTGAGCGGCTCGGCGATGAGGTTGCCGATGCTGCGCAGCGGGTCGAGCGAGCCGTAGGGGTCCTGGAACACGGGCTGCATGCGGCGACGCAGGGCGAAGGTGTCCTTCGCGCTGAGCCTGCCGGTGTTCACGCCGTCGACCTCGATCGACCCCGAGGTGGGCTCCTCGAGCTTGAGCACCATCTTGGCGATGGTCGACTTGCCCGAGCCCGACTCCCCCACGAGCGCCAGCGTCTTGCCGCGCGGGATCTCGAACGAGACCCCGTCGACCGCGCGGAACTGCTCGCTGCGGAACCCGCCCTGGCGGATCTTGTACTCCTTGACCAGGTCGGTCACCTTCACGGTCGCCGGAGCGTCGAGGTCGGCCTCACGGAGGATGCCACGGTCCTCCGCCTTCGCCTGAATGCGCTGCGACGCGATGCTCGGCGCCGCGGCGACCAGCCGCTGGGTGTACGGGTGCTGCGGGTTCTCAAGGATCTCGCGGCTCGGACCCGACTCGACGATCTCGCCCTGGTTCATCACGACGATGGTGTCGGCGCGCTCGGCGGCCAGACCCAGGTCGTGCGTGATGAGCAGCACCGACGTGCCGCGCTCCCGCGTGAGGGACGCCATGTGGTCGAGGATCACGCGCTGCACCGTGACGTCGAGGGCCGAGGTCGGCTCGTCGGCGATCAGGAGCTTCGGATCGGCGGCGAGGCCGATGCCGATGAGCGCACGCTGACGCATACCGCCCGAGAACTGGTGCGGGTACTGGTGCAACCGGCGTTCGGCATCGGCGAGACCGGCTTGCTTGAGCACCTCGATGGCGCGCTTCTCGACCTCTTTCCGGCCGGTCGCGATCCCGTTCGCGCGGATCGCCTCCTTGACCTGGAAGCCGATGCTCCACACCGGGTTGAGGTTGGACATCGGGTCCTGGGGGACGTATCCGATGTCCTTGCCGCGGACGGACTCGAACTGCGACGAGGTCAGGCCCGTCAGCTCGCGTCCGTCGAGCGTGATGCTGCCGCCGGTGACGTGACCGGTGCCGGGGAGCAGCCCGATCACCGCGGAGGCGGTGGTGGACTTGCCCGAACCCGACTCGCCCACGATGGCCACCGTCTGGCCGGGGTAGACGTCGAGGCTCACGCCGTGCAGGACCTGGCGGGAACCGCCCTGACCTTCGAAGGCGACCTTGAGGTCGCGCACGGACAGCAGCGGCGTCATGGTGGCGTCGCTCATCGGCGGGCCCTCGCTCTCGGGTCGATGGCGTCTCGGATGAGCTCGCCCAGCATGATGAACGCCAGCACCGTCACGGTCAGCGCCAGCGACGGCCAGATCAGCGCGGCCGGCGCGACGCGCAGCGACTGCTGGGCCTGGCTGATGTCGTTACCCCACGACATGGTGTCGCCGCCGAGGCCGACACCGAGGAACGACAGGGTCGCCTCGGCCACGATCGCCGCCGCGAGGCTGATGGTCGTGACGACCAGCAGAGGGGCGATGGCGTTGGGGATGACGTGGGTGAGCAGCGTCTTGAAGCGCGACTGCCCGAGGGCCTGGGATGCGGCGACGTAGTCCGCCTGACGCACACGCAGCACCTCGGCGCGCACGACGCGTGCCGTGGAGGCCCACGCGAACCCGCCGATCGCGAACGCCAGGGTGAAGACGTTGCGGTACTGCGAGAACACGCTCATGACGACGATCGCCGCGAGGATGTAGGGGATCGAGAAGAAGATGTCGCCGACGCGCGAGATCACCGCGTCGAGCCATCCACCGTAGAAGCCCGACAGCGCGCCCATGATGAGGCCGATGATCGTGCCGATCGCCGTGGCGAGCAGACCCACCGACAGCGAGGTGCGCGCACCCCACACGATGCGGGAGAACGTGTCGCAGCCCTGGAAGGTGAAGCCGAGGATGTGACCCGCGGTCGGGCCGCCGTTGCTGTTGGACAGCTTGCAGTCGTTGTTCGGCGGCACCTGGGTGAACAGCGTCGGGAACGCCGCCATCAGGATCACGACGGCCATGACGGCCAGGGCGATCCAGAAGGTGGGCCGACGGCGCAGGTCGCGCCACGCGTCGAGCCAGAGGTTGCTCTTGCGGGCGGCGACGCGCACGGCGTCGACCGAGATGGTCTCGGTCTTGATGGGGGCGACGAAGTGCGGCGCCGGGAAACGATTACTTGACATAGCGGATCCTCGGGTCAAGGAGACCGTACAGAAGGTCGACGACGAGGTTGACCAGCACGTAGATGATGACGAAGACGGTCACGAAGGACACGACCGTGGGGCCCTCGCCGCGGATGGTCGCCTGGTAGAGCGTGTTGCCGACGCCGGGGATGTTGAAGATTCCCTCGGTCACGGTCGCGCCCACCAGCAGCACACCGAAGTTGGTCGCGGAGTTGGTGATCACCGGGATGAGCGAGTTGCGCAGCACGTGCACGGGGATCACGCGACGACGCGAGAGACCCTTGCTGTACGCGGTGCGCACCCAGTCCTGGTTGAGCGTGTCGATGACCGACCCGCGCATCAGGCGCATGCTCGTCGCGAAGAGGCTCAGGCCCAGGACGATCGCCGGGAGGATGAGATCCCCCCACCCGTTCTGGGCACCGACCGTCGGGCGGAACCACCCGAGTTGGACGGCGAGGAAGTACTGCGCGAGGAAGCAGGCCACGAAGATCGGCAGGGCGACGAACAGGAGCGCCACGATGAGGGCGACGTTGTCGAACAGCTTGCCCTTGCGGATGGCCGAGATGGTGCCGACGACGATGGCGAGCACGAACTCGATCGCGAGGGCCATCACGGCCAGTCGAGCCGTCACCGGCAGGGTGCGGGCGAGGACCTCGTTCACGGACTGGCCGGAGAAGGTCGTCCCGAGGTCGCCTTGGAAGATGCCGCCGAGGTACAGGAAGTACTGGACGATGAAGGGCTGGTCGAGGTGGTACTGCGCGCGCAGGGCTTCGACGACCTGCGGGGCGGGGGTCTTGTCGCCGAAGAGCCCGAGGATCGGGTCTCCCGGCATGGCGAAGACCATGAAGTAGATCAGCAGCGTGGCCCCGAAGAACACGGGGAGCACCTGCAGCAGACGTCTGAGGATGTAGCCGAGCATCCGCTCTCTTTTCGAACGTGGGAAACGCCTCATCGGACGTCACGTGGGGGGCCGGGCTCAGAAGAGCCCGTGCTGTTTTATCACACGTCGTGATGAGGCCTGGCTGGCAGACCGCGAGGCGGTGACGAATCCGTCACCGCCTCGCGGCCAGAGATCGGAAGGGTTACTTCGTGATCTCGTAGTACAGCGGAACCGAGTTCCACCCGAACTTGACGTTGTTCACGCCGTCGGCGAATCCGCCGGTGACGTTGGAGTACCAGAGCGGGATGGCGGGCAGGTCCTGGAGCAGGATCTCCTGCGCCTTCTGGAAGTCGGCGTTCTGCGCGTCGACCTCGGTCTCGGCGATACCGGTCGAGAGCAGGCTGTCGAACTCGGGGTTCGAGTAGTCACCGTCGTTCGACGAGGCGTCGGTCGCGTAGAGCGGTCCGAGGAAGTTGTACAGACCGGGGTAGTCGGCCTGCCAACCGGTGCGGAAGGCGGTCTGGATGCTGCGGTCGGTGATGGCCGAACGGGCTTCCTTGAACGTCGGGTAGGGAGCGCCCGACGCGTCGATGCCGAGGGTGTTCTTGATCGAGTTGGTCACCGCGTCGACCCAGGTCTGGTGACCACCGTCGGCGTTGTACGCGATCTGGAAGGTACCGGTCCAGGGCGAGATGGCGTCGGCCTGGGCCCACAGCTCCTTCGCCTTGGCCTCGTCGTACTGCAGCACGTCGGCGCCGGTGAGCGAGTCCGACCAACCGTCGATGACCGGCGAGGTGAAGTCGCTGGCCGGGGTACGGGTGCCCTGGAAGATCGTCTTCGTGATCTCGTCGCGGTTGATGGCCATCGACAGCGCCTGACGACGCAGCTTGCCCTCTTCGCCGCCGAAGTGCGCGAGGCGCTCCGGGATGGTGAACGACTGGAACACCGCGGCCGGCTGGTTGACCGCGCGGTCGCCCAGGTCGGACTCGAAGGTCGCCTGCGATGCCGGCGGGATCGCGTCGATCACGTCGACGTTGCCGCCGAGGAGGTCGGCGTAAGCGGCATCCTGGGATGCGTAGAAGACGACCGTCAGGCCGCCGTTGGCGACCGTGCGACCACCCTGGTAGTCGTCGTTCTTGACGAGGTCGATCTGCACGTTGTGCTGCCATGCGCCGTCGCTGGCGAGCTTGTACGGACCGTTGCCGATCGGGTTCTCACCGAAGGCGGCCATGTCGTCGAACGCGCTGTCGGGCAGCGGGAAGAACGCCGAGTAGCCCAGGCGCAGCGCGAAGTCGGCGGCGGGCTTGGACAGGGCGATCGTGAAGGTGTAGTCGTCGACCTTCTGCAGACCGGTCAGCTCCGAGTCGGCGTCGTAGCTGAAGCCGACGATGTCCTCGAAGAAGTAGCTGTTCAGCTGGTTGTTCGACAGCTGAGCGCCCCAGTTCCAGGCCTTGATGAAGTTGTCGGCCTTGACCTCGGTGCCGTCCGTGAACTTCTGGCCCTTCTTCAGGGTCACCGTGAGGTTCTGCGCGTCGTTGGTGACGATGGACTCGGCCATGTCGTTCACCGGGGCGCCGTCGGCGTCGTAGTAGACCAGACCCGCGAAGATCGAGTCGAGGATCTTGCCGCCGCCGACCTCGTTGGTGTTGGTCGGGATCAGCGGGTTCTGCGGCTCCGAACCGTTGGTCCGGATGATGGCCGAGGCGTCGCCGCCCGAGGCCGAGCCGCTGCCGCCGTTGTCTCCGCCCGAGCAGCCGGCGAGCATGAGCCCGACAGCTCCCAGCAGGGCGAGACTGGAGAGGGCAATCTTGTTGCGCTTCACAGTTCCTCCAGGGAAGGGATGATCATCGCCCGGGCAGAGTTTTCACGCAGCACAAGATGCGGGGAAATCCGTTCGGGCAGGATGAGAACACACTAGGCACGTTTACCCAGGTGCCCCAAACTTCTTGGATAAACGTTACAGAGGATTTACTCGGGAGGCCCTTGATGTGGCAATCTGACAAGTCGTCGCGCCCCACGGGTCCCGCGGACTGGTCATATCCTCCGACTCTGGCGGCGTCCGAACGGTACGCGCGCTCGCGTCTGATCTGGGAGATCGCGCTGGTGCTGCTGATCAGCGTGGGCCAGTCGGCGATCTATTCGGTGGTGTCGTTCGTGAGAGCGGCGACCCGTGCGCCGATCTCCCAGCAGCAGACGCAGCTGAATCCGTCGCGCAGCGCCGAGCCCCTGTGGGACGCGATCTACCAGTTTCTCGACATCTTCTTCTCGCTCGCTCTCGTCGCCCTGGCGCTGTATCTGCTGTGGGAGCCGGCCAACAATGCTCTGCGCCGCATCGGCCTGGATTTCCGCCGCCCGGGCTCCGACATCGCCCGGGGGCTGCTCCTGGTCGCGCTGATCGGCGCTCCGGGCATCGGGGTCTACGCGATCGGCCGGGCCATCGGGCAGAGCATCACGGTCGTCCCCGCGCCGCTGGACTCGTCGTGGTGGGTCATCGCCCTGCTCGTGCTGGCGGCGCTGCGGGCCGGATTGACCGAGGAGGTCATCTTCCTCGGATACCTCTTCGACCGCCTCCGCCGGCTCGGGTGGTCGTGGACGGGCATCATCGTCTCCACCGCGCTGCTGCGCGGCAGCTACCACCTCTATCAGGGCTGGCCGTCGGCGCTGGGCAACGTGGTGATGGGCCTCGTGTTCGGGTGGTGCTACAAGCGTTGGGGGCGGGTCATGCCGCTCGTCGTCGCCCACACGGTCATCGACATCGTCGCCTTCGTCGGCTACCCCCTGGCCGCGGCGTGGTGGCCGGGGATCTTCGCCCCGCCCGCGTCGACCCCGACGCCCACCGCGACGCCGTCGCCGACGGCCTGAGGCTCGCGGCGACAGGTCCCGCAGCGTGCCGTGACGGCATCCGGGATCCGACCTCAGCGCTGCGGCGGGGACCAGGTCCAGAACGCGGGGGGCACCCCGTCGGGCTCGGAGGTGTAGGCCACTCCCCCGACGCCCTCGGCGGTGACGACCGCGCCCGTGCGCTCGAGCAGGGGCACCCCGGCGTAGGCGGCGAAGAGCGAGCGGTCGATCTCCTTGGCCTCGGACAGCACGTCGACCGGATCGGTGTGGACGGTCAGCTCGTCGAACAGCGCGTTCGTCTGCGCCCCCTCGATCCCCTCGGCGATGCGGTCGCGCGCCGAGCGGTAGAGGCTCTCGTCCTCTCCCACCCAGGCCAACGTGGCATCCGCCTCTTCGGGAGTGGTCGCCAGGCGCACGGCGATCCCGGCACGGGCTCCCATCGACACCAGTCGAGGGAAGACCTGCGCCGAGACGTCGTCGGTGGTGTCGTAGGCCACGCGCAGCACGGCCGCACGATCGCCCAGGGCACTGCGCGCGCCGTCGACGTCGCTCCCCGTGCCGGGGGCGCCGTTGCCGGAGACGAGGTCGGCGTAGAGCGAGCCCGCCGCGGGCGACGACAGGAACGACTGCAGGGGCTGCGCGTCGGGGCGCACCGCGCCGAGGACGTCCTGCACGAGGGAGCCGCGGTCGATCGCGAGCGTCATGGCCTGACGGAGGTCGGATGCCGTCCCCTCGGCGAACCGCAGGTGCAGCGTCTGGGTGGTCGGACCGACCTGCACCTGGTATCCGGCCTCGGTCAGGGTCTTGTTCTCCGCCACGTCGATGTCGCCGACGTTGGCCACGTCGACCTGACCCGCCTCGACCGCGGACAGCTGGGCCGCACGGTCGGCGAAGAAGCGGACGGTCAGCTGCTCGAGCCCCGGGAAGTGGGCGCCCTGATACGAATCGCGGCGCGCGAGCTGAACCGTGTCGGCGGTGATCTCGGTCACCGTCCACGGTCCGGCCGAGACGACGCTGGCGGGGTCGGGGGTGGAGCCGGGCGCGATGTCGAACCCGGTGTTCCAGGTCTGAGCCGCGGCGAGCAGCACCGGGTTCGGTGTACGCGGCTGTTCCGGGTCGCCCGCGGGAGTGGTGAGGATCGCGGTGAGCAGATCCTTGACGCTGACGCCTGCTCGCTGTGCGATGACGTGGACGGGCCGGTCGAGCAGCCACTGACGGTTCCAGTCGGCGAACGGCTGCTCGTAGGTGAGGGTGAGGGTGTCGTCGGCGCGGTCGATGCTCGGGCGGGCGGTCCGTGCATTCGGGTCGGCGGGCATGGCCGTGTTGAAGTACCGCGTGCCCGAGACGATCTGGCCGGTCGCGTCGTAGGTCGCGTCGTCGAAGTAATGCGAAGTGACGGCCCAGCCGAACAGCAGGTCGTCGAGGGTCACCGGGGTGCCGTCCGACCACACGCGGTCGGAGAAGAGCTCGTAGCTCACCTTGAGCGGGTCGCCCTGCACGCGGGTGATGCGGCCCAGACCGTCGTTGGGCACCACCTGGAGGTCGCCGTCGAGCGAGCCGAGCCGCTCGTCGAGGAGCGCGGACAGGGCGCGGTTGGCGGGGGTGTTGCCCGTGGCGCTGGCGGCGTTGAGGCTGGTCAGCGACCCCACGACGCCGAGGGTCAGGCTCGTGGGCGCTTCTTCGACCGGAGCCGGGGCGGGCTCGGGGGCCGCGCACCCGGCCAGGACGACACCGGCGGCCATCAGAAGGGCCAGCAGCCGTCCCGCCCCGCGTCGTCGTCGAGTCGGTCGAGGAACGTCGTTCAGCCCACGGTGCAGCACAGGGGCACTTTACTAAACGCCTCCTGTGGGATCCCCGGGCCGCGCGCGCCCGTCGACGCCGGGCCGCGCCCCGGACGGGCGCGCGAACGGCGCGGCACGGTGCGGCCGAGGGGCCGGGCACGCTAGACGCGGCGACGGCCCCGGATGCCGGGAACCGCCGCCGCGTCGGATCGTCAGGCGAACGCCTCCGGAGGGGGGCACGAGCACACCAGGTTGCGGTCGCCGTAGGCCTGGTCGATGCGGCGCACCGGGGGCCAGTACTTGCCGCGAATGAGCGAGCGCACGGGGTATACGGCGGTCTCGCGCGAGTACGGGTGCTCCCACTCCCCCACCACGACCGTCTCGGCGGTGTGCGGGGCGTTCACGAGAGGGTTGTCGTCGGCGGGCCACTCCCCCGCGGCGACCGCGAGGGCCTCCTGCTTGATCGCGATCATGGCATCCACGAAGCGGTCGAGCTCGGCGAGGTCTTCGCTCTCGGTCGGCTCCACCATCAGGGTGCCGGCGACCGGGAACGACATCGTCGGGGCGTGGAAGCCGTAGTCGATGAGGCGCTTCGCCACATCGTCGACGGTGACGCCGGTCTGCTCCTTGAGGGGACGCAGGTCGAGGATGCACTCGTGTGCGACGAGGCCCCCCTCACCGGCGTACAGCACCGGGTAGTGCTCGCGCAGACGCGTGGCGATGTAGTTGGCCGAGAGCACCGCGGCGGCCGTGGCCTGGCGCAGACCCTCGGCGCCCATCATGCGCACGTAGGCCCACGAGATCGGCAGAATGCCGGCGGAGCCGTGCGGAGCGGCAGACACCGGGCCCCCGTCGAACGTGCCGCCGGCGTGCTCGGCGCGCTGCGAGAACGGGTGCGAGGGCAGGAACGGCGCGAGGTGCGCCTTCGCCGCGACCGGACCCACGCCCGGACCTCCGCCGCCGTGCGGGATCGCGAACGTCTTGTGGAGGTTCAAGTGCGACACGTCGCCGCCGAGGTCGCCGAAGCGGGCGAAGCCGAGCAGGGCGTTGAGGTTCGCGCCGTCGACGTAGACCTGTCCGCCGGCGTCGTGCACGGCCTGCGTGATCTCGAGCACGTCGTGCTCGTACACCCCGTGAGTGGAGGGGTACGTGATCATCAGGGCCGACAGCTCCGCCGCGTGCTGCGCGATCTTCGCGCGCAGATCGCCGAGGTCGACGTTGCCGGCCTCGTCGCACGCGACGACGACGACCTTCATCCCCGCGAGGATCGCCGAGGCGGCGTTCGTGCCGTGCGCCGACGACGGGATGAGGCACACCGTGCGCGCGGTGTCGCCGTTCGCGAGGTGGTAGCCGCGGATCGCGAGCAGGCCCGCGAGCTCGCCCTGCGAACCTGCGTTGGGCTGCAGCGACACCGCGTCGTAGCCGGTGACCTCGGCGAGCCAGCGCTCGAGCTGGTCGATCATCGCGAGGTACCCGTGCACGTCGGCTTCGGGCGCGAACGGATGCACGCGCGAGAACTCGGGCCACGACACCGCTGCCATCTCGGTCGCCGCGTTGAGCTTCATCGTGCACGAGCCCAGCGGGATCATGCCGCGGTCGAGCGCGTAGTCGCGGTCGGCGAGCGTCTTGAGGTAGCGCATCATCGCGGTCTCGCTGCGGTGACTGTGGAACACCGGGTGCGTGAGGTACTCGTCGTCGCGGTGGAGGGCCTCCTCGACCCCGCGCAGCGCCTCACCCTCGGACAGTTCCTCGCTCGCGAAACCGAAGGCGTCGAGGATCGCCGAGAGATCGGCATCCGTCGTCGTCTCGTCCACCGACACGCCCACGGTCGCATCGTCCACCCACAGCAGCTGGTAGCCGCGCTCGCGGGCGCGATCGACGACGTCCTGCGCGCGCCCCGGCACGTGCACGCGCACGGTGTCGAAGAACGCGTCGCTCGCGAGGGTGAGGTCGTACGAGCGCAGAGCGGATGCCAGGGCATCGGCCTTGCGCGCGACCCGCGTCGCGATCGCGCGGAGCCCGTCGGGCCCGTGGTACACCGCGTACATCGCGGCCATCACCGCGAGCAGCACCTGGGCGGTGCAGATGTTCGACGTGGCCTTCTCGCGGCGGATGTGCTGCTCGCGCGTCTGCAGGGACAGGCGGTAGGCGGGGGCGCCGACGGCATCCTGCGACACGCCGACGAGGCGGCCCGGAAGCTGTCGTTCCAGGCCCGCACGCACGGCCATGTAGCCGGCGTGCGGTCCGCCGAAGCCGAGGGGCACGCCGAAGCGCTGGGTCGTGCCGACCGCCACGTCGGCGCCGAGGGATCCGGGCGAGCGCAGCAGCGTCAGGGCGAGCAGGTCGGCGGCGGCCACGACCAGGCCGCCGTTCGCGTGCACGGTCTCGGCCACGGCGGAGAAGTCCCAGATGCGCCCGGTCGCGCCGGGGTACTGCACGAACGCGCCGAAGGCTGCGGGGATCTCGCCCTCGAACGACGTCTCGACGATCTCGATGCCGACGGCCGCCGCACGGTGATGCAGCAGCGCCTTCGTCTGCGGCAGGGAGTCGACGTCGACGAGGAAGACGTCGGTCTTTGCCTTCGACGCGCGACGGGCGACCAGCATGCCCTCGACGACCGCGGTGGACTCATCCAGCATCGACGCGTTCGCCGTGGCGAGCCCGGTCAGGTCGGTGACCATCGTCTGGAAGTTGATCAACGCTTCGAGACGCCCCTGCGAGATCTCGGGCTGGTACGGCGTGTAGGCCGTGTACCAGGACGGGTTCTCGAGGACGTTCCGCGCGATCACCGACGGCGTGAAGGTGTCGTAGTAGCCGAGACCGATCATCGGGCGGGCGGAACGGTTGGCGGATGCCAGCTCCCGCAGCTCGGCCAGAGCCTCCGCCTCGGTGGCCGCGGTCGGGATCGAGCTCGTCGCGCGGGGCTGCACGTGGATGGATGCCGGCACCGCGGTCTCGACGAGTACCTCGACGCTGTCGTACCCGACGACCTCGAGCATGTGCGCCTGGGCGTCGGGACCGATGCCGATGTGGCGGTCGGTGAAGGCGGCCGGGGTCCCCGCATCCGTGCGAGGAGGAAGGACGGAGGTCATGCGGTGAGGTCCTCGTATGCGGCGCGGTCGAGCAGGTCGGCGGGCAGGTCGCCCTCGACGCGGATCTTGATGAGCCAGCCGCCGGCGAACGGCTCGGCGTTGACCAGCGAGGGGTCGTCGACGACGGCGTCGTTGACCTCGACGACCGTGCCGGTGATCGGCGCGTAGAGCTCGCCGACGGACTTCGTCGACTCGATCTCGCCGCAGACATCACCGGCCGAAACGGCCGAGTCCGCGCCGGGCAGCTCGACGAAGACGACGTCACCGAGCTTGTCGGCGGCGAAGTCGGTGATGCCGACGGTGGCGATGTCGCCCTCGAGGGCGATCCACTCGTGCTCGGAGGTGTAGCTGAGGGCGGTGAGGTCGGTCATGCGTTTCTCCGATAGAAGGGAAGGGCGGTGACGGTCGCGGGGATGCGGGTTCCGCGGACGTCGATGGACAGTTCGGTTCCGATGGCGGATGCCGCGGGTGCGACGAACGCCATGGCCACGGGGTGGCCGAGGGTGGGGCTGAGGGCGCCGCTGGTGATCTCGCCGACGGTGTCGTCGCCGTGCAGCACCGAGTAGCCGGCGCGACCCGCGCGGCGGCCCTCCGAGACCAGACCGACGAGGACCGGGGCATCGGCGGGTCCGGACGACAGGCCGTCCTTTCCGACGAACGCCTCCTTGTCGACGGCGACGACACGACCGAGGCCCGCCTGCGCGGGGACGATGTCGCGTGAGAGCTCGTGGCCGTACAGCGGCATGCCGGCTTCGAGTCGCAGCGTGTCGCGCGCGGCGAGACCGCACGGAACGAGACCCCGATCGGCGCCCGCGGCGAGCGCGGCATCCCACAGGGCGGCGGCTTGGGCCGTGGGGATCATCAGCTCGTAGCCGTCCTCGCCGGTGTAACCGGTGCGGGCGACGAACAGCGGGGCCCCGTCGAAGGTGCCCTCGGTCCAGGCGTAGTAGCCGAGCTCGTCGAGTGCGGTGCCGGTGATCTCGACCCCCGGGGTGGAGCTCAGGATGCCACGGGCCTCGGGGCCTTGGAGGGCGATGAGGGCGTAGTGGTCGGTGACGTCTTCGACGGTGAGGCTCCCGCGAGCGTCGGTCGTTGAATCTATCGAAGCGTCCGACGCGGGGGTTCCGATCCCTTCGACGGGCTCAGGGACCTCGGTTGCGCCGTCAGGGACCGCGGTCGACGCGGGGACCCACGTGCGCTGAGCCAGGTCGAACGCCGCGGCCACGGCATCCCGGTTGCCGGCGTTCGAGATGACGAGGAAGCTCTGCTCCCCCGTGCGGTAGACGATGACGTCGTCGACGATGCCCCCGCTCTCCGCGAGGACCAGCGAGTACTTCGCCTTGCCGATCTTCATGGTCGACAGGCGTCCGGCGAGCACGTGGTCGAGGAAGGCGGCCGCGGTCTCGCCGTCGACGCGGAACTCGGCCATGTGCGAGATGTCGAACAGACCTGCGGCCGCGCGGACGGCGTGGTGCTCGGCGAGGTCGGATGTGTAGCGCACGGGCATGTTCCAGCCGCCGAAGTCGGTGAACGAGGCGCCGAGGGCCTCGTGCCGATCGTGCAGCGGCGACGTGCGCGGTGGAGCCGGGGTTTCGGTCATGAGTTCTGCCGTTCGCGATGACGGACAGACGCCGGTCGGCGCCTGAAGAACTCCCCCTCTGTCATGGGCCTGAGAGTTTCACTGCCGCGTCCTGAACGCACAGCTTTCACCGTCGGCGGATCCGGCGCGGTGCACCCGGATCACTTTCCAGAGTGGCCCGATCGACGCGGTACGCGTACCTGAGAGATTGGCGGGGAGGCTTGCTCCTTCGGTGCCCGGCTGCGTTCGCCGGAGCTCTCCCGCATCGATCATGGGGCCGGTGTGGACTTGTGGGGTCAGCCTAGCGGAGCTTCGGTCGGCGTCGTGAGATGTTCAGCCGTTGTCCTGTTTGCGGAGTTCGTCGGCGTCGCCGGGGACGCAGAGGGATTCGCCGGCTATGTAGTAATTGCCGGGGGACGTCGAGAACGAGAGGCCCTCTACAGGACCACCCGTGCCGTAAACGACGTACGCAGGAGCGTCGACGATGCGAACCTCCATTCCCAACGAACGCCAATAGTCCGCGACTGTTCGCGCATTGGCGGCATGGTCACTATCGGGCGCCGGGGCCCCGTAGCCATATGTGTAGTTGACACGCTCGCCGCGCTGGGCGGCGCAGTTGCCGACCTCCGCCGCACCATCTCGATTCCATCCTTGAACCTCGAGCTGTGCCGCGGTGTCTTGGATGGTGCGGATCAGTGTGTCGCGCGCCACGGCCGGGCTCATGGTCGCCTCCTTGGAATTGGTGCATGCGGCCAGCATCATCACAGAGCCGGTGAGTACTGCGATCAGCAGGGTCCGCGCGAATAGTCGTTCAGTACGTAGGGCCATCGGACAGTCCTTCGATAAGTGCTTTCTGAAGGGGCGTTGAGTCAGGAGCCGTGTATAGCGAGACCAAATCCCCGTGGCCTGTCGTCGCCAGCGCCACGTTACGCAAGGACTCGGTTCGCCTGTCGAGATAGCCCGCTTCGTCGGAGGTCACCGCTCCGTGATCCGTCACGGGGTTCAGGCCCTCGCCACCTGCGACGCTGAAAGGGTGCGTTCCGAATCCGTCGTTCATCGGATTGACCGAGTGATCAGGCGCGGCCCGCCCCGTCCACGCCCACTGATCTCCTCCCGCCGGGTCGATTGCCCAGACGTCCTGCGCTTGGCCCGAATAGACAGCGTCGGCGTGAAGGACAGAAGCGTTGCTGATGGTGGAAGGGAGACCGGCCGACCCCAATGTCACGTACGACTCGACGTGCACTCCCTCTCGAGTAAGCGCCAGGGATGAAGTGGTCGTACCGTACGAGTGGGCCACAACATTGACGTCCACTCCGTCGTTCACGGTATCGAATGCGATGAGATCACGAGCCAAGTTCGCGGCGCCGGCTTCGGCAGAATCGTTGAACATGACATCGAAACCCCCCTCGATGAGGGGAATCGGGGGCGTCTTGTATCCGATCCAGGCGACGACGGCGTGCGTACGTTCGGGGTCGAACCGGGCCTGTTCGTCTGCGATGTTCTGCGCAGCGCGCACCCAACCGTCCATCCCCTCGGTCGTCGTACCCATGCCGGGAACCGCAAAGGTGACATCCCCTGCTCTGTCGAGGTCGCCGATGGACACCGCCGCCAGCGGCGGCGCATCAGCGGTGAGGGACATGAGGAACCTCGGCGCTTTGCCCTCCGGTGCCCCCAGTGCAGCCTCGATCCCCTCCAACCCCGCCATCCGCGCCCGGGCCCGCTCGAGACGCTCCGCGATCGCCGCCGCCCCGGCGTAGCCGCCGGGAAGCTCCGGGAACGACAGCGGCTTCTCCGCCTCCGCCAACGCCGCACGCGCCTCCTCGAGCTGGGTGCGCAGCCATATCCTATTCGCCTCGTCACGGGCGGTGTAAGCCACACCGCCGAGGTTGCCGATCACCGCGGGGGCGGCGTGGATGAGCGCGTGCTTCTGCCCATCGTCGAGCGCGGCCCACCACGGCGCGACCGCGGACGGCTCCGCCTGGCTGAGGACCTGTGCAAGCGCGGGCCGCGCGTGCAGCACCGCGGCCAGGCTCGGGCCGTCGGCGCCGGCGATCGCGTCCAGCGCCTGAGAGGCGGACACGCATCCGGTGAGCACGGCGAGCCACTCGTCTGCGTCGAGCCCGGGGGTTGCGATGGCGCGGCGGAGGGCGGCGGCGGTGTGCTCCGCCGCCCTGTCGAGCGCGGACCGCGCGTCGTCGAGGATCGACCGGGCTTCGCTCCGCGGTTCCAGGCTGCGCAACGGCTGCCGATCCGGCGCGGGAAAGCTCGTCGTCACGGGCGGAGCGTCATCCAGGGCGTCAGCGCGGTTCCACAGATCGACGGCGTCTCCGGCGCGGGCACGGGCGGACTCCAGCGCCGCAACGAACTCCTCCAGCGCCGCCTGAGCGACGCGAAAGGCTGAGGCCATGGCATCCCACCGCGAGGCTGCGGCCGAGACGCGTCGCTCGTAGGCGTCCGCCGCTTCGCCCGCCCATTCCGGCACCGAGCGCACCCGCCGCAGCCTGGCGGCGGACTCTTCCGCGTCGACCGCACGAGCCGTCCACAGGGCGACCGTTCGATGGAGAGCGGCCGCATTCCCGGGGATGAGCCGTACCGGATCCGTGGACTGACCGAGTTCCGCCGTCACGGGAGGCTCCATCCGGCGGCCGATGCGAGCGCGCGGATCCCCTCGACGGCTGCGGTCTCCGTGCCTTCGAAGAGATCCGCGACGTCGCGCAGCCCTGCCGCCGTGGCGTCGATCTCGCGCTCCCGTTCGGATCGACAATCGTTCAGGCAGGCGACGAATTCGGCCAGCGCGAGCGAGAGATCGGGCTGACCCGGGACGCTCAGCAGCGGGAGGGGACTCAGGCCCGCCGAGACCTCTTTGACCTTCGTCGCGGCTCGTCGCACCTCGTCGACCGAGAGGGAGATGAGCGGCATGGGAGCGATCGTAGGGAGAGCGCGGGCCCCACCGGATCACCCTGTGGACAACTTCTCCCTTGCGCGTGCGCGGCCTCGCGAACGCCGTCGGTCCCGCTGTCCGAACGCTCTTCGGCGCCCGCGCTGCCTCGCGCAGATACCGGCATCCCGCGGTCAGCCCCGGGTGCAGCTTCCGGATGCCACGGGCGTCGACAGCGCATCGATCTGCGCCATGACCGGGAGGAGCTCGGCAGGGGTCATGGCGTAGCCGACGTTGTCGTCGGTGTCGGAACGCGCGAAGACGATGCCGGCGACCTCTCCCGAGGTGGTCAGAAGCGGTCCGCCGGAGTTGCCGGGGCGGACGATCCCGGCGATCGCGTAGATGTCGCGGGGAGAGGACGCTCCGTCGTAGATGTCGGGGACGGGCACCGTCCCCTCCGAGAGGATCTGCGCGCTGCCCGACGTGAACGGGCCGCCGCCGGGGTAGCCCTGCACGACGGCGGATTCCCCCACCGCGAGCGTCGACACGATGGGGAGGGCCGCGGCGTCCAACTGATCCACCGAGATCACGGCGATGTCGTCGGTCGGGTCGAAGTAGGTGACGCGACCCTCGCGGGCGGGCTGACCGGGAAGCTCGACCAGCGGGGCGTCGACTCCGGCGACGACGTGGGCGTTGGTGACGACGCGGTCGTCGGCCACGACGAAGCCCGACCCGCTCGAGGTGATGCCGCACGCGTAGGCGGTGCCGGAGATGCGGGCGACCGACTGGGCAGCCTGGGTCAGGGCCGGGTCGTCGAGCGCGATCTCGGGCGCGCTGGGCACTGGGCCGATCTGGATGAGCGAACCGAAGCTCGGTATGCCGCCGGCGAACACCTGTCCGCGGAGGTCGGCGAGCGCGCCGCGCACGGGAGGCGGCGTGAGGTCGTCGATCGTGCGCACCACCGTGGAAGAGCCCAGAGCAGCCGAGACCACGGGCAGACCCACGGGCGTGAGGGATCCCGCGACGAAGGAGATCGTCAGAGCGGCGGCGGCGACGTTCACGACGCCACCGAGCAGACGCTCGGGCACGCGAAGCTTGATGCGATCGGCGCCGCGGCGGAAGAATCCGCCGACCGCGCTGCCGAGACCCGAACCGATCATCAGCAGCAGGATGCCGGCGAGGATCATCGCGGGGCCACGCCAGGCCGGGGCTGTGACCCATTGTCCGACGAAGGGCGTGACCCAGTACGCGGCGACGGCACCCGCCGCGAGCCCGGCGAAGAAGCCGATCGTGGCGAGGAATCCGCGCGACAGGCCCACGATGAGAGCGACCGCCAGAAGGGCGATCAGAACGATGTCGATGATCGGCATCCGACCTCCTGAGTCCTCCCCGAGGCTAGGCGGCGCGTCTGAGAGAACCCTTTCGACGCGCGGGGCCGGGCAGGCGCCGATCCTGCGACCGGGCGCTGAAGTCGCCGGTGGCCCCGGGGCTTCGGAGATGGCCCCGGGGCCACCCCGCGACACGGTCTTCGACAGGAGGTGCCCGGAATCATCGCGCGATTCGCCCTTCGGGTCGGAATGACACTAAGATCGATCCCGGAGATATGGTCACCATGACACGAACCCCTCGCCCCGAGCCCCGCTACGCCGACGTGCGCGTCGCGGTGTCGACCGTCATCTTCAGCGTGCGCCGCGACGCCGACGACGAACCCGTGCTCTCGCTCCCCCTCGTGCGCCGCACGCGCGATCCGTTCGATGGGCGCTGGGCACTGCCCGGCGGATGGCTCGACGCGACCGAGGACCTCGACGCCGCGGCATCCCGCACGCTCGCCGAGACGACCGGCCTCACCCCCAGCTACCTCGAGCAGCTCTACGCGTTCGGCGCCGTGGACCGCTCCCCCACCCGCGTCGTGTCGATCGTGTACTGGGCACTGCTGCGCTCCGACGAGGTCGACGCGCAGGTCGCGGCCCACGCGCGGGAGGGCGACGCTCCCGAGAACGTCGAATGGTTCGACGCGACCGATCTGCCGACGCTCGCGTTCGACCACAACGACATCGTCGAATACACGCTGTGGCGCCTTCGCAACAAGGTCGGCTACAGCCGCATCGCTCACGGGCTGCTGCCCGACGAGTTCACGCTCGCCGACCTTCGCGAGGTCACGGAGTCGATCCTCGGCAAACGCCTCGATCCCGCGAACTTCCGCCGACAGGTCGACACGAGCGACACGCTCATCCCGACCGAGCGCTTCCGCACCGGAAGCCATCGCCCTGCCCGCCTCTACCGCTACAACCGCGACGTGGAGCTCGCCGACCGCGGCCCGCTCCCGTCCCGTCACTGATCGGAAACGCCCATGTCCGTCACACCCCTCACCCTGCAGCCGCGTCCGGCCGTCGACCCCAGCGTCGACCACGCCATCCAGGCGATCGTCTCGGGCGCGTCGACCGACGCCACCTGCACCACGGACCTCGCCGTGGGCCCCTGGGACTTCGACACGCGACCGGGGTACGGCCCGGGCTCGTCGATGGGCGACGTCATCCCCACCGGCGCTCCGCGGCAGGGCGAGCTGCCGCAGGACTACCGCGACGCCTCCGACGACGAGCTCGACGCCCGCATCCGCGCGGCGAAGCAGACCCTCGGCGAGCGCGTCGTCGTGCTCGGGCACTTCTATCAGCGCGAGGAGGTCGTGCGTCACGCCGACTACGTGGGCGACTCGTTCCAGCTGGCCAATGCCGCGAAGGAGCGCCCCGAGGCCGAGGCGATCGTGTTCTGCGGCGTGCACTTCATGGCAGAGACGGCCGATCTGCTCTCACGCCCCGATCAGGCCGTGATCCTGCCGAACCTCGCCGCGGGATGCTCGATGGCCGACATGGCCGACATCGACCAGGTCGAGGAGTGCTGGGAGCAGCTGGAGGAGGTCCTCGGCGATCTCGAGACCCCGGATGCCGAGGGCCTCGTCCCCGTCATCCCGGTGACGTACATGAACTCCAGCGCCGCCATCAAGGGCTTCGTCGGGCGCCACGGCGGGATCGTCTGCACCTCGTCGAACGCGCGCACGGTGCTGGAGTGGGCGTTCGCGCGCGGACGGCGCGTGCTCTTCTTCCCCGACCAGCACCTCGGCCGCAACACGGCCAAGGCCATGGGCGTGCCGCTCGAGCAGATGCCGATGTGGAACCCGCGCAAGGCCCTCGGCGGCTCGACCGCGGAACAGCTCGCAGACAGCCGCGTCATCCTGTGGCACGGCTTCTGCTCGGTGCACCGCCGCTTCACCGTCGACCAGATCGACAAGGCGCGCGCCGAGCACCCCGGCGTCCGCGTGATCGTGCACCCCGAATGCCCGATGGACGTGGTGGACGCCGCCGACGAGGCGGGGTCGACCGACATCATCCGCAAGGCGATCGCTGCGGCGACCGAGCCCACGACCTTCGCGATCGGCACCGAGATCAACCTCGTGCAGCGCCTGGCCGCACAGTATCCGCAGCACGAGATCTTCTGCCTCGACCCGGTGGTGTGCCCCTGCTCGACGATGTACCGGATCCACCCGGGCTACCTCGCGTGGGTGCTCGAGTCGCTCGTGGCGGGCGAGGTCGTCAATCGCATCACCGTCCCGGCCGATGTGGCCGAGCCCGCGACCGTGGCCCTCGAGCGCATGCTCGCCGCGAAGCCGAACGGCGCAGTGAAGTGACCACCGTCGTCGTGGTGGGCAGCGGCATCGCCGGTCTCACGGCGGCGCTGCACGCTCACGAGGCGGGATGCCGCGTCACCGTCGTGACCAAGGGCGCCCTGCCCGACACCAATACGCGCTGGGCGCAGGGGGGTATCGCCGCCGTCACCGACCCGGCGGACACCGTCGCCTCGCACGCGGCCGACACGATAACCGCGGGTGCGGGATTGAACGACTCGGATGCCGTGGAGGTGCTCGTCGGCGAGGGACCGGCGCGCATCGCCGAGCTCGTGGACCGCGGGGTCGGCTTCGACCGCACCGCGGACGGCGATTTCTCGCGCGGTCTCGAGGCGGCGCACGCCGTCGCCCGCGTGCTGCACGCCGGTGGGGACGCGACCGGCGCCGCCATCCAGGCCGCCCTGGGCGAGGCGGTGCGCGCGGAGGGAATCCCTGTGCGGGAGCACGCTCTGCTCCGCGACCTGATCGTCGAGCGCGGCCGTGTCACGGGCATCGAGCTGGCCGACGGCGACCGGCTCACCGCCGACGCCGTCGTCCTCGCCACGGGTGGAGCGGGTCAGCTGTACGCCCACACCACCAATCCCCTCGGTGCCACCGGCGACGGCATCGCCGCGGCCATCCGGGCCGGCGCCGCCGTGGCCGACCTCGAGTTCGTGCAGTTCCATCCGACGGCGCTCGCCGTCGGGACGCCCTTCCTGGTGTCGGAGGCCGTCCGCGGCGAGGGCGCCGTTCTCATCGATGACGCGGGACGCCGCTTCGCGTTCGACGCGCACCCCGACGGTGAGCTCGCCCCCCGTGACGTCGTCGCCCGCGCCAACGCCCGCGCCATGGCCGCGCAGGACGGTCACCCCGTCCGCCTCGACGCCACCGCCCTGGGCGCGGAGCGCTTGGCTCGGCGCTTCCCCACGATCGACGCCGCCGTGCGCGAGCGCGGCCTCGACTGGGCGCACGAGCCCATCCCGGTCACCCCCGCGGCGCACTACCTCATGGGCGGCGTCGTGACCGACCTCGACGGGCGCACCACGGTGCCCGGACTGTACGCGGTGGGCGAGACGGCGCGGACCGGCGTGCACGGGGCGAACCGGTTGGCATCCAATTCGCTGCTCGAAGGGGCCGTGTTCGGCGCGCGCGCCGGGGATGCCGTCGCCCGTGACCGCGACTGGCCGATCCCCCCGGTCGCCCCCGCGCGACCGGTGCCCGTGGCGGTCGACACCGCTGCCGAGGCATTCTCCCGCGCGGCTCTGCAACGGCTCATGTGGGACGACGCGGGACTCGTGCGCGACGCCTCCGGGCTCGACCGCGCCGCGGCGACACTCGCCGCTTGGCGAGCGGCGGGACTCCTCCCGTCGGTGGAGGACGACAACCTCCTCCTCGTCGCCACCCACGTCGTGGATGCCGCGCGGGCGCGTACCGCCTCCGTCGGCGCCCACCACCGCTCGGACGCCGCCGAACCGGCATCCCTTTCCGCCCCTCCGGAGGTCCTCGCATGCTGACCCGCGCCACCATCGACCGTGTCGTCTCCGCCGCCCTCGACGAGGACGCCCCCTGGGGCGACCTCACGAGCGAGACCCTCATCCCGGAAGACGCGACGGCGCGCGCCGAGCTGGTCGCCCGCGTCGACGGCGTCTTCAGCGGAGCCGCCGTCTTCGCCGCGGCGTTCACCCTCACCGATCCGTCGACCACGGTCGAGCAGCGCGTCGCCGACGGGGCGCGCTTCTCCCCCGGCGACACGCTCGCGGTGGTGACCGGTCCCGCTCGCGCGGTGCTCACGGCGGAGCGCATCGGACTGAACTTCGTGCAGCGCATGTCGGGCATCGCGACCCTCACCAGCCGCTACGTCGCCGAGGTCGCCCACACCGGCGCCCGCATCGTCGACACCCGCAAGACCACCCCGGGCCTGCGCGCCATCGAACGACAGGCGGTGCGCGACGGCGGCGGCCACAACCACCGCTTCTCGCTCTCGGATGCCGTGATGGCGAAGGACAACCACCTCGCCGTGCTCACCGCGAACGGCCTGTCGGTCACCCAGGCTCTCGAGAGTGCGATCGCGCGGCTGCCGCACACCACGCATGTCGAGGTCGAGGTCGACCGTCTCGAGCAGATCGACGCCGTGCTCGCCGCGGGCGTCGGAACGATCATGCTCGACAACTTCTCGCTCGACGATCTGCGCACCGGCGTCGCCCGTGTCGCGGGAGCAGCGCAGGTCGAGGCCTCGGGAGGGGTCACCCTCGACACGGTGCGCGCCATCGCCGAGACCGGCGTCGACGTCATCTCCGTCGGCGCGCTCACGCACTCGGCGTCGTCGCTCGACCTCGGACTCGACATCCGCATCGAGACGGCGTGAGCCTCTACCTCGACAACGCCGCGACGACGCCCGTGCGCCCCGAGGTGCTCGAGGCGATGGCCCCGTACCTCACGCGGTACTTCGGCAACCCGTCGAGCCATCACGAGGTCGGGGAGGCAGCGGCATCCGCCCTCGACGACGCCCGATCGCGGGTGGCCGCCGTCCTCGGGATGCGGACGGGAGACGTGACCTTCACCTCCGGCGGCACGGAGTCCAACAACGCCGCCATCAAGGGCCTCGTCCTGGGATCGGGGAAGAGGCACCTCGTCACGACGGCGATCGAGCACGAGTCTGTGCTCGCCTCCGCCGATTACCTCTCCCGCCTGCACGGGGTCGCGGTGACGCACGCCCCGATCGACGCCACGGGAACGCTCACCCCCGACGCGCTCGCCGCGAGCCTGCGCGCGGGCACCGCGCTCGTGAGCGTCGGCTACGCCAACAACGAGATCGGCACGGTCCAGGACGCCGCCGCCCTCGCCGCCGTCGCCCACGAGCGCGGAGTGCCCCTTCACCTGGATGCCGTGCAGGCGGCCGGGTGGCTGCCCCTGGCCGGCCTCGGGGCGGATGCCGTGACCGTGGCGGGCCACAAGGTCGGCGCCCCCAAGGGCACCGGCATCCTGGCCGTGCGCGGGCGACTTCCGTTCGAACCGCTGCTGCACGGCGGCGGCCAGGAGCGCGGACGCCGGTCGGGGACGCCGGATGTCGCGGGAGCCGTCGCCATCGCCACCGCCCTCACCCTCGCCGAGGCGGAGCGCGCGGAGGAGGCCGCCCGCGTCGCGGGGCTGCGCGACGCGTTCGTCTCCCGCGTCCTCGCGCTCGTGCCCGACGCGCGCGTCACCGGCCACCCGACCCGTCGCCTCCCGGGCACCGCGAGCTTCGTCTTCCCCGGCACGAACGGCGAGACCGTCCTGCTCGAGCTGGAACGCCGCGGCGTCGTCTCCTCGAGCGGCTCGGCGTGCGCGGCCGGCAGCAACGAGGCGTCGCACGTGCTGCTCGCGATCGGCCTGGAGCACGATACGGCCCGCACCGCCGTGCGCTTCACGCTGCCGCACGGCCTCACGGCATCCCTCGATCCCGTCGCGGATGCGGTCGCCGCGGCCGTGACGGCCGTAGGATCGCGCGGGTGAGCTCCACCCCGGTCACCGTCATCGTCCCCGGTTTCGACGTCGCCGAGTACGCGACCGAAGCCCTCGATTCGCTCCGCGCGCAGACGCACCCGCACTGGACGGCGGTGCTCGTCGACGACGCCTCGACCGACGACACGGCCCGCATCTTCGCCGAGGCCGAGGCCGACGACCCCCGCTTCCGTCTCGTCCGCCACACGGAGCAGCGCGGCCTCGGCGCCGCCCGCAACACCGGACTCGCGCGGGTCGACACGCCCTACACCGCCTTCCTCGACGCCGACGACATCCTCCGTCCCGACGCGCTCGCCCGCCTCGCCGACGCCCTCGATCGCACCGGGAGCGACTTCGTCGTGGGAGCGTACGTGCGCCTGCGCCCGGATGCCGAGGGCCCGGGATACACCGCCGGCGACGTGCAGCCGTGGGTCGCGGCGGCCACCGACCCGGCCCGCTCGGGGACGACGCTGACGCAGCACCCCGCGGCATCAGGGAACATCGTCGCGTGGTCCAAGCTCAGCCGCACCGCCTTCTGGCACGAGCAGGGTCTCCGCTTCCCCGAGGGGCGCTACTACGAGGACCAGGTGCTCGCCCAGCGTATGTACGCCTCGGCGGCGGCGTTCGACGTGATCCCCGAGGTGATCGTCGAGTGGCGCCAGCGCCGCGACGGCGGGTCGATCACCCAGCGCCTGGGCGAGGTCGACGTGCTGCGCGACTACCTCGAAGCCCTCGGCGAGGGCATCGCCGTGCTGCGCGCCGCCGGGGCCGACGCGGCCGTCGAAGAGCGCGGGCGGCTGATCCGCACGCTGGATCTCCCGCCGCTGCGGCGCATCGCCGAGACGCATCCGGACGCCTCGTACCGCATCGCGCTCAAGGCGTTCATGGAGTCGCTGCCGGGCTGAGGCCGGGGGCGGCGGCCTGTGCCGGGCCGCGTCACGTGTGCGCAGACACAACGGCGGGCGGAGTCCCCGACACGCCGACACCGGATTCTGTCATCCGGCGCGCTTCGAACACCTCGCGCCGTCGTGCACGGAATGCGGCGGGTCCGAACCGCGTCGAGCTAGGCCGGCGCCTCGTCCGCCCGGCGCGCAGGAAGGGCGGCGCGGGCCAGACCCGCCTCGTCGAGCTGCTCCTCGGCGAGCACGAACGAGGCCGCGAGCTGCTCGGCGGCGAGGCTGGCGTACAGTCCCCCGCGCGCCAGCAGTTCGCCGTGCGTGCCGGATTCGACGATGCGTCCGGCATCCACCACGTGGATCTGATCGGCACCGATCACCGTCGACAGGCGGTGGGCGATCGACAGCGTGGTGCGACCGTGCGAGGCGGTCTCGAGGGCTTCCTGCACGATGCGCTCCGAGACGGTGTCGAGGGCGCTCGTCGCCTCGTCGAGCAGCAGCACGGGCGGGTCTTTCAGCAGCACCCTCGCGATCGCGATGCGCTGCTTCTCGCCGCCCGAGAGGCGGTATCCGCGTTCACCGACGACCGTGTCGTACCCGGCCTCGAAACCGGCGATCACGTGGTGGATGTTGGCCGCCCGACACGCGGCATCGATCTCGTCGTCGGTGGCGTCGGGACGGGCGTAGCGCAGGTTCTCGCGGACGGTCGCATGGAAGAGGTAGGTCTCCTGCGAGACGATGCCGATCTCGTCGATGATCGAGGCGCGCTCGAGCGAACGCACATCGGCTCCCGAGAACAGCACCGCGCCGCCGCTGGCTTCGTACATCCGCGGCGTCAGGTACAGGATGGTCGTCTTCCCCGCGCCGGACGGCCCGACGAAGGCGACGTGCTGGCCGGGCTCGACCGTGAACGACACGCCGTCGAGGGTCGGTCGCGCCTGCGCGGGGGCGTCCGGGTACCGGAACTCCACGTCGCGGAACTCGATGCGCCCGAGCGGTCCGGGCGCGGCCGAGACGGGAAGCGCATCGGGCACGTCGACGATGGCCGGGCGCAGGTCGAGGTACTCGAAGATCCGGGCGAACAGCGCCGACGAGGTCTGCACGTCGAGCGCGACACGCATGAGGCCCATCAGGGGCATGAGCAGCCGCGCCTGCACCGTGGTGAAGGCGACGATGGTGCCGGCGGTGATCGCCCCCGCGCCGCCGCCGATGAGGTATCCCGAGACGAGGTAGATGACCGCGGGCACGCTCGACATGATCACCTGCACGACGGCGAAGAAGCCCTGACCGCTCATCGCGCGGCGCACCTGCAGGCCCACCTGGTTGTCGTTCTCGGCGTCGAAGCGCGCGGATTCGGTGCGCTGGCGGTTGAACGACTTCGACAACAGGATGCCCGAGACGCTCAACGTCTCCTGCGTGATCGCGGACAGCTCCGACAGCGACTCCTGCGTCTCACCCGCGATGCGGGCCCGCACCTGGCCCACCCGTCGTTGGACGAACAGCAGGAACGGCATGAGCGCGACCGCGATGAGGGTGAGCCGCCAGTCGATGAGGATCATGGCCACGAGCGACGCGATGACGGTGACGGCGTTGCCGAGGATGCTGGTGACGGTGTTGGTCAGCACACCCGACACGCCGCCCACGTCGTTCTGAAGACGCGATTGGATGACGCCCGTCTTCGTGCGGGTGAAGAACCCGAGCTCCATGTTCTGCAGGTGGTCGAAAAGACGGGTCCGCAGGTCGCCGGTGACCCGATTCCCCACGGTGGCCGTCAGCCAGGTCTGACCGACGTTGAGAGCCGCGGAGACGAGGAAAAGCCCGATCATGAGGCTCACGAGGACGGCGAGAAGGCGCAGATCGGGGTTCGAGCCGTCGACGGGGAACAGCGCGTCGTCGAAGATGCGCTGCACGAGCAGCGGCGGGATGACCGCGACCGCCGCGCCGACGACGACCAGTAGCGCCGTGAAGGCGATGCGGGCGCGGTAGGGGCGGAAGAGCTCGACGACCCGACGGCCCAGGTTCGCCACCCGCGGCGCCTGGGCGTTGCGCTTGCGCTGCACGTCGGCATCCACGCCGCGGAACATGCTCCCGCCCATTCCGCCCATGCTCATGCGGGCCAGCCTACGTCCGCCCACCGACATCGAGCCGCGGACGGCGATGTCGGAGCCCCTCGGTAGGGTCGCTACCGGATCATCTTCGATCCGATCGTCTCGATATCGGAATACCTCGGGCCGCCTGCCCGTTGTGACCGACGCAGTCGCCCTCCGTGGCGCCACGAAGCCCCCCGCGTGTAAAGGACCTCGTCATGGCCGCCACCGGCACCATCCCCGTCTCCCGACCGACGACCGCGTCGACCCCGTCGATGCCGACGCACCGCCCCGGCCCGGTGATCGCGCTGCTCGTGGTCGCCGCCTTCGTCGTCATCCTGAACGAGACCACGATGTCGGTCGCGCTCCCGGCGATCATGGCCGATTTCGGCGTGAGCGCGGCCACCGGCCAGTGGCTCACCTCCGCGTTCCTGCTGACGATGGCCGTCGTCATCCCCCTGACCGGCTTCCTCCTCGAGCGCTTCCCGATCCGCAGGGTGTTCTTCAGCGCGATGGGCGTCTTCGCCGTCGGCACGCTCGTCGCCGCGGTCGCGCCGGCGTTCGGCGTCCTGCTCGCGGGACGCATCATCCAGGCGATGGGCACGGGCGTCATGATGCCCCTGCTTTTCACGACCGTGCTCAACCTGGTCCCCGCGAACAGGCGCGGTCGGGTGATGGGCGTCGTCACCATCGTCATCGCCGTCGCACCCGCGGTCGGGCCCACGGTCTCGGGCCTCATCCTCTCGGCCCTCACCTGGCACGCGATCTTCTGGCTCATCCTGCCCATCGCGCTCGTCGCCATCGCTCTCGGTGCGCGCTGGGTCCGCAACGTCACCGAGACCCGCCCCGATGCACGTTTCGACGTCCTCTCGGTCGTCCTTTCGGCGATCGGCTTCGGCGGTCTGGTCTACGGCCTGAGCGCCATCGGCGAATCGGCCTCGGGCCACGCGTCCGTGCCGGTGTGGATCCCGCTCGCGGTGGGCGCCGTGTTCGTCGCGGTCTTCGTCCTGCGCCAGCTCCGCCTGCAGCGCTCGGACTCCGCTCTGCTCGACCTGCGCGTCTTCCTGAGCCCCTCGTTCCGGCTCGCCGTCCCCCTGGTCGCGATCGTGATGGCGGCTCTCTTCGGGTCGCTCATCCTGCTGCCGATCTTCCTGCAGCAGGCGCTCGGCCTCAGCAGCCTCACCGTCGGTCTCATGCTGCTTCCGGGCGGCGTGCTCATGGGGGTCATGGCACCGATCGTCGGTCGCCTGTTCGACCGCTTCGGCCCGACTCCCCTCGTCATCCCCGGGATGCTGATCGCCGCCGCCGTGTTGTGGACGATGGCGCTCACCTTCGGCCAGGGCACCCCGATCTGGTGGATCGTCACGGTCTACCTCGCCCTGAACCTCGGGCTGGGCCTCGTCTTCACACCTCTGATGACCTCCGCGCTCGGTTCGCTCCCCCGCCGCCTGTACTCGCACGGCAGTGCCGTCGTCGGCACCGCTCAGCAGGTCGCCGGTGCCGCGGGCACGGCCGGCTTCGTGGCGATCATGACCGTGTTCTCGAGCATCGCCCTCGCCGGTGGCACCGACCAGGCCGGCGCCGTCGCGTCCGGCGTGCACGCGTCCTTCCTCGTCGGCGCGGTGATCGCCACGGCCGCGGTCGTCCTCGCGTGCTTCGTGCGCAAGCCGGCGGAGGCGGAAGAAGCCGACGCGGCCGTCGTCGCGCACTGACCGGCATTCGAGGCGGGCGCGCACCGTGACGGTGAGCGCGCGTCTCGCGGTCTGAACTGACGGCCGGCGCCGCCGGCGTTACAGCGAGACCACGCGCAGATCCCGGCTCCCAACCAGAGTTGGCGACCGACATCGCCGCGCGGGGCGCGGACGCGTCGCGTCAGAAAGACGTCAGCAAGCGCTCAAAGAGAGCACGAGCCGCCACCGCAGCACTGCGAGGCGGAAGGAGCGTCGTCGTCGGATTCGACAACGGGGGCGTTCAGCAGCGTGAGAAGCGGCGTGGACGCGGGGGTCGTGTCAGACGTGGAGTCACCGGACATGCGCTCCATGCTACGCCTGCGCGTGCGGGCAGGGGCCGGTGCCGCGCCCGTCCCCCCGTCCCGCCGGGAGCGACCGGACCAGTGAACGTGCGGGCACACCCCGGCACCGGCCGTCGATCGACACGGTCGGCCCGCTTCGCGGCTAACCCCTGCACGGGGCATCCGCAACCCCCGCCCTCGCGCCGTGTCTCGTTCCTAACGTGGAGAACCCCACCGACAACGAAGAGAGGCGTATCCATGACCGATCTCAGCGGCAAGCGCATCGCATTCCTGGCCACCGACGGTTTCGAAGACAGCGAGCTGACGAGCCCGTGGGAGGCCGTGACCTCCGCCGGTGCCGAAGCGGTGCTCGTCTCGCCGAACGAGGGAAGCATCAGCGGCGAGAAGGGGCATGAGCAGAAGGTCGACCTCGCCGTCTCGGGCGCCTCCGCCGGCGACTTCGACGCGCTCGTCCTTCCGGGCGGCGTGCAGAACGCCGACGACATCCGCATCGTGAAGGATGCCGTGTCCTTCGCCCGCGACTTCTTCGACCAGCACAAGCCCGTCGCCGTCATCTGCCACGGCGGGTGGATCCTGACCGAGGCCGATGTGCTGAAGGGGCGCACGCTCACCAGCTACCCCACGCTGCAGACCGACCTCCGCAACGCCGGCGCCACCTGGGTCGACGAAGAGGTCCACGTCGACCAGGGCCTCGTCTCCAGCCGCAACCCCGACGACCTGCCGGCCTTCAACGCCAAGCTCGTCGAAGAGGTCGCTGAGGGCACGCACTCCGGTCAAACCGCCTGAGCGCGATCGTCGGAAGGGCCCCGGACCACGGTCCGGGGCCCTTCCGCGTGCCGCCGGGCCCACGCATCGTCCCTGTTCGGCGCAGCGTCAGACCGGATACTCGAGAGCCGGCTGACCCTGCGCCGGTCACCGGCCCCGCGCAGATCATCGACCTGGGCGGAACACCGACCCTGCGCCGATCACCGACCTGCTGCCGGTCACCGACCCGATGCAAGTCACTGAGCTGCTGCCGGTCGCCGCGATCGCCCGCGGGCACGGCTCCGATCTCGGCACCCACCGACCTGATGGGCCCCTCCGCGAACCGACCCCGACGCCCCGGGTCTCCCGCCCCGCGGTCCGTCCCTCAGCCGCCCTGGCACGACGGGCACCACTGGCCGCCGCCCTTCGTCCCGGGAATGTCCTCGATCACGCCGCCGCACCCCGGACACGGCTCACCCGTGCGACCGTGCACCTTCATCGCCGCCACCTTCGCGGCCTTCTGCTCGGCGATCGGCACTCCGCGACGCGACGCCACGGCCCTGCCGAGCGTGTCGAGCAACGCCGCGAACAGCCGCGTCACCTCGTCGTCCGTCAGCGACGAGGCGTGGGCGACCGGCGACAGTCGCGCGGCGAAGAGGATCTCATCCGAGTACGCGTTGCCGATCCCGGCCAGCGTCTCCTGCTCCTGCAGGAGGGCCTTCACCTGCTTTCGTCGCCCGCCCAGCGCCGCCCGAAGCATCTCGAGCGAGTAGTCCGGGTCGATGGCATCCGGTCCGAGCTTCGCCACCGAGGGCACCTCGCGCGGCTCGTCGACGAGGTGCAGCTGGACGGACAACCACTCCCCCGCATCCGTGATGCCCAGCTCGCCGTCGTCGAACACGACCCGCGCGATGACGGCGGCGGCAGGGGATGCCGCGGCCTCGGCGAGCTGTGGTGCGGCGTCGGCGTCGGTCCACGTCGCCCACCCCGCCCGGCCGAACCCGAGCGAGAGATGCGCACCGTCCAAGTCGAGGTCGATGTGCTTGCCGAATCGCGTCACGGCGGTCACCCGGTGACCCACGAGCTGGTCGAGGGGACGGCCGCGGGTCTTCCACGCCCTCCCCTCGACGAGCTCGGTGCCGACGACCTCGCGACCGATCAGGCGCTCGCGCAGGAACAGCGCGAGCGCCTCGACCTCGGGGGCTTCGGGCATCGGCGGGTGCCGCTCAGACCCCGAGGTCCGACGCCGCGGGCGGCGCCGCGGGGGCGCTGGATGCCGGCGCCTCGGCCGCGGGGCGACGCGCCGACTCGGCGAACGCGTCGGCCACGGCGCGGCCCTGGATGATCTGCGTCAGGTCGATCCCCGTCGCCGCCTTCACGGCCTCGAACGAGGAGCGCAGGCCCGTCGCCGACTCGGTCGCGAGGTGGCCGCTCGCGCCCTCGCCGCCGAGGACGGTGACGTTGCCGACGCGGTCGTAGCCCTTGGCGAACTCGGCCATCATCGGCACCAGCGCCTCGAGAGCGCGCTGGGCGAGCAGGGCTTCCTGGTTCTGCGACAGGGCCTCGGCCTCGGCGCGGATCGCCTCGGCGCGCGCCTCACCGGCCAGGCGCACGGCCTGCGCGTCGGCTTCGGCGCGCACGCGCACGGCGGAGGCCTCCTGCTCGGCGATCTGAGCGCGAGCCTCTGCGGCCTTGATCTGCGCGTACGCCTCGGCGTCGGCATCCTTCTGGCGCTGGTACAGGTCGGCGTCGGCGACGCGGGAGACCTCGGACTCGAGGCGGGCCTGCGTGTTCTGCGCCTCCTGCTGCAGAACCGCCTGGCGACGCTCGGCGCGGGTGAGGGCCTCGGCCTGCTCGGCCTCGGCGTTGGCCCGACCGACCTCGGCCTTGGCCGCGGCGCTGTTCTTGTCGAGCTTCGTCTGCTCGATCAGGTTCGCCTCGTCGGTGGCGATCTGGCGTGCGCGGATCTCGCGAACCGCGTTGATGCGGGCGACCTCGGCCTCGCGCTTCACGCGCTCGACCTCGGTCGCACCGAGGGCGGCGATGTAGCCGTTGCCGTCGGTGACGCCCTGGATCTGGAAGGAGTCGAGGATGAGGCCCTGCGACGACAGGTCGCCCTTGATGCCCTCGGCGATCTGGTCCGACAGCCGCTGCCGGTCGCGCATGAGCTCCTCGACGGTCAGCGTCGCGACGACGCCGCGCAGCGCACCCTCGAGCTGCTCGGTCGTGAACTGCTCGATCGCCTTGTCCTGCGAGGCGAAGCGCTCGGCCGCGCGGCGCACCGACTCGGGGTCGGAGCCGATCTTGACCAGCGCCACACCGCTGACGTTCACGGTCACGCCGTTGGACGACTGCGCGGTCGGCTCCATCTTGATCTGACGAGCGCGCAGCGAGATCATCTCGCCGCGCTGCGTGAGCGGGTTGACGATCGCACCGCCACCGGTGATGACGGTGATGCGGGAGGATCCGCCGTCCGCGCCCTTCTGACGCTTACCGACGATCACCAGGGCCTCGTCGGCCTTGGCGACCCGGTACCAGCCGCGGATCAACCCCGCGATGATGAGGAAGACGACGATGACGACGACGAGTGCGATGACCACGACGATGCCGATCGCCCCCAGAGCAGCAAATTCCATGGTTCTCCTTCGACAGGCGCCGCACGAGAGCGGCGGCGCGGGGGAATTGCTTCCAACCTATCCGGCGCCCCGCGGGCACTGTCCAGCCCCGGAGCGCACGATCGGCGTCCCCAGGGGCCTGGGGAGGAGCGTACCGTTGAGGGTGAGGCGGCCCGAACCGCCGAAGAAGGGTCCCCCATGAAGATCGTTTCGTCGCAGGATTGGCGGGATGCCATCCGCTTCGACGCCCCCGTCCTCGTCGCCGACGTCGTACCGGGCGAAGCCACCCGGTGCGTCGCGTGCGGCACCGAGGGTCCGCTGTACGAGCGCACCGAGCTGTGGGCGGTGAAGCACCGCCACCCCAAGCACCACGGCGGATTCGTCCGCTTCTACTGCGAGGCGCACAAGCCCGTCGCCCCGCCCCCGCCGCCCGCCCCGACCATCGAGATGCGCCGTGCGCGCGCGGCCGCGCCGAAGGCCGAACGCCGCAGCACGAGCCCCAAGCCCACCCCGATCACCGACCGGCCCACGCGGGCGATGTGCCCGGACTGCTTCGTCGAGGTCTCGGCCGGCGGCGACTGCGGCATGTGCGGCACCCAGGTGGTCTGAGCTCGCGGACCGACCGCTCGCAACGACGAATCGCCCCGGACGGATCCGGGGCGATTCGCGTCTGCGGCCGGCTCAGCGCGCCGAGATCGTCCAGCCGGCCTCGTGCGACGCGCCCGGATCGAGCGAGACCACGCCGGTGGCGAAGTCGTAGGCGTCGTCGTTGAACGCATCGGGCGCGCAGGTCATCGGCTCCACCGCCAGCCCCGCGCGGTGCCCGGGCGTCCCGGGCCCGGCCGGCAGGTCGGCGGTGTGGATCTGCACCCACGGGCAGTCCTCGGCCCAGGTCATCGCCACCCCGGTGCCGGCGGGGTCGGTGAGGGTGACCGTGGCGCGGCCGTCGGCATCCCGGATCAGCCCGGTGTAGGCGTGGTCGATCTCGACGGCGCCGAGCACGCGCTCGTCGCGGTAGTCGAAGCGGTCGGCGTCGACCTCGACGGATGCCAAGGCCACCGGCGCGAGACGATCGGGCGTGACCTCGAGCACGGTGTCGGCCGGGAGCGAGAGCGACCATTCGTCGAGCGCGGCCGGACCGGCGACGAGGTAGGGGTGCGGGCCGGTGCCCCACGGCGCCGGGGTGTCGGACAGGTTGGTCGCTCGCACGGTCTGCGTCAGGCCGTCGGCTCCGAGACGGAACGTGGTGGACACGACGAGCCACCAGGGGTATCCGGCCTGAGCGGTCACGGTCGCGGTCAGCGTGACGGCGTCGTCGGAGGCGTCGAGCACGTTCCAGTCCACCCACGACAGCAGACCGTGCAGGGCGTGGCCGCGGTTCGGCTCGGTGAGCGGCAGCTGGTGCTCCTCGCCGTCGAAGCGATGGATGCCGTCCACCACCCGATTGGGCCAGGGCGCGAGCGTCGTGCCGCGATAGGCGGGTCGCAGTTCGTCGGCGTCGAAGGGGACCACGAGGTCACGGCCGTCGAAGGTGAGCGAGCGGAGGGACGCGCCGACACTGGCGATCGCGGCTTCGTAGCCGTGGGCGCGCAGGACGACGGGGGTGCCCGAGACGAGCGTGGGCGTCTCGGTGGGAACGGCAGCGGTCATTCCGCCATTATCGCGAACGCGGGCGCCTGCCTCCGGCATCCGTTCCGGAAACGACGAATGCCCCGACCGCGAGGGTCGGGGCATTCGGGGAGGGCGACTTACTTGAAGGCGTCCTTGACGTTCTCGCCGGCCTGCTTGGCGTGGGCCTTGGTCTGGTCCGCCTGGCCCTCGGCTTCGAGGCGCTCGTTGTCGGTGGCCTTGCCCGTGGCTTCCTTCGCCTTGCCCGCGATGTTCTCAGCGGCGTTCTTGATCTTGTCGTCGAGTCCCATGTCGGCACCTCCCGTTAGGTTTCCGGGTATCTCCCGATGTGCATCCACGCTAGATCTGCGCGCCCGACGCGGCGGGGGGCTTGAAATTCATGTGCGTGTGAGGCAAGCCGACGGGATAGGTTCGAGGCATGCGCCGGGGGGAAGCATCATTCGCGACGGGCGGTCGCACCTCATGACCGCGCCCGACACGCTCGCCGATTTCTCCAGTCTCCTCGACGAGGCACCGCGCGGGCCGGCACCTCCCGGGCGGGCCGGCCGGGTCGCGCTCATCGTCTTCCTCGTCGTTCTCCTCGCCACCCTCGGCGGTGGCGGCGGCTACGTCTGGTGGGCGTCGTCGGCGGCCCTGCCCGCCCCGACCGTCACCTCGCAGACGCCGACCGTGAACGCGGCGGGCCCGGCATCCCTGGTCCTGCCCTCCTCCGGCTCGGTGCGGATGAGCATCGACGGCGGCGAACAGTATCTCGGACCCGATGCGGCCGGGGTGTTCGCGTCGTCGGGGGGCGACGACGCCCGTCCCATCGCCAGCATCGCCAAGCTCATCACGGCTCTGGTCGTGCTCGATGCGCACCCGCTGGGCGACGCCGCCGATCCCGGACCCACCATCGCCTTCACCGAGGCCGACACCGACCTGTACGACCGTTTCTACGTGCAGGGCGTCACGATCGCGAACATGCCCGATGGCACCCGCATGCCGTTGCACGACGCCCTGGCCACGATGCTCCTGCCCTCGGCGAGCAACTACGCGGTCGCGATCGCCCGCTGGGGCTTCGGATCGGAGGGCGCGTACGTCGACGCCGCTCGGTCCTGGCTGACTCGCAACGGCCTGAACGACACCCGCATCGTGGATGCCACGGGCATCGACGCGCGCAACACCTCCACGCCCGGCGATCTGGTCGCCATCGCCCGCTTGGCCGGGGCGAACCCCACGATCGCCGCGATCACGGCGATGCGTTCGATCAGCGTGACCGGTGCGGGCACCGTGACCAATACGAACGATATGCTGGGCACGCTCGGGATCGACGGACTCAAGACCGGCAATCTCGGCGACGGCACGTTCAACCTGCTGTTCACGGCATCCCTCGATGTCGGCATCGGCAGCCCGCTCGAGATCACGGGCGTGCGCCTGGGCGGCGAGACCCACGACAGCACCGACGACGATGTGGCGCGACTGCTGCAGAGCGTCAGCGACGGGTTCCACGATCTGCAGGTCGGCAGCCTCGGCGAGACGATCGGTACGATCACCACGCGCTGGGGGTCGCAGGCGGAGCTTGTGCTCGCGAAGAATGCGGAGGTGCGCACCTGGTCGGACACCCCCGTGACCGTGACCCTCGACACCGAGACGCCGCGCACCTACGCCGACGGCGAGACGGTCGGGACCGTCACGTGGACGGCGGGTCCGCAATCGACCTCGGCCGACGTGAAGATCTCCGGCGCCATCGAGGAGCCCACGCTGCTGTGGCGTCTGACCCACCCGGGCGAACTGGGCTGACGCCCGGGCGGGCGCCCCCTCCCGCCATGACGTTTCAGACCGCGGGCAGGTCCGCGTGCGCGATCACGGCCTCGCCGGTGTCGCGCAATTCCATGCGCACGGCATCCCCCCGGAGAACGGCCGCGTTCAGACGGCAGACGATCGGCACCTTGGAGCCCAGCACCTCGCCCGCCGAGAACTCCGCGCCGTCGACCCCGACGAAGACCAGCTCGTAGGTGGCCCCCACGTCGAGCCCCGTCGCTTCGAGGTAGGCCTCCGTGCCCCACGTGTGCGCGACGACCTCGGCCGAGACGTCCACTCCGTCGCGGTCGTCGCTCACCGCGACGCGCTCGAGGGCGCCGAGGGTGCCGGGCGGGCCCGACGGCACCGAGGAGTCGAACAGCCCCACGCCGTTGACCCCGAGCACGACGCCCCCCACCAGGCACGCGGCCGCGACCACCGGCGTCACCCATCGGCGCTGTCGCTCCCGCGGTGCCGCGTGGGGCACCGGAGCCGGGGCCCCCAGCGAGGACTCGATCCGAGCGAACAGCTCGCCGCCGTCGCGCGGCGCGACCCACCCGACGTCGCCCTGACGGAGCCGTCCGGTGAGGTCCTCGAGGTGGGCGTACTCCTCGGCGCGGGCCGGGTCGGAGCGACGCAGCTCGTCGAACTCCGCCTCCTCCGCCGCGCTCAGCTCACCCGCCAGCGCGGCGGCGGCCAGTTCGGCCCAGCGGTCATCGGGAGTGCGCATCGGTCTCCTCCATCTCCTCGAGGTGCGTGCGGAGGGCGCGGAGCCCGTGGAACGTTCGTGTGCGCCACGTCCCGACAGGGACGCCCGTGGCATCTGCGAGCTCCTGATACGAACGACCGTGCAGGTGAATCGCCACGACCGCGGTGCGATGCGCCTCGCTGAGGATCGACAGCGCCTCGAGCATGCGCAAGCGGTCGAGCGGGTCGATCGCCTCGGCCGCCCGGCTCTCGAGCTCGCCTTGGTCGCCGATCACCGGCAGCCGCGCCCGAGCACGCAGGGCGTCGACGATCACGTTGCGCGCGATCGAGAACAGCCACGTGCGCTCGGATGCGGCCCGCGCGTCGAATCGGTCGCGCGCCCGCCACGCTCGGAGGAACGTCTCCTGCACGCAGTCCTCGGCCAACGGCCGGTCGCGCAGGGCGTTCACCGCGAATCCCAGCAGGGCGTGGCCGTTGTCGTCGAACGCACGGCGTAGGTCGAACGCGGGGCGTGTGCTCGGTCGCCGAGAGGCGCGCATCCGCAACTCCCCCTCGCGTCTTGTGGACTCGGACTCCGTCACCCGTGTCGTCCTCTCCGAGGGTAACCGTCGCCTGCCGACGGCCTCGTGGGGTGTACGACCGGGGCGGTGCCGGCGTTCACGGCGCGGAAGAAAATCCCGGATGCCGTGAACGCGCGGCCCCCGGCGGTCGTACTCCCCCGCAACCGGACACTCCGCGTCCCGATCGAAAGGCACGACGATGACGAAGAAGACGTACGCCCGCCCACTGACGATCGGCGCCCTGGCCGGCGTCGCCCTCCTGGCCGTCGGGCTCCCCGCGCACGCCGAGACCGAGGTGGCCGAACCCGCCGAGTTCACGAGCGCGTTCACGGTCATGGCCACCCCCGATCAGGTGATCAACAACGACGGCGTCGCCGCGCCCGGCGAGGAGGGCGCCACCGGCACGTACACGTTCCGCATCAATTCCGACCTCGACATCATCTGCTACGACATCCGCCTCGAGGGCGTCACCGGCGACTACCAGAGCCCCGCCAAGACCGCCACGCACATCCACGAAGCGGCCGTCGGCAAGCCCGGGCCGCCCCGCATCGCCTTCCCCAACCCCGCCCCCGTGGGCGACGGACCCCGCACCTCCTCAGGCTGCCTGCAGGGCCCCTTCACCACGGGCGTGGTCGCCGACGGCGTCGACACCGGCGAGGGCTTCACCCTGAAGCAGATCGAGGCCGACCCCGCCGGCTTCACCGGCGACTCGCACACCGTCGACTTCGCGGCCGGCGTCGTCCGCGGGCAGCTGTCGGCGATCCCCGTCGGCGGCGTCGACACCGGTGCCGGTGGCTCCGCCACGGCGGATGCCGGCGGGTGGGGTCTCGCCGCGGCAGCGGGCGGCCTGGGAGTCGTGGCCGCGGGTGCACTCGCGCTACGCCGCCGTCACGCGTCGTCGGCGAAGTGACCGACGCACGGCGCGGTGCGCGGCGGCCGTCCTTCTCGGGATGGAAGCGGCGCACCGCGTGCGTGCTCGTCGTCGGCGCGCTCACGACCGTCACCGGTTGCAGTTCCCCGCTTGTGGCCGATGAGCCGACGCCCCTCGTGACGACCGCGTCTCCCCCGGCGTCATCATCGCCCCCGACCTCGACGGCGTCCCCGGCCTCGGCTTCCCCTCCCGTGCGCGTGTCGATCCCGGCGATCAACCTGGACGAGTCACTGATCGACCTCGGCATCGCCGACGACGGCGCCATGGAGGTTCCCGCCGACTACGACGAGGTCGGCTGGTTCACCGGCGGAGGGCGCCCCGGGGGCACGGGCCCGACGGTGATCGCCGCGCACGTCGACTCGCCCACCGGTCCCGCGGTCTTCCAGGATCTCGAGGACCTCGTCGTCGGAGACGTCGTGGAGGTGCAGGATGCCGACGGCCGGACGCACGCGTACCGCGTCACCGAAGCGGCCGACTACCCCAAGTCGTCGTTCCCCACCGCGCGCGTCTTCGGGGCGACGGCGCGAGATGAGCTCCGACTCATCACGTGCGGGGGCGTCTTCGATCGCGATTCGGGGCACTACGTCGACAACCGCGTGGTCTACGCGGAGCGGGTCTGACGACCGTCACGTTCCGAGGTGATCGCGCGCCCACAGCGCCGCGCTCGTCCGGTCGGCCACGCCGATCTGGCGGAACACACTGCCCAGGTGCGCCTTCACCGTGCGCTCCGAGATGCCGAGCGCGTTCGCGACCTGCTTGTTGGCGAGCCCGTCGGCCACCAGGCGCAGCACCTCCTCCTCGCGGGCGCTCAGACCGCTGTCCACGGTGATCTCCTCGGGGAGCAGCGCGCCCGCGACGCGCGGATCCAGCGGGGCATGCCCGGCGTGCACGGCCCGCACCGCCGCACGGAGGTCGTGGGGCTCGGCATCCTTCAGCTGATACCCGGTCGCCCCCGCGGCGACGGCGCGACGCACCTGGTCACGGTCGCCGAAGGAGGTCAGGACGAGCACCCGGATGCCGGCGGCACGGGAGCGGATCTCGCGCGTCGCGGTGACCCCGTCCATCACGGGCATCGAGAGGTCCATGACCGCGACGTCGACGTCGACGTCCTCGATCGCCCGGAGGGCGTCGACGCCGTTCGCCGCCGTGGCGACGACGGCGATGTCGCCCTCGGCCGCGAGGACGGATGCCAGTCCCTCCCGCACCATCGAGTGATCGTCGACGACGAGGACGCGGATCATGGGATCTCCCGGGGGGTGTCGGTGAAACGCAGGCGCCAGCGCGTGCCGCGGCCAGGGGACGTCGACAGGGCGAGCTCGGCGCCCGCGTCCGTGGCGAGATCGCGGAGCACGCGCAGACCGAGGTGCCCCTCGGCCGGGGCGTCGAGCACCGCGGTGGCGTCGAAGCCGGGGCCGTCGTCGGCGACGACCAGGTCGATGCGTCCACGGTCGGCCGCGACCGCGATGGTCACCGTGCAGGGCGCGGCGTGGGTCACGGCGTTTCGCAGGGCCTCCTGGACGATCCGATAGATCAGGCGCTCGTGCGCCTCCGGCAGTGCATCGATGGGCGCGCGCAGGTCGAGGACGACCGGCACGCCACGCGTCCGGGCGGTCGCGGCGAGGTCGTGCAGCGCCGAGGACAGGCCCGACGCCGTGAGGCTCTCGGGGTAGATGTCGACGAGGAGCGATCGCAGAACCCGCACGTTACCGCGCACGGCGCCCGCGACCTCGCGCATGCCGGCGGCTCCCTCTTCCTCTCCGCGCGCGTCGGCGGCGACGGCGGCGGCCTCGGCCCCGTAACTGGTCGCGACGAGCTCCTGCACCGGGCCGTCGTGCAGTGATCCGGCGATCCGCCGACGCTCCGCGTCCGATGCGTCCACGGCACGCTGCAGCAGTTCCGCCCGGCGTGCCTCCGCGCCTCGGAGCTGGCGCAGCAACGTCCAGACGATCGGGGCCGTCAGCACGACGAACAGCAGCAGACTGCTCGTCGTCACCCCCGCGAAGCCGCGCCACAGCTCGGCGGAACGCGCGGCGACCGGCTCGTACGGGTAGTAGACCTCGAACAGCACCTGCTGCCCACTGGGTGTCCACATGGGCCGGTACACCTCGAGCAGCCGGGAACCGGTCTCGAACTCGTTCTCGTCCTCCGACAGATCCGAGACCGCCGCACGGGTCGACGGGGCGGCCAGGGCCGCGCGCTGTGCGTCGTCGAGGACGAAGGTGCGTCCGATCAGCTGCGGCTCGTCGGCGTACAGCACGCGCCCCTCGGTATCCCAGATCTTCACCCGGATGACGTCGTCTCCGAGGATCTGCGACCTCACCGTCTCGTCGAACGCGGCGAGCGCGGCGTCCTCCCCCGCCGCGAGTCCGTCGGTCAGGACCGGACGCACCACGGCGTCGGCGAGCACGTTCGTGACCTGCGCGGCATCGTTGACGGCTTCGCGTTCCGCGAGCCACTGCGCGCCGAACCCGGCGAGGGCGGCGACCGCGACGAGCACCGCGGCCAGGCCCGCGGCGAGGCGCACGAGCACTGCACGGGTCGACAAGCGGCGAGGTGCCGCCGACGCCGCTCGGGCCTCGACCAGCACCTGCCAGGGAGGGGCGGACGGGTCCGATGTCACTCAGTCGTCTCCCCCACGGCCACCACCGTCACCACCGTCGCGTCCTCCGTGGCGGCCGCTGTCATCGGAGCCGGAACCGCCGGAACCCGACCCGCCCGAGGCCGCGTCATCGCCGCCGTTCCGCGAGTCATCGGAGGCGCCGGCATCCGATGAGGCCCGGTCGTCGCTCTGTTCGACGCGAGCGTCGCGGGGGACCTCTCCCCCGCCGTCATCGGCCCCGGAGGGAGCGACGGGGTCGTCCGTGACGGCCGACCCGCCGTGGTCGTCGAGGTTCCCGGACACGGAGGAATCGTCTGAGGTCGAGCCGCGTCGTTCGTCCGCGGCGGCGTCGCCATCCGCGTCACGATCGTCCCCCGGCTCGCTCCGTCGGTCCCGGTCCCGATCACCGCCGTGGTCGTCCACGCTCGGGCCGGGGCTCGGAGTGAGGACGCCCACCTGGACCGACGTCGGCACGGGAACGGGAACCGATTCGGCGAACGAGGCATTGCCCCACAGCCCCACCGCCGCGGGGGCGGCGGCGAGCACCAGCGCACCCGCGCCGATGAGGATCCGCTTCTTCATGTCATCCATCCTTCCGCCCTCTGCATTGTCACCCGCGACGAGGACTGCCATGACCCACTGTCCGCGAAACAGCGCACCGGGGCCATCGGACGATGGTCGTAGTACCAAGGTCGCATTGCCCGGCCCGGGGTCGCGGACCGACGGTGGACACAGCTCGCCCACCGACGAAACGAGAGAGCATGAGCATCAGCACCCCGTCCCGCCGCCGCCTGGCCCGCGGCACCGCGATCCTCGCGGCCGCCCTGGTCGCGGCATCCGGACTCCTCCTCCCCACCGCGGCCCAGGCCAAGACGACCTCAGCGGGCGGTGACTACGCGGTCACCGTCAACGGCACCACCTACAACCCCGCACCCGGCAAGGACGCGAAGCTGAAGGACATCGCCGTCTCGGGCCGCATCACCGTGAGCGGGACGAACAACCGCTTCACGATCGACCCCGTGACCCTGGGCGTGTACGACTACACCCTGACCGGCGCCCCCGACACGCAGCGCATGGTCACGAGCCCCACCGTGGTGTTCGCGTCGAAGGTGCCGACGCTCACCGCCGCGCAGCGCGCGGGCACCCGCCTGTCGAGCCTCGAGGTGCGTGACGACGCGATCGTCGCGATCTTCACCACGGCGGCCGGCAAGCTCAAGATCCAGGCCAAGGACGGCGCGCAGGGCGGCATCTTCCAGATGGAGCCCGAGTTCGCCGCCCCCGTCGAACTCGTGCACACGCTCGGCCCCGGTCTGTTCTACTTCGTGAACCAGTACACGGGCAAGATCAACTTCGGAAACGGAGTGGATGCCGTCGCCTCCGGCGCGAATGCCCACCAGATGCTGCTCGGCAAGGACAGCCCCCAGGTCGCGACGAAGACGTATCAGGATGCCACCGTCACGAAGTGGACCGTGACCTCGGGCGGCCGCATGGGCGGCGTGCTCGGCGAGGATGCCGTGGAACTGTCGGCCGGCGCCACGAACTGCACGAGCCAGTGCCAGGCGCAGAACCGCATCAACGGTTCGCTCCCCGTTCCGCCCGACCCGACGAACCCGACGCCGATCGGCGGCTGAGTTCCCTGGGAACACAGAGACCCGAAGAACACAGCGCCCCCGGTCGGATGGCCGGGGGCGCTGTCGTGTTCCTCGCGACGGGCTCGCCGTGACCCCGCTCTCGACGGCGTGGACGGTCGGCGCTCGACTGCCACCGTTCGCGGTCAGAAGCCGGCGACGCCCTGCGGCCCCACCGTCGTGGGCGCGAACCCGGCGAATCCGTCGATGCGCTGCTGGGCCACGGTGGTCCCGAGCTCCGCGCGCAGATGCGGGTGCGTCCAGTAGAAGTGAGCCGCGGCATAGACCGCGCGCGGCGCCGCGTCGAGCGCGAACGTGGCGATCTGCCACGACCGCAGCTCGCCCGAGGCGAGGTCGACGTCACGCTCGATCCGCAGGACCGGGATCTTCACCGGGCGCGCCTGCTGCACCCCCGAGTCGTTCGTCGTCGTCGCGACCACTGCCTTCACCTCGGACCACGGGATGTTCGTGCCCACGCCTTGGAACCGCACCGCGATACCGCTGCGCCCGACCGCCACGCACTGACGGTTGCCCCACGATGAGCGGCTCCGCGAGGCGAAGAGCAGGCTGATGAACGAGATGAGGAAGAACAGCCCGATGAGCCCGAAGACACCCGCGATCACGTACGGGATCGGGCCCTCCATCGCCGGGGTGGTGCCGGCCTGCATCAACACGGCGACCACCACCCACCCGAGGAACAGGGTGATGACACCGGTCACGACGGTCAGGAACAGCGGAGGTTTCTTCAGCGGGGCGACGTGCAGCCAGTCGTCGGGCGCCCGCTCGAACGTCCGGTTGAACATCTCCGCGGGCAGCAGAGACAACCGCTTCTTGGATGCCGCCGGCCACACCCACCCGGGCGGAACAGAGGCGATGCGGGCGTCGGGGGTGTCCATGGAGCCCAGTGTAGGAAAGAGCATCCGACGACGGACGGTACGGGTGGCCAGGTCTCTGCCGCGTCGCGACGCATCGTCGCTAGGCGGACGGCGGACCGCCGAGCACATCGACGATCGTCCGCGGGTCGATGTCGAGATGCTCGGCGGAGACCGTCCGGCGCCGCCGTGTGCGTCCGTCGTGCCGCGTGAAGACGATGGCGGCCGTCGGCAGCAGTCCGGACGCCGGTCTGATCTCGGCGGTCGTCCCCTCCCGCGCCCACTCCTCGGCCGGCACTCGTCTAGCCACGCCGGACGGACGTTCGAGGGCCGGGAAATGCACGCTGGTGGGGGTGATCGCGACGGCCATCTCAGGTATGCGTGGTCGTCGCCGGAGCTGGCGCACACCGAAGACGCCGATGGCGAGGGGAACGAGGAGCAGCGCGCCGAAGACGACTACCAGGGTGGCGCTGGCCTGCCCGGCGACGGCCGCGGCGACGAGTGGGAGCAGCGTGACGAGTCCCCACACCGCGGCGAGGGCGATCGCCGCGATACCCTGCCCGCGCACGGCCTTCCGCAGGGCACTCTCCACGGCTGCCCGCTTGACTGCGTCGTAGCGCGCGACGATGTCCCGGGAAGTCATCGGCCGTCGCCCCTCACCCGAGCGTCAGTTGTTGAACCGGAACTGCACCGCATGCCTGTCATGGATGGGGACGATGGGCAAGCGCTCACGTCGAGAGTCAGCGATAGATCGCGATGGGCTTGATCACCAATATCGGTCCCTGCACCACGGACTCGCTCGCCTCAACGTCGACCCCTAGCCCCTTCGCAGGCTCGACGAAATGCTGCACCGCTTCCTTCAATGTGCCGATTTCAAGTGGCGTCGGGGGGACATCCTTCGTCAATCGTATGACGGGGTACTCGTCGTCAGCATCGACGAGCTGCACGACTTGGCCAACGATCCCGAAAGTTCCACCGAGTTGCCCGAGACGGCCGATTAACCATCTCCTAGACACGGAAAGTAGGACTGACGGACCCGGATCGCCTACTGGACTTGCCAGAAGCGGAACTTCGTCCTCGTCGTCCGACTCATCGCCCAAAATCTGTCTTATGTTCTTCGACGAAGCAATGGTCGTCTTTCTAGCCTCACCTCTTTGAGAGAACAAGTTGCCGTCGCGCGCCGCTTGCTCAGCAAACCAGAGGTACAGGCGCAGAACCGTCTGGAGCGGCCCCTGCGACAGCCGTGCCCTTAGCTCCACGGTGTCTCCAGGCTCAACGCCCTCAAGAGCGCTCTCGCCCCATCCGTCGAACGTACCCAGAGCCTTCCTGTCGTGCATGAGTCGGTACCAGGCATCGAAAATGGAGAAGCGAGTGCGCGTCCGGACCATCTCTTCCTCAATCTCAGACGAAGATTTCCTGCTACCACCGACACCTACGTCGACGACCGGAATCTTGACTTCGCCGCTGAATCCGCCCTCCCTAGCAGTGGTCGTTCTGGAGACGATCTCGTCCACTTTCCCGGATTCGAGGGCCGAAAGTGAATTGATCGCGACTTCGTCGTTCAGATAGAAGAAGTCGCGGTGAAGACGCTCCTTCGGAGTTTTGTAGACGGCCATGTCTACTTCGACCCGCCAGATGTGTTTTCGATACGGAACTCCACTACGTCGCCGCGCGACAACAAAATCACCCAAGCGCTCCCATCACAATTTCGAACAACTCAAACGGATTGTTCGTCGCACCCTGGCCACCGTGATCGATGACCTCGGCGACATGGCTTGGATGACGCGAGGTCGAGTAAACGATAACGGGTGTATTGTCACCCCGTTCTCTCATGGCATCGAGCAGGACGTAGCCTTCCCGATCACCTTCTACTCGCCCCATATCGGTCACTACGGCGCTGAACGAGTTGCCAGCGAGCAAACTGAGCGCTCGTTCTGTGTTTGATACCCAGACCGAGGAGACTCCCGCCGCCTTCAAGGTGTCTCGCTCGAGGCTGATCCAATCGACGTTGTCGTCAACCCAGAGGATTTGTTTGCCGCCCTTGGGCGCTGCCGAATATGCGACCGCTGCTTCCGCTGCTTCAACCTCGGACAAGGCACGGCTTGCCTTTGATTGCATTGTCTCGCCGAGCAGCCGAATGATCTCGATGGTATTGCCGTCGGCCGACCCGGCTCGCTCGGCCGCCGTGGAAGACGAGTCACCGATTTTCTCGAGAATTGCTTCAGATGCCGCCTTGTCGGTTGCCGATTGCCGTGTCTGATTTTGATAGATCAGGACCGTGATCCACACCGCCAGCAACGAGACGGAGAGCGAGAACAAACCCGCGAAGTTCAAAACCGACGGAGCGACCACCCATGGCCCGAAAACGAGTGCTCCGCCGACCAACACCGCAAGTGCGAGTGCAATAGCAACCCATCCCGCCCACCTCCAGGCTCGTGCCACGCCCACCGTTTCTGCGTCTACAGATGGCGTTGTATCCGGCTGGGGGGTCACTTCGAACTGCCAGATGTGTTTCCGATGCGGAACTCCACCACGTCGCCGTCCTGCATGACGTAGTCCTTGCCCTCGAGGCGCGCTTTGCCCTTCGCGCGGGCCTCGGCGACCGAGCCGAGCTCGACGAGGTCGGCGAACGAGATGACCTCGGCCTTGATGAAGCCCTTCTCGAAGTCGGTGTGGATGACACCGGCCGCCTGCGGGGCCTTCGCGCCCTGCGGGATCGTCCACGCGCGGGCCTCCTTGGGGCCGGCGGTGAGGTAGGTCTGCAGGCCGAGCGTGTCGAAGCCGATGCGGGCGAGCTGATCGAGGCCCGACTCGTCCTGACCGGTGGAAGCCAGAAGTTCGGCGGCATCCTCGGGGTCGAGGTCGATCAGCTCGGACTCGATCTTGGCATCCAGGAAGACGGCCTTCGCGGGCGCCACCAGCGCCGACAGCTCGTCCTTGCGAGCCTGGTCGGTGAGCACCGCCTCGTCGACGTTGAAGACGAAGATGAAGGGCTTGGCGGTCAGCAGACCCAGCTCGCGGATGGGCGAGAGGTCGAGACCGGATCCCGAGAGCAGCACGCCGCGCTGCAGGGCGTCCTGCGCGGCCTTGGCCGCGTCGAGGACGGAGGGGTCGAGCTTCTTGCCCTTGACCTCCTTCTCGTAGCGCGTGATGGCCTTCTCGAGGGTCTGGAGGTCGGCGAGCTGCAGCTCGGCGTTGATCGTCTCCATGTCGCTGGCGGGGTTGACCGCACCGTCGACGTGGACCACGTCGTCGTCGGCGAACCCGCGGACGACCTGGGCGATGGCATCCGCTTCACGGATGTTCGCGAGGAACTGGTTGCCGAGGCCCTCGCCCTCGCTCGCGCCGCGCACGATGCCGGCGATGTCGACGAACGACACCGCGGCCGGCACGAGCCGCTCGCTGCCGAAGACGTCGGCCAGCTGCTGCAGGCGTGCATCGGGAAGGTTCACGACCCCGACGTTGGGCTCGATCGTGGCGAACGGGTAGTTCGCGGCGAGCACCGAGTTCTTGGTCAGGGCGTTGAAGAGGGTCGACTTTCCGACGTTGGGAAGGCCGACGATTCCGATGGTAAGAGCCACGGGAGTCCAGGTTACCCGGCCCGGGCGGCGCCCACCCGCCTCACGGCCGCCGCGCGCGGAATGCGTGGGTGACGTACGGCAGCGCGACCGTGGCCCCGTCGGCCAATCCGGGGACGGATGCCACGACCTCGTCGACCGCGGCATCGATCCGCGCGCGGGTCTCGGGGTCGGCCGTGATGACGTCGCTGCGCGAGGAGACGAGCTCGCGCAGCAGGGGAAGGGTGATAGGCCGCTCCCAGCGCCACTGCTCGTGCTCGAGCGGCGCGAAGGGCTCCGCGACCCGTGGGCCGGTGGTCGCGAGGAGCACCTCGGCGTTCGACCCACCCATCGCCGCGGTGAGACGGCGCACCCAGTCGACGGCGTCGTCGCGGATGTTCCAGATCAGACCGAGGGACCCGCCGCTGCGCAGCACCCGCCCCACCTCGCGCGATGCCGCCTCGACGTCGACCCAGTGCCACGCCTGGCCCATCACGACCGCATCGAGACCGGCGTCGGGCAGCGGCAGACGCTCCGCCGTGCCGGCGAAGGTCGGCACGCCGTGGACGGAGGAGCGCAGGGCGGCGAGCATGTCGGCATCCGGGTCGATCGCCACCACGTCGGCACCGAGCTCGACGACCGCCCGCGTGAGCTTTCCCGTGCCCGCCCCCACGTCGGCCACGCGCAGGGCGCGCCCCTCTTCGCGCACCGGATCCAGCAGCCAGGCCACGGCTTCGGCCGGGTATCCCGGGCGGCCCGACTCGTACGCGGATGCCGCCTGCCCGAACGACGTCGACTTCTCACTCCCCGTCATGGCCTCGACCCTACGCCGCCCCTCCGACACGCACTCCATGCTCCCGCGCGCCGGCCCGCCCGGGAGCCACGGCCCCCACCGCGGCCCCGGATGCCATCGGCGGGCACGTCCGCCACGACCCCTGTGCGGCGCCATCGACGCGCAGTCGCGCCACGAGGACGTATCCGCACGCCGGTGCGACGCCGACCCCGGCGCGCCTCCCTCCCGACGCGGTCCCGGCGGCGCAGGGTGGATGCGTGGCTCTGGATTTCACCGCGATCGACTTCGAGACGGCGAATTCCAGCGGTGCGTCCGCGTGCGCCGTGGGCCTCGCCCGCGTCCGCGGAGGACGAGTGGTGGCGACCGCGGCGTGGCTCATCAAGCCGCCGCCCGGACACGACCACTTCGCGCCGATCAACATCGGCATCCACGGCATACAGCCCGCCCACGTCGTGGACGCGCCGTCGTGGAGCGCCCAGCTCGCACGGCTCACGGCCTTCGCCGGCTCCGACGTGCTCGTGGCGCACAACGCCGGGTTCGACATGTCGGTGCTCCGACGGGCGTGCGCGGCGACGGGCGACGAATGCCCGCCGTACCGCTATCTCTGCAGCGTGCAGATGTCGCGCAAGACCTACACGCTCGCTTCCTACCGGCTGCCGCTCGTCGCCGCCGAAGCGGGATGCTCGCCGTTCGCGCACCACGACGCGCTCGCCGACGCGGTCGCGTGCGCGGAGATCACGATCGACTGCGCCCGCCGCGCCGGGGTCGACGACGTGCAGGGTCTCGCGGCGCATCTCGGCGTGCGCATCTCGCAGATCGCCGTCGAACCGGCCGAGCGCGCCGTCGCCTGACCCCTTCCGGACGACGCCCTTCGGTCATCCGCACGCTCGCTCGCGGCCCGGGACCGCCCGCCCACTCCGCACCCGTCGCCCGAGCCCGCCCGGCCCGTCTTTCCGGCGATGTCGGAGGTGTGGGGCATGCTGACCCCATGGATGCCATCACCCTCGTCCTCGTGATCCTCGCCCTGGCGCTCGGCGTCGCCGGCGGCTGGTTCATCGCCGGTGCCCGCACGTCCGCGCGCAGCGCCGCCGAGCAGCGCGGTCTCGAGACTCGCGCGATCGCGGCCGAGACCGCGCGCGCCGGGTTGCAGCAGCAGCTCGAGCATCAGGCGGCGATGTACCGCGAGCTCGTGGGCCAGTCCCGGGCCGATCAGGCCGCACGCGAAGAACGAGAGCGTCGCGAGCAGACCGTGCTGCGCGCCCTCGACCCCGTCCGCGAGACCCTCGACGCGATGCAGCGCAAGGTCGACGGGCTGGAGCGCGACCGGGTCGAGCAGTACTCCGCGCTCGGCGAGCAACTGCGACTCTCCCGCGAGGCAGACGAAGCGCTGCGCGCCACCACCGAATCGCTCGCCTCGGCGATGCGATCGGGCACGACGCGCGGAGTGTGGGGCGAGACGCAGCTGCGACGCGTCGTCGAGGCCGCCGGGCTCACCCGCTACGTCGACTTCGACCTCCAGGCGGTGATCTCGAGCGACGCCGGCGCGGGCCGCCCCGACATGGTGGTGCGCCTTCCCGGCGGCAAAGCCCTCGCGGTGGATGCCAAGGTCCCTCTCGAGGCCTACCTCCAGGCCAGCGCCATCGCGGTGACCGCACACGGAGACGAGGGCGCGCGCCGCGCCGCCCTCCTCAGCAAGCACGCCCGAGCGGTGCGGGCGCACGTCGACGCCCTCGCGAAGAAGGCGTATTGGGCGGGCCTGACCACGAGCCCCGAGTTCGTGGTGTGCTTCCTGCCCAGTGAGTCGCTCCTGGCCTCCGCCCTCGACGAAGACCCGACGCTCCTCGAGTACGCCTTCGCGCGACGCGTCGCCCTGGCCTCCCCCGTCAACCTCTGGGCGGTGCTGAAGACGGTGGCCTTCACCTGGACGCAGCAGGACGTCTCCGACGAGGCCCGCACGCTCTTCCACCTCGGTACCGAGCTGTACGAACGCGTCGGGGTCCTCGCCGGTCACGCCAACGACCTGCGTCGCGCGATCGAGAAGACGGTCGACAGCTACAACCGGTTCGCGGGGTCGCTCGAATCGCGTGTGCTCGTCACCGCGCGCAAATTCCCCGGCATCGACGAGACGAAGCTCGCATCCGTCGCTGCTCCCCCCGCGCTCGACGCCGCACCGCGCCGCTGGACCGCGCCGGAGATGCTCGACCTCGGCACGACCACGGGCGATGACGACTCCGCCGGTGACGCGTCACCCTCCCGCGTGCCGCCCGTCGACGCGTCGCCCGCCGACACCGGCGGGTCGTCCGCGTACGCCGATCTCGGTGGCGTCCGCGCGCGAGCCGGGTTGCTCGACGAACCCGGAAATCGCTCCGAGCCCTGAGCACCGAGCACCCCGCTGCCGCCCCTCCACGCGAAACCGGGCCGACCCCAAGGGATCGACCCGGTGCGAGAACGCGAGACTCAGGCCCCGCCGGGAACCCAACTCAGCAGGCTGACCACGGCGGCGGAGACGGCGACGAATGCCCCGACCATCCACCACGCGCTGACTTCATGGCCCTCATCGCGACGGACGCGGAGAAGGACGTCGGGACGTCGAGCCGGGTCGACGGCGCTGGCGATGACCGCCTGCGCACCTGTCTGAGGTGCGGTCTGATTCGTCGGAGCTGTTGCCATGGACGATCCCCTTCGGGTCTCGGAAGAACACAGCGTCGCCGTTGACACTCCTTGGGATTCTGCCAGACGAGGTGCGCGCGACCGGTCACGCTTGCGCAACGACACGCCCGGCTGTAGCTGCACGTCGAAGCGGTCGGGCGCACCCGCCGCGGACAACGCCTCGCGTCTCCCGGGCCGTCCGGCGCGTCCGCCGCGGGCAGCGCCCCGCGTCCCGGGCCGTCAGGCGCGTCCGCCGCCGACGGCGCCCGGCATCAGAGCCACTTCGATGTCAGGTGCTCCGACGAGATCCGGCGCAGCGTGCCCGAAGCCCCACGGAGAACGACGCTCTCGGTGTAGATGAAGTCGCCGTCGCGCCGCACGCCCTGCACGAGCTGACCGTCGGTCACACCCGTGGCGACGAAGATCGTGTTCTTGCCCTTCACCAGGTCGTCGGCCTCGTAGACCGTGCCGTCGATCTTCAGGCCGGCATCCTGGCCCTTCTGCTTCTCGTCGTCGGTGCGGGGCGCGAGCACGCCCTGGATGTGACCGCCCAGGGCCTTGATCGCGCACGCGGTGACGATGCCCTCGGGGCTGCCGCCGATGCCGACGCACATGTCGGTGCGGGCGTTGTGCCGGGCGGCGTTGATCCCCCCGGCCACGTCACCGTCGCTCATGAGGCGGGTTCCGGCGCCGGCGTCGCGGATGTCCGCGATGAGCTGCTCGTGACGGGGGCGGTTGAGCACCGACACCACGATCTCGTCGACGGGCTTGCTGAGCGCCTTGGCCAGCAGACGGATGTTCTCGCCGATGGGCAGGCGGATGTCGACCACGCCGACACCGGCGGGGCCCGTGACGAGCTTGTCCATGTAGAAGACGCTCGACGCATCGAGCATCGTCCCCTGGTCGGACACCGCGATCACCGAGAGCGCGTTCTGCCGCCCGGCAGCGGTCAGCGACGTGCCGTCGATGGGGTCGACCGCGACGTCGCACCGGGGTCCGCGGCCGCTCCCGACGCGCTCCCCGTTGTAGAGCATCGGGGCGTTGTCCTTCTCGCCCTCTCCGATGACGATCGTGCCGTCGAAGTTCACGGTGCTGAAGAACGCGCGCATCGCGTCGACCGCCGCACCGTCGGCCGCCTCCTTGTCGCCCCGCCCGATGAAGGGAACGGCCCGGATGGATGCCGCCTCCGTCGCCCTCACCAACTCCAGAGCCAGGTTGCGGTCGGGGTGCAGAGGACTCATGTCGGCAGTCAGGCTCACCATGGGCCCACTGTATCCAGCAGAGTCGACACATTCGGCGGTTTTCCACCGCCCAGACCCGAAGGAATCGACGTTCTTAACGAATCGACAGAACTGCCCGGTTCCTGTCGCACCGACACCGTCACGATCCGGCGCCTTCGCTAGGCTGACGGTGTCCCGACAACACCAAGGAGCACCTCCATGCCCGTCGCTTCCCCTGAGCAGTACGCCGACATGCTGGACCGCGCGAAGGCCGGCGGCTTCGCGTACCCCGCGATCAACGTCTCGAGCTCGCAGACCATCAACTCGGTGCTCCAGGGCCTGACCGAGGCCGGCTCCGACGGCATCCTCCAGGTCACCACCGGTGGTGCCGACTACTTCGCCGGTCACACCGTCAAGGCCCGCGCCACCGGTGCCCTCGCCTTCGCGAAGTACGTGACCGAGGTCGCGAAGAACTACCCCATCACCGTCGCGCTCCACACCGACCACTGCCCCAAGGACGCCCTCCCCGGCTTCGTCCTCCCCCTGCTCGAGGCCTCAGAAGAAGAGGTCAAGGCCGGACGCAACCCGATCTTCCAGTCGCACATGTGGGACGGCTCGGCCGTTCCCCTCGACGAGAACATCGACATCGCCGCGGAGCTCCTCCCCCGCCTGAAGAACATCAACGCCATCCTCGAGATCGAGGTCGGCGTGGTCGGCGGCGAAGAAGACGGCGTGCAGCACGAGGGCTCGAACGAGGCTCTCTACACGACGGTCGCCGACGTGACCAAGGCCGTCGAGCGCCTCGGCCTCGGCGAGAACGGCCGCTACATCTCGGCCCTCACCTTCGGCAACGTCCACGGCGTGTACAAGCCCGGTGGCGTCAAGCTCCGCCCCGAGCTGCTGGGCGAGATCCAGGAGGGCATCGCTGCGAAGTTCGGCACCGGCCCCAAGCCCCTCGACCTGGTCTTCCACGGCGGCAGCGGATCGACCGACGAGGAGATCGCCCTCGCGGTCGCCAACGGCGTCATCAAGATGAACATCGACACCGACACCCAGTACGCCTTCACGCGCTCGATCGCGGGCTACATGTTCTCCAACTACGAGGGCGTGCTGAAGCTCGACGGCGAAGTCGGCAACAAGAAGCAGTACGACCCCCGCGCGTGGGGCAAGGTCGCCGAGTCGGCCATGGCCGTCCGCGTGGTCGAGGCCACGAAGCAGCTCGGCTCGTACGGCCAGTCCCAGAGCTGACCCCTCGTCACCCCGCGAACGCCCCGGCTCCGGTCGGGGCGTTCGTCGTTTCCGGATGCCGCGCCCCCGGCGCTCCACCCCGCCCCTCCCGCCACCCACGGCGAGACGGCATCCCGCCGACATCTCGGCGCCGGCCTGCACCCGAGACGTCAGCACCGCGCAGTCGCGCGCGCCGCAGCGGGACTGAGCCCGCAGGAGCGTCCCGGAGCGCGGGTCCCACGACGGCGGGCGCGCTCGGACGGGCGACTCAGCTGCGGTACACCTCGAGCACCGTCGGCGCCCCCTCGGGCGACGACACGACCTCGATCGCATCCCCCGCCCGCACCTCGCCCGCCCGGCGCACCCGCAGGTACGCTCCGAGCCGGCCCTCGTCCGAGAAGCGCTTGACCCACCCGCGCGCCGCCGCACCGCCGACCCAGCGTGCGAAGGTCGCGCAGGGCGTGCGGGGCATCGTCACCTCCACCTCGACGGTGTCGCCGATGCGCCACACCTCCCCGATGCGGGCCCCGTTGACATCGAGGCCCTCCACGCGCAGGTTCTCGCCGAACCATCCCGCGTGCAAGGTGCGACCGAGCTCGCCCTCCCAGAACGCGGCGTCCTCCGCCGCGTAGGCGTAGACCGCCTTGTCGGGGCCGCCGTGGTGCTTCCTGCTCGCCTGCACGTCCGCGCGCACGCCGAGGGTGCCCACGCGAACGGCGCCCTCGAGCGCGCGCTTGTCGATCGCGGTCACGCCGACGGAACCGGCATCCGGGTGCAGGGAGTGGACGGCGCACACGGCGACGAGACGGGGCATGGGTCGATGCTAGAGCGTCGGCACCGTGGGCCCGCACTCGGTCAGGGCGTCGAGAACTCCCGCCGCATGACGACCGTGTCGCCGTCGAGGGTACGGATCTCGACCGACCCGATGTCGGCGGCCGCCAGATCGGTGCCGGCGCTCAACTCGGTCGTCGATCCCGGACCGGCGCGCCAGGTCGACAACACACTCGTCGCTCCGGTGTCGTCGGTGATGGCGAGCGCGTACGGCCAGCCCCCGGGAGGAGCGTCGAGCACTTGGCCGGTGTACTGGCACACGAGGTCGATGCGCGTGCCCCACGGGGCCGAGGTCAGCTTGACCGACGCCTCCAGGGGCGCGCCCGCCACGCCGTCCAACGCGTACACCGTTCCCGACGACGACACGGCACTATTCACCGCGACGACGCCGGGCACGGCGATCGCGACGAGCGCGATCGATGCCGCGAGCACCCACCCGGTCGCGCGGCGTCGACGCCGGCGTCTCGCCGTGTCCAGCACGCGGGTGCGCAGGGTCGGGTCCGGGGCGGCCAGGGGCACGGGGCCCGTGCTGGGGCTGATCGCGCGGGCGCGCTCGGCCGACAGGCGGGACAGCAGTCCCGCGGTCGGCGCGAGCTCGGCGACCGCGGCGCGGCAGTCCGCGCACACGGCGAGGTGGGCCTCGAACTCCGCACGATCCGGAGCCGACAGCGCTCCGAGTACATAGGCGCCGTCCCAGCTCGACAGACGCTCGTGGTCGACGTTCACCGGGTCACCCCTCTCTCCTGCAGGGCGAGCCGCAGCGCTCGCACCGCGTAGTGCAGTCGCGACTTGACGGTCCCGGAGGGGATGCCGAGCTCCTCCGCCGTCTGAGCGACGCTGCGTCCGCCGTAGTACGCGCTGACGATCACCGCCCGGTGGTCGGGCGTGAGCGTCGCGAGCGCCTCCTCGACGAGGAGCGCGTCGAACATGGCATCCGTGTCGTCGTCCCGCGCCGTCTCGGGCAGCTCGTCGACGGGCTGCTCGTGCCGCCTCCGGGCGCTGCGCGCCTCGTCGATCACGAGGTTGCGGGCGACCGTGTACATCCACGACCGCAGCGATGCCGGGTCGTCGCTCATCACCCGCGGCGTCCGCCACGCCCGCAGCAGCGTCTCCTGCACGATGTCGTCGGCTCCGGCGTGGTCGCCGGTCAAGCTCACGACGTAGCGCCAGACGGGGGTGGCGTGCGCGTCGTACAGCGCCGTCAGCTGCGCGTGTTCGTCTCTCACCACGGCATCCCCTCTCCCTCGCTCACAGGGGACACGGGATGCCGGGCCTCGCGGTTCAGTTCGGAACGCTGTCGAGGATCGCCGACATGAAGGTCGCGTCGCCGACGAGGGCCATCGTCACGCAGATGCCGGCGATGAGCGCCGTCGCGACGAACCCGACGAGGGGGATCCAGAACGCGACCCGGCCGCGTCGCAGACGCCGCCAGGTGAACACGGCCGTCAGCAGCCAGCCGACGCCGTACACGAGGGCGGCGGCGGCACCCCAGACGTACCCGGCCGAGAGGTTCGTGAACGTCGCCGTCACACCCAGCATCTGGGCGCCGCGCTCGGCGTACTCGGGGAAGTTCAGCAGCTGCACGATGGTCGTGACCACCGAGAACAGGCCGTAGAAGAGCAGCCCGAAGGTGACGATGCGGTCCACGCGCGCCCCGCGCGTGGCGGGCGCGACGAAGCCCGCAGGCGCGTCCGCGACGGGGGCGGCCTGCGGCTGCGGCTGCGGCTGCGGCGCGACACCGGCGTCGAGCGCCTCCGTCACCTCGGGCCGCTGGATGCGGGCGCGCTGCTCCTCGGCCGTGGCGTATTCGCCGTACTGCGGGCGGGGACGCTCGACACCGCCACCCTCGCCCGACGAGCGGGAGTCGTCGCTCACGCGCGACCCCGGCCGCCGAGGGCCCGGCTGTCGCGCTTGCCGGTGGCATCCTGGCGCAGCTCCTTGGGGAGCGAGAAGATCAGGTCCTCCTCGGCGGTGCGCACCTCTTCGACGTCACGGTATCCGGCACCGGCGAGCTCCTCGAGCACCTCGGTCACGAGCACCTCGGGCACCGAGGCGCCACTGGTGACGCCGACGGTCTGAACGCCCTCGAGCCACTCCTGCTTGACCTCGTCGACGTAGTCGACGCGGTAGGCGGCCTTGGCGCCGTGCTCGAGGGCGACCTCGACGAGACGCACGCTGTTGGAGGAGTTCGCCGACCCCACCACGATCACGAGATCCGCGCCGACGGCGACCTTCTTGATCGCGACCTGGCGGTTCTGGGTGGCGTAGCAGATGTCGTCGGAGGGCGGGTCCTGCAGTTCGGGGAAGCGCTCGCGCAGGCGCCGGACGGTCTCCATCGTCTCGTCGACCGAGAGCGTGGTCTGCGACAGCCACACGACCTTCGACGGGTCGCGCACCTCGATGGTGTCGGCGTGGTCGGGCGAGTTGACGACGGTGACGTGCTCGGGAGCCTCGCCGGCCGTGCCCTCGACCTCCTCGTGTCCCTCGTGACCGATCAGGAGGATCTCGAAGTCGTCGCGCGCGAACCGCACGGCCTCGCGGTGCACCTTCGTGACGAGGGGGCAGGTCGCATCGATCGCCTGCAGACCCCGATCGGATGCCGCCGAGACCACCGCCGGCGAGACGCCGTGCGCGCTGAAGACGACATGCGCCCCGGAGGGGACCTCGTCGACTTCCTCGACGAAGATCGCCCCCTTCTTCTCGAGCTCGGTGACGACGTGGATGTTGTGCACGATCTGCTTGCGCACGTACACCGGCGCACCGTAGCGCTCGAGCGCCTTCTCGACGGCGATCACGGCGCGGTCGACGCCCGCGCAATACCCGCGGGGCGCGGCCAGCAGCACCTTCTTCTGTCCGTTGACGGGGATATCCTGGAGCCGCCCGCGTCGACCCGGGATACGGGGAACGGGCAGGTGGACGGCAGGTGAGCTCACCCCTCGATTCTACCGGGGCGCCCCTGGACACCGGCCGAACCTCCCCCCACCGCTACCCGCACGGATACGATGACCCCTTCCCCGCCCCGCCCCTCCCGCCGACGTCGGCATGCATTCGAGCGGACCTCATGACCTCCTTCCAACCCGAGACCATCCCCGGCCAGGCCCCACCGGCCGACAGCGTGCACCCCCGCGATTCGCGGACCGACGCGCCCACCTCCGTCTCGCGCCTGAACGACACCATCCGCGGCTTCATCGAGCGGTGGGGCTCCGTGTGGGTCGAGGGCGAGATCACCTCGTTCAACCGCCGCGGCGGCAACGTCTTCGGGCGGTTGAAAGACCTGGGCACCGAGTCGACGGTGTCGTTCCGGATCTGGTCGAGCACGCTCGCACGCCTGCCGAAAGACCTGCAGGTCGGCGATCACGTCGTGGCGTGCGTCAAGGCCGATTACTTCCCCCGCACCGGCGACTTCTCGTTCGCGATCTCGGCGATGCGCCACGTGGGCCTGGGCGAACAGCTCGAGCGTCTCGAGAGGCTGCGGGTGCAGCTGCGATCCGAGGGGCTTTTCGACCCCGCGCGTAAGAAGCGCCTGCCCTTCCTCCCCCAGTGCATCGGACTCATCACCGGCGAGAACTCGGACGCCGAGAAAGACGTGCATCGCAACGCCGAACTGCGCTGGCCGCGCGTGCACTTCCGCACGAAGCATGCGGCGGTGCAGGGCGACCGGTGCGTGCCCGAGACCATCGCCGCCCTGAAGGCGCTGGATGCCGATCCCGAGGTCGACGTGATCGTCATCGCGCGCGGCGGCGGCGATCCCCAGACCCTGCTCGGCTTCAGCGACGAGCGTCTGCTGCGCGCGGTGGCCGCGGCATCCACGCCGATCGTCAGCGCCATCGGCCACGAGAACGACCGCCCGCTGCTCGACGAGGTCGCCGACGTGCGCGCCTCGACGCCGACCGACGCGGCCAAGCGCGTCGTCCCCGACGTGAGCGAGCAGCGCGCGCTGGTGGCCCAGCTGCGCGCGCGGCTGACGGGGCGCCTGACGCAGCGCGTTGTCCACGACATCGCCCAACTGGAGCAGATCCGCTCGCGTCCTGCTCTGCGCACCCCGCACGCCATGCTCACCTCCCGCGCTCAGGAGCTGTGGATGCTGTCGAACCGCGGCCGCGACATCGTCGATCGCCGCCTCGAGAGCGAACGGCGGCGCACGCGCGAGCTGAGCGCGGGGCTGCGCGCCCTCTCGCCCGTGGCCACCCTCGCCCGGGGGTACGCCATCGCACAGCTGCCCGACGGGGCGGTGCTGCGCGACGCGGCCGATGCCCCCGCGGGGACCGCGCTGCGACTGACGCTCGAACAGGGCACGGTCGCGACGACCTCGGAGGGCGTCGTCCCGGATGCCGTTCCCCACGGTCCCTCCCCCGCCGCCGCTCCCTTCGACGACGAGGCACCCGACGCCGGCTCCGCCGGCGGGGCCGCCTAGAATGGATGCTATGACCGCGACGACCCCCGGCCCCGCTGCCGACGTCGCCTCCCTGTCGTTCGAGCAGGCCCGCGACGAGCTGGTGCGCGTGGTCGCCGAGCTCGAGCAGGGAGCCCCCACGCTCGAGGAGTCCCTGGCTCTCTGGGAGCGCGGCGAGAAGCTCTACGCGCGCTGCGAAGAGTGGCTGCTGGGGGCCAAGCGCCGCCTCGACGCCGCACGCGGCGAAGGGGACGACGACTGATGGCCCGCGTCGTCGCCCATCTCGGCCGCCCCGAGACCCCGCAGGAGACCGCCGACCGCAAGGCGGAGTCCTCGCGTCGGTACCGCTCGAGCAAGACCTTCCGCAACCTCATCGCCGCCCTGCTGGTGACGGTCGCCGTCGTGTTCGTGGTGGTCGCGGGCGTCCCGCGCGGTGAGCCGACGCCGCCCCCCGCCCCTGACGTGCCCGCCCTCGCGGCCGGCATCGAGGCGGACCTCGGGCGCCCCGTGCTCTCCCCGTCGCTCGGCGACGGGTGGCGGGTCAACCAGGCCACGACCGAAGGCGTCGGCGGCACCGAAGCGTGGACGATGGTCTACGTCCGCTCCGGCGAATCCGGGTTCCTCCGCGTCGCACAGGGGTTCGACGCCGACGAGAACTGGGTCGGGCAGGTGCTCGACGGCACACGCAGTGCCGAGACGGTCGACATCGACGGCATCACCTGGAACGTCTACCGCCCCGCCAACCCTTCCGGGACGGGCAACATCGACTACGCCCTGGCCACCCCGGCCGGCCCCGACTACGTCCTCGTGTACGGCGATGCCGCACCCGAGACCGCGGCCCTGGCGGCCGCATCCGTGACGTCGCAGATCGAGCAGTTGAGAGAGGTCCCGTGAGCGAGCGCATGACCCCCCGTCAGGCGTGGCAGCAGATGGTGGAGGGCAACCGACGCTTCGTCGCCGGCGAACCCGCCCACCCCCGTCAGGACGTCGAGCGTCGCGCCGAGCTCGCCAGCTCGCAGCACCCGACCGCAGCACTGTTCGGGTGCTCCGACTCTCGTCTCGCCGCCGAGATCATCTTCGACGAGGGGCTCGGCGACCTCTTCGTCGTGCGCAACGCCGGGCAGGTCATCTCGGACTCCGTCATCGGCAGCCTCGAATACGCCGTGGGTGTGCTCGAGGTCCCGCTCATCGTCGTGCTCGCACACGACGCCTGCGGCGCCGTCGGCGCGGCCATCGACAGCACGGGCGCCGACGCCCCGACCCTCCCCGCCTACATCTGGCGGCAGATCGCCCCGATCGTGCCGGCCGTGCGCCGTGTCCAGCGCGAGAACGCCGTCGACGGGCACCTGCCCGACCACGTCGACCCCGAGCTGGTGGGCCGTGAGCACCTGCGCCACACCGTGGCCGACCTGCTGCGCGCCTCGGAGCTGATCAGCGAAGCCGTGGCCGAGGGCCGCACAGCCGTCGTGGGCGCGAACTACCGTCTCGACGAGGGGGAAGCCTTCCCCGTCGTCATCGTGGGCGACGTCGACGACGCGCGCATCTGAGAACCGCGCACCCGAGACGCGCCCGACCCCCGCGCACCTGAGAAACCGAACGACTGACCTGGAGGAACGACGACGTGACCGACACCGAGTACCGCATCGAACACGACACCATGGGTGAGGTGCGGGTACCCAAGGACGCCCTGTACGCCGCGCAGACCCAGCGCGCGGTCGAGAACTTCCCGATCTCGGGGAAGGGTCTCGAGTCGACCCAGATCGCCGCTCTGGCGCGCATCAAGAAGGCCGCGGCGCTCGCCAACAAAGACCTCGGCACGCTCGACGGCGCCATCGCCGACGCGATCGCGCAGGCCGCCGACGAGGTCATCACGGGCCGCCACGACGCGCATTTCCCCGTCGACACGTACCAGACCGGTAGCGGCACGTCGTCGAACATGAACATGAACGAGGTGCTGGCGACGCTGGCCACGGGCATCCTGGGGTCGACCGTCCACCCCAACGATCACGTCAACGCCTCGCAGTCGTCGAACGACGTCTTCCCGACCTCGGTCCACATCGCAGTGACCCAGGCGCTCATCACCGACCTCATCCCGGCACTCGAGCACCTCTCGGTCGCCCTCGAGGCCAAGGCCGACGCCTGGAAGGGCATCGTGAAGTCGGGCCGCACCCACCTGATGGATGCCACTCCCGTCACCCTCGGTCAGGAGTTCGGCGGTTACGCGCGGCAGATGCGTCTGGGCATCGAGCGCGTGCAGGCGGTCCTCCCCCGCGTGGGCGAGGTGCCCCTCGGCGGCACCGCCGTCGGCACCGGGATCAACACCCCCCTCGGCTTCCCGCAGAAGGTCATCGAGCTGCTCGCGGAAGAGACCGAGCTGCCCATCACCGAGGCGAAGGACCACTTCGAGGCGCAGGCCAACCGCGACGGACTCGTCGAGGCCTCCGGCGCCCTCCGCACGATCGCGGTGTCGCTGACGAAGATCAACAACGACATCCGCTGGATGGGTTCGGGCCCGAACACCGGTCTCGGCGAGCTCCACATCCCCGATCTGCAGCCCGGCTCCTCGATCATGCCCGGCAAGGTGAACCCCGTCGTGCCCGAGGCCACCCTCATGGTGTGCGCCCGCGTCATCGGAAACGACGCCACCGTCGCCTGGGCCGGCGCGTCCGGTTCGTTCGAGCTCAACGTGGCCATCCCCGTCATGGGCACCGCGCTGCTGGAATCGATCCGCCTCCTCTCGAACGCGATGCGCGTACTCGCCGACAAGACCATCGACGGCCTCGAAGCCAACGTCGGCCGCGCCGAGGCGTTCGCCGGGATGTCGCCGTCGATCGTGACGCCGCTGAACAAGGTCATCGGGTACGAAGCGGCCGCGAAGATCGCCAAGCACTCCGTGGCGAAGGGCATCACCGTCCGCGAGGCCGTCATCGACCTCGGCTACGTGGAGCGCGGCGAGATCACCGAAGAGGTGCTCGACGCGAAGCTCGACCTGCTGTCGATGACCCACCCGGGCTGAATCGACACGCACCACCTCCGACGCCGAGGCGCGCCATAATCGAAGGATGAGCCCCGCGACGAGACCTGTCTCGACGCGGGTGCGACTCCTCGGGGCGCTCCTCGGCGTCGTGCTTCTCGGCATGATCGTCACGGGCGGGGTCACCTTCCTCGTCCAGCGCGACCGGGTGCTCGCCAACGCGCAGCGTCAGCTCGACGGGTTCGTCGCCACGGTCGCCACCAGCGACGAGACCGCGGCCGACCTCGTCGACGCGGTGATCCCCGGCCGCACCGACGGCACTCTCGCCGTCGACGACGCGCGCGTGCTCGCCGCGACTCCGTCACCCCCCGGTCTCGCCGTCGGGGATGACCAGGGGCTCGTCGATGCGCTCGATCGCGCGATCACCGACGGGCGCCTCACCGGCCGCCTCGACAGCACCCGAGGACCGGTCATGTACGCCGCCGCGGCGGCATCCGGCGGCTATGTCGTGCAGGTCATCTCGATCGACCAGCGCATGGAGCTGGTGGCGTTGTCCTCCGTCACCTATGCATCCACGGCCCTCGCCGTGCTCGTCGTGGTGGGCGCGGTCGGGTGGTTCGTCACCGGACGGCTCTTCTCCCCCCTGAGGCGTTTGCGCGACACAGCGGACTCGATCACGATCGACGACCTCGGCACGCGCTTGCGCGCGCACGGCAACGACGAGATCTCCGATCTGACCACGTCGGTCAACTCCATGCTCGACCGCCTCGCGATGTCCGTCGAGGCGCAGCGTCAGTTGCTCGACGACGTGCGCCACGAGCTGAAGACGCCGATCACCATCGTCCGCGGCCACCTCGAGATGATGGACCCGGCCGATCCGCACGACGTCGAGGAGACGCGTCAGCTCGGAATCGCCGAGCTCGACCGCCTCACGCGTCTGGTCGACGACATCGACACGCTCGCCGACGTCGAGGCCAATGCGTTGTCGTCCGAGGTGATCGACGTCGCCGCCCTGACCGACCGCGTCGCGGAGCTCGCCGGCGCTCTCCCGGGTCACCCTTGGAGCGTGGCGCAGCGCGCACGCGTGCGTATCGCGGGCGACGCCGACCGCCTGGTCCAGGCGTGGCTGCAGCTCGCCGACAACGCCGCGAAGTACACCCCCGAGGCGACACCGATCGAGATCGGCAGCACCGCTGACGACACCGCCGCGCACCTGTGGATCCGCGACCACGGTCCCGGCATCCCCCCGGCCGCGAGGCATCGGGTGTTCCGGCGGTTCGACCGCCTGTCGACGCGGCGCGGCGTCGACGGCTCGGGGCTCGGGCTCTCGATCGTGGATGCCATCGCCAAGGCGCACGGCGGTCACTGCTCCATCGGCGACACGCCGGGAGGCGGCGCCACCTTCACGCTGCATATCCCGCTCACGGGAGCGCAGTCCCCCGCCGCGCTGCCGACGCCCGTGCGCGCCGGCGACGTCGTCATGCAGAGAGAGGCCACCGGATGACCCGCATCCTCATCGCCGAGGACGAAGACCGCATCTCCGCGTTCGTGGCGAAAGGCCTCGAGTCGGCCGGTTACCAGACGCTCATCGTCGATGACGGCGCCGACGCGCTCGACACGGCCCTCTCCGGCGAGGTCGACCTCGTGCTCCTCGACGTCGGGCTGCCCTCTCTCGACGGCTTCGAGGTGCTGCGGAGCCTGCGCGGTCAAGGCTCCACCCTGCCGGTCATCATGCTCACGGCTCGGACGAGTACGCGCGACACCGTCGACGGTCTGGACGCGGGAGCGAACGACTACGTCGCGAAGCCGTTCAAGTTCGACGAGCTCCTGGCTCGCGTGCGGTCTCGGCTGCGCGAGCCCGTCACCCTCGGCACGATCACGGTGGCGCACGGCGACGTGTCGCTCGACGTCCTCGCCCGCCGCGCGACGGTGGGCAGCCGCGAGGTCGATCTCAGCGCCCGCGAGTTCGCCCTCGCGGAGGAGTTCATCCGTCACGCGGGCCAAGTGCTCTCGCGCGAGCAGCTGCTGAGCCGGGTCTGGGGCCTGGATTTCGACCCGACGTCGAACGTCGTCGACGTGTACGTCCGCTACCTGCGAGCCAAAGTGGGGCCCGCCCACATCGTCACCGTGCGCGGAGCCGGCTACCGCTGGGAGTGAGCCCGAACCCCCGAAAACCCCCGGCGGGGGGATCGACCGGGGGTTTTCGAGAGAGATCGCGTCGGTGGTCTTCCGACTCACCCGAAGAGCGGTGACCTGCGCGAGCGCGGACCTCGTGTTTTCTTAGGGGGAACCGCCGGGGCGGTGGCGAGGTCTCCCTCGCCGATGTGACCACTCTGTCTGGCGTTCGTGAGAAGCCGGAGAGCCGCAGATGAGAACCCTCTCATCTGCAGCGCTTCACGGCACGCTCCGGCAACCCGGCTCGCGCACGAAGGAGGGCCGGGATGCCGCGGCATCCCGGCCCTCCTTCTCGATTCACGACAGTTCGCCGGCCTCCAGCAGTTCCGTCACCAGTGCGGCGATGGCCGAGCGCTCCGAGCGCGTGAGCGTGACGTGCCCGAACAGCCCGTGACCCTTGAGCGTCTCGATCACCGAGGCGACGCCGTCGTGACGCCCCACGCGCAGGTTGTCGCGCTGCCCGACGTCGTGGGTGAGCACCACGCGGGAGTTCTGTCCGATGCGGCTGAGCACCGTGAGCAGCACGTTGCGCTCGAGCGACTGCGCCTCGTCGACGATCACGAACGCGTCGTGCAGCGAACGACCGCGGATGTGCGTCAGCGGCAGCACCTCGAGGAGCCCCCGCGCCAGCACCTCCTCGAGGACGTTGCCCGAGACCACCGAACCCAGCGTGTCGAACACCGCCTGACCCCACGGGCCCATCTTCTCGGCCTGGTCGCCCGGGAGGTAGCCCAGCTCCTGCCCGCCGACCGCGAAGAGCGGGCGGAACACGATGATCTTCTTCTGCTGCTGGCGCTCGAGCACGGCTTCGAGCGCCGCGCACAGGGCGAGGGCCGACTTCCCGGTGCCGGCCCGGCCGCCGAGAGAGACGATGCCGACCTCGGGATCGAGCAGCAGGTCGAGGGCGATCCGCTGCTCCGCCGAGCGCCCGTGCAGCCCGAAGGCGTCGCGGTCGCCGCGCACGAGGCGGTACTGCCCCTTGCCCGTCACGCGGCCCAGGGCCGATCCCCGCTCCGAGTGGATGATGAGCCCGGTGTTCACCGGCAGCCCCACCACCGCGTCGCTGACGGCGACCTCGCTCTCGTACAGGTCGGTGATCTCGTCGCCCGAGACGTCGATCGAGGCGATCCCGGTCCAGCCCGAGTCCATCGCCTGCTCGGCGAGGTACTCCTCCGTCGCGAGACCCAGGGATGCCGCCTTCACGCGCATCGGCAGGTCTTTCGACACCACGGTGACCTCGACGCCGTCCTTGGCGATGTTCATGGCCACCGCGAGGATGCGGCTGTCGTTGCCGCCGGTGCGCATTCCGGACGGCAGGACGGACGGGTCGGTGTTGTTCAGCTCGACGCGGAGCGTGCCCTCGTCGCCGACCGGCACCGGGAAGTCGAGGCGGCCGTGCTCGATGCGCAGCTCGTCGAGGTGGCGCAGGGCCTGCCGGGCGAAGTACCCGATCTCGGGGTCGTGACGTTTGCCCTCGAGCTCCATGATCACCACGACGGGGATCACCACGGAGTTCTCCGCGAAGCGGAAGAACGCCCGCGGGTCGCTCAGCAGGACGGAGGTGTCCAGGACGTACGTGCGCAGGGCCTGATCGGCTCCGGCTTCGGACTCGGTGCTCTCGACGACGTGACGCTGGTCGTACGGTGCTCGTGCAGTCACAACCCACTCCCGACCCGGGTGATGCACCCGGTTGTCACGAGTCGACCTGTGGGTCACGAGTCGCGATCCGAAGGTCGACTCGACCGGACTCCGTGTCCGATGTGATCACCGTACGACCCCGCGACACCCACGAGGGTCGTTAACACGCCGCGAATATGACGAGTTCGTGAACAGCGTGTTCGCGGCGTTCGCCGGTCGAAGATAGTTCACCGGATGCCGAGAACCCGGCGTCGTGCGTCGGCCCGGGCTACTGTCCGAAGCGGCGGTCGCGCGCCGCGAAGTCGCGGATCGCCCGAAGGAAGTCGACCTCGCGCAGGTCGGGGCCGAGCGCCTCGACGAAGTAGAACTCCGAGTGGGCGGACTGCCAGAGCAGGAAGTCGCTCAGGCGCTGCTCCCCCGAGGTGCGGATCACGAGATCGGGGTCGGCCTGACCACCGGTGTACAGGTGCTCGCCGATCTGCTCCGGAGTGAGGCTGTCGGCGAGCTCTTCGAGCGACCCGCCCGACTCGTCGTGCTTGACGATGATCGAGCGGACGGCATCCACGATCTCGCTGCGCCCTCCGTAGCCGACCGCGAGATTCACGTGCAGACCCTGGTGACCGCGGGTGCGCTCGGTGGCCTCGTGCAGCACTTCGGCCAGTTCCGGCGGCAGGCCCTCCGCCCGCCCGACGTGCTGGACGCGCCAGTCGGGCTCGCGCGAGAGCTCGCCGGCGAGCTCGGCGATGATCTCGAGCAGGTCCTGCAGCTCTTTGCTGTCGCGCTTGACGAGGTTGTCGTTCGACAGCAGGTAGAGCGAGACCACCTCGATGCCGAGATCGTCGCACCAGCGCAGGAACTCGTGCATCTTGGCCGCTCCGGCGCGATGTCCGTGCGCGGCGCTGTCGTAGCCGAGTTGTCGGGCCCAGCGCCGGTTGCCGTCGATCATCATGGCGACGTGGTGCGGCACGGTGGCCGGCATGCGACGACGCAGGCGCGAGATGTAGAGACGGTAGAGCGGTCCCCGCCCCTCGTTCTTCCACACGCGCGCCACCCGCCTACGCTACCGCGTCGGGCGCTTCCGACCGCATCGGATCGGGTGGTGCTTCCTGGGGGAAAGGTGAGCGCTGCCCCCATGTTCCTCCCGGGGCATGGGAGCGGACGTACTGTCGAGGAGTGATCCCCCGAACCCCGGCCGACGGCCCCGAGATGCCCCAGCTCCCCCTGCTCGAGGCGGGAGCCGTGGGGGCGCAGGCCGAGCTGAAGCCGACCTGGCGCGGCTGGATCCACGCCGGCACGTTCCCCGTCGCGATCGCCGCCGGGATCGTGCTCATCGCCCTCGCGCAGGGCGCTCCCGGCAAGTGGGCCGCGGCGGTGTTCATGGCGACCTCGATGCTGCTGTTCGGTAACTCCGCGCTGTACCACCGCTTCCACTGGAAGCCCCGGACCCTGGCGGTGCTCAAGCGCATCGACCACGCGAACATCCTGCTGCTCATCGCCGGCACCTACACCCCGCTCGCGGTGCTGGCCCTGCCCACACCGAAGACCGTGCTGCTGCTGTCGATCGTGTGGGGCGGCGCGCTGCTCGGCATCCTGTTCCGGGTGTTCTGGATCAACGCCCCCCGCTGGCTCTACGTCGCCCTCTACCTCGCCCTGGGCTGGGCGGCGGTGATGTACCTCGGCGACCTGCTGGCGGCGAACGTCGCCATGATGGTGCTCGTCGTCGTGGGCGGCCTGCTCTACACCGCGGGCGCCATCATCTACGCCCTGAAGAAGCCCAACCCCTGGCCCGGGCACTTCGGGTTCCACGAGATCTTCCACGTCTGCACGGTCCTGGCGTTCCTCTGCCATTGGACCGCGTGCCTGCTGATCGCCCTCGCTCCGGCGTATCACGGGGGCTGACCGCGCGCGTCGCCGGATCACGTCGCTTCCGAGCGACCGTTCCTGGCGACTGATTCGGAGGCTTCGGATGCCGCGGGCTCGCGGCCGTGGGTCAGCGGCGCGGAGCGGCCGGGTCGATGTCCTCGTCGTCGACGTCGCTGGCCCGCTCCGCTGCGAGCGCCTGCTCCTCGGCGTCCAGTTCCGCGTTGACCTCTTCGCGGTAGCGGCCGCGACGGATGCGACGCAGCATGTCCCACACGAGGAGGAACACGGCGATGCCGATGAAGGCGATCGCGGCGAATCCGAGCGGCCCGGGCGTGACGATCGACTCGTCGGGGGTGACGGCCGGGGAGGGCGTTGTCGCGAGAGCGACGATCACGGGGTGCATGGAGACCTTCTATCCGGGCGGAAGCGCGTAGCCTGGAAGTCCAGCCTAAAGCCCGGAGAGAGCATGACGACGCACGCCCGACTCGACGACCGTTACGGGCGCACGCGCTCTCCGCGACGACGTATCGTCGGCTGGTCCATCGTGGGCGTCCTCGCCCTCGGCGCGATCGGCTTCCTGGGCTGGACGACGGTGTCGAGCAGCCTGAACTCGGTGACCGCCACCGACACCGGCTACACCGTGGTGGACGACCGCACCGTCACCGCGACGTTCCAGATCACCGCGCCCACCGGCCGACCCGTCGCCTGCGCCCTCGAGGCCCGCGACGAAGAGCACGGAACCGTGGGCTGGCGCGTCGTCGAGTACCCGGCATCCGAGGACCACACGCGGGCTTTCACCGAGGAGATTCCGACGCTGTCGCTCGCGACCACGGGTTTTGTCAACGCCTGCTGGGTGCCGTAAACTCGCGGAATCACGACGCGCCCCGGCACGATGCCGGGGCGTTCGACATATCCCCCGCCGACGGCCCGACACCGCCCGCCGTCAGCGCCTCGACGAAGGAGTAACCGTGTCCAACGACGCTCAGGTGACGTTCCTCACGCAAGACGCCTACGACCGCCTGGCCAACGAGCTCGAGCACCTCTCGACCACGGGTCGCGAGGAGATCGCCAAGCGCATCGAGGCCGCTCGCGAAGAGGGCGACCTCAAGGAGAACGGCGGCTACCACGCCGCGAAGGACGAGCAGGGCAAGCAGGAGGCGCGCATCCGCACGCTGCAGCAGCTGCTGAAGGATGCCAAGGTCGGCGAGGCCCCCGAGAGCCACGGTGTCGTGGAGTCGGGAACCGTCGTCACCGCCGTCGTCGCCGGCGGCGAGGAGAAGTTCCTCCTCGGCAACCGCGAGATCGCCGCCAACTCGGAGCTCGACGTCTACAGCGAGGCCTCGCCTCTCGGGGCCGCCATCCTCGGCCTCAAGGAAGGCGACAAGGGCTCGTACACCGCGCCCAACGGCAAGGAGATCTCGGTCGAGATCGTCAAGGTCGAGACCTACTCCGGCCAGTAAGCCCGGTCCGCCCGCGAGCCGCTCCCCCGCCACCGGGGTGGCGGCTCGCGGCGTTTCGGGCGGCCTGCCGTGCACGACGGCACCAATGCCCGTCGCTCGAGCGATCCGCCCCCGCCCGAGCATGTGCCCTCGGTCCGTCGGCTGCCCACGCTCCGCGATCCGCCCACGCTCCGCGATCCGCCTCTGCGGGTCAGTCGCCCAGGCTCAGCAATCTGCCTCCCCTCAGCCCGACTCACGGCCCTCCAGCTGACCGAGCGCAGATCGCCGACGCTGCAACCCCCACGAGGCCCCCGCCAGGAATCTGCGCACGCTCAGCAATCTGCCTCCCCTCGGCCCGGACGACGGCCCCGCGACGCAGCGTGCGTACATCGCGGAGGGGACGACCCCGGAGCCGGTGACGATCGCCGCCGAGGTCGGCCCGGGACGACGCGACCCGTCGCCGACGTCAGTCCGGGACGACGGTCGCGACGAAGCCGGCATCCTCGAGCGTCTTGATGACCAGCGCGCGGTGCTCGGCGCCGCGGGTCTCGACGCTCAGCTGCAGGATCACCTCGCTGATCTGCAGCCCCTGCCCGTGCCGCGTGTGCAGCACCTCGATGACATTCGCCCCCACCTGCGCGAGGAGCTCCGAGACGCGGGCCAGCTGGCCCGGGCGGTCGGGAAGCGGAATGCGCAGCGACATATAGCGACCGGATGCCGACAGCCCGTGCGCCACGACGCGCTGCAGCAGCAGCGGGTCGATGTTGCCGCCCGAGAGGATCGTGACCGTGGGACCGCTCGCCCTGACCTTGCCCGCGAGGATCGCCGCGACACCCACGGCGCCGGCCGGCTCGACCACCTGCTTGGCGCGCTCGAGCAGCACAAGCAGTGCGCGGGCGATGTCGTCCTCGGTGACCGTGACGACCTCGTCCACATACTGCCGGATGAGCTCGAAGGGAAGGTCGCCCGGCCGCGCGACGGCGATGCCGTCGGCGATGGTCGGGGTGGTCTCGACCTGCATCGGGTACCCGGCGGCGAGGGAGGACGGGTAGGCGGCGGAGTTGTGCGCCTGGACGCCGATGACGCGCACCTGGCGCCCCTCCGCGGCCGCCCGCGCTTTGACCGCCGCCGCGACACCCGCGGCCAGCCCGCCGCCGCCGATACCGACGATGACGGTCTCGAGGTCGGGCATGTCCTCGACCAGCTCGAGCCCCAACGTCCCCTGCCCCACCACGATGTCGCGGTGGTCGAACGGGTGGATGAGCACCGCGCCGGTGCGCTCGGCGAATTCCGCGGCCAGGCGGAGCGGGGTCTCGACCGTCGCCCCCTCGAGGATCACCTCGGCGCCGTAGCCGCGCGTCGCGAGGAGCTTGGGCACGGGTACACCCAGGGGCATGAAGATCGTCGCCGCGATCCCGAGCTGCTGCGCCGCCAGAGCGACACCCTGAGCGTGGTTGCCGGCCGACGCGGCCACGACTCCACGGGCGCGCTCCTCGGCCGTCAGGCGCGACAGCCGGTATGTCGCCCCGCGGATCTTGAACGAGCCGGTGCGCTGCAGGTTCTCGAGCTTGAGGTTGACGGGCACGCCGAGCAGGTCGGTCAGGTGAAGCGACTCGTCGAGGGGCGTGCGCGTGATGATGCCGCGCAGAGCCTGCGCGGCATCCTCGAACTCGGCCAGGGTGGGAGTGTCGTTCATGATCTCCTTCCGCGCTCACGCGGGACGGTCTGCCAGATGAGATCTCGGGATGCCAGGGCCTGCCCGTCGTGCTGCCAGGCCTTCGAGCTGAGGTAGACGGCGACGACGTTGACGAAGGCCGCGAGGGGCACGGCGAACAGGGCACCGGCGATCCCGCCGATCATCGCGCCGCCGGCGACGACGAGCACGACGGCGAGAGGATGCACCTTGACCGCGGAGCCCATGAGGATCGGCTGCAGCACGTGGCTCTCGATCTGCTGGACGCCCAGGACGACGATCAGCATGAACAACGCGACGAGCGGACCGTTGTAGACGAGGGCGATGAACACCGCCAGGGCCCCGGTGGCCACGGCTCCCACGAACGGGATGAACGCGCCCAGGAACACGAGCACGCCGATCGGGATCGAGAGCGGGACACCGAGGAGGAACGCGCCGAGCCCGATGCCGATCGCATCGATGGTGGCCACAAGCAACTGCGTGCGGGCATAGCTCTTGACGGTCCGCCAGCCCGCGCGACCCGCGCCGTCGACCGCCGGTCGGGCGACACGGGGGAACAGGCGCGTGGTCCACCGCCAGATCCCCCCGCCGTCGGCGAGCAGGCACAGCAGGATGAACAGGGTCAGCAGCACTCCCGTGCCGACGTGGCCGAGAGTCGTCCCGATGGCGAGGGCGCCCGTCCACAGCACCTCGGCCTGCTGCTGCAGGAAGGTACCGGCCTGCCGCAGACCGTCGTCGATCTGCTGCGCGCTCAGGTGCAGGGGCCCGTCGATCAGGTACTGCCGGAACTGCGAGACGGCGTCGACCGTGCGCTCCCGGACCGACCCGAACTCGCGCGTGATCTGCCAGACGGCCAGCCAGACGAGTCCGGAGATGAGGGCGATGGTGCCGAGCACCGTCACGACGATGGCGAGCCACTTGGGCCACCGGTGCCGCAGGAGGAAGGAGAACGCGGGCCACACCAGCGCGGTCACCAGGATCGCCACGAACAGGGGCACCACGAGGAGCTTCAGCTGGATGACGAGGAAGATCACGACGCCGAGAGCGGCGGCGATCACGAGCAACCGCCAGGCGTACGCGGTGGCCTGACGAAGCGCCGGAGGGACCGGGGGCTGAAGGTCGCTCGAGACGGTGCGCCGCTTGAGGGCGTCGAGGAACGATCCGCGGGGTTCGGGATCGGTTCCACTCATCCCGTCAGCCTACCGCCGCGCACCCCCGGCGAACGCTGGATGTCGGAGGCGGTGGATACGGTGAAAGGCATGACCACGACGCTCCGTCGCGCCGATGCGCGCCGCATCGCCCTCGCCGCCCAGGGCTTCGCGAGACCGCGGCCCGAGACGGTCGGCACGCGCCAGATCACAGCGACCCTGCGTCGCATGCGCATCCTGCAGATCGACTCCGTCAACGTCTTCTCCCGCTCGCACTACATGCCGTTGTTCGCGCGCCTCGGCGCCTACGACACGGCCCTCCTCGACGCCCTCGCCTTCTCGCGCCGCCCGCGCTGGGTGGAGTCGTGGGCGCACGTGGCATCCCTCGTCTCCGCGGACGACTGGCCGCTCCTGCAGTTCCGCCGCGACGACCTGCGCCGCAAGTACGGCGACGACGCGTGGGCGCGGGCCAACGAGCCCCTCCTGCAGTGGTTGCGCGACGAACTCGCCGAGCGGGGGCCGCTGCGGCCCGCGCAGATCGATCACGACGCCCGCAGTGGCTCTCGCGGGTCGTGGTGGGGCTGGGACGACGTCAAGAACGGCCTCGAGCGCCTGTGGCTGTTCGGCGAGGTGGCCATCGCGGGGCGCCGCGGATTCGAGCGTCGGTACGCTCTGGCATCCGACGTGCTGCCTGCGGCCGCGCTCGAGACGCCCGTGCCCCGGGCCGATGCCATCCGCGAGCTCGTTCGGAGGGCGGCGGCGGCCTACGGCGTGGCGACGGCGTCCGACCTGGCCGACTACTGGCGCATCCGCGATCGGCCGGCGGTCACGGCGGCCATCCACGACCTCGTCGACGCGGGCGAGCTCCAGCCCGTGCAGGTCGAGGGATGGTCCGTCGCAGGCCGCCCCGCCAAGGCATGGCTGCATCGCGACGCGGCACGGCCCCGCACGGTCGACGCCACCGCGCTGCTCACGCCGTTCGACCCCGTCGTGTGGTTCCGCGATCGTGCCGAGCGCCTCTTCGATTTCGATTACCGCATCGAGATCTACACCCCGGCACCGCAGCGCCGGTTCGGCTATTACTCGCTTCCGGTGCTCGTCGGCGACGACGTCGTGGGCCGCCTCGACCTCAAAGCCGACCGCGGGGCGAATACCCTGCGGGTGCAATCGGCGTGGTGGGAGCACGGTGTCTCCCCGGATGCCGCGGAACGCGTCGCCGCCGAGCTGCGCACCGCCGCGCGATGGCAGGGCCTGGAGCGGGTGACGGTGTCGCGATGGGGAGACGCCGCCGATGCGATCGCCGGCGCGCTCTCGGCCGAGCGGCACGAGCACCCCGACGGGCGCTCCACGTGAGATGCGCCCCCTCCGTCGAGCGGAGAGGGCGCATCTGCGAGAAGGTCAGAACTGCACGCGAGGCGGCTCGGAGATGGCCGCGCCGTCGATGACCTCGAAGAACTCACGCTCGTGGAAACCGAGCTGACGGGCGAAGAGGTTGTTCGGGAACACCTTGATCTTGGTGTTGAGCTCGCGCACACCGCCGTTGTAGAACCGGCGAGAGGCCTGGATCTTGTCTTCGGTGTCGACGATGGCCTGCTGCAGCTTGAGGAAGTTCTGGCTCGCCTGCAGCTGCGGGTAGGCCTCGGCCACGGCGAACAGCGACTTCAGCGCCTGCTGCATGTGGCCCTCGGCGACACCCGCCTCGGCGGGGCTCTCGACGTTCAGCGTCTCGGCGCGGGCGCGGGTGACGTTCTCGAAGACCGCCTTCTCGTGCGCCGCATAGCCCTTCACCGTCTCGATGAGGTTGGGCAGCAGATCGGCGCGACGCTTGAGCTGTACCGTGATGTCACTCCACGCTTCGTCGACGCGCACGTTGAGCGAGACGAGGGCGTTGTAGGTGGCCCACAGGTAGATGCCGGCGATGACCAGGATGCCGACGATCACGATGACCGGTACGAGCCACTCCCACATAAGTCCCCACACTCCGTTCGAGAGATTGCCCTTCAGTGTAACTGCGGGCCGGTCGGCGTGACGGAGCCGGGCGGCGACTCCCAGCGGATGCGATGGATGCCGTACCCCCGGTGGGACTCGAACCCACACTGAAGCGATTTTAAGTCGCCTGCCTCTGCCATTGGGCTACGGGGGCCCGGCTCCCACCGTAGCGCGGGGCGGCAGCGTGGCCGTCGTCCCGCGGACCGCGGCCTTCACCTGCGAACCCCGGATGCCGCGACCCGGCGCGCCCGTCACGACGTCCGCAGAAGGGCCTCGCCCCGACCCTCCCGCGGCGCGAGCCGGCGGCGACCTCTCACGCGGAGACCCCCGCACCCACACGGGGCACGGGGGTCTCGAAATCGATGACGTTACTTCGCCGCGACGGGCTCGGCCTTCTTCTCGGCCGGGGCCGGGGCGTCGGCCGCGGGAGCCGCCGGGCGCGGACGTGCCGCGAACTCCTCGAACGCCGCGCGGGGCTTCTGCACGGCCTCGAGCGACACGACCTCACGGCCGTGGACGAAGTTCTGCATCCAGTCGCCGATCACGCGGAACTTGCGCTCCCACGTGGGCATGGCCAGACCGTGGTAACCGCGGTGGGCGAACCAGGCGATCAGACCGGTCAGGGCGATGTTGCCCGACTGGAACGCGCCGTTGTACAGGCCCAGACCGGCGACGGCGCCGAGGTTCTTGTGGTTGTACTGCTTGGGCTCCTCACCGCGCAGCACGGCCACGAGGTTCTTCGCCATCAGCTTGCCCTGACGCACCGCGTGCTGCGCGTTGGGAACGCAGAACCCGCCGACGCCGCCACCCGACAGGTCGGGAACGGCCGAGACGTCACCGGCGGCCCAGGCGCCCTCGACGATCTCCTCGTCGGTGCCGACGCGCAAGTCGGGACGGGTGCGGATGCGACCGCGCTCCTCCACGGGGAGGTCGCTGCCGCGCACCACCGTGGGGTTTGCCATGACGCCCGCGGTCCAGATGATGAGGTCGGTGGGCAGCTGCTCACCGGTGGACAGCTCGATGACGCCGTCCACGGCGCCCTTGACCTGCGTGTCAAGGTGCACGAAGGCACCCTTCTTCGCGAGGTCGGCGAGCACCCACTCGCTCGTCTTCTGCGACACCTCGGGCATGATGCGGCCCATGGCCTCGATGAGGTGGAAGTGCGTGTCGTCGAACGACAGCGTGGGGTACTGCTTCAGCAGCGACGACGCGTAGGCGCGCAGCTCGGCGAACACCTCGATGCCGGCGAACCCGCCACCGACGACGACGACCGTCAGAAGGCGGTCGCGCTCGGGACCGGCGGGCAGCACCGATGCCTTGTCGAAGTTCGACGTGAGGCGGTCGCGGATGGCCACGGCCTCTTCGATGGTCTTGAGACCGATGGCGTTGTCGGCGATGCCGGGGATCGGGAACGTGCGCGAGACGGCACCGGCGGTCACGACGATCTGGTCGTAGCCCTGCTCGAAGGTCTCGTCGCCCGCGATCGGGGTGATCGTGGCGGTCTTGGTCGCGTGGGAGATGCCCGTGACCTTGCCCGCGATGACGGTGGTGCGCTTGAGGTGGCGGCGCAGGCCGACCACGACGTGGCGCGGCTCGATCTCGCCGGCGGCCACCTCGGGAAGGAACGGTTGGTACGTCATGTACGGCAGCGGGTCGACGAGCGTGACTTCGGCCTCGTTGCGCCCGAGGAGCTTCTCGAGCTTCCAGGCGGTGTAGAAACCTGCGTAGCCCCCACCGACGATGAGGATTCTGGGCACGGTAGTGGTCACGATGGGAGGGACTCCTCGTTTGTGGTGCGGCTCGGCTCGCGGGAGGTGCGCGCCTGTCGGATTCGCCGGGCAGCAGCACTGACGCCGAGCGCAATCATTATAGCGGCCAGCGTGGCACCCCCGAGCGGCAGCGATCCGTAGAGCACGCTATCGCGTGAAGGCAGCAGAGGCGAACCGGCCTCGGGTGCGGATTCCACCGGCGGCAGAGCGGGGATCTCGACAGGGCTCGCCGTCGGTTCGGGCGCCGGCTCCGCGTCGGCGCGACGGTAGAGGCGGATCCATTCCTTCAGACTGCCCAGCGGGTTCTCGCTGACGGTATCGACCCTCGCCGACACCGCGCCGGCGGCATCCACCAGTCCGTAGCCGTACAGCTTGTCGGGAACGCTCGTCGCCCCGGCCGCGGGCTTCGCGGTCTGGATCAGCCGGTTGAGCACGTTGTTTGCGTCGAGGTCGGGGTGGGCCGAGCGCACCAGCGCGGCGATGCCCGCGACGATCGGCGCCGCCCCGCTCGTCCCGTTCCAGCCGACGAGGGTGCCGTCGGAGGAGACGCCGATGAGCCGCTCGCTGGGGGCGGACAGCCCGATCGTGATGCCCTGGGTGGAGGCGCTGCTGCTCGCGGTGCCGTTCGGGTCGACGCCGCCCACCGCGAGGACGCCCGGGATGGTCGCCGGGGCGCCCACGCGGTCGGTGCCACTCCCCCGGTTGCCTGCGGCGACGACCACGACCACGTCGTGATCGAAGGCGTACTCGAACGCGGTGTCCCAACTGGTGTCCCAGTCGAGGGTGTTGGTGGTCAGCGAGAGGTTGATGACGGTCGCGCCGTTGTCGACCGCCCACGTCATCGCCTCGGCGATCTGCTCCGAGAACGGCTTCGTGCTCGACGCGCCGAATCCGACCGAGATCGACAGCAGCTCGGCCTCGGGCGCCACGCCGATCATGCCGCGTCCGTTGCCCGTGCCGCGCGCCGCGGCGAGCGAGGCGACCCAGCTGCCGTGGTTGGCATCCACCGCTCCCACCGGCGTGCGCCCGTCGGACGCACCCACGCCGGAGACGTCGGTGCCGCCGGCCACCGCGCCGGTGAACTCGGCGGGACCGCGGGCGATCCCGGTGTCGATGATGGCGATCTTCTGCCCCGCGCCGCGGGTGGTCTTCCAGGCCTCCCGCACGCCGTACTGGTCGAGCCAGTACTCCGACGCGCGCACCGAGTCGGTGGGGTCTTCCGGCACCGGGCCCTGTGTCGCCGCGGGAGACGCCGTCGCACCGGTCATCACCGCCATCAGGATGACGGATGCCACGGCTGCGACGACGCGCTTCATCCGCCGGCCCCGGGGCTTTCGCAGACGCAGCGATCGGGCGACCAGGTGCCGCGCTCGAGAGCCCGGTCCCCGATCGGATTGACGCCCGGGCCGGCCGCCAGGGCGTGCCCGGCGAGAGCGTGCAGGCACTTCACGCGTGTCGGCATCCCCCCCGCCGAGATGCCCGCGATCTCCTCGGGCTCGCCGTACGCCGCACGGTCGCGCAGGTAGGCCTCGTGCGCGAGACGGTAGTCCTGCTGCAGCTCCTCGTCGGAGGCGAGTTCGTCGGAGAACTCCTTCATCACGTGGCCGGCCTCGAGCACCGACATCGCCGCGGTCGCTGCGGGGTGCGTCAGGTAGTAGAAGGTCGGGAACGGGCTGCCGTCGTCGAGCCGCGGCGAGGTCGCCACCACGGTCGGATTGCCGCACACGCATCGCGCGGCGATGCCGATGACCCCGCGCGGAACACGGCCGAGCTGCGCCTGCAGAACGGCGAGGTCGGCGTCGGAAGCGGGGGGAAGAGGTGCGGTAGTCATCCCTGACAGGGTACCCGGCGTGTCCGACACCGCGCCCGGTGCGGGCGGCGCCCGGCGCGGCTGCGGCTGGACCCGGCATCCGAGGGCGACCGGGGGGCGGTCAGCCGGTCGGCGGCTCGGTCGGGGCGGGGTCGGGCACGCCGATCTGGAGCGACGGGACGGCCACCTGCGCCGCACCGGACGCAGCCACCGAGCGCACGAGCTGCGCCATCCAGTCGGTGCGCGTCTGCCCGACGTCTTCGCTGACGTCGGCCTGCTCCTGGGGTGTCGCCGAGGCGGGCAGATCGTTGTCGATCAGGTAGACGACCTCGCCGGGGAAGGTGTAGCCCAGCCGCTCACGCGCCTGGGTGCGGATGTACGCCGGGTCCGACCACCGCTCGCGCTGCGTCTGCAGGTCGGCGACCTCCGACTGGCTGAGGGCGACGGCGCTGCGCAGTGCCTGGATCTGCTGGCGCTGGTCCATGTACGTGCCGACGGTGGGCACGAGCACGAAGGTGCCCAGCACGACCAGACCCAGCATGATGACGACGAAACCCGAGATGCGCACCTTCCCGAGCCACTCGCGCACGTCGACGCGCGGTCCGCCCGCCGACCGGGGCGGGGCCGTCGGGCGCCGCGAGGCGGTCGGATCGGGCTGGCGGCGCGGCGCCTTCTTGCCGGCGGGCGGCCGGGGGGCGGTCGTCTTGCGGGGAGGCAGTGTCGGTCGGTCCACGTCCATCCCCTCTCATCCGCCGGTGCACGCATGCCCGGACCGCAGGCGAGTCTACGTCGGCGGTCTCGGCGTTCCCGGTGGGCCACGCCGCGTGCTCGGTGGCCGGTGCCACGGGGTCGGCCCCCGCCGCGCGCCACCTGAAGCGGATGCCACGGGGTCGGCCCCCGCCGCGCGCCACCTGAAGCGGATGCCACGGGGTCGGGCTCGCGAACGCGGCCCCACCCCGCGGCGCGACATGGTCGTCGCCGGAAACGACGAAGGAGGGGGAGCCCGTGGGCTCCCCCTCCTCGGATGTCAGACGCTCAGCCCTTGAAACGGGGGAACGCCGAGCGGCCCGCGAAGACCGCGGCGTCGCCGAGGTCTTCCTCGATGCGCAGCAGCTGGTTGTACTTCGCGACGCGCTCGCTGCGCGCCGGGGCACCGGTCTTGATCTGGCCGGCGTTCACAGCGACCGCGAGGTCGGCGATCGTGGTGTCTTCGGTCTCGCCCGAGCGGTGCGAGAGCATCGAGGTGTAGCCCGAGCGGGTCGCCAGCGAGATCGCGTCGAGCGTCTCGGACAGAGTGCCGATCTGGTTCACCTTGACCAGCAGCGAGTTGGCGACACCGAGGTCGATGCCCTGCTGCAGGCGCTTGGGGTTGGTGACGAACAGGTCGTCGCCGACGAGCTGCACCTTGGAGCCGATGGCATCCGTCAGCTTCTTCCAGCCGTCCCAGTCGTCTTCGGCGAGGGCGTCCTCGATCGTGACGATCGGGAAGTTCGCGACGAGGTCGGCGAAGTAGTCGACGAGCGTGTCGACGCTCCACTCCTTGCCCTCGACGGTGTACACGCCGTCCTTGTAGAACTCGGTGGCGGCGACGTCGAGGCCGACGGCGATGTCCTTGCCGGGGGTGAAGCCGGCCTTCTCGATCGCACGGATGAGGAAGTCGAGGCCCTCGCGGTTGCTGGGCAGGTCGGGGGCGAAGCCGCCCTCGTCGCCGAGACCGGTGTTGTAGCCCGCGGACTTCAGCTCGCCCTTGAGGACGTGGTAGACCTCGGTGCCCCAGCGCAGCGACTCGCCGTAGGTGTCGGCGCCGATGGGCGCGAGGAAGAACTCCTGGAAGTCGATGCCGTTGTCGGCGTGCTCGCCGCCGTTGATGACGTTGAACAGCGGGACGGGCAGCAGGTGCGCGTTCGGTCCGCCGAGGTAGCGGAACAGCGGAAGGTCGGCGCTGTCGGCGGCGGCCTTGGCCACGGCGAGCGAGACGCCCAGGATGGCGTTGGCGCCGGTGCGCGACTTGTTGTCGGTGCCGTCGGTCTCGATGAGGATCTCGTCGATGATGCGCTGCTCGCTGGCCTCGACGCCCTCGATGGCGGGGCCGAGCTCGTCGACGACCGCAGCGACGGCCTTGAGCACGCCCTTGCCGCTGTAGCGGCTCTTGTCGCCGTCGCGCAGTTCGTAGGCCTCGAACGCGCCGGTGGACGCGCCGGAGGGGACGGCCGCCCGCTGGACGATTCCGTCGTCGAGGAGCACCTCCACCTCGACGGTCGGGTTACCGCGCGAATCCAGGATCTCGCGCGCGTTGACAGCCTCGATAAGTGCCACGAAGGACTCCTCGTTGGTTCTTGGGTGGAAGAGGGTGGAGCGTCGTCGGTCCACCGTCGAGTCTAGTGACCCGTCCCGCCGGGCGTGGGGTCGACGATGATCGCCACCGCGATCCCGTCCCACCCCTTGCGATCGAGGGTCTGCAACGCCGTCGCGTCGAAGCGCGGGTCGCTTCCGAGCATCTCGACGCCCCGACGAGCACCCTGCACCTTCGAGTCGGCGGTCCCGGCATCCGCCACCTCTCCCCCGCGCACGACGTTGTCGAGCACGACGACCGTGCCGGGGCGGCCCAGGCGCGCCGCCCAGTCGAGGTATCTGGTGTTCGACTCCTTGTCGGCGTCGATGAAGACGAGGTCGAAGGGGTCTCCCCCGTCGAGAGTCGGCAGCACGTCGGTGCCGCGACCGAGCAGGATGTCGACGCGCCCGGCCACTCCCGCCCGCTCCAGGTTCGCCCGCGCGACGGCGGCGTTGGCCGGTTCGGCCTCGATCGTCACGACGCGCCCGTGCGCCCCCACGGCCCGGGCGAGCCAGATGGTGGAGTATCCGCCGAGGGTGCCGATCTCAAGCACGCGGCGAGCGCCCGCGATACGCGCGAGCAGGTGCAGGAACTTCGCGTTCACCGGCGCGACCTCGATGGCGGGCATGCCGGCGTCGTGCTGTGCGCGCAGCGCCGCGTCCAGCGCGGGGTCGGAGCGGACGAGCGTCTCGGTCAGGAACGCATCGACGTCGTCGGAGGTGGGCACCCCTCCACCCTGGCGCGGCGGAGGGTGCGGGTCAACGCTCGCCGCGGAGGTGCGCGCGGGTCATCTCGTCGTACTCGTCGTCGGAGAGGTCGTCGAAGCCCTTCGCCTCGACGCGGTCCGACCGCATCCATCGGATCATGAGGATGACGAGGATCGGCACGTCGGCGAACTCGGCGATGAACCAGATCATGTCGCCCGCGAGGTGCTGGTCGTGCAGCAGCGACGGCCACCACGACACCGCCTGCGCGGCATCCGGGACGAGATCAAGCACCGAGTCGTTCAGGCGCATCAGCAGCCCCGGCACCGAGTCGATGAGCAGCTCGACGAACGCGAGCAGGAACTCGATCGCGATGAACGTGCCCGTGTGGACCGCGCCGAGCGCCATCATGGGCAGCACCATCGCCGACCCCACGAGCGGCACGACGACGCCGAGAGATGCCTCGACGAGGGGATTCACGCGCAGGATGCCGGCCACCGGCGTGAGGAAGAGGCAGAACACCGCGGCGATGACGACGGTGGCCACCATCGCGTTGCCGAAGACGCGCGTGACCCGTGCGGCCAGGAGGCGCTCGCGCACACCCCGGGGGACGAGGTCGAGCGGGCGTCCGGCGGCGATCCCGGCGGGGACGGCGAAGATCAGCAGCGCGATGCGGGTCGAGAACGCCCACCGCAGCTGCCCCGAGTACACGCCGAGGAATCCGAGCTCGATCACGGCGTACGGCAGCAGCCCGAGGGCGAAGAAGCCGATCGTGCGCCGGAGCGGCCAGGGCTCTCCCCGGCGACGCGACCGCCGCACGGCGAGCAGATAGGCCGTGGATGCCACGAGCAGCACGCCGAGCGTGAGGGGATCGGCGCGCCAGGTGCGGAGGAAGACATCGACGGGAGGCGTGAGGGAACGCTAGGCCGAGCAGCTATGCGGGAGCCGGGACCCGGTCCCCCGCAGCCCTCAGCGCTCCGCCCTGACCACGACCGGCGCGACCTCCAGCGCCGCCAGGACCGCCGGCAGCAGCGCCTCCGCGGTACGGCGGTACCCCAGGGCGCTCGGGTGGAAGCGGTCGACGCTGAACATCTCGTCGGGACGCTCGGCGAAGACCGGTCCCACCGCTCTCGCCAGCGCGACGACGCGACCTCCGGACCGGTGCACGGCCGCGGCCTGCGCGGCGGCCAGCTGCCGCGACGATCGCGCGGCCAGCGCCCGGAGCGGCTGCGGGATCGCCCGCAGCGTGCCGAGGTCGGGGCAGGTGCCCACGACGACCGGGATCCCGCTCCCCCGGAGCGCGCGCACGATCTCCTCGAGCTGCCCCGCGGAGCGGGAGGCCGGGATGCGGTGCGTCACGTCGTTCCCGCCGACCACGATGACCGCGGCATCCGGACGGTACCCCTCGGGCAGCGCCGCGAGCTGTCCGACCAACGCCGAGGTCTCCGACCCCACGACCGCCTCGGTCCGCAACCGCACCGGTCGCCCGGCCGCGCGGGCGATGCCCTTGGCCAGACGCGCCCCGAGGGTGTCGCGCCGATGTGCGGCGCCCAAGCCGGCCGCGATCGAGTCGCCGAGCAGCAGCAGCTCGACCGGGGGCCCCGGGTGCTTCTTGCGTCGCCAGACCCGGTCGGCGTCGAGCGCCTGCTCCCCCAGTGGTTTGCCGATGCGGCGCCGTGCGATCGCCGCCTGGCGGGCGATGAGGGTGCGCAGCCCCACGGCCCCGGCGCCCAGCAACGCGATCGCGGAGGCGGCGGTCACGGTCACCGGACGACGCATGCTCCGATGAGACCGGCCCGCGGTGAACGGCCGGTGGACACACCGTGACAGCGCGGCGACGGCGGGCTCCCGGCATCCTGGGTCTTCTCCGGATGCCGAAGCCCGACGCACCGATTCAGCCGGCGACGCGAGCGCCCCGCGCCCGCAGCACGAGGGCGAGAGCCAGCACCGCCACCGCGAGACCGATGTCGAGCGCGAGACCGGCGAGGAGTTCGTCGCGGCCGGCCGCGCCGGTGAAGGTCACGACACCCCCGATGACGATGACGCCGAACGACAGCGCGAGTTGCTGGGCGGTGCTGAACATTCCACCCGACAGCCCCGCCGCCTCGACGGGCACTTCGCGCACGACGAGCTGCGTGAGCGGCGAGAAGATGAGCGCCTGACCGACGCCGAGCAGCACGAGCGCCGGCTGCAGCCACAGCCCGATGTCGCTGCCCCACGCGACGCCGAGGGTCGCCGCCATCGCGATGAGGGCGACGATCTGCACGCTGACCCCGAGCACGAGCGTCGCGTCGCCCAGTCGGCTCTGCACCCGCGCGACCGCGAGCGACATGGCCGCGAACACCACGGCGAACGGCAGCAGCGCGAGCCCCGCCTGCAGGGAGCTGAGCCCGCCGGCCTCGACCGCGCGCGGGAAGACGTAGAGCAGAGCCGAGTAGCCGGCGAAGAACAGCGCGGCCGCGAGCAGGCCCAGCTGCAAGGGACGCAGGCGCAGCACGCTCGGCGGAAGCAGCGGCACGCGCCCCGACCGCTCGATGCCGTTCTGGTGCCGCCACATCGCCACGAGGGCGACGGCGGCGACGACAAGGGCGATCGCGACGGGCCACGACCAGTTCCACACCGGCCCGAAGGTGAAGGCGACCGAGGCCGCCAGGATGCCGACGGCGAGCGCCGCGGTGCCGACGAGGTCGATCGCGACCACCTCGTGCGAGCGGGAGCGGGGGGCGAGGGGCGCGAACGAGATCGCCGCGACCGCGATGAGGGCGACGACGACGAACACCGCGCGCCAGCCTTCGACGGGACCGAACGACAGGGCCGCGAGCGCACCACCGGCCACCTGCCCCACGGCGGCGCCGATCCCGCCGCTCGCCCCGAAGGCGGCGATCGCGCGGGTGCGCGCCGCTCCGCGCGAGGTCGCCTGGATGGTGCCGAGGACCTGGGGCGTGCACAGCGCCGCCCCCACGCCCTGCACCACTCGGGCGGCGATGAGCGTCTCGATGGAGGGCGCGAGGGCGCAGGCGATCGCCGACACCAGGAACAGCCCCATCCCGAGCGTGTAGAGGCGGTGGCGCCCGAAGCGGTCCCCGAGTCTCCCGCCGAGGATCAGCAGGACCGCGAACGGGATGCCGTACGCCGCGATGACGAGCTCGAGGGCGACGTCGCCGGCCCCGAACCGCTCGCGGAGCGTGGGGAGGATCACGGTGACGGCGTTGAAGGCGAACGTGCCGGCACCGGGGCCGAGCAGGAAACCGAGGTAGCGCCAGGTCGGCACGTCGTCGGCCTGGGGGCGGATCGGCGTCGGGGCGCTGCCGGTCGCCGGTTGTGCGGAGGTGGTCATGGTGCCAGCATGGAGCGCGTCGCATCCTGGTACCAGGAGCCCGCTCATCCTGGTACTGCCACCACTCCTCACGGGGCGGATGCAGGACGCAGGCGGTTCTAGGATCGCCGGAGGAGGATGCCATGACACGGTCCGACGATGTCCGCGCGGAATTCGCCGCGTTCCTGCGGAGCCGCCGCGCGCGCCTGCGCCCCGCCGACGTCGGCCTGCCCGACGGGACGCGCCGCCGGGTCGCGGGGCTGCGCCGCGAAGAGGTCGCGCAGCTCGCCGGGGTGGGGCTGACCTGGTACACCTGGCTCGAGCAGGGGCGCCCGATCGCCGCCTCGGCCCAGGTGGTGACGGCGATCGCCCGCGCGCTGCTGCTCAGCGACGACGAGCGCGACCACCTCTTCGACCTGGCCGACCTCCCCCTCCCCGACCGCGCGACGCGGACGTGCGTCGGGCAGACCCACCTCGACCTACTCGAGAAGCTCCTGCCCTACCCCGCCGCGGTGCAGACCGCGCGCTTCGACATCCGCGCGTTCAACCGTTCCTACCGCTACCTCTTCGACGACCTGGACGACCTGCCCGTCGACCGCCGCAACTGCGCCGTCCTGCTCTTCACCGATCCGGCGTGGCAGCGCGCCCACGTCGACCTCGACCACGCGCAGCGACGAATCGCCGCGCGCCTGCGCACCGCCTACGGCCGCCACCACGACGAGGCGTCGTGGCAGCGCTTCGTGGCCGAACTCGAGGCGATGTCGCCGCGCTTCGGTGAGCTGTGGCGATTGGGCGACGTGGGCGGGGAGCGAAACGCCCTCAAGCATTTGCTCCACCCCCGCGTCGGCGAGCTGCACCTCGAGATGTCGAGCCTGTGGATCGACGAGGCACTCGGCTCGCGCGTGGTGTGGTTCTCTCCTCGGGATGCCGCGACCGCCGAGCGCCTCGAACGGCTCGCCGCGGAGCGTCCGAGCGAGGCTCTGGTCAGCGTGGCGGCGTGAGGTCCCGGCGCGGCGCCGACCTCGGCCGCCCCGGCGACCCGAGCCTCACGACAGGGGCTTGAGCTCCAGCGACTCCACGGTAGTGTCGGACCCCACGGAGGCGAACGCGGTGTACCCGTCGGCCGCCGACCGCTCCAGCAGGGCCTTCATGTTCTTCACCCGCTGCTCGAGACGCACGCGCGCCCCGTCGGCGATGAGGCGGCCCTTCAGCGCGACCAGCCGATCGAGCGGAACGTCCCGGTCGTGCACGAGCACGACGGAGCGATCCCCGTCGGCCTCGTCGTCGGGCAGCAGGTCGACGATGCGCTCGAAGCCGATAGAGAAGCCCACCGCCGGCACCTGCTGGCCGAGGAACCGACCGATCATGCCGTCGTAGCGGCCGCCGCCGCCGAGCGAGTAGTCGACGCTCGGGTGCGCGAGCTCGAAGATCGTGCCCGTGTAGTAGCCCATGCCGCGCACGAGGAACGGGTCGAACACGAGCGGTGCGTCCGCACCGCGGGCGGCTGCCACCGTCTCCCCCAGGGCGACGAGGTGGGCGATGACCTCGTCCGGGATGCCGTCGGGCAGGGCCGCGCGGATCCCCGCGTCGTCGAAGGTCGGCGCACCCGCCGGCCGCTCGAGGTACGCAGCGAGGGCGTCCACGGCCGCGGGGGTCGCCGCGCGCTCGCGCAGCTCGGCGATGACGCCCGAGGGGCCGACCTTGTCGAGCTTGTCGATCGTGATGAGCACACCGGGGCGCTCGTCGGGGGCGAAGCCGAAGACGTCCAGCATGGCGTCGAGCACGCGTCGGTCGTTCACGCGGATCGATCCGCCCTCGAGGCCGAGCGCGTCGAGCACGTCGAGGCTCGCGATCATGAGCTCCGCCTCGGCGCGCGCGGACGCGTCGCCGATGATGTCGATGTCGCACTGCAGGAATTGGCGGTAGCGCCCCTTCTGCGGGCGCTCGGCCCTCCAGACGGGAGCCATCTGGATCGCGCGGAACACCGTCGGCAGCTGCGCACGGTTCGTCGCGTAGAAGCGTGCCAGCGGAACCGTGAGGTCGTAGCGCAGGCCCAGGTCGGCCAGCGCCGCCGGGTCGTCGGCCGCGGCGCGGATGCCCTCGGCATCCATCCCTCGCTTCAAGATGCTGAACGACAGCTTCTCGTTATCCCCCCCGAGACCGGCGTGCAGACGCGAGTACTCCTCCATGACGGGCGTCTCGATCTCGTCGAAGCCGTGCGCACGGTAGCGCTCGCGGATGACGGCGAGCACGCGCTCGCGACGGGCCTTGTCAGCGGGGAGGAAGTCGCGCATGCCGCGCGGCGGATTCACGGATGCCACGGTCCCATTGTTCCAGGCTCGAGCGCGGTCGAACGCTCCACCGAGACCGCATGCACGTGCCGAGACCGTAGGCGGATGTCGTCCTGCGCCTGCGGTGTCGTCAGCCGGCTGCGGTCTCGGCGGCCCGCACGTCGGCGCGAACGGTGCGCAGGCGCTCGCGCAGTGCGCGCTCGGCGTCCCAGCCGCGCTCCCGCGCGAGCTGGACGAGGGCGAGCAGGGCGTCACCGAGCTCGGCCTCGGAGGCGGGGTCGGCGAGTCGGTGATGCGGGGCGGGAACCCCGACCTGCGCGGCCTTGCCGATCACCTTCTGCGCGAGGCTGAGCGAGGGCATGTGATCGCTGACACCGTCGAGCACGCTCGTACGCTCGCGCTTCTCGGCCGCCTTCGCCGCGTTCCAGTGCACGAGCACCTCTTCGGGCGTGGATGCCACGGCACCCGCGAAGACATGGGGATGCCGCCGCACCATCTTCTCGGTCAGACCGCGCGCCACGTCGTCGATGTCGAAGGGGTCGTCGGGGTCGCCCGCCGCGATCTCCGCGTGGAACAGCACCTGCCAGAGCAGATCGCCGAGCTCCTCGCGCAGGTCGGCGCGCGTGCCCGCCTCGACGGCGTCGATGACCTCGGCACTCTCCTCGACGAGATAGGGCACGAGGTCGCGGTGGTCGATCTGCTGCGTCCACACGCACCGTTCGCGCACGGCGTGCATCGTCCGGGCGGCTTCTCGCAGGGCGTCGTCGCTCACGGTGTCTCCCTCCGCGGCCCCCGACGGGCCCGCTGTCGACGAGTATGCCCCGCGGAACTCTCGCGCGGCGCGCTCCTTCCCCGTTTCGTGGCCGTCGCGGTCGAGGCGGGGCCTGCGCCGCCCCGCGCGAGGTCGTCGATATCGACGTGACCGGAAAGACGGATGCCGATCCCGGAACGGGCCGAAATCCTGCGGCCCTCGCCACCCGTAGCCGGATATTGTCCGGAATACGCCGTGCGAGACCGCGGCCCCGCGTCACACGTGATCTGCGCGCAACAGGACGCGGATAATCTGGGGCGTGTGCGTGAACTGACCCCGACCGAGGCGATCGACCTCGTGGGCCGCTTCGAAGCCGGCCAGGAACTGCCCGAACAGATGCGCGCCGACGTGCGCCTGCTCGGATCGCTCCTCGGCCGCGTCCTTCAGGAGAGCGGCTCCCCCGGACTGTACGACGACGTCGAGCGGCTGCGCACGGCGACGATCCAGGCCTACACCGATGAGACGCCCGAAGCGTTCGAGCGGGCGGCGGCCATCGCCGACGGCTTGTCGATCGAGCGTGCCGACGAAGTGGCACGCGCCTTCACGGCGTACTTCCACCTCGTCAACCTCGTCGAGGAGCACCAGCGCGTGCGCGTGCTGCGCGAGCGCGGCGATCGCCCGTCGCGCTCCGGCACCCCCGACACGATTGCGACGGCGTTCGAGCGTCTCGCCGGCGAGGTCGGCGAAGAGACAGCGCTCGCGCGCCTGCAGGCCCTGCGCTTCCACCCCGTCTTCACCGCGCACCCCACCGAGGCCCGCCGCCGAGCGATCTCGACCAGCATCCGCCGCCTGTCCGAACTGCTCGCCGAGCACGACGACGCCGCCGGCAACGACAGCGAGAGCCGCCGTGCCGAGCGTCGCATGCTCGAGGAGATCGACACCCTGTGGCGCACCGCCCCGCTGCGGCGCGAGAAGCCGTCACCGGTCGACGAGGTGCGCTCGGTCATGGCCGTCTTCGACGAGACGCTCTACACCGCGGTCCCGCGCGTGTACCGCCGTATCGACGACATCCTCCAGGGCGAGAACGCCGGCGCCCGCGCGCCGATCGTGAAGCCCTTCGTGCGCGTCGGCTCCTGGGTCGGCGGCGACCGTGACGGCAACCCGTTCGTCACGGCATCCGTCACCCGCAAGGCGGCCGCGATCGCCAGCGAACACGTGCTCCTGGGCCTTGAGCGCACCACACAGCGCGTGGGACGGGGATTGACCCTGGATGCCGAGACCACTGCGCCCAGTGACGCCCTCGTCGCCCTGTGGCACCGTCTGCGCGCCGCCGACGAAGACGCCGCAGCGGAGATCGCCGAGCGCTCGCCCGACGAGCCGCACCGGCGCATCCTGCTGCTGCTCGCGCGGAAGATCGCCGCGACCCGCACGCGGAACGCCGACCTCGCCTACCGCGACCCGGAGCACCTGCTCACCGACCTTCGGACCGTACAGGACTCGCTCGTCGCCGCGGGTGCCGCGCGTCAGGCGTACGGCGCTCTGCAGCGCCTGGTGTGGCAGGTCGAGACCTACGGCTTCCACCTCACCGAACTCGAGGTGCGCCAGCACTCGGCGGTCCACCGCAAGGTGCTCGACGAGCTGCGCGCGGGCGGTGCCCGCAGCGAGCAGGCCGACGAGGTCCTCGAGGTGTTCCGCTCGATCGCCTACGTGCAGGAGCGCTTCGGCCCCCGCGCCGCCGGCCGCTACATCGTGTCGTTCACGCAGTCGGCGGAAGACCTCGCGAACGTGCACGAGCTCGCCTCCTACGCGATGGGGCCGGGCGAAGCGCTGCCCGTGCTCGACGTCATCCCGCTGTTCGAGACTTTCGCCGACCTGCAGGCGGCCCCCGGCATCCTCGCCGAGATCGTCTCGCACCCCTCGTTCGTGAGCCGCCTGGATGCCACCGGCCGCCGCCTCGAGGTCATGCTCGGCTACTCCGACTCGTCGAAGGACGTCGGACCCGTCGCCGCCAACCTCGCGCTGTACGAGGCCCAGGCCGAGATCTCGACATGGGCCGAGGCCGAGGGCATCGAGCTCACCCTCTTCCACGGTCGCGGCGGAGCGCTCGGGCGCGGCGGAGGACCGGCGAACTCCGCCATCCTCGCGCAGCCCCCGCACTCGGTCGACGGCCGCTTCAAGCTCACCGAGCAGGGCGAGGTCATCTTCGCGCGCTACGGCGACCCCGACATCGCCATGCGACACATCGACCAGGTCGCGGCGGCCGTGCTCACGGCGTCCTCCCCCTCCATCGAACGCCGCAACCGCGGGGCGGCGGACGCCTTCGCCGACGTCGCGAAGAAGATGGACGTCGCCTCGCGCGAGCGGTTCTTCGCGCTGGTGAAGGCTCCGGGCTTCGCGCCGTGGTTCGCGACGGTCACGCCGATGGAGGAGCTGGGGCACCTGGCACTGGGCTCGCGGCCCGCCCGTCGCGGTCTCTCGGTGGAGTCGCTGGAAGACCTCCGAGCGATCCCGTGGGTGTTCTCCTGGACGCAGGCGCGTATCAACCTCGCCGGTTGGTTCGGCCTGGGCACGGCGCTCGACGCCGTCAACGACGAGCAGCGTCTGCGAGAGGCGTACGAGCAGTGGCCGCTGTTCCGCACGATGATCGACAACGTCGCGATGAGTCTCGCGAAGGCCGACGAACGCATCGCCCGGCGCTACCTCGCCCTCGGTGACCGCGACGACCTCGCCGACCTCGTCATGGACGAGATGCTGCTCACCCGCTCCTGGGTCGAGCGGATCACCGGCGGCGACCTGCTGGGGAACAAGCCGATCCTGCAGCGGGCCGTCAAGATGCGCAGTCCGTACGTCGACGCACTGTCGCTCCTGCAGCTGCGCGCACTGCGCGCCCTGCGGGACGTCGATGCCGAGAACCCGACTCCGGATGCCGAGCACCAGCGCCTACTCCTCCTCTCGGTGAGCGGTGTCGCGGCCGGCCTTCAGAACACCGGCTGAACCGCTCCACCCCCCGCGATGCGTCGGCCCCTCACCCGGGGTCGGCGCATCGTCGTTTTCCGGCGGCGTCGATGCGCACACGACCTTCGGTGGCGTCGATATCCACACGACCGCGCGAGCACGACGACGCCACCACGACGACGTGACGACGACGTCGAGCGACGGCGTCGGGCTGAACGTGCGGTTCTGAACCCAGGTGTGCGAAGGCATGCCGCGTCCGCGGGCTGTTGCCACGCACAGCGTGACCGCGCGCCGACGTACACCAAACGGGTCGCTCCGCGGGTACGGCGAAGCGCCGGTACGCGTCCCCCTCCGATACCAAAAGGAAGGGGGGTGCGTACCGGCGCTGTCACCGTACGGGCAGAATGTGCCCG